>CAWIGD010000027.1:0-185298 GCA_963835165.1 uncultured Alphaproteobacteria bacterium
GTAGAAATGGCGACTACCCGCTGACTACGGTATTGACTACGTAACGAATTCATAGTATAAGATTTCGAATCCTCGCTCCAGGAGGGGCGTCTTCTAGAGACGATCCTGAAGGCGGAGCGGGGAGTGGCGTCCTGCGGCTGCGGCTCGTAACCGCGGGCTCGGGAGGTCCGGGACACCGCCCGCCAGGCATGACGACCTGGCTGCGAGGAGCTCGCTGCACGGATCCGGAGGCAATGCCGGAGATGGAAGCGCGGCCCCCGGCCGAAAACCGCCACGGTGGAGCGCCGAGAGGCGAGCGTCCCGCGTCATGGGACGCGCCGCGCCCCGCCGGCGCGGATCAGTCGCGTCTCGCAAACGCGACAACAGAAATAGTGCGCCTGTCGGCGCTCCGCCCACCCCTCCATTCGGGGATGGACGCGATCACAAGGACACCACCCGGGCGCAAAAACGCGCCGCGGGAACGAGGAGGGCTGTGCCGATGAGAGTGTACGAGGTGGGCGGGGTGAGCGACGCCGAGCTGATCAAGAGCAAGACCAAGACCCGCGCGCGCGTCGCGCCGCCGCTGACCGCGGCGGAGCAGCGCCACGTCGCGGAGCGATTGTCCGCCGCCCACGCCGGAATGGCGCTGTGGCGCGCATGCAAACGCAAAGCCTGCCGGCGCCGGCGCCGCTGCGGTGGCGACGTCGATCGATGCGGCGCTCGCCGCTCGCCGCGGGCCTGGGCCTGCGTTCATGAAATTTTGGCGGCGATCCGCGCTGGAAAGACGGCGCGTGCGGCGACGCGCGTGGCCGGCCGAAGGGCGATGCCGGAGCGCCTGCGGTACGTTTTCGGTTTCGGCGTTCCGCCTGAGTGGATCGAGGAGAAGCACGCCGACGGCAGCTGGCGCATTTTCGGCGAGGGGGAGCCACCGTCCGAGCTGACCCTGCAGCTGCGGCGGCTGCGTGCCGGCAGCGCGCGCTGGATGCGGGCGGCGGAGCAAGGCGCTCTCGTGTCACGGACGAGCGAGCGTAGGCGAGCGATGAGCCGGCACTTGGGGGCGACATGATGTGGTGCGGAGCGGATATGGCGCTTCGCGCTTCTTGCGCTGGGTCCCGGATCTCGTTCCGCTCGCGCAAGTGCGCTCGCTGCACTCGTCCGGGACACGAGGGCGGGGCGATCACGCTGCGCGCGGCCGCACATCGCGCGCGATCTTGCCGCCGCTGTCGCGTCGCGTCTTGGTCAGATCGTGCATCGCCTGCAGGTTCACCCAGAATTCCGGGCTGGTGCCGAAGAAACGCGCGAGCCGCAACGCCGTGTCGGCCGTCACCGACCGCTCGCCCTTGACGATCGCGCCGATGCGCGTGGCCGGTACGCGCAATGCCATCGCAAGCGCGTTCACCGACATGCCGAGCGGAACGAGAAACTCTTCGCTGAGCACTTCCCCCGGATGGGTGGTCACCCGGTTGGGAGTGGGGACGCCCTTAGTGGTAGTCGACGATTTCGACATCGGCCGGACCCTCCGCGGTCCAAATGAAACAGATGCGCCATTGATCGTTGATGCGGATCGAGTGCTGTCCCCGGCGGTCACCGGCCAACGCTTCGAGCCGGTTGGCGGGTGGTGCGCGCAAGTCGTTAAGGTCTCGCGCGTGGTGAAGCATGTCGAGCTTTCGCCGCGCCGGCTTCTCGATGCCGCTGAACCGCTTCACGAACGCGCCCATCCACAGCCGTTGGGTGGCGCGATCGCGAAACGACTGGATCATGCGTTCGGCATCTATACCGTGATTGGTGATACGTCAAGCGTACAACGCGCCGCGAACTCGGTGCGCTCCCTCCCCCGCTTGCGGGGGAGGGTTGGGGTGGGGGCATGCTTGCACAAATCTTCGTCCATGCTCTGCACCAGAAGTCTTTCTGTGTGCCCCCTCCCTGTCCCTCCCCCGCAGGCGGGGGAGGGGACGCTGGAGCCGCTTGGTCGGTCTGTGTGGCGCGTACGCGAGCGTGACAATGCGCCGGGCGCATCGCATCCAGCGCGTCTCGTATGCCAAGTCTCATGTTGACACGCATCACGTGCAGGAGCCGAATATGCGGCAACGGTCGTCGCGCAAGAACGATCGTCACACAAAACCAACACGAGGAAACGTCATGCGGTCATTTGCCCTGAGTGCCGCGGCACGATCGATCGTGCGCGCGTCTTTCGTCGCGTCCATCGCGGCGTCGGTGGTCTCATTCGTCGGCGCGATCGCGGCGTCGCTGGTTGCGGTCGTCGTCGCCGCGGTCGTGGTCGCCGCGCCCGCCCACGCCGCCAGCATCACCGGCACGGTGACCGGGCCGGACGGCGCGCCGCTGCGCGCCGCGTTCGTGCAGGCGCGCCACGGCAAGCTCAAGATGACCGTGAGCGTGCTCACCGACACTGCCGGCCGCTACGCGGTGGAGAACCTGCCGGCGGGCGAGTATCGCCTGAGCGTGCGCGCGCTCGGCACCAAGGCCGAGCCCAAAAGCGGCATCACGCTCGCGGCCGACGGCACCGCGGCGCACGACTTTGCGCTGCAGAGCGCGCCGGTGCGCTGGAGCGACCTCACCATATTGCAGGGCCTGCAGCTCCTGCCGGAGGCGCGCGGCAAGCAGACCCTGTTCGACAATTGCCTGAGCTGCCACGGCTTCCAGTCGAAGATGGCGGCGGTCACCACCGACGAGGACGGCTGGCGCACGCGCGTCGAGTTCATGCGCGAGGCGATGCGCTCCTCGCTCGCCGACCGCGCCGGCTTCAGCGACGCCCAGGCCGACGAGGTCGTGTCCTATCTCACCCACGTGTTCGGGGAGGCCTCGGTGCTGCCGAAATCGCCGGCCGAGCTCGCGGCCTATAAGGACACCACGACGAAGGTCGACGACGACGCGCTCAACATCGTCTATGTCGATTTCGAAATGCCGGGGCCCAATCGTTTCCCCTGGACCGCGCATCCCGACGCCGACGGCAATTTCTGGATCCCGCAATACGGGGTGTCGAACCGGATCGCGCGCTTCAATCCCGCGAGCGGCGAGATCAAGGAGTTTCGCGTCCCGCATCCGGGCCCGGCGCTCATTCATTCCGCGGTGCCGGCGCCCGACGGCTCGGTGTGGCTCACCGAGGCGGGCGCCAAGAAGCTCGGGCGCTGGGACCCGGCGACGCAGAAGATCAGCGAGTTCCAGGACGACTGGCGCAAGCACACCATCAAGGTGCATCCCGACGGCTCGGTGTGGTCGACCGGCGGGCTCACGCGCTTCGATCCGAAGACCGAGACCTATACCCACATCCCCGAGGTGCCGACCGCCTACGGCATCGCGCTCGACAAGGAGGGCACGGTCTGGTTCACCGAGATGACGCGGGCGGGATCGCTCGGCAAGGTCGATCCCAAGACGCTCAAGGTGACGAAATACATCCCGCCCACGCGCGATCGCCCGCGCCGCATCCAGATCGACGACGACGGCATGATCTGGTTCTGCATCTACGAGAGCGGCAAGATCGAGCGCTTCGATCCCAAGACCGAAACGTTCAAGGAGTACCCGCTGCCCAACGCCAAGACCAAGCCCTACGCGCTCGGCATCGCGCCCGACCGCTCGGTCTGGTACTCGTCGGAATGGCGCGACGTGATGGGACGGCTCGATCCCGCCACCGGCAAGGTGACGGAATATCCCATGCCCTATACCGACAACGGCATGCGCGACTTCTTCCTCGACAAGGACGGCCGCATCTGGTTCGGCACGCCGCCCAACAACCGCGTCGGCTACTTCTATCTCTCCACCAAGCAGCGCAGCGCCGACGCGAGGTGAACAGGGTGAGCAGAGTGGGCGAGGTGAGGGGGGATCCATTGGCAAAACGACGGATTGGAACATCCGCCTCATCCTGAGGAGGGCGCGCAGCGCCCGTCTCGAAGGATGGGCGGCCACGATGAGGCCTCATGGTTCGAGACGCGTCGCTGCGCGACGCTCCTCACCATGAGGAGACAGACGAGCGATGCTGCCCACCCTACCGCTGCGGCGCCTGCGGCATGAACTCGGCGCGGATCGCGGCGCTGTGCTCGCCGAGCGCGGGCACCGCGCCGTAGCTGCGCGGGACGCCGTCGCGGCGCGCGGGCGGCGCGGGATAGGACACCGCGCCCGACGGAGTCGCGACCTCGATGCGGCGCAGCTGCGGATGGGCGGCGAGGTCGGCGGTGTCGTTGACGCGGGCAAAGGCGATGTCGGCGGCGGCGAGCTTCTGCGTGAGCGGCGCAACGTCGGTGGCGCCGAACACCGCTGCACGCGCGCATCGGTGTCGGCGCGGCGCTTGACGCGCGCGACATTGGTGGCGAAGGCGGGATCGGCGGCGAGCGCGCTGTCGCCGAGCACCTGCGCGGCCAGCACGCGCCATTCGCGGTCGCTCTGGATCGAGATCAGAATGTCGGCGCCGTCCGCTGGTCTTGAACACGCCGTAGGGTGCGATCGAGGTATGCGCGAGGCCCATGCGGCGCGGCGGCTGGCCGCCTTCGTACTGCAGCAGCGGCACCGCCATCCAGTCGGCCATGGCGTCGAACATGGAGATCGAGATCGCGGCGCCGTCGCCGGTGCGGCCGCGCGCGATCAGCGCCTCGAGGATGGCCTCGTAGGCGTTCATGCCGGCGGCGATGTCGCAGACGGAGACGCCGACGCGCGCCGGCGCGTCGGGCGAGCCGGTGAGCGAGGCGAGCCCGGACTCGGCCTGGATCAGCATGTCGTAGGCCTTGCGCGCGGCGTAGGGGCCGTCCTCGCCGTAGCCGGAGATCGAGCAGATCACGAGGCGGGGATGCGTGCGGCGCAATTGATCGAGCGGAAAGCCGAGCTTGGCGATGGCGCCGGGCTTGAGGTTCTGCACGAACACGTCGGCCTTGGCGAGCATGGCCGCGAGCACAGCCTTGTCGTCGTCGCGCGCGAGGTCGAGCACCAGCGATTGCTTGCCGCGGTTGAGCCAGACGAAATAGGCGCTCTCGCCCCCATCAGGGCGTTCACGCCCGTCTTCCTGTTTAACATCAGCGCGTTCACGCGCGTCTTCTTGTTTAACATCAGCGCGTTCACGCGCGTCTTCTTGTTTAACATCAGCGCGTTCACGCGCGTCTTCCTGTTTAGAGCGGCGTTCACGCCCGTCGGTGTGCGGCTTCGCCAGCTTGTCGTAGCCGCGCGCGAAGTCGCCCTCGGGCCGCTCGATCTTGATCACGCGCGCGCCGGCATCGGCGAGGCGGCAGGTGCACATGGGCGCCGCCACCGCCTGCTCGAGCGCGACCACCAGCAGGCCTGACAGGGGAAGGGACATGGGAGATCAAACGCAGGGGTTTCGGGGCGGTCTATCGGAGCATATCGATGTAGATGGCCGCTAGGCCACGTGTCCCGGATGCGATGCAGCGCAAGCGCAACGCGCGCAGCGGTGCATCGCTGAGCCGGGACCGTTCCAGGCTCGGACGTTCGCGACGAGTGTCTGCAGCGCATCTCGCAACTGCCACATCAAGTGTACGCAGATCTCGCGTAAACGTGTAGCTGACGTTGCTGCGCTGCGCCCGGGACACCAGAGCAAGCTTCGCGGGCCGCGCCGGCGCTGCTATTCTGCGGCCGAACCGGAACGCCATCTGCATCGTTGAGGCGCATGGCCCGCATTGCGATCATCGCGCTGCTGCTGCTCGCGACCGCGCCGGCGCTGGCCGAGCCGGCGCAACCGGACGCGTCGCCACCGCCAGCCACCGCGCCGCCGGCGGATGCCGGTGCGCCGCCGCCACCCGCGGCTGCTGCGCCGGCGGAGCAGAACGCGGCCGCGCCGCCGGCGCCTACACCTGCGCCATCGGACGCGGATCTGCGCGAATCCGTGTGCCTGATGATCGAGGCGTCGGCGCGGGCGAACAACCTGCCGCTCGAATTCTTCGCGCGGGTGATCTGGCAGGAGAGCCGGTTCCAGCCCGGCGTGGTCGGCCCGCGCACGCGCAGCGGCGAGCGCGCCCAGGGCATCGCCCAGTTCATGCCGCGCACCGCGGCCGAGCGCGGCCTGCTCGATCCGTTCGATCCGGTGCAGGCGCTGCCGAAGTCGGCCGAGTTCCTGCGCGAGCTCGCCGACCAGTTCGGCAATCTCGGGCTGGCGGCGGCGGCCTACAATGCCGGCCCGCAGCGGGTGCGCGACTGGCTTTCGGGCCGGCGCACGCTGCCGACGGAGACGCACAACTACGTGCAGGCCATCACCGGGCTCTCGGCCGACGAGTGGGCGAAGAGCGGCAAGCGCGAGCCGGTGCAGCCGGCGCGGCCGAACTGCACGCAGCTGATGGCGCTGCTGCACCGCGCGCCCAATCCGTTCGTGCAGAAGCTCGAGGAGCGGGTGAACCTGGTCGCCGGCAGCCCGTGGGGCGTGCAGCTCGCCGCCGGGTTCTCGCGCGACCATGCGCTGGCGAACTACGCCATGCTGGCGCGGCGCTACGCCGAGGTGCTGACCGGACGCGACCCGAGCCTGCTCAGCAGCGTGTTCCGCAGCCGCGGCACCCGGCCGTTCTACCAGGTGCGGGTCGGCGCCGACACGCGCCAGGCGGCGGACAGCCTGTGCGGCAGCATCCGCCGTGCCGGCGGCGCCTGCATCGTGCTGCGCAACGGCGCGAGCTGACGGGGGTGAACGTTGGCGGCGGCGCTACCGGTGCCAGCGGGTATCGGTTCAGTCCGCTATCACTGAAACGAAAACAGCCCGATCTGCGCCAATACCGAGATGTTGCTGGCGATGGCCGCGACCACGACCACCCAGAGGGCTTCCTGCAGCATCCAGCCTCGTGCACGCGTGGTTGGGCGCATCGCTTCTCTCCCTGGAGCCGGAGACCAAAGGCACACAAGCGGGGACTTCGCCGTGCGATAGCCGGCGGCTATCGCGTGCCAAGGGCCCCGCGCCCTCATAGGTGTGGTTTGAGGGTCCCCCGGTTCATCTGCGCAGGCGATGAATCGGCCGGCCGGCGAACGACAGGATGCCCGCTGCGCGGACATGCCGCGGCGGAGATCGTGCTGCGGCAGCGGCCGGGCGGGCCGCGCTCAGTTGCCGCTGTGGCCGTCGTCGCTGGCGGCGACGTTGCTGCGCGCGAGCGCGAGCATGATCTGGCGGCCGATGCGGGTGGCGGGTTCCTTGCCGCGGTTGGCGAGGATGACGATGCCGAGCCGCTGCTGCGGGATCATGCCGATATAGGTCGAGGTGTTGTTGAGGCCGCCGTTCTTGTCGACGATGGTGAGATCGTCGTTGCGCACGACCTGCCAGCCGAGCGCCTGGGTGAAGCGCGGGTTGACCGTGAACACGCCCTGCTGCGCCAACGCCATGGCGTCCTGCAGCGGACGATTGTTCGGCAGCGCGCCGAGATTGGCGGCGAGGAACACCGCGAGATCGCGGGCGGAGGAATACATCTGGCCGGTGCCGGGCCAGTTGAACGTGCCCTGCTCGTTGCCGGGCTCGCCGACGGGTTGTCCGTCCACGGCGTAGCCCTGCACCGCGCGCTGCCGCAGCGCCGGCGCGATCTGTCCGCGCGCATTGGGGCGGGGCACCGGCATCGCGGTCGACGTCATGCCGAGCGGCGCCAGCAGGCGCTGCTGCAGGAGCTTCGCGTAAGGCATGTCGAACCGGCGCTGCAACGCCAGCTGCAGCAGCACGAAGCCGGTGTTGGAATAGATGTCCTGCTTGCCGGGCTCGTGCCCGTCGTCCGCCTTCCACGCGTTGAGATAGCGGATGAAGTCGGGCAGCGAATACGGGCCGCGGTGCGACGGCTCGTATTGCTGCGGCACCCGATGGAGGCCGGAGGTGTGGCTGGCGAGCTGGCCGAGCGTGACCCGGCGGATGTCGCCGCCCTGCTGCAGCTCGGTCACGTATTTGGCGACCGGGTCGTCGAGCGCGACCTCGCCCTGCTTGACCGCCTGCGCCAGCAGGGTGGAGGTGAACACCTTCCCGACCGAGGCGAGGTTGAACAGCGAATCGGAGTCACCGGCTGCTTGCGGGCGGAATTGGCCATGCCGTAGTTGAAGAACACGGTGCGGCCGTCGATGTAGAGCGCGACCGCCATGCCGCCGGGAGGGAGCAGGAGCGGCTGGACGTGACGGGTGACGAGGTCGTGCAGCGCGGCGTCGGGCTCGGCCCGCGCCGGCGCGGAGGGGATTGCGGCGGCGAGCGCAACGAGGCCAAGCGCCGTCATCACTGCAGCCGACATGCGGCGCATCGCTCTCTCCTGTCGGGCACTACCGGGGCGGGACCAACTGGAACGTCGCATCACGCCGTCGACCGGGATTTTAGCTTGCAGCCGCAGGCGGCCGAGTTAATTCGGGTTCATGCAGATCACATCGCGTTCATCGGCGGCAGACGGTCACACGTCATTCGGCTGGTGCGCGCAGGCGCATAGTGCCGCGAATGCGGTGTGCTCCCTCCCCCGCTTGCGGGGGAGGGTTGGGGTGGGGGCGCGACTTGCACGATCTCTGATGCATGCCCCCTCCCTGTCCCTCCCCCGCAAGCGGGGGAGGGGACGCTGGAGCCGCTCCGGCCTGCGTCTGCTGCAACGCCGCGGATTCACCGCTCCTCGATCAACAGCCGGTCGGCGTCGTCCTTGAGCTGCACGCCCGAGAGCCGGCGCGCGCGCATGGCGCGGATGAGATGCACGAGCTTGATCGCGGCATCGGGGTAGGGAAGGCCCTCCGGCCGGATGTTGGAGATGCAGTTGCGCTCGGCATCGCTGGTTTGCGGCGTGGGCGCGAAGGTGAGGTAGGCGCCCATGCTGTCGGGCGCGGAGAGGCCCGGCCGCTCGCCGATCAGCATCACCGCGATCTCGGCGTGGAGCGCGTTCGCGATCGCGTCGCCGAGCGCCACCCGGCCGAGGCGCGCAACCACCAGCGGCGCGATGCGCCAGTCCGCCAGGCGCGGCAGCACCTGCGCCAGCAGCGGCTGCGCATGCGTCGCGACCGCGCGCGCGGACAAGCCGTCGGCGACGATGAACGCGACGTCGTAACCGCTGCCGGCATGGGCGGCGAGCATCGCGGCAGAATCGTCGGCGAGCCGGCGGCCGAGGTCGGGACGCATGAGGTAGTGCTGGCGGTCCTGCGCCGCGCTCGCGACCGCGAGCACGGGCAGCCCGAGCGGCGCGAGCTCGGCGCACAGGCGCGCGTCGTCGAACGGCGCGTGCACGGCGTCGCGGGCGCGGGCATGGGCAAGGCGAAATTCGAGCAGCGGTGCGGTGGCGAGCGACGCGCCGCTGCGCGGCAGCGCGATGCGCGCGGCGGTGAACCGGCGCAGCTCCGCCCACGGCTCGTCCTGCGCCGGTTTGCGGGCAGGCGGCGCGCTCGGCGGGTGAGCTGGCGGTCGTTGCTCGCTCATGGCGGCAGCATGTCCTCACGCCGGCAGGAGCGCGCGAAAACCGCCGGGCATGCTGCGCGGACGGATGCGCGCGGCCGTGTCGATCAATCCCTGGCGCGCGAGCCAGGCTTCGAATTCCGGCGCCGGGCGGCGGCCGAGCAGATCGCGCATGGCGAGCGCGTCGTGAAACGAGGTGCTCTGATAGCCCAGCATGATGTCGTCGGCGCCGGGTACGCCCATGATGAAGTTGACGCCCGCGGCGGTGAGCAGCGTGAGCAGCGCGTCCATGTCGTCCTGGTCGGCCTCGGCGTGATTGGTGTAGCAGACGTCGCAGCCCATCGGCAGGCCCATGAGCTTGCCGCAGAAATGGTCCTCGAGGCCGGCGCGGATGATCTGCTTGCCGTCGTAGAGGTATTCCGGCCCGATGAAGCCGACCACGGTGTTGATCAGCAGCGGCCGGAAGCGGCGCGCCACCGCATAGGCGCGCGCCTCCAGCGTCTGCTGGTCGACGCCGTGATGCGCGCCGGCGGAGAGCGCGCTGCCTTGCCCGGTCTCGAAATACATCACGTTGTCGCCGACGCTGCCGCGGTGAAGCGACAGCGCGGCGGCCTGCGCCTCAGCCAGCAGCGCGAGATCGATGCCGAAGCTCTTGTTCGCGGCCTGCGTCCCGGCAATGGACTGGAACACCAGATCGACCGGCGAGCCGCGGGCGATGAGATCGAGCGTGGTGGTCACGTGCGCCAGCACGCAGCTCTGGGTCGGCACGTCGAGCTTGAGGCGCAACTCCTCGAGCATGGCCAGCAGCGCATGCGCCCGCTCCGGACTGTCGGTCGCGGGATTGATGCCGATCACGGCATCGCCGGCGCCGAGCAGGAGGCCGTCGAGAATGCTGGCGGCGATGCCGGCGAGATCGTCGGTCGGATGATTGGGCTGCAGCCGCACCGACAGCCGTGCCCGGCAACCCGATGGTGTTGCGGAAGCGGGTGACCACCGCGCACTTGCCCGCCATCACCATGAGGTCCTGCAGCCGGCTGATCTTGCTCACGGCCGCCGCCATCTCGGGCGTGATGCCGGGCGCGAGCGCGGCGAGGGTGTCCGCGGTCGACGCATCCGACAGGAGCCAGTCGCGCAATCCGCCGACGGTGAGATGGGCGATGGTGGCAAAGGCCGCGCGATCGTGGGTGTCGACAATGAGCCGCGTCACCTCGTCGCTTTCGTAGGGAACGACGTGCTCGGCGAGGAAGGTTGCGAGCGGCAGGTCGGCGAGCGCGTATTGCGCCGCCACCCGCTCTTCGCCCGATGCCGCCGCGACGCCGGCGAGCACGTCGCCGCTGCGCAGCGGCGAGGCCTTGGCCAGCAGCGTCTTGAGATCGGGGAAGGCGTAGCGGCTCGATCCGATCGTCGCGCTGTACATGGGGAGCTACTCCTTCGGTCGTGCGATCGGCGCGTCGGCGAAGATCTTGTATTGCTGCACGCGCGGCTTGTCCTTGTCGGCTTCGTTGACGTACTGGATCGAGCTCTTGCCCGCCAGCGTGCGCGGCAGGATCATCACGCGAATGAAACGGCTGGGACGATCGGCGGCGGCTTGCGCGAACACCGCATCGGGCCCGGTTTCGTACCAGGCGCCGCCTGGCCCGTAGGAGGTCGAGCGGCCGTGGGTGTCGATGCGAATGCCGCCTTCGATGAGGCAGCGGATGCCGGGCCCCTGATGGCGGTGCAGATAGGCGCAGCCGCCGGGCGGGAAGCCGACGCTGTCGGCGCGCAGCAGGAGATCGCCGGCCGGCAACGTGTCGAGCCGCGCGGACAGCTTGGCGCGCGAGGCCACGCCGGCCGTCATGCTGTCAGCGGCTGCCGCGGTGGTCAGCTCGAACCGCCAGCAGGTCGCGCCGGCCGTGCCGGCCGCGAGCGTCGCCGCGCCCTCGCCCTGCCATGCCTCGCCGTCGCTCAAGGTGCGATCGGCGACGGTGACGCCGCCATGCACGAGGAAAATCAAGCGCGGCATCGGCGGCAGCGCGAGCGTGGCCGCGTTCGAGAACACGTCTTCGTAGAGCGCAAGCACGGGGGGCATGAGAGACCTTTCCTGGCGGGTAGGCTAATGCGACAACCATGACCGATACGGTTCGCCCCAACTGAGCCTTGAGCATTGACCTCCGCAAGCCCCTCCGGCCGTCGATCCGCGCCGGGCGCCAAATATCAGCCCTGGCTCAAGTTTGCCGCGCTCGTGCTGGTGGTGGCGGCGCTCGGGCTTCCCGTCAACGATCTGTTTCGTTACGGGCTTCTGGTCATCGCCACCGTTGTCATCGTCGCGGGGGTCGTCTCGCGCCGGCGCACGCGATGGCTCGGCGCGGTGGCGGCGGTGGTGCTGTGCGTGCTCGCACAGGCATGGCTCGCGGCGCCGCGCATCGAGGAGGGGCACAACGTCTTTCTCGTCGACGGCGCGGGCGGCGCGCTCGAGGCCTCGCTGCCGCCCGCGGCGTTTCGCTTCATGGCCGCCGAGTTCGACGCCAAGTATCCGCCGGAGCGACGCTGCGACCCCGCGCGGGAGGGCTGCTGGCGGGGTCAGGCGTTTCCCCGGCAGCCCTTCGCCTTTTCCGCCGACGGCATCTACGACCGCGCGGCGCTGTCGCGGCGCGTGAGCGGGATCGACTTTGCCGATCCGGTATGGCTGCGCCTCGGGTTCATCAACGAGCATGGCTACAACTGGAATTCGGAGGTCAGCGACGTCACGCGCGCGTCGCGCGAACGGCGCTCGCTCGCGTTGATCCATCGCTGGCAGCTGGAGATGCCGTGGTTCGTCATGTACCGCTTCCCCGCCGCTTTCGTCGGCAGCGAGTTGTGCTGGCAGGGCGAGGTCCTGTGGGAAGGCGCGGCCGAGCGCTTCGAGCCGATCGCGCACGCCGCCATGCAATGCCGCACGCTGGCGCCCGAGGACGCGGGGCGGCGCATCTTTGGTGTCGCGATCGCGCAGCCTCTCGCCATGCGTCTGGCACCGAGTGCGAGCATCCGGATGCGTCAGCTGGTCGAACCGGGCTTGGCCCTGATCGGCACTGCCGTGGTGCTGGCCCTGCTGGTGCGGGTCCGCGCGCGCCGCCTGGTGCCGCCGCTCGCGCTCGTGGCGATCACGCTCACCATGGTGTTCTTCAACGATGCGAGCTTTCTCGGCGGGGTGCGCCCGTTCGACAGCGGCGACGACGGATTGGTCTATGACGGATATGCGCGCGTCATGCTCCGGCAGCTCATGGCCGGCGATATCGCCGCCGCGCTCGAAGGCTCCGAGCCGGTGTTCTACTTCACGCCGGGACTGCGCTACCTGCGCGCGGCCGAACATCTGATCTTCGGCGAGAGCTATCTCGGCTATCTCTCGCTCATCCTGCTGCTGCCGTTCCTGGCCTTCGCCATGTTCCGGCGCTTCCTTCCGTTGCGCTGGGCACTGGCGCTGACGCTCGTTTTCGCCGCGGTCCCGATCGGCGTGGTGTTCGGCTCGAGCCTGGTGCAGTACGTCAAGTGGGCGGCGCGCGGCTTTGCGGATCCCGCCGCCTACGTCTTCTTTCTCGCAGGCTTCGTGCTGCTGGTGGGTCGCACCGTGGCCGGACCGCGCAACCGGTTCGCCGGCGCCGTATGTGCCGGGCTTTTGTTCGCGCTCGCGCTGTTCATGCGGCCGAACATCGCGCCGGCGGCCGGCATTCTGCTCGCCGGCGCCGGCCTCGTGGCGCTGTGGCAGCGCCACTACCGGCGCGTGGCGGGGCTGTGCATCGGCTTTCTTCCGGTGCTCGGCATGGCGCTGCACAACTGGGTCTACGGCGGCGCGTTGGTCCTGTTCACCGCGACCGCCGCGCATCCCGTCTTGCTGACGATGCCGCCGGCGGCCTATCTCGCCGCGCTCGGCGAGCTCGGGCATCTCGATCTCGCGGGCGAACACGTGACGCGGGCGTTGCGGCAGATCGGCGGCTGGCTCTCCGGCCCGTCCGAAGCGCTCGCCATGGCGCCGCTCCATGCCGCCGCCATCGTCGTCCTGGTGCGCGTGGCGCTGTGGCGACGGGCGGAGCCGTGGCTGCGCCTCACCGCAGGGGCAACGCTGGCGCAGCAGGCTGTCGGGCTGTTCTATGCCGGTGCCGGCCGCTACTACTATCTGACCTGGCTGCTCACGTTACTGGTCGTGGCGGCCTGGGTGCACGGCGAGGGAATCGACATTTTCCGCCGGCGATGTCCGGATTTCAGTCAGCGTGTCGCAAACAATCCCGCCAGCCTTGCGCTTGCGCGTGGTCTCGACCGGATCGCGCGCGCGATCGCATGAGCGGCAGCGGGAGCTGCAGACGCGGTCGGCTTGCTAGCGCCGCACGCGCGCGGCCTTGCGCGCCGTCCGTCGCTTCACACCTTTCCGCGGCAGGGCCAGAAAGCCGTGGAGCTCCGCGAGCAGCAGGGCGCCGAGATGGAGCTGGGAGTCGAAGCCGCCGCGGGTGATCAGGCGGACGACTTCGGCTGGCGACACCAGCTTCACGGTGATGCCGGCTTCCGGCTTGAATCCTTTGACCGGATCGCCGGCCTCGACGAAGAAGCTGTGAATGCGATTGGCGAGACGTCCGGTGCAGGGCGAGTTTTCACCCAAGGGATGGATCTCGCGCACGGTCAATCCGGTCTCTTCGAGCAGTTCGCGCCGACAGGCCTCGGCCGGGCTTTCTCCGGGGTCGAGCAGGCCCGCCGGCAACTCCCAGGAGAAGGCCTCGAGCGCGGGCCGGTATTGCCGCACGATCGCAATCTTTCCGCCGCGGGTGCGCGCGACGACCGAGATGTAATCGGCTTGCTCGACGGCGTGATAGATCTGCGGCGTCTCCCCGCGGGAAAATTCGACCTCACGCGCGATGATGCCCATCCACGGCGACACCCTGGTCGTGCGGCTGGAGCGGATGCGTGGCCACTTCATGGCTGATCGGGTCCTCATGTGCCGCGTTCCTTCAGGGCGACCGTCTCCGGCGGGCGACGCAGAAAGGTCGTGGCGAAAGCGTACCCATACCAGCGCAGATAGGCCGGAAGCCACTTGAGAACCCGAAACCGGCTGGCGCCGTGCTGGCGCTCGTACCAGCGCACCGGCACCTCCCCGATGGTCCAGCCCAGCCGGTGGGCCTTCACCAGGAGCTCGATGCTGTAGCAAAAACCCTGGTCCGACTCGACCGCGATGCGCTCGATCACGCGGCGCGAGAACATGCGAAAGCCGTTGCTGGCGTCCGTGGCGGGAAGTCGCGCCAGATGCCGCAGGGTGAAGTTGGCGGTGCGCACCAGCGCCGCCTTGAGCGGCGGGCAGCCGACCATGGCGCCGCCCGGCATGAAGCGACTGGCGCAGACGATGTCGCATCCGCCGCGTGCCAGCGCCACCATCGCATCGAGCATCGGCGCATTGGTATGGTCGTCGGCCGGATACATCAGGACGAACGGTGCCGTGCTGGCGGCAAAGCCGGTCATCACCGCGCTGTGGGCGCCGCGTCCGGCGTTGCGTATGAAGACGATGGGCAGAGCGGAATGGGCCTGCGGATTGCCCTGGATCGCCGGCAGCGTATCGTCGTCGGCGTGGTCGTAGCAGATCAGCACGCGCGCCGGCGTGGTCACGCCGCTCGCCAGGCCGGCAAGGGTCGCGACGATGTTGCGCCCTTCGTTGTAGACCGGAATGACAATGTCGAGCTCGGACCGCATCAGCGTGTTGCGCTCGTGTGCGATGCTGCGCGACGCATCGTCACCGTTTCGTCCCGGCGGTCAGCACGAAGGGGCGCAGCCGCTCCATGAAACCCAAGCCGAAGACGACCGCATCGATGAAGTTGTAGACCGGCAGCAGCAGTTGCGCCCGCCGCGATGCCACGTAGCGATAGGCAAGGCCGGAGATATAGTGCGAGGACACGGTGAAGCCCGTGCGCTCGAACACGGCGGCAACCTCGCGTGCGAGCACGGGCCGCTCGTTTTCGGTCACCCCGAGCGAGCTGTAGAACGGCGACGCGCGGTCGCGATAGAGCCACATGAACGGATTCATGCGATTGGGATCGAAGGCGACGAACCGTCCCTGCGGACGCAGCACGCGAAAGACCTCGGCCGCGCAGCGTGCCGGGTCGGGAAAGTGATGCACCACGCCGCTCAGGAGCACGCCGTCGAAGCTGGCATCCGGAAACGGCAGCTGCTCGATATCGCCTTCGAGGAATTCGATATCGGGATGCTTGCGCCGTCCGACCGCGATCAATTTGGCGCTGATGTCGAGGCCCACGCAGTCGTAGCCCGCGCGCGCAAGCAGGGCGGTGAAGGTGCCGGACCCGCAGCCGAGATCGGCCACGCGCGCGCCGGGTTTCAGTCCCGTCAGTCGCACGAACGCGTCGACCAGGCGCTCGCTCGCCTGCGGCGCGAACACGTCGTAATCGTCCGCGGCGGCATGACGATCGAAGAACGTGATCTCTTTTTGTTTGTCTTGTGCTTTATCTTGCACTGAAGTCACCGCCGTCTTCTGGTTTGAGGCGTTGGATGAATGACAGTGTTCGCCGATTGACCGTGCCCTAGCACGATGCGTGCGTTCGACCAATAACCCCGATCCGTGTGCTCAATCCGCGCTGCGGTAGGCGTCGCGCCAGTTTTCGCCCGGGCGGAATTCCTCGTCGTGGCCGTCGTAGCGCCACACTCCGCGCGTAGGCCGATCATAGGCCGGAACGAAGCGATCGCGATAACGCATACCGCAATAATGCGCCGGCTTCACCTGGTCCCACACGATGAATCCGTCGGCGTCCATGCAGCCGTCGTCGATGCTGACTGCCTCGACTCTGCCGCAGATCATCACCCGGTAGAGCCAAGGGCGCGTCCATTCGACCTTGCATTCGAAATGCGCGCGGCATTCCGCGATGCGGGGAGGCTGCAATCGCCGGGACGGGATGGCGGTCAGCCCGGCTTTCTCCAGCTCGTTCACGCCGGGCTTGAACGGCAGCCCGCACACTGGAACTTTGTCGAGTATGGCCTGCTCGAACGGCACCACGTTGACCACGAACTCGCCGGTGGCGTCGACGTTGTTGGTGGTGTCCTTGTCTGCGCTGCAGGTAAACGCGATGTACATGGGGTCGTGGCACACGCGCGTGCAGGTTCCAAACGCCGCGGCGTTCACCCGCCCCTCCCGGTCGACCGTGGTGATCAGCACCAGGCACGAGCTGGGTGCGAAAATGTTGTCCCACCATTCGGGTTTGACATCGATCTTCGGCCGCGTCGCGACCGCCGTGACGGGGCGGCTCATGCGCTGGCGCTGAACTTGCGGACGGCCGCGACCAATTCCTGCGGCGCCTGATCGGCCACGTCGTGCTGGGAGTTGACCGTCGCCCATTCGATGTTCGGGTAATCGCGGTTGATGCGGGCCAGGATCTCGGGCGTGTAGCGGTCCGAGCGCAGCCCGCGCACGATCATGATCGGACACTTGACCGCGGCGAGGTCCTGCCAGACGTCGCGGCTGGCGCGCTGGGGCAAACTCGCGCCTTCGCCTTGCGGCCTGGTGTTCTGGAAGTCGGGATCGCGCTTGAGCATGTAGCCGTTGTCGACCTTGACCAGGGCCGCTTGCGCGCGCGCACGATCGTGCGAGATGCGCGGCGGATTGGCGAGCTTGGCAAAATGCGCCATGGCCGCGTCGACCGATTCGAACACCAAGGGCGGATTGCCGACCGTGGGCCGTCCGCCGCCGCCTTCCTCGCGCGCCAGGCCGCTGTCGACGATGATGAGGCGCGCGAGCTTGTCGGGAAAATGGGCGGCGAAGGAAATGGACAGCCGGCCCGAAGCCGAATGCCCCACCACGATCGGCCGTTCCCATTTCAGCTCGCCGATGACCGCCAGGATATCGCCCATATTGGCATCGACCGAGTAGTCCTTGCTCGGGCTCCAGCCGGATTCGCCGAAGCCGCGTTTGTCGTAGCTCGCGACTTCGCGGTCGGTGGCGAGCGCCTCGGCGACGCCGATCCAATCGTAGGAGTTGAAGTAGTTGGCGCCATGCATGAGCAGAATGGGCGTTTGGCCGCGCGTGCCGAAGGCGCGGTAGAAAATCGATACGTCGCCGGAATTCACCCGTCCGTTGCGTTGCATGAGTCGCGTCTCCCTGCCCGTTCGTTCTTCGAGGCTTGGCGTCGCTACTATACACCAACTCCCGCTTCAGTCCGTCACCCTCAGGGTGACGTCGGCGGTTCCACGGACGCCTGCCGCTGCAGCACGATCAGGGCATCGAGGGCCAATCCGCCCTGCGGCAGGGCGACGAACGGATTGATGTCGACGGACTGCACGACGTCTTCGAGCTCAGCGGCGAGGCGGCCGAGCGCGACCAGCGCATCGACGAGCGCGTCCACGTCGAGCGCGGGCGTCCCGCGATAGCCCGCAAGCAGCCTGGCCCCGCGCATGCGGGCGAGCATGTCGCGCGCCTTCTCCGGGCTCACCGGCGGCGCGCAGAACGTCACGTCCTTGATGAGCTCGAGCAGCACGCCGCCGCTGCCGGCCATCACCACCAGACCCATTTCGGGATCGCGGTGAAGGCCGAGCACGAGCTCCAGGCCACCGCTGACCTGCCGGCATACCAGCATGCCGGCGAGATGGTGCCGCTGGAGTTGCTGCGCCATGCGGTCGTAGGCCGCCGCCAGTTGCTCGGCACTGGCGAGACCAAGCGCCACCGCGCCCACGTCGGACTTGTGGAGGAGCTCCGCCGAGACCGCCTTGAGCACGACGGGATATCCGATGCGCCCGGCAGCCTCGATCGCGGCCGCACGCGAGGTCACCAGCGTCTCCGCCGGGGTCGCGATGCCGTAGGCGCGCAGCACCTCCTTGGATTGGGCTTCGTCGAGCGCGAGCGGTTTTGCCGTCGCGTGGGCGCGCAAACGTTCGATCAGCGCATGGCGTTCCGGCGAAGGCGCTCGAACCGCCAAAGGCGAACCATCCGCCAAGCGCGCGCGCTCGTCGCGGCGCGCGACGCTCGCGATCGCGCGCAAGGCTTTATAGGCCTCCTGCAGGAACGATACGTGGCCCGCTTTCGCGCGCAGCGCACGGCTGTAGTCGGTCTGGCCATGGGAAATCGGCGTGACGAACGCGATCGGTTTCGTTGCCTTGGCGGCGGCGTAGTCGTCCACGAGGCGAATATAATGCTCGGTGCGATCGGAGCCGGGCGCGCGCGGCAACCCCTCCTGCACCAGCACCATGTCCACGTTCGGGTCCGCCTGCAGCGCGTCGATGCTGGCCATGAAATTGTCGGCGCTGCTCAACACCCCGTAGCCGCCGTCGATCGGATTGGAGACCAGCGATCCGACCGTGAGTACGGCGTTGAGCCGTTCAGTCGTCGCCGGTGCGAGCGCGGGGAATTCCAGCCCGTTTCGCTCCGCCGAATCCAGAAGCAGGCCGCGATAGGCGCCGGAGAGCGTGACGGCGCCAAGCCGGCGACCCGGCGGAGCGCCGGTATGCACGAGCAGCTCGGTGATCTCGACCGCATCGTCGAGGGTGTCGGCGCGGATGACACCCACCTCGCCCGCGATCGCGTCGAAGGCCTCGACGCTGCCCGCGAGCGAGCCGGTATGCGCCATGGCGGCGCTGCGCCCACCTTCCGACTGGCCGAGCTTCACCGCGACGATCGACTTGTTCGCGGCCCGCGCCATGCGGCAGGCGGCCTTGAATTTCGCCAGCTGCGAGATCGCCTCGACATAGATGATGATCACCTTGAGCTCGGGCTGGTCGGCGAAGAAGGCGATGTAATCGGCGATCGAGAGCCCGGCCTCGTTTCCGCTGGTGATCAGATATTCCGGCCAGATGCCGCGCTCCTGCAGCGCCTGGTTGGTGAAGATCATCATGCCGCCGCTCTGGCCGACGAGCGCGACCGGGCCCGGCCGCACCGCCAGCGGACGGTCCTCGGTCAACGTGACCAGGCGGCTCTTGGCGCAGACATTGCCCATGCAGTTCGGCCCCGACACGCCGAGCCCGGTCTGCGCGATCACGGTCGTGAGCTCGCGTCCGAGCGCCGCCGCCTTGGCATCGAAGCCCTCACCGAAGCCGGCGGAAAAGACCGTGGCGCTGCGGGCGCCGGCGGCGGCGCCGCGACGGAGCGTGTCGATGACGCCAGCGGCCGGCACCAGCACGACCATGTGGTCGGGCGCTTGCGGCAGCGCCTCGAAATCGGGGTAGCAGGGCTGCTCCCAGATCTCGCTCCGGCGCGGATTGATCAGATAGATCGGCCCGGGGAATTCGTAGCGGTTGAGATTGTGCCAGACGCGCGCGGCCCAGCTCCCCGGCCGGTCGCTGGCGCCGACCAGAACGACGTTGCGCGGTGCAGTGAGCGCCGCGACCTTCTCCTTGGACGCGTCGAGATTCAATTCGGCCCCCGGTCAGGACTTGAACAGGTCGTTGACGACTTGCAGCCAGCGGGGAATGCGGTCGTAGGTCTCGTCGGGACGAAAGAAGGTCGCTTTGAAGGCGCCGTCCTCGGGACGCAGGCCCGGCTTCATCGCCGGCACGCTGGTCATGGCCGGCAGATAATCGGCCTTCTGCAATGCCCGTTGGCCCTCTTCGGAGGTCAGGAACTCGATCAACAGCCGCGCCGCGTTCGGGTGCGGCGCATCCTTGAGGATGCCGGCGGCATCGAGCGCAACGGGCACCGGTTCGAGCTTGAGCCAATCGGACGGCGCGCCCTTCTGCGCGCTGATCACGGTATGATGGTTGAACGACATCAGCCCGATGGCGTACTCGCCGGCGATGACCTGATCGAGGATGGCACGCGCGGACGCTTCGACGTTGACGACCTTTTGCCGGGCGAGCGCCTTCAAGTAGTCGGTGCCGCGTGCCTCGCCCATGCTGGTGAGAATGTTGCCGACGAAGCCGATCGCGCCCGCGATCGAGCTCGGATTCCAGGCCATCTTTCCCTTCCATTGCGGATCGAGCAGGTCCTGGTAGGTCTGCGGCGCGCGCTCCTTCGGCACCAGCGTGGTGTTGATCCCCGGCGTGAAGACGTAGAGCAGGAGCGCGTTCCAATAACCTTCCCGGTCCTTGAGCTCGGGCGGGTATTGAGCAGCGGCGGCAGGCACGTACGACGCCAGCAGCCGCGCGCGCTTGAGCGGGATCATGTTGGTGATGCCGTCGAAGACGTCGGCCTGCATGCGGCCGGCCACCCCTTCCTCCAGGATCTTTGCGGCGGTCGGCGTTTCGTCGGCGCGCGCGTATTGCAGCTCGATGCCGGGATATTTCTTTTCGAACGCCGCCTTCAGCGGACGGATCGCCTGGTTCACGATCAGTGTCGTGTACCAGACGACCTTGCCTTCTTTCTTTGCGGCCTCGATCAGCGCGGCGTCGGCGCCATCGGCATTTCGGCTCGGCGTGAGGAGTGTCAACGCCAGCAGAATGACGAGTGCCGATCGCATCGATACTCTAGCTCCCGGGTGTGATCACCGTGTGATCCGCGCAAATGCGGTCGCCAGCGGCGCCATCAATGGCCCGCGCTGGCGGCAACTTTTTTCACCGCAGTCATCGCCGGGAAGTAATCGCCGAGCCAGCCGCGCAGCAGGTTCCAGATGCGGGTGTTGCCCTCGCCGAACATGAAATGGTCGGCATCGCTGATCAGATGGAGCTCGGTCGGCTGGCCCGCGCGCTTGAACAGCTCGATCGACTGTTCGGTGGGCGTCACCGAATCATTCGCCGCATGCAGCAGCAGGAGCGGCCGCGGCGCAATTCTCCCGACCACGTCGTCGGCGCGGAAGTCGAACATGCTCTGCGCCGTCTCGGCCGGAAACGAGTGAATCGAATTGCTGGCGAGATTGTTTCGCAGGTGCGGAGGGATCGGCACGATGTCGTAACGCGGCACCATCAGCGACTTGCCGGTCTTGGCGCGATGCTCCCGGCCTGCTTTCAGCATGCCGGTGAAGCGCGCCCATTCTTCCGGGCTCTTGTGCTGGCCGCGGAACTTGCGCTCGCCGTCGCCCCACCCGCCGTTGGAAACGACGGCGGCGACGCGTTCATCGACGCCGCCGGTATACACGGCGACGGCGCCGCCGAAGCTCGAGCCGATGACGCCGATCCGCTCCGGGTCGACCGCCGGATGGTCGGCAAGGAAGGTCAGCGCGCTGCGCGTGTCCTCGACCTGCTCCAGGCAGATCACGCGGCCGAATTCACCCTCGCTCTCGCCGCAGCCGCGCATGTCGAAACGCAGCACGACATAGCCGAGCTCGCCGAGCACCTTGGTGGGCTGCATCGTATTCGACGAGGTCTTGTTGCTGCCGAACCCATGCAGCACGATGAAGGCGGCGCGTCGCTCGCCCGGCCGCATTCCGTCCGGGACATGCACGACGCCCGACAGCTTAAGTCCAGCGGACGGAAAGGTGACGGCTTGTTCGGTCATCGGCATGGTCTCCGTGTGGGCGGGAAGGCGGCGGGCGCGACTTTATCGAATTGACGCCGGGATGGAAGCAGGGCTTTTGCCGCGGCTTTTCCTCGGCCGAGCGGTGCCGATTCTCGCGCCAAACCAAGAACAGACGCTTGCTCCGAACGGTCGGCTGGGCCTTCCGCGGCATGGTCGCTGGGCCGGCCCCGAGCGCGAGCGAGGCCGCCACCCCGGGTGTTTCCGCTCTCTGAGATGTCATCGTGGGGCTGGAGCGCTGGATTGAAATCACCCCGGAAATGGATGAATGTCCCCCTGCGGGCGGGCTCCGCGCGGAGAACCGGTATGAAAGCGTATCTGTGGTCGGTAGATGGGAACCCGCCCCCGACGCGATCCAGGTGGCGGCGGTTTGTCGACCGCCATCTGCCGAGTTTCGTGATCTACCTGATGGTCCTGACGCTCGTGGGCGTCGTGCTCTTCCCGCACGTGGCGGTGACCGTTCCGAGCGGCCATGTGGGAGTGCTGTGGAAACGCTTCGGCGGCGGCACCGTGCTCGATCCGCGCCAGCTCAAGGACGAGGGGCTCCACCTCGTTTGGCCCTGGAACGAGGTATTTCTGTACGATCTGCGGCTGCAATCCATCACGGACACCTACAACGCCATCTCCAGCGACGGCGTGAGCCTGGCCGCGACCCTCATTGTCCGGTTTCGGCTGCAGCGCGACGCCGTGCCCGTGATCCACCAATCGATCGGGCGCGATAACCTGCAACTGCTGGCTAAGCCCGGAATCGGCAGCCTGACGCGTGAGGTCATTGCGCAGTACACCGCCGAGCAGGTCTATTCGACCGCGCGTCAGGAAATTCAAGAGAAGATCCGCAGCCTCGCGGAGGACAGGTTGAGCGAGAAGATGATGGAGCGCGAAGGCGATGCACCGTATCGCGTTTCGCTGAGAGACACCGTCATCCTCTACGATACTCTGGTGCAGAGCATTGAACTGCCGCCGCTCGTGGTCAATGCCATCAACCGCAAGACCGAGCAGTACTACATCTCGGAAGAATACAAATTCCGCGTCGAGCGCGAGAAGCGCGAGTCGGAGCGCAAGAAGATCGAAGCCGAAGGCATACGCGAGTTCCAGACGATCGTCAGCCAAGGGATTTCGGATTCCTACCTGCGGTGGCGCGGCATCGAGGCGACGCTTCAGCTCGCGCAGTCCACGAATTCAAAGGTCGTGATCATCGGCAGCGCGAAAGACGGTTTGCCGCTCATTCTCGGCAATATGGATACGCCGCCGGCACAGAGCACAAGTTTGCCGGCACCCCATGACGGCGGCACGCCGTCCAAGGAAACGACAGCCGCGGCGCCAGCGGTGCCGTTGGAGAAAACGCCCGCTGCCGCGCTGACGAAACCGACGGAGAAGATGCCGGCTGCCGATGCATCTGCCGGCGCATCGACCGCGTCCGCTGGTTCGCCGAAGCCGGCCGCCGCCGCACCGGAGCCGCCGCGCTCATTGTGGCCAATGAGCTTGCAGGATATCGAGTCGCTCCTTGCCCGGGTGATACGCCCGGCGGAGCCGAAGAGCGATGCGCCTGCAAAACAACCGTCACAGACGCCGGCCGCACCGGCCGCACCGACCGCGGAGCAGCAGGCCAGATAGCATCGGTTTCCAATTCCCTTCGATACCGGGAGAGACGTCCGGTCCCCCGACCTGAACCATCGCTCGTTCGTCCGGCTTGCGTTGATCAAATGCTTATCCTCCGATTGGGCGCTCGCTCTTGGTGCATGATAGCTCTTGGCGCATGATAAGAGCGCTGACGAGACGAAAGGCATGACGTCATTGAAATCCGTGGTGCCGAACGTGGCGACGGCTTCGGCCGCCTTCGGCGACCTGTCGGCTGATCAGCAGGCCGAGATCTGGTCACGCGCCAGAATTCGGCGTCTGCCCAGGGGCGAAACGCTGGTCTTGCAGAACACACCGGCCGATGCGGTGTTCGTGGTTGTGTCCGGGCGATTCGAGGTTCGGCTGGAGAATCTGCCGGTCCCTTTGGCCGAAATCGGGGTCGGCCAGCCGATCGGCGAGATCGCCTTCTTCGCCGGAGGGTTACGCACGGCCACCGTTGTTGCGGTGCGCGACTCGGTCGTGCTCGAACTCGATCGCGCCTCGTTCGAGGACGTTGCGCGCCGCGTGCCCGCCATCTACGACAAACTGCTCGCGGCCATGGCACAACGGCTTGCCGAGACCACCGCGCGCATCACGGGCGGCAGCCGCGTCGCAGCGGCGCGCACGGTCACCATCGTCACAGCTGGGCACGGCGGCGTTCCTGCCGCGTTCTTTGATCGCCTGCGCAGTGCCTTTGCGAGCTCGGGACGATGTCTTTTCCTCAGCCACGCGGACCTCAAAGAGCGCTTTCCAGATCTGCAGCTGGAGGACCCGACCATCCTGAATTGGCTGAATGCGATCGAAAGTGAATACGAGCTGGTCGTGTATCTGACGGACGAGGAGCCCACAAACTGGACGCACACTGCGCTTCGACAAGCGGACCAGGTCGTGCTGGTCGCGTATGGCGCGGCTGCTGCCGGTTTGAACCGGGTCGAGGACATCGCGCTCGCCGTTCATCCCGCGAACCGCCGCAGGTTCGTGCGCGTTCACGATCGTCGGATGTCATTTACGACAGGTACCGCCGAATGGCTGCGCACGCGCGACGTCACGATGAGCCATCATGTTTCGCTCGAAGACGACCAAGATCTAAAGCGGCTTTATCGCTTTCTGACCGGACAAGCGGTGGGCTTCGTGGCGGGTGGCGGCGGCGGATTCGGCCCGGCTCACGTCGGTATCTTCAAGGCGTTCCAGGAGCGCGGCGCCACGTTCGATATATTGGGGGGCGCGAGCGTTGGGGCGGCGGTGCTCGCGGGCTTTGCTTTGCTGCTCACGCCGGCCGAGCTCGATCTCGCGCTCAAGGACATCTTCGTCTCCAGCCGCGGGTTCAAACGGCGCACGTTTCCCCGCTATGCGCTGCTCGACCACGTCGAATTCGACAAGGCATTGCAACGGCAGTGCCGAGGCGCGCAGATCGAAGACGTATGGATACCTTACTTCGCGGTCGCCACCGACGTCGACCGGGCCGGCCAGAGTCTTTATGTCATGCGCCGCGGGGAGCTCTGGAAGGCGGTGCGCGCGTCCGGCTCGATCCCGGCGGTCCTGCCGCCCATGTTCACCGACGACGGGCGAATGCTGGTCGACGGCGGCGTCGTCGACAATATTCCGCTCGCTCCCATGAAGGCGATCAAGAGCGGCCCCAACCTGGTGGTGCATTTCGGCGTGAACCCGGTCGAGCCCTACAATGTGAAGTATGAAAGCATTCCCGGCCGCCGCCAGCTGATGATCAGGATGCTCAATCCGTTTGCGCGCGGGACGCTGCCGCGGGTGCCAGGGCCGATTTCGGTGCTCCGGCGCTGCTTCGGCATTCACCAAAATCCGGACCTGCTTCCAATCGAGTCTCTGGACCTCGTGCTCGCGCCACCACCATTCCCGGGTTCGAGCTTCATCGACTTCGATCGCCACACCGAGGTTTACGAGGCGGCCTATCGATGGTGCAACCTTCAACTCGACCAGCTTGCGGCGCAAGGGCATCCCGCGCTCGAAGCGATCTTTGCGAACAAATAGGATGAAATCGCTTTAGGTTGAGCCTTTCGGCTTGCCGAGACCAAGTTCGGTCCAGCGGGCATAGGCCTTTTCGATGTCGCCCTTCTCCGGCCAGACCGTCGGCGGGAAGCGGGCGCCCCCAAGCTCAGGATCGGGGTCATAGTCGAGGTTGATGGTGGCATCGATCAACACCCGGTTCCATTTGCCGGTGCCGAACAGATCCGGATTGCGGTCGCGCCGGCGCGTGGACGGGTCGAGTCCCGCGCCGAACGTCGACGGCATGATGACCACGTCGTCCTCGCCGGCATTCACGCGATAGGCGACCGCCCAGTCGACCGCGGCGTAATCGTGGATGTCGATGTCCTCGTCGACCACCGTGATGTGCTTGTAGCGCACATGCGCGGCCGACGAGCCCCAGATCGCGTTGGCGGCCTGCTTGGCCTGCCCGCGATAGCTCTGCTTCATCTGGATGAGCAGATTGATGCCGGCTTGCACCGGTGGGCACCATACGTCGGTGATCCCCGGCACGCCGGCGCGGTCGAGCACATTCCATGCGGTGGCGGCGCGCATGATCGACGAGCACACCGCGTTCTCCGAATAACTGCCCGGCATCGAGCCTTCGATGGTGCCGCGCAGGATCGGGTCGTTGCGGTGGGTAATGGCAGTGACGCGGATGGTCGGCTTGGGCGAGCGGTCGCCGGCAAGGTAGCCGGTGAACTCGGCATAGGGGCCTTCCATCATGTAGGTCTTGGGATCGAGCCCGAGATAGCCTTCGATCACGATCTCGGCTGTTGCCGGGACATAGAGGTCGACGGTTTCGCATTTCACCAGTTCGACCGGCGCGCCGCGAATGGCGCCCATCACATCGTACTCGCACACGCCCTTGGGCACCGGCGATCCCGCGCAGAAGCCGAGCGAGGGCTCCCAGCCGATCGCCACGGCGATCGGCATCTCCGCCTTGCCGCCGTTCTGCCAGGCGGTGAAATGGTGCCCGATATGTTGCGCGCGCCACATCAGGATCGGAATCTGATCGCGGCTGGCCACCATTCCGCGATAAATGCCGACATTCATGATCCCGGTCTCGGGGTCCTTGGTGACGCAGCCCCCGTAAGTGAGGAGATAGCGTCCGCCGTCGAGCCGGTTCCAATACGGCGAGGGCAGGTCGTAGAGATCGATATCCTTGCCGGTGACGATGTTCTCTTTCACCGGCCCGGTCGCGACGATCTTCGGAGGAATGCTGCCGGTCAGCGCGGTGCGGCCGATCTTGACCAGCTCGCGCGGATGCGTGTCGGGCGGCAGTCCGAGCATCATCGCGATGCGCCGGTAGTTGTTGAGCGCGGAGC
The DNA here is from genome assembly GCA_963835165.1 of uncultured Alphaproteobacteria bacterium. Lineage (GTDB taxonomy): Bacteria > Pseudomonadota > Alphaproteobacteria > Rhizobiales > Xanthobacteraceae > VAZQ01. The sequence goes on from CAWIGD010000027.1 coordinate 26,621, forward strand.
CGAAGATGCGGCGGCAACGGCTCGCCGGCGTGTTGTAGTCCTTGATGTTGTTGAACAGCAGCGCCTTGCCGGTGCCTGGACCTTGCGCCAGCCGCATGATGGTGCCGAGCTCGATGTTCCAATCGACCTCGGCGTCGATCTCCTGCAACTCGCCGTGGGCCGCGAGCGCCTCGATCCAGCCGCGCAAATCGCCGAACGCGGTCGGGTTGTGTTGAACGGACATGTGTTCTTTCCGGGCTTGGAACATCGTCAGGCCTCGCAGGGATGGCAGAGAGTAGGGCTCGGCTCTCGGGTCGGTCAAATCGTTCTTGCGCGCCGCGGGTGTTTCGCTCTCGTCAGCGTACGGCCAGGAGAGTCGTCATGGCGCGAACCGTTCCGCCGGCGGACCGATCTCGGTGACGAGATCGCGCACGAGCCGCTTGTTGGACAGGGGCGTGAGCGTCATTTCGCGCGCGGTGAGACGGGCAGTGCAGGCATAGACCGTCGTGCCGTCGAGTTCGATCATGCATTCCTTGCAGGCGTTGGCGTTGATGCAGGAGAACCGGATGGCGAGGCTCGGATCGTGGGTCGTCCGGATCCAGCGCAAGGCATCGAGCACGGATTGCCCGGGCTCGAACGGGACTTCGTAGTTTTCCCATCGCCCGGCATCGGCGCTGTCGCCGCGCCAGATTTTCAGATGTGCGATCGAAGTCATCGGGCACCATCACATGAGGGTGCAGCGTCTCGATACGGGTTCATTGCGCCGCCGCCTGCGTGACGGCAGGAACCGGAGTGAGCACCAAGCCGTTCGAATCCAGCCGTGCCACCTGGTTCAGCCGCCATTGCGGCAGCATGCCGGGCAGGTCCTCGCGCTGGTGGGCGCCGCGGCTCTCGCCGCGCGCGAGCGCCGACATCGTCACGGCGCGTGCGACCAGGAGCATGTTGCGCAGGTCGAACCATTCGAGCCGGCGCAGGTCGAAGGGCTTGTTGTCGCCCATCGGGCGCTCGCCGAGCTCGCGGGTCATCTCGTCGATCGCCAGGAGCGCACGCTCGAGCTTGGCTTGGGTGCGGAGCGGGCCGACGTCATCCGCCATGGTGGCCTGCAGGCGCTCGATCATGGCCGCGGTGTTGAGGTCGTTGTCCTCACCGGAGGCGGCGACAAGATCGAGCGTCTGGCGCGCCGCCTCCGCGTCGAACGAATGCGTGTGCATGCGCTTGACCCGCTCGGCCGCGCTGCGCCCGGCGCGGCGGCCGAACACCAGCGCCTCGGTGATGGCGTTGCCGGACAACCGGTTGGCGCCGTTGGCGCCGCCGACGGCCTCGCCCGCCACGAACAGGCCCGGCACCTCGGTCGCCATCCGTTCGTCGGCGACCACGCCGCCCATGTGATAATGAGCGATGGGCGCGACCTCGATCGGCATCTTGGTGAGGTCGATCCGGTTGTTCGCGAGCCGGTCGATCACGGGACCAAACGCCTGGCGCAGTGCGGCCTCCGAGCAATGCTCGAAGCTGAGATAGGCGCCGCCGTGCGGCGAGCCGCGTCCCGCCTCCACCTCCTTGACGATGGCGTAGGTCGCGACGTCGCGGGTGGTGACATAACGCCCCTCCTCGCTCACGCCATAGCGCGCGGTGAACTCCTCACCCTCGCTGTTGAGCAGTCGGCCGCCGAGCTTGTAGCGGAATGGGTCCCACATGATCGGATCCATGCCGATCAGCCGTGGCGCAAGGTGCCCGATCGGAAAAAACTGCACGAACTCCATATCGATCAGCGGTGCGCCCGCGCGCAACGCCAGCGCATAGCCGTCGCCACCCATATTGGCGGAGGCGCTGTTGCGGCGGTAGAGCCGGGTAAGCCCGCCGGTTGCCACGATCGTCGCCTTGGCGGCGATGGTGACGGTGGTGCCGCTCGAGATATGCCATGCCACCGCGCCGGTGACTTCGCCGCCGGCGCGCACGAGATCGACAATCACGAGGTCGCCGGCCTTGCGGATGCCCTTGCTGCGTGTCACCGCGCCGCGCAGCGTTTTCGATACCGCGGGGCCGGTGTTGAGAAAGTCGACATAGACGCAGCGCGGGCGGTCATGGCCGGGAGCGAACGCCTGGGTGATACGGCCGTCCTTGCGCGCCCACCCGATGCCCCATTCCTCCATCTCGCGGATGCAGGCGGGACCCTCCTCGCACAGGAGGCGTGCGAGGCGCTCGTCGCACAGGCCGCGGCCCGCTTCGAGCGTGTCATTGTAGTGAAAGCTCCAGTGGTCCGGCGTCTCCGAACCGAGCGCCACGGCGACGGTCATCTGCGCCATCACGGTGGCGCCGCCGCGGCCGATCAGGCTGCGGTCGGCGAGCAAGACACCGCAGCCAGCGCGCGCGGCTTCGATCGCCGCATACATGCCGGCGCCGCCCGATCCGATGATCAGGACGTCGGTCTCGACATGCCTGGGAGCAGCGCTCATGCCGGAGGTTCCTTGTCCGGCACTTATATCGCAATCGCTTGGATTTGAAGTAAGTATAGCGGGCCAGAAGTCCGCATCATTTTTCGCGGCCAGTCCGAAATGCGGACGTCTGAACCAACGCCACACTAGGTCGGCAGGGGCCTGCCATTCGTTTCCGGCAGGAACCAGACCGCGACCAATCCCAAGATGTAGATCAAAGACACGATCGTGGCGGCATACCCAAAGCCGCCGAAGCTGGCGATCAGGGCCCCCGCAACCAACGGACCGAGGAAGGCGACAAAGCGGGGCGCGTTGAACGTGAACGCCATGCCGGTGGCGCGGATGTGCGTCGGGAACAATTCCGGCAGCCATACCGGCATCCAGGAATATTGACCCAGGGTGAAATAGCCGTTGATGGCGGCGACGACGAGGAGCAGCGACAGATCGTGGGTCCACAGGAACAGGACCGGCGTGAGCACAAGCGACATGGCGAAGAACACGATGACCACCGGCTTGCGGCCGAACGCGTCGGCCAGAAAGCCGAAGCTCCCATAGCCCAGGATTGCGCCGGCGTTGTAGGCCATGGCGGCATAGCTCGCCCATTGCTGCGCCGTCAGCCCGGCCTTGGCCGCGACCGAGGCGATGTAAGGCGGCACCCAGGTCGAAATGCCCCACCACGCAAGCGTCGTGGTCAGCGACATCAGGAACACGACGATCGTGACCCGCCGAATGGCCGGGTCGGCGAACAACTCGACCACGGTGAAGCGGGTGAGCTTCTGCTCGTGCTCGGCGAGCAGCGCACCGCTCCGCTGACGGGTGAGTGCGGCCTGGCGCTGCTGGTCGGTTTGCTCCCACAGCCCGGATTCGGGAATCCCGACGCGGATCCACAGCGCAACGAATGCGGGCAAGATACCGAGCAGGAACATGATGCGCCACGCATCCGGTCCCATCGCGCCCACGAATAACCAGACCAGCGAGGCGAGGAAAAAACCGATGCCGAGGCCACATTGCATCAATCCCGCGCCCTTCCCGCGAGCGTGATTGGGCCAGACCTCGGCAGTCATGGATGCGCCGGTCGACCACTCCGAACCGATAGCGACGCCGACCAGGAAGCGCAGCGCGGCGAACGACAGCCAGTCCCAGGCGAGCGCGCTCAGTCCCGTCATCAGCGAATAGGCGAGGATGGCGTAGATCATCATCCGCCGGCGGCCGATATAGTCCGCGAGGACGCCGCCGATCAGGCCGCCGACGCCCCAGCCCAGCAGCGTGATCGCGATGACGGTGCCGGCATAGGCGGGAATCTGCGGGTATTGCGAAGGATCGAGCAGCGAGCGAAGCGCCACGCCGACCGTGAGGATAAGCGCAAACGTCTCATAGCCATCGAACATCCAACCGAGATTGGAGGCGAACAATGTTTTCCACTGCGTGGCGTTGAGGCTGCGATACCACGGGAGCGACGCATCCGCGACGGTGTCTGCCATAGGGCGGCGTTTCCCTGTTGCTCGCACTCAGCCCGAGGCAAGCGCCTTGCGCTTGCGTGCGGCGAGCTTGGCCGCATTGACGATTTCCGGATAGGCGGCGCAGCGGCAGAGATTGCCCGAGAGGTAGTGACGAATCTGGTCGTCGTCCGGATCCGGATGCGCGTCGAGCAGTTGCGTGGTCATCAGTATGAAGCCCGGCGTACAGTACCCGCATTGGAAAGCGCCGGCCTCGATGAAAGCTTCTTGCACCGGGCTGAGTGTATCGCCGCTGGCGAGCGATTCGATCGTGGTGACTTCGGCGCCGTCGACAAAGGCTGCCAGGTAGAGGCAGCCTGAGACGGCGGTTCCGTTGACGAGCACGGTGCAGCAACCGCACATGCCCTGGCCGCAGCTCTCGCGCGCCCCCAGCAGATTGAATTCGCGTTGCAGCAACTCGACCAGATTGTGATGCGGCTTGATCTCGGCCGCGACCGCCTCGCCGTTGAGCGTGAAGCTGATGGTGCGCGTCATGTCGAGTCCCCGATCATTCGTCGCCGAGCGGCTTGTCGGCGTTGGCGCGCAGCGCGCGGAACACGGCCTCGGCGTTGAGCGGAAGCTCGGTCAGCCGCACGCCGCAGGCGTCTGCGATCGCGTTGGCGATCGCCGGCGACACGCAAAAGGTGGCGGTCTCACCCACGCCTTTGGCGCCGAACGGGCCGTTCGATTGATGGGCATCGACCGCCTCGTTCTCCATCACCGTGGGGATGTCGAGAATGCCCGGGATCTTGTAGTCGGCGAGCGAAGCATTGGTGACCTGGCCGGCGTCGAGGTGCATCTTCTCGAACAGGGTGAAGCCGAGCTGCATCAGCGACGCGCCGGAAATCTGCGTCTCGACGATTTTCGGGTTTACCGGCCGGCCGCAGTCCACCACATTGATGAGGCGTGCGATCTTGACCTGGCCGGTCTCGGTGTCGACCTCGACCTCGGCGCCGGCGGCGGCGCACATCCAGAACGGCGTTGCATTGGGCGTGAGCCCGGTCGTCGGATCGGGCGGTACGTAGTCCGGCTTGTAGATGCCGGTGCCGACGATATTGCCGGCCTGCATGCCGTATTTCTTCTTGAACAGCTCGGTGAGCGGAATGTTGCTGCCCTCGGGCTCGCCGACGTCGCGCGCGAGCGCTTTGATCTTGTCGCGGGCTTCCTCGGCCGCGAGCCGTACCGCGTGGCCCATATGGAACAGCGAGCGCGAGCCGAGCGTGCCCATGTCGTAGGGGGTGACGTCGGTATCGCGCTGCACCACCTTCACGCTCTCGGTCGGGATATTGAGCACCTCGCCGACCATTTGCGCCATCGCGGTGTCCGAACCCTGGCCCATGTCCACGGTGCCGCAGAACAACGTGGTGCTGCCGTCGCCGGCGATGGTGACGTTGGCGACCGAGGTGGTGGGCGAGATCACCGCCTTGATGGCGACCGCGAGGCCGCGGCCGCGACGCCGCGTGCCGGTACCGCGGTCGAACGGCTTGGTCCAGTTCAGCCGCTCGGCCACGCGCTCGAGCGCGCGCTCGTGCTTGGCATTCTCCAAAATCTGGCCGGTGGCGTGCGGCCGGCCTTCGCGCAGGATGTTCTTCCGCCGGAATTCGAGCGCATCCATCTTGAGCGCGCGGGCGATCATGTCGGTGTGGCTTTCATAGGCCCACACCAGTTGGGGAATGCCGAAGCCGCGCAGCGCCCCCGCCGGCGGCACATTGGTGTAGAGCGCGTAGGAATCGATCCAGACATTGTCGATGTCGTAGGGGCCGGAGGCGGTGAAGCCCGACTTTTGCGTCACGCGCGGACCGATATCGGCGTAGGCGCCGCCGTTCCAGTACACCTCGCACTTGCGCGCCGTGATGCGGCCGGTCTTGTCGACGCCGGTCTTGATCCGGAACGTGCTGGGGTGCTTGGTGATGGTGTAGAACTGCTCCTCCATGGTGAGCGCAACCTTGACCGGGCGTCGCACGATCATGGAGAGCGCGGTCACCAGCGCTTCGAGCTTGATGTAGAGCTTGCCGCCGAAGCCGCCGCCGAGATACGGCACCTTGATGCGGACGCGGTTCTCGGGCCAGCCGAGCAGTCGGGCGATTTCGGTGCGCACGAAGGACGGGCCCTGCGAGGCGCTGTAGATCGTCACGCCCAATTCTTTCCAGTCTCCGATCGATGCGAATGGCTCGAGCGCGAGATGGAGGACCTTCTGCGTGCGGAAGGTATGCTCGAAGACCTGGGCCGAACCGGCAAAGGCCTTGTCGACGTCGCCGCGCCTGAGCTTGAAATCGAGCGCGATATTGGTGCCCTTGCGGCCCTTGAGGTGCTTGAGGTCGGCGAACGTGCCGGCGGGCTTGAGTTCCTGATGCACCAGGATCTTGTTCTCGGCAGCCTCGACCTCGTCGAAGATCGCTGGCAGTTCTTCGTATTCGGCGACGATCAGTTGTGCCGCCTCCTCGGCGACATGGGGATCGGCGGCAAGCACCACTGCAACCGGCTCGCCGACATAGTGCACCTTGTCGATCGCCAGGATCGGCTGATCGTGGAATGCCGGCCCGTAGTAGGGCTCCGGGATAACCTTGCGCACGTCCTCCGACGTGACGACGCGGTAGACCCCGGGCACTTGCTTGGCGGCGCTGGTATCGATCGACTTGATGCGGCCATGAGCGACGGTGCTGCGGAAGATCTTTCCGTGCAGCATGCCGGGAAGCCGCATTGTATGGGTATATTCGGCGCGCCCGGTGACCTTCTCGCGCGCCTCGAGCCGCGGCGGCGAACGTCCAACCTGACCGCCGACGCGCGCGGCGACGTCGCCGCCTTGCATGGTGGTGGTTGCCATCAGCGTCTCGCTCCGTTGCTGTTGCGAGCTTGTTCGTCAAGGGCTTGCTCGTTAAGGGCTTGGCGTACGGCGCGGCCCACATAGACGCGAAGCAGCTCGCGTTTGTAGGCGGCCGAGCCGCGCACGTCCGAGATGCACTCGGCCTCCTCGGCCGCGGCATCGCCGGCGCGCGCGAGGCAGGTGTCGTCGATTGTTGCGCCCGCGAGCACATCCTCCGCGCCCTTGAGACGCATGGCCTTCTCGGTCGCGGCGCTGACAACGATGCGCGCGGACTTGACCGCCGGGCCTTCGGTTATCAGCGCGACCGCCACGCCGAGTGCAGGCCAATCTTCGGCCGAGCCGGTGGTCACTTTCATATACGCGGCGCGGGATTTGCCCTGTGGCGGGATGCGCAGCCCGGCGATCAGTTCGTTCTTCGCCAGCACGGTCTCGAAATAACCGGCGAACAAATCTTCGACTGCGACCGTGCGCTCGCCTGCGGGCCCAACGATCGCGACCTCGGCGCCGAGCGCAATCAGCACCGGCGGCAAGTCCATGTGCGGATCGCCATGCGCCAGGTTGCCGCCGATCGTCGCCACATTGCGCACGCGGATGTTGGAGAGCCGCCGCATGGCGCGCGGGATCACCGGCGCGGCGCGCGCCACCTCGGGCGAGCGCTCGACCTCCGCCAGCGGCGTCATCGCCCCGATGGTGAGCGCGCCATCGGGCCCCGCGGCTATGCGCGAATATTGCGCGCCCAGCTTGCGCAGGCTCACGAGCCGCGTCGGCCGGAATACGCCGGCTTTCATCATCAGCATCAGGGCGGTGCCGCCGGCGATCGGCCGCACCGTGGAATCGTCGGGATCGAGCAGCGCGATGGCTTCGCGCAGAGAGGCAGGTTCAGCAAGTTCGAACGGGGTCATGTTGCCACGCCTCTCACGTCATGCGCGGGCTTGACCCGCGCATCCATCGTCTTGCGAAAAGGATGGATTGCCGGGTCAAGCCCGGCAATGACGATAGTTAAGATCATCGGCTTTCCCCTCCTGCTGCCGGCGCAAACGCCGCGCGCATGCGTTCGGCGAATTGCCGTTCCAATTCCTTGGCTTTGGAGCGCAGCACCGGCTGACCGAGGCTGCCCAGCTTGCCGGTCAGCGCGGCCTCGATCTCATAGCTGATCTTGGTGCCTCCGCCCTCCTCCTCCAACCGGGTCAGCGAGCGTGCGGTGAGCCGACCGACGATACCAAGCGGCGTGCCTTCGATCTTGGCTTCGATCTCGCGCGGCGGATCGGCCCGCGTGACCTCGACCGCGACGTTGAACTTGAACTTGAGGTACGCGACCTTGGTCTCGAGCACCGCGGTGTAATGATCCGGATCGATCTCGTTCAGCTCCTGCACGCCTTCGACGCAGGATGCAAAGAAGCGCGCGTCGCGCACTTTCGCGTACACAGCGTCGCGAGGCGCCGGCACCGATATGTCGCCAGTGAACTTCATGGTTTCTCCGCCCGATCCTTCGCCCGTTTCAGCAGCGCGATCAACTCCCCGGCGATTGCATCGGGCGCTTCGAGCGGCGTGAGGTGACGCGCGCGCTTGAGCACCGTGAGCGTCGAGCCCTGGATGCTGTGATGCATTGCCTCGGCCATGGCGACCGGCGTCGCATAATCCTCCTCGCCGACGACGATCGCCGTGGGCATCTTCATGGACGGCAAGGCGCCGCGCAGATCGGCGGCGCCGAGCATGGTGCAGGTCTCCACATAGGCTTGCACGTCGTTGCGCAGGAACACGTCGACGCTGTGCTGGACGATCTGCGGCTGCCGGGCGCGAAATTCGTCGCCGAACCAGCGGGTCGTCTGGAACTCGACCAGCGCCGCCATCCCCGCCGTCGCCGCGCGCGACCCGCGCTCGGCCCACTGCTTCGGCGCCTCGGCCCCGTACCAGGCGGTCGTATCGATCAACCCGAGGGCGGCGGTGCGCGCGGGATAGGCCGCCGCGAATGCGAGCGCGATGCAACCGCCCATGGAGGCGCCGGCAACGAGCGCCGAGTTCCAGCCGACATGGTCGAGCAGATCGGCAAGATCGCGTGCGAAAAGCTCGACCGTGTACGGGCCTGCCGGCTTGTCCAATTCTCCATGGCCGCGGCAATCGTAGACCAGGACCGGCGCATGGCTTGCGAGCCGCTCGGCCACCGGCTGCCAGAACCGGCGATCCATGGCGAGCGAATGAATGAGCACGACACCGTTCGTGCCCTGCCCGTGCATGGCGTAGGCGAGGCGCGTGCCGTCGCGCGCTGCCGCCATGGCGGACGGCACCGCTCGCGGGCCTGTTTTCAGGTCTGGCGAACTCTCTGGCACGCGAACGAACAAACCCCGGCAGTGCGGTCCAAGGGAAGGAAGAGCAAGGCGTGAGGATGCGGACCGCGAGGGCGATAGTCGCGCATAGATCAGACGACGTCAAAAGTAGGCAGCGCGGCGGATGCGGGGTTTTCGTCGGGCAGAACCAAAGCCGTGAGTTGAACTGCGGCCATTTCGGCCATCCGATCCCGAAGAAAGGTATTATTATACCGCGAAATCAACGAAGTTCCAGGAACGGATATCCAGTCTAGGCGTTGACTGCGCGCTCCCAAACACGATGACCGCGAACCAAAAACAGAACGAGGGAAGCACGCATGTGGATCTCGCTCTTCACATTCGCGACCGGGGCAGCCGTTTGCCTCAGCGTTGCAGCGATCATGATGCAGCCGCTGGCACAGCGAACCCTGCGCGGATAGCGGCATTTAGCAGCACGTCGACCTGGGCAGCCCTGAGCTCGTCTCGAAACCTCGGCGGGCTCCACAACGACTTCGGGCTTGATCCCAAGGTTTTCATTCTCCCATTTCGGCAGGCCAGATTGTCCTTTGGCCCAAATTGTCGTCTTTTAGCCCCTCGGCCCCTGTAGGCAGCCGGAACTTGTCGCGGTAAAGCATCGGGCCGTTCGCTCCCGATCCAACGACCGGAACCGCCAATGTCCTCGTCTCTGCTCCTGACGCGGCGCTTCGCGCCCTTGTTCTGGACCCAGTTCTTTTCCGCCTTCAGCGACAATTTCCTCAAGAACTCCCTGGTCTTTCTCATTCTCTTTCACATCGGGGGCTCGGACGCGGAGGCGTTGATCACGCTCGCCGCCGCGGTTTTCATCGCGCCGTATTTCTTTCTGTCCGCGCTCGGCGGCGAACTGGCCGATCGCTACGACAAGGCGGTGGTGGCGCGGCGGCTCAAGTTCGCGGAGATCGGCATTGCCTTCATCGCGGTGCTCGGCTTTGCCGTGCATTCGGTGCCGTTGCTGTTCGTCGCGCTGTTCCTGTTCGGCGTGATCGCCTCGCTGTTCGGTCCGATCAAGTACGGCATTCTTCCCGATCATCTTGCGCGCTCGGAACTTCCCGCCGGCAACGCCCTGGTGGAAGGCGCGACCTTCATCGCCATTCTGCTCGGCACCATCGTCGGCGGCGTCGCCGCCAAGGACGGCGGCGATCCCTCCCATTTCGCCTTTCTGATGATCGTGTTCTCGCTCATGTGCTGGGGCGCGAGCCTGCTCATCCCGCGCACCGGGCAGGCGGCGCCGGACCTGGTGGTGCAGAAGAACATCCTCGCGTCTACCGCCGGCCTGCTGAAGTTCCTGCGCGAGGATCCGCGGCTGTGGTGGGGCGCGCTGGTGACCAGCTGGTTCTGGCTGGTCGGCGCGGTCGCGCTCTCGCTGATGCCGCCGCTGGTCAAGAATGTGCTTGGCGGCAACGAGGAGGTGGTCACTGCCTGCCTGGCGATCTTCTCGATTTCGATCGCCGTCGGCTCGGGGCTGGCGGCCTGGCTGGCGGCCGGGCGCATCATTTTGTTGCCGACCTTGATCGGTGCGGTGCTGCTGGGCCTGTTCGCCATCGATCTCGGCTGGTCGACGCACGGCGCGACGCCGATCCCCGGGCTCGACGGCTACCTCGCGATCTTCGGCTCCGCCCGCGGCCTCCGATTTGCGCTCGACCTCGCCGGGCTCGCCATCGCCGGGGGCCTGTTCATCGTGCCGACCTTCGCGGCGGTGCAGGCCTGGGCCGGCGCCGACCGCCGCGCGCGCGTGGTGGCGGCGGTCAATGTGCTCAACGCCGCCTTCATGGCGGGGAGCACCGTGATCGTGGCGATCCTGCAGAAATCCGGAATGACCACGTCGCAGCTGTTTCTCCTGCTCGGCGCCGCAAGTCTGCTGGTCGCCATCGCCGTCGGCCGCACCATGCCGGCGAGCGCGCTCAGCGATGCGCTCTCGATCATCTACCGCACGCTGTTCCGGATGGAAGTGAGGGGCCTCGACAATCTCAACAACGCCGGTCCCAACGTCATCATTGCGCTCAACCATGTGAGCTTCCTCGATGCCGGCCTGGCCCTCTCGCTGCGCAATCGCAAGCCGGTATTCGCCATCGACGTCGGTATCGCGAAAAAGTGGTGGGTGCGGCCGTTCGTGAAGCTCACGAACGCCATGCCGCTCGATCCCATGAAGCCGATGGCCATTCGCTCACTGATCGATGCGGTCAAGGCAAGCAACGCCCTGATCATCTTTCCGGAGGGACGCATCACCGTCACCGGCAGTCTGATGAAAGTCTATGACGGCGCCGCCATGATCGCGGACAAGGCCGATGCCAAAATCGTGCCGGTGCGCATCGAGGGCCTGGAGCAGACGCCGTTCAGCCGCTTGTCCAAGGGACAGGTGCGCCGGCGCTGGTTCCCCAAGGTGACGGTCACGATTCTCGAACCGGTGCAGCTCACCGTCGACCCCGAACTCAAGGGCCGCAAGCGCCGGCTGGCTGCGGGGGCGGCGCTTTACGGCATCATGTCCGATCTGGTCTTCCGCACCACCTCGACCGACCGCACCGTGATGGAAGCCGTGATTCAGGCCGCCGCCACGCACGGCCGCAACCGGGTCGCGGTCGAAGATCCCGTCACCGGTGCGCTCACCTACAAGCGTCTGCTTATCGGCGCCGCTGTCCTCGGCAGCAAGCTCATGCCGATGGCAGCGGAGGGACGAGCCGTCGGCGTCATGCTGCCGAACGCAAACGGCGCGGTCGTCACCATTCTCGGCCTGATGACGACGGGGCGGGTGCCGGCCATGATCAACTTCACGGCCGGCGCGGCGAACATTCTCGCCGCCTGCAGGGCCGCGCAGGTCGATACCATCCTCTCGTCGCGCACGTTCATTGAAAAAGCCAAGCTCACCAACCTGGCCGCGGTGATCGAGAAAGAGATCAGGATCGTCTATCTCGAAGACGTTCGGGCCAGCGTCACCATAGTGGATAAGATCCGCGGCCTCCTCAAAGCCAAGAGGCCGTTGGTCGAGCGCAAGCCCGACGACTGGGCCGCGATCCTGTTCACGTCGGGGTCCGAGGGCGTGCCGAAAGGGGTGGTGCTGTCCCACCGCAACATGCTGGCCAATGCCGCGCAGGCCGCGGCGCGCATCGATTTCGGCTGCGAGGACAAGGTCTTCAACGTCCTGCCGGTGTTCCACTCGTTCGGTCTCACCGTCGGCGTGGTGCTGCCGCTCGTCTCCGGCGTGCGCATCTATCTCTATCCCTCGCCGCTGCACTATCGCACCGTGGCGGAGCTGATCTACGCCGTGAACGCCACCATCATGTTCGGCACCGACACGTTCCTGGCCGGCTATGCCCGGGTCGCGCATCCCTACGATTTCCGCTCGCTGCGCTACATCCTGGCGGGCGCCGAGCCGGTCAAGGAAGCGACCCGCCGGGCCTACATGGAGAAATTCGGGCTGCGCATTCTCGAAGGCTATGGCGTCACCGAGACCGCGCCGGCGCTCGCCTTGAATACGCCGATGTTCAACAAGTTCGGGTCGGTCGGACGCATCCTGCCCGGCATGGAGGCGCGCCTGGAAAAGGTCGAGGGCGTGGAGGAGGGCGGTCGCCTGTTCGTACGCGGTCCGAACGTGATGCTCGGCTATCTCAAGGTCGAAAACCCGGGCGTGCTCGAACCCCCGCCCGAAGGCTGGCATGACACCGGCGACATCGTCACCATCGACGAACAGGGGTTTCTCACCATCAAGGGACGCGCCAAGCGGTTCGCCAAGATCGGCGGTGAAATGATCTCGCTCGCTGCGGTCGAAACATTGGCGGGCGACTTGTGGCCGAATGAACCGTCAGCGGTAGTCGCCGTGCCCGACCTGCGCAAGGGCGAGCGGCTCATCCTGCTGACGCAGCAGAAGGGCGCAACACGCGGCGAATTCCAAGCCTACGCCAAGGGCAAGCACGCCTCCGACCTGATGATTCCATCCGATGTCTGGGTGCTCGACAAGCTGCCGATGCTCGGCTCCGGCAAGGTCGACTCGATGGCCGCGGGCAGGCTGGTCCAGGAGCGGCTCGCCGCCAAGCCGGACGCGATGGCGCGCGCAATGGGGTGACGGCTGGCGCGGGCATCCGTCCCGCGCAGCTCCGGGCGCGGCGTGACCCTGTCGGCGGCTGCTCGGGGCCGCAAAGCCGCTTTCATCACATCGCTCCAACGCATTGCGGCTGGTCACGCGGTCTCGGCGACGATCTCCAGCGCCAAGACTTCCACTTCTCCACCGGCGGCGCGCTTCGTCTCCTCGGTGTAGCGCAAGAAAAACTCCCGGGCCTGAAGGAGCTTAACGGCGTCATCGTCAGCCGCCGTGGCGAGATGGTAGTAGTCGGAACCGCCGCGACTCTTCATGCAGCGATACGATATTTTTCCCCGCAAGGCGGGATCGTTGTCCAGCGCCGAGATAAATCGAACGATGTCCTGATGCCACCGTTCTTCCGAACCGCTTTTCAAACGATACTTGATGAGAAATTGCTTCATAGGGCGCTCCTTTCTCCTTGTCAGCCCGCCACCGGTTTGACACGGCGCCAACCTGCGCATGGCTGCATTTGGGAAGTGCAGGAGCGAATTAGCAAGTATGGACAAAAATGATACTATGCAGGTTCGTCAATCGCCGTATTGCGGCGGAGCGAGGCTGGCGATGTCGGGATCAAAATCAACGACGATATGCGGTTGCCCGGTCACGGCATTTCAGAAGATGATCAGTGGAAAGTACAAGCTCCGCATCATGTGGGATCTCAAGGACGGTCCGCTTCGCTACGGCGAGATTCGAAGCGGTCTCCTGAGAGGGGCCGAGGGAACGCAGGAAATCGCTCCACGCGTCCTCAGTCGCGAATTGAAGGCGCTCACGCATACGGGACTCATCGATCGAAAGGATTACGGCGTCGTTCCGCCCAAGGTGGAGTATCGCTTGACCCGCAAGGGGCAAAGTTTCATTCCCGTCATTTCGGCCATTCGCCAGTGGGGCGCTCGCCACCTGCGTCAAGCCGGTCATGGCGAGAAAGTCGATCAAATCGCTGCCGAGTAGCGGCGACGACGCTCCCGCGCCTGCCCGCAAAGTTCAATCTCGGGCGGGCAGCCGCAATATGACGCCGGCTGGATCAGGGCGTTAGCGATCCAAAAGTGCGAACCACGTCACGCCCCGTCATCGTCGTCCTTGGCCGGAGCGCCCGAAGAGGCCAGCAGTGCGTTCGGTCCCGGCGTCATCCCGATTTTTGTCGCAGCGGCGTGCGCGGCCGTGAGCGCCGCGTCAGCGCCGCCGCCATGCACGGAATAGAGCTTGGGCGCGGCGCGATTGATCTGGAGATGGAAAATATCCGGGCGATTGTAGTGGCCGGCGAAGTCGTGCCGGAGCTTCATCTGGATGGCGACCTCGAGATTGCATTCGGCATAGAGAATGCCTTCCTCCGCGCCCATGGGCCCGGCGATGATGCGGCTGTTGGGCGCGACAATCACGCTGCCGCCGCTGCAATCGGGACTGCGCAGGAACGTCTCGGCCGCCGCGTCGGGCTCGAGCATCTCGATCATGCGCTCGTCCACTGTGCCGCAGGCCGAGATCACGAAGGCTTTGCTCATTTGCGCGAAGGCCTGTGCGTCCACCGCCACACGATTGCGCAAGGGATCGCCGCTGGTGGGAAAGTGGTTCGGCCAGCTCATGACGTGAATGCGGGTGCCTTCGGCGGTGAGCGCGAACACGGCTAGCGGGTTCGAGTTCTCGCCGCAGATCAGACCGCTCATCGGTCCGAACTCGGTCTGGAACGCGCCGAACGTGTCGCCGAAGCCGCCCATATGCACCAGCCGCTCGCCGACGGTCGGCATGATCTTCTGGTGCTTGCCGATCAGCGTGCCGTCCGGCGCGATGTAGATCTGGCTGTTGAACATCGTGCCTGTCGTGTTCGGCATTTTTTCGCAGGCGCCGATCACCACATAGGCGTTGGCGTCGCGCGCGGCCGCGCACAGCGCGGCTACCTCCGGTCCCGGGATCTCGACCGAGTTCTTGAACAGCTCGGTCGCCAGCCGGTTGGAGAGCGCGCCGGTGGCGGAATGGTGGTGGTACCAGACCGGATGCGCGGGAATGAATCCTTCGGGGAAACCGATCACGCGCGCGCCATTCCGGCCGGCCTCGCGAATGAGGCGGCACGCCTTCTCGGTCGAGCCTTCCCGGTCGAGGAATACCGAGGCGGCCTGGACGGCGGCGACTTTCACGACCGGATAAACGTCGCCCATCCTTAAGCCCGTGGGTTCCAACCGCCCTGCCGTTTGTTCCCACGCTTCGACTCCGGGGGACAACGATGGCGCATGCCCAGTATCTTGTGCGCGCGGATGTTGCCGCATGCCCAGGGCGCGATCAACCGCGGTGACGAATTGTTTACCATGCGCTCGATCGGTGCGCTGGAGTCGCGCGGAATTGTGAGCCGGATACCACTCCATTGCCCGCGCATGTGCAGAGCTGCTGACGCGCCGGCCGCGCGGCCACGACCGCTTCGAGTTTCTTAACCATCGTCGGCTAGCTTGGCGGCACCGGTTTCGCACCGGAGCGTCGCGCGCTTTCGCCTGGGGCGGGCTGAAGCCGACGCTTGGCGGCGGGGGAACGCGCCAATGGGGGCAAGTGCGGGTCGAGTCTTCGTTGCGATAGCCGTGTGCCTGTTCTGGCTCAACGGCTGTGAGAGCTCAACCAAGCTCGGTGATCTGTTCCAATCGAAGTCCGACACGCCGCAAAACGCTTCAGCCACCGAAGGCTCCTCATCCACGCAAGGCTCCTCGTCGGAACAGGATCCGGCCTCGACCGGCAGCGTGCAGCCGGCCGCGCGTGATGCCGTGCCCGGCGCGGGTGCGAAGCGAGCGGGCAAGGAATCCGAGGACGTCAGCCTCGGCAAGAAATACTTCAACGCCGGCAATTTCACCCTTGCCGAACGCCACTTCCGCCGTGCGGTCGAACTGCGCCCGCGCGACCTCGATAGCTGGGTCGGGCTGGCGGCCTCCTACGACCGGCTGCGCCGGTTCGAGCTCGCCGACCGCGCCTACGACCAGGCGCTCAAGATTGCCGGCCCGACCGGGGAGATCCTCAACAACCGCGGCTACTCCTACATGCTGCGCGGCGACTACCGGCGTGCCCGCGAGACGCTGCTGGAGGCCCAGACCCAGGACCCCGGCAATTCCTACATCAAGAACAATCTCGAACTGCTCGAGGCCAGCGTTCGCAAGAACAAGCCGACCCAGTAGCCCGTCGCGCCCGCGGGCAAGTCGCGTCAACTCAGCAATCCAGGACGTGGCTGTCGCCCTAGACTTTACCGGGGCGACGTGCAACGTGGCGCGATCTCAACGGCTCACGGCGCGCATGTCATGTTCGAAAGCTTTCGCAAATTCTTGTCCGACGTCACGGAGGGCGAGAAGCGTCCGACCCATTTCGAGCACAACGATTATCGCCTTGCGGCAGCGGCGCTGCTCGTCCACGCCGCCGCCATCGACGGCACGGTTTCCGACGTGGAGCGCTCCAAGCTGCACGCGCTCATCAAGCGGCAATTCGGCCTCGACGAGGAGATGACGGACGAACTGGTCGCCGAAGCGACCGCAGCCGAGCATGAGGCGATCGATCTCTATCATTTCACGCAGCTGATCAATCGCTCGCTCGAAGAGGACGGTCGCCGCCGCGTGGTCGAAATGATGTGGGAAATGGTCTATGCCGACGGTCATGTGAGTGAGTTCGAGCGCAACCTGATCTGGCGGGCCGCGGATCTCCTCGGCGTTTCGTCGCGCGAGCGGATCGAGCTCGGCCAGCAGGTGGCCAGCCGGCAAGGGACCGGCTAGTGCCCCGAACCCGAAGTTCGCGCACATCGCGCGGCAAGTTCAATCGCGAACTTCGGGTTCAAAAAGGGGCACTAGAATCATAGAGTTGCTAGTGGTCCAGATTCCGAAGTTCGCATCATAACGTGCTGCGAGTGCTGGCGAACTTCGGAATCCGAAATCGCACAGTAGAAATCCAAAACCGCGCTAGAATCATGAATTGTCGGCGTCCCTTTGATTCCGAAGTTCGCATCAGAGGGCGCCGCGAAGGTTTGCGAACTTCGGAACTGGGAGACTGGACGTGACGTCGGAGAAACGCCCGGTCACGTTGATCACCGGCGCGTCGGCGGGCATCGGGGCGGCGCTCGCGCATCGCTTCGCCGCGAACGGCCACGAGCTCGTTCTCGTTGCCCGACGAGAGCAGGCGCTCGCTGCGGTGGCCGACGCCATCGCGGCGACCGGCCGGCCGCGGCCCACCGTTCTGCGCGCGGACGTCGCGCGGGCCGATGCGGCGCAGGAGATCGCCGCGGCGCTTGCCGCGCGTGATCTCGAGCCGGACACCATCGTCAACAATGCGGGCTTCGGCTTGATCGGCGCCGCGGACACGCTCGACCGTGCCGAGCAGCTGGCCATGATCGACCTCAATGTGCGGGCGCTGACGGATTTCTCGCTCGCCTTCCTCGACAGCCTGGAACGTCGCAAGGGCGGGATTCTCAACGTGGCGTCGATCGCGGGCTTTCTGCCCGGCCCCGGCATGGCGGTCTACTACGCCACCAAGGCCTATGTGATTTCGTTCAGCGAGGCGTTGCATCAGGAGCTCAAGCCCAGGGGCGTGCGCGTCACCGTGTTGTGCCCGGGCCCGGTGCCGACCGAGTTCCAGGCCCGCGCCGGAATCAACCACGAGGCTTTTCCGTCGCTGCTGACGCGTTCCGCCGAGCGGGTGGCGCGGGACGGCTATCGCGGTCTCAAAGAGGGCCGCCGCATGGTGGTCCCGGGTTCCGCCAACAGGGTCGTGACCGCCCTTATCCCGATGATCCCGCGCGGCATGCTGCTCAAGCTGGCCGATCTGCGCAAACGCCAGCCGCGCTAGTGTCCTTCGATTCCGGAGTTCGCAAACGAGGGTGCCGCACAATAATCCGAACTTCGGAATTGGGACACTCGTGTGGCTTTGCATTTGACGTTCCTATGAAAAACTCGTGGCCAATACTGATAGGAACGTCAAATGCGCCACGCTAGGCGCTCCCGGGCATTGAATCCGAGGGCGTTGCTCGACATGATCACGCGATGCTGCCGCCGATTCTGATCGTCATGCATCAGGAGACTTCGACGCCTGGGCGTGTCGGTCACGCCCTGCGCCAGCGCGGCTATCCGCTCGATCTGCGCCGCCCGCGCTTCGGCGACCCGCTGCCCGAGACCATGGCAGGACATGCCGGCGCCATCTATTTCGGCGGTCCGATGAGTGCAAACGACACCGACGATTTCGTCCGCCGCGAGATCGACTGGCTCAAGATCCCGCTCAAGGAGAAGAAGCCGTTTCTCGGCATCTGCCTGGGCGCGCAGATGCTGGCTCACCATCTCGGCAGCCGCGTCTACCAGCACCCCGACGGTCACGCCGAGGTCGGCTATTATCCGATCCGGCCGACCGAGATCGGGCGTGACGTCTGCGATCCCTGGCCGGAGCAGGTCTATCAGTGGCATCGCGAAGGCTTCGACCTGCCGCTGGGCGGCAGAGCTGCTGGCCGAGGGCGATTCGTTCCCGGTGCAGGCCTTTCGCTACGGCGGCCCGGCCTATGCGCTGCAGTTCCATCCCGATGTGACCCACGCGATGATGTGCCGGTGGACCACGCGCGGGCATGAACGCACGTTGCTGCCCAACGCCAAGCCGCGGCTCGCGCATTTCGCCGACCGCGCGGTCTATGACCCGGCCGGCCGCGCGTGGCTCGCGGCGTTCCTCAACCACTGGCTGGGGAAGCCGGAGCCGGAGCAAAGCCAGGTGTCGGCGGGCTGATGCCAACCACGCAACCGCGGCTTCAAATTTTCTTCGTGTGAAAGCTTTCGACGTGGCGAAGCGCCGGAAAGGCGCGCGTCCAGATCAGGACCACCAGCAGGGTTCCGACGCCGCCGACCAGGACCGCCGGAATGGCGCCAAGCCAAGCGGCCATGACGCCCGCGCGGAAATCGCCGAGCTGGTTGGAGGTGCCGGAGAAGAGCGATGCCACCGCGTTGACGCGTCCGCGCATCTCGTCGGGAGTTTCGAGCTGAACGAGCGTCATGCGGATCACCACGCTCACCGCGTCCGACGCGCCGAGCACCGCGAGCGCGGCCATCGACAGGATGAACGACTTCGACAGCGCGAACACAAGGGTTGCAAGCCCGAAGCAGGCAACGCAGAAGAACATGATGCCGCCGACGCGTCGCGTGAGCGGCGAGGTCGTCAGTACGGCCGTGATCGCCAACGCGCCGATCGCGGGCGCGGCGCGCAACAGGCCAAGTCCCTCCGGGCCGGTGTGGAAGATTTCATCGGCGAAGATCGGCAGCAGCGCGGTGGTGCCGCCGAGCAGGACCGCGAACAGATCGAGCGAGATGACGCCGAGCACGATCGGATTGCGGCGGATGTAGGCGACGCCGGCGAAGAACGCCTCGAAGCTGATGGGGGAGCGGCTCGAGACGAAACGCTCGATGCGCACGAACGCCAGCAGGATCACCGACGTGAGGAAAAGCGCGCAGCAGGTCGTGTAGGGAACCGCCGCGCCGAAGGCATAGAGAATGCCGCCGATCGCCGGGCCGGTGATGGTCGCGAGCTGGGTGGTCGAGGCGGACGCCGCGACCGCGCGCGGAAACAACGACACCGGCACGACCCCCGGCAACAAGGTCTGCTGGGTCGGCGCCTCGAAGGCCCGCCCGACTCCGAAGACGAACACCGCCGCCAGAATGAACTCCCTCGTCACCCAGCCGGAGACGGAGCCGATGGCCAACGCCGCGGCGGCGAGGCCTTCGAGCGCCTGACAGATTTGCAGCAGGCGGCGCCGGTCGTAGCGGTCGGCGACCTGGCCTGCCACCAGCATGAACGCGGCCATCGGCAGGAACTGGGTGAGCCCGACGAGCCCGAGGTCGAACGCGCTGCCGGTGAGCGCGTACATCTGCCACGCCACCGCCACCCCCAGCATCTGGAAGGCCAGGGCGGAGCAGGTCCGCGCGCTCCAATAGAACACGAACGGGCGGTGCCGCAGGATCGAGTCTGCCGCAGCTTCAGTCGGGCTCATGGGCGTTCGATGGTTCTCGCCGGGTACACGGGCGAGGTTGCTTCGGCCCACGTTCGCCGACCGCGGTCGCCGGGCGGCGGACTGCGACAGTCGGCAGGCTTCGATCGGCAGCGATGGCCATTTGGCGGGTGGCTTGCCAGCCCGGCCGCAGGGCGGCGAAGGCTGGTGGAGCCGAGGGGGGTCGAACCCCTGACCTCCTCATTGCGAACGAGGCGCTCTCCCAACTGAGCTACGGCCCCGGCCAAAATGCAACCGTGTTGCGGCGGCTGTGAGTGCCGGCCATTTACGGCCCGGAGTCCAAGGAGTCAAGGATCAGCCGCCGAGATGCGACCATTGCGGCGAGGGCTTTGCGTTGCGTCAACGCGGCAACGCGATTATCAAGCTCCCGGCGACTCGGCCCGGGGCCATTCGCCGGCCGGCCTATTCGCGGGGTGAATTCGATGAATCCGTTTCTCTGGCTCATCCATACGCTGATCTGGCTGTACATCTATCTGCTGATCGGCGCGGCGGTGCTGTCGTGGCTGATCGCGTTCAATGTCGTGAACAGCCAAAATTCCACCGTCCGCGCGATCTGGGATTTCCTCTACCGCGTGACCGAGCCGGGCCTGCGGCCGATCCGTGCCGTCCTCCCCAATCTCGGGGGCATCGACATCTCGCCGGTCATTCTCATCATTGCGCTGATGTTTCTCGATCAGCTCATCATCTGGCTCTTCGTCTCGGCGTTCGGCTGATTGAGCGCGCCTGCTCCTCCGTGGCGGATCGAGGCGGACGGGCTTACGCTCGCCGTGCGGCTTACGCCACGCGGGGGACGCGACGCCATCGACGGTATCGAGCGGTTGTCGGATGGGCGCCGCGTGCTGAAGGTGCGCGTGCGCGCGGCGGCGAGCGAGGGCCAAGCGAATGTGGCGCTGACCGGGCTGATTGCCAAGACGCTCGGCGTGCCTTCCCGTGACGTCAGCCTGGCAGCCGGTGCCGGCGCGCGCTTGAAACGCATCCGGGTCGCCGGGGCGGGCGCGACGCATGCGGCGGTGCTGGAGAAAATCTGCGCCATCGGGTAATCCGGTTCATCGCTCTGGTCCCGAGCCGCTGCCGCAGCGGGCGTTCGGAGGATGGGCGCGGCCTCATCGCGCCGGCGGATAGTGCCATGACCGCAAAGATCATCGACGGCAAGGGGATTGCAGCGAACCTTCGCGGCAAGGTCGCGGACGCCGTGCACCGGCTGGCGCGCGACCGCGGCATCACGCCGGGGCTCGCGGTCGTGCTAGTTGGCAACAATCCGGCGAGCGAGAGCTATGTCGGCAGCAAGATGAAGATGACCGTCGGAAGCGGCATGCGATCGTTCGATCACCGGCTGCCGGCGACGACGAGCGAAAGCGAGCTGCTGGCGCTGATCGCGCGCCTCAACGCCGACCCCACGGTCCACGGCATCCTGGTGCAGCTTCCGTTGCCCGCTCAGATCGATCCGCAAAACATCATCGCCGCGATCGATCCGGCAAAGGATGTCGACGGCTTCCATCCCGTGAATGCCGGACGCCTGTCGGCGGGCCTGCCGGCGCTGGCCCCATGCACGCCGATCGGGTGCGTGCTTCTCGCCAAGACCGTGCAGCCGTCCCTCGCCGGACTCGAGGCGGTGGTAATCGGCCGCTCCAACATCGTCGGCAAGCCGCTGGCGCAGCTCCTGCTGGCGGAGAACGCGACAGTGACGGTGGCGCATTCCAAGACGCGCGATCTGCCGGCGGTCTGCCGCCGCGCCGACGTGTTGTTCGCGGCGGTCGGACGAGCGGAAATGGTGCGCCGCGATTGGGTCAAGCCCGGCGCCACGGTGATCGACGTCGGCATCAACCGGGTGCGGCAAGAGGGCGGCAAGTCGCGCATCGTTGGCGACGTGGCCTTTGGCGAAGTGACCGAGATCGCCGGCGCGATTACGCCGGTACCCGGCGGCGTCGGGCCGATGACCATTGCCTGCCTGCTTGCCAATACGGTGCGGGCGGCCTGTGCGATCGCCGGCTTGCGGGCACCCGCGCTCGGCCAGGGGCCGACAGACGATCGGGAATAGCGAGCGAACAGGAATAGCGGGCGAGAGCTTAGGTCGGATTAGCCCAGGCCCGTGGGCGGGCGATTCCCGCGCGAGCGCCATTGTCGCGCATCTCTCGACGCGCAGCCGCGCCGACCCAGGCTACGGGATCAAGTCAGCCGTTCCAGGCGAAGGCGACCTTGTCGAGAACGCGGTTGCCGAACCGTTCGGAAGAGCGCGCCACGGCCTTGCCGCCGAGGGCGCGATAGAAGCCGCCGGCGGGCTCGTTATCCGACAACGCCCACACCACCATGCTCTGCAAGCCGCTCTGGATCAGGTCCCGGCGCGCCGCCGAGAACAGCTTGCGGCCAAAGCCGAGTCCCTGGAATTCAGGACGGAGATAGAGCTCGTAGATCTCACCGTCGTAGTAGAGGCTGCGCGCACGGTTGCGGCCGTAATTGGCATAACCGGCCAAGGTATCGCCGAACGCGAGCACCGCGATGCGGCTACCCTTGCGCACCGCGCTGTCCCACCATTGCGGGCCGCGCCGGTTGATGAGCTTGTCGAGTTCAGGCCCGGGAATGATGCCCTGATAGGCACCGCGCCAGGCCTCGTCATGAGTCGCTGCGATCGCCGATGCATCTGACGGCTTTGCGCGACGGACTTCGATGAGGATCGTGCTCATGACGTTATACAAGCAAGCACTTCGCCGCGCTTCAAGAGCTATGTTTAATGCTCGGTTAATAGCGTTGGCGATTGATGTGGATTTGCCACACTGCGACGTCCCGCGCCCCCGCTCGCGACCGCGCAAAAGATCAATACATGCGCGCAAACCAGTGAAAATGTTGCAGCGGCGACACGCGCAAGCGACAAAGATCGACCAGGGACGCGCCCTGCAACGTTCCAGCGGGGTGTTGCGCTGCGGTTGCGCGTGACGCCGGACGGCCACGGCAGCGACGAATCAGTCAATCCACGAGACCGATGCGCGCCCTCCCGGGAAACGACAGCCCTGAGCCGGTGATTGTGCTCCCGCCCGCGCGGGGACGCCAGTCGGCCGGGCGTCTCACACCCGCTCTGCTTCCTTGACCCGCTCCGCCTTCTTGCGGTCGTTGGGGTCGAGCAGCTTCTTGCGCAGCCGGATCGCCTTCGGGGTCACCTCGACCAGTTCCTCGTCGGTGATATAGGCGAGCGCCTTCTCCAGAGTCATCTGGATCGGCGGGACCAGGCGGACGGCCTCGTCCTTGGAGTGGGTGCGGATATTGGTGAGCTTCTTGCCCTTGAGGACGTTGACTTCGAGATCGTTGCCGCGGGTGTGCTCGCCGACGATCATGCCGCGATACACCTTCCAGCCCGGCTCGATCATCATCGGCCCGCGGTCCTCCAGATTCCACAACGCATAGGCGACGGCCTCGCCCTGATCATTGGAGATCAGCACGCCATTGCGCCGGCCTACGATATCGCCGCGATAAGGCCCGTAATCATGGAACAGCCGGTTCATGACCGCGGTGCCGCGCGTATCGGTGAGAAGCTCGCCCTGGTAGCCGATCAGGCCGCGCGTCGGGGCGTGGAACACGAGCCGCACGCGACCGCCGCCCGAGGGACGCATCTCCGTCATCTCGGCTTTGCGCTCGGAAAGCTTCTGCACCACGATGCCGCTGTGCTCTTCATCGACGTCGATGACCACTTCCTCGATCGGCTCCAGCAATTCGCCGCTGGGGTCGCGATCGAGCAGCACCTTCGGCCGCGACACCGACAGCTCGAAGCCCTCGCGCCGCATGGTCTCGATCAGGATGCCGAGCTGCAGTTCGCCGCGGCCGGCGACCTCCATGGAATCCTTCTCGGTGGATTCACTGATCTTCAGCGCGACGTTGCCCTCGGCCTCGCGCAGCAGCCGTTCGCGGATCACCCGGCTCTGCACCTTGTCGCCCTCGGTTCCGGCGAGGGGCGAATCGTTGATGCGAAAGGTCATCGCCAGGGTCGGAGGATCGATGGGCTGCGCCGGGAGCGGCTGTGTCACCTCCGGTGCGCAGATCGTGTGCGACACGGTCGCCTCGGGCAGTCCCGCAATCGCGACGATGTCGCCCGCCGACGCCTCTTCGACCCCGGTACGGTCGAGCCCGCGGAAGGCGAGCACCTTGGTCAGGCGGCCCTCCTCGATCAGTCGGCCGGTACGGTCGAGCACCTTGACGATCTGGTTTGGTTTCACCGCGCCCGAACTGATGCGGCCGGTGACGACGCGGCCGAGATATGGATTGGCCTCGAGGATGGTGCCGAGCATGCGGAACGGTCCGTCCTCGATGGTCGGCTCCTTGACGTGCCGGGTCACCAGATCGAACAGCGGCGCCATGCCCTGATCCTTCGGCCCGTCGGGGGAGGCCGCCATCCAGCCTTCCTTGGCCGAGCCGTAGAGGATGGGAAAATCGAGCTGTTCCTCGCTGGCATCGAGCGCGGCGAACAGATCGAACACCTCGTTCACGACCACCGTCGGCCGCGCATCCGGCCGATCCACCTTGTTGATCACCACGATGGGCTTGAGGCCGACCTTGAGCGCCTTGGACACGACGAACTTGGTCTGCGGCAGCGGCCCCTCGGCGGCATCCACCAGGACCAGCGCCCCGTCCACCATATTTAGGATTCGTTCCACTTCGCCGCCGAAATCAGCATGGCCCGGCGTGTCGACGATGTTGATGCGGGTGCCGTGCCAATCGATCGAGGTCACCTTGGCGAGAATGGTGATGCCGCGTTCGCGCTCCAGGTCGTTGGAATCCATCGCACGCTCCGCCACCCGCTGATTCTCGCGGAAGGCGCCCGACTGCTGCAGCAGCCGGTCGACCAGGGTGGTCTTGCCATGGTCGACGTGGGCGATGATCGCCAAGTTGCGCAAAGACATGAAGGAAATCCGGTGAGGCCCGGCCGAGCCAGGGCTACGCTGCGGTGCAATATATGCATCGGCGGCCCAATCGCAACGTCAAAGTCGGTGAATTGCCGCTCCAAGTCGCAAGCGGCTGGGGAGATGGGCGAGCGCCGGGCCGATCCCGCAGTCGATTCGAAAGGGCAACGCGCAGGCACCGAGAGCACCATGCGGCCCCAGGGGGCGGAGTGGACAGTGGGAGCCGCTGGCTGCGACTGCCCGGACTTGATGTGCGTGCCGATGCAAGAGCCTCTTGCGTCGCGGCGCGGAGGAGGCGACGATGGGGACAAGAGGTCGGAGGTCGCGTGCGCTGCTCGATCCCAGTCAAGAACAGACGCCGGGTCTTGTGCGTTTTTCCGCATTACACGCCCTCGTTCGGGACCTTCAACCACGCCTATCGGCTGATGAAGGGGGTGCGCGCCTTCATGCCGCCGCAGGGCCTGCTCCTGATCGCGGCCTACATGCCGGAAGGGTGGCCGGTCCGCTTCATCGACGAGAATATCCGCAAGGCGACCGCCGCAGAATTCGAGTGGGCCGACGTCATCCTGGTCAGCGGCATGCACGTCCAGGGCCAGCAGATTCACGATATCGCCGAGCGCGCGCACGCGGCGGGCAAAGTCGTCATGCTGGGCGGCCCGTCGGCGTCCGCCTCGCCCGAAATGTACCCCGACATCGACTATCTCCACATCGGCGAGATGGGAGATGCAACCGATCAGCTGATCGTCTGCCTCGATGAGAGCGTCGCGCGCCCGCCCGCGCAAATTCGCTTCGAAACCAAGGAGCGGCTTCCGCTGCAGGATTTCCCAATCCCGGCGTACGACCTCATCCCGCTGAAGAACTATCTGATGCTCACATTGCAGTTCTCGAGCGGGTGCCCCTATCTGTGCGAGTTCTGCGACATTCCCAATCTCTACGGCCGCCAGCCGCGGTTCAAGACCGCCGCGCAGATCACCGCCGAGCTCGATGCCATGCGCCAGCAGAAGGGGCATCCGCCGGTGGTGTATTTCGTCGACGACAATTTCGTCGGCAATCGCAAAGCCGCCAAGGATATGCTGCCGCACCTGGTCGCCTGGCAGAAGCAGCACGGCTACCCAATGAGTTTCGCCTGCGAGGCGACGTTGAATATCGCCAAACAGCAGGAAACCCTCGAGCTCATGCGCGAGTCGTCGTTTCTCGGCATCTTCGTCGGCATCGAGACGCCGGAGGCGGATGCGCTCAAGGCGATGCGCAAGAATCAGAACGTCGCCGTGCCGATGATGGAGTCGATCAAGACGCTGAACGACTATGGCCTGGAGGTGACCTCCGGCATCATCCTCGGCCTCGACACCGACTCCGACGACACCGAGGCGCGGCTCAAGGACTTCATCGAGATCTCACACATCCCGATGCTGACCATCAATCTGCTGCAGGCGTTGCCGAAGACGCCACTGTGGGATCGGCTCAAGGTGGCGGGACGGCTGTCGGATGATCCGACGCTCGAAAGCAACGTGTGTTTCCTGCGGCCATACGACGATGTGGTGTCGATGTGGCGCCGCTGCATCGCCTATGCCAATGATCCGGAGCGGTTGTTCCAGCGCTTCCATCATCAGGTCGAATCCACCTATGTGAACCGGATGATCACGCCCGCGCGCGGCAAGCTCACCTGGGCAAACCTTTCGAGCGCATTGGTGCTGGCGTTCCGCGTCATGCTGCACATCGGCATCCTGTCGGACTACCGCAAGCCGTTCTGGCGCGCCGCGCGTCACGCGTTGCGTCGCGGCCAGATCGATGCCGTGCTCGGCATGGGCTTCATCGCCCATCACCTCATCCAGTTCACGCGCGAGGCGCTGCGCGGCGAGCAGAACGCGTCGTACTACTCGACCAAATTGCGTACGGCCGAGCCCGCGCATACGCCGGAACTGGCGACGACGCTGCGCAAGTCGGCGTAACCGCGAACCACGTTCGCCGTTCCGCCCTCACCCTACGGTGCTCACCCAAGCTTTGGCTCCAGTGTGGTCGACCACAGCGGGCGGTCGTCGACGTCCTTGAGCGTCACGGTCATGACTTGCGTCGTACCGTCGATCGCGACATGGCCGAAGAACTGCAGGCCCTCGCTCGGCGGCCGATTGGGCGTGCTCGGCGCGTTCACGTAGACCCGCTGCGGTCCGAAGGTGTTGTCGAGCGCGTTTTGCGGGAAGGTTCCGGCGTGAAGCGGGCCTGACACGAATTCCCAGAACGGCTCGAAATCCTGGAACACTGCCTTGTTGGGATCGTAGTAATGCGCCGCCGTGTAGTGCACGTCGGCGGTCAGCCACAGCGTGTTGCGGACGCCTGCCCGCCTGATGAAGGAAAGAATGTCCGCGATCTCGAGCTCGCGGCCGCGGGCCGGCCCATCGCCCTGGGCGATCGCTTCGACGCCCCATTTGCGATCGGTATCGTAGACCACGACCAGACCGATCGGCATGTCGGCGGCGATCACCTTCCAGGTCGCCTGCGAGTTCATCAGTTCGCGCTTGAGCCACGCCACCTGCGTGGGGCCGAGGAAGTAGGCCGCCGGCCCGTAGCTTTCCTCCAGCCCTTCGCCGTTGGGGCCGCGATAGCTGCGCATATCGAGCATGAAGATGTCGAGCAACGGTCCGTAAGAGATCTTGCGGTAGACGCGTCCCGGTTCGGCCTGCGTAAAGCGCATCGGCATATATTCGTGGAACGCGCGGCTCGCCCGCGCGGCCAGCAGCAAGGCATTGCTCTCGACGTATTTCTTGCGCGCGTGCTCGGCGCGGGTCAGCGGCTCGCCCGGCCACCAGTTGTTGGTGACCTCGTGATCGTCCCACTGCGAGAAGATCGGCACCTCGGCATTGAACGCGAGCACGTTCCTGTCCATGAGATTGTATTTGTAGTTGCCGCGGAACTCGGCGAGCGTCTCCGCCGGCTTGGCCTTGTCCTCGGTGACCACGTTCTTCCAGATCTGGCCGTCAGCCATCTTCACCTCGGCGACGATCGGGCCATCGGCGTAAATGTTGTCGCCGCTATGGATGAAGAAATCCGGCCGGTTGCGCAGCATGGTGGCGTAGGTGCGCATGCCGCCGCGTGCCTCGTCGATGCCCCAGCCCTGGCCGGCGGTATCACCCGACCAGACGAACGAGATGGAGCGCCGGTCGGCCGGCGCGCTGCGAAACCGCCCTGTCATCGGCTCGCCGACGATGGTCGGGGACGCAAGGTCCTGGAAGCGGATGCGATAGAAGATGTCCTGCCCCGCGGGCAGGCCCTCGATCAAGGCGTTGGCGGTGAAATCGGTGTCGGGCAGCGCATCGACGAATACGGCGCGGTGGATGGTCTTGAAGCTGTCGGTGGTCGCAATCTCGGCCAACATCCGTGCCGGCCGGTCGGCGCGCGCCCAGACCACGGCGGAGTCGTGGGATACGTCGCCGGACTGGATGCCATGGGTGATGAGCGGTCGATCGGCGGCCCGGCTGAGGTAAGGTTTGGCGATGCCGCCGGCGGCGGAGATCGCGGTCGAGGCCGCGGCGGTCGCCAGAAACCGCCGCCGCGACACGGGGATGCGCACGATCATTGATTCCCTCCAGTTCAAGGAAGGAGACGAAGATGGCGGCGGATTCTCACAGCATCATGACAGTTGAGCCGTGCGAGTCTGGGGACGGGGGATAATCTTCAGGCACCGGTCGGGCGCGCCCACGGTCCGCGCCGCCTTTGCGAGTGCCGGCGCGCCGCAATTCATGGCACTATCCGCCGACCACGAGGTGTCACCATGGCTGAGAAACTGACAGGCAATGCCCGCAAGAGCGCGCTCGCCAAGCTCAACGGCTGGAGCGAGGCGAAAGATCGCGACGCCATCAGCAGGACATTCACCTTTCGCGATTTCAACGAAGCGTTCGGCTTCATGACGCGCGCGGCGCTCGTCGCGGAGAAGCTCGACCACCATCCGGAATGGTTCAACGTCTATGACAAAGTCGAGGTGACGCTCGCCACCCACGATGCCGGCGGCGTGACCGAGCGCGACGTCGAGCTCGCCGCCGCCATGGACCGGCTGGCCGAAGCCCCGCGTTGAGGACCCGCTTCACTTGCAGCGCCTCGGCGCGGGCACCATTTAGGTCATGGATACGGACTGATAACCGGGAGCATGACCATGCCGTTCGAGCGTGCCACGTCGTGGGGGCATGGCGGCTTTGATGAGCGAGGCGCCCGCAACGAGGAGCGCGTGCGCCGCGACTTCTGGCGGAAGGCGGCGCGGGTAGCGGCAAAACTGCCGTTCGCGGAGGATCTGCTCGCCGCGTATTACTGCGCCTTTGACCAGACGACGCCGTTCCAGGTGAGAGCCGCTCTGATCGGCGCGCTCGCCTATTTCGTGCTGCCGTTCGACTTCGTGCCCGACGTGTTGCCGCTTCTCGGCTTTACCGACGATGCCGCCATACTGCTCACGGCGCTGCGCATGGTGGCTGGCCACCTGCGTCCGGAGCATCGCGACGCCGCGCGCGTTGCGCTCGAACGGATCAAGGCCGGAAGGGAATAGGGCAGGGGCCGCGCGGCCAACAGGGTCCAACCACCCGGAGTTCAATGCGGCTGGCCCCGGAACTTGGGCTCATACCCGCACGACCAGCTTTCCCATGACCTTGCGGTCGGCGAGGGCCTTGAGCGCCGTTGGCGTCTCGGCGAGCGGATAGACCTTCTGAATGTGGCACGAGAGCTTGCCCTCGGCGCACCAGCGCGCGAGCTGGTCGATGGCGGCCTTGTACTGCTCCGCGTCGCGGCGGACCCAGGACCCCCAGAACACGCCCAGGATGGCGCATCCCTTCAGCAGGACCAGGTTGAGCGGGAGCTTCGGGATGTCGCCGGCGGCAAAGCCGACAACGAGATGCCGCCCCTGCCAGGCGAGCGAGCGCACGGCCGGCTCGCTGTAGGGGCCGCCCACCGGGTCGAACACGACATCGATGCCGTGGTCGCCGCCGACGCGCTTGAGCGCGGCGCGCAGATCCTCGCTGTCGTAGTTCACCACCTCGTGGGCGCCGTGGGCGCGCGCGAACACGAGCTTGTCGTCGCTGGAGGCGCAGGCGATCACGCGCGCACCCATGATCCGGCCCAGTTCGACCGCGGCGAGCCCGACCCCGCCCGAGGCGCCGAGCACGGCCAGGGTCTCGCCGGGACGCATCAGGGCCCGGTGTGCGAGCGCGTGATAGGCGGTGCCGTAGGTGATGGTCAGCGCTGCGGCGCGCTCGAAGTCGAGATCGGAGGGGATTTTGACGATCTGGTCGGCCGCAACGGCCGTGCGTTCGCGCGCCGCGTTGAAATTGGTGTAGCCCATGACGCGGTCGCCGGGCTGGAACTCGGCAACCCCCGCGCCTACGCTTTCGACCACGCCGGCGAACTCGCCACCGGGCGAGAACGGAAACGGCGGTTTGGTCTGGTATTTGCCGGCGATGATCAAGGTGTCGAAGAAATTCAGGCCGACCGCCGCGACCTTGGCCACGACCTCGCCCGGTCCGGCCACCGGCTCCGGGACATCCGCGAGCACGAGGTCATCGGGCGTGCCGAAACGCTGACAGAGAATGGCTTTCACGGCTGGGCTGCTCGAACGGTGTCGGGACGCCGGTATAGCATGGACGGCGTTGAACGACGCCGGCGGGGGTGGCTACCACGTATCGGCTACGTATATAGCGGCTGCAGCCGCAAGCGACGGCCGAATTCGCCTTCACATTGCCGAATTCCCCAAGCTAATGCTTGCCGTCAGGGGCTTGTTTTTCAATAGCGTTGCCGCCGTCACGGAGGTGGGCCGATGACCGGGACTCGATCTGTCGCGACCGCATTGTTTCTGGCCACATCGGTGGTATCGGTCGCCTTTGCCCAGCAACCGGCGAAACCCGCCGCTCCGGCGCCGCAGCCCGCGAAGCCCGCTGCTCCGGCGGCGGCGCCCGCGAAACCTGCCGCTGCCCAGCCGCCGGCGAAACCCGCCGCAGCGGCTCCCGCGGCTGCCGCCGGAGCCGCTCAGCCCGCCTTGCTCGGCCAGTACGGCGATTGGGGCGCCTATGCCGCCTCGCCCGGCGGCAGCAAGGTCTGCTTCGCGCTTGCCAAGCCGAAGACCACGAAGATCGAGCCGGCCGGCCGCAAGCGCGATCCGTCCTATATCTTCGTCTCGACCCGCCCGGCCGACAACGTGAAGAACGAGGTGTCGGTCATCATCGGCTATCCGTTCAAGACCAGCTCGGATGCGACCGCCGAGGTTGGCGCTGTCAAGTTCGCGATGTACACGCAGAACGACGGCGCCTGGATCAAGAACGTCGCCGAGGAGGCGCGCATGGTCGATGCCATGCGCAAGGGCGCCGACCTGACGGTGAAGGGCACATCCGGTCGCGGGACGGCGTCGACCGACCAGTATTCGCTCAAGGGGCTCGCGCAGGCGCTCGAGAAAATCGAGCAGGAGTGCAAGTAGGGCTCCGTGTCGCTGCAGCGTCTACTGTCGATGGAGCAGCCTCCAGCGCGCGTTGCGCTTATGAACTTGCCATTTCGGTCGCTCTTGGCAGACTCCGCCAGCGTCGCGGTGAGTCTGTGGGTGCATACGCCGATTGCAAGTTTCGCAACGTCTTAAGCCTCGCCTGGAGAGGGCATGCGGCTCCATTCAGTCCGTAACAGCTGCGGGTGTCTGCTCGCAGCGTTGCTATTGTTGCCCTCTCAGGGATTTGCAGCCGAGCCGCGCGGAGAACTCCAACCCATCGATGCGCGTTGCGCAGTCGATATTTGACGCGTTCGAATACCGTCGCAAAGTGGCGGAATACAATGCCGCGCGTCAGCAGTACGACGCCGAAGTGGACGCGTATTGGAGCGCCGTCGCGGACAAGAGGCGCTCGCGCGCTGCCAAACGCCGCGGCAGCGAGGACATCCGGATCGAAGACTACGTCCTGACGCAGCCGCCGGTCTATTCGGGGCCACCAAGACCCGTCGATCCGTCGGCGCCCGTCGAGGAGCCCCCGCCCAGGAAATATGTGCCTGTTGTCGCCGACCTGCTGGAGGCCGCGGCGCAGGAATTCAGGTTTGTTCCGCAACAGCCGCAAAACGAGCTCGAGTACAAGCGCGCCTACGCCAGGGTCGCCGCCGCCGCCGGCATTACGAAGGAACAAGCCGTACGCATCTACGCCTTCGAATCCAGCGGCAACGGCAAATACGACGTGCAGGCGGGGTTGGAATACCCGCGACCGGGAGCGCAGGCGATTTCCACCGCGCTCGGCTACAACCAGTTGCTGTCTACCAACAGCGTCGAGCTGTTGGCGGAGAAGGGCGATCAGTTCATCCGCGCCCTGCAAGCGAAGGCGACGGCGTCGAGCGCCGAAGCGAAAGCCGCGCTGCTGAAGAAAATCGCGGTACTCAAGGCCATGATCGCTTTCAGTCGCACCGTGCCGGACAGCTGGAGCGCGCATGACAGACTGGCGAACACGCCGAAGGGCTGGGGCATCCATGCGTTGAATCTCGACATCGATGTCGGCCCCCTGCTGCAGACGCAGAAGCTCCTCGATTCCATCGTTTTTGCGCGCAAGCAGGGGTACGATGCGACATTGACCGCGGCGGAGCTCGAGATGATGAACCTCACCGGCGATGGCAACGGCATCGATATGATCAAGATGCCGGCCGCCTGGCGCGAACGGGTGCCCACCGCGAATTTCTTCCAGCCGGGAGGCTATGCGCGCAATCCCATCGCGGGCCGCGCCAACGTCGTTTCAAAGCTGCTCGCCACGACCAATGCCAGGATGGATGAGGAGGTCAGATTGCAGGGGGCGAAGGACCTGGCGGCCTTGTTCAAGTGAATGCTTCCCAAGCTGAAGCGCTGCGAGCAGTGGAGTGATCGATGATCCGGGTCGGCATCGGCGGATGGGTGTTCAAGCCGTGGCGCGGCGAATTCTACCCCGAGGGGCTGCCGCAGGCGCGCGAACTCGAATACGCCAGCCGCAAGCTGACCGCGATCGAGATAAACGGCACCTTCTACAGCACTCAGAAACCGGAGAGTTTTCGCAAATGGGCGGCCGAGACGCCGGATGATTTCGTGTTCTCGCTCAAGGGACCACGCTTTACCACCCATCGCCGGGTGCTCGCCGAAGCCGGCGAATCAGTCGAACGATTTTTTTCCAGTGGCGTGACCGAATTGAAGGGAAAGCTCGGGCCGATCCTTTGGCAATTTCATCCCGGGAAGAAATTCGAGCCCGACGACTTTGCGGCTTTCCTCGCGCTGCTGCCGCAGCGCCTCGACGGCACGCCCATCCGCCACGCGGTCGAGGTGCGGCACGAGAGCTTTCTGGTGCCGGCGTTCATTGCGCTGCTGCGCAAGTTCTCGGTGGCGCCGGTCCTGGTCGAGTCCGACAAGCATCCCTTGATCGCAGACGTGACAGGCGATTTCGTCTATGCCCGCCTGCAGCGCACGTCCGAGAAGGAAAAGACCGGCTATCCTGCGCGCGCACTCGACACCTGGGCGAAACGCGCGCGAAGCTTTGCCGACGGGGGCGCGCCGGATGATCTCACGACCATCGCACCGCCATCGTCGGCGGCGGCCAAGCGGGATGTGTTCATCTACATGATCTCGGGCGCAAAGGTGCGCGCCCCGGCTGCAGCGATGGCGCTGATCGAACGGCTGAAGTGAAAGCTAATCGTGCCAGATGAGCTCGGACGGCGGGCTCGGGCAATCTATCGCTGTCGGCCCAGGCACCCCATCTATGGTAGAACGCCGCCAGGCATGGTCCTTTCAAAACGATGACTGATCCGCTTCAAGCCAGCAACCTCCCGCCGAGGACGCCCCGCCCGGCGTCCGCGGGCTTCGTCGAAAAGACGCCGCTCGAGCGCTATGTGCCGCCGGAAAAGCCTTCGCTCGTGGGCCTGTCGCGCCCGCAATTGGCGGAGGCTCTTGGCACTGTCGGGGTGCCGTCGGCGCAGGGCAAGATGCGGGCGCAGCAGATCTGGCACTGGCTCTATGTGCGCGGCGCCACGCGCTTCGATGAAATGTCCAGCGTGTCGAAAGAGCTGCGCGCGGTGCTCGACGCGCATTTCACCCTGGCGCGTCCCGAAGTCGTGGCCGAGCAGATCTCGGTCGACGGCACGCGCAAGTGGCTTCTGCGGCTGCCCGGCGAACATGCCGGCGAGCGGCCGCACGAGGTCGAATGCGTCTACATTCCCGAGGCCGGCCGCGGCACACTTTGCGTCTCGAGCCAGGTCGGCTGCACGCTCACCTGCTCGTTCTGCCACACCGGCACGCAGCGACTGGTGCGCAATCTTACGCCGGGCGAAATCGTCGGCCAGATCATGGTCGCGCGTGACCGTCTGGGAGATTGGCTGGGGGCGCGCGGCGCGGAAGGCGGGGCCGGGGAGCGCCTGGTCTCCAACATCGTGATGATGGGTATGGGCGAGCCGCTTTATAATTTCGAGGCGGTGCGCGATGCGCTCCTGATCGTGGCGGACGGGGAAGGTATCGCCATTTCCAAGCGCCGGATCACGCTCTCGACCTCGGGCGTGGTGCCGAACATTGCGCGCGCCGGCGCCGAGATCGGCTGCATGCTGGCGGTCTCGCTGCATGCGGTGCGTGACGACTTGCGCAATGAACTCGTGCCGCTCAATCGCAAATATTCCATCCAGGTTCTGCTTGATGCCTGTCGCACCTATCCCGGTGCATCCAACGCGCGGCGCATCACGTTTGAATACGTGATGCTCAAGGGCGTCAACGATTCCCTTGCCGACGCCAAGGCGTTGGTCAAGCTGCTCAAGGGCATCCCGGCGAAGATCAACCTCATCCCGTTCAATCCCTGGCCCGGCACCGCCTACGAGTGCTCCGACTGGGGGCAGATCGAGAAATTCTCCGAGATCATCTTCAATGCCGGCTACGCCTCGCCGGTGCGCACGCCACGCGGGCGCGATATCCTGGCCGCGTGCGGCCAGCTCAAGAGCGCGACCGAAAAGCTGTCCGCGCGCGAACGCCTCGCGCTGCGGGCGATGGCGATGACGGACTGACCTGCGCATGGACAGCCTTGGTCGGCTGCTGCTGCGTGTCCTGCTGGTGCCGCTCGGCTATTTCGTCGCGGTGGTGATCGGCACGCTGGTGATCGTGTTCGGCTCGTGGAAGCTCGGAGTCGCCGCCGCGGATCCCGACGCGCAGCCGTTCGCGCTGTTCGGCTTCGTGTTCGCCGCCCCGGTCCTGCTGGTGATGCTGCTCAGCATGATGTGGCTTCCCGCCGCGATCGGGGTGCTCATTTCGGAGACCTTCGCGATCCGGTCCTGGATATTCCACGTCGGCAACGGCGCGGTCTCGGCCTGGATCGGATGGAGCCTGTTCGGCTACATCGACGACAGCCACATCCCGCTCAATGAACCGCTCCCGGTCGTCGCCGCGGGTCTTGCAGGGGGATTGGCCTATTGGGTGATCGCAGGCTGGAGCGCGGGCTTCTGGAAACCGGTATTTCGTGCCGATCCGTTGGCGCTGCCAGCGCGGGCGGCCTCACATCCGCCGGAAATCCGTTAGGAAATCTGCTATAGGATGGCCTCGATCGATGGTTCGAGATCGAGGCGCCGAAAGCGAGCTGCCATGCCAACAGTTGCAAAAGCCGATCGCCGCTCGACCACGCCCGGCATGACGGTGCGCCGCATCGTCTGCATGGTCCTGCTCGGTGCCGCGTTGGCCGGCTGCGATCGATGCGGGGACTTGTGGTCGTCCATGGGCGGCGAGAGCCAAGTCTGCCGCCAGCAGGCGCCGCGGCCGCAATAGCCGTCCGTGCCCGATCACCGCCGCTTACTCCGCGCACTCCGCCTGCTGTATCTGTTATCGCTCGCGCTCGAGCTGGCGGCGCCGATGTCCGCCCAAGCCGAAACCGCGCTGTTCGGCGGCAAGACCATCAAGATCATTGTCGGCATGCCTCCCGGCGGCGGGGTGGATAGCTACGCACGCCTGGTTCAGCGGCATCTCGGGCGCTTTCTGTCCGGCAGCCCGGGGATCATGGTGCAAAACATGCCGGGCGCCGGCTCGCTGCGATCGGTGATGGCGCTGGTGAACTCGCCCGAGGACGTCATCGGCACATTCAGCTCGGCGCTTCTCACGGAAGCGATATCGATGCCGGAACGCGTGAAGGTCGATTTTCGAAGCTTCGCCTCCATCGGCAATGTCAGCGAGGACATCAGGATCTGCTACACCCGCAGTGCCCTGGGGGTACGCGGCTGGAGCGACCTCTTGGCGCGCGAGCAGGTCATTTTTGGCGCGACCGCGCCCGGCACGTCGGGAAATGTCGACACCGCCATGCTGCGCAACCTGTTCGGCGTCAGACTCAAACAGGTGCAAGGCTATGCCGGCAGCGCGGACAAGCGCCTTGCGCTCGAGAAGGGTGAGATCGACGGCGACTGCGGCGGCTGGACCTCGATCCCGGAAGACTGGCTGCGGAGCGGCAAGATCAACGCTGTCCTGCGTCTGTCGCCGACGCTGGTGGCGGGGATGGATCGCGATGTGCCGTTCGGGGGCGATCTCCTGCTCAACGAACGCGACCGCAGGATCTACAATTTCCTGACCGCGCCGGAACGGCTCGGGCGGCTGTTCATGGTTCCCGCGCAGGTCCCGGCCGGGCGCGTCGCCGCGTTGCGCACGGCATTCGACGCGATGGTTGCGGACGCCGCCTTTCTTGCCGAGGCGCAGACATCCAGGCTCACGGTCACGCCGATGACCGGCGGCGCCGTCGATCGCGAGATCGCGGAGCTCTACGCGACGCCGGCGGATGTGTTGGTAAGGGCCCGCACGGTCGCCGGGGAGTGATCCGGCAGCACAATCCTATGTCGCTGCGAGTGAAGGCCGCTCTAGAGCAAGCCGGCCTGTCGCGCCTTTTCGCGGTAGTGTTCCCAGGTCTTTGCGATCCGGTATTCGTTTCTCGCGAAGCTGACCTTGAGCAGCTCGACCTCCTCGGGCGTGATCGGCTTGAGCGGTCCGAGGCTCGCCGCCTGGATCGTGCTGCGTGCATTCTCCTCCATTTCGAGGCTGTCGAGAAACACCTCCTGGACGCCGTCGACGGCGACCACGCTGCCGTGGCCGCGCAACAGACAATATTTGTGCCTGCCGAGTGTGCGCGCCACCGCGGCGCCCTGCTCGACGGTGCGGATGTGGGTCGGGTCGGGATGAATTGGCATGCCGATGAAGCGGAACCCGAAGTTGCGCATGGCGATGACCGGGCGGTCCACCATGGTAAACAGCGTCGACATCGGCGGGTGGCCATGGCCGACCGCCTGTACATCCTTGCGCGCGCGATAGACGCCGAGATGGATTGCGGTCTCGGTCGGGGGCAAGCGGTTTCCGTCCAAAACCTTGCCGTCGAGGTCGATGACCAGCATGTCGTCGGCCGTGACCCCGGCGCGGCTGGCGTCGCGCGGCAGAATGAGGATGCGATCGGTGCCGGGAATGCGGGCGCTGACATGTCCGCTATAGTCGAGCAGCTCCGCCATCACCATCATGCGGTGGCAATCTGCGAGCTGCTGCCGGAGCGTGGTTTCGGACAGTTGCGGCATTAAACCTCACCGGTGTTGAGTTTTTGAGCGAACTGTTGTTCAGCAACGCTGCATGAATTTGAAATCGCTGGCAAGGTGAACACATCGCTGTCGCAACGATCCCGATTTGTCCGGTGTGGTACGCAGCGACCCGTCACCCGGTGTCGATTTGAACTTGCCGGGCACCTCGGCTAGACACGCACGGGGATCAAACGCATGAACCGAACCGGCCTCGTGATCGCGCTCGCCGTTGCCGCCGTGGTCGGCGTTGTCTTCGGCCTGCGGCCCGATCTCGACCTCAAGCTCGCGGGCCTGTTCTTCGACCCCGAGCGCGGGGGATTTTGGCGCGCCTATGATCCGCCCTATCTGCGTGCGCGCGACGCCGCCACCTGGGTGATTACGCTCGTCGCCATGCCCGCCGTCGTTGCGCTTGCGTTCAAGCTCATCCGTCCGCAGCGGCCGCTGCTCATTCCCGGTCGTGCGGTCGTGCTGATGCTGGTGACCCTTGCGCTCGCGCCCGGGGTGGTCGCAAACCTCGTGTTCAAGGAGCACTGGGGCCGGCCGCGCCCCATCGACGTAACCGAGTTCGGGGGCACCGAGCATTTCCGCCCATGGTGGGATCCGCGCGGCGACTGCCCGAAGAATTGCTCTTTCGTGGCCGGCGAACCCTCGGGCGCGTTCTGGACGCTGGCTCCGGCGGCGGTCGTGCCGCAGCAATGGCGCGCACTTGCGTACGGCGCGGCACTCACGTTCGGTGCCGCGGTGGGGTTGCTGCGGATGGTGGCGGGCGCGCATTTCTTCAGCGACGTGGTATTCGCGGGGGTGTTCAGCTTCCTGGTGATCTGGCTCGTGCACGGCTCGCTCTACCGCTGGGGGCGCACGCGGATTTCCGACGCGGCGGTGGACGGTGTGCTGGAGCGCATGACGATGTTACAGCGCGCTACGCTGAAGCGACTGCGCTTCGGTCGGCGCGATCCCGCCCCGGCGGAGACCCACGGACAGCAGGGCAAAGAATAGCCGCCGCTATTTCGCGGAGCTTCCTGCGACGTACGGCCCGAGCGCCGCCACGGCCTCGGCGGCAAAGCTGGTGTCGACGATGTCGGCAGGCCCGACCTTTCCGTCGAGCTGACCGGTGTCCTTGAAGAATTGCCAATCCTTGGTGAGGCTCTCGACGTTCACCACGCCGTTGGGATCGATCGCCGGCGGAGTGATGACGCGATAGAGATCGGCGTCCTTGAGCGCGGAATATTTGGTCAAGATGGAAACGACGTCCGGCCCGTTCGGACCCGCCAAGCGGCCATCGGCCAGCGCATCATTGTAGAAGCGAACCGCGCGAAGGTAAGCTCGCATGAACTTGAGTGCGACCGGGCGCCGGTTCTTGATGAAGGGTTCGCCATACAGCAGAACGGCGGTTTGCTGGTTGGGATAGAACTCGTCGTTGCCGGCAAAGCGGATGGCGCTGCCCTGGCGCTGAATGAATGTCGATGTGGGTTCGTTGGTGATGCTCGCATCGATGGCGCCATTGGCCATCGCTGGCGGGTGTTGCGCAAAGCCCATGTAGACCGGGGCCGCATCTCCCCATTTCAGGCCGCCGCGCTTGAGCGCTTCATTGAGCACCGATTCGTCGCCGATGCCGACTCCGGAGAGCGCGACGCGGAGGCCCTTGAGATCGCCGTAGCTCTTGAACTTGCCGCTCTCGACGAGTTCCTTGCGGACCAGCAGAGACGCAAAGCCGTAGCCCGGACCGTAGTGCACCTTGTCCGCCACGATCTTGAGACCTACGCCGCGTTTGACCGCGTTGTATAGCCCCACCGAGACGGCGCCTCCGCCGGCGTCGAGGTCGCCGGTGCCCAGCGGAGCCACCATCTTCGCCCCGGAATCGAACGACGTCAGTTCGAGCGTGAGCCCCTCGGCGCTGAAATAGCCTTTGGCGTCGGCGATGAAGAAGGGGGCATCGCTGCTGGCGCCGACAATACCAACGCGCACGGTCTCGGCCCGAGCGCCGTCCGCAACAACCCATGCGCTCAAGGACAGCGCCCCGCACGCGAGCAGCTGTGGCAGCCTAAGCCGGAAGCGGGCCATGCCGGATTGTCTCCTGTGCGAACGTCACGATGTAAAATCCCGCGGTTCGGTGCCATCATGAAACGATGCAACGCATGATGAAAGAGAATATCGTTCTGACCGCCGGCGATGGTCACGTGCTGCCGGCCTATTGGGCCGCGCCAGCCGTCCCGCCGCGCGGCCAACTCGTTGTCCTGCACGAGTTCTTCGGCTTGAACGATCACATCCGCAACGTCGCCGACCGGTTTGCGGCCTTGGGATATGGCGCCGTCGTGCCCGGCCTGTCCGATCGCGCCGAGCCGGGCGCCGA
Source organism: uncultured Alphaproteobacteria bacterium (assembly GCA_963835165.1). Lineage (GTDB taxonomy): Bacteria > Pseudomonadota > Alphaproteobacteria > Rhizobiales > Xanthobacteraceae > VAZQ01. Next base: position 66,503 of record CAWIGD010000027.1, read on the forward strand.
GTTCGGCTACGACCCATCCGGCATCGCCGCGGGACACGCCTTGCGCGCCAAGATCCCGATCGAAGACAGCTTGTTGGACGCGCAGGCCGCGATCGATTTCGTCAAGCCGTTCGGCAGGGTCGGCGTGGTGGGATATTGCTGGGGTGGTTCGCTGGCGTTTTTCTCGGCTGTGCGACTGCGCGATCTGACTTGCGCGGTCGGGTATTATGGCAGCCAGATCGTCGCGCGGGCGCATGAGGTTCCTAAGGTGCCGACCATGCTGCATTTCGGCGACATCGATGCCAGCATCCCGCTCAGCGATGTCGAGAAGATCCGGCAAGCGCGGCCGGACGTGTCGATCCATGTCTACCCCGGCCGGCACGGATTCAACTGCGACGCGCGCTCCAACTATGAGCCGGGGTCGGCACAGATCGCGCTTGGCCGCACGCTCGAGTTCTTTTGGAAATATGTCGGGTAGAACAGTTTTTGTATTGAAGGCTCGGACTGTGATTGCCGGGCGTCACCCGGCAGTTCACTTCCTTGCAAAAAGATCGACCCGCGGGTCACGCGCACGGTGACGGCGTGCTGTTCAATACTGTCCCTTCGGCTCGAGGCCGAGCAGCGACTGTCCATACATGCTGCCGGTGGAATCCCAGTTGAGGCTGATATGCGAGGCCGCCGCGTGCGCATCGCGCCAGGTACGCTGCAGGGGCTGGTCCAGGAACAGCCCCTGCCCGCCGGCCGCGAGGAACAGCGCATCGATGGCCTGGATCAGCAGCCGCACGCAGAACGCTTGATCGCGACGGTTGCGCAGCCGCACCGCGATGCTGATCGGCTCGCCGCGCGTTGCGCTCGCGAATGCCTCCGCGAGATCGCGCGCCATCAGCAGCCGCGCGGCGTCGATCAGCGCGCTCGCCTCGGCGACGCGCATCTGCACCGTCGTGAGTTCCGCCATGCGGCGGTTGCCGCCGGCCACCGCGCCGCGGGTGGTGCGCATGCCGGCCATGGCGAGGAAATCGGCGAGCGCACCCTCGGCCATCCCGAGCACCGGCGAGACGATGGCGATCGGGAGCACGGCGAGGAAGGATTGCCGATAAAGCGGGTTCGGATGCGCCAGCATCCCGGGCGCGCTGGCGTCGGACAGCGCGGCGAAGGCGACCGTGCGATGGGTGGGAACGAACACGTCGCGCGCGACGATGGTCTTGCTGCCGGTGCCGGCGAGCCCCATCGTGTGCCAGTTGTCGTCGATGGTGCAGTCGGCGCTGCGCACGAGAAAAAATCCGGGCTTCGCCGCGCCATCCGGTTGCGGGATCATGCCGCCGAGGAACTGCCACTGCGCGTTGTCGCAGCCGCTGCAGAAGCTGCCGGCGCCGGACAGCCGGTAGCCGCCGTCCACCGCCACCGCCTGTCCGACCGGGGCATAGCTGCCGGTGGCGAGCGCGTCGCGGTCCTGCCAGACCTCGTCCTGCGCCTCGCGTGCAAAGCAGGCGATGAGCCACTGGTGCGAGGCGAGCAGGCCATAGACCCAGCCGGTCGACCCGCAGCCGCTCGCGACGGCCGCGACGATTTCGGAGAACACGTCGAAGCCGTATTCGAACCCGCCATAGGCCTGCGGTCGCATGATATGGAAGAGGTCCATCTCCCGCATGCGCGCGATCATGTCGTCGCCGACGCGCCGCGCGACCTCGGTCTGTTGCGCGCGCTCGCGCGCAAGCTCGGCGATCGCCCGCGCCCGCGCGAGGAGATCGGGAACGTCGGGTCTGGCGACCGGCGATCGAGCGGCGAGGACTGACATCGGCGCAATGGTAGCCCGGATGGAGCGGCCGTGAAATCCGGGTCGGTGCCGCGCATCGCGCTCCGCTCCATCGCCGCTTCAGATGGCTGGCGGCGGCGCGGCCCAGGGTGCGCCCACCGCGTCAATTTGCGGCGCGTGCGCATTTGCCCACGCGGGGGCGTCTCCCCGTGGGAACCGTTCTGTGCTACCCATGGCTGCAAGAACGACAGGCGCTAAAGCGAGCGTCGAGGATCGCCGGAGGGAAGGGCGTGACGGCAGAAGCCGCTGCATTTGCCGCGCCGGTAGCGGAGGCCGAGCGCGCGGCACGACTTCGCGTCGTCGCCGGCTGGCTGTGGTCGGGCGCACTCCTTGCCGTGCTGACATTTCTCGTCCTCTACCCGGTGGCGATGCTGCTCCTGGGCGCCCTCACCAACACCAACCCGGTGGTAGACGGGTTCGGCGTGTTCGATCTCTCGCTCGACAACTTCGTCAGCGTGCTCGGCAATGCCAATGTTCACCATGCGCTGGCGAACTCGCTGATCGCCTGCACCGGGGGTACGGCGCTCGCGGTCGCGATCGGGCTTGCGTTTTCGTGGATCGTCGTGCGTACCAATACGCCGTGGAAAGGCTTCATCGGCGCAGCGAGCCTGGTGCCGTTGTTCGTGCCGCCGCTGGTCGCGGGCGTGGCCTGGTCGATCCTGGGTTCGCCCAAGTCCGGCCTGCTCAACACCATGATGAAGTGGATCGGCCTCGACTGGCGGATCGATCTCTACTCGATGGCCGGACTGATCGTGGTGTTCGGCATGTACTACGCGCCCTATGTCTACATGTTCACCGCCTCGGCGCTGCGCAACATGGACCCGAGCCTGGAGGAGGCGGCGGAGATCGCGGGGGTCGGGCCAGTGCGCACGCTGTTCACCGTCACCTTCCCGCTGGTCGCGCCGGCCATCATCTCCGGCATGCTGCTGTCCTTCATCGTGATGCTGGGCATCTATGGCATTCCGGCCGTGCTGGGCGCGCCGGCCAATATCTCGGTGCTGACGACCTACATCTTCAAGCTGACCAATTGGAGCCCGCCGCTCTACAGCACGGCCGCGGCGGTTGCCATCATCCTGATGGTGGTGACCGGCGCGCTGGTGCTGTTGCAGCAGCGAGTGCTCGCCGGCCGCAGCTTCATCACTGTCGCGGGCAAGGCCTTTCGGCCACGCGTGCTCGATCTCGGACCCTGGCGCTGGCTGACGCTCGCACTCGCGCTGCTCTACCTCGTCATCGTCGTCGTGCTGCCAACGCTCGCCTTGATCGTCGCGGCGTTCCGCCGCTTTCTGTTCATCCCGGACGCCGCCAGCCTGTTCGACATGCGCCATTACTCGCTGGTGCATTTCGAGAGCATCTTCGACAACCCGCTCACCATACGCTCGATCTGGAACACCATGGAGGTCGGGCTGGTGACGGCGGTGCTCGGCGGCCTGCTTGCGTTTGCCATCGGCTACACCGTGCATCGCGGCAGCGCGCCCGGACGACGCGCGATCGATCTCATCGCCACGCTACCGGTGGCGATCCCCGGCCTGGTGATCGGCGTCGCCTATCTCTGGGCCTGGATCGGGCTGCCGGGCGGCCTCTACGGCACCATCTGGATCCTCGCGCTCGCCTTCATCGCACGCTTCATGCCGGACACCATGAAGGCGCTGTCCACCTCGTTTCTCCAGATCCACCGCGAGCTCGAAGAAGCCGCCTGGATCTGCGGCAGGGGCCGCCTCGGGACCATCCGAAGCATCGTGCTGCCGCTGGCGCGGCCGGGCACCATCGCCGCCATGACCCTGTTGTTCATCCTGGCGATCCGCGAGCTCGGCTCCTCGCTGTTTCTGTACACCAGCGAGACCACGGTCATGGCGGTGCTGCTGCTCGACTATTACGAGGGCGGCAATACCGGAAAGACCGCCGCCTTCAGCCTGGTGCAGACCGTGCTGCTCGCCGTGCTGATCGGCTTCGCCAGCTGGCTCTCCAGCGGAAATACCAACAGCAGCGTGGGCCGCTCGGGCTAATCAAGGAGGACTATTGCCATGAAATCGATCTTGACTGCGCTCGGGCTTGCCGTCGCGCTCGTCGTGCCGGCGGCCGCGCAAGATTTCGGATCGGCCGAGCTCGTAACAGCGGCGAAAAAGGAGGGCCGCCTGGTGTTCTACACCGCCAACTTCGCCGAGGTGGAGCAGGAGGTGATCAAGGCCTTCAACAAGCGTTTCCCCGAGATCAAGGTGGAGATGGTGCGCGCGCCCGGCGGCCAGCTCATCACTCGCATCAAGACCGAGGCCGCCGCGGGCAAGCTCTCGGCCGACCTGGTCAACCACTCCGACCGCGGTCTCATGCTGGAGATCGAGAACCTGTTCATGGACTACGCGCCGCCGAACGCGACGGACTATCTTCCCGACGTGCTGGCATCGCCGAAATTCTGGCCGCAGGCGACACTGGGCTGGGCGATCGCCTACAACTCCGCGATCGTGAAGAATCCGCCTAAGAGCTGGATGGATCTGACCAAGCCGGAATACAAGGGCAAGCAGATCGGCCAGACGATCGGGCCGTCTGGCGGCACCACCTGGACCCGCGTGATGTTCGAGCGCCAGGTGTTGGGCGAGGATTACTGGAAGAAGCAGGCTGCGACCGAGGTCACCCTGTTTCCCTCGGGCGCGCCGGCGGCCGATGCGCTGGTGCGCGGCGAAATCTCGATCCTGCCGTCGCTCTACAACATCGTCTTCACCAAGCAGCGCGACGGCGCGCCGGTGGAGATCATTTTTGCGCCCGAGGGGATGCCGATCAATCCTTATGCTGCCGGCATCACGGCCACAGCGAAGAACCCCAACGCCGCCAAGCTGTTCCTGAACTGGTGCCTGTCGGTCGAAGGACAGACCTTCATGATCAAGGAGCAGGGAAACTTGACCTCGCTCAAGGTCCCGCCGGTGCTCGCCAAAGGCTACGATCCAAACAAGGTCAAATCCTGGGTGCCGGACTTCAAGCAGTACCAGGAGCTGCGCGCAGCCTGGATCGAGGACTGGAACCGGGCCTACAACTATCGCCAGTGAGGTAGGCTTTACCCGGGCCGCCGATACGAAGGGGCGCGCGCATGCCGACGTCGCTCGACGTTCGCGATCTCCGCAAGCAGTTCGCCACCGGCCGACCGGCGGTGGACGGCGTGAGCTTTCACGTTCCGACCGGCGAGATCGTGGTGCTGCTCGGGCCCTCCGGTTGCGGCAAGACCACCACGCTGCGGTGCGTCGCCGGCCTCGAACATTCCACGGCCGGCCGCATCAGCATCGGCGGGCGGCTGGTATCCTCGCCCGCCGACGGCGTGCAGGTGCCGGCGCGGCTGCGCAACATCGGCATGGTGTTCCAATCCTACGCGGTCTGGCCGCATATGACGGTCAAGCAGAACGTGGCTTATCCGCTCCGCCACCGTCGCGTCCCGCGCGCCGAGATCGAGCGCAAGACCGGCGACGTGCTGGCCCTGGTCGGGCTGTCCGAGTTCGCGGAGCGCTCGGTGGTGTCGCTCTCAGGCGGACAGATGCAGCGCGTGGCGCTGGCGCGCAGCCTCGTCTATGAGCCGCAGCTGCTCCTCCTCGACGAGCCGCTCAGCAATCTCGATGCGCAATTGCGGCTGCGGCTGCGCGACGACTTGCGGCGCATCATCAAGCAGGCCGGGGTCACCGCGGTCTATGTCACCCACGACCAGGCGGAGGCCGTGGTGCTGGGCGACCGCATTGGCGTCATGCGCGACGGCAAGCTGCTGCAGATGGCGTCCCCGGACGAGATCTACAATCGTCCGGCCGACCTGTTCGTGGCGAATTTCACGGGTGCGTCGAGCCTGCTCACGGGCCGCGTGCTCGAGCGCAACGGCGAGTTCGGCATCATCGACGCCGGCGGGCATCGCCTCACGGCGCTGATGGCGGCCAACGTAAAGGCCGGTGAAGCGGTCAAGATCGCGGTGCGGCCCGAGAACGTTCGGCTTGACGCTCCGGACGGGACGGAGCCCAACAATCGCTTTACCGCGCGCGTCGCCAGCCAGCGGTATCAAGGCACGCAGACCATCTATGAGCTCGCGATGCCAGGCGGCCGGCTGGAAGCGCTCGAGCTTGGCACCAGCATGCGCCATGCGGTCGGCAGCGATGTCGAGGTCGTTCTCCCGGCCACGATGTGCTGGGCCTATCCGGCACAAGATGTGCGGTCGGAGTAGCGCCAACGAATAGCCTGTGCGCAAGGGTGGTGTGCGCCCTCGCCAAAAGGGAGAGGACCGTGGCGGGGTTCATCGCCCGGTCGGTGGCCAATCACGCATCGCTGCTCCTATATTGAGCCAGAACAAGAAATGAACCGGAGGAACGTGCTTGAACAATCGGACCCTGCTCGCAATTCTCGTATGCGCATCCTTGGCGCCGCCCGCAACGGCGGCCGCGCAGGCCATCACGGTCGGCGCGACCAGCAGCACGAGCGATGCACCCATCTTCATTGCAGACAAGAAGGGGTACTTCCGCGAGGAAGGTCTGGAGGTCAAGGTGGTCAACTTCCGCTCGGCGGCGGACATGGTGGCGCCGCTTGGCGCCGGCCAGCTTGAAGCCGGTGCCGGCTCCGCTTCGGCGGGCCTCTACAACGCGGTCGCGCGCGGCATCAGGATCAAGATCGTGGCGGACAAGGCGTCGTCTCCGCCCGGCTACGGCGGCACCAAGATTTTAGTGCGCAAGGATCATGTCGACAGCGGACGCTACAAGTCGCTCAAGGATCTCAAGGGCATGAAGTTTGCCATGAACGCGCCCGGGGTCAGCAACACGTCGACGCTCAACACCCTGTTGAAGTCCGTTGGGCTGAAATATTCCGATGTCGAGACCGTAGACATGCCGTTGCCCGACCACGTTGCGGCGCTCAAGAACAAATCGGTCGATGCTTCAGCCTCGGTGGAGCCGGCGCCTGCGCTCGCTGTTCGCGGCGGTGACGCGGTCTTGATCAAATCCGACGACGAGGTGCTGCCGAACCATCAGATTGCCGTCCTGCTCTATTCGGAGGACTTTGCACTCAAGCGCCCCAATGCCGCCAAGCAGTTCATGCGCGCCTATATCCGCGCCGTGCGCTTCTACAACGGGGCGCTCCAGAACGGCCGGCTCGACGGGCCGAACGCGGACGAGGTTATCGCCATTCTCTCCGAGGCGACGCCGATCAAGAGCCGCGACATCTACAAATTAATCACGCCGACGGGCATGAACCCGGATGGGCGGGTGAACAAGGAAAGTCTTGCCTACGATCTCGGATTCTACACCGAACAGGGGCTGATCAAGGGCACCATCAATCTCGACGATGCGGTCGATGGTTCATTCGTCGAGGCAGCGGTCAAGGAACTCGGGCCTTACCGGCGGTAGGGCGTCAGGCGCAGCCGTCAGCCGCCAAGTGGAAGGATGGTGCGCGGAATTGCGCTACGCTTGCCCGCGTTTTCGCGGATCGAACTGGAACCTGATGGAGAACATCTTGCTGGACCGCCCCGCATCGATGCGCGACCGGATCGCGATGTACAACGCCAACGCCCTGAAGATCGGCGTCTTCGGTGCCAATTGCTCGTCGGGCCGCTCCGCCACCAAGGTGCCCGAGCGCTGGTCGGCAAGCTGGCCGGATTGCCTGCGGCTTGCCCGCATGGCGGATGAAGCGGGGATCGACTTCATGCTGCCGATCGCCCGCTGGAAGGGCTATGGCGGCGAGACCGATTTCCATGGAAGCACGCTGGAGACCATCACCTGGGCCGTCGGTCTCCTGTCGGCGACGCAGCGCATGACCGTGTTCGGCACGGTGCATGCGCCCTTGTTCCACCCGTTGATCGCGGCCAAGGAACTCGTGACGGCAGATCATGTCGGCGAAGGCCGCCTTGGGCTCAATCTCGTGGTCGGCTGGAACGAGGGCGAGTTCGACATGTTCGGCGTGACCCAGCGCGAGCACGCCGCGCGCTATGAGTTCGCCCAGGAATGGCTCGATGCCGTCAAGCGCGCCTGGTCCGAGCACGGCGAGTTCGATTTCGACGGACAGTTCCTCAAGCTCAAGGGTGTGCGCGCCTATCCCAAGCCCTATGGTGAGACGCGGCCAATCATCATGAACGCGGGTTCGTCGGAAGTCGGTCAGGCTTTCGCGTTGCGCAATTGCGACGCGTTCTTTGTAGCGACCGCGGGGTCGCGAACCTCGCTCGAGGGTAACGCGAAGAAGGTCACCGAGATCAAGCGCGCGGCGCAAAACGTCGGTCGCGAGATCGAGGTCTACACCGTCGGCCAGGTCATCTGTCGGCCGAGCCAAAAGGAGGCGGAGGACTACTACCGCCATGCCATCATCGAGAATGCGGATTGGGGCGCGATCGACGGCATGCTCGCCAACAAGAGCATCACTCCTCAGACAATTCCACCCGACGAGTATTACAAGAAGCGGCAATACTTCGCGTCCCACGCGATCGGCGGCTATCCCTTCGTCGGCACGCCCGACCGCGTGGCGGACGAACTCGAAAGCATCAGCAAAGCCGGCGTGCGGGGGATCGCGCTCTCGTTTGTCAATTATCTCGACGAACTGCCCTATTTCTGCGCTGAGGTGCTGCCGCGCCTGGTGCGGCTCGGTGCACGCAGTGGGGTGCCGGCCAGCCATTTTTCCTGATACGATCGCAGGGTTCGCGGCCATGCCATGGCAGGAAGCGGTGACGACGGATCGCCGTCACCATCATCGGAAAACCATCATCAATCGGCGATGATGACTTAATTGGCCTGCGGGGCGCGCGAGGGACAACTTCCAGGGACAACGCTCATGGCAGCGTCAAAAGCGTTCAGTTCGCGAGGATACGCTCACCCGTTCGCGGCTCAGCCGCCGCCAGCAGGATCGAAAAATCCGAGACCGATGTTGATGACCGGCATCGGCATTGCCGCGATGCTGCTCCTCGCCGTGCCCCTTCTCACCGTCGCAGCCGATGCCCGTGGCGGCGGCGGCGGAGGCGGCGGAAGAGGCGGCGGCGGCTTCGGTGGTCACGGAGGAGGCTTTGGCGGCGGCCACATCGGCGGCTTCGGCGGTCGTGTTGGGGGCTTCGGCGGCGGTCATATCGGTGGGGGCTTCAGCGGTCGTGTCGGGGGCGTTGGTGGCCACATCGGAGGACTGGGCATTTCCGGCCGCGGGACCGGCGCGGGACTTGGGGCTCGTTCATTCGGCGGGTCGCGTATTGGCGCGGTGGGCAGCGGAGCGCGTCCGCCCATAGGCAGCCATGCGGGCGTCTCGGCGGCGCGGCTCAACGGAACCGGCAACCGATTTGCCGGCACCGGCCGCACCTTTGGACTGGCAGGGTCGGCGCGCGCCCCCGTAATGGGCCGCGGGGTCTTCGGCAATCGCGCCATCGGCAACGTGGCTTTGCGATCGCACTTCGCATCGGCCCGGTTCCACGGGCGATTTTTTGGTTCGCGCTGGCCGTGGTGGCGCGGCGGTCTCGTCGTTGGCTGGATTGGACCGGTGTTCTGGCCATACGCCTATTATGATTTCTTCGATTACGTGTATTGGCCCTATGCGTATGACGACTTCTGGCCGTATGCCTACGACGACGTCTACTACGGCATCTACGGCAGTTACGCCTATGCCGGCGGCGGCGTGGACGCTGCCGGCCGCAACGCGAGTTCGGCCCCCCGCCGCATTGCGAAGGCGAGCGGCGGCTCGAACCGGCGGCCTGCTGAAGTTTGCAGCGACAACGCCTCGGAGCTGACGGACTGGCCGATCGAGCGCATTTCGGAGGTCGTGCAGCCCACTGATGCCCAGCGCCCGGCGCTCGATGAATTGCGCGCGGCAAATGCCAAGGCGATCGACATTCTCAAGGCTGGGTGCCCGAAGGAACTGCCGAGCACTCCGACCGGGCGGCTGACGGCGATGGAGAGCCGGCTGCAGGTCATGCTGCAGGCGGTGCAGACCGTGCGTCCGGCGCTCGAGCGCTTCTATCAATCGCTCGACGACGAACAGAAGGCGCGCTTCAACGCCGTGTCGCCGGGGGGCGATTCCGCCGCCAGCGACGACCGGCGGGACCTCGGCAAATTCTGCGGCGAGCGCACGCCCGGGGTGACCGATCTGCCGATCGATCGCATCGCCCAGGCGGTGCAACCGACTCAGGCGCAGCGCACCGCTCTCGATGAATTGAAAGATGCGTCGACCAAGGCGGCGGAGGCGCTCAAGGCCAATTGCCCCAGCTACCAGGCCCTCACGCCCACGGGTCGGGTGGAGGCCATGGAGAAGCGGCTCCAAGTCACGCTCGATGCCGCCCGCACCGTGCAGCCTGCGCTCGCGAAGTTTTATGACGGTCTCAACGACGAACAGAAGGCGCGCTTCAATTCGCTGCGCTCGGCGTCCCGTCCGGTTGGATAGGCAGCGGCGGATTGCCCGCGCATTTCTGACCCCGTTGCAGCAAGGCGGTCGAAAACAGCAGCGGGGAGGAGGAAGCCAACGTGAAAACACCGGGCTTGGTTGCCGGCGGCATTGCCGCGACGATGTCGCTGACGGCAGTGCCAAATGCGCCTGCGCAGGAGCGTTCGCTCGACGAGATCAAGACGGAGGTGATGCGCCGGGCCGGGCACATCAATCCGTTCGAAGGCATCCGCCGCGACGATGCCGAGCAGGTAGTCAACGCGCTCACCAGCCTCGATCGCGATCACTGGGCGGCGGCGTGGTGCAAGGTCGGTCTGGCCTACGAGGCGAAGGCCGACGCGCGCGCCGAGGCAGGCGCATCCGCAAAAGAGCTCGCCGATCTCTACACGCTTGCGTTCGAATATTGCCATATCGGCCGCTACCCCGTCGCCAGCACGCCGGGCAAGAAAGAGGCCTATCGGCATTCGCTGCGCCTGTTCCGCAAGGCGGCAAAGCACTACGAGCCGCCGCTCGCGATCATCGAGATCCCGTTCGAGGGCAAGACGCTCGTCGGCTACCTGCAAATCCCCGCCGGCATCGCTAAGCCGCCGGTGGTGATGCATTGGGGCGGGGTCGACGGATGGAAGGAGAACCGCCAGCGCGCCTCGAGCTTCTTCCATCGCGCCGGAATCGCCACCTTGACCGTGGATATGCCCGGGACGGGCGAGAACTTGGTGCCTTACGGCGACCCCGCGGCCGAGCGCAGCTACTCCGCCTGGATCGATCATCTCGTCCAACGCGACGACATCGACGGCAGCCGCATCGGCGTGTGGGGCGGAAGTTTCGGCGCCTATTGGGCGGCGCGGCTCGCCTTCGTGGAGGCGAAGCGCATCAAGGGCGCGGTGTTCCACGGCGGCAACGTGCATTACGGCTTCCAGGAGAAATGGCTGGTGCCGGCCTTCACCACCGGCGGGGCGACCTATCTGTTCGGCCCGGGGAGTTTGCTCGAAGCGCGCGGTCAGGCGATGGGGACGAAGACAATGGAGGAGTTTCTCAAGGCGGCGCCCAAGCTCTCGCTCAAGGAGATGGGGCTGATCGATCGGCCATCGGCTCCGCTTCTCGGCGTCAACGGCAAGCTCGACGACCAGGCGCCGGTCGAGGATATCTATCTCCTGATGGAGCATGGCAATCCGAAGGAAGCCCGCGTCTATCCCCAAGGCCACCACATGGGCCGCACTCCCGGCATGCCCGAGGATGAGATCCGCAACATGATCGTGGCGTGGCTGAAGGAGAAGCTGGCGAAGTAAGGCGCTTGCGCCTCAGGTCGGGTCAATGGTGCCCATGGCGATCATGCGCAGCGCAGTCAAACTGGGAAGGAAGAAATAATCCCCACCGCGGGTCTCGACGAATGGCGGAAGCTTGCTGCAGATGAACGGCGGCTTGCCGCTCTCCTTTGCCGCGGGGATGACGAACTTGGCGTTCGCGTCGTGGTGACCCACGATCGGGCAGGTGTCGTTGCCGGCGTGCGCGTCCAATCCGTATTGCAGCCATTGTTGCTGAACGAATTCGAACTGGCGGAACAGACTGGCGCAAATCGCCATGAAGATGATGCCGTGTTCACCGGCGTCGTCATCCGGAGTCGAAAGGCCATAAGGCAGTCCGCGTCGCAGCAGACGACGCCGGTTGTTGAGCACTGAGGATTTCTCGGGATCCAGCATGTCCCGCGTATTGGTGCGGCGAATATGCGCGGTGAGCGGGCATTTCTCACCGTTGGGGTCGTCGCGGTACTTGAAATCGACGTAGGCCCTTTGCTTCTCCGCAGAATCGGGCCGGGCATTGAACGCCTTCCATTCCCGATAAGTAGGCGCGGCCATCAGCGGCACCCCGTTTGACCAGCGGCCGACCATCTTCGCCTTGATGGTCTCGCGACTCTCCTCCTCGGTGCAGCCCATGATCCTGGCGTGGGTCTTTGCGGTCTCCGCGACGTAACGGTTGAAGCTGCCCACATTCTGATGCAGCTTGCGATAGACCATGAAGGTGCCGTTGCGGGTGAATGCCCGCGGCGAAGCAGCGGCAGGGATCTCCTGCGCTTCGTCGGTGTGGCCGAGCAGGAACTCGCCGGTCGCCAACGGCTCCCATTTTCCGCTCCCGCTGAGCTTGCCGCCTCCGGTCGCCTGTTCGTTTGGGTCCATCGGCTCGAAGGTCGCCTTCCCGAATCCATCAGCGAAGCCGAAATGCTCGCTCGGAAGCGGGCGGACGCCATTTGCGGAGGGCGCGAGCAGGAGCGACGCATCCTGATAGGCGCCGTTCCCGGGCCTGTGCCCCTGGCAGATTACGATCCCGTACTTCTTGCAGAGCGCGATCAGCCAATCAGTCTCGTCCTGCAACTCGTGCACGGGCGTGCCGTCGACGTTGTTCATCTGCGCGCTCAGGGCGATCATGACATGGACCACGCGGCGGGGATCCTTGTCGGGATTCCGCCAGATCGGATCCCAATGCTGCGGATCACTTTCCACGATGTCGCCCAGGATCGGGGCGCGCTTGGCCATTCCGTCGATGAATTCAAACGGCATGCCGCCCAGCGTCGCCGTGGGCAGCTTGAGCGCAAGCAGACCTGCGAAGGTGAAAGCGATATTGATGGCGACCTTGGGCTTGGTCGTCATCAATTCGCTGGGGTAGCCCTCGGTGGCGTCCCAACTGATGGACGTGGTCACCTTGCCGCGAACGGAATCGATGAAATCGCGGCCCGCCGCGGGGTTTGGGATATTCAAGAACAAGTAGCGGCCCTTTGGAAAGCTGCTTCCATAGTCGCACAGAATGTTGCCTTGAATATCGCCGAGGTCGAGTTTCCTGGTCATGGCCGCACCTTGGTTATGACCTGATCACGCCCGGCACTTGTGTGCAGGCCACGACGTCGTCCGGTTTGTGGTCGACAAGGAACTTGGCAAAACCGGCATGGAGAGATGCCTCATCCAGGCCCTGGGAATCGATTGCGAACTGCGTGAAGCGTCGCTGAAGATAAAGCGCCTTGAGAATGGATGGCAGATCCGTATTCGGCACCGTCGCGAACGGCCGCCCGCCGCAGCGGAGCACGTAGTGGTACAGAACGTAGAGCAGCACCAGACCAAGAACCGCGAACACGATCCATAGGATCGTCAGCGTGTCGAAATCGGGCCACGCCCGGATCACCGCAATAAGCGTACCCAGAAGCCCCGCCAGTGCAGCGAGCGCGGCGGCGGCGGCCCAGGCGACCAGAAGAGGAATCGATATCGACCTCAAGCCCGGTGTGTCGAGCCGATACTCATAATCATTGAACGACATCGTCGTTTCGACCTGGCAGCTTTTGACGTACTCATAGAAGGTCTCCGCGCTGGCGCGCTTGCAGTCGAATCCCTCGCAGTATTTCAGGATGGAGCACAGTTCCTCCCGCATCGTTTGCCACAGCTCGCGGAGATACGATTTGAGTGCCCCATCGTCACCGCTGGATGCATCGAAATCGGCGACGAAGACGAGATAGGGTTGTGACAGCTGGTCGTAGGGTTGCTGCGTTGTCGGGTTGAGCCGGACCGCCGACGCCTGGCCAAGCCGGCTTCCGATTGCGACCTTCAAAGCGTTGACCGGATTGCGGCCGTTGTTGATCACATCGTCGATCACGAACAAACGCGCGAAGTGCGTCCTCGTATTGCGCGCGAACGGGCTGTTGAACCCGGTCTGTTCGGTGACCGGCGACTGCCGCGCCTTGGGCAGGACCGCCAGCGCGTTGCGCACCATGTGAACGGGAGAATTCTTGCGGCCGTCCTGCTCGACGTATTCCGCACTTTTGATCGGGATCAAAGCGGTCAGGAAGTAGTGTCCGCCGTCGAAATTTGGCATGCACGAACTCCCGTGAGGCGAAGCAGCGACTCGGTCCGATCAAGCCTTGTTCCCGGACCGGCGCTCGATGACGTCGTTGCGATGGCAGTCGGCGACTTCGGTATCCATGCTGGCCACGGGCGCGTAGCCCTGCGAGCCGAGATCGTTCTGAACCTTGGTCAGTGCCTCGCGATACGCTGCGGAAAACTCTTGGGCATTTGTCCTTGAGTGTACGGCGGCGAGATCACGCAAAGCCGCATATACCCGCAACGCCGACTTGATATCGCGCTGGGCCGCGCCGGGCGTGGCGTTGTAATAATAGTTGGTGTCGATCTGGTTGAAGCGGATGTAGTTCTTGAACGGCGTGGCCGGGATCGATTGCGGATATTTCCGGCTCGAATACCAGAACAGGTCGAGGCCATTCGGGATGCCGTCCGAGAAGGCGTCGATGTACTGGTCCCAGGTCCCATTGAAGTTGCTGCAGAACAGCATGTAATCGTTGGCGAGGGTCTGCGGCGCCGCCTTGCCGCGCGTCGGCCACCGATCTCGCGGAATGATCACCCAGCGTGCGAAATGGATAAGGGACAGTCCAAGCAGCCCGTGCAGGGTCGAGGGAATGGCCCGCGCTGCCATGAAGAGGAGGCGGTTGACCCACGTCGCCGAGGGCGTCATGGGCGTAATGACGTTCATCCCATAGGCCTTCCCGGCGACGTTCGACATCGGCGCATTCCCGCACGCATTTGTCCGCAGTGACGCGAAACAACCTTAGGATGTAATATGACCGCGTCTCCCGCGTTGTGTCAAGGCGGAAAGCTCCGGCAGTTACAAAGAGGAATCGATTGCGATCGACCAACACATGCCGGCGGGGCGAGGAGCATGAATACATCTCTCGCGCACGGCCGCTTGCGCGACCCGCGCTTCCCCCTATAGTCCGCCGCCTTCCATCGGCGTCATGGTCGGGGCTTCAGACGCTAGCGCTGCACTCGCGCGCCGGGAGGACACATTGGGATGCCGGCGTTGCCGGCGGGACGGAGTGGGAGAGCCGGCGTCGCCGGCCTTAGTCGACAATGCCCCAGGGCGACGCCAACACGCGTGATGTCAAGAAAGTCGTGCTCGCCTATTCCGGCGGCCTCGACACGTCAATCATCCTGAAGTGGCTGCAGACCACCTACGGCTGCGAGGTCATCACCTTCACCGCCGACCTCGGCCAGGGCGAAGAGCTCGCGCCCGCGCGCGAGAAGGCGCTGCTTCTCGGCATCAAGCCGCAGAATATCTTCATCGAGGATTTGCGCGAAGAGTTCGTGCGCGACTACGTCTTTCCGATGTTCCGGGCGAACGCGCTTTACGAGGGGCAGTATCTGCTCGGCACCTCGATCGCGCGGCCGCTGATCGCCAAAAAACAGATCGAGATCGCGGAGAAGGTTGGCGCCGACGCCGTGGCGCACGGCGCGACCGGCAAGGGCAACGACCAGGTCCGCTTCGAGCTCGCCTATTACGCCCTGAAGCCTGACGTCACCGTGATCGCCCCGTGGCGGGAATGGGACCTGCGCTCGCGCGAGGCGCTCATCAGTTTTGCCGAGCAGCATCAGATCCCGATCGCGAAGGACAAGCGGGGCGAGGCGCCATTCTCGGTGGATGCCAACCTGCTGCACGCCTCGTCCGAGGGCAAGGTGCTGGAGGACCCGTCGCAAGAGGTCCCAGACTACGTGTATTCCCGCACCATCGACCCGGAGGATGCGCCCGACAAGGCCGTCTATGTCGCCGTCGAATTCGAGCGCGGCGACGCCGTCGCGCTCGACGGCCGGAGGCTCTCGCCTGCGAACCTGCTGGCCGAGCTCAACGCGCTTGGGCGCGCCCACGGCATCGGCCGGCTCGATCTCGTCGAGAACCGGTTCGTCGGCATGAAGTCGAGGGGCATGTACGAAACGCCGGGGGGTACCATCCTGCTTGCCGCCCATCGCGGCATCGAATCCATCACGCTCGACCGCGGGGCCGCCCACCTCAAGGATGAGCTCATGCCGAAATACGCCGAGCTCATTTACAACGGCCTCTGGTTCGCACCCGAGCGTGAAATGCTGCAGGCCGCCATCGACAAATCGCAGGAGTTCGTGACCGGTTCGGTGCGGCTCAAGCTCTACAAGGGCAATGTCGCGGTGGTGGGACGCTCCTCGCCCTATTCGCTTTACGATCAGGACCTCGTCACGTTCGAGGAGGGCAAGGTCGCCTACGACCAGCGCGACGCCGCCGGATTCATCCGTTTGAATGCGCTCCGGCTGCGGACGCTTGGTCAGCGAAGGAAGAACCTGGAGAAGTAGCGTCCGGGACGAACGGTCAGCCGTTTGCGCAGGACTACCGAGTCACGCGGGACTGCCGCTCGCGCCATTACATCTTCACCGTCACCTTGCGGTTCTCGCCGAGATTTGGCTCCTGGCCGGTGATCCGTGCCTTGGCGAATTCGAACGCGGCGACGGCCGTGCTCGCCGGCCCGTCCCACAATTCGGCGGTGAGCGGGCGCACGCGCAAGACGCACACATTCGGGTCATTCGGCCCTTTCCACCACATGTCGTCGGTGCTTTTCCAGATCTCCGCGGCTTTGGCGTGATCATGCCGGACCTCGGCCCGCGCGGTGATGGACAGATAGGCCTTATCCTTCGGATCGATGAACACGAGCCCGATGTCGTGCTCGGCCTCGATCTCGCGCTCTTTGCCGCTGCGTATATCGGTAACGAACCAGATGAGGCCGGCGTTGCGCTCCGGTCGAGCCTCGACGGGCCGCGCCCGCAGGCCGCCGGGGAACGAGGTGGTCAGCATGGCGATGCCGACCTTCTCGATGATGTCCCATACGCGATCGATGCTCGTGTTGTCTTTGCGGCGCATGTCAAACTAACCTCCGGGCGCCGTCGTGGTTCCGGCGCGCCGTCCCGTCGCTTCGTCATGCCGGTGCGTGGCACACCGCCTCGACATTGTGGCCATCGGGATCGAGCACAAAGGCGCCGTAGTAGTTCGGATGATACTGGGGGCGCAGGCCCGGCGCGCCATTGTCCCGGCCGCCGGCGGCGATTGCGGCGCGGTAAAAGGCGTCGACGGTGCCGCGATCATCGGAGGCGATTGCGATGTGCAGCGTGCCGTTGAGCCCGCCTTCGCCGCCGATCCAGAAATCGGGCTTGCCCTGCTTTCCGAAACCGGCAGCGGGGCTTCCGCTGTCGGTGTGATCGGCCGCCACCTCCATGATCAGTGTGTAGCCGAGCGGCGCCAGCGCGCTTTCATAGAACGCCTTGGAACGCGCGTAGTCGGAAACTGGAAAGCCGATGTGATCGATCATGGAATTCTCCGTGCGAATGGCGGTGTAGCAGGTGCCGTGCCGACGCGCCGCCGGCCGGCGCGCCATAGGTGCCCAACGACGGCGTCGTCTTTTTGTTCGCGGGAGTCTGCGGTGCGCGGGACCGGCGCACGCGTTCGGCATTACGTCCAGGACGTAAACTCGTCGACGCGCGCGCCGTTGGCTACCCTGCGGTCACCAGGTTCTACAAACCAAATACGAACAGCATGGTCTGATTGCGCTGTTCCTTAAGCTCGGGAATGAGCTGATGCTTGCCGCGCGCGATCGGGCTCAGGCCGGCCAGGATCGCGACGTATTGCTTGCCGTTGACCTCGAAGGTCATCGGCGGCGCGTTAAAGCCGGTGCCGACATTGATCTTCCACAGCTGTTCCATCGTGGTGTCGTCGTAGGCGGCGAACGTGCCATCGGTGAAGCCCGTGAAAACGACGCCGCCGGCGGTCGACAGTACGCCGCTGTAATTCGGGTAGGGGATGTGGACGTTGTTCTTGATCTCGCCGGTCAGCGGATCCGCGACGGTGAGGTTGGATTCGAACCGCTCGGTCTGCTTGTAGGCGCCGCCCTTCCAGTCGCCCGCCTTGTTGCTGAGATCCGGCCGCCGCGTGAGATCGACGCAGGGCGTCGCGGTCGGAATGTAGATCAGCTTGGTCTTCTGACTGTAGGTCGCAGGCCAGAAATTGTTGCCCCCGGATGGCCCCGGGCACATCTTCTTGGTCGGGCTATCCGGCATCGGCGTCGCGACGCCGGCATAGGTCTGGATGTCCTTGTTCGGATCGTAGTCCAGCGGCTTGCCGGTCTTCGGGTCGATGCCTTTGGTCCAGTTGATGTTCTCGAGATAGGGCTTGACCAGCAAGGTCTGCCCGTTGTTGCGCTCCATGGTGTAGAGATAGCCGTTGCGGGCGGAATGCGTGATCAGCGTGCGCGACTGTCCGTTGACGACACCGTCGACGAGTATGTGCGTGCCGGCTTCATCGTAATCCCAGTGGTCGCCCGGCGTGTACTGGAAATACCAATTCATCTTGCCGGCGTCGGGATCCCAGGAGATCACGCTGTTGGTGTAGAGGTTGTCGCCGGGGCGATAGGTGGCGTCGAACATGGGAACCGGATTGCCGGTGCCCCAGATCACCTGGTTGGTCTTGATGTCGTAGGTGCCGGTCACCCACATGGCCCCGCCGCCGGTCTGCCAGGCGACCTGGTTCTTGTCCTTCCAGGTTTCGCTGCCGGGCTCGCCGGGCGCAGGGATCACGTATTTGCGCCAGATCATCTTGCCGGTCGCGCCGTCGAGCGCCGCGATGAAGTCGCGCACGCCGCGGTCGCCGCCGGCGGCGCCGACGATGATCTTGTCCTTGACCGCGAGCGGCGCGGCGGTGAGCTGCAAATCCGCCTGACCATCGGACAGGTTCGTTTCCCAGACGACCTTGCCGTTGTCTTTGTTGGTGGCGATGATGCGCGGTGGATAATTGGCGCTGGAAATCACCAGATTGCCCCAGAGCGCGGCACCGCGATTCGACAGCGGCAGTTTCTCCTGGCCGGGGTCCATGCGCCAGACGATGCGCCCCATGTCACCCGAGCGGGCGTCGATTTTGTAGACCACGCCCCATTGGTCGACGACGTAGAGATAGCCGTCCTCGGCGAGCGGGGTCGCCTGCAGGTTCTCGTTGGCCGAGGTCCCGCCGATCGCGACGGCATAGGCGAGCTTTGAGATTCTTGATGTTGCCCTTGTTGATCTTCTCGAGCGGAGAGTAGCGCTGCGCATCGTATGTGCGGTGGTTCATCAACCAGTTGTGCGGCTCCTTGTCGGCATTGGTGAGCCGCTCGGCGGTCACGTCGGCGGTGACACCGGGCGATGCGACCATGGCGGCGACGCCGGCGAGCAACAACTTACCGATGCTTTTGTTCATGGGATTTCCTCCTCGATCGCTCTTGATTGATGGTGGCGGCATGACCTTTCCAACGTCGGAACGTGAATCCCGGCGCAGCACAGCGCTCGCCCGTGAAGACGACGCAAAGGCCCTTGCGGCCCGCGCTGCGCTGCGTCCGGGACACAGTCGTTACAGCCCGAATACGAACAGCATGGTCTGGTTGCGCTGTTCACGTAGCTCCGGCGTATGTGAATGCCGCCGCTTGGAGATCGGACTCAGGCCGGACAGGATCGCGACATATTGCTTTCCGTTGACCTCAAAGGTCATCGGCGGCGCGTTGAAGCCGGTCCCGACATTGATCTTCCACAACTGTTGCATGGTCGTGTCGTCATAAGCCGCGAAGGTTCCGTCGGTGAAACCGGTGAAGACAAGGCCGCCGCCGGTCGCCAGCGCGCCGCTGTTGTTCGGATAGGGGACCCGAACCTTCGTCTTCACCTCTCCGGTGAACGGATCGGCGACGATGAGATCGGTTTCGTTGCGCTCGATGTTCTTGAATGTGGCGCCCTTCCAGTCGCCGGCCTTGGTGGAGAGCTTGGGATCGAGCGTCACCTCATTGCAGGACGACATCGACGGGATGTAGAGCAGTTTGGTCTTTTGACTGTAGGCCGCAGGCCAGTAGTTGTTGCCGCCCGACATGGACGGACACAGTTTCTTGGTCGGATCCGCCAGCGTCTGGTTCTGCATGCCGGAATAGACCTGGAGATCCTTGCTGGGATCGTAATCCACGGGCTTGCCGGTCTTCTGGTCGATGCCTTTCGTCCAGTTGATGTTCTCGACATAGGGCTTGGCCAGCAGCGTCTGCCCGTTGCTGCGCTCGAAGGTGTAGAGGAATCCGTTGCGCGCGGAATGCGTGATCAGCTTGCGCGGCTGGCCGCCGACCTGACCGTCGATCAGGATGTGCGAGTGCGCCTCGTCGTAGTCCCACATGTCGCCGGGTACGTACTGGAAATACCAGTTCATGTTCCCGCTGTCGGGATTCCACGAGATCATGCTGTTGGTGTAGAGGTTGTCGCCGGGACGATAGGTCGGATCGAACATCGGCACCGGGTTGCCGGTGCCCCAGATCACCTGGTTGGTCGCGGGATCATAGGAGCCCGTGATCCACATGGCGCCGCCGCCGATCTGCCAGGCGTTGTTCTTGTCCTTCCAGGTCTCGCTGCCAGGCTCGCCCGGCGCCGGTATGACGTATTTGCGCCAGATGATCTTGCCGCTGGCGCCGTCGAGCGCCGCGATCCAATCGCGCACGCCGCGATCGCCGCCAGCCGCGCCCACGATGATCTTGTCCTTTACCGCGAGCGGCGCGGCGGTGATCTGCACGTCCGGCTGGTCGTGGAGGTTGGTTTCCCAGACCACCTTGCCGTTGTCCTTGTCGGTCGCGATCACGCGGGCGGGATAGTTGGCGGTGGAGATGACCAGATTCCCCAATAACGCGGCGCCGCGGTTCGACAGCGGCAGCTTCTCCTGTCCGGGATCCATGCGCCAGACGATGCGGCCCATGTCGCCCGAGCGCACGTCGATCTTGTAGACCACGCCCCATTGATCGACGATGTAGAGAAAACCGTCCTCGGCCAGCGGTGTCGATTGCAGATTTTCGTTGGCTGCCGTTCCCCCGATCGCGAGCGCATAGGCGAGCTTCAGGCTCTTGACGTTGTCCTTGTTGACCTTGTCGAGCGGCGAGTAGCGTTGCGCGTCGTAGGTGCGGTGGTTCATCAACCAATTTTGCGGCTCCTTGTCGGCGTTGACGAGCCGGTCCGGGGTCACGTCGCCGGCGAGGGCCGGGCATGTCGCGAGCGCGGCGGCGCCGCCGAGCAGAAGCTTGCGGATGCTGTGGCTCATGGTCTTCCTCCTCGATTGTTTTCTCGTTGAGTAGCCCGCCCCCGGACGAACTGGTCCGCTCCGCCCCCATCCGGAGGATAGTCAACGCCCCGTCTCGATGAGACCGAGAGCGGATTTCTTGTCAGAGCCTGAAGACGAGCGGCATGGCGCGATGGTGCGTTTCTCCTGGTTCCAAAATCCGTTGACCGCTCCTGGCCGGATGTCGGCCCGGCAAGTCACGGCAGATAGACACCGCGATTGTACCAATGAAAGGAGTCGATGCTGACGACGCGCTCCGTTCCGTCGAACAGCGGCCCGAGGCGGCCACCCGAGGCTTTGTACGAAAAGTCCTTCACGCGATCCCGCACCGGAACGGTGGCGTTGCGCATGATGTCGATCCCCTGCTCGATCTTGAAGATCTGGTAGGAGCTTGGATTGGTGGGCGAGAAGAACTTGACCTCGCTTCCTCCTTTGCGCGCGGGCGCGCGCTCGTAGGCGAGGTGCACCTCCATGCGCTCGCCGGAAGCCGCCACGAATTCCCAGTCTTCCTTCACCAGCGTGTCCTTGCCCGCGACGGTCACCGAGCGATCCATGCGGTTGGTGGTGGCGAGCTCGTAATTGCCGAACGGGCCCGGGGCGTCCTTCGGATCGGAGGTGAGCCCGGCAATGATCATTTGGCCGACAGTGGTGCTGCCGCTCTGCTTGACCGGGATGGCCAGATAGACGAGCCGGCTCGATCCGGCCGGCGCGCCATCCGCGCCGGTGATGTCGACGCGGTCGATGAAGATCATGCGCAGATTGCAGTCCTTGGCGGGACCCTGGGTGGCGATGTTCGGTTCCCAGCCCGAAGGCAGGAATTTTCGCAGCGCCGCGTCCGGCACCACGAAATCGAGCTGCATCCTGAATTCGGCATTATGCTCGACGAAAGTCTCAGCCCGCGCCTGGCTGAATGTGCCGAGAACAAACGAGATCGCAAGGCCTGCAAATGCAGCCTTTCCACCCATGTTTACCTCCCTGTTGCCGCGTCGGTTGTCCCGCGTCGGCGTTGTGTCCCGCCATGCGACAGCCCGTTCCTGCTTCGGAGGACGGCTTGTGCAGAACGGGGTGGTTTCTCGTCCCCGGCCCACTGTAGCGCGGGGTAGCCGGCTAAAGTACCATTGCCGGCGGATAAAGTACCATTGCTCGGCGCCCCGTCCCAGCGCTTATGATGCAGAGCAGGTAAGACCGGGGAGGACCTTCATCAGCGCCCAGACCGAAAGCCGGACGCCATTGCTTCGGCCACTGGCGTGGCCGTCGGCGCGCGCCTTGTCGCATGCGCTGTGGTATGGCCGCTCCGTCCGTGCGCAGCTGCTCATCGTTTTCATCCTGATCGACGTGATCGCGGGATTGATCGCGGGCGCGGTGACGATCCTGCAAGCGCGCACGTCCACCAGGGTCGAGATCGCCGCCTCCATGGAGCTTGCCGAACTGCTGGTCAGCGAGGCGGTGGGATTGATGCAGCAGGAGGTGCCGGCGGAGAAATTCCTGTTCGACCTCACGTCGCGCTTGCGGCTGGTGCGTCACGTGCGGATCGGGGTGAAGGACGCCCGCGGCGCGGCGCTCGCGATACCACCCTCCGTCGGCGGCGCCGACGCGACGCGGGGTGAACGCGCGCCGGGCTGGTTTGCAGCGCTGATCGCCGCTCCGGTCGCAAGCCGTGACGTGCCGGTCGTCGTCAACGGCGCGCGCATCGGCTCGGTCGAGATCGTGGCGGAGCCGCGCGACGAAATCGCGGAGGTCTGGGGCAACACAGTCGCGCTCGGCGCGGTAGCGCTGATCGTGAACATCGCCGTCATCGCCATTCTTTACGTCCTGTTCGGACGGGTGCTCGACCCGCTCAACGGCGTCGCCCGCGGCCTCGCCGATCTCGAGCAGCGCAACTATCGGGTACGGCTGCCGCGGCCCCGCGCGCAGGAGCTTGCCGCCATCACCGACCGCTTCAATGCGCTCGCGCAAGCGCTCGATGCCGCCCGCAGCGAGAACGAGAAGCTCAACCATCGGCTGATCACGGCGCAGGACGACGAACGCCGTCGCACGGCGCTCGAACTGCACGATGAGGTCGGCCCGAGCCTGTTCGGCCTCAAGGCCAATGCCGGCTCGATCGCGACGGCGGCGGCCGATCTGCCCGAGCAAGTGGCGCGCAAGATGACCGCGCGCGTGTCCGACATGCTTGCGATCATCGAGCACCTGCAGAGCATCAATCGCAGCATGCTCAACCGGCTGCGCCCGATGGCGCTGGGACACGTGCCGTTGCACGATATCCTCTCCGAGCTGGTGCGGGAGCGCGCGCGGCAGGTTCCGCAGATCGAATTCTCGTTTTCCGCCCACAAGCTCATGCGCGGCTATGGCAACTCGGTCGATCTCACGGTCTATCGCTGCGTGCAGGAAAGCCTGACCAACGCCATCCGGCACGCGCAGGCAAAGCATGTCGGCGTCGAGCTCGGCGAAACCGGCAGCGAGGGGAGTGGCGGCGGCGAACGGGAGCTTGCGCTCTCCGTGCATGACGACGGCCGCGGGATCGATCCCGCGGCGCCGGCGGGCTTCGGCCTGCGCGGCATGCAGGAACGCGTGCAAGGGCTCGGCGGCAGCTATAAGGTGGAAACCGCAAGCGGCGGCGGCACGTGCATCCGCGTCGTGATCCCGCTGCGTGACGGGGGCCCATGACCAGCGTCCTGATCATCGACGATCATCCGATCGTGCTGCAGGGGTGCCGCCGCATGCTGGAGGACGCCGGCGTCGGGCGCGTGCTCGAGGCGCGCGACGCGACCTCCGGGTACCGCCTTTACCGCCGCCACCATCCCGACGTGGTGATCGTCGATCTCGCCATGCAAGGGAGCGGCCTCGGCGGCCTCGACGTGATCCGTCGCATGCGGTCGCATGACCCGCGCACGCGGATTCTGGTGTTCAGCATGCACAGCGACCCCATCATTGCCGCGCGCGCGCTCGAGGCCGGCGCCACCGGCTACGTGCTCAAGGACACGTCCTCGGACGAGCTGCTGAAGGCTTTCGACCAGGTGCGCTCGGGTACGCCCTATCTGAGTAACGATCTCGCCATGCAGGTGGCTTTGGTGCGCACGGGCGTACGGCCGAATCCGCTCGCCGACCTCACGCCGCGCGAATTGCAGACCCTGTCGCTATTGGCCGAAGGCAAGCCCTATGGCCGTATCGCCGAGGAGCTCAACGTCAGCTACAAGACGGTGGTGAACGCGTGCTCCCAGCTCAAGCAGAAGCTCAACGCCAAGAACCTGCCCGAACTGATCCGCCTCGCCGTTCAGCTTGTCGCCGCGGAATCATAACGCCACCTTCCCCTTTACCGCCGTGGATGCACCGCAGCCATGGGCTGGGCGGCGGATGAGGCACCATCGGGTTGGTTCTCAGCGCTCGCCCGCCATGATGTAGGCCCACAGCGCCTCGAGCTGATCCGGCTTGAAGAAATCGCCCCAAGGCGGCATCTGGTTCTTGCCGCGGGTCACCGAGCTGACGAAGCGGTCGCGTTGGTCGGGCGGGAATTTGCGCAGATTGAAAGCCGCGCTGGGATCCTGCATGCGGGCGCCGTGACACGGCGAGCAGTTGACCGAGTAGAGTTCGGCGCCGGCGGCGATCTGTTCCTTGGGGAAGCTCTGCGCCTCTTCGGTCGCTGCCGGTGCGCTTGCGAGACACAGTGCGGCGGCGATCGTCAGTTCGACGTACTTCATAGCCCTTCACGTACTCCCGGTATTTGCGTTCATGCATCGCGAACGTGGCGGTGTCTGCTGTTGTGCGGTTTCCCGCGGCAGTGCGCCTTGCCCGCAAGACGCGTCATGGCCGGGACGGCGCCCGGCCATGACATCTGTGGGATAATGCGATTCTTCGCTCAGTCGGGCAGGACCGCAAACGTCCAGACCGATCCGCCCTGCGGCACCTTGTCCTTGAGCTTGTCGCGCGCGACGTTCCAATAGAGACCGCCGATGCCCGACAACACCGTGATGTATTGCTTGCCGTTTTGGGTATAGGTGATCGGCTGCGCATTGATGCCGGAGCCGGTCTGGAACTGCCAGACCTGCTTGCCGTCCTCGATGTCGAGCGCGATGAATTCCCCGGTCTCCTTGCCGGTGAACAGGAGGCCGCCGCCGGTGACGAGGTTCGCCGACCAAATCGGATGGTCGGTCAGCGGCACGCGCCACTTCTGCTTGCCGGTGAGCGGATCGACCGCATCGATGTGGCCCCACGGCTCGCCACCGTTGTTCGGTACCGGCAGGCGCTCGATATACATGTAGCGCTGACCGACCACGAAGGGCTTGGTTTCAAGGTGCTTATAGAGCGCGCCCTGATGCTGTGTGTTGGCGTAAAGCAGACCAGTCTCCGGGCTATAGGCGGCATGCGGCCAGTTCTTGGCGCCCAACGGCGTGGGCCACAGCTCGACCTGGTTTCCGACTTGACGCAGCTTGGCGGCAAGCTCGGTCTCGACCGGCCGGCCGGTCTCCTTGTCGATGTGGGTCGCCCAATTGACCTTCTCGAACGGATTGGCCGCAACCAGTTTCCCATTGGCGCGGTCGATCGCATAGAGGAAACCGTTGCGGTTGAACTGCATGATCACCTTGCGCTTCTCGCCGCCGACGTTGATGTCGGCGTTGATCAGCTCCCAGCACGCGTCGTAGTCGTAGGCGTCGTTGGGCGTGAACTGATAGTGCCAGACGATCTCGCCGGTCTTGGGCCGCATCGCCAGCACCGACGAGGTGTAGAGATTGTCGCCGGGGCGGGTCTGCGTCGCCCAAGGCGCCGGATTGCCGGTACCCCAGAACATCAGGTCGAGCTCCGGGTCGTAGGAGCCGGTGATCCAGGCCGAGCCGCCGCCCAACTCCCAGGCATTGTTGTCCTGCGGCCAGGTCTCGTTGCCCTTCTCGCCGCGGGCCGGGATGGTGTACTTGCGCCAGAGCTGCTTGCCGGTCGCGGTGTCGTAGCCATCGATGAAGCCGCGCACGCCGAACTCGGCGCCGGAATTGCCGATCACCAGCACGCCGTTCGCAATCAGCGGCGCGAGCGTCAACGAAACGCCATCCTTCCAGTCAGCGACCTTCGACTTCCACAGTTCCTTGCCGTCCTTGGCGTCGTACGCGATCACGTGAGCGTCGAGTGTGGTGCGGAAGATCTTGCCGTCGTAGATCGCGGCGCCCTTGTTCGACACGCCGCAGCAGACCACGCGCGGGGTCTCCGGCGGCCAATCCAGCGTCTGCTTCCAGATCTGCTTGCCGGTGGCGACGTCGATCGCGACCGTGGCCCTGGCATTGGTGACGTACATCACGCCGTTGTAGACGATCGGCTGTGCCTGCTCGCCCCAGTTATTGTCGAGACTCACATTCCAGACCGGCACCAGCCGTTTGACGGTCTGCTTGTTGACCTGCTTGAGCGGACTGTAGCGCTGCTGGTGGTAGCCCATTCCGTAGGTGAGAACGTTGTCGGTCGAGCCGCCGTTGCCGTCCTTCTTGAGATCGTCGAGCGTCTGCGCGGAGACGCCGGTGCCGAGCAAAAGCAGAACGGCCGCAGCCGATGCGATGGTCTTCATGAGCGTCGCTCCCTGATAAGCCGTATACGGTCCAGCCGGTTCAACCCAGCCTGTTGCGCAGACAATAAAGCATCCACGACGGCCGTCGAGAGCCTTAACGACGCGATGGGTAGATCACCGGCGTGCAACAGGACTATGCTGCTGACAGAAGGGAGTTGGGATCGTGCCCATTCGCTGGCGGATGACGGGATGGTTGCTCGGCGTCGCGGCGGCGATGCTGTGCGCGCCGGCGATGGCCGCCGATCCCGATGCGTTTCTCGCCGGCACCACCAAGAACTGCATCGAATGCGATCTTTCCGCGCGCGATCTCAACGGGCGCGACTTCAAGCGCGCCAAGCTCGATCGCGCCAAGCTCAGGAACGCCGATCTCTCGGGCGCGAGCCTGTTCCGCGCGACGCTGGTACGCGCGGATCTGGCCGGCGCCAATCTCAAGGATGCCAATCTCAACCTCGTCGATGCCAAATGGGCTGATATGTCCGGCGCGAACCTGACCGATGCGCTGCTGTACGAGGGTGACTTCGCCAGTGCCAATCTTGCACAGGCGAACCTGCAGGGTGCGCGGCTTGGACGTGCACGCCTCAACCAGGCGAATCTCGAGGGCGCCAACCTCGTGCGCGCCGACCTGCGCGGCGCCCGGCTCGCCGGTGCGAGGCTCAAGGGCGCCGATATGCGTTCCGTCAAGCTCGACAACCAGAACCTGCGCGGGATGGATCTCTCTGGCATCGACTTCACCATGGGCGACATGGTGGAGGCCGATCTCACCGGCGCCGATCTGCGCAACGCCAATCTTTCGGGTGTCGATCTGTTCGGCGCCAAGCTCAACGCTGCCGACCTGCGCGGCGCCAATCTCGAGGGCGCGAATCTCGGCAACGCCATCCTGACCGACGCGCTGACCGAAGGTGCAAAATTCGACGCCGCCATCATGCCGGACGGCAAGCGCGCGGAGTGATCACCGATCTCCAAAAACCAAAACGGAGCAGCAAATGCGCAAGCACGGAAACAACAAGGAGTGGCAGCCCGAGCGGGCCGCCGCGAACGGCATTCTCGACCGGCGGGTCTTTCTTGAAGGTGCGCTGGTCGCCGCAGCCGCCGGTGCGGGCGTGGTCGAGGCGCAGGCGGAGCCGCTACCCGTGCCGAACTGGATGAAGCAGCCGGGCGCGGCGTTTTCCGGCTACGGCCAGCCGTCGCGGTTCGAGAGCAAGGTGGTGCGGAGCATTGCCCCTCCAGCCAACCCCGCGACCCAGGGCATCGGCACCGCGCGCACCCCGCTTCAACTCCTCAACGGGACCATCACCCCGAACGGCCTGCATTTCGACCGCAGCCATTCCGGGACGCCCGACATCGACCCCGACCAGCACCGGCTGCTGATCCATGGCCTGGTGAAACAGCCGCTGGTGTTCACGCTCGAGGCGCTGTCGCGCTATCCCATGGAGTCGCGCATCGCCTTCATCGAATGCGCCGGCAATTCGGGCGCGCTCAACACCGCGCAAGCGCAGCCGGGCAATGCGCAAGCCATTCATGGCTTGCTCTCCTGTGCGGAATGGACCGGCGTGCGGCTCGCGACGTTGCTCGACGAGGCTGGCGTCGAGCCGAGCGCGAAATGGGTGGTGGCAGAGGGCGCCGACTCCGCCGCGATGAGCCGCAGCGTGCCGCTCGCCAAGTGCATGGATGACGCGCTCGTCTGTCTCTATCAGAACGGCGAGCGGGTGCGTCCCTCGAACGGCTATCCGATCCGGCTGCTGCTGCCCGGCTTCGAAGGCAACATGAACGTGAAATGGCTGCGCCGGCTGAAGCTCACCGAGGCTCCGGTCATGGCCAAGGATGAGACTTCGAAATACACCGTTCTGCTGCCGGACGGAAAAGCTTGGCAATTCGTGTTCCCGATGGAGGTGAAGTCGATCATCACCCATCCCTCGCCGGGCCTCGCGTTACGGGGGACGGGCTTCTACGAGATCGCCGGCCTGGCTTGGTCGGGGCAGGGTCGCATCCGCCAGGTCGAGGTGTCGGCCGATGGCGGCAACAGCTGGGCGCCTGCCGCGCTGCAGGAGCCGGTGCTGCCGAAGGCGCTCACGCGCTTTCGCGCTCCCTGGCAGTGGAGCGGCGGCCCGGCCATCCTGCAAAGCCGTGCGACCGACGATACCGGCCGGATGCAGCCCACCCGCGCGCAATTCGTGGCGGAGCGCGGACTGCGCGGGCAGTATCACTACAACGCCATCAGCAGCTGGCGGATCGACGACAAAGGGGAGGCGAGCAATGCATTCGCTTGATCGGGTCGCGTCCCGCGCGGCGGTGATGATGGTCGGCGCGGCAATGATCTGCGCCGCCGCGCCTGTGCTCTCGGCCGACGGTCCTCGCTTCGGCGCGCCGATCGCCCCCGGCGACCTCTCCTCCTGGGATATCAGCATAGGTCCCGACGGCGGCGGCCTTCCGCCCGGCCGCGGAACTCCGGCGCAAGGTGAAGCGGTCTACGTCGCGAAGTGCCAGGCCTGTCACGGCGAAAAGGGCGCGGGCCGTCCCAATGACGTGCTGGTCGGCGGCTTCGGCACCATCGCCTCCGATCGGCCGGCGGTGAAAACGGTCGGCAGCTACTGGCCCTACGCCACCACGCTGTTCGACTACATCCGGCGGGCGATGCCGTTCAACGAAAGCAAGTCCCTGACCGGTGATGAGGTCTACGCGGTCTCCGCCTACATCCTTCATCTCAACGGAGTGATCGGAGCCGACGACGCGCTCGATGCCCAATCGCTGCCGAAGGTGAAAATGCCGAACCGCGACGGGTTTATCCCGTTTCCGCGGCAATCGGAGGGACGATAGCGACGTCGCGAATGGCGGATAGCGAGCAGGGCCACTCGCCCCGCCATTCGCACGCCTCGGTCAACGATAGCTGGGATCAAGGATCTCGAAACGTGTCGAGCTCTCGAACGCGCCCGCGCGGTATTCGCCGGTCACGGGATCGTTGTCGCTCTGGCCGGGTTTGCGCAGAAAACGCGTGTCCACAACGAGGCGGCGCCCGGGCGTCGTCTTTTCGCAGCGCTGCTTGATGAAGACGCCGCCGACGGGGGTTTCGCCCTCCGCAGGCGGAAAATCCGTGCAGGTCCATCCGTCCGGCTCGTAGCGATTGATGGCCGCAAGCCGCAACAGGTGCGCCATGCGCCGCTCATGGGAAGGCGCGCGCGGATCGGTGACGAACCGCAGGACCCGCAGCACCCCGTCGCGATCGAACAGCGCCGACAAGATCACCGGATGCCCGGCTACCCTCGTTCCGGTCTTGCCGCGCGCATAGCGCGGCTCCTCGATGGCCTTGCCGATATACTCATCCTCGTCGTCGAAGCGCGCATAGACTTCGTGCAGACCATTGTCTTCGGCCCGGCACTTCCTGAATTCCGACCAACCCTCGAGCTTCTGCCGCGGCGGGCCGCCGTTGCTGCCGCAGGCGAGATCGCCGAAACCGTCGAGGGTCATCGATTGCGCCTTGAGACCGAGCTTCAAGCCGCGGATTTCGCCGGGATCGGGCCTTCCCTGCGCCTGGGCCTGGGAATGCGCGAGCACTGCGACGATGGCGACCGCAAGCCACCCTGCGTACGCGCGCGTGCGGATCACTTTTTCATCGGCTCGCACTGGCGCGTGTCCTGGCCCCAGAATTCGACGCAGTCCTCGTACGTCGCCGGCCCGCGCCCGACCGCCTTGGCGTAAAGATATTTGACGACCGCGTCGATCTCGCGCGGCTGCAGGGATTCGCCCAGCAGGGGTGCGTCCTTGCCGAGCTCCGCGCGCGTGACGCCGTAGCACCGCTTGTCGGTATAGGCGAACTGATCGTGAAAAGGCATGGCGGTGCCGGGCCGGCCGCATTTGACCACTTCGGCGAACTGCTCGGGCGTGAGCGCGGTCTTGCGCAGCGACAGCGCAACGCCGCCATAGCCGGTATCGCCCGAGGCGTCCCATTTGTGGCAGAACTGGCAGTTCGCCTTGATCTTGTAGATTTCCTTGCCGTATTCGAGCGCGCGCGCGTCCTCGGGCGAGAGCGGGGCTTGCGCGCAGGCGGGAAAGCTTCCGGCTGCGAGCAGCACGGTCACTACCGCAGTCGCGAACGTCAGGCTTCCGATCTTCATGGGACGAAACGCCGGCGCGAACTCGCGCCGGCGTGCGTGTCTGTACAATCGGTCACGGCTGCTCGAACACATACAGCATGGATGCGGTCGCCGTGTTCTTGAGCTCGGGGGCGTGCTGCCAGACATTGAGTGCCTGGCGCGATCCCACCAGAACGGCGACGTACTGCTTGCCGTTAACGGCGTAGGTGACGGCCGGTGCATTGATGCCGGTGCCCATGTTGAAGCTCCAGAGCTCCTGCAGGGTCTTGGCGTCATGCGCCGTGAACGAGCCGTCGTAGTGGCCGAGGAATACCAGATTGCCGGCGGTTGCGAGCGCGCCGCTGTAGTTCGGATATTCCAGCTTCAGCCGGACCTTGGTCTCGCCGGTGGCCGGATCGAGCGCTTTGAGACTGCCGTAGAGGCGTTCGGTAGGCTTGCCCGCGCCGCCCGCGAACCGCTCGCGCGGTTTGATCGGGCCGCCCTGGTCGACAAAGTCCTTCTGCTCCACGGTCTCGACGGTGTTGCAGCCCTCGATCGAGGGAATGTACAGCAGATTGAGCTCGGGATTGTAGGCGCCGGGCTCCCAGTTCTTGCCGCCGTAGTGCGACGGGCACAGCCGGTCGCTGGTGGGCCTGGCCCGCGAGCTGTGGCTGCCCGGGGCGTATTCCTGCACGTCAGTGTTGGGGTTGTAGTTGAGCGGCCGGCCGGTCTTGGGATCGAGGCCGGGCGTCCAGTTCAGCTGATCGACGTATTGCTTGCCGGTGACAAAGGAGCCGTTGGTGCGGTCGAGCGCATAGTAGAAGCCGTTGCGCGCGGCATGGACCACGAGCTTGCGGTCTTCGCCGTTGACCTTGGCGTTGATGATCGGATGCTCGGAAATCTCATCGAAGTCGTAGGGATCGTTCGGGGTGTACTGATAGCCCCATTTGATCTTGCCGTCGGTCGCGCTGAGCGCCAGCACGCTCGCCGCCCATTTGTTGTCGCCGGGCCGGTATTCCGGATCCCAGTCGGGACCGGCATTGCCGATGCCCTGGTAGAAGGTGTCGCTTTCGGGATCGTAGGTG
The DNA here is from genome assembly GCA_963835165.1 of uncultured Alphaproteobacteria bacterium. Lineage (GTDB taxonomy): Bacteria > Pseudomonadota > Alphaproteobacteria > Rhizobiales > Xanthobacteraceae > VAZQ01. The sequence goes on from CAWIGD010000027.1 coordinate 98,285, forward strand.
GCGGTCTCCCACACCGAGGCGCCGCCGTGCTTCCACCGCTCCTTGCCGTCCTTCCAGGTCTCGTTGCCGGGTTCGCCGGCGCCCGGGATCGTGAAGGTACGCCAGGCCTGCTTGCCGGTGTTGAGGTCGGTGGCGTCGATCCATCCCCGGATACCGAATTCCCCGCCTGCGCTGCCGACAATCGCGAGGTCGCGAACCACCAACGGGGCGAGCGTGAGGGTCTCGGCGATCGCAGGGTCCGCGACCTTGCGCTCCCACACCATCTCGCCGGTCGCCTTGTTGAGCGAGAACAGGCGGCCGTCGAGCGAGATCGAGATGATCTTGTCCTTCCACAGCGCCACGCCGCGATTGTTGACGCCGCAACAGGCCACGTCGCCGGCCCAGGCGCGATCGGTGCCGGGGTCGAACTTCCACTTGATCACGCCCTTCTTGCCGCCGGCAACGTCGATGGCATAGACCGAGCCCCAGCCGTCGGTCACGTACATCATGCCGTCTTCGACGATGGGGGTGGCCTGCAGGTTGCCGTGCTTGTAGCGGCCGCCGCTCTCATAGCCGCCGAGCGCAACGGTGAATGCCACCCTGAGATTCTTGACGTTCTCGGCGTTGATCTGCTTGAGCTGCGAGAACCGCCAGCCTTCGTAATTGCCGTGATGCAGCAGCCAGTTGTGCGGCTCCTTGCTGACGTTGAGCGCGCGCTCGTGGGTCATGTCGGCCGATTGCACGGGCGAGAGCGCGGTCGCCGCGAGCAACGAACAGGTCAAGGCACCAGCGAAAGCCAGAGTCTTCATGGCCATCCTCCCGTCATCGCCGGTGCCTCAGGGCCCGGCAATTAATTGTTTGTTGCTGGCGAGCTGTCTCAGTCCCCAGTGGATGAAGCGTAGTCCCGTGTGCAATCTGGGGTCAATATCCCTCGTTGCATGGCTGAGCCGAGGAAGTGAGCCGGGCGCGTGCGACGAGGGCCTGCTGATTTCCGGTTTCCAGGTCGTCGGGATCGCGGCCGCACAGCAGGGTGGGAAGACGCCCACGGTCTCATCAGCGCGTGCAGGACGTCAGCTCTTTCTCCTCGATCGAGAAGATTTCGCCGGCTTCCACTTTGACATTGCGCACCAGGCAGGAACGGCCGCTGACATCCTTGAGTTTCGCGTCATACATCCCCGGCGCAACGCCGGTGATCCGCAGACGCTCGTCCGGATCGACGGTGCCGTCCTTGTCGTTCTTGCACTGATTGGGACCGAAGTCGGTGGTGCCGGCTGGCGCCAGAGAGAGTTCGGAGATCGTATGCCGGGTCAGATTCCAGAAGCGCGTCGGTCTGCTCGCTTCTGCCAAAGCCATCGATGACGTCGCGACCAGCACCAGGGTGGTAAGGACGACTTTCAGCTTGGCGAACGATTGCATGGCGGAGCGGTCTCCCGAAGCAGCAAAGGATTGTGCGCAGTGTAGCAATGGCCGCCGAGAATGACTCGCCCCTTCTTCACATCGAGTTTTCCCGGCGCAGCCAGCGCCTGGGACGACGTCTCGGAGGAGCAATCGCAGATCTTTGCCCCGGATGCCACGCGGCGGCGCCGCCGCGCAGGAAAGAACCAACCTTGACAGGGACCGCGCCCACGTCACTATCGAAACGGTTTTGAGCCTCGCAAAACGGCAAATCCGGCGATGACAGTAAGCCTCCTGGAACGCGAATTTCCCAATGATCATCTGCCGCTCCTGCGCTGGCTGATGTTCACCGGGGTATCTGCGTTCGGCTTCATCCTCGCCTGGTACTACGGCCTGTTTCATTTGATGCTGGCGAGCGACAAGACCTATATTTCCGCGATCATCGGCGTGCTCTACATCTTGGCCACGGTGCACTGCTTCGTGCGCACCGCGGTGATCTCGCGCGAGATGGACAACGCACAACGCGTGTTTTCGCTGGTCAGCCGGGGCGTGCCGGATCTGCGCGTCGTGGCGGGAGATGTCGTGACGGTCGACGGCACGCGGCTCCCTCCCGGGCAGATCACCGACCATATTCGCAATCTCATTCTCAAGGCGACTCTGCAGGGACGTCACCGGCTCGATCAGACCCTGCTGCTGCGCGGCCTCGCCGATGCGCTGCGCGGTCCGAACCAACTCGGGTCGTTCGCGAGCGATGCGCTGATGAAACTCGGCCTTCTCGGCACCATCATCGGTTTCATTTTGATGCTGGCTCCGATCGCGGGCCTCGATGCGGCCGATCGCGCGTCGGTGAAGAGCTCGATGGGGCTGATGAGTGACGGCATGGCTGTCGCCATGTATACGACGCTCAGCGGTCTCATCGGGTCGATCCTGGTGCAGACGCAGTATTACATGCTCGATGGGGCGACGGCGAAGCTGTTCGGGCTCGCCACCGACCTTACCGAGGTTTTCGTCGTCTCCGTTCTCGAACGGGAAGTGGATGGATAGTTTCGGGAATTATCCGCGCGAGAAGTTCGATCCTTTCAGCGTCATGCTGTTCAAGGCGCTGCAGGTCGTTGCCTTTCTCTTTTTCATTGCGCTGCTGGTCATGAACCCGGAAGCGAAGTCGGGCAAGATCGACACCAAGGCCGAGTTCCTCATCACCCTCACCTGGCCGGACAGCCATCCCGACGATATCGACCTTTATACCGAGGACCCCGTCGGCAACATCGTCTGGTATCACGCGCGCGAGGCCGGTTTCATGGTGCTCGACCGCGACGACCGGGGCGGGCTGAACAATACCATCGTCGTGAACGGCAAGAAGCTGTCGAGCCCTATTCGGCAGGAGACGGTGAGCATTCGCGGTATCGTGCCGGGCGAATACACCGTCAACGTCAACCACTATCTTGCCACGACCGGTGCGCCGGTGCCGGTCGCGGTCAAGGTCGAGAAGGTCAACCCGGCCCTCGCGGTCGTGCATTACGACACCATAACCCTCGACCACACCGGGCACGAAAGAACGGCGGTACGCTTCAGGATCGCCGACAACGGCAACGTGGTCGACGTGAGCCATCGCGAAAAATCGCTGATCCAATTGACCCGCAGCGTTCGCCGTACGGCGAAATGACGCGCGGCGGAGGCGTCGATGACATCGACCGTGCTGGCCATATCAGCCGCCTATGTCGTCATCTGCGTGCTGCTGCTGACGCTCGGGCTTTCATCGCGCTTTGCCTGGTGGGTGAAAGCCAGCGTGATCGTGGTGACTTCGCTGTTCTTCGTGGAAGTGTTCTTCGCCACCAAGGGATTGCTCGGCTGGCCACGCGCAGGGCAACTGCCGGCGCGATTCCAATTGCTGTGGGTGCGGGTGGTCGAGCCGGACCTCAAGAGCTCAAACCCCGGAGCCATCTACCTCTGGATCGAAGAGGTGGACGAGAACAACGTTCCGGACGGGGTGCCGCGATCATATCGGTTGCCCTATTCGCGCCCGCTCGCCGACCGGACCGCCAAGGCGCGCGACGAGATCATGAGCGGCAAGCCGCAGCAGGGTTTGGCCGATGACCTCGCCAGCAGCGAAAAGCAGCAAGAGGGCAAATCGGACGACGAGCGATCGGGAAGTCGCGTTGATCCCGGCCTGACCACGGTCGACCAAGATCAGTTCCGGCTGCTGCAACAGGCGCAACGGCTCGAGTTCAGCCCCATGCCGGTGCCGACATTGCCGGCCAAGCCATGAACCTCGCACGGGGAGGGCGAAGGCGCGACACCGTGCCATGTGTGCGGAGTTGAGCGCCTCGCCTCGCGTTAGGGTGTCGAGTCGCGGCCCGTCATCGCCAGGAACGCCTCTTCGATGGTCGCGCTCCCGCTGGCCGCGATGAGCTTTGCCGGCGTCGTATCCGCCAGCACCTTGCCGCGATGCAGCACGATAACCCGATCGGCATCGGGGACCTCGTCACACAGGTGCGTTGCCCACAGAACCGCGACCGCGCGCTCCGCGCGCATGTTGAGCATGAGCTTGAGCAGATCGCTGCGGCTTTGCGGGTCGAGGCCGACGGTCGCCTCGTCCATCAGCAACAGGTGCGGCCCATGCAGGAGTGCGCGCGCCAGTTCGACGCGGCGGCGATTGCCGCCGGAGAGTTGCGAGGTCTTGTCGTGGGCGCGCTCGGCAAGTCCGAGCCGCACAAGCTCCTTTTCGATATGGGCCTGTGCCACGGCGCGTGGGATTCCGTGCAAGCCGGCGTGAAAGAGGAGGTTCGCGGTGACGGAAAGCTCGAGGTCGAGCGTCGGCTGCTGAAAGACGATACCGAGCCGCGCCAAGCGCCGGGACCGGGTCGCGCGCCATGTCGTGGCCCATCACTTCGATGCGTCCGGAATCGGCCGTGAACAGGCCGGAGAGCAACTGGAACAGCGTGGTCTTGCCGGCGCCGTTTGGACCGAGCAAGGCGATGAACTCTCCGGGTTGGGCTACGAGACTCACGCCATCCACGGCGCGAACGGGCCCGTAGCTCTTGACTACGCGCTCGAGCAGCAAGGCAGGGGTAGATTCGGACCGTTCGACCATGGTGTTGCCCGGGCTCTTTAATACGGCGTACGCTGGCGGCGACGCAACGAATGGACTTGTCATGCGGGTTCCGGTTTCGCGGATGTTGGCGTTCCTCCTTGCCCTGGTTGTACCGGCGCTCATGCCGGGTCAATCCTATGCCAAGGACACCGGCCTGATTTTCGTCAGCAACGAGAAGACGAACAATCTCATCGTCATCGATCCCAAAACGTATCAAGTGGTCAAGGACATCAAGGTCTCGCGCCGTCCGCGCGACATGCATTTCAATGCCGACCATACCAAGCTCTACGTCGCTTGCGGCGACGATGACGTCATCGACATCATCGACGTGGCCAAGCTCGAAGTGGTCGGCAAGCTCGCCACCGGACCGAGCCCCGAGACCTTTGCCCTGGACGAAAAGCGCCGGCGGATTTACGTCGCCAACGAAGAAGGCTCCTCGCTGTCGATCATCGATATCGACCAGAACATCATCGTGCACGAGGTGCCGACTGGCGCCGAACCCGAGGGCGTCTTCCTCGGCGAGGACGGCAAATTCCTCTATGTGACGTCGGAAGTGGGCGACCTCATCCACCTGGTCGACGCGGAGGGCGGGCATGTAACGCAGGACGTGGTGGTGGGAACGCGGCCACGCCGGTTCGCCGCGACGCCCGATCGCAAGGAGCTGTGGGTCACGGCGGAGCTGTCGGGCGAGGTCTACATTATCGATCGCGCCAACTTCGCCGTCACGGGCAAGATCGAGTTCTTGCCCCCGGGCATGCGCAAGACCGACGTTACCCCCGTCGGCCTGGTGATGACCAAGGATGGCAAGACCGCCTATGTCACTCTCGGCCATGCCGCGCATGTGGCCGTGGTCGACGTGCCGACGCGTAAGATCCAAGGCTACATCCTGGTCGGCAAGCGCTCCTGGGGCATCACGCTCTCGCGCGACGAGACCAGGCTTTTTGTCGCCAACGGCTTCGGCGACGACATTACCGTCATCGATACCAAGAGCCGCAAACCGATCGTGTCTGTCCCCGTCGGCCGTATTCCCTGGGGTGTGGTCATCGATGATTAAAGCGGCTGCCGTTCGAATTGTCTCAGCTCTTATCCATTCTCCGGCGTCACCCGCGGGCTTGACCCGCCGATCCATCCGCTTCGTAAGATGCGTTTTGCGAATAAGATGGATTGCCGGGTCAAGCCCGGCAATGACGGAGGAGAGACTGTGGCTGCCATCCTGCGTCCGTTCGACCGAGAACCGCTGTAGCATTGCTTTGCCGCTTGCTTTCCCCAAGCTCGGTCAACTTCTTCCTACGCCTAACCGCCGCAGGACGCGCTCGTGGCGCAACTGGTGCGCTGCAGTTGAGTGGCGTCGTCGTTGCGAGCCTGGCGCAATCGGCATTCGCGCAACAGCCGCCGCCGGCCGCGCCGCAGCGCGTCACCATCGGCTATGTCGAAGTGTCCGGCGATCCCCGCTACGAGCCGATCACGGGCTATGGGCGTCTGGTGCTCAAGAGCCGCGAGCGCCCCTTTGCCGGTGCGCAAGTCGGCCTCGACGAGGCGCAGGCGCTCACGCGTGTGCTGAAGACCGAGTTCACCCTTGAGCGGATCAGCGTGGCGTCGCCGGCCGAGGTCGCGCCCGCGGTGGTGCAGGCGCGGGATGCGCGCGGGATCCATTTCTTCATCGTCGACGCCCCGGCGGACGCGTTCAAGCCTCTGGCGGCCGCGGTTCGCGGCCGCGACGTCCTGATCTTCAACGCAACGGCGGCCGACGACGCATTGCGGCGCGACGTCTGCGCCGCGCAGTTCGTGCACACGCTGCCGAGTCTTGCCATGGGCATGGATGGGCTGGTGCAGTATCTGGTCTCGCGCAAGTGGAGCAATCTTCTCGTCTTCGAGGGCCCGCTCCCGGCCGATGCGACGATGGTCAAGGCGTTCGAGAATTCAGCGAAGAAATTCGGCGCGCGCATCGTTGCACGCCAGCAATTCAAACCCGGCACCGATCCGCGCGAACGGGAAAAAAATGATCCGGCGCTGCTCAGCGCCATCAACCGCGACTACGATGTTGTGTTCGTGGCCGACCATGCCTTCGATTTTGCCCGCCAGGTCCCGTACCACACCGTGCGGGCCCGGCCGGTGGTCGGCAGCATCGATCTCGAAGCCACCGCCTGGCACTGGACCTGGGAGCATAACGGCGCGCCGCAGGTGAACTCCCGCTTCCAGAAGCTTACCGCCGGCCGCCACATGGAGGGCACGGACTGGGCGGCGTGGATCGCGGTCAAGATGGTGCTGCAGGCGGCGTTGCGCACGCGTTCCGTGGAGTTCGACAAGCAGCGAAAATTCATTCTCGACGAAGGGACCTTCGACGGCAACAAGGGGCTCGCCGTCAGCGTGCGGGCGTGGGATCACCAGCTGCGCCAGGCGGTCCTGCTCGCGGCGCCCTATTCCGTCATCGCGCGCGCGCCGGTCGAAGGTTTTCTCCACAAGACCAACGATCTCGATACGCTCGGTGATGATGAACCGGAGACACCCTGCCGCTTGAACAAGTGACGGCTGTCGCTTCCGTGAGTAGAGGACTGGCGCGACGACCTCGCTCGGCACCGCCGCCGATTGAGAAAAGGACTGGCACAGCATGCAGATAGCCCACGCCGCCCGTGCCCTTCGCGCCCTCACCACCCGGGAAATCATCAAGTTCGTGCAGCAGCGCGGCCGGCTGCTGTCGGCTCTGGTCCGCCCGCTGATGTGGCTCGCGGTGTTTGCCGCCGGCTTCTACAACGTGTTCGGCGTCTCGATCATTCCGCCCTACAAGACTTACATCACCTATCAGGTCTACATCGTGCCGGGGCTGCTGGGGATCATCCTGCTGTTTCACGGCATGCAGTCGTCGCTGTCCATGGTCTATGACCGCGAGATGGGGGTGATGCGGCTTCTGCTCACGGCGCCGCTGCCACGCTGGGTGCTGCTCGCCTGCAAGCTCGTCGCCGGTACGGCGCTGTCGGTGATCACCTGCTATGTCTTTCTCGCCGTCTGCATGCTGTTCGACGTGACCTTCGATTGGAGCGGCTGGCTCTACGTGCTGCCCGCACTCGTCGTCTCCGGGCTGATGCTCGGGGCGCTGTGGCTGTTTCTCTCGGTCTATATCAGGCAAGTCGAGAATTTCGCCGGCGCCATGAACTTCGTGATGTTTCCGATGTTCTTCTTCTCGTCCGCGCTCTATCCGTTGTGGCGGCTGCGCGAGGGGGGCTCGGAGTTTCTCTATCTGGTATCGCTCGCCAATCCCTTCACCTATGCGGTCGAGCTGATCCGGTTTGCGCTCTACGGCATGTTCGAGCCGACGTCCGCGTTGGTCGTCGTCGCGTCGACGGTGGTGTTCTTTCTGCTGGCGGTGAAGGGCTACGATCCCCAGCGCGGCATGTTCCGCCGTACCGTGCAACCGGTCTGAGCGAACGAGACATCCCGATTCCGGGAGCCCTCACAGATAGGCCTGGTTGATCCGCTCCGCGATCTCCTCGCGCATGGCGGCGAGCTCCTGCGGCGTGCGTGGCGTGCGCGGGCGCGTGACCGGAACGTCGCCGAGGACGCGTGCAGGACCGAGCGAGAGCAGCAGCAGCCGGTCGGCGAGCCCAATGGCCTCTTCGACGTTGTGGGTCACCAGCAGCGTCGTGACGGGACGGCGGTTGACGAGGTCGGCAAGCTCGTCGCGCAGCCGCGCCGCCAGCGCGTCGTCGAGCGACACGAACGGCTCGTCCAGCAGCAGAAGATCGGGCTCGACCGCGAAGGCGCGCGCCAGCGCCACCCGTCGGGCGAGCCCGAGCGAAAGCTCGCCGGGATAATGCTCGCGATGGGCCGTGAGGCCGAGTGCCTGGAACAGCGTGTCGAGCGCGGCATCGGTGGCTTGCGGCGCAGCAAGCCGCACGTTCTGTTCGACCGTTCGCCACGGCAGCAGCCGCGGCTCCTGGAACACCATGCCGAGCGTGCCATGCGCCGGGAGTTCCACATTGCCCTCGAAATCGCGATCGAGCCCCGCAATGATCCGCAGCAGCGTGGTCTTGCCGCAACCCGACGGTCCCACCAGCGCGGCCACCTCGCCATTGGCAAGGCTGAACGCAAGCTCGCCGAGCACCAGGAGTTGTTCTCCCGACGCAGCGCGATAGGATTTTTGCTTGATGCTGACGTTAAGCCGATCTCGGACGCCAGCGGGAGACATGTCGTTCAAGCGGCTGCACCAGAAACGTTTCGATCGCCAGCATGACGGCGACGAAGGCGAGAGCATAGGCCAGGATACGGGTGACGTCGAATAATTGGAACGCGACGCCGATCTCGAAGCCGACGCCGTTCGGGCGCCCGAGCAGTTCCACAATGAGCACGATCTTCCAGACCAGGGACAGGCCGGAGCGGGCGGCGGCGGCGAGATAAGGGGCGAGCTGCGGCAATATGACGTGCCGCATGCGGGTCCATGCTCCCATGCGGAAAACCTCGGCCATGTCGTCGAGGGCCCGATCGAGCGAGCGCGCGCCTTCGCGCACGGTCACGGTCGCGATCGGAAGCTTGTTCAACGCCACCGCCGCGATCGCCGCGGTTTCCGTCAGGCCAGCCCAGACATAGGCGAGCACGATGATCACCAGGGCCGGCAGGTTGAGCAGCACGATCAGCCAGGGATCGCCCAACCGGTCGGCGAGCCGCGACCGGCCCATGACCAGGCCGATCACCGAGCCGAGCGCCATGGCAAGGGTGAATGCCACCGCGACGCGCGCGAGCGTGGCGCCGAGGTTGAATGCGAGCGCGCCCGAGCGGGCTTCATCCACGATGGCAAGCGCCACAGCCTCGGGATCCGGAAGCAGGCGCGCGCCTGCCAGCTGCGAGCCGGCGTACCACGCCGCGATGAGCAGAATGAGGGAGAGGAGCCTGCGCGCCCAAATTCACTCCCCCGCGGCGGGACGGTAGAAGGTTCCGGCCGCGAGCTCGCGCGCTGGTCCGACCAGCTCAGTCCCACCGATCTCGGCGAGCACGAGGTACAGAGCCCGCGCGTCGGCCTCTTCTTCGGCGATCGGCCGACGCACGATGCCTTCGCCGTAGCGCTGGCGGTAGATGGCGAGCGCGCCCGCATCGGTGACGCGGATCCGCGGGGCGAGCCGCTGCCACTCGGCCTCCGACGAGGCCAGAATGGCCTTGGCCTGACGGGTAGCTTCGAGGAAGCGATCGACCGTCGAGCGATTGCGCGCTGCCCAGCCGCCATCGAAGGTATAGCCGACGATGGCGACCGGTCCCTTCGCCCCGAGGCCTTTCATGACGTCGTCCATGGCGATCGCGCGCTTTTGCCCCTTGCTTTCAAGATCGGCACAGAAATTCCAGAACGTCAGCGTGGCGTCGATCTCACCCTGCAGCGCCTTCTCCGCCAGGAGGGGAGGCGCACCATAGACCACCGTGGCCTGCTTTCTGAGATCGATTCCGGCGCGGCGTGCCAGCGCCTGCAGGAGCAGCCAGCTCTTGTCCAGCGGACCGCCCGCGACCGCGAGCTTCTTGCCCTTGAGATCGGTGAGCTCCCTGATCGCGGATTGTGCAGGCACCATCACTGCGCCGAGGGTGCTCGACGAGGGATAAAAGACCAGGCCATCGCCGAGCGAGCGCTCGCGCGCGACCCACAGCCAATCCGACAGCATCAGATCGGCCGAGCCGCCCTTGAGCGCGATCTTGCCGGCTTCGGTCGAGGCGAGTTCGACGGGTTCGATGACCAGATCGAGCTTGCGATCGAGACCATGCGTCTTGATGACGTCGAGCTCCCACGCGAGCGTTCCGGTCTTTTGCACTGCAAGACGGATGCGATCGCCAGCCGTGGCGCTGGTCGCACCGGCAAACACGACGATGGCTGTCAGGACGAGACGCAGCATCGGACGCATCGTAAGACGATGCCATAGCTTGCGCCGCTTGCAAATGCCGTCGCCTTTGCCACCGCAACGGCGTACCAGCATTTTCCCGTCCACATCGTCGCAGGCGCGCGCTATAGTCGAGCGATCGGACGGCCCCGCCGGTCAGGCGGATAACAACAGACAACGCGGCCGGTTTCGAACAGGAGGAGACATCATGATGCGATCTATGCTGCTGGCCGCGCTCGTGAGCACGGCACTCCCGATGATGGCGCTTGCCCAAACCGCAGATGAGCTCAAGAACGACGACAAGACGCCGGGTGACGTGCTCACCTACGGCATGGGCTATAGCCAGCACCGCTTCAGCCCGCTCACCCAGATCAATCGCCAGACCGTCAAGCGGCTGGTGCCGGCATGGTCGTACAGCCTCGCCGACAATCGCGGGCTCGAGGGTCAGGCCCTGGTGAAGGACGGCGTGGTCTTTCTCACCGACCATGAGAAGACCGTGGCCGTCGATGCGCTGACCGGCCGGGAAATCTGGAAGACCATGGTCGAATATCCGCCGGAGACGACGCGGGTCGTTTGCTGCGGCATCGTCAACCGCGGCGCTGCGCTGTTCGACGGCAAGCTCTACCGCACCACGCTCGACGCCAACGTGATCGCGCTCGATGCCAAGACCGGCAAGGAGGTCTGGCGCACGAAATCATCGGATCCGAAGGACGGCTACTCCATGACGGTGGCGCCGTTGGTGGCGAACGGCGTCGTCATCGCGGGAGTTGCGGGCGCCGAATACGGCATCCGCGGTTATCTCGAAGGATTCGATGCACAGACCGGCAAGTCGCTCTGGCGCACCTATACGATCCCCGCGAAGGGCGAGCCCGGCTCCGAGACCTGGCCTGGCGATACCTGGAAGCAGGGCGGCGGCTCGACCTGGGTCACCGGCTCCTATGACCCCGATCTCGATCTCGTCTACTGGGGCACCGGCAATCCGGCTCCGTGGAATCCGCTCAACCGCAAGGGGGACAATCTCTACACCAACTCCGTGCTGGCGATTCAGCCCAAGACCGGCAAGGTGGTCTGGCACTTCCAGATGACGCCCGGCGATCCGTTCGACTACGACGGAGTCAACGAGTGGATCCTGGCTGAGCTCCCTGTCGATGGCGCAACGCGCAAAGTCATCATGCACGCGGACCGCAACGGCTACCTGTATGTGATCGAACGCGGGACCGGCAAGCTCGTGGCCGCCAACGCCTTCGTCAAGGTGAATTGGGCCGATGGGATCGACAAGGAGACCGGCCGGCCGGTCTGGAGCGCCGAGACGAAGGCTGTCGTCGACAAGGGAGAGAAGCAACGCATCTTTCCTGCGGTGTCCGGCGGCAAGAACTGGGGACCGATGTCGTTCGATCCGACCAGACGGCTCCTCTACATCAACACCAACGACTGGGGCATGGACTACGAACCCGCTCCGGTCGACCAAGTCGCCAATCTCAAGGCTGGCCAGCCCCACTACGGGGTGAAATTTCCCGCGGTGTTCGACGCCGACAAGCGCGGCCACCTGCGGGCGATCGATCCGCTCACGGGCAAGGCCAAGTGGGAGCTGCCGTTCAAGAGCCCGAACATCGCCGGTACCCTTGCGACCGCCGGCGGCCTCGTGTTCACGGGCATGTTGACCGGCGAGTTCATCGCCGTCGATGCCGACACCGGAAAGATCGTCTGGCAGTTCCAGACGCCGTCGGGGATCGTCGGTCAGCCCATCACCTGGGAAAAGGACGGCAAGCAATACGTCACCGTGACAAGCGGGATCGGCGGCGTCTACGCACTCAAGATGGGCGATCCCAACGTTGCCAAGGTTCCAGCCGGCGGCTCGCTGTGGACCTTCAAGCTGTTCGAGGATTGATCGGCGCGAGACACCGGCGAGGCGACAGCGTGCTCCGACGCATGGTGTCGCCCCACTGCTTGGCCTGGGCTAGGTTCGGTCATCGCCTGCGCGTGAGCAGCAGCGGTCTGCCGTCGTGAGCGGGCCGAGAGGGCAGGGCTCGGCAACTATTCGCAATACGCTTGGAGTTGAGTGACGGACGAGGAATGAAATACCACACCCTGCGGCTCCTGGCTGTCGCCGCCGTTTTCTCCTTCATCCACCGGCCTTCCATGTCGCCCGCCCAAACCGCCGGGGCAGCGCAGATCGCGGCCGGAGAGCGGGTCTATTCCGACTATTGTTCGAACTGCCACGGCGAAGGCCTGCGCAACACCAGCGGCGGCGTGACCTTCGACCTCCGCCGGCTGCGCAATGAAGACCGCGATCGTTTCGTCGGCGCTGTGCTCGACGGCAAGCGGCAGATGCCGCCATGGCGCGGCGCGCTCGACATGGAGCAGATCGAATCGATCTGGGTCTACATCCGCGCGACCGTGGACCGGTAGCCACGGAGCAACTCGTCGTCGACGCTGTCTCGACCGCGGCCCCGCAGCGTCGCCTCAATTCGCGGCGTCGTGTGATGAGATCGCGATGGTGCAGGGTCGGTCCGACCGGTTGCTCCAGGCGTGATTGGTTCCCCGCTGCACCACCGTATCCCCGGCCGCAAGCTGCACCTCGGCGGTGTCCAGCACCAGCGTGACCTCGCCCTCGAGGATCAGGCAAAAATCGAGCGTGCGCGTTTTCTGCATATAGGGATGCGGCGCCTGGGGCGTGTAAGTCGATGCGGCCGGCGACCCCATGGCGCGAAAGAACGCCGCGACTTCGCGCGCGCCGACCTTGGCGAGGAATGCGGCGTCCGGCGGGATGGTGACGATCCGGCAGACCGATCCGCGCGGCGGCGGCTCGATGGTGTGCGGCAGCGCCAGCGGGTCGCGGGCAGGTGTGATGCTCGCGGGCGTGGTGTCGGTGACCCAGATCCGCATCGCGGCAAAGCCGGGTCGTGCCGGATCGGTACGCACGTCGGGCGTCGGCCCGTCATGGACTGCCACCGATTTCCCGCCGGCATCGTCGATCGTGACGATCCTCCGGACGGAGCTTGGCGCTTCACTGCTCAAACTTCGCTCCCATCATTACGAAGGCCATGAGGCTGCCACTGCGGGGATTGGTCCAGCCGTGCCAGTTGCCGAGCTGGACGACGACGTCGCCCGGATTCATCACGAGCTCGCCGTTGTCGAGCACGAGCACGCGCTCGCCCGCGAGCAGGATGCCATAGTCGACCGTCTCGGATTTATGGATGGGCGAACTGAAGGCGTTCTGGCCGCCGCGATCCCACACGCCATCGGGGCGGCGACGCGGCGGATGCAATGGGACCGCATGCGGGTCATGCGCGGGGTCGTAACCGGCGGGTTTTGCCGGGGACTGAACGATGCGCAGGTGCCCGCCCGTGGCGGGCGGCTCGAAATGAAACGGCAGGTTGCCGTCGTCGCGATCACCGGAAATCAGAGCCGGCGATTGCTTGTAGACCCAGATGTCGGTCATGCAGGTGCCGCGCACGATCGCGCCCGGGTTGACATTGGGCGCGGCGCTATCGAACAGAACGCATGAGCGGCCCTGCGCGTCGTTCCCGGTCACCACGCGTCGGATCGGTTTCGGGGTGTCGGTCATGTTGGTGTCTCCTTTGTCCTTGACGCTCGCCGAACATTGCCCGACATGGGGCGAGGCTAGACCCCCGCGTAACATTCATCAGAAACTCCGGGGAGGAAAAAATCCATGGTGCACCTCGGGGACCGAGCGAGACGACCGCGCCGCATGCTCGCGAGCTATACAATACTTGTCGCGACAATATGTGCCTCGTTGACGGCATGTCTGCTATCGCCGCCGGCGTGGGCACAGGGCTTTCCCAACCGGCCGATCAAGATCGTCGTCGGTCCCAGTCCCGATGTATTTGCTCGCATCGTCGGGGAACATCTGCAGCAGGCCTGGGGTCAGCCGGTGATCGTGGAGCCGCGCCCAGGCGCCGGTGGCAAGCTCGCGGCTGCAGCGGTTGCAGGCGCGGATCCCGACGGCCACACGCTCCTGTTCGCCACCCCCACATACACGCTCAACGCCGCGATGAAGCTCGCGTCCTACGATCTGGTGAGGGAATTCGAGGCGGTCTCGATCATTGGACTGATTTCCTACGCGCTCGTCGTACATCCGGGCGTGCCCGCCCGTTCTGTCGCGGAGCTCGTCGCCTTGGCGAAGTCGCGTCCTGGTGGTCTCAACTGCGCGTCCGCCGGCATCGGCACGGTCCCACATCTCGCCTGCGAGACCTTGAACAGGTCGGCTGGCGTGAATGTCGTGCACGTTCCGTATCGCGACGTGAACGCAGCCATGATGGGCACGGTGAGCGGAACCGTGCAGATGTTCGTGGGCGTATCGACGACGGCGAAAGCACAGATTTCATCCGGCACGGTGCGCGGGCTCGCGGTCACCACGGCACAGCGCTCGACGTTGCTTCCGGACCTGCCGACGCTGGTCGAATCCGGCTATCCGAGTTTCGTGATGCCGGGCTGGGGAGGCTTTCTCGCGCCGGCCCATACGCCGAAAGAGATCGTGCAGAAGCTCAATGGCGAGATCGCGCGTGCGCTGCTTAAGCCGGACGTTCAGCAGCGTCTGTTGAACGTCGGAATGGAGACGCCTCCCCTCTACGCCCCTGCCGAGGTCGCCGAGTTCGTTCGCGACGACGTGGCGCGTTGGACACAGCTCGTGGAGGCCGTCGGTCTGGAGAAGCTCCGAGAAGGTGCGCAGTGAGGGCGATCATTGCCGTTGCCCCGCCCGCGCAAATGATCAAGATGGCTCACCGGCTTTGCCCTGACACAGCGCAGCGAACGTAGCGCGGAGAGAAAATGGAATTCGGGGTTTTCGATCATCTCGACCGTTACGGCGGCCCGCTTGCGGATTATTACGAGGATCGCCTCAAGATTGCGGAAGCCTACGATCGCGCGGGATTCTACGCCTACCATCTCGCCGAGCATCACTCGACGCCGCTCGGCATGGCGCCGTCGCCGAGCGTATTCCTGAGCGCCGTTGCACAGCGCACCACGAAACTTCGGTTCGGGCCGCTGGTCTGGGCGATGCCGCTGCATCACCCCCTGCGGCTGATCGAGGAAATCTGCATGCTCGATCAGTTGAGCGGCGGGCGGCTGGAGATCGGTTTCGGGCGCGGCTCGGTGCCGATCGAGCTGGAATATTACGGCGCCAACCCGGATGACGCGCAGGAGGTCTACGCGGAAGCGGTCGAGCTCGTGCTCAAGGGATTGACGAACAAGGTGCTCAATTTCGAGGGCAAGCGGTTTTCCTTCCGCGACGTGCCGATGGAAATCGAGCCGCTGCAGAAACCACATCCCCCGATCTGGTACGGCGTGCACATGCCCGACAGCGCCGAGCGCGCCGCGCGGCGCAATCTGAACGTCGTGAGCCTCGACCCGCCGAAGGAGACCCGTCTGTCGATCGATCGCTATCGGTTGATCTGGCCGCAAGTCCACGGGCATGCGGCGGTCTTCCCCAAGCTCGGACTCGGCCGCTTCATTGTCGTTGCACCGACCGACGCCGAGGCCATGGCGCTGGCGAGCCGCGCCTACCTGCTCTGGCACGCGAGCTTTACCCATTTGTTCCGGCGGCACGGTCGTGCGCAATCGCATCCCCGCCCCGCGACCTTTGATCTCGTGGTCGAACGCGGCCAGGGCGTCGCCGGCTCGCCGGCAACGGTGGCGAAATTCCTGTCATCGCAGCTCGACGAAACCGGCTGCAACTACATGGTCGGCCAGTTTGCCTTCGGCGATTTGACACTCGCTGAGAGCCTGCGGTCGATCGGCCTGTTCGCCAGCGACGTCATGCCGGTATTACGTGCGAAAACGATGGCGGGCGCTGAGGAGATGGCCGGCGTTGCGGCGCAGGGACGCGGTTGATATCGTCGTTTTTCGCCGAGCGGCCGCGCGGAGTCATTGAGCACGATGGAGCTGGGTCAGATTCGGCTGTCGGCCGATGTGGGCGGCACTTTCACCGATGTCGCCGCTTTCGACGAGACGACGGGGGAGCTTCGTCTCGGAAAAACGCTGACCACGCCGGCGCGACTCGTTACCGGTATCGAGAATGGAGTGACTAAGGCAGGCGCGCAATTTCGTGCGGCGCGGCTGTTCCTGCACGGCACCACCGTCGCGATCAACACGATTCTGGAGCGCACGGGAGCAACTTGCGCGCTCCTCACCACGCAGGGCTTTCGCGATATCTACGAGATCGGCCGCGTCAATCGGCCGGAATCCTACAATCTGTTCTTTCGCCGTCACGAGCCGTTGATCGAGCGCGATCTGCGCTACGAGATCAGTGAGCGCATGGACGCGCAGGGCAAGGTGCTGATCAAGCTCGACGAGGATGCGGTGCGGTCGGTGGTCGCCGACGCGGTCGGCCACGGCATAGAAGCCATCGCCATCCTGTTCTTGCATTCCTACCGCAATCCCGCGCACGAGCAACGGGTCAAGGCGATCGTTGCGGAGATGCATCCCGATCTTTTTGTTACCGCCTCGCACGAGCTGTCACAGGAATATCGTGAGTTCGAGCGTACCTCGACCGCGGCGGCGAATGCCTATATCGGACCGCGGGTGCGGCGCTATCTCGGCGAGATGGGCGACCATCTCGATGCCGCCGGTTTCGCCGGCGAATTTCTGATCGTGCAGTCGACCGGCGGCCTGTTCGGCGTGGAAGAGGCGCAGAGCGCGTGTATCCGGATGCTGGAATCCGGTCCGGCGGCGGGCGTGATCGGCACCAAGGCCCTGTGCGATCGCATCGGGCTCAAGAACGCCATCGCCTTCGACATGGGCGGCACCACCGCCAAGGCCGGTGTCATCCACGGCGGCGAGGTGCTGATGACCGGCGGCGCGCTCATCGGCGGCTACGCCACCGGGCTGCCGGTGCAAATGCCGATGATCGACATCCAGGAGGTCGGCACCGGGGGCGGGTCGATTGCGCGCGTCGAAATGGGCGGCGCGTTGCATGTCGGGCCCGAAAGCGCGGGCGCGCAGCCTGGTCCGGTCTGCTATGGGCGCGGTGGCAGCGAGCCGACCATCACGGACGCCAATCTGATCCTCGGACGGCTCGCGGCCGACCGCTTTCTCGGCGGCGAGATGCGCCTCGATGTCGAAGGCGCCCGACATGCGCTCGAAACCCGCGTCGCCACGCCGCTCGGTCTCGATCTCAGGGCGGCGGCCGACGGCATTCTGCGCATCGCCACGACCAAGATGTCCCACATGGTGCGCTGGGTGACCACCGAGCGCGGCCTCGACGCGGCCGAATTCAGCCTTGTCGCCTATGGCGGCGCCGGCCCCCTGCATGCGGCGATGGTGGCGCGCGAACTGCGCATCGCCCGGGTCGTGATCCCGCGTGCTCCCGGCCATTTCTCCGCATATGGAATGCTGGTCGCGGACCTGCGGCGTGATTTCGTCAACACCTGGTTCACGCCGTTGGTCGAGGCATCCTTTGCAACCATGGAAAACTTCTACGCCGAGATGGAGCGGCGCGGTCGCGAGGCAGTGCGCCGGAGCGGGATCGCCGTGGCCGGCATCGCGGTTCAGCGCGCGGCCGACATGCGATATGTCGGGCAGGAGCATGCCGTCACGGTCGAACTTCCAGTCGAGCTGTTCCAGACCGAGGATCGCGACGGCATCAAGAAACGGTTCGATGGCGTGCACGAGACCCGCTACGGATATTCGGCGCCGGCCGAGAAGGCCGAGATCGTGAGCTTGCGAACCGCTATCACCGGCCTGATGCGCAAGCCGACGTTGGAACCCATTCGGGCAGGGGAGGCCGTGCCGCCGCCGGCGGCTTTTCGCGGCACCCGCGAGATCTATTTCGCCGAAGTCGGCCGCGTCGTGGACACGCCGAGCTACGATCGTGCGGCCCTGCTCGCCAACAACCGCATCGCCGGGCCGGTGGTGATCGAGGAGTATGCTTCGACGACAGTCGTGCATCCCGGCGACGAGGTCGAAGTCGATGCCTTCGGCGATCTCGTGATCGAAATCCTGCGGAGTTGACCATGGATGCAGCCCTGAAGTCCGACTCCGCGTCCAGCAGCCATCGCGTCGATCCGGTGACGACCGAGATCGTGCGCAACGGTCTCATCGCCGCTACCGAGGAGATGAAGACCAACCTGATGCGCACCGCCTACAACATGATCATCTACGAAGCGCTCGACTTCACCGTCGGCTTGTTCGATGCGCGAGGCAACACCGTCTCGATCGGACTCGGGCTGCCGATGTTCATCCGCGGCATGAGCGACACGGTGAAGACCAAGCTCGCTCACTACGGCATGGAAAATCTCGATCCCGGCGACATCCTGCTGACCAACGATGCCTACATCACCGGCAGCCATCTCAACCACATGACCTTCACCGTGCCGATCTTCCACGACGGCGAGGTGGTGGCATTCTCCTGCTGCATGGCGCATTGGCCCGACGTCGGCGGTACGCTCGACGGCGCCACGACCGACATCTACTCCGAAGGCCTGCAGATGCCGATCGTGAAGATCTACCGCAAGGGGGAACCGAACGAGGAACTCATCTCCGTCATCAAGACCAATGTGCGCTTGCCCGAACGCGCGATGGGCGACTTCCGCGCTCAGATCGCGGCGGTCCGAACCGGTGAGCGCCGCTTCCTCGAAATGATCAACAAATACGGCCGCGACGCCGTGCTCCTCGGCATCGAGGCGATCATGGATCACAGCGAGGCGGCGACGCGTGCGCGCGTGCGCGAAATCCCGGACGGCGTCTACGAAGCGCAATCGTTCATGGATGACGATGGCGTGCGGATCGGAGAACGCGTGCCGATCAACGTGCGTGTGGAGGTCAAGGGCGACCGGATGAAGGTCGATCTTACCGAGGTCTCCAAGCAGGTGGCGGGCTTCTACAATTCCGGCGAGACCGCGGGGCGCTCGTGCTGTCAGGTGGCGTTCAAATGCCTGACCTCGGCGCTCGATCTGCCGATCAACGACGGCCAGTTCCGCGCGCTCGAGATCATATTGCCGCCGGGACGGGTGGTCAGCGCGCTCAAGCCGGCCGCCATGCGCATGTGGATGACATATCCCATGACCATCATCGACACCATCTTCAAGGCGCTCGCGCCGGCGATCCCCGGGCACATCATCGCGGGTCATCACGCCGACCTCGTGGTCGGCCGCGTCAACGGCCGCCGCCCCAGGGACGACAGCTTCTACATCTATCTCGGCGGCCTGATTGGCGGTGGTTGGGGAGCCAAGCACAACGGCGACGGCTGCAATGCGACCATCGCGATGAACGACGGCGATACCCACAACGGTCCCTCCGAGCAGGTGGAGGCGAAATATCCGCTATTGGTCGAACGCTATGCGCTGCGCCCCGATTCCGGTGGCGCGGGCCGGTTCCGCGGCGGGCTGGGCTGCGAGCAGGTGGTGCAGGCGCGTCACGATATCCGGTTCAACTCGCAGATGGACCGGGTGAAATGCAAGCCGTGGGGTCTCGAGGATGGCCTGTCCGGCTTCGGCAACTCGGTCGCCATCCATCGCTTCGGGACGGCGCAGGAGCAGCGCTTCCACAACGGCAAGGCGCTCAACCAGGTGCTGCACGCCGGTGATGCCTATATCCTGCGTTCGGGCGGTGGCGGTGGCTTCGGTTCGCCGCTCGACCGTGACCTCGACGCTCTCGCTCGCGACGTGCGTTGCGGCTATGTCAGCAAGGATGCGGCGGAAAAATACTACGGCGCGGTGTTCGAGCCAGGAGACGAACAGGATCGACGCCGCGGCGACCGAGATAAAGCGCTCCGAGATGCGCCGGCAAGGCCTCCCGCAGGACGAACCGATCGCCGATACCGGTGTGCCGCCGCCCGCGACAGCGCATGTGCACGGGCATGACCACGGGCACGAGAAGCTCAGCGAGGAGGAGCGGGTCGCGCTGGCGATGACCGGGAGGTGTTGTTCGTAGCGGCCGTAAGGCCGCACGTCATCCGCCTGTGCTGAGAGATCCGCCCCGCAACGGCAGCGGCTGCTCGTCGAGCATGGCCTGTATCGCCTGGCGCGTGGTCTCGAGATCGAGCCCGTGCTGCGCAACCAGATCCTGGCAGTCGGCGGCGATCGCATCGACGTCCTGCAGCATCTTGAGGCGCTTGAAGTGGTCGTCGCGGTGAAGCCCCATGCTGGCGCCGACGATTTCGAGCAGGTTCATGATCTGGAACGGGTAGTCGCGCTCGTGCGCGCAGAGCTCGCGGTGGTCGGCGTGGTAGACCGCGACCAGCGCATCGACGCCGGCGCGCTCGGCGGCATCGAGCTCGTTCTTCTGCAATTCCCGTCGATACGCCGGCAGCGCGCGGAAATAATTGCTCATCATGCCGACCGCCGGCTGCTTGAGGTCGATCAGCTCCACACCAGGCACGGCCTGCAGGATGTCCTCGGCGGCTTCGACCACGCCCTTCAGTCCGGGATGGCGATGCAAGGCGACGCGCATCTCCACGGGCTTGCGCAGAAACGGCCGGAGCCGGTCGAGATTGCCGCGCAGAAAGAGCATGAACGGGGTCATCTCGAAGGGCTTCGAACCGCGGGTCTTCTCGACCGTGGGCAGGGTCGTCTCGGTGAATTGTACGTGACAGCTCGGGCACCACGACACCACCTGCCCCGACTTGCTGCGCGCAAGCTTGTCCATGGTGTTCTCGGCAAATCGGCCCGATGTGGCGACGTCTCCGGTGCGCATCTGTACGACGCCGCAGCAATGGCTCGGACCGCCCAGCACCTGATAGGTGACTCCGAGCGTATCCATGATGTCGAGCGCAAGGAGCGCAATGTGAGGGGTCTTGAGCACGTTGCAGCCGGTGTAGAACACGAAATCGGGCGGTGTCTCGGGCTCGGCGTTGCCGCCTGGCTTCTGGCCCAGGCGCGCGAGCAATTCGTCCCCGAGCTGCATCTGCGAAATATGGGTAACCTCGCGCGCGACCTTGCGGAAGCCGTCGACCCCCTGGCGACGTCGCTGCGGCGGTTCATCCCGATGTCGCGCCATCGCGACCCGCGCCATGCCGAGCATGAAGCGCGGATTGACCCCGTAGTCGCAGGCCTTGATGCATTCGCCGGTGAGCACGCAGGCATTCGCCCATTTGCGCGAGGCCTCCGGGCCGTCGCCGGTGCGCAGGATGTCGATGATGCCGGAGATCACGGCGACGGGCTCGGCGTTCACGCCGCCGGGGCCGGTGACCGGGCAGACCTCGACACACTTGCCGCAGCGGGTGCAGGCGTCCGCCATCGCCTCAACGCGCGCGGCCAGAGCGGTCTCGAAGGTGGCGGTCATACCGGCACGACCTTATTCGCCAAATCGCGCCCACATTACTGTTTGCGTGCTGGCGATGAAACCCCCGCCTTTGCAGGGTACGTTTAGGTCCGCTCGAGCGATCTTTCGCCCGCCGCCGCGGACGTGGCGGTGGTGCGGCGACTATGGGCTCGTAGCACCGCGGGAGTAATAGTAAACGTCCTGAATCGACGTCGGCCGGATCACGATCTTCCGCGGCGTTCCGTCGGCGGCATAGGAGTTCGCTGGAATCTCCGGCAGCGCGTCGCCGAATTTTCTCACGGCATTCAAGGCCTCGTTCGCCGGCGGTTTCGTGGGCCGGTCCCTGCGCACAACCTTCTTCGCGATGGGCGTGCGAGGCTGCGCTCCCGTCGCGGGCTGTGCGGCGTGCCGCTCGCCCGCGGCCGGTCGCTGGGCCGGCGTCACGCGCGCGGGCGCCGCGACCTCGCTTTGCTGCACGGGCCGGTCAGCCGGCGACTCCTGGGCTGCCGCTTCCTGGGGCGTCAACTGTTGGGGCGCCACGTTTTGGACTGCCGACGTCTCGGGCGCGGTGTCATTACGCGCAGAGTCTTGAGGCGTGGGCTCTTGAGGGGTGACCTCTCGGGCTACGGAATCCCGGCGTGTGAAACTCTGCGGCACCGACACCCTGGGTACGAACAGTTGAGGCTCGGAGTCCCGCTGCACCGAAGGCTGGGGTGCGGCTGGCAGGGGTGTGGGCTCGTGGGGAATGGTCGCCGCTTGCCGGCTATCCGTCGCAGACTGTTCAGCTGCCTTGCTGTCGGGTTCGGACGGGACCTCGACCGTGCCAGGGTCCGACCCCGCGTGTGCTGTCACCCACGGGAGGCCGCGCCGCGACAAGCAGTTCCGATCAAAAAGCCACCAGCTCTGCTGCGTGCAGGCGGAGTCAGCAGGCGGATCGGCCGTTTCTGCTGTGATCAGCGGCCTGTCGACGGACAGAAACAAGACCGGTACGCCGACAGCGATCACGCTCCCAAACGCAATCAGGGATGCGGCGATCAGAAAACGCAGATGCGAGTACAAGGCCCATCTCCTTAAGGCCGCCCCCGCGCCACGCCGATTCCGGGCAAGAACAACGGTGCTGTGGCGGGACTATGTCCGTTCGGGAGGCTGGCTCCCAGCGGAAAGCGAAACTGTGTTTAACGCGTCGGCGTGCTCGAGGCCAGGGTGGGATCGGCAGGTCCGCGGACGCAGGTCAGGGCGTCAACCCCGCAGCCGGGCGAAAGTTCCCAAAGGTGATGAGGCCGGAGGCGTTTGCCAAATACCGGGAAGTGCGCTCGATTGGTAGCGCCGGCGGCGTTTTGCCGTTGACGATCGCGACGCAGCAAGGACCCGCAATGCCTGCCGCCACCATCGCAACCATCGACACCATTGTGCTTCGCCTTCCCCTGGACACCTGGGCGCCACCGCCGCAATTCGCGGGCAAGCCGCGGACGCACGTGGACATGCTGCTGGTGCGCGTGACCACCAGTGGCGGCGTCGTAGGCTGGGGCGAGGCCTATGGCAGCAGTTCGCCGATGATCCCGGTCGTGTTCAATTCCTGGATCAAGCATGTCGCGATCGGACAAGACGCAACCGACCCCGCTCTGACGGCGCGGCTCGAACGCCTGCTGCATGGTTTCGGTCGCTGCGGTCCGGTGGTGCATGCGATCAGCGGGCTCGACATCGCGCTGTGGGATATCCGCGGCAAGCTCGAGCGAAAGCCGGTCTCGGCGCTGCTCGGCGGCGTACGGCGCAAGCGCGTGGAGGCCTATGCGTCACTGCTGCAATACGGTGGCTCGGTCGAGCACGTCCGCCGCAACGTCGCGCGTGCGCTCGAACGCGGCTATCGCCACCTCAAGCTGCATGAACGAACCGCGGACGCGGTCGCGGCCGCCCGCGATGTGGCCGGGCCGGACATCCCGATCATGGTCGACACCAACTGTGCCTGGACGGCGGACCAGGCGACCGCGCCGGTTGCGGCCATGGCGCCGTCGAAGCCGTTCTGGGTCGAAGAGCCGATCTGGCCGCCGGAGGACTTTGACTCGCTCGCGGTGCTCCGGCGCGCAACCGGGGTCCCGCTTGCGATGGGCGAGAATGCAACCGGCGTGCTCGATTTCCAGAAAATGATCTCCGCCGGGGCAACCGATTTCGTGCAGCCCAGCGTGGTCAAGATCGGTGGCCTGACTAATCTATGGCAGGTGGCGACGGAGGCCGAGAAGGCGGGCGTCACCTGCGTGCCGCATGCGTTCTTCTTTGGGCCGGGGTACCTCGCGACATTGCACGCGATCGCGGCCAAGGAACGCGCGGCCCCGCTTGAGCGCTTGTTCGGCGACGTCGGCTTCACGGCCTATGCGAAGACGGTACCGGTGGTCGACGGGGCCATCGATGTGCCCGACGGGCCGGGGCTCGGCGCCGATCCGGAGGAGGAGTTGATCGAACGCTTCCGCGCCTGAGCGTGGGGGGTTGCTGCGGGAGGAGAACAAAATGATCAAAATGAATCGGCGCGCCTGGATGGCCGGCGCCATGGCGGGCACCACCCTGCTGCGCGTGCGCTCGGCGGCGGCGCAAGCCTATCCGCAGCGGGCGGTGAGGATCATCGTGCCTTATGCGCCGGGAGGCGGCACCGACGTGTTCTCGCGCCTGCTCGCGGCGCAAATGGAGCGCGAGTTCGGTCAGACGCTGGTCATCGATAACCGCGGTGGCGGCGGAAGCACGATCGGTACCCAGGCGGTGGCGAATGCGCAGCCGGACGGCTACACGATCGGGATGGTGGACAGCGCCTTCGTGACCAATCCCGGCCTGTTCAGGGACAAGCTGCCCTACGACACGCGCCGCGATTTCATCCCGGTGTCGCTGTTGTCGCGCACGCAACTGGTGTTGTGCGTGAACCCATCCTCGTCGTTCCTGACCGCGCAGGAGCTGATCGCGTTCGCCAAGGCCAATCCGGGCAAGCTGACCTTTGCATCCGCCGGCATCGGGACCGGCATCCACCTCGCGGCCGAACAGTTCCGGCAGGTGGCGGGTATCGAGATCGTCATCATCCCCTATCGCGGCGGCGCACCGGCACTCGCCGACTTCCTGTCGGGCAAGGTGGATTTCACCTTCGGAGCCGTTCCCACGATCCGCGAGCATATCCTGGGCGGAAAGGCGCGCGGGCTGGGGGTGACGCGCGGACGCGCGCCGCAACTGCCCGATATCCCCAGCATGGAGGAACTCGGCTATGGCAGCGTGGATTCAGCGAGCGAGATGGGTCTGATCGTGCCGGCGGCGACGCCGGCGCCGATCGTGGAGAAGCTGCAGAAGGCGGCTGCAAACGCCGTCAAGGACCCTGCGTTCAGCCAAAGCCTGCTCGAGCGAGGATTTCAGCCGATCGGCAGCACGACGGAAGAGTTTCGCTCTCATGTCGACCGCGAGATCGAGAAATGGATACGCATCATCGCGGCCGGCAACATCAAGCCGGAGTAGCTGCGTCGGCAGCCCGCGCGATCGCTCGCCTCAGGCGGTGACGGCGATCCCCTGCACCTCGATCATCATCTCGGGCTGGGCGAAGCCTTGGACCGTGATCGCCGCGCTCGCGGGAAAATCCTGGCCGAACAGCTCGCCGCGCAATTCGGTCATGCGGGTGGTGTAGCGCGCGTCGATCAGAAACACCGTCATCGTCACCATGTCGCTCAGCTTCGCGCCCGCCTCCGCCAGCGTCTTCTCGATGTTGCGGAAGGTCTGCTTGAACTGGGCATCGAAGTCCGCGGCGAGAGACTTGCCGGAATCATCGACCTGGCCGGTGTGCCCCGCGACGTAGATGGTGCGGCCACCGCCTTCGGTGATGACGCAAGGCGAGAATGCGCGCTTGACCTGCCAGGTGCCGCGAACGAACGATTTTTTCATGGGCCGATCTCCCTAGGGGTTCATACCAAATTGAAATGTGATCCGTCATCAGAGGACGACGGCGCGAACATCGCCGGCCAATCAAATCAGCCTGCATTGGCCGTCTGGATGACGCGCCACAGTCGCTCCGGCGTGGCCGGCATTTCCACGTGGCGGACGCCGAGGTGGGAGAGCGCATCCACCAGCGCATTGGCGACGGCAGGCATGGCGCCGACGCAGCCGGCTTCGCCCGCGCCCTTGACGCCGAGCGGATTGGTCTTGGTCGGCACCGGATTGCTCTTGACCTCGACCGCGCTGATGTCTGTCGCGCGCGGCATGGCGTAGTCCATGAACGACCCGGTCAGGATTTGCCCGTCGCCATCGAACTGGATGTCCTCCATCAGGATCTGGCCCACGCCTTGCGCGACGCCGCCGACGATCTGGCCCTTCAGCAGCAGCGGATTGATGACGGTGCCGACGTCGTCCACCACGCTGTAGCGCACGATCTCGACAGTTCCGGTCTCCTCGTCGATCTCGAGCTCGCAGATGTGGCAGCCGTTGGGGAAATTCTGCACCGGTGCGATGTAGGTCGCGGTCGCGGTCAGGCCGACGTCCATGCCCTTCGGCAGCTTCGAGGGCTCCATGGCCTCCTTCGCCACTTCCTTGATGCTCAGCGTGCGATTGGTCTTGGGGCTGGAGAAGACGCCGTCGGCAAAGTTGATGTCGGCGGCATCGACCTTGAGCAGGTGGGCCGCGAGCTGCTTCGCCTTGGTCGTGATCCTTTCCGCCGCCATGTCGACGGCCGATCCGCCGATGGTGGCGGAGCGCGAGCCGCCGGTGCCCTCGCCGAGAAAGACCTGGTCGGTATCGCCCTGCACGTAATGGACCTCGTTGGGATCGAGGCCGAGGCGGTCGCACATGATCTGCTTGAAGATGGTCTCGTGGCCCTGGCCCTGGGTGACGCTGCCCGCGAGCAGCGTGACGGTGCCGGACTTGTCGAACCGGATCTCCGCGCCTTCGAAACCCGCCGCTGCCGCCCGCTCGATGGTGTTGGAGAGGCCGATGCCGCGGAGCTTGCCGTGCTGGCGCGATTGCGCGCGGCGCTGTTCGAAGCCCGCGACGTCGGCGAGCTTGAGCGCCATGTCCATGCTCTTCTCGAATTCGCCGCTGTCGTAGGTGAACGTGAGCGCCGTCTTGAACGGCATGGCGTCGGGCGGAATGTAATTTCGCCGCCGCAGCTCGGCGGGATCGATCCCGAGCTCGTCGGCGGCGAGATCGACAAGCCGCTCGATCACATAGGCGGCCTCGGGGCGCCCGTTCCCGCGATAGGGTCGAACCGGATTGGTGTGCGTGAACACGGCCGTGACATCGGCATGCATGGCGGGAATGCGATAGACCCCCGCAAGCGTGCCGATATTGCCGGTGAAGGCGGGCATTCCGGTCTGCAGGTAAGCACCGATGCTGGCAATCGTCGTGGCGCGCATGGCGAGAAATCGGCCTTGCTTGTCGAGCGCGAGCTCGGCTTGCGTGACGTTATCGCGGGCCTGGGCGTCGCACAGAAAGGATTCCGAGCGCGTGGACATCCACTTCACCGGCCGCCCGACGTGCTTCGATGCCAGCAGCACCAGGGCGACTTCGTTGTAGACCGCCGATTTCATCCCGAAGCTGCCGCCGATGTCCCCGGCAACCACGCGGATCTTGCTCTCGGGCACCCGGAGCACCGGCGAAAGCTCGGCGCGGAAGGGATGCACGCGCTGAAGCGTCGTGTAGATGGTGTAACGATCCTCGGCCGCGTTGTAATCGCCGAGGCAGCCGCGCGGCTCCATGCTCGCAGCGGTGACACGATTGATCACCAAACGATGCTTGACGACGTGATCGGCCTTGGCGAATGCCGCCTCGGTGGCAGCCTTGTCGCCGAAGAGCTGCACGAAACCGATATTGTCGGGGCAGTCGTCCCATACCCGCGCGGCGCCGTCGGCGCTGGCATCGGCGGTCGACACGGTCGCGGGAAGCGGCTCGTAGTCGGCCACGATCAGTTCGGCTGCATCGAGCGCCTGATGATAGGTCTCCGCCACCACGAAGGCGACATAGTCGCCGACCCAGCGCACTCTGTCCTTGGTCAGCGCCGGATAGGGTGGTCGGAATACGCTGCCGTCGCGCCGCTTCAGTCCGTCGGGCACCGGCAGGTCGCCCCATCCGGAGGCTTGCCAATCGTCTCCGGTGAGCACGGCGAGCACGCCCGGCGCGGCCTTGGCCTTGCTCGTGTCGATCGAGCGAATGCGCGCATGGGCATGCGGCGAGCGCAGCACGTAGCCGAACGCCATGCCGGGCAGCACCATGTCGCCGACATAGCGGCCGCCGCCCTTGAGCAGCCGTGGATCCTCGAACCGGGACACGCTTTGACCAATGGCATATTCACCCATCTCAACCCTCGGAGCTGATCAGCACTTGCGAGCTACGGGTTATCGCAAAGCTCCGGCGCGATGGCCATGGGGTGTTGATGTGCGGATGTTCATATCGGGGCCGGCATCGACGGGGATTGCACGCATTCTCGACGTGTTGAAAACGCTCAAGACGCGCGGCCACGCGGTCCTCTATATCAGGCAGCCGATACGGAAATGCCCCGCTTTCGCGGGGCATTCTAGTTCGACGTCTAACGGAAATGCCGGTTAGAAGTTCGCGGCCATCTTGGGCTTGGGCGGCGGCGCGGCCGATCCCTTCGGCAGGTCGAACATGCCGCCGGGCAGGCTGTCGAAGAACGTGAGCACCTCGGACGTCTTCACCACGTCGGCGTACTTCGCGTTCATGTCGCACAGGTTGATGGCGTGGCTCGCCTGCGAGCGGTCGAAGCAGCCTTCCTCGGCGAGCGCGATGCGATAGTTGAGGCTGAACGCATCGAGCACGGTGGCGCGCACGCAGCCTGATGTCGTCGTGCCGGTGACGATCACGCTGTCGCAGCCGAGCAGGGTGAGATAGCTCGCCATGTTGGTACCGAAGAAGCCGGACGGCTTCTGCTTCAACACGACGATGTCCTGCGGCGCCGGTGCGATCTCGGCCACGATCTCGTTGCCGTCGACGTTGGTCGCGGGCTTGCTGGCGAGGTCCTCGTCGGAGCGGCCGTTCTTCCAGCTCCAGCTGCCGTTGTCCCAATTGTCCTCGCGCCGCACGCCGGTCGTGTAGATCACCGGGATGCCCTTGGCGTGCGCCTTGTCGATCAGCGACTTGAGATAAGGCATGGCGACCCAGGCGTCTTCGCCGCAGGAATTGCGCCAGCGCTTGATCGATTCGAGGATCGGCATGGGGCGCTCGTCGCAGAACGCGTAATTCACGTCGATGATCAGCAGGGCCGGCCGCTTGCCGAAGCCGCCGCGGGCTCCGTACCCCGATGCTCCGAACACCGCCTTGTCGCGGTCGGTGAGAAACTTATTCCAGATGGGCTCTGACATGGTTCACTCACTCTCCTCTCTTATCATTTTCTCGATTTCAGCAGCTGAGAGCCTCACAGACTCGCCCGCACGCTTTCAACGAAACTCATGTCGATGATCTCTTCGTATTTGACGTCGGTCTTGAGGATGCCTGCCTCGCGCACCACGGAGCTGCCGGTCGCCCAGGCTTCCTTGCTGATCATGCCGTCCTTGCTCCACATCCCGTCCCTGAACGAGCGGTCGAGCGTTGCCTTGAGGTCCTCGAGCGGCATGGTGGGGAATTGCTTCTTGGCGATTTCCGCGGACTCGTTCGGATTGGCGTAGAGAAATTTCAGTCCCTTCACCATTCCCTTGACGAAGCCACGCACCACCTCCGGCTCCTTCTGGATGGAATCGAGACGGACATTGATGGTCGAATAAGCGTAAGGGCCAAGCTCCTTTGGCACGTTGAAGAACGGCTCGCTCCAAAAACCGTTTCGAATGCCTTGCGTGATCATGGGCTCGGTGCTGTTGCCGATCACGGCTTGTCCGCCCCTCACCGCGGCGGGAACGGCGGAATTGGGCACCTCGATCAGCGTCACGTCGCGTTTGGGATCGAGTTTCCACTTCCCGAGCAGATATCGCATGATGGAATTGGGTGTGCCGCCATAGGGGCCGACTGCGATGGTCTTGCCCTTCATGTAAGCCGGCCAATCCCGGTCCTTGGGATCCTGGCCCTTGGCCGCGCAGAGATAGACGTTGCCGCGGTCGACGCAGTGCACGACGGCACGCAGTTCCGCGCCTTTCGCCTTGGCGAAGGCATTGTGCTCGGGTCCGCCGATGAAGGCGAAGGCCTGTCCGGAGAGCACCGCGTTGGTGTGGCCGGAACCGGTCTCGATGGTGACGATCTTCACCGCGATGTCGGACTCGGCGAAGTAATTGTTGGCCATCGCGATGTACATCGGCAGATAGCCGGTGCTGTGCACGGGTTCGGCCACCAGCAACTCCTTGGTTGCGGCGCGCGCGATGAACGGCGGCGCTGCGAGCGTGAGGCCGACAGTCGCGCCAAGGGTCGCGGTCGATTGCAGAAATTTTCGCCTATCCATGACGTCCTCACTGTTCACTGAGAGTTCGGGATCCGCACTATTGCCGCACGCCTTTGCGCAGCACGCTTTCGAGCCACGACACGCTCGCATACATGACGATGGCCAAGGCCGACAGCACGAGCACCGCCACCCAGACCAGCGCGATGTCGTAGGTCTGGCCGGCATAGAGGATCGCGCGGCCGAGGCCGTGTTGGGAGGCGATGAACTCGCCGACGATCGCGCCGGTCAGGGCCAGGCCGATGTTCACCCGCAGCACCGAGATGATCCAGGGCAGGCAGAACGGAACCACAAGCTTGCGGAACACCTGCATCCTCGTGGCACCCAGCGAATAGAACAGCTTCTCGCCGTCCGGATCGAGCGCCTTGACGCCGGCATAGGCGGTGAGCGTCGAGACCACCAAGGTCAGCGCGGTCGCGACCGCGACCTTGGACGAGAGGCCGATGCCGAACACCAGGATGATCAGCGGGGCGAGCGCGAGTTTGGGGATCGACTCCAGGCAGATGACGTAGGGCTGGACGATGGCGGCGTAGTTGCGCGACCACCAGAACGACAGGCCGAGCAGAGAGCCGGCCGCGGTCCCGAGCAGGAAGCCGAAAATGGTCGAGCGGAAGGTGAAGCTGATGTCGGTCCAGGCGTCGCCCGTGGCGAAGAAGAGCCCCATGGTGTTGGCGATGGCGCTCGGTTGCGACCAGAAGAAGGCATCGATCCAGCCCGTGCGCGCGCCGATTTCCCACAGCGAGAGCGCGCCGACCAGGATGCCGATCTGCACGGTGACCAGCGCCCAGGTCGGCCAGTCCTTCTGCACCGGAAGGCGCCGGACCGGCTTTCGGCTCGCGGGCGGCGCGGCTGACTGTTGCGGCGCCAGATCGAGGCCCGCCAATGCGTCCACGGCGCGGGTGTCCTGAACCGTCATCGCTTGCTCCTTGCCACGGCTCAGGCTGCCTGGTTCATGGCGGCGACCGGCGCTGCGTTGGCGCTGAGAAGCTCGAGGCAGCGTTCCTTGATGACGAGGAAATCCGGGGTCAGCGCGCTGGTGCGCACGCGCGGCCGCGGGAGCGTGACCGGGATGCTCGCGATGACCCGGCCCGGCCGCGTGCCCATGACGTGAACCTCGTCGGAAAGATAGATCGCCTCCTCGACGTCGTGGGTGACGAACAGCACGGTCTTGTTGAAGTCGCCCCAAAGTTGCATCAGCCACTCCTGCATCTGCAGCTTGGTCTGGGCGTCAAGCGCGCCGAACGGCTCGTCGAGCAGGATGACGTCGGTGTCGAACAACAGGGTGCGCAACAACGCCGCCCGCTGGCGCATGCCGCCCGACAACGAGTTTGGATAGAGATGCTCGAAGCCGGCGAGTCCGTAGCGGTGGAGTAGCGGCAATGCCCGCTCGCGCGCTTTGCGCAGCGCCACGCCCTGGACTTCCATCCCGAGAATGGTGTTGTCCAGCACGGTACGCCACGGCAGCAAAAGATCCTTCTGCAGCATGTAACCGACACGGCCGATGGTGCCGGTGGCGTCGACGCCATCGATCATCACCCGTCCGCCGCTGGGCTCGAGCAGCCCGGCGATGATGTTGAAAATGGTGCTCTTGCCGCAGCCCGACGGCCCGATCAGGCTGACGAAGCGGCCTTGCGGGATCGAGAGCGTGACCGGCGCCAGCGCCTGGAAGACGCCGGTCGGCGTCTTGAACGTCATGCTGACGTCGTCAACGCAAAGTTTCGGGGCCGAAGACGGCATGCGCACTCCGCTCGCCAGTGGCACGATTTTCCCCAGTCCCCGGGACTATATCGCAAAAGCCATGCCAGCGACCATTCCCGTTTACATCTGTAAACTTCGGTAGATTGAAGTTCCGCACCGCCTGCCGATGACGGCAAATTATTCTATCTGCCCAAAGTTTTGGCAGCTGCCCGTGGACGCCAGAACGGCAGCAAAATGGAGTGCCGCTCCTGTTAATAACAGGAGAAAAACAGGAAGCCGGGGCCACCGGGCGACAAAAAACCCGGCGCGGTGTCCCGCCCGGGCGTCATGCACACTCTTGGATTGTGTGCAATCTCTACAAGATTCGGGTAACGCCAGTCAACTGAACTCACGCATGCCGACGCGGATCGGGGCGTCGCCGCCGGCATCGGTGCGGGGCCGACGCCTTATCACTTCGCCTCGACATTGGCTGCTTTCAAAATAGGGGACCAGCGGGCGATTTCCGCCTTCACGAAGGCGTCGAACTTGGCCGGCGTGCGTTCGTCCTTGCCCGGAAGCGATCCGCCAAGATCGGACAGACGCTTGCGGACCCCGGGGTCGTCGAGCGTCTGATCGAGCGCGGTCGCGAGCTTGTCGACGATATCCTTCGGCGTGCCCTTGGGCGCAAAGATGCCGGCCCAGATGCTCATCTGATAGTCGATGCCGGCTTCCTTTGCGGTCGGGACGTCGGGAAGGATCGCCAGGCGTTCGTTCGCGGACACGCCGTACGCTCTGATTGCGCCGCCGATGATCTGCGGCGCCACGCTCACCGCCTGCTCGCAGAAGAAATCGACGTGCCCCCCGATCAGGTCGTTCAGGGCTGGAGCCGTACCGCGATAGGCCACGAGGCTGGGCTGCACGCCTGCCTCGCTGGCGAAAAGCAGACACGCCATGTGCGACGACGCGCCGATGCCGCCATGCGCCTGTTTGACGTTGTTGCCGTTCTTTTTCAGATAGGCGACGAACTCGCGCAGGTCCTTGGCGGGGAAATCCTTCTTCGCGACGATGACGGCCGGCGCATGGGCGGTGAAGCCGATCGGCTCGAAGTCGCGCTCGGAATCGTATTTCACGTTGGGCGTGAGCACGGGAGCGGCGACATGGGATCCCATGCTGCCGGCGAGCAACGTGTAGCCGTCGGGATGCGCCGCTGCCACCCGCGCGCTTCCGATCGTGCCGCCGGCGCCGCCGACATTCTCGATCACCATGGATTGGCCGAGGATTCTGCCCATCTGCTCCGTCACGATGCGGGCGACGACGTCGCTCGGACCGCCGGCAGGGAAGGGCACCACCACGGTGATGGGCCGCGACGGATAGCCCTGCGCCCGCGCGTCCCACGCGGCGGCACACAAGGCCAAGGTCGCGAGCCAGAACAGTCCCAACGTCCTCGAACGTCGCATTGAATCCTCCGGCTGTCGTTTTGTGTTGTGGCCAGTCTCACCGTGGTGCGTCGGCGTCGATCACGTCGGACGAGATTAAAGCGCCGGTGTCTCGGGTTTCCGAACCGTCATCATCGCCGCAAGCGGACGAACCGGTAACCGCAGTGGTCGATTGTCAGCCGCATCTCGAAACACCGGATGCCCGCATGCGCGGGCATGACAGCCGAAAATCGCCTCGGCGCCGGTTGCGCGGGGAAAGCTTCACTCCGCCGCCACCTTGTGCGCCGCCGATACGCCGCGTGCCTTCACCACCACCTTGATCGCGTCTTCGACCCGATCCTTGGCGTAGCGGATCGCCGTCGGGAGATCGGCCAGCGGGAAGGTGTGCGTGTGGATCTTGGTGGCGTCGAACCGCTTCTGGGTCATGAACGCTTCGGCGCGATGGGTCGCGCTCTTGCCTTCGCCGCGGATGCCGTAGACATAGATATTGTTGCGCACGATATGGGCGACGTCGACCGGCGTCTCCTCATGCGGGAACGCGGCGAGGCAGACCTTGCCGCCGCGGTTGACCATGCGGATCGCTTCGTTGACGGCGTTGGGCGCGCCCGAGCACTCCACCACGTAGTCGACGCCCTTGCCGCCATTGAGCCGGCGCACCGCCTCGACCGCGTCCTCCTTGCGCACATTGATGACGTGGTCGGCGCCAAGCTCCAGCCCGATCTTGAGCCGGTTGTCGCGCGTGCCGGTGAGGATGACGGGATGGGCGCCCATCGCCTTGGCGACCGCGACGCCGAGGAGCCCGATGGGGCCGGGGCCGGTGACCACGACGCTCTCGCCCGCAACCAGCCCGCCGAGCTCGGTCAGCCCATACATCGCCGTGCCGGCGGTGACGACCAGCGTCGCCTCCTCGTCCGACATCTCGTCCGGGATCGCGACCAGCGTGTTGATGTGGTTGACCTGGTATTCGCAGAACCCGCCGTCGGTGGTGAAGCCGTTGGCGCGATGGCCTTTGTCGACGTCGCCGTAATTGAGCCCGTAGTTGTGGCAGGCGGTGTACATGCCCTCGCGACAGCGCTTGCATTGGCCGCAGCCGGCGTGGATCTCGACGGTTATTCGCTGGCCGATCTTGTATTCATCGACGCCCGGCCCGAGCGCGACCACCGTGCCCATATATTCGTGCCCGGGGGTGAAGTTCTTGTTGTGCGGCATGCCGCCGAGGATCGACGCCGGCGGCCCGTGGTAGATGATCTCCAGATCGGTCGCGCAGATGGCAACCGCGTCGATGCGCACGAGCACCTCCGCCTTTTTCGGCACCGGCACCGGCTTGTCCGTCAACGAGAGCTGGCCGGGATCGCCGAGCACCCATGCCTTCATGGTGTCCGGGATCGGATAATCGGTGCTCGTCTTCACTCCGGCGGGCGCGTACATCGGCTCTTCCTTTCGGCGGACGGGAAATTCGTTTCGACCAGATCACGGACGCGCGGCGCATGGCGGCCATCGCAATCGGTCGGACGGCAGGTTAGTGTATATGTGCTTGATATTCGAGGGGCATAATTGCCGCAAACGGGCAACGACCCGGGGAAACGTAACGCGAGGAGGGATATGGCCGATCATTCCGTCTCGACGATCATGGTCCGGGATTGCCGCATCCGCGTCATGCGGGGCGGTTCCGGAACTCCGCTGCTCTTTCTCCACGGCGGCGGGGGTGCCGGAAGTTGGCTGCCCTTCATGTCGCGGCTGGCGGAGACGTTCGACGTGATCGTCCCGGAGCATCCCGGATTTGGTGAATCGGAAACGCCGCCCTGGCTCGACACCGTTGCCGACGTCGCGAACTTCTATCTCGACTTTCTGGAGCAATTTGATCTCGACGGCGTCCATCTGGTCGGGCAGTCGCTGGGCGGCTGGGTGGCGGCTGAGCTTGCCGTGCGCAATACCAGCCGCCTCGCCTCGCTGACGCTCGCATCGGCCGCCGGCATCCATGTCAAGGACGTCCCCCAGGTCGATACCTTCCTCAGCAGCGACGAGCAGCGCGTTCGCGACCTCTTCCATGATCAGAAGCTCGCGGACGCCGTGCTCGCGCGTGTGCTGCGGCCCGAACTCGAGGATGTTGCGCTCAAGAACCGGATGACCACGGCCAAGCTGGTCTGGCAGCCGCGCAGCCACGATCCCCACCTGCAGAAATGGCTGCACCGGATCGACGTGCCGACGCTGCTGATCTGGGGCGAGCAGGATCGGTTGTTCCCCAAGGAGTACGCCTTTGCCTATCAGCGGCTGATCCCGGGTGCGAAAGTGGTGATTATTCCGGACTGCGGGCACCTGCCGGAGGTGGAGAAGGCGGATGTATTCGCCGCCGAACTCGAATCTTTCATCGGCGCCATGAGGATCGCAGCATGAAGATCTTCAACTTTCATCTCATGCCTTACCGGCACGCCGATCTCGACGCGATCGGAAAGAACGGCTCGGCGTGGGTCACCTTCTCCAATCGCCACTATGATCCGCAAAAGGGCGCCGAGCTCTACCACGACTATCTCGACCAGATGGAGTATGCCGACCAGCTCGGCTTCGACGGCGTGTGCCTCAACGAGCACCATCAGACCGCCTACGGCATGATGCCGATCCCGGGCGTTCTCGCCGGCGCGCTCGCGCGCAGCGTCAAGCGCGCCAAGCTCGCGATCCTCGGCCGCGCGCTGCCGCTCCTCAACAACCCGCTCATGATCGCGGAGGAATATGCGATTCTCGACAATCTCACGCGCGGGCGGGTGATCGCGGGCTTCGTGCGCGGCATCGGGGCCGAATATCACGCCATGGGCATCAACCCGGCCTATTCGCAGGAGCGTTACGCCGAAGCGCACGACCTCATCGTACGGGCGTGGACCGAGCCCGGGCCGTTCCCCTATGTCGGCAAGCACTACCAGTTCAAATACGTCAATCCCTGGCCGCGGCCGTACCAGACCCCGCATCCGCCGATCTGGATTCCCTCGCAAGGCTCCGGCTCGACCATCCGCTGGGCCGCGCGCATGCGCTACACCTATTGCCAGACGCTGAGCCCGATCGCCGCAGTGGCGCGTTTCTTCCAGATGTATCGCGACGAGGCGGAGAAGGCGGGCTACCAGGCCTCGCCCGACCAGCTCGCCTGGTCGAACACCATCTATGTCGCCGAGACCGACGAGAAGGCGGTGCGGGAGGCGCGTCCGCATCTGGAAGCGCTGATGAATTACTTCCTCAAGATGCCCACCGAGATGCTGCTGCCGCCGGGCTACACCGACGCCGCGTCCATGAAACGCGTGCGGGCGGCGAAGGTGACCGGCAAGCCGCAATCGATCGAGGACGTGATCAAGAACGGCGTCGTGATCGTGGGAAGCCCCAACACCGTGCGCGAGAAGCTGGCCGAATATCAGGATCTCGCGGGCTTCAACACCTCGCTGACCAAGACTCAGTTCGGCACCATGCCGAACGACATGGCGCGCGCGAACATGACGGCGATTGCGGAGGAGATCCTGCCGCATTTCCGCGATCGCCTGCCGCAGGGTGGTCGTCGGGAAGCGGCGGAGTGAATTTGCGCGTCACCTGATCGCAAGACGATGGATGCCCGGGGTCAAGCCCGGGCATGACGAGAGTGGGGCCATGTCGCCACCGGAGGACCTTGATGAAAATTGCTCTCAAGTTTTCCGTCCTGCTGGCACTCGCGTCCGCGGCCGGCTTCGCGCCGCCGGCACATGCCCAAGGCTACCCGGTCAAGGAGATCACCGCGGTCTGTCCGTTTGCGGCCGGCACCGGCGCCGATATCACGGTGCGCTATTTCAGCGCCAAGCTCAGTGAGGTTCTGGGCAAACCGGTCATCGTCCTGAACAAGGCGGGCGCCACCGGCAATATCGCCAGCGAAACCGTGGCCAAGGCCAAGCCCGACGGCTACACCATCTCCATTACGCCGGCGAGTTCCACCATGGCCGCGGCGCCGTATCTCTACAAGAAGCTGCCGTTCGATCCGATCAAGGACTTCACGCCGGTGACGACGCTGGCGAGCCTGCCGTTCGTGCTCATCGTCGACGCCAAGAAGCCGATCCATTCCGTCGCCGACTTGGTCAAGCATCTCAAGAGCCGCGACGGCGGGTTCTACGGCGGCTCCAACAATACCGGCATCGTCGCCGCCGAATTGTTCAAGGACGCCGCCAAGACCGACACCAAGCGCGTGGCCTACAAGAACATCGCCAATTCCGTTAACGACATGATCAACGGCCACACCGATTTCACCTTCACCGATGCCACCTGGGTGGTCGAGCAGGCGAAGGCCGGACGCATCCGCGCAATCGCGGTGACTTCGGCGAAGCGATCCTCGGTCCTTTCCGACGTGCCGACGCTGGCGGAAGCGGGCTACCCCGGCATCGAGCTCACGCCGTGGTGGGGTGTGTTCCTGCCCGCGGGGACGCCGCAGCCGATTGTCGACAAGCTCGCCACCGCGTTCGATCGCATTGTCGCGATGCCGGAGACCACGGAGTTTCTGACCAAATTCGCCAACGAGCCATTCCCGGGAACGCCGGAGAGTTTGCGCGAGCTATTGGCGCGGGAAATCAAGCGCTGGGGCGAACTGGTCGCGCTCGCGAAGATCGAGCCGCAATAGGCAGCAGGGTGGCAAGGGCGCACGCCGCGCCGATCAATCGATCTGGACGCCCGAGGCCTTGACGACGTCCTTCCACTTCGGCCGTTCGCTCTGGATGAACTGCATGAACTCGTCGGGGGTCATCGGCGCCGGTTCCCCACCGACGTTCTTGAGCGCCGTCACGACCTCGGGCAACTCGAAAATCCGCTTAACCTCTGCCGCGATCTTGTCGACGACGGGCCGCGGCGTCCCGGCGGGAGCGAACAGGCCTTGCCATCCACTCACCGAGAATCCATTCAGCGTCTCGCCGATGGTGGGCAGGTCCGGGGCCGTTGGAATGCGTTTCGAGCTGGTGACGGCGATCGCCCGCACCGCTCCCGCCTGAGCCTGTGGCCAAAGCGTCGTCATGCTGTCGATGGCGAGATCGATGTGCCCGCCGATCATGCTGTTCAATTCGTCCGCCGTGCTGCGGAACGGCACGTGAGTCATCTTGGTGCCGCTCGCGAGCTGGAACATGACGGCCGAAAGGTGCGACGAGGTGCCGTTGCCGGATGAGCCGTAGTTCACCTTGCCGTCGCTTGCCTTGAGATGGTCGATCAACTCGGGAACCGTCTTCGCCGAAACCTTGGTACTCACCACCAGCAGATTCGGCAGATGCACAAGCAACGAGACGGGTTGGAAGTCCCGCTCAACATCATACGGCAGCTTGGTGTAAAGGAACCCGTTGATCACGTTGCTGCTCAAGGTTCCCAACAGCAGCGTGTAACCGTCGGGCGGCGCCTTCGCCACCACCCCGGTGCCGATGCTCCCGCCGGCCCCCGACCTGTTCTCGACGACGAACGGAACGCCGAACTTTGCCTGCATGTGCTGCTGCAGGATGCGTGCGAGCAAGTCGGCCGAGCCGCCGGCGGCGAACGGCACCACGATGGTCACCGGCCGCTGCGGCCAGTCCTGCGCATTCGCGGGTGCCACCATGGCGAGAATGGCGGCCACGGCAATCGCGAGAACAGTGCGCATGTGCAACCCCCAGCTCACCTCGGTGGCGTCGGATCAGGCAAACCGCATGCCAGCAGCCGTCAGCTCGTGGCTCACACCGCCTTGAGGTGCGCATCCCGCTTCTTGTAGAGATCCTCGTCGGCGTATCCCATGGTCTCGGGCTTGGCGCGCCCGATCATGACCTGGAAATAGACCGGCTCGAGGCTGTCGTTCTGATAGCCATGGATGACGCCGGCCGGACACGCGATGCATTCCCAAGGGCCCAGCCGCGTGGTGAGGCGCTTTCCGCTCTCGTCCTCGACGAACACGTCGAGGTAGCCTTGCAGCACGAAGAAGCATTCTTCGACCTCGTGGGTGTGCGCGGCATTGCCCTGGCCCGGCTCCACATACATGATCGACAAGGTGAAGTTCTTCGCCGGGATGACGGTCGGATCGGTGTGCTTGCCGGAGCCGCCCGCGCCGATGAAGCGGTGCTGCGCGCGTTTGTAGCCTTCGATCTTGGCGTCCTCGAACGCGGCCCAGTCCGGCTTCTTCTCGCGAAAGCGCCCGACGAATTTCTGCATGATGTCCTCGATCGGGACATCGACCAGTTCGGGCGGGCGCGGGTGTCGTGCGACGCTCATGGGTTGCTCCTGTCGAATGCGATTGTTGGGCTTGAGCGTATTCTTGTGCTGAGTGGCTCGTCAACGATGCGGGTTGATTGTCTGATCCGTCATCCTGAGGCGCTCGCCCTCTTGGGCGAGCCTCGAAGGATGGCGGGCAGAGTCGGGCCGTCGCCCTTCGAGGCCCGCGAAGACGCGGGCACCTCAGGGTGACGGGCTGAGAGCTATTGACCGCGGCCTGCCTGCACCAGCTCCCAGATGCGCGTGGGCGTGAGCGGAAGCTCGCGCGGCTGCACTCCGAAGCTGCTCAGCGCGTTGGCGACCGCATTGGCCATGACGCCGCCGGCCGCGATGATGCCGCCCTCGCCGGCGCCCTTGGCGCCGAGCGGGTTGATCGGCGAAGGGTAGTTTTCCAGCACGATGGCGCGGATGTTCGGGAAGTCGCTGGCGGTCGGAATGAGATAATCCGCGAGCGAGCCGGTCAGGAGCTGACCCTGCTGGTCGTAGACGAGATGCTCCATCATCGCGCCGCCCAGTCCCTGCACCGCCGAGCCGATGGCCTGGCCGTGCACCGTCAGCGGATTGATGATACGGCCGCAATCCTCGACGATGACATAGTCGATGAGCTCCACGTGACCGAGCTTGGGATCGACCGCCACGTGCGCGGCATGGGCGCCGTAGGTGTAGGTGTGCTTCTTGTTGAGGAAGGCGCCTTCGGCCGAGATGCCTTCGGTCGAAAGTCCCTTCAGCGGGATCGACTTGCCGCCGGGCCCGACCGCCTTGGTGCCTTCGACGATCTCGATCTCGGCGGGCGCGCAGCCGAGCCGCTCGGCGGCCTGTGCACGGATCGCGTCGCGCAGGTTCGCTGCCGCCGCCAGCATTGCCGAACCTCCCATCACCACCGAGCGCGAGTGATAGGCGCCGTAGCCGTCGCTGACGAAGGAGGTGGTGCCGTGAAAGACCCCGCGGATGCCGTCCATCGGAACCTCGAGCGCGTCGGCGGCGATCTGCGCGAACGCGGTTTCGAGCCCCTGGCCGATGGCGGACGACCCGACATAGACCGAGTAGAGCCCATCCGGCTCCAGCACCATGCGGGCGCTTTCCTTCGGTCCCGCGGCGCCGCCCTCGATGAAGCAGCCGAGGGCGATGCCATGGTAGCGGCCGTCGATCAGCTTGCCGGCGAGCTTGGACTTTTCGGTCCACTTGATCTCGTCGAGGCAGCGATCGAGCGTGACCTGGTAGTCGCCGCTGTCGAATTCGTCCTTGCTCTCGAACGGCGTGATGGTGGCGATCGAATACGGCATCTCCTGCCGCGACACGAGATTGCGGCGGCGGAACTCGACGCGATCGAGCTTCAGATCCTCCGCCACCATGTCCAGGAACCGCTCGCGGAAAAAGTCTGTTTCGAAGCGGCCAGGTCCGCGGTAGGTGCCCACCGGCGTCTTGTTGGTGAGCTGGAGCGCGACGTCGATGTCGATATGGGGGATACGATACGGACCCGACATGAATTGCGCGACATTGCGCGCGCCGACGGCGCCGTTGGTGCGCATATAAGCGCCCACGTCCACGTAGGCGTGCCCGCGCAGGCCGAGGATCGTGCCCTCGCGTGTGCAGGCGATCTCCACGTCGCATTCCGCCTCGCGCGCGTGGTTCAGGCACATCAGGTTCTCGCGCCGGTCTTCGGTCCATTTCACCGGACGGCCGGTGTGGCGCGCGGCGAACGGAATGAGAAAGTCCTCGGGATAGAACTCGCCGCGCGCGCCGAAGCCGCCGCCGACGTCGTTCTCCACGATCTCGATCGCGCTTTCGGGCAGGTCCATCTGCTTCGCCAGGATGCGGCGGTTGAAGAACAGGACTTTGGCGCCGCCTGAGACAGTGAGGCGGCCCTTTGCCGCGTCCCATTCCGCGAGCAGACCGCGCGGCTCCATCGGCAGTGCCATATGCCGCTGGGTGCGAAAGCTCTCGCGCCTGACATAGGGGGCGTCCCTGAATGCGGCGGCGGCATCACCGAGGACCGCATGGAACTTGATTGCGAGATTGGTGCCCTTGTCCTCGAACAGCAACGTTGCATCTTGCGCGGACGCGTGGCGGTCGGCGACCGCCGGCAACGCTTCGATAT
Organism: uncultured Alphaproteobacteria bacterium; assembly: GCA_963835165.1. GTDB lineage: Bacteria > Pseudomonadota > Alphaproteobacteria > Rhizobiales > Xanthobacteraceae > VAZQ01. Next base: position 139,635 of record CAWIGD010000027.1, read on the forward strand.
CGACTTCGATCAGCCCCAGTGCATCTTCGGCAATCCCGGCGGTATCGGCGAGCACGAAGGCGAGCACCTCGCCGACGTAGCGCACCTTGGTCTCGGCGATGACCGGCTGCCCGAACGGTTCGAAATCAGGCAACGGTTGCAGCCGCATGGGAACGCGCGGCACGCGGTTGCCGATATCCTTCGCGGTGAGCACGCTATGCACGCCGGGAAGCGCGCGGGCGGCGGAAACGTCGATCGAGCGGATGCGGCCATGGGCGACGGAGCTGCGCAGGAACGCCGCGTGCAACATATCCTTGCGTGCGAGATCGTCGACATATTGCCCGCGGCCACGGAGAAAGCGGAGATCTTCGAGGCGTTCGACCGCGCTGCCGATGAGCGAGTTGACCGTTCTCATCTGTGCTCTCGCGCACGATCTCCGGCGTCTTCCTTGTGGCCATAGGCCGAGCGCGCGTCGAGCACGGCCTCGACGATGGAAATGTAGCCGGTGCAGCGGCAGAGATTGCCCGAGAGCACCTCCCGCACGCGCGCGGCATCGCAGTCCGGCTCCTCGCTCAGCAGCACGTGCGCCGTCGTGATCATGCCCGGCGTGCAGAAGCCGCATTGCAGAGCGTGATGCTTGCGAAACGACTTTTGCAGCGGCGTGAGGTCGTGGTCGTTGGAGAGCCCTTCGACGGTGACGATCTCGGTTCCGTCGGCCTGCACGGCGAGCATCAGGCATGAGCGCACCGCCGCGCCGTCGACGATCACGGTGCAGGCCCCGCACACTCCGTGCTCACAGCCGACATGGGTTCCGGTCAGCCGCAGATGGTGACGCAGGCAGTCCGCCAGCGTCAGCCGCGGCTCGACCTCGACCTCGACGTTCTTGCCGTTGACTTGAAATTGCACTGACATGTGGAAGAGTGCCCTCTAAGCGGCCGCCGCGTTCTTGAGCGCGCGTTCGACCATGGTGCCGACGAGCGACCGACGGTAGGCGGCGCTGGCATGGATGTCGTCCTGGGGGTCCACCGCGGCTGATGTCGCCGCATCGGCCTTCGCGATCGTCGCCTCGTCGATGGATTGCCCATTGAGAACATCTTCAACGGCGGTCAGCCGCAGCGGCCGATCGCCGACGCCGATGACCCCGACATGGGCATTGCGCGCCTTGCCGCGCGCGTCCTGGTCGTAGAACACCGCTGCCGCGGCCATCGCGAAATCGCCGCGGCGGCGGGCGAATTCCTGGAATCCCCAGCGCCGCCCGGCCGGCCAGGCAGGAAGGCGGATTTCAACGATGATCTCGTCCGGCGTCAGCGCCGTCGTCAAAGCTCCCTGGAAGAAATCGGCGGCCTGAATCACGTGGGCGCCGGATTTTCCGACGACGGCGATCTCGGCATCGCAGGTGATGGCGATCCCCGGCATTTCCGCGGCCGGATCGGCATGGGCAATGCTGCCGCCGACCGTGCCGCGGTTGCGGATCTGATAATGCGCGACATGGGCAATCGCGGCCTTGAGCAGCGGATGCGCGGTCTCGAGCCGTTCGTCGTCTTCGATGTCCCGCCAGCGCACCATGGCGCCGAGCGTGACGCCCGCATCCGAAATCCTGATCCCGCGCAGATCGGCGAGCTTGCGCAGGTCGACAAGCAACGTGGGCTGGGCGAGCCGGAAGGCGAGCATCGGCACCAGGCTCTGGCCGCCCGCGATCGGTTTGGCGTCGTCGTGAGAGGCGAGGAGTGCGATCGCTTCCGGGAGTGTCGTCGGGCAGGCATAGTCGAAGGGCGGCAATTTCATGACCTGGACGCGTCCTTCGCACTTCACGCAACGAGATCGACGTGGCGTTTGGTACCTATCATCGGATCGAAGCACCGGTCAACGCGGTGCGCAACGCCGGCGTGCGATCGTCTTGTGCTGTCACCCGGAAGTGTACGACTCCCGCGACGCGATCGACTATATATCTGCCGAGGTATCGCGAGCGAAAATCAGGAGTGCAACATGCCGACGACCCATGGCTCAGCCCTTTGGCAGGGTGGCATCAAAGACGGCAAGGGCGCGATCTCGACCAAGAGCGGCGCGCTCAAGGAATATCCCTATGGCTTCGCCAGCCGGTTCGAGGGCAAGCCCGGCACCAACCCGGAGGAACTGATCGGCGCGGCGCACGCCGGCTGCTTCACCATGGCGCTGTCGCTGATCCTCGGCGAGGCGAAGCTGACCGCGGAACGTATGGACACGACAGCCGAGGTCACGCTCGAGAAGGTGGCGGACGGCTTCGCCATCACCTCGGTCCATCTGACGTTGAAGGCCAAGATCCCCGGCGCGGACAAGGCGAAGTTCGACGAGCTTGCGGCCAAGGCGAAGGCCGGATGTCCCGTGTCCAAGCTGCTGAACACCAAGATCACGCTGGACGCGTCGCTGGTCGGCTGAAACGCCGGGACGCAACGCCGCGCGCGTAGCTGTCGCCTGTATGTTGGGTCAGCGCGGCCGCGAGCTTGCGACTCCTGCTGTGTTCTAATTTCCGCGTGTAACCCGACATCTCGGGATGGATCCGCGGGTCAAGCCCCATAGGCGCTAAGATGCTAAGATAAGGGGCGTGTCCCGGGCGCAGCGCAGCGCGAGCCGGAGGCGAGTGGTGCGATGCAGACCCGGGATCGTTACGCACACCACCTTCGCGAAGGTCCCGGAACAGCGGCGCACCGCTTCGCTTCGCTCGCGCTGCACCGCATCCGGGACAACGGGAACTGCTTTAGTAGACATGAGCGCGCACGGGCCGCGCTAACCCAACCTGCGATCGCGTGCCGCACGGATAAGCTCCCACACCCGCGGCGGCGACAGCGGCAGGTCGCGCGGCTCGACGCCGAGCGAGCCGAGCGCCGCCGCCACCGCGTTGGCGATGACGCCGCCGACCGGGATGATGCCGCCTTCGCCCGCGCCCTTGGCGCCGAGCGGATTGGTCGGTGACGGCCGCTCTTCGAGCGCCACGGCGCGAATGTTGGGAAAATCGCTCGCGGTCGGCAGCAGGTAGTCCGCAAACGAGCCGGTCAGCAGTTGGCCGTCCCGGTCGTAGACGAAATGTTCCAGGAAGGCGCCGCCGAGCCCTTGCACGATGGCGCCGACGCACTGTCCGTGCAGGGTCAGCGGGTTGATGATGCGTCCGACATCCTCGACCGCGACGTAATCGAGCAGCTCGACCCGGCCGGTCTTGGGATCCACCGCGACATGGGCGGCATGGGCGCCGTAGCTGTAGGTGCGCTTGTTGCTGGCATAGGTGGATTCCGCCGACGTCCCGGCGAAGGCGCCGAGCGGCAGCGATCGTCCGTCGGGCGCCAGCGCCTTGCCGGCGTCGATCACGACGTCCTTGGCCGCACAGCCCCATCGCACGGCGGCGGCAGCGCGAATGGCATCGCGCAGCTCGCCCGCCGCCATCACCAGCGCGTTGCCGCCCATGACCACCGAGCGCGAGCTGTAGGAGCCGTAGCCCTCGATCACGTGATCGGTCGAGCCGTGGAACACCGCCTTGATGTCGTGCATCGGCATTTCCAGCGCATCGGCGGCGATCTGCGCACAGACCGTTTCGAGACCCTGGCCGATGGAGGAGGAGCCGACATAGACCGAGACCTTGCCGTCGGATTCGAGCACGAGGCGCGCGCTCTCCTTCGGGCCGGACGCGCCGCCTTCGAGGTAGCAGCCGATCGCGGTGCCGCGATAACGGCCGTCGATCAGCTTGCCCTGGATCGCCGCCTTTGCGCTCCAATCGATCTCGTCGAGGCAGCGCGCCAGCGTCATCCCGTAGTCGCCGCTGTCGGTTTCCGTTCCGATGTTGAGCGGCGCGACGGTGGCGAGCCGGTAGGGCATCTCGGCTTCGGCGATGAGATTGCGCCGGCGGAACGCGACACGGTCGAGGCCGAGCTCGGCGGCGGCGATGTCGAACAGCCGCTCGCGAAAGAAGTCGGCCTCGAAGCGCCCGGGGCCGCGATAGGTTCCCGACGGCGTCTTGTTGGTCATCATCAGCGACACGTCGATGCGCACGTGCGGAATGCGGTACGGCCCGGTGAGCACCTGCGCGATGTTGCGCGCGGCCGTCGGCCCGTTGGTGCGGATATAGGCGCCCTGATCGGTGCAGGCGCGTCCGCGCAGCGCCAGGATCGTGCCGTCCCTGTCGCACGCGATCTCCAATTCACATTCGGCATCGCGGGCATGATTGGTGGCGAGCAGATGCTCGCGGCGATCCTCGATCCACTTCACCGGCCGGCCGGTGAGGCGTGCCGCGAACGGGATCAGAAAGTCCTCCGGATAGAATTCGCCGCGCGCGCCGAAGCCGCCGCCGACGTCGTTCTCCACCATGCGGATGGCGCTTTCGGGTAAGCCGAAGTGCTTCGCCAGCACGCGCCGGTTGAGGAACGCGACCTTGGCGGCGCCGTGAACGGTCAATAGGCCACCCGCAGCATCCCATTCCGCAAGCAGCCCGCGCGGCTCCATCGGCACGGCGCCATGGCGCTGGACCGTGAAGTGCTCGCGGCGCACGTAAGCCGCACCGTTGAAAGCAGCGTCGGCATCGCCGCGCACGCCGCTGAGCGTGAGCGCGAGGTTGCTGCTTGCAGCTTCGAACAACAGGATGTCGTTTTTTCCGGCGGCGGTGCTGTCCACGACCGCGGGGAGGGACTCGATGTCGAGCGTGATGGCGTCGAGCGCATCCTCGGCGGCGCCGGCGCTTTCGGCCAGCACGACCGCGATCGGCTCCCCGACATAGCGGACCTTGCCGTGGGCAATGACGGGTTGCTCGAACGGCTCGAACGCCGGCGAGGATTCCTGCCGCAACGGAATCCGCGGAATGACGGCGCCGATGTCGGCCGCGGTGATGACGGCGTGGACGCCGGGGCGGGCGCGGGCGGCCGCGGTCGCGATGCCGCGGATGCGCCCGTGCGCGACCGAGCTGCGCAGGATCACCGCGTGGAGAAGATCGTCGCGAGCGAGGTCGTCGACGAACTGGCCGCGTCCGCGCAGGAAGCGAAAATCCTCGATCCGTTCGACCGGGCTGCCGACAAAGGCATTGCGTGTGCGCTTTTGCTGCATCTTGTTATCGCTGTCCGAGTAACCCTACACAGTCCAGGCGTAGGGTGGGTAAAATCGCCTGCCGAGAACGCGCGATGTGCCCCGGGTCCGCGCGCGATTTTGCCCACGCGGACAGCGGCGCTGCGGTGCGGCGCGTGGGCATTGCGCCGGCGTATCCCGTGTGGCCCGACAGAGCCGAGCACGCGCAATGCCCACCCTACACGCTGCTCCCCTTCATTCTTGTTGTTGCAGCCGCGCTCATATCACGATCGTCGCGTGGCGATTGAGCAGCGCGCGGGCAACGCTGAGCGCCGCCAGGGCGGAGGTCTTGGGATTGGTGCGCGAGGCCTTGCCTTGCAGCTGGATGGCAAAGCTCCCGGCCACGCCTTCGGCCTCGATCTCATGAATATTGCCGGGCGCGTCGGGATCGGCCACGAGCTCGACCTCGGTGGCGTCGAATCCCAGTCCGGCCAGCGCCACCGCGGCGGCGACGTTGGCGTTCTGCGGATAGAGCAGCGCCGCCTCGCCCGCGGTGCCCTTGTAGAGCACCGTCCGCCGGGTGAGTTGGTCGAGATCGACCGCCTGCTCGGCCGGCGAGCCGCGCCAGGCTGCCGGCGGCTTGCGCGAGCGGTAACGCACCGAGGTCAGGCCGGCGACCCGCATGGCCGCGATGGCGTCGAGGCCGCCGATGGCGCCCGCCGGCAACAGAATGCGGCTGCTGCCGTCATGCGCGGCGGACCGCAGACGCGCGAACAGCGCGGGATCGGCCAGCGCGCCGACCGAGATCACCAGGCAGTCGACCCCGCTGCGCAAGACCGCGTCGCCATGCTCGGCCACCGCGGACTGGCCCGCCACTTCCGCCACCAGCGCCGGGCCGCGTGCGAGCAGATCGTCGAGCGCTTCGACCACGTCGATCCCGCAGAGCCTGGCGCGCGCCGCCTCGCCGCGGCCGGGTCGCGCGAGTGCGCCGACGATCGACACGCCGTTCGCCGGGCTCGCACGCAGCGCCGCCAATACGTCCTGCGCGATCCCGCCGCATCCGATGAGGCCGACCGCCGTCATTGCAACGACGCGGCAGCGACCATCGCGGGGATCCGGCCGCGGTTGCATTGGAGGTTCATTGCGGATTGAGCCGCATGCCGGTGAACTTCCATTGCGACAATTCCTCCATCGCGTAGCGCACGCCTTCGCGGCCGAAGCCGCTGGCACCGACGCCGCCGAATGGATAGGTGTCGAGTCGGAAGCGGCTGGCGTCGTTGATCCAGAGCGAGCCGACCCGGAGCTTGCGCGAGACCTTGAACGCGGTCTCCAGGCTGGCGGTGAAGCAGGCGCCCTGCAAGCCGAACTCGGACGAGTTCGCGAGCGCGAGCGCCGCGTCGACATCGGCGACCTCCTGCACGACGACCACCGGCCCGAACGCTTCCTCCTGCATCAGCCGTGCATCCGGCGGAGCGCGCGCCACGATCGCGGGCCCGAGAATAGCGCCCCGACGCTCCGGCTTGAGCACGAGCCTGGCACCCTTGGCGACGGCATCCGCGATCATGCTTTCCACGCGATCGGCGGCCGCGCTGCTCACCATGGGTCCGACATCGATCGCGGTGTCCTCGGGGTCGCCCACCTTGAGCTTCTTGGCGGCGGCAACGAACAGCTCGAGAAAACGCTCGAACACCGGCTGTTCGACGATCACGCGTTGCGCCGAGATGCATTGCTGTCCGCTTGCCTCGAAGCCGGCACCCGCGATGCGCGTGGCGGCGTCGTTGAGATCGGCGTCGACGCACACGATGTTGGCCGCATTGGAGCCGAGCTCGCCGACGAACTTCTTCGCGCCGGCGGCGCGGGCAAGCTCGTTGCCGGCAGCGGTGCTGCCGGTGACGGTGACGGCGGCGACCAGCGGATGGGCGGCAAGGAGCTTGGCGGTGTCGCGCCCCCCGGGCACGACGTTGAAGAGCCCGTCGGGCACGCCCGCTTTCTTCACCGCTTCCGCCATCAGCAGTGCGACCTCGGTGCCGGGCGGCGACGGCTTGACCACGACGGCGTTTCCGACCGCCAGCGCCGGCGCGACCTTCTGAATGAGCAGATTGGCCGGCCCGTTGAACGGCGTCACCGCGGCCACCACGCCATAGGGCACGCGGGTGGTGAAGCCGAAACGGCCGGCGCCCGCCGCGGTCACGTCGAGCGGCAGCACCTCGCCCATGAGGTGCGGCACCTGCGCGGCGCACGCGCGCATGAACACGCCGACGCGCTTGGCCTCGAATGTCGCGGCGCGCCGCGGCTTGCCGATGAAGCGGATGAGCGAGCGGACGATCTCGCCTTCGATCTTGTCGATGGCGTCCGCCGCGGCGAGGAGCCACTCCACCCGCTTGGCGGCGGTCGCGTCCTGATGCTGGAGAAACGCCGCATGAGAGTGCTTGACCGCCGCATCGACCACCTTGGCGTCGGATTCGATCATGTGCGAGGCGACGCTGTCGTCGGTGGGACACACGAGCGGCGACAGCCCGGCGTCGAACTTGGCTGGCCCTCCGATCCAGGGCATCAGCTGCGGTATGGTCATCGGCGCTCCCTCCTCAACTCTTGTTTGTGACCAGAGCGAAATCGTTCGGATTTTGTCAGGCCGCATGATCTTCCGAAAAGTCTGCAACTTTTCGGGATCATGCTTCAGACGTGCTGGCCCTCGCTCAGCGGGATATCGCGCAGCGTGCTCGGCGCGAACAGCTCCTCCAGCTTGACGCGGCGGTCGGTCAGGCCGTGCTCGTAGGTATACTGGAGCAGCGCCTCGATCGAGGGCCGGTTCGGCTCGATGCCGTAGGGGTACCAATCCTTGCCGATGATCTCCTTTTCCTCCTCGATCAGCGGCTGCAGCCATGCGGATGACACCTTGGGCGAGCCCATGTCAGCCAGGAGCTGATAGGCGTGCTCCTTGGCGCGACAGAGCGCCTTGTACATGCTCAGTGCCACCCACGGGTTGGCCTCGTGCACATCCCGCCTGATCACCACGGTGTGCATGATCGGGTAGATCTTGGTGCGCCGGTAGTAGTCCTTCTCCACCTCGGCATAGTTCGGAAACAACCGGCGGACCTTCGCCGAGCCGCGGCGGAACGCGAGCGGGTTGTTCGCCGTCATCATGAAGTCGATCTCGCCGCGCTCGAGGAGATCGCCAAGCTCGGTCCCCGCGGGCGCCTGGGTGAGGCGAATGTCCGGCGGCAGCTTGCGGTTGAGGCGGTCGGTGCGGCCCTGCACCCATTCGATGTCGCTCGGCTTGACGCCGTATTCGTGCTGCAGCAGCCCACGCATATAGACCGCCGCGGTCATGGTGTATTCGGGCACGCCGCCGCGCTTGCCCTTGAGATCCGCCGGCGTTTTGATTCCCTTGTCGGTGTTGATGAAGAAGTAGCCGTGGCGAAACACGCGCGATGGAAACACCGGGATGGCGATGAACGGCGCCTCGCCGGTGCTCACCAGCGTGGCGTGGTTCGAAAGCGACATTTCGGAGATTTGGAACTCGTTGAACTGCAGCATGCGCCAGAAGATATCGGGAGGTTGCGAGGCGATGTAGTTCAAGTCGATCCCCTCGGGCTGGATCGAGCCGTCGCGCAGCGCGAGTGTGCGGTCGTAGGGGCCGCAGGCAAATGTCAGGTGCAGCTTGCTCATCAGGTTCTCCTCGCCGATATTTTGCAACGCTGTGCCGATGCCCGTGGGCTGTCAAGGCAGGGCGGAGCCGTCGGGACCGCCGGATCGTGTGTCGCTCGTCGCGACCTTGCTTGCTTGTGATCGCGAGGATGTTTCCCGCCGCCGTACCGCAACGCCCGAGCTGCAGGCTGCCGAATAGTGCGTCAATTCGGCTGATGTTCTTGCCTTTTTTGCACGGTTTATGCGCTGGCAGGCGGTGGGGCAATTGACATAGTTTCGGCTGCCGCCGCGGCAACCAGAGAGCGTGGAAAGCAACCGGATGTCACAGATCTCGCGTCTCGTCTCGATCGCCGTCTTGTCGCTGCTCGCACTGACCGCGCCGGCGACGGCCGAAAGCTATCCCGATCGCGTCGTCCGCATCGTCAATCCGTATCCGCCGGGCGGATCGGTCGACGTGATGGCGCGCATCCTGGCGCAGAAGCTCTCGGACAATCTGGGCCAGCAATTCATCGTCGAGAACCGTTCCGGCGGCGGCGGCAACACCGGCAGCGACTATGTCGCCAAGGCCGAGCCCGATGGTTACACGCTGCTGTTCACCGCGCCGGGACCGCTCACGGTCAACCAGACGCTCTACAACAAGCTCGCGTTCGACCCGGCCAAGGATTTCGCTCCCATCGCGCTGTTCGCGACCGCGCCCATCGTGCTGATCGTGAATCCCGCCGTGCCGGCGAACGACGTGCAGGAGCTGATCGCGCTCGCAAGGAAGGAGCCGGGCAAGATCAACTTCGCTTCGGCGGGCAACGGCACCACCAATCATCTCTCCGGCGAGCTGTTCAAGAGCCGGGCCAACATCGACATCGTGCACGTGCCCTATCGCGGCGCGGGACCGGCGATGAACGATATCGTCGGCGGGCACGTGCAGATGTTCTTCGACCTGATGCCGGTGGTGCTGCCGCAGATCGCCACCGGCAAGGTGCGCGCGCTCGCCAATGCCGGCGCCAAACGGCCGTCGGCGCTGCCCAATGTGCCGACGATCGCCGAGCAGGGGCTTGCCGGCTTCGATGCCTCGTCGTGGTATGGCCTGGTCGCTCCGGTGAAAACCCCGGAGCCCGTCCTGGCGAAGCTGCGCGATGAAGTGGCAAAGGCGCTCAAGGCGCCGGACATGATCGCGCGCATCCAGGAGCTCGGCTCGGAGCCGGGCACGGTCTTCGGCAGCGACTTCGGAGCGTTCATGGCGGCCGAGACCCGGAAATGGGCCGACGTCATCCGCACCTCAGGTGCGAAAGCGGATTAGTGCCCTGACCGATGACCCCAACGCTGGCTCGGTCTGCTCCCTCTCCCGCTTGCGGGAGAGGGGTGGGGTGAGGGCATGCGCGCACAGCGGCCGTGCGTCCAACCGGTCTCAGACGTTGAGCGCCTCCAAGATCAGGCTGGCGATCGCATCGGGATGTGAGATCAGCGCCAGGTGGCTCGCCTCGATCTCGATCGTCTTCGCACCCATTCGCTTGGCCATGAAGCGCTCCAGATCGGGATTGATCGTCCGGTCCTGGGTGGACACGGCATAGAAGGTCGGCTTGGTGCGCCAGGCGGCATTCGTCGTCTTTTCCGTCGTCAGCGACCGCTTGAACGGCTGCTGAACCGCGTAGAGGACGCGCGCCTCCTCCGGCGGCAGGTCGCCCGCGAAGTCGCGCAGGAAAGCCTCCTCGGACAACCGGCCCCAATCGTCGTTGAAGACAATGCCGGCTGTGGCCGGTGGCGTCGGATAGTTCTTCGCCAGCGCCGTATAGTCCTCGCCGGCATCGGGTGCCCGCGCAGCGACGTAGACGAGGGCGGTGACCTTCGGGTCCACCCCCACCTCCGATACGATCATGCCGGAGAAGGAGTGGCCGACGAGCACCGTCGGGCCCGGCTGCGCCGCGATCGCCCGCCGCGCGGCCTCCGACGCCTCATGCAGCGAGGTCAGAGGGTTCTGCACGCTGGTGCAGTTGACACCCTTCTGCTGGAGGCGGGCGATGACCTTCGACCAGCAGGAGCCGTCGGCGAACAGTCCGTGTACGAACACGACATTCCTTGTCTTCGGCGGTGTCTGGGCGCTGGCGACTCGATTGAGCAAGGGAAGGACGGCGCCAGCAGCGACAGCCCCGATCAATGTCCGTCGATTCATCATGGCCTCCTATCGAACTACGGGCGATGTCGCTCCGTCATGGAAAAAGCTATTTCACTTCAAGTCCGGCCCGCAATTATTCGAGTAGTACTGATTGCATACAGAACGTTTGGGGCGCCCAAACCTTTGTATGTCTTCCAATAAGCCCGCTGGATTGTTCTCTTCCCTGACCATTCACCAGGCAGTTCACGAGGGGGCAATCCACATGCTTGAAATGACTGCGGGTGGATTTCGAACTCCACTCACACCCCGCTTGTCGACGCCGGCCACACCCGACGATCTGGCGTAGATCCGAGGTGCCGCGCTATGTCGCCCGGCAGGCGGCGCCAGCAGCGACAGCCCCGATCCATGTTCGGCGATTCATCATGGCCTCCCATCGAACTACGGGCGATTTCGCTCCGTGATGGGAAAGCTGACATGGGACACGGCAACTGACGTCAGGCCAAGTCCACCGCGAATCGTTTGAGATCGGCGAGCGAGCAATGGTCGAGAGCGCCTTCGTGGGTGGCGCGCAAGACCACGCGGGGAGCTTGGCCGGCCTCAAGCGCTTCCTGCCAACGCGGGGCACAGAGGCACCAACGGTCGCCGGGTTTCAGGCCGCGAAATCCGAACTCCGGCACCGGGGTCGAAAGATCGTTGCCGCTGGATTTGGAAAACGCGAGAAACGCGGCGGTCATGACGGCGCAGACCGTGTGGCTACCGACGTCCTCTCGCCCGGTGTCGCAGCAGCCGTCTCGAAAGAAGCCGGTCATGGGGTTTATCGAGCAGAGTTCAAGCCGGTCACCGAGCACGTTACGGGGCGTGTTCCGCCGACCGGCGCCATTACCGCTGTCGTCCCTCAGCATTGCTGTCTCCGCGTGGGTGTCGCCGACCGACTGCTCGCCGTCATGCAACGCCTATGTGTCCCGGTCAAAAACGTTTCCGCAACAGATATTCCGTGTTGCGCTTGGTGCTCGCTTCTAGAGCGGATCGCGGCGTAGTGGGATCAGCTCGAGCGGCAGTTTCGGTCTGCTCCCTCCCCCACGCGCCCCGGGCCTGCCCGGGTCGCGGCTTATCTTGCGCAAGTCGGGCAAGCCCGACTTGCGTTGGGGGAGGGCTGGGGAGGGGGGTCGTTGTTGTTGCGCGACATGTCTCCGCCAACTGCTACCCCCACCCCCGACCCCTCCCCACAAGGGGGAGGGGAGAACACCGAGTCCGCGGCTCTAATTCGGGCACACCGCTCTGGCTTTCACCCACGCCTCGACGAGCGCGGCTGTTCGGCGCGATGCCCCGCAATGTTTCCGCTTTGCCCCGCGAAAGCGGACCACGCGCTAGTTCTCGCGGATGCCCGCGCTGGTAATGACCTCGCGCCATTTCTTCACGTCGTCGCGGATGCGTGCGCCCAATGCTTCGGGGGAGCCCGGCTCCGGCTCCACGCCGTGCTTGGCGAAGGCCGCGCGCACGTCCGGATCGCCGAGGACGGCGGTCGTCTCGCGATTGAGCCGCGCGACGATCGCGGGCGGCGTGGCCGCCGGCGCGACGATCGCCTGCCACAACGAGCATTCGTAGCCGGAGAGACCCGACTCGGCGATGGTGGGAACATCCGGCAGGGTGTGATTGCGGACGGCGCCCGTCACCGCCAGCGCGCGCAGCTTGCCCGCGCGAATATGCGGCAGCGAGGGCGGAATGGTGCCGAATTGCATCTCGACGCGGCCCTCGAGCAGGTCGAGCGTGGATTGTGCCGTGCCGCGATAGGGCACATGCGTGAGCTCGATCTTCGCCATCCGCTCGAACAGCGCCCCCGAGAGGTGCGCCAGCGTCGCCGCGCCGGCGGAGGCGTAGTTGAGCGCGCGCGGCCTCGCTCTTGCGAGCGCGATCAGCTCCTGCACGCTTTGCGCCGGCACGCCGGGAAAGAGCGCCAGCACGAACGGCGAACTCCCGAGCATCGACACCGGCGCAAAGTCCTTGACCGGATCGTAGGAGATGGTGGCGGCGCTGGCCGCCACCGCGTGCGTGCTGGTGTTGGCAAGCCCGAGCGTATAGCCGTCGGCCTCGGCGCGCGCGACCTGCTCCGTCCCGAGGCTGCCGCCGCCGCCGACGCGGTTCTCGACCACCAGCTGCTGGCCTAGACGCTCACCGAGTTTTTGCGCGACCAGGCGGGCGACGGTGTCGGAGCTGCTACCCGCGGTGAACGGGACGATGAAGCGGATCGGCCGCTCCGGCCAGCGCGCGTCGGCGGACTGCGCCAGCGCGGCGCCGGCCGAACAGAACCCCGCCAGCAATGCCAATACCAACCGGGCCAAGACCAAGCGAGTAAGGACCAAGCGAGTCGGGACCAAGCGAGTCATGAGGTCGGTCTCCCGCGCGGATGCGCCGGCCAGAATCCTAGCAACCCTCGTGCCAATGCCGTCTCACGGAATCTGCGCGGCTTCACGCAGGCTCTCGATCAGCGAGCTGCGCAGCAGAAACGCCCGCGCCAGCTTGGGGTCTTCCGCGGTCCGGCGCAACTCGTCATGGTTCTTCCGGCGCACGGCCGGGTCCTTCTCCGTCAGCAACCGCTTGTTGCGCATGGTCTGCGCCTGCGTGTGCTGCAAGGCGACGTGGCGGCGCTGACGCTCGTAGCGGTCCAGAACGTCCGCGTCCGCCTCCCCGCGCAGGATGCTGACGAGCTTCTCCGCCAGGTTGAATGCGTCATGAATGCCGCTGTTCATGCCCATGGCGCCGATCGGGCTGTTCACATGCGCGGAATCGCCGGCAAGCACGGCGCGACCGGCCCGGAATTTCTTCGCCACCCGCTGATGCACGACGTAGAGATTGCTGCCGACGATGTCGAACGCCTTGCCGATCGGCAGGAACCGCTGCAGCCGCGCCTGCAATGCGTCGGGACGCGTGAGCGCGGTCTCGTCCGCGTCGGGCGCGGTCGGGAAATGAACCCGCCAGCGGTCGGGCGGCCCCTTCCAGTGAAACAGGTTCGACCATTCGTCCGGATCGGAAATGTAGTTGCGCTCGGTATAGCCGTGCGTTCTGAAATCGTAGGCCACCTCGATGTTCAAGGTGCGGTCGGGGTAGGTGAAGCCCTCGAACTCGATATCGAGATCCTTGCGCACGATGCTGCGCGCGCCTTCGGCGCTGATCAGATAGCTGCCGTCGATCGCTTCGGTTTCGCCCGCCGCATTGGTCACCTGCGCCACCACGCCATCGGCGGTCTGGCTGAATGCCGTGAACTCAGTCGACAGCCGCAGTTCGATCCCGGGATGCGCCTTCACCAGCTTGAGCGCTTCCTCGACGATCTTGATGCGCTCGCACTGCAAGACGTAGGGGAACCGGGTGTCGTCCTTGAGAAGGGCGTGGTCGAACTCCGCGACCAGCTTGCCCTCGGGGCGATCCCAATAATGGAACAGCGGGGCGATGATGCCGCGCGGTTCGAGCTTGTCGTAAAGCCCGACGCGCTGCAGCAGCTCCAGGGTCGCGGGATGGTTGGTTCCGGCGCGCGGCACCTGTTCGAGAAAGTTGTGGTCGCCGAGGGCTTCGATCAGACAGACCGGGACGCCCTCCTGCGCCAATGCGAGCGACAGGCATAGCCCCACCGGCCCGGCGCCGATGACGATCACGCGGTTGGAGGATTTGTTCATTTGGGAGCGTTGGCGCGCGCAGCGAAGGCGGTGCGCTCCCTCTCCCCGGTTGGGGAGAGGGTGGGGGTGAGGGGGTTACCGGTCCATCGCAAGGGCGTAACCCCTCACCCCACCCCTCTCCCTATGGGAGAGGGAGCAGACCGAGCCAGCCTTGAGCGTGTGCCCGTGTCGTACACATCAGCTCATCAATTCTTCGCCGCCACCACGTCCTTCACGGCGCCGACCCAGCCGGTGTGGGTGAGGTCGAACACGATGCCGAGCGGATCCTTGTATTTCGCCTCGTAGTAGGAGTGCGCGTTGGCGGCCTCACCGGGCACGGCGGGCTCCGGGCGGCCCGCGAGATACTTTCCGCCGGCGTCCACGACCTTCTTCTCGGCCTGGTCGAGGTCATCCACCCACATCCCGAAATGATAGATGCCGACCTTCTCGTTGCCCTCCTGCTTGAGCAGCGCGACGTTGATGGTGCCGTCGGAAACGTAGAGCCCACGCCGGGCCTTGCCCGCCACTTTCATGTCGAACGCCTCTTCGAAAAATTTGGCGGCTTTTTCCGGATCAGGCACGATGAGCGCGATGTGGCGAAGCTTGGCCATGGCGGGTGTCCTTCTTGCGTAACGGGGTGGCGAACAATAGCGAGGAACCGCGTCTCACCACAAGCCGCGCCGCCTGATATCCTGCGAGGCGTTTGAAGTCGACGCGTGGTTTGCGAACGGCCTCCGCTCCCGCGGCAAGCGGCGGGGCGGGCGTTGGCCGGACATGTCGTGGTGCGAGCGGTTCAGGGGGCGAGTGGGTATGTACAAGGACCTGCGCGAATTCATCGGGCTTGTCGACAAGGCCGGTGCGCTGCGGCGGATCGAAGGCGCCGACCCTCGCTTCGAAATCGGCGGGATCACCGAGGTCGCGGCCGGGCGACCGGACGGGCCGGCGCTCCTGTTCGACGCCATCAAGGGTTTTCCGCGCGGCATGCGCGTCTTCACCAACGCCGCCACCACACCGCAGCGCGCGGCGCTTGCGCTCGGCATCGATCCGACATTGCGGCCGCTCGATACGCTCAAGGCCTGGATGGAGAAGCGCAAGACGCTGCGTCCGCATCAGCCCGCCGTCGTGAAGGACGCGGCGTTTCTCCGGAACACGAGCAAGGACGTCGATCTCGCCCGGTTTCCCGCCCCGATCTGGCACCGGCATGACGGCGGTCCCTATATCGGTTCGGGTTCGATCGTGATCATGCGCGATCCGGACGGGGACTGGATCAACGCGTCGATCTACCGCGTCCAGGTGCACGGCAGGAACAAGCTGACCGTGCAGTTCGACCATGGCGGCCGGCACGGCGCCCTTATCGCGAAAAAATACTGGGATCAGGGCAAGCCGTGTCCGCTCGCGGTCGTCAATGGCGAGGATCCGGCGCTGTTCATCGCCGGCTTTGAATATCTGCCCGCCGGGCAATCGGAATACGAGTTCGCCGGCGCGATCAAAGATGCGCCGATCGAGGTCTATCCCGGACCGCTGACCGGCCTGCCGGTCCCGGCGCATGCGGAGATCGTGTTCGAAGGTCATCTCCTGCCGATGGGCGAGACCACGTTGCCGGAAGGACCGTTCGGCGAATTCACCGGCTACTACGCATCGGAAGCGCGGCCGGCGCCGGTCATGGAGGTGACGGCATCCTATCATCGCGACGATCCGATCCTGCTGGGGTCGCCGCCGATGAAGCCGCCGCGCTTTCATTTCGGACTTCCGTTCCGCGCCGCCACGATCTGGCAGAATCTCGATGCGGCCGGCGTCACCGACGTGGTGGGGGCCTGGCAGCACGTCTCGCAGCTCATGACGGTGGTGGCGCTCAAGCAGCGCTACGACGGCCATGCCAAGCGCGCCGCGCTGGTCGCCGCGGCCCACAGCTATATGGCGCGCATCGTCGTGGTCGTGGACGAAGACGTCGACCCGTCCAACCTGAACGACGTCATGTGGGCGGTCGCAACCCGTTGCGAGCCGTCGGAGCAGATCGACATCGTCAGGAATGCCTGGAGCTCGGCGCTCGATCCCCGCATTTCGGCGGCCGACAAGCAGCGCGGCATCACCTCGCATTCCAAGGTCGTCATCGAGGCGTGCCGGCCGTTTCCCTGGCTCGACACGTTTCCGCCCACGTCGGCGCTGTCGCTCGCGGAGGCGCAGGCGATCGAGGAGAAATGGGGCGATGCGTTGAAGTGAACGGCGGCTCGGGGCCGTCGCACGCTCGTGTCCCGGCCAAGCGCGCGCCCGCTCGCTTCGGCTGGGCACGTTGATGCGCGCAAGCGCGAGCCGGGACCCAGAGCAACACCGCGGTGCACCCGACCGCGTGGCGGAAGGCGAACGATTGGTCGTGCGGCCCCTGGGTCCCGGGTCTCGCGTTGCTCGCCCGGGACACGCCCGCGTCAGTTCCCGAACGGCTTCTCTTTTTCCAGTCGCGCTTGTGCCTCTTTCGCGACGTTGAGGTCGAACAGCTGTTCGCGCGGGACCTTCTTCTCCACGAAGTTGAAATACTTGCCGCTCCAGAAATCCTGCATCTCCATGATCGAATCGACCAGCGGCACGCCGTCGTCGGCGATGTAGGACCAGTGCGGGGCGATCGCCCTTACCAGCTCGGGTTTGTTGAGCGCGGTGTTCTGCGCGAGGATGTCGACGATGTCCGGATGCGCGGCAGGGTCCCTGGCGGCGGCATTGAACTCCTTGATCCCCTGCAGATAGGCCATGGCGAAGCGGACCACCGCGTCGCGGTTCTTCTGCAGAAAGTCCTTGCGCACCGCGTAGGTCGCGATCTCCGCGCCGGGCACGACCTCATCGTCGTTGACGACGATCGGGCCCCATTTGTTGTTCTGGGCGAAGAAGCCGAACTGGTAGGCAAGGTCGGTGGCGTCGACCTGGTTCTGTCCCAGCATGCGCATGAGGTCGGGCTGCGGGACGTTCACGATCCACTGCACGTCCTTGGCGGGATCGAGGCCGGCTTTGAGCAGCGCCTGGGCGGCGGTGTACTGGTTGATGCTGCCGAGCGCGGTGACGCCGAACTTCTTGCCCTTGAGCTTGCCGAAGTCCGCGGCGGTGCGCACGCCCTGGTCGTAGAGCGCCTGCGTCACGTTGACGACCGTGTAGCCGAAGCCCGGGCGATTGTGACCGCGGTCGAGAATGACCACGAGCGGGGCGCCCTTGGCGACGCTGTTGAACAGGCTGGCATTCGCCGTCATCAGCGTGAGCTCGAGCTCGCCCGCGATCATCGACGGAACGGCGAAGGCGCCGTCCTCGAAGCGCTTGGTCTCGATCTCGAGATTGAGCTTCTTGAAGTAGCCCTTCTCGCGCGCGATGAAGAAGGCGCCCCCGGTGATGAAGGGTCCCTCGCCCACGCGCACGAGATCGGCCGCTCCGCCCGACGCGGTTGCGCCCAGCGCCGCGCACATGCCCATGCCCGCGGCCAACCAAGCCTTTGCCAGTCTTGTCATATGTTTCTCCTTTATCTGATCCGTCATCCTGAGGTGCCGAGCCTCGAAGGATGACGGGCACAGCCGGGCCGTCGTCCTTCGAGGCCCGCGAAGACGCGGGCGCCTCAGGATGACGGTCTTACGGAATTGACCGTCAGCCTTCGTTGTAATTGACCCACGGCGCGACCTTGCGGTCGATCCATTGCTGCAATTTGATGACAACAGCCCCGACGACCGCAAGCACGATCAGGCTGGCGAACACCTTCTCCGTCTCCATCACCTGGCCGGAGCTGATCAACAGCCAACCCATGCCACCCTGGCTTGATCCACCGATCATCTCCGCGGCCACCACCAGAATGATTGCAATTCCCATGCCGAGATGAAGACCGGCGAAAATGCTGGGAATGGCTCCCGGGATCACCACCTTGAGCTGGATCTGCCTGGCATTGGCGCCGAGATCTTTCGCCGCCTTGATCAGGCCGCGGTCGGTCTGGCGAATGCCGGAATAGGTGCTGATCACGATGGGAAAAAACGCGCTTATCGCGCTGATCACGATCTTGTAGGCCTCGCCGGTGCCGACCCAGATGATCAGCAGCGGGATGAGCGAAATCTTCGGCAGCGGATAAAGCGCGGCGATCCAGACGTCCGCGACCCGCGCAACCGTGCGCGACATCCCCATCAGCACGCCGAGCACGATCCCGCACACCGCCGCGAGCGCAAACCCGACGAAGATGCGCAGCAAGGTGATGCCGAGATGATAGGGCATGGAGCCGTCGGCGATCATGCGCGAGAGATAGACGAACACCGAGGAGGGGGCGGGCAAGTAGATCGGCGCAATTCCCCTCAGCCGCACCAGCGCCTCCCATGCCACCACCACCGCCACGATGGTCAGGGCCGGCAAGACCAGTTGCCAAATCCGCGCGGCGCGAGCCGATGTCATCGCGTCTCCACCGCGTCCTGCTGCGCCATGGTCTTGGTCACTTCCTCGCGGATGAGATGAAAGGTGCGGTCGAACAGCGCGCCGAACTCCTTTGCGGCCACCATCTCGTGCGAGCGCGGGCGCGGCAGGTCGACGGCGATCACATCCTTGATGCGGCCCGGCCGCGCGGTCATGACGACGACCTCGTCGCCCAGCAGGATCGCTTCCTCGATCGCGTGGGTGACGAAGAGAATGGTCTTGCGGGTGCGATCGAAGATGCGCAGCAGCTCTTCCTGCATGACGATCTTGGTCTGGGCGTCGAGCGCGGCGAACGGCTCGTCCATCAGCAGGATCGGCCGCTCCATGATCAGCGCGCGCGCCAGGGCGACGCGCTGGCGCATGCCGCCGGACAATTGCCCGGGCAGGTGGCGTTCGAAGCCGCGCAATCCGACCGAGGCAATGAGCGCGCGGGCGCGCTCGTGACGCGCGGCCTTGGCTACGCCCCGCATTTCCAGGCCGAACGCGACATTGTCGATGACGCTGCGCCAGGGAAACAGGTTGAGATTCTGCCACACCATGACCGAGTCGGCGCCGAGCGGATGCTGGATATCGTGGCGCTGCGGGTCTTCGATCCGGACCGTTCCGCCGGTCGCGCGCTCGAGCCCGGCGATGATCTGGATCAGGGTGCTCTTGCCGCAGCCCGACGGCCCCAGCAGGCAGGTGATCCGACCGGAGCGAAATCGATGCGACACCCGGTCGAGGGCGACCACGCTGGTGCCGCCAAGACCCGGCCAGATCTGCGACACCTCCTCGACGACGACGTCCATGTTGCGAGCATGCCACGAATGGCGAAGGGGAGTAGCGAGTTGACTGTTCGCTACTGTCATTCGCCATTCGCTGCTTCACTCCACCGCGTTGGCCGAGTTGAGGCTGTCGAACAGAGCGGAACGATAGAGAAACTGCTTGTGCAGCGTCACGTCCTCGGAGATGCGCCGCAGTTCGTCGAGATGCTTGCGCCGGGTGACCGGATCTTTCTCCTCGAGCGACTTCTTGTTCTGGATCGTCTGCGCCTGCACGTAGTCGACCTGCGCCTTGCGGCGCTGGCGGGTGTAGCGGTCGAGCACGTCTGGTTCGGCGCGCCCGAACCAGACGTCGGCGAGCTTGTCGGCCAGGTTGATGGCGTCATGGATGCCGCCGTTCATGCCCATGCCGCCGATGGGGTTGTTGACATGGGCGCTGTCGCCGGCGAGCAGCACGCGGCCCTTGTTGAAGGTGGCGGCGACCCGCTGATGCACGGAATAGAGCGCGTGATAGGGGATCTCGTATTCGCCGCTCTTGGCGTGGATGCCCTGCAGGCGGCGCTGGATGCCTTCCATGCTCAGGGCCTGCTCGTCGGATTCGTCGGGCGGGACCGGCATGATGCCGCGCCAGATTCCGGGCGGACCGTTGCCTTTGACCTTGAACAGGTTGAGCCATTCGTTGGGATCGGAAAAATAATTGCGGGTACAGAAGCCGTGGCCGGTCGAGGCGAAATCGAAGCTGGTGCCGATCTTGATGAAGCGCTCGGGCCAGGTGAAACCCTCGAACTCGATTCCCGCCAGGCGGCGCACGGTGCTGCGCCCGCCGTCGGCGCCGATGACGTAGCGGCCGCGGATGGCCTCGGCCTCGCCGCCCTCGTTGATCACGGTGACGTCGACATGCTCGGGGCCCTGCGCGAGGCCGGTCATCTTGGTGGAGAAGCGGACGTCGGCGATGCCGCTTCCTTCGACATGGGGTCGTGCCGCGCGCACCAGCTTGTACTGCTCCCATTGCACCACGAACGGGTAGGGCACCTCGCCCTTGAGCAGGTTGATGTCGAACACGGCGACGAGCTCGCCGGTCACGCGGTCGCGAAAATGGAAGATGGGCGAGAGCAACGAGCCGCTGGCGTCGTCGGCAAAGGTTTCGTCCTTGAGCCCGAGCTCGACCAGCATCTCGACCGTCGGCGGGTGAATGGTGGCGGCGCGCTGATCCTCCGGCGGCTCCGCCTCGCCCTCCAGCAGGGTGACCGGAATGCCCTTCCTGACCAATGCGAGCGCCGTCACGGCGCCCACCGGGCCGGCACCGACCACAATCACGCGATCATCTTGCTGCATGACCAGCTCCAAACACCCGCACTATACACACCAAACCGCGCGCACGAACGGCCGGCCGGCGATCAGACCTTGGAAATCTCGAACATCGAGGGGTGAAACAGCTCCTCGACCGCCACCTTGCGATCGATCAGTCCCTGCTCATGGGCGTACTGGGTCAGCGCCGTGATCTCGCGCATGTTCTCCTGAATGCCGTAGGCCCAGAAGTCCTTGCCCATGACGGCCATGGTCTCCTGGGTTTCGGGAATGAGCCAGGGCAGCGTCACCATCAGTGCGTTGACGTCGAGAAGATCGATCATGGCAAGCGCCTTGGCTTCGCAGAATGCCTTGTACACGCTCGACGGGAGCCAGGGATATTTCTGCACCAGCTCCTTGCGGATGCCGACGAGATGCATGAGCGGGAACATGCGGGTCTTCTTGTAGTAGGCCTGCTCGGCTTCGCGGGTATTGGGGAACAGGCGCTTGATATGGGGCTCGCCGCGCAGGAACGATGACGGCGCCCGCGCCGTGAACAAGGCGTCGAGCTCGCCGTCGCGGAGCATGTCGACGAGGGTCTGGTCCTTGCCGATCGGCTTGAGATCGAGGCCCGCGATCGGCTTGAGCGGGGTGCGCTCGTCGCGCCCTGCTTCCTCCTGGCCGCCGCTGCGCCAATGGATCTCGGTCGGCAGCACGCCATACTCGTGCTGCATCATGCCGCGCATCCAGACCACGGCGGTGATCTGGTATTCCGGCAGGCCGATGCGCTTGCCGCGCAGGTCGGCGGGCGTGCGGATGCCGGAATCGGCGCGGATGTAGATGCCGGAATGCCGGAACAGCCGCGACACGAAGGCGGGGATGCCGACATAGGCCGAATCCCCCGCCGCAATGGTGCGGATGTAGCTCGAGAACGACAGCTCCGAGACGTCGAATTCCTGATAGCGGAAGGCGCGAAAGAAAATCTCCTCCGGATACAGCGGCAGGTAGGTGACGTCGCAGCCCTCCACCTTGACGCGGCCGTCCCGGATGGCGCGGGTGCGATCGTAATTGCCGCACGCGATCGTTATCGGCACCTCAACCATTGGGGCTCCTCATGGGGCTGCTGCGGGACGGGACTAGTGCCCCGAACCCGAAGTTCGCGCACATCGCGTGGCAAGTTCAATCGCGAACTTCGGGTTCAAAAGGGGCACTAGAATTCATAGAGTTGCTAGTGGTCCTCAGATTCCGAAGTTCGCATCATACGTGCTGCGAATGCTGGCGAACTTCGGAATCGGACCACTAGCGCAAGAAAGCGGAGCAAGCAGGAACTACGTACTTGCTTCCGTTTCGGCTGTGAAGTGTCGCCTTGTTGGGGCGTGCTTTGCGCGATATTTTGCCTGCGAGCAGGCCCGCCGCGCGCACATGCGCGCGAGTCCGACAGCGGCCGAGGAGAACAACCATGATGTCGACCGTGATCGGCGGCGCCATGCTGCCCCATGCGCCTCAGTTTTTCACCATGCCCGAGACCGAGGACAAGAAGAACGTCGAGCATGTGCGGGAGGTCGCGGCCGATATCGGCAACCGGCTGCGGGCGTTGAAACCGGACCTCTGGATCATCTTCTCCAACGACCACGCCGAGCAGTTCTTCCACAACGCGGCGCCCCCGTTCACCGTGCATGTCGGCGGCGAGGCCACCGGCGACTTTGCCGGCCGGAAATTCCATTGGAAGATCCCGAGCGAGATCGGCTTCGAGATCGTTCGTCAGCTCTACCGCCAGAATTTCGACCCCGCCTTCACCAGCACGGCGAAGATCGACTATGCGATCGGAATTCCGCTGACGCATCTCGGCCATACCGATCCGGTGCTGCCGATCTACGTGAATGCCTATCTGCCGCCGCAGCCCACCATGGAACGCTGCTATGCCTTCGGCCAGGCGGTCGCGCGCACGGTGACCGCGCTCGGCCTCAAGACCGTGGTGCTCTCGAGCGGCGGCATGTCGCACTTTCCCGGCACCGACCGCTATTCCAATCCGGAGCTCGGCTGGGACAACCGCGTGCTCGAGCAGCTGCGGAGCGGAAAGCTGAAATCGCTGATCGGCTACGACGAGACCGAGCTCGACGACACCGGCAATATCGAGCTGCGCTGCTGGGCCTGCGCGGCCGGCGCGCTGGGCGAGCGCAAGCCCGACATCGTCTCCATGGATCCGAGCTGGCATCACAACTACGCCTCGCTGGCCTGGACCGGCGGGCACAACGATGCCGAGCGCGCCGCGCATTATCCCTCGATCAAGCCCGAACTGGTCGAGCTCACCTCGGCGCTGCACGGCCTCGCCCACGACGCCGACCTGCGCGCGCAATACATGGCCGATGCGCCGGCTTTCGCGGACAAGTTCCGCCTTCCTCCCGATCAGCGCGAGGCGCTGATCAAGCTCGACCTGCCCTCGATCGTGAAGATGGGCGCGCACCCGCTGGTCCCGTTCCTGGCGCAGCTGCAGATCCAGCGGCTGCGCCCGCGCGCGTAAGCGGACACAGCGCGCGTAGCAGAGCACTGTCAGCGCAGCGAATGCGGTGCGCTCCCTCTCCCCAGCGGGGAGAGGGTTGGGGTGAGGGGGACCGCAAATTGTCGATAGACCTTCACCTCTCACCCCACCCCTCTCCCTATGGGAGAGGGAGCAGACCGAGCCCGCCGCTATAGTTTAATTCACCGCACCCCTCGTCGCGCTTGCGGCACCAGCGCGATCACCCGCGCCTGCGGCTTGCGCCGGGACTGGGCGACGAATTCGAGCATCAGCCCCAGGCTCTGGAAATGCTTACGCACCACCGCGCTCGCGGCCCGCGCGTCGCGCTTGCGCAGCGCGCGCAACAAGGCGCGGTGATGGGCAAGATGGCGCGGATCGTAAAAGCTCTTGTGCTCCGGTGAGATGTTCGAGAGCCTCGCCACCTGCGCCTGGTTGAACATCGCGACCAGCAGCGGATTTCGCGCGCTTGCCAGCAGCAGCCCATGGAAAGCGTCGTGTGCGGCCTTGGCGGCCGCCGGATCCTGGCGCGCGATCGCCTGTTCGAGCGCGGCGAGCGCGCCTGCGAGCTCGCCCAGCTCGGCCGCGGTCAGGCGCTCGGCGGAAAGCTCGGCGCATTTCTGCGCGATATGCGAGCGGACCTCGTTGGCGATCGGCGCCGCTTCGAGCAGCACGCTTTCGTCGAACATGCTCTTGCCGCCCTGCGCGCCGGCGGTGACCACGACGCGCCGTCCCGCCGCCTTCTCGACATAGCCCAGTCCATG
Organism: uncultured Alphaproteobacteria bacterium; assembly: GCA_963835165.1. GTDB lineage: Bacteria > Pseudomonadota > Alphaproteobacteria > Rhizobiales > Xanthobacteraceae > VAZQ01. Next base: position 163,781 of record CAWIGD010000027.1, read on the forward strand.
CAGGACGCGCAGCGCCTCGCGCACCGAATTGCGGCTGATGCCGAGCATCTGCGAAAGCCGGGTCTCCGGCGGCAGCGTCTCGCCCGGGGCGAGCCGCTCGGCCTCGATGATGCGGCAGATTTCCTGCGCCGCCTGGCTGATCACGCTGTCGCGCTTGATCGGGGAAGGGCCGTAGGCCATTGTTGAACAATCCTACCATTGGGCCGCTTGACGCGCCGCGCCAGTCGTATTCAACTGCGCCCGATTAGGCAAGGCGCGCCCCGGCCGTTCATGGTCCTGCCGGCGGCCGATCGCCCAGCGCTCGGAGCACGATCCCCATGAAAAAGCTGGTTTTGGAGACCACCGCGCCGTTCCAGGGGCTGCCGGAGCTCGTCGCCTATGACGAGGGCTTGTTCGAGCAGGAGGGCATCACGGTCGAATGGGCCGACCGCGAGCAAGGGGTCGAGAAGAAGGTCGAGACCCACGTGACCAGCCCGAAAGGGGTCGATCCCTTTGCCAGCCACGGCAAGCTGTTCGAGCAGGGCCGGGCGGACATGTACAATGCCTGCGAGTGGGGCAACTATTGCCGGGTGCAGGAGACCGGCGCCGGCAGCCGCCAGCTCGGGCGCCGCGCCATCGTCACCTACTCCGCCCTGGTCGTCGCCCCGGATTCACCGGTGTTCACGCCGCAACAGCTCGCCAACAAGACCATCGGCGTGCCGTTCTATTTCGGCACCCACTACATCGCCCTGCACATGCTGGAAGGTTTCTTGCGGCGCGAGGACATCAAGCTTTGCCGCGCGCCCAACGGCTCGCGCTACCGGCTCGACGCGCTGATGAAGGGCGAGATCGACGCCACCACGCTGACCGAGCCGCACATCACGCTGGCGGAGAAGAAGGGCTGCCGGATCATCTGCTCGGCGTTTTTCCACGGCACCGAGGTGGCATCGGACCGGGTGGATGCGGAGACCTACGCCGCCTTCAATCGCGCGGTGCGCGAGGCGGTGCGCCGCATCAACGCCGACAAGCGCGCCTATCTGCACTACTTCATCGACTATCACGGCAAGAGCGATCCCGAGATCGCGGCGCTGAAAGTGGAGGACCTGCGCGAGGGACGCCTGGTCGTCTGCGATCCCGCGCCGATCCCGCTCGATGAGATGCAGCGCACCTACGACTGGCTCAAGAGCTGGGGCATGCTGGAGCAGACGGCGTCGCCGCTGCAGCTCGTCAACATGGATGTGCAGCGCTACGCCCATCAGGCGGCGGAGTAGGGGGCGGCGGTTCGGAGCGCGTATCTTTCTCCGCCTCATGCTGAGGAGCACGCGCAGCGTGCGTCTCGAAGCACGAGGCGGCCGCCCCATCCTTCGAGACGGGCGCACGCAAGTCGGCTGTAGCCGACTTGCGCACTAAGGTGCCGATGTCGGGTATACCCGACATCGGCGCGCCCTCCTCAGGATGAGGTCGGAATAGAGTTCACGGCATCTGGAGATCGTCTCCCATGCGCAACGGACATGCCGACCACATCGCCAGGCTGATCGAGCCGGGACGCGTGCATCGCGACGTCTACACCGATCCGGATGTGTTCGAGCTCGAGATGGAGCGCATCTTCGGCCAGGCGTGGCTGTTCGTCGGCCATACCAGCCAGGTGCCGCAGCCCGGCGACTACATCACCACCGAGCTCGGACGCCAGCCCGTGATCATGGTCCGCCACCGCGACGGCGGCGTGCACGTCCTGCTCAACCGCTGCACCCATCGCGGCGCCAAGGTGGTGAACGACCGCAAGGGCAATGCCCCGCGGCTGACCTGCTGCTATCACGGCTGGAGTTTCGACACCGACGGCCGGCTGGCGTCGGTGCCGGTGCCGGAGGGCTGCGCCGCCGACTTCGACAAGTCGGACTTCGGCCTCGCGCGCGCGCCCCGCGTGGGCGAGTACCGCGGCTTCATGTTTGCCAGCCTCGCGGCCAAGGGCCCGAGCCTGGAGGATCACATCGGCCCGATGAAGGGCAACATCGACGACCTCGTCGACCGTGCGCCCGACGGCACGCTCGCGCTCGACGTGGGCATGCACCGCTATGCCTATAACGGCAACTGGAAGCTCCAGGTCGAGAACGTGCTCAACTCCTATCACGTGCCGTTCGGCCACGCCTCGACCGTCAACAAGCAAGGCGTGCAGTTCGCGCGCCGCGAGGGCGACCAGAAGGGCGCCGCCGTCGTCGAAACCGAAAAGAAGCAGACGGCGGCCTCCTGGAAGGACCGCAAGAGCTATATCGCCGGCAACGGCCACGGCTGGACCAGCAATACCGCGCTCGATGACAGCAAGCGCTCGAGCCCGGCGTTCGACGAGTACAAGCGCGTGCTGGCGGAGAAGGTGGGCGCCGAGCGCGCGCAGCAGATCCTGACGCCGCGCCTGCACAACTCGCTGATCTATCCCAACATGTCGATCATGGGGCTCAACATCCACGTGCGGGTGATCAAGCCGATCGCGGTCGACCGCACCGAGGTGACGATCTATCCCATCCGTCTGGTGGGTGCGCCGCCGGCGATGAATTTCGGCAATATCCGCCTGCTCAACGTCACGCATTCGGCGGCCTCGTTCGTGCAGACCGACGATCTCGAATCGTTCGTGCGCGCGCAGAAGGGACTGCGCAGCCACGCCACCGACTGGGTCGACATTTCGCGCGGGCTGGGCGACGAGGAGCCCGACCGCGAGCTCAATGCCACGCGCGCGCTTGCCACCCACGAGATGGTCGTGCGCGCGCAATACAAGGCCTGGCTCGGCTATATGCGCGGGGCGGCATGATGGACGCGCCCGCGCGCGCTGCCGCTGCGCCGGGCGTCGCCGGCATCGATCGTGCGCCGATCGAGCAGTTCCTGATCCACGAGGCGGGGCTGCTGGACTCCCGGCGCTTTCGCGACTGGATGGGGCTTTTCGCCGACGACGGCACCTACTGGGTGCCGGCGGTGCCGGACCAGGAGAGCCCGTTCGACCAGGCCTCGCTGTTCTACGACGACCGCGATCTGATGCGAACGCGGGTCGAGCGGCTCGAGCATCCCCGCATCCACGTGCAGACGCCGCCCTCGCGCACGGCGCATCTCGTCGGCAATGTGCTGGTCGAGGAGGCCGACGAGGCCAAGGGCGAATACGTCGTCGGCTCGACCGTGATCATGGTCGAGTATCGCGACGAGGCGCAGCGCGTCTTCGCCGGCCGGCAGCGCCACCGGCTGCGCCGCGAGGGCGCGAGCTTCCGCATCGTTCAGAAGCGGGTCGACCTGATCAATTGCGATTCCGCCTTCGAGGCGATGGCGGTGCCGATTTAGTCTCGAAGCAGGAGGACGCCCGCCCCATCCTTCGAGACGCGCGCGCACGCGTCTATTCGTGCGGCGCCGATCGTTTCACGCGCTCCTCAGGATGAGGGCGGAGCACGGGCCGCGCTAACCCGACCTCCGGCTTATTGCGGGTTGGTCGCGGCGAGCTGCTTCGCCAGCGGCGCCCAGCGCGCGGTCTCGGCCTCGACGAATTTCGTGAACTCCTCCGGCGACATCGACCGGGATTCGATGGCGTCGAGCGCGAGCCGCTTCTGCACCTCGGGCAGTTGCATGGCCTTGAGCGTCTCCTGGCTCGTCTTCTGCACGATGTCGCTCGGCAACCGCGCCGGTCCCGACAGCGAGAACCATGTCGCCGCCACCAGATCCTGGCCGACTTCCCGGAAGGTCGGGATGTCGGGAAAATTCGGGATGCGCTTTTCGGTGGAGACCGCGAGCGCCAGCACCTTGCCGGCGCGGATCTGCTCGGCCGCGGACGAAAACGTCATCGTTCCGAGCTTGACGTGCCCGGCCAGGAGATCGGTGAGCGCGGGGCCGGCGCCTTTGTAGGGAATGTGGCTGACCTTGTAACCCTCCTGCCGGGCCAGATATTCGCCCACCAGGTACCCGTGCGAGCCGGTGCCCGGCGAGATGTAGCTCAGCGGCTCCTTGGCGGCGCGGGCAACGGCGAGAAAGTCCTTGTAGGTCGTCGCGCCCAGCGAGGGATGCACGATCATGACCACGGGCGGGCCGCCGAGATAGGCGATGTGGGTGAAGTCGCGCAGCCCGTCGTAGCCGGCCTTGGGATTGAATACCGGCGAGATCACGTTCGATGCGATGCTGGAGACGACGAGGGTGTAGCCGTCGGGTTCGGCCGCCGCGCCCGCCTGCGCGCCGACGACGCCGCCGGCGCCGCCCCGGTTCTCGATGAAGAACTGCTCGCGAAAGGCCGTGGAGAGATGGTCGGCGATGATGCGCCCCAGGGTGTCGGCGGCGCCGCCGGCGGCGAACGGCGCGATGATCTTGACCGGCCGGTTCGGCCAGGTCTGTGCCTGCGCGGAAGCGCAAGCGACGCACGTGAGGGCAGCAGCGGCAAATATTGCGCGAAGTCTCAGCATTGTCGGGACCATCCATGACCGTTTGGACCGACCTTAGCGGAAGTCCCAACCGCCGTCATGGCGCGTGCGCGGGTCGCGACAAACTGCCCTCCCCATGAAGACGCCGGCTGCGACGCGCGGCCGCGCGCGCCAATCAACGACAATGTGTGATCCGCATCACAGACCGGGCGATGGCGCCGAGATTACAAAGCCGACGCTCGAGGCCGCGCAGGAGATGGCGAAAACCTGCAGCTTCACCACGGCGCCCACTGCGCGCCATAGCTGGGATGCAAACGATGTTCGGCTTTGTCATTCACCCCGATCTGATCTGGCTCGCGGTTGCGTTTGTCACCGTGATGGCCGGCATGCTGGCCGCGGCGCCCGAGTAAACTCGTATCACGCCGCGCTGGCGGCGGGCATCGCGGTCTGCGCCAGCGTCTTCTGCCAGGCCGGGAGCGCGCTCAGCGTCCCGTACCAGCGCTTGATCTCACCGTAAGGCTCGAGCGGGTAATGCGCCATGTCGGCGAGCTTCATCGCCGCGCCGAGCGAGAAATCCGCGACCGTCAGGGTATCGCCGGTGACGAACCGCCTGCCCTTGAGCTGCCCGTCCAGCACCTTCCCGGCCCGGTGGAACGCCTCGGTGCCCTTGGCGATGGCCGCCATGTCGGGTTCGCCGCTGCGCAGCACGAACGGCTTGACCACGTATTCGAAGATAAACACGGCGCAGGTCGGATCCCAATGCGCGAGATCCCAGAACTGCCAGCGCGTCACGTCGAGCCGCGCGGTCTCGTCCTTGGGCAGCAGGCCGCTCTCGGGTTTCTTCGCCGCGAGATACTGACAGATCGCGTTCGACTCCCACACCACTTGGTCGCCGTCCTTGAGCGTGGGCATGCGCATGTTGGGATTGAGCGCTGCGTATTGCGGCGTGTTCTGCTCGCCCTTGGTCAGGTCCACGATGCGCAGCGTGCAGTCGAGACCGAGATGATTGGCGACCGCCATCACCTTGAACGCGCGCGGGCTGGGCGGAAAGACATAGAGTTCGATGCTCATGGGATGCTCCTCGTGATTGACGTCGGATCCGTACGCGGCTGCGGCCAGCCGCAGGTCTAGCCTTTTGTTTGAGCAGCTTTCTCCGAGAACCGGTATCCACTTCGTCGGGAACGCTCTAGGGGCTCGCGGTCTCGGCTTCGCGCTTGAAGTGCTCCAGCATGCGGGGCCAGCCGCCGTCGACATCCTTGCGCAGGGATGCGCCGGCCTCCGCGCCCATCTGTTCGAACTTGCGGTGCTCCAGCTCCACCAGCGTTGCGTCGGGCCCGTCGGCGATGAATCGCACCTCGACCTCGGAGCCGACGGTGGTGTCCGGCTTCCAGTTGCTGTTGATGTCCCAGCTGATGACGAAGCGCTGCGGCGGCTCCCAGACCAGCACCTTGCCGACATCGGTTTGCGATCCGTCTTCGCCCAGTTCGTACCAGCGCCCGCCCAGGCGCGGTTCCATCACCGCCATCTTCAGCGGCGAATTGCCGATCGACGCCTTGCGCGGCCACCAGCGCCCCAGCCCCGATGTGAACACGTCGAATGCGTGGCCCTGGCTGGCACTGACGCGAATGCTCTTGCGCACCGGCGCGATGGTAACCGTGGTTGTCATCGTTCTCCGTCCTTCTTGTGGCTGATTTCGGCTTCGGCCTGGAACGCCGCCAGCGCCTGATCCCAGAACTGGTCGAGCCAGCCCCGCAGCGCCCCGAGCCCGTGCGGGTCGATGTAATAGACGCGGCGGGTGCCCTCCGGGCGGTCCGACACCAGACCAGCCTCCTTCAAGACCTTGAGATGTTGCGACACCGCCGGGCGGCTGACCGGCATGCCGCGGGCGATTGCGCCGACCGGCTGGGGCCCGGATCTGAGCCGCTCGAACACGTGCCTGCGCGTCGGATCGGCAAGCGCCGCCAAGGCTGTATCGTAAGTCATGACTTACCGTAAGCAAAGACTTACCAGGAGTCAAGTCAGGACAAGCTATGGCCGTTCGGGTTTGCTCACCCCTGTCCCGGCCTCATGGCGTCGGCGCCACGCGTGGCCCAGCCGGTCATGCGCCGTTCCACCGCGGCGCAGACCAGATACATGCCGATGCCCATGACGCTGGTGACCAGAAGGCCGGCGAAGGCCAGCGGCACTTCGAAGCGCGATGATGCCACCAGCATCAGGTGGCCGATGCCCTTGTTGGCCGCCACCGTCTCCGCAACGATCGTGCCGACGAACGCGAACGTGATCGCGACCTTCAGCGAGGCGAAGAAATACGGCATCGATCGCGGCAGCCCGACCTTCTTGATCACCTGCCACCGGCTGGCGCCCAGGGCCCGCAGCACGTCCTGCAGCTCCGGCTCAACCGTTGCAATCCCCACGGCTACGTTCACCAGGATCGGAAAGAAGGCGATCAGGAAGGCCGTGATGATCGCGGGAACGGTGCCGACGCCGAACCAGATCACCAGGATCGGAACCACCGCCACTTTTGGAATGGAGTTGAAGCCGATCAGCGCCGGATAGAAGCTGTCGTACACCAATGTCGATGAGCCGATCGCGATGCCTCCCAGCAATCCCACTGCGACCGCGACCAGGAATCCGATCGCGGTCGTCATCAAGGTCTGCCAGGCATTGATCAGGATCGGCTCGCGCCACTGCCATCCGGACGCGAAGATCGCCGACGGCGCCGGCAGGATGAACTGCTCGATCCCGAAGGCACGCACGACGATCTCCCAGAATGCGAAAATGCCGACGATGACCACCCAGGGGAGGATGTGGCGCAGCGTCTTGCGCCGCAGCAGGTATGGCTTGCGCGGCCGTACCGGCGGAGCGTCGTCGAGAATGTCGGTCGTGACCGCCAAGGGATCCTCGCGTCAGGTTGCCGTCGACCGGGCGGCGCTGATGTGCTCGCGCAGTTCCTGGACCAGCGCAACCGAGTAGGGTTCATACGTGGTGTCGAGCTTGCGCGGTCTCGGCAGGTCGACTGCGCGTTCCGCGATGATGCGGCCGGGTCTTGCGCTCATCACCAGCACGCGGTCGGCCAGGAAGACCGCCTCGCGCAGGTCATGGGTGACCAGGATCACCGTCGGCCGGCGGGCGATCCACAGATCCTGCAACGCGAGCCACAGTTCCTCGCGCGTGAACATGTCGAGCGAGGCGAACGGCTCGTCGAGCATGAGCAGCGATGGATCGTGGATCAGCGCACGGCAGAGCGAGGTGCGCTGCTGCATGCCGCCGGAAAGCTGCCAGGGAAAGTGATCCTCGAACCCCTGCAGCCCGACCAGCGCCAGGAGGTCGCGCGCCTTCGCCAGATAGGCCGCCCGTTCACGCTTGAGCCGCGAGCAATGCGGCTCAACGATCTCCAGCGGCAACATCACATTGGCGAGCGCCGTCCGCCATGGCAGCAGGGTTGGATTCTGGAACGCCATGCCGGCAATGCTCAGCGGTGCGCTCACTTCGCGGCCGCTGACGATGACCGCCCCGGCGGTGGGCGGCCACAACCCGGTGACCACCTTCATCAGGGTGGATTTGCCGCAGCCGGAGGGTCCGACCACGGCGACGAATTCGCCGTCGCCGACATGCAGCGTCGCCCGGTGCAGGGCGAGCGTGCCGTCGGCGTCTTCGCCATAGCGCAATGAGACGCGGTCGAGATCGACGAACTTCATTGCGGCCTCTGTCACTCGTTCCGCCGCCCGGTGTGATGCGGCTGAGAGGCGAACGGCCTTGATCGCGCGTAGACCCAGGGCTTGCCGCTCCGGCAGGGCAATACAAAAGTCATGCCAGCCGTAGTCTCCCGATTCCGAAGTTCGCAAATCCCTGCGTGCCCTCTGATGCGAACTCGGAATCAAAGGGTCGCTGGCAAATCCATGATCCTGGTGCGGGTTTTGGCTTTGACGTTGCTCGGCGCGCCTGCAGCCAAAATGATAGGAACTTCAATTCCACCGCATTAGGATGCCCGATCGATTATGGCACGCCAGCGCTGGCCGCGGCGAGAGGCTGGCACGAAACGTGCTTCGATTGAGGCCGTGAGCTGCGGCGGAGCGCGAGGCGGGATCGACCCCATGGATCGGGTCCACCTTGTCATCCGCGACGTTTCTTCATCCCGCGTGACGCGCGCACTGTGCAGATGGAGGTAGTCAATGATCGACCGTTCTGACAACGCCGCGGTGACTTTCTTCATTCGGCTTGGTCGGATGTTGTCGCTGTCCCTGGTCTTTGCCGCCATGTCCGCGGTTACCGCCAGCGCGGAGACGAAGAACGTCAAGATCATGATGGACTGGATCATTCAGGGCACGCACGCGCCGTTCTTCGTCGCGCAGGACAAGGGATACTTCAAGGCGGAAGGCGTGACCGTGGACGCGATCGACGCCGGAAGAGGCGCCACCAATGTCGCGGTCAGCGTCGCCGGCGGCGTGTACCAGTTCGGCTGGGTCGATTTGCCGTCGATGATCCGGTTCAACGCGGCCAATCCGGCTTCACCGCTGGTCGCCGTCTACATGAGCTTCGACGAATCGCCGCTGGCGGTGATCACGCGCAAGACCGCCGGCATCCGCAAGCCGTCCGATCTCGACGGCAAGAAAATCGCCGGCGGGCCCGGTACCGCCGTGCACGACACGATCTCGATCCTGCTCAAGGCCGCCAACGCCGAGAGCGTCAAGATCAATTGGGTGGCGGTGCAGCCGCAACTGTTCGGCCCCATGCTCAAGCGCGGCGAGGTCGACGGCACCGGCGGCTTCACCAACTCGAACATCCCGGCCGCGCTCGAGCTCGGGCTGACGCTGGACGACCTTTTCGTGATCAAGTACTCGGATTTCGGCGCCGACATGTACGGCCTTGCCCTGGTGACCCCGAAAAAATTCGCCGACGAGAACCCGCAGACCGTGCGCGGCGTGGTCAAGGCGCTCAATCAGGGAACCAAGGACACGATCGCATCCCCGCAAAAGGCCCTCGAGGTTCTCAAGGGCGTCGATCCGATGATGAAGCCCGAGATCGAGCGCGTGCGCCTCGACATCGCGCTCGGGCTCACCAACACGCCCTACGTCATGGCGAACGGGCTCAGCTCGGTCACGGCGGAGAAATTGCAAAAGACGATCGATGCGATGGTGAGCGCCTATCAGCTGCCGGTCCGTCCCGATCCGGCGGCCGTGTACACCGACCGGTTCCTGCCGCCGGTGGCCGAGCGGATGCCGCCGAAGAGCATGAACTAGCCGGAGCATGATCCCGAAGCGTTGCGCAAACTTTTCGGATGCTAAGATAAGCTCCATCTCGTGTCCCGGATGCGGTGCAGCGCGGAGCGATAGCGAAGCGGTGCGCCGCATCGATCCGGGCACCGATCGGCGAAGGTGGTGTTCGCGCAAACGATCCCGGGATCGCTAGCACACCACCTCCGCGATGGTCCCGGACAGCGGGCGCACCGCTCGCTTAATGCTCCGCTGCACCGCACCCGGGACACGCGCCTTATCTTAGCGCCTATGGGGTCAAGCCCGCGGGTGACGCCAGAGAATGGGTAAGCGCTGAGTCAATGCGAACGGGAACCGCTTCAGTTCAGCCGTAAGGCCCGGTCGTTCGCGCCTTCCACCACCTGAAGATCGATCTTGCCGATCAGTTCGGCTCGTTGCGCCTCCGCGGCTTTCAGGGCGGCGGTGGACTGCTGCGACGTGCTCCAGTTGGAACCAAGAAGGACGATGCCGCCGATAACGGCGGTCAGCGCGCCGATCATGATCATGGGATCGAACCTGACGATTCCGATCGTCATCGCCAGCATCAATATTCCGCCGACGGCGGTGAAAGCCTTTGAGATCAGGATGACCTTTCGACAGCTCTCGACAATCGCGGCAAGCCTCTCGATCTGAGCCTCGAGCGCCAGGATCTGTTTGCGAACATCGCCGTCGTGCATGTGAAGCCGCTCAGCCGCTGCCTGTCATAAGTGTCGCAAGAATACTCGTGAAAGAGGTCGTGGCGAGCCCGTTGTTCATGACGTCGAGAATAACCTCCCGTTCGGCAGTTGCGGCTCCGCGCCGCGCCGATTTTTTGCGACACGCGGTCGAGCGCGAGCATTTTGACTTATGCGCAATCGTTTGTATGCTCGCAAACCGGCCGCCTGGAAATTCGCAATGGCGAAGAACATCCTCATTTTCTCGGATGGTACCGGCCAGGCGGGCGGCATCAGGTTCGACGAAAACCGCACCAACATCTACAAGCTCTATCGTGCCACGCGATGCGGCCCCGACTCCAATATCCATCCGGATGACCAGGTCACGTTCTACGATCCGGGCCTCGGCTCGCCCGCCGACGGCGGGTTCATGTTCGGAAAGACCGGGCGCTGGATGTACAACATCGCCAGCCAGGCGACCGGGCTTGGAGTGACGGCCAATATCACCGATTGCTATGCCGCGCTGATCCGGCTTTATCGCGATGGCGACAGGATCTTTCTGTTCGGGTTCAGCCGCGGCGCCTACACGGTGCGTTGTCTCGCGGCGGTCATTGCGAAATGCGGCATTCCCCGATGTCTGCCCGGCGGCAGGCCTGTCCCGCTCGATATCAGAGGCTCGCGCAAGCTGGCCGAATACGCCGTGAAGAACGTCTATCAGTTCTGCTCATCGAAGCCGCGCAAGGCCCCTGGTTCTTACCGGAACTTCATGCTCGACACCCGCGACCTCATCGCAGAGCGGTTTCGGCGGGAACACTGCTCTGGCGATCCGCAGGATCCCAGGAAAGCCAACGTCTATCCCTATTTCATTGGCGTGTTCGACACCGTGGCGGCGCTCGGACGCACGGGCGCGATTGTCCTGCTCGCTGCGGCCGCGGCCGCCATTGTCGCCTTGATCAGCTGGCTCGTCTCATTCCTGAGTTTGCCCGCGTTTTCCAACGTCAGTTTCATCGGCTGGCTGCTGCGGTACCTCACGTTTGAGAATGTCTTCTGTACGTTGGCCGGGGCCATCGTGCTGGCCGGACTGATTGCCTTGCTGCGCAACTACGTGAAGTACGACTTTCGCGTGCCGGGCTACGGACTTCTGAAGAGTCTCGCGACCATACACCTCGCGCCGCGCAAGCAGAAGTTCACCGATTATTACCTCAATGTGAATGTCGGCTACGCCAAGCATGCAATCTCGATCGATGAGGATCGCAGGGATTTCAAACGCGTACCCTGGACGCCGGACGCGGCGAAAGCCGGGGTCCGTGACCCGTTCGGAAATATCTATTTCGAGCAAGTGTGGTTCTGTGGCGTCCATGCCGACGTCGGCGGCGGCTACCTCGAGAACGAGTCGCGGCTTTCGGATATCACGCTCAAATGGATGCTCGCCGCGGCCTCCATCGTCCCAAACGGCATCAAGCACGATGAGGCCGTGTTGCGCCTCTTCCCCGATCCAGCCGGCCCGCAGCACGACGAATGCAAGGCCGGGCGCTGGCAGCGTGGTCTGCGTGAGCTGCCCGCCGACCCGAAGACGGGCATCAGCTTTGCGACCATGCACAAATCGGTCTATGCGCGTTTCGCCGCCGCGCAGGTCGTTCAGTACGACGTTGCCGCGCCCTACCGGCCGGTGAACCTGAAGAACCACGTCGACTTCTCTCACTATTACGGTGGCGGTGCGACCGGCGCGATTCCTGCGCCGAAAGCCATCGCGGACAATATCGAGGCCAAGTGGGAACGGCAGCTGGCAGACAGCGGGGCGAAGAGCTGACGCTGGTATGTGACCGGGAGGTTTGAATTGTCCGCTTTATTGGAACAATGAGCTCGATATGAAGCTCGTTATCAGTCGCCGGTATTGCCGTTCGCGTTCGGATTGAACCATTGGTCGTCCTCCGCCATCGAAGGCAACCCTGGAGTCAACTCGCCATGACGTCGTTGCCCGGTCTCCGCGTTGCATTTGCGATGATTGCTATCCTCGGCATCGCCGTCGGCGCAGCGCCTGCCCAGGATGCATCAGGCTGGCCGACGCGGCCCATACGCCTGGTGGTCGGATTCGGCGCCGGCGGCGGCACCGATATCGCTGCACGCTTGGTGGCCGAGCCGCTCGCGGAAGTGCTCGGATCTCCTGTGGTGGTGGAGAACCGGCCCGGCGCCGGTGGCATGACGGCCGCCGACGCGGTCGCGAAGTCCCCCAAGGATGGCTACACGGCGTTGATGATGAGCAACGCGCACGCGATCTCGGCCGTGATGTACAAGACGTTGCGCTACGATCCGGTCAATGATTTTCAGATGGTATCGATGGTCGCGACCGCCGGTTTGGTGCTTGTCACCAGGCCGGACTTCCCAGGCAACGACGTTGCCGAGGTGCTTGCAGTCGTGCGCGCCAATCCCGGCAAGCTCAATTTCGGCAGCGCCGGCGTCGGAACCACCCAGCAGTTCGCAGGCGAATTGATGAAGCAGACTGCCGGCCTCAATATCACGCACGTTCCCTACCGTACGACACCGGCTGCGGTGACCGGCTTGCGCGGCGGTGACGTGGAGTATCTGTTCGAGCTGGTACAACCCGTTCAGGGTCAGATTCAGGCCGGTGACCTCAAGGCGATCGCGGTCACCTCACCGGAACGAAACCCTATTCTGCCTGATGTTCCGACCTTCAAGGAATCGGGCATGCCGGACTACGACGTCACCAGCTGGTACGGGATCGCCTTTCCGTCCGGCACCCCGCCCGCGATCGTGCAAAAGACGAACAATGCGATGCGACAGCTGCTCGCGCGCGAGAACGTGGGCAAGCGGGTCGCGGGCATGGGCGCGCGCGTTCGCAGCTCGACGCCCGAGGAGCTCAAGGCTCATATCGCGGGCGAGATCGTGAAGTGGAAAGCCGTTCGGGAAAGGGCCGGCATCGAGCAGGAGCAGTAGAGAGAGTCGGGGGCATATAGGACGTGAACCGATCTAGGATGAGCTCAACACATTCGGTGAGGAACGGCCCAGGCAAGAAACGACGCGGTTCCAACAAGCCGGAACGTCGCCTGGGCAGACTTCACGCAAGATAGCGCTCAGGGATCGCGACGGATTACGAAGCTCAAATTTTCGGCGAGGCAGTTGTCAGAGATTATGTTGCGAACGCAGTAAGATGGTCGGTAGGGCGAATCACCGCATCGCCGGTGCTTCGCCGACTGTTCCTCTGGGAGGCGTGAACCGGTGAACAAGGGGGGACCTTATCGAACCGAGCGTTAGGTATATCGCGGGCCGGACCAGAATGACGGCGGCGCCGGCTAGACATATCGCGCCCGCCGAGTATGACGCCTTCGATTCCCCGTAGCATAGCATCGGCCGAATGTTGCTAGGGCAGGCGTGGGGGCGCGTTTCAAAGCAATTCAAGATAATCTCATCAATCCAATGGATTGTCCTTCACCTAGGGCGGAGTGGGTGTCCGCCCGCGATGGATGCTGTGCCGTTAATCGCTAAAGTACTTCCGCGTGCCGCATGCCAGCTATTGTAGTAGTTCCATAAGGACGTGGACGAACTGCCTTATGCGTCCCGGACACAAGGTCGAAACCTACAACCCGTGTTGGTTGCGATCGAATACGCGCCAATTCTGAAATCGCGAACGTGCGAAGCTTCTCTGTGGTCCCGCCCGCGCGACTCACGAGCGACGTAAATGAAATTCGAACGGACGCGGAGAACGCGGGGGATACATCGGACAGCAACTCGTTCTTGAGCTCTTCGTCTCTGTTGAGACGACGAAGAACGGCCGAAATCCATCGATGCCAGGCATGAGGGAGGCGAGAGTAATGACCCCACCATCCCGACGACGGCGGCAGGCGCGGCGTTTCGGGACGGACTTAGCAAAGGCGAATTCGTCGAGGGCGACAACATCTTAATTGACTGGCGATTTGCGGAGGGAAGAGCCGATCGGTATGCGGAGCTAGCATCAACATTGGTCCGCCTTCGGATGGATCTGATCGTTGCGTCAAGCGGGCTGTCAGCTATTGCGGCAAAGCAGGCCACCAAAGTCATCCCTATTGTATTCTTGAACGTATCTGATCCTGTCGGGGAGGGCATTGTCGCGAAGTCTTGCGTACTCTGGGCGACAACATCACGGGTGTGGTTGAAGACGAATCGGCTCAACTCACAGCCAAGCGGATGCAGTTGCTCAAGGACGCCATTCCACAGACTGCCAAGTTGGCGGTTCTCATGAATCCGGACAGTGCGACCGATCAGGCCCAATGGCAGCAGCTAGAACTTGCAGCCTCATCCCTGAAAGTGATGCTGCGGCCCGTTGTTGCGCGACGAGCAAGTGAACTTGAGAGTACCTTTGCAGCGATCGGACGAGATCGTCCGGATGCGCTGCTTGTCATGCTCAGCGGGCTGAACATGACAAATCGCAGGCTCATTGTGGAACTGGCAGCAGAAAGCCGCTGCTGCCAGTCAGTCCGCATTCAAGAAGCCACAGAGGTTGGCGGTCTGATGTCCTATGGATTTAATCGGATCGATCGGTTCGACAGGCCGCGGTCTACGTAACGGAAGATTCTGAAAGGTGCAAAACCAAGCGACCTTCCAGTTGAGCAGCCGACAAAATATGAGCTCGTCATCAACCTCAAGACCGCGAAGGCGCTCGGTCTCGACGGACCGCCGACGCTGCTCGCCCGCGCCGACGAGGTGATCGAATGAAGCGGCGCGCGTTCATCACGCTGCTCGGCGGGGCGGCGGCGCCTTCGCTCCTTTGGCCGCTCGCGGCGCGCGCGCAGCAGTCGCAAACTCCGTTAGTTGGCTTTTTGCGGATTACATCTGCGGCTGATGCCACAAACCTTGTAAGCGCGTTCCGCCAGGGCCTTGTTGACGCTGGTTTTATCGAAGGCCGGAATATCGCTATCGAATACCGCTGGGCGGATGGTCACGGGGATCGACTGCCGAGACTTGTAGCAGATTCGATCAATCGTCAGGTAGCTGTGATTGTTGGGCACAGCGCCGCTGCAATGGCTGCCAAGACAGTGACAACGACGATACCGATCGTGGGTGTTGTGGGCGACGATCCCGTTCGAACAGGATTGGTGGCAAATCTCAACCGACCGGGTGGCAACGTCACGGGTGTGTCGTTTGGAACGATTGATGTTTCGGGAAAGCGGCTCGGACTTTTGCATGAGTTAGTTCCTCAAAGCAATGTTCTGGCTGCGCTGCTCGATACAAATCTGGTGGAGTTCGACCAAGAGTTACCAGCCCTGGAAGCCGCCTCAAAAACCATGGGTCGCAGCCTTGTGGTGGTTAGAGTAGCCACCGCACAGGAATTGGATGCGGCATTCACCACCATTGTCCAATCTGGCGCGAGCGCACTGCATGTGGGAAGCGGTCCATTTTTCACTTCTCAGCGACAACGCCTAGTGTTGCTTTCGACGCGCCATGCAATTCCGACCAGCTACACGGATCGTGAGTTTGTCGCTGCGGGTGGGCTCTTGTCTTATGGACCGAGCCAACTAGAAGCATATGGCCGTGCCGCGGCTACGCGGCCAGGATTGTCAGGGGTGAGAAGGCCGGGGACCTGCCGTTTGAGCTGCCGAAAAAGTACGAACTGGTCGTCAATCTCGCCACTGCGAAATTGCTTGGCCTCACAGTTCCAAATTCGATGCAATTGCTGGCCGACGAGGTGATCGAATAGCCGCTCGCTGACGGCAGTTCGAGCATAATGAGAAAGATCGTCAAAGCTCGGCGTTGTTGTTTCAACTTGCCGAGGTTCACGGGCCGGGCTTCAGGAGCCATCTCCATGCACAAACCACCCCCCTGATTTCCCAGATTTTTTTTGGTTCCATTCGGGTTACGTAACCGCGTCCTTCTCGCAGGCTTGCTTAGCCTCGTCAGCGGTCACTGAGCGAGGCGTTAGGACGGCTCGTGGAGGGGCTTGGACCGCCGTGCAGGTGAGTGATGTCTTGAGGCGGTTACGTTGAAATCAACCGCGAGGCGAGTGACGTCCTACGCACCAGCAGCTTTCCTCGCCTCCCCGGCTAGAAGCTCTGCCCGCTTTTGAAGACTTTGAAATTCTGAGATTTGCGCAAGTTCCGCAGCCTTGAGGGCCGCACGAGCATAGGCACGTAAGACATCATCGTGAACCTTCCCGCCCCTCGTGCGAATCGCCCGCATGGCATTAACGGCGGCTTCAATTTCCACATCAGTAGCCATTGGATTTAACCCCCCGTGACGGGGTGTAATGGGGCTTGGTAATCCCGGCTCTTTTGGGGCGGACAGTCGCCGGGGAGCCGCGCACACGTCCCGGCCCTGTCATGGCCAAAGCGCGCCGTCTGGCCCATGAATGAGGAACGCAGGGCACTCGTGGGACTTGTTAGGGTGCGTCCCGCTGAGGGAATGAATCCCCCCGGCCCAGGGGACGCGGGAGGCCCTGGCTACTTGGCCGATGCCGGGGCCTTTCCCGCGGAACCAAATACCTTGAGCCGTCTTAATTATGCTGATGTGCTCCCCTGCACTCGAACACATCTGGGGAGCGCTAAGGCCCTCGGCGTAGCGTACCTCGGGGGCCTTTTCTTATCTGACGCCTCCACGCGCTTCCCTGAGTTCACGGCGGGCATGGCTCCAACAAGGAAAACCCCGCCAGGGGGGGCCGAGCGGGGTTTGTCCTCGGCTGAGGGGTAGCAGGGAGCGGGCCGAGGCACCTCCCCAACACGTCGCGCGGTATTTCGTTCCTGGAAATTCGACTTCTTCTGCCGCCACCTGCGAGCCACGTTTATCGAACCCTGCCTTCCGTCCCCCGCCGACAAGCCGCCCTCCGAAGGCCAAGATGTTGGCACAGGTTCCGCTAACTTGGGGCGAGGTTGGTCGTCCTTGAGATGGGCGAAGGGGGCGCAGAATGGACGTCAGGACCGTCAAGGACCTTTGTCAGAGGCTTAGACGAGGTAGGGACGATACTCGAACTCATGGAAGGCGAGCCGATTAACGTTGCTCTACATCGCGAGGCATCCGACGCGCTGTACAAGCCCTCTCTGAGATTGAGCGTCTCCCGAATCCGAAGCCGACCTGCACCGCGAGACATCCCACGCGCTGCGCGATGCCCTTGCTGAGATTGAACGCTTGCGGTCGGAGGCTGCCGATTTGCAACACACCAAATTTGATAGAGGTCTTAGCAATCTTTCACCGATGCTGACCGCCTCGGCCACTGACTGGTTCAAAAAATTCCTAGAACGGAAGCAGGCACTCACCGGCTAAATCAAGGGCACGGAAAGCCACCCCGATAGTGTGGGTCTCGCCGGGGCCTTTCCCTCGGGTCTTTTGCGCGCGCCGGCGGCGACCTTGGACCAAATGAAGATGACCCGCTCGCCGGAACTTCCCGCTCGCCGGAACTTGGCAGTTTCTAGGAGAGATCAAGCCGCGCGCTGCCCGACCCGGAATGCTGCCCCGGCGAGTGAGACGAGTAGGCCCTCGCATCGTCCCGGCTGTCAAATCGCCTCGGTGGCGGCCTCCGGCTGAGTCACGGCGGGGGCGCTCTAGCGGGCGCCGAACATGGGGGCGCGGCAGGGTTGGGCCACCCCGACACATCGGTTGTGACAGAGCCGGATTTTCAGGTTCGTTGAAAAGCGCCGCCAAACGCGCGAGCAACCGCAATTAGGATGCAAGCCCCGATAAAACCGGCGATCAGATACCCGATCCAACCGCCGAGCGTGATGCCGAGGAAGCCCAACAGCCAACTGGCGACAGCGGCTCCTATGATGCCGAGCACAATGTTCATCACCAGGCCCATATTGCTCTTCATGAACTGCTCAGCGAGCCAACCGGCGATCCCGCCCACGATGATGGCTGCGATCCACCCGATCTGTTGATCTTCCATTGGCGTCTCTCCTAACAGGGGGAACCAAGGTATCTAACCATATTACTGATGCGGCGTCGGGGCAAAGGTTCATGGCCGCTGCTTCTGGAACCCTCCCGACCGGACGGGATTAGCTCACTGCGTCCTGCTTAAGGGATAACCCCCCTTGGCCCCAAGGACGCGGGAGGCCCCGGTCCGGGTGGTTCCCGGGGCCTTTCCCATGCTGGGCGTGCGACTCGAATTTCTCCGCTTCGCCCACCTAGAGCAGCGGCATGTTGATTGAGCGTATGCGTAAGCGCCTGGCCGCGAATACTGCGACACAAGATGTAGGGGAATGTCAGTGCGCGTCGAACGCCTCAAGATCAAGTTGGCTATCCTTCGACAGCGCGACGTAAACCTGCAGGGTCAACGGCACGGCACCCGCTCCGTGTACAAGTAGCCGATACGCCGACTTCCAGTGATCAAGCCACTGGCGCTCCTCCGAGAGTGCAAGCATGTAGGCGCGCACATCACCAATAGTGCGGAGCACCCCGCCGTCCTTGGTTGGGAGCGGGTCGGGCATGAGCGGCTCGGCGAGATAGTCGGGAGAGAAGACCAAACTGCGTTCCGCCTGGACGTGAGCCAGTAGAGCCGCAGCCTTGCCCAAAGCGTACTAATGGCCAACGGGCAGGATTGCATAGCTTGTTTGCTTGGATATGCGCGAATGCGCGGTGCTGGTTGAGCGCGTCCACTGCTACAAGCTCTTCAACTCGATGCTGAGGTAGATTGTTGCTCGTCACGGCTCCGTTGTGCAGCAGCCATTTGTTGCTCGTCACGGCTCCGTTGTGCAGCAGCCATCCACAGCGATCCCAGCCTCAGCCACATCTCACGTTTTATCGGCACCTTCGTCTGTTCAGCGGCGGTCATACTTTCTTGCGCGAACCACTCGAAGACAGTTGCGAGGTCCATCGGATGCTCTCCCAGCAGCATAAGGGTCATGACCATCCAGCTACTGAAGGCCCAGGTCCATCATCCGGTTTCATGCTTACTGAGGAATATTTTTTGGCCTTAAGGCCGGGGTGCAGTACTTAAGGCGTGGGCGAAGCTGGAAGAGTTGCCCTAGTGTCGGGTAGCACACCGACAAGGGCAGCAAATCTTCGTAGGCTCACCCGCGTCACATCTTCGTTGATGGTCCACCAGGCCCCGCTTCGGCGGGGCTTTTTTGCGGGTGCGAGATCCGGCAATGCGTGCTGGAAGATCCGGCCAAGGAGAACCCCGAGGGCTTCCTGCGGCTCGGTGCGTACCTCGCGCCAAAGGAAATGCAACTCGATGTCTTCGTGAGCAGCACCTCCGACGCTGAGATCGACGCAATGATCGAAGTGTTGCGCGAGAAGGTGCTCGAAGCCCAGGCCAACCCTCCGATGAAGCTGATCGAGCCGAAGGCGAAGGCCGAAATGTTGGATCACACCGGAGAAGGCACGCGCCGCTCTAGCGCGGCTCGAAGCCGTCAAGGCACAGCGTCAGGCCGAGAACAAGCTGGCCAACTTCACGGCATACAAGAAGCAGCGCGAGTTCTTCGCGTTGGCGGGGTAGAGCACAATGCGACCGCACAAAAAAAGTCCGCCGGAGGGGAACTCACCAGAGATTGTGACTACTCCGCAAAGGTGATCAGCAACCCCCCGCATCAACGGGGGCGGCTGGCATTGGTTGCACAGCGCGCGGGGACATTACATGCAACCCACGAACTTGAACTTGCAGGCGATTGCGCGCGATGCGACCCTGCGCGGCTATACCAAGACGCTATTTCACGCGCTCGACCTGCTGGAGCGCGTAGTGCCAATCTCCACCTTCATGGACTTTTGCACCGAACTAGATGAACTCCGCCTTCAAGGGGCGCGCCCACGGCCGCACTGAGATTGGATTCCGGGGAAGGCGGGCGCTATATAGCCGCCGCTATGCCTACCCGTTCTGCGTTTCATTGAGCCTTGCCTGCCGTCACCTGCCGACCGCCGGCCGTCCGGCGCCAACTGAATTCATGAGATTAAGCACGACGGCTATCGGCTCATGGCCCGGCGCGACCCCGTGGGCATCCGCCTTCTAAAACCCGCAATGGGACGATTGGTCGCGCCCAGTTCAAGGTGGATGTTGGTGTCAGTAATGTGCGGAAATGCTACAGGGTCCAACTATTCGTCACCAAGTGGAGCACAGTTCAATCCAAGGCAAGCAAGGGATCGAATTTCGCAATGGACGACACCAGCAAGAAGAGCGAACCCGCCGTCCGACGGGTAGTGTGGGGTCGTCAGTTTCTTGCTTCGACGGTAGTCGTCCCACCCGATGTGGCTGAGCACCTGAACACTGACGCAATGGCCGTGCTCGCTGTCATTCGAAATGAAGCCCAGGCGAGCGGGAAATGTTCACTCCCGGTGGCACGGATCGCTGAGCGCGCCAACATCGGAAGGGCCAAAGCGCGTGCCGCCATCAGGCTCGCGGAAGGCCTCGGACTGATCGCCATCGAGGAAATGCCCGGCCGGAAGCGCGTGATCGTCAACCGGGGCGTCACGTCCCGCTGTTGAGCAACGCAGTCGAGTTTCACCGCACAGTTACGCGGTGGTTACATCGCGTGAATGAACCGGGTGATGAGCCTGCAGCAGCCACTCTGCAATTCGACGCGCCGGTATTTCGGTCTGATTCGACGCTTCGCGGCCGCCACCTAAATACGCAGCATGTTGCGTGCTGCCACCTTCATAGAGCCTTGCCTGCCATCCCCGACTGGCTCAAGTAAGAACGCGGAGGCGCCTGCCGCGAAGCGGGAGACCGAGCAGATTGGAGCTAAGGCTGTGCACGAGAAGTGACCATTTTGCCCAAGCCGATCAGCAAGTCAGCATACTCAAGGACCGCATCGCCCGCCGACGTGAGGCGGTTAAGCAGGCAAAGCTAAAAGGCCACGCCGTTGGCCCTGGCTGAAGCAGCGCAGCAGGCCTTGGAGCAAACCCTTCGCGCATTCGAGAAACACCGCAGCAAGTCTTTGAGAGGCTAGAAGCGAAGCAACGGTGAGACTGACAAGGGGCGCGTTGGCGGGCCGTTAACCGGGGCCGCACGCCGCGCTGCCCGCGACGACCAGGGCGTGCACAGAGGACGCGCCGCGATGAGCCGGCATCGGTTATTTTATTTCATGGAGTTAAAGGAGCCGAAGGCAACGCACGGGCTTTTTCCGTCGCTGTCGTGGTGTTGTTACCGAGTTGAATGGCGGTCGGGTCAGAAGTTTCAAGAATTACGTGCCTTGACGTCGGGGACTGCGTGATTGAGGTCTGGCAGCATAGGTTTGTGCTTGCCGCTGATCCGCGGTCGCCGAGTACGAGTGGTCAGATTGATGAGTTGATGGCCGCGCGGTTCGAGAAGCGGTGCGCGGAGGCCACCTAGGGTATGTCCA
>CAWIGD010000028.1:0-32369 GCA_963835165.1 uncultured Alphaproteobacteria bacterium
GGGAACCGGTTCACCGAAGAAACGCGTCAGATGCAAACGACGTATATTTGCATTTGAGGCGGAAAAGAAGGAGCTTCCCGCGCGGCTGGATTCATCATCCGGCGCCCCTCCCGCGCAATGGTAGAAATGCCCGAGTTTTGCCGTCGATGACTGATCTCGAACAGAAAACGCCGTTCGCCGACTTCCGCATCATCGGCAAGCCCGTCGTGCGCAAGGAAGACGAGCGGCTTACCACCGGCCGCGGCCGGTTCAGCGACGATTTCAGTCTCGACGGCCAGGCCTACGCGGTGATGGTGCGCTCCCCGCATCCGCATGCGCGCATCCTCGGAGTGGATGCGGTGAGAGCCAAGGCGATGCCGGGCGTGCTCGGCGTGTTCAGCGGCGCGGATTGCCTCGCCGACGGCCTTGCCGCCATTCCGCACGATCCGCTGCCCAAGACCAAATACGACATGAAGCTGCACGCCGCCGGCGGCGGCGAGGTCTTCATCGGTCCCCACCTGCTGCTGCCCGCCGACAAGGCGCGCCATGTCGGCGAGGCGGTGGCGATGGTCGTGGCCGAGACGCTGGCGCAGGCGCTCGATGCCGCCGAGGCCGTCGACGTCAACTACGACGTGCTGCCGGGGGTCTACCATTCCGAGGACGCGATGCGGCCGGGCGCCCCGGCGGTCTGGGACGAGGTGCCCGACAACATCCCGGTCGATACGTTCTTCGGCGATCGCGAGAGAACGGAAAAAGCGTTCGCGAACGCCGACCACGTCGTTGCCATGGACTTTCACATCGACCGCGTCACCGGAGTACCGATGGAGCCGCGGGCCGCGCTCGGCGAGTACGATGCGCAGACGGGACGCTACACGCTGCATGCCGGCAGCGGTGGCGCAGTGCGGCAGAAGCGCGAGCTCACCGGCGTGCTCGGCATCGCGGCCGACAGGCTGCGCGTCCTGTCCTACGACGTCGGCGGAAATTTCGGCACGCGCAACCGCGTCTTCGTCGAGTTCGGCCTGGTGCTCTGGGCCGCGCGCAAGCTCGGCCGTCCGGTCAAGTTCACGGCGACGCGGTCGGAGGCCTTTCTCAGCGACTATCAGGGGCGCGATCTCGTCACCAAGGTCGAGCTGGCGCTCGCCCGCGACGGCCGCTTCCTCGCCATGCGCGCGACCAATATCAGCAATGTCGGCGCGCGCTGCGTGTCGCTGTCCCCGCTGTCCAAGGGCTCGGGCCTGATTCCGGGTTCGTACGCCATTCCCGCCGCCACGCTACGCGCGATGGCGGTCTACACCAACACCATGCCGACCCAGGCTTATCGCAGCTCCGGCCGGCCGGAGGTCACCTTCGCGATCGAGCGGCTCATCGACACCGCGGCGGCCCGGCTCGGCATCGACCGCATCAAGCTGCGGCGCAAGAACCTGATCCGCCCCGAAGCGATGCCCTACCGCAACGCCGTCGGCATGCACTACGACAGCGGGCGCTATGAGGAAAACATGGACTGGGCGATGGACATCGCCGACTGGAAGGGTTTCGAGCAGCGCCGGCGCGCGGCGGCCAAGCGCGGCAAGCTGCTCGGCCGCGGGCTCGCGAACTACGTCGAGTCCTCGATCGGCGCGCCCAACGAGCAGGCGCGGATCACCGTGCGTCCGGAAGGACGCGTCGACGTCGTCATCGGCACGCAGCCGAGCGGCCAGGGCCATGAGACCAGCTTCGCGCAAGTCGTGTCCGATCTGCTGCACGTGCCGGTGGAAAGCGTGAAGATCATCCTCGGCGACACCGACGTGGTGAAGGTCGGCGGCGGCTCGCATTCCGGCCGCTCCATGCGCCATGCCGCGACCGTATTCTCCAAGGCGGCCCCTGCCCTGATCGACCGGGGCAAGCAGGTCGCGGCCGCCATCCTGGGATCG
Source organism: uncultured Alphaproteobacteria bacterium (assembly GCA_963835165.1). Classification (GTDB taxonomy): domain Bacteria; phylum Pseudomonadota; class Alphaproteobacteria; order Rhizobiales; family Xanthobacteraceae; genus VAZQ01. The sequence continues at coordinate 1,890 of CAWIGD010000028.1, forward strand.
GCGCCGGACCACATCGAATTCAGCGACGGCCGGTTCAGCTCGCGCGGCACCAACCGCACCTTCGACTTCCTCGAGCTTGCGAAGGAGGCGGCGCGGCACGATCTGCCGGACGAGATCAAGGACGGCATCGCCATCGTGACCGACAACGAGATGCACGATCCGGTCTTCCCCAACGGCTGCGCCATCTGCGAGGTCGAGATCGACCCCGATACCGGCGCGCTGCGGATCACCCGCTATGCCTCGGTCGACGACGTCGGCCGCTGCATCAATCCGCTGATCGTGCATGGCCAGACCCACGGCGGGATCGTGCAGGGCATCGGCCAGGCATTGGGGGAGCAATGCTACATCGAGCCCGATTCCGGTCAGCCGCTGATCGGCTCGCTGATGGATTACGGCCTGCCGCGCGCCGACACCGTGCCGCCGTTCAAGACCGAGATCGCCGAGGTGCTTTCGCCCACCAACCCGCTCGGCATCAAGGCCGGCGGCGAAGGCGGGACCACCGGGGCGCCGGCGGTCGTCGTCAGCGCCATCGTGGATGCGCTGCGCGACTACGGCGTGCGCGACATCAAGATGCCGGCGACGCCGTATAATATCTGGCGAACGATCCAGGACGCCAAAACGATTAAGGACACCAAGACGATCAAGAACGCACCAGACGAAAAAGCGCGCACCAATCGCGCCTAAATAACAGCGGGAGGAACGATGCTGCTGCCTGAGTGCGGGCTCGATCACTTGGATCGATCAAGGCCAATCAAGCGCCGCAAACGATCTCGGAACCATAGACGCAGAAAACGTCCGACATTGAGTTGGGTGCTCGACTGTCGATCTAGTGATTTCCCCGTGAGGCAGGCATTGAGATTGGCGGCAAAATCGGCAACCAGGCGGCGGCCGAGGTCCTGCGCAATCCCGGAGCGCGAGAACTGCGCGAGCGCGCCTTGCAGGCTGTATTCGACCGACAGGATGACCCGCGTTTGGCGGCCGTCGCCCTCCGGCTGAAGGCGATAGACAACTTCGCCTTTGGTGCGCGAGCCCGTGCCACGGTCGCTGCCGGCGCCGCGGATCACGCCGCACAGCGCCGCATCGTCGCGCTCGATGCCCGCCGAGCCCGCAAAGGAAGCCGAAATCGGGCCGAGCTTCACTGACATCTTTCCCTTTACGGTGTGCAGATCGTATTCGGTCAACGTGGCGCCCGGCAGACATGCGGTGACCGCCGGAATATCCTCAAAAGTATTCCAGACCGTCGATGGCGACTGGAGGATGACGAAGCTCTCTTCGAAACGAGTCCAGCCTTGGCGCGGCTCATCGGCTGCCGTTGTGGGAGCGGCAGCAGCAGGGCTTGCCTCGGCATCTTTCGGCACGAACGTGGCAAGCGGGGCAGCCAGCGCGGCGCCGGCTCTTGGCATGGAAACGGCCGGCTGTTGCCGACGGGCCTCGACCACGCTACGCACCGCATTGACGATGCCGCGATAGCCGGTGCACCGGCAGAGGTTGCCGGAAAGCTCAACCCGGATACGGCGCTCGTCAGCATCCGGAATCCGCTCGGCGATGTCGCGTGCGGCGATAACATGCCGGGCGTGCAGAAACCCATTGCAGCGCGTGCTCCGCGAAGGTCCCGGTCGGGGGGGGGGGGGGGGGCGATAGGCGATGCCGGCCGCCACCTCGCACAGCATCTCGCCCCCAGCGAGTTGTTCCCGCATGTCTTCGATCCGGGAGTGGGTGACGCAGGCACCGATGCGCCAAGCCCGGCCGATATCTTCGACGCGCGCGAGGGAGTCCAGGCGCGACACGTCCACCAGGAGCGAGGGACGCGCGAGCCGTAGGTTCAACATGGGACCGAGCGATTGACCGCCGGCCAGGAGCTTCGCGCCGCCCCCGGCCCTGCCCAGCGCGGCCACTGCCTGGTGCAGGTCGTCCGGCCGTACGTAGTCGAAACGCGCCGCCTTCATGCGTCGCCCACCGGCAACGCCGCCGACGCGCCGGCGCACTCGATCGCTTCCAACAGGCGGCGCGGCGACAGCGGAGTTTCGGTCAGCTCCACGCCCAACGGCTTGAGCGCATCATTGACCGCGTTGAAGATGACAGCCGGTGGAGCTATCGCACCGCCCTCACCCATGCCCTTGATCCCAAACTCGGTATAGGGCGAGGGCGTCTCCATGTGGAAGATGCGGATGGCTGGGATTTCGGTCGGCCCCGGCAGCAGATAGTCGGCAAAGGTCGAAGCGAGCGGTTGTCCGTTCGCATCGAACGGGCTTTCTTCGTAGAGCGCGGTGCCGATGCCTTGCGCGATGCCGCCCAAAGATTGCCCCTCGACCACCATGGGATTGACCAGCGTGCCGCAGTCCTCGACCGCGACATAGTCCAGGATCTCGACTTGTCCGATGCTGGTATCGACCGCTACGACGGCGGCATGCGATGCGTAACTGAAGGCTCCGGTGTCGCGCGCTGGCTTGAAGGCCAACGTCGTCTCGAGGCCGCCGCGATCGACATCGGGCGGCAGCTCCTGTGGGCGCAGATACCAGGCTTCCGCCACCTCGCGAAGCGGGATCGATTTCTGCGGTCCGACAATCATCCCTCTTTCGTAGCGCACGGTATTCACCGCGGCCTGCATTAAATGCGCGCCGATTAGCACAAAGCGCGGCAGCAGTTCCTTGCAGGCATTCGCCACCGCGCCGCCCGACATGACGATGCTGCGCGACGCGTAGGTGCCCGTCGAATACGGAGTGGTGCCGGTGTCGCCAAGGATCACCCGGATCTTGTCGAGAGCAACGCCGGTGATTTCGTGCGCGATCTGCGCCATGGTGGTTTCCATGCCCTGCCCGTGCGAATGCACGCCGACGCGAACCTCGAGTCCACCGTCAGGCATCACCCGAACCGTAGCCTGGTCGTAGCCTGGCACGATCGGCAGCCCCCACCCGGAAAACACGCTGGTGCCATGCGCGGTCTGCTCGCAATACGACGCGAAGCCGATACCGATCAGGCGGCCGTCGGGCTCGCCCTTGCGCTGGCGTTCGCGCCAGGCTGCGAGGCCGATCTTGTCGCGCGCCATTAGCAGCGCCTTCTGGTAATCGCCGCTGTCGTAGTGCTTGCGGGTGACATTGTCGTACGGCATCGCCGAGGCCGGAACGAGATTGTCGTGCCTCACCTCCCATGGCTCGCGGCCGACCGCGCGCGCGATGGCGTCGATCATCAGTTCCATCGCAAAACAGACGCCGGTGCGGGCCACGCCGCGGTAGGGCAGAAAACCGGGCTTGTTGGTCGCTACGCAATACGTCTTGCAGCGGTAGCCGCGGAAATCGTAAGGGCCCGGCAGATTGCCGGTCGCCTGCCCCGGCTCGAGGGCAACCGTGAATGGCCAGTTGGAATAAGCGCCGCCATCGATGGTGATTTCCGCGTCGAGTGCGAGCAGCCGTCCGCGTTGATCCGCGTGCGCGGTGAGCCGGTAATGATGCTGGCGGGTATTGGCGCCGACCACCAGGTGCTCGCGCCGGTCCTCGACATAGCGGAAGGGCCGGCGATATTTGAGCGCGAGCCAGGCAACACACAGCTCCTCGGGATGCACAATGACCTTGTAGCCGAACCCGCCGCCAACGTCGGGCGAAATCACCCGCACCTGACCCTGATCGATCCCGAGGAACTGCGCCAGTCCCACGCGGACGACATGCGGCACCTGGGTCGAATAGTAGACGACCAGCTCGTCGCTGCGCTCGTCCCAATGCGCCAGGATCGCCTTGCCTTCCATCGGCACCATCGCTTGACGGTTCAGCGATAGCTCGCGTCTGACCACGACCGGCGCGCCCTTGGCGTTGGCATCGTAACCGTTGTCGAGGTTCAGAGTCAGAAACAGATTGTCGTCCCATTGCTCATGCACGCGGACAGTCTTCTCGGCGCGCGCGGCGAGAGCGTCGACTAGAACGGGCAGCTCGTCGAACTCGACTTCCACCTGCTCGGTCAGGTCTTCGGCTTCGGCTCGCGTCGGCGCAACGCACATCGCAACCGGCTCGCCGACGAAGCGCACCTTGCCGTGTGCCAGCGGATGCCACTCGGAGAGCTTGTATCCAGGCACCGTGGTCGGCGCGATCATGGCGGCTGCTTCGGCCAGGTCAGACCGGACGAACACGCGTCCCTCGCTGTCTGGCGGCTTCGTGATGCGCCGGATGCTGCCGTGCGCAATCGGACTGCGCAGGAATGCCACTTCGCTTTGGCCGGGGAGGATCATGTCCGAGACATAATTCCCGCGCCCGCGCAGGAAACGTGAATCCTCCTTGCGGCGGACCCGCGCGCCAACGCCTTGTCCCGTGACTTCAGTCATCCTGGTCCAGAATGAGCAGAGAGAGCTTGATGGCCTGCCAACCGCAGTTAGCCCAATAAAGCGTCGTTGTCACGCGTGGCTGCGGAAGTGTTTAGAAATTGCCTGACTAGCAAAAACATAGCGCCAAACTCATCAGCGATCGGTCCGCCGTTTTCACAGCGCATCGGCATCCGGTCTTGGTTCTCATGGCTTGCATCCGAAGGTTGGCCCGACCTAATCTGATCGCCTGAAGTTCGCTATTCCTCCACGATCGCATCGACAGCCGCTATGGGCGAAGTCAGAAAGCTCCGCACGGCAACAGGCGCAGTGGCCGGTCCGAGAACGTGCGATCATTCGAGCGAACATAATCGTGTAGAAAGGCGAGTCATGAGCTTTCCACGGCGTCAGTTTCTGCGTTTGACAGCGGCTGTGGCCGTTCTTCCGGCCATGTCGCACGTCGGTTGGGCGCAGGGCTACCCCACACGGCAGGTGCGCGTGATCCGCGCCGGCAACATCAAGGCGCCGCAGTAGTCGGTCGCCCGGAACCCTGAAATCATTGCATTGCCTGGGTGAGTCTCTGCGCCGCCGGACCATCCCGGCCGAAGGTGAACATCCGGCAGGTAAGGAGACAACTATGAGCCAAGCCGACGAAGACGCGATCCGCGAAATTGAAAACCAGTTTAACGTGGCTTGGAATCGACACGATCCCGATGCCATCGCCGCGTCGCTCGCCGACGACGCACAGTTCATCACCGTCAACGGCGCCTGGACCACGAGTTCGCCAAGGCTTCCGCGACCTGATGCAGCGCCTGCACGGCCCGAACGGCCCGTACCGGGCGAGCGCGCGGCGCTCGCCCGAGGTCAAAGTGACGTTCGTCACCCCCGACGTCGCAATCCTGCACACGCGGTTCTGGATCCAGGGCGAGGTGATGCACGATGCACTGAGCCAAGAGGACCGCGAGAGCGTCGGCACTCGCGTGCTGCGCAAGATCGACGGCCGATGGCACATCGTCGCGACGCAGAACACCGATGTCCGCCACGGCCGCAGGCATTAGCCGCGAGCGTTAGGGCGAGATGAGTTCAGGTTGCCTGCCCGACTTGCGCAGGAACAAGCCGCGACCCGGGCAAGCCCGGGGCGCGTGGGGAGGGAGCAGACCGAGTTTGCCGCCAGAACCACGTCCACTCTGACAAAATTCCCGTCGACCAAAATCGGAGACCCGCATGCCGCTGATGAGTGGAGGTGATGCCGTCGTGCGCTCGGTCCTCGCGCACGGCATCTCCACGATCTATTGCCTGCCCGGCGTCCAGAGCGATCATCTGTTCAACGCCATGTTCGACGCCGGCGACGCGCTTTCGGTGGTGCATACCAGGCACGAACAGGGCGCCGCCTATATGGCGCTCGGCGCCGCGCTGGCGACCGGAAAGCCCGCCGCCTACTCGGTGGTGCCGGGCCCCGGCTTCCTCAACAGCAGCGCGGCGCTCGCCACCGCTTATTCGACCGGCGCGCGCGTGCTGGCGCTGATCGGCCAGATCCCGAGCCGCGGCATCGGCAAGGGGCACGGGCTCCTGCACGAAATTCCCGACCAGATCGGCATCCTGCGCAGATTGACCAAATGGGCCGAGCGCGTGGACACGCCGCAGGACGCCCCCGATGTCATCGCCCGCGCATTCAAGGCGCTGCAATCGGGACGGCCGCGACCGGTCGGCGTGGAGCTCCCACCCGACATGCTGGCGGCGCGCGGCGAGGTCGCGATGTCATCACCTTTGCCGATCGACGGCGCGCCGCCGCTCGACGAGGATGCGATCGAGCGCGCCGCCGCGCTGCTGGCGAAGGCGGACTCCCCGGTGATCTTCGTCGGTGGCGGTGCGCTCGAAGCCGCCGACGAGGTGCGCGCGCTCGCCGAGCGTCTCGGCGCGCCGGTCGTGTCCTATCGCCGCGGGCGCGGCGTGCTCGACGATCGCCATCCGCTCAGCCACGCGTTGCCGGGCGGCCATGCGCTGTGGGCGAAGGCCGACGTCGTGCTCGCGGTCGGGACGCGGCTCCAGCTTCAACTCGCGAACTGGGGCACCGACGACAAGCTCACGCTCATCAAGGTCGATATCGACGCTGACGAGCTCGACCGCATCCGCAAGCCCGAGATCGGGCTCGCCGGCGACGCGCCGGCCGTGCTGGCGCGGCTCAACCAGCACCTTGCGCATCTGCCGCCGGCGCGGCCGGATCGTGTCGATCGCAGCCGCGCGCTCAAGGAGCGCATCGGCGCCGCGATGTCCGTGCTCGCGCCGCAGCTCGGCTTCCTGCGCGCAATCCGTGACGTCCTGCCCGACGACGGCGTCCTGATCGACGAGCTGACCCAGGTCGGCTACACCGCGCGCAACGCCTACGAGACGCGCAAGCCGCGCACTTTCATCTCCTCCGGCTATCAGGGCACGCTCGGCTGGGGCGTTGCCACCGCGCTCGGCGCCAAGCACGCCCTCGGGGATGTGCCGGTCGTGGCGCTCAGCGGTGACGGCGGATTCATGTTCAACGTGCAGGAGCTGTCGACGGCCGTCCGCCACCGCATCCCCGTCGTGGTGATCGTGTTCAACGACGGCGCCTACGGCAATGTTCGCAACATGCAGAAGAGCCTGCATGGCAACCGCGTGATCGGCACCGACCTCGCCAACCCCGACTTCGTGCGGCTGGCCGAGAGCTTCGGCATTGCCGGCCGACCGCGTCTCCAGTGCGGAGGGTCTGCGCGAGGCGCTCGAACAGAGCCTGGCGGAGAACGAGCCGGCGCTGATCGAGGTCCCGGTCGGGGAGATGCCGAGCCCGTGGCCGTTCATCGACCTGCCCAAGGTCCGCGGCGTCTAGCGCACATACTTGATGGTGGACGTGCCGAAATGCGATTGTTGCCGGAGGCGACAATAGCCAGGCGTCAACGGCAAAAACTGGGGAGGAGCATGATGAAACGGCACGCTGTGCTCATCCTCGCCGTGCTCGGCCTCGCGGTGCCGGCAGTATCGATCGCCGCACCCGCGCTCGCACAGGAGCGCTATCCCGCCCGCCCCATCCGCCTGGTGATCCCGTCGGTCCCCGCCGGCGTGCACGACGTGATCGGTCGGATCTGGGCCGAGCGGGTCAAGCCGCAACTCGGCACCATCGTGGTCGACAACCGCGGCGGCGGCGGCGGCCTGATCGGCGCCAATGACGTCGCGCATTCGCCGCCCGACGGCTACAGCATCCTGCTCGGCAGCACGTCGACCCATGTCCTGCTCACGCCGGTCATGGCCAACCCGCCCTACGATCCGGTCAAGGACTTTGCGGCGGTCGCCGTGTTCGCCTACAGCTCGACCTCGATCGTGATCAATCCCGCGCTGCCGGTGCGCACGCTCGCCGAGCTGATCGATTATGCCAAGGCCAATCCGGGCAAGCTGTCCTATGGCTCGGCCGGCAACGGCTCGATCACCAACCTCGCGGGCGAGCTGTTCAAGCTGCGCGCCGGCGGCCTCGACATCGTGCACGTGCCGTACAAGGGCATCGGCCAGGGCGTGACCGACCTGATCGGCGGGCAGATCCCGATGTTCTCGGCCAACGCCACCGCGCAGATTCTCGATCTCCATCGCGCCGGCAAGGTCCATATCCTGTCGGTGAATTCGCAAACGCGCATCAGGAGCGCGCCCGACATCCCCACCTCGATCGAGGCGGGATTGCCGGGAATGGTGGCGCAGACCACGTTCGGCATCTTCGCGCCGGCCGGCACGCCGAAACCCATCCTCGAGCGCATCAACGCGGTCACCCAGGAGGCGATGGCCGACGAGGCGTTCCAGCGCGAGCTGCTCAGGGTCGGCTTCGAGCCGGTGCGCGACGTCGGTCCCGACAAGGCGGCGGGCGTGTTCCAGGACGAGCTCGTGCGCTGGATCGCCGATCCTCAAGACCGTCAGCATGAAACCGGAGTGAAAGCATGATCCCGAAAAGTTGCAGACTTTCCGGACAAGATCATGCGACCGAACAAGATCATGACCCCGAAAAGTCGCCCGACTTTTCGGGGCAGAGCCTGCGACTGAAAAATGCTCCGGCGAAATCGCAGAGGCATGGGCGGCGGCCGGCCCGCTTCGGACGGCTGGCGGCGGCGGGCGCGACCTTTCGCCGATTTGCGAGGCCCCGGCTGAGGGATAGAGTGTCGATATCGAGACGGACAGCGGGGGTATCACATGCTCACCCGTCGTCACTTGATCGCCCTGTCGGCCGCGCAGGCATTCGCGCCCACCCCGTTCATTCGACAAACGCGCGCGCAAGCGCCGAAGGCTGATTTCCCAAATAAGCCCGTGCGCCTCATTGTGCCGGTCGCGGCCGGGGGCCCGACCGATATCGTCGCGCGCATGCTCGCCGAAAAGCTTTCGAAGATGTGGGGTCAACAGGTCGTCATCGAGAACAAGGGAGGTGCCGGCACCAACATCGGCAACGAATACGTCGCGCAATCCGATCCGGACGGATACACCGTCTTGTTCGCCACCGCGTCGCTGGCGGTGAACACCAGTCTCTACCGCTCGCTGAGCTACGATCCGATTGGGGATTTTGCGCCGGTCTCGCTTGTCACCCAGCTTGCCTATTTCGTGTTCGTGCCGAACTCCTCGCCGGCTCATTCGATCAAGGAGTTCATCGACCATGCCAGGTCCCGACCCGGCAAGCTCACGATGGCATCGCCCGGCACCGGCAGCGCGCCGTTCTTGGCCGAGATGTTGTTCTTGCAGATGGCAGGCATCGAGATGACGCATGTGCCTTATCGCGGTGCTTCGCCCGCCTTCACGGACCTCATCCCCGGTCGCGTGGACTGCTATTTCGGCAGCGGCGCATTGCTCTCCTACGCACGGTCGGGGCAGGTTCGCGTCTTGGCGACCACCGGACCGAAACGGGACGCGGCAGCCCCGGATGTGCCGACCATCGCAGAGGCGGGCGTCCCGGGTTACGACGTGACGGCATGGCAGGCGCTGTTCGTTCCGGCCAAGACACCGCCTGAGATCGTCCGCAAGATCAGTGCCGATACGACCGCGGCCCTCACCGAGCCGGCAATCAAGGACAGGCTGGCCGCAAACGGCTATGTGGCCGAGGGCTCTTCGCCCGAGGCGCTCGAGAAGCTCCTCAAGTTGGAAATCGCCAAATGGAGTGCCGTCATCAAGTCGGTCGGCATCAAGATCGATTAGCCAAGCGCATTCGGATAAGATCACGCAATTGAAATAAGCATGATTGCAGACTTTTCGGATAAGATCATGCGACTGAACAAGAGCATGATCCCGAAAAGTTGCAGACTCTTCCGACAAGTGCAACTGAAGACTGCCAACGCGAAGCCGAGATTCAACTTGAAGGGATTTCGGCCTCGTCGCACGCGTAACGACAAGGGGAGATACGATGAACGTGATCCAGCCACCGCATCCCGTGCTCGACAAGCGCGGCGAGCCGCATGTGCGCCGCTACGAGGAGCAGCGCTGGCTCATCGACAACATCATCCGCGCCAACGGCATCGACTGGGACCAGCCGCGCTCGCTTTATCTCAACGGCCCCTGCGGCAACGAGGCCAACGCCGATTTCGCCGGTATCCGCGAGCGCGTGAAGAAGATGGCGGATATCGGTCCGGCCTTCGAGGCGGTGGCGCGCCGGCGCGAGGCCAAGGCCCAGGCGGCCGAGGAGATCGGCCACAAGGTCACCGCGCGCGACAACTATTTCATGGCCGCGGTGCACTGGGGCGCGGCGCAGTGGCCTTATGACCAGAACAACGAGACCAACATCGCCTACAACAACAAGAAGCGCGAGTGCTACGCGAAATACGCTGCGCTCGCCGATCATCACATCGTGCCGGTATGGGTGCCGTTCAAGGACAAGGCGATCCCGGCCTGGTTCCATCTGCCACCCGGCTACAAGACCGGCCGCATCCCGGTGGTGATCAACGTCCCGGGCATGGACAGCTTCAAGGAAATCCAGGTCGCGCTCTACGGCGACCGCTTCCTCAACCGCGGCATCGCCGTGCTGGCGATCGACGGCCCTGGCCAATACGAGACGCCCATGGTCGGCGTCTACTTCTCGGTGGAGAACTGGATGGCGGTCGGCAAGCCGCTGGTCGACTGGCTGGTCAGCCGTCCCGAGGTCGATCCCGAGCGCATCGGCTGCTCCGGCACCAGCTTCGGCACCTTCTTCGGCACCATCCTCACCGCGCACGAGCCGCGCATCCGCGCCTTCGCCGCCATGTCGGTGTGCCACGAGCCCGGCTGCCACACGATTTTCCAGGAGGCGTCGCCGACCTTCAAGAAGCGGTTCATGTACATGTCGGGCATCACCGACGAGGACGAGTTCGACCGCTTCCGCCAGACCATCACCTGGGAAGGCCACGCCGACAAGATCCGGGTGCCCTATCTGGTCGTCGCCGGCGAGTGCGAGGAGCTCAGCCCGGTCGAGCATTCCGAACGGCTGATCAAGACGGTGCAGGGGCCGAAGCGGATGGTGGTCTACCAGGAATCGCGCCATTCGGTCGGCAACGTGCCGGCGGCGAATCTCGGACCGTTCCCGCCCATCCTGGTGGCGGACTGGATGGCGGACCGGCTCGCGGGCAAGCCGTTCCCGAACGAGCATTGGTTCGTGCGGTCGAACGGGCAGATCGACAAGACGCCGATGTGATGTGCCGCTCACCTCGCCGGTTTCCGGCGGAGCGCGGGCGCATTCGGAACGACGGGTGGTACGCGCGAGTCGCGCGGCGCGGGTTTGGATTGCGATGCCCCCGCCCGTGGGTGGCCGAACTCTTATTGGGGAACGACGAGCCTGGCTCTTCGGCGCGCCACCATTCTCGAATCGAGGGCGGTATCGGCAGAACGCTTCTCATGCCCATTCAATTCACGCAGCAAAGCGAGGCTAAAGGGGCTCAGTTTCCGGTAGATGTCCTCTATTGAGTCTATTCGTACCGAACGGCTGAAAATCCTGCTCACATCGGCTTTCACCGGCACGCCGATAATCTCGACGTCTTTCTCTGCTTCAATGAGGGCCACGACGTCACGAAAATGGCGTGCGGTAAAATAGCTGATATCGTCACCTTTCTTACTGATATATGTTCCGCTGGGGTCTCCATCAGTGACGACGAACATGATCCGGCGTTTGGCGCGGCTCTTCTTCAGCCGTTGATAACACCACATGGCGGCTTCGCCGTCGTACGCGAAATAATGCATCCCTGTGTGCAGGATGGCGCACAATCGGTGGACCGTCGCTAAATTGTGAGGCTCCTCGCGCGTCTTGAACACGATGTAATGCATCGGGCGATTGCGGCCGACGACATTCGTGATGATCTCGCCTGTCGTCGTATGACCGATGATTTCCGTCGTGACCTCGCCCTTCGTCAAGAAGTCACTCAGTCGGTCCGCTATCATGTAAGTGAGTTTATAGCGCTCATCGACCTGCATGGAGCAAGACACATCGAGCACAAGGGAGGCTATCGTTTCCCGCTCTTCTTGCGGCTCTTCGATCAACGTCACTTCGGGTGGGGCGCTGACGGGGTCAATGACTTTTTGCGTCAAATAGCCGCGCAACACTCCGCCTTCGTCCGAAGGTACCCAGCGCATGGTCGATTTATCCGCCCTCGTTTCCTTGGCGTATTGCAGCCACGATTTTTGCGCCTTCGTCAGTTCTCGCCCGTGCTGCTCATACAGTTCCTTGATCGAGGTGGGGACGGTCCACACCCTAAAGTTCTGGGCTCTTGTAATCTGATCTTTGACGGCAGCCGAAACAGGACGATAATAATGAAGCGTCGGTGGTGATTTACGTTCTGTCTTACGATTCAGATCGGGCGCATGTTGCCCGGGGTCTATGCGTGCTTTTTTGTTTTTCTCCTTAATCGATTCGTCCCGCTGTTCCTGCAGTGGGCCGCTACGGGTGGCGCGGATTTTGTCCTTGATCGCGAGATAACTCGATACGGCTTCATCCGGCTCCTCCATGAGAAGTGGAAAAAATCCGGCCACGACTTCGTTCAGGTCGCCTAGCCCGCCAAAAAATTTGGCGAATTGATGCCGCTTGCTGTAAATGCGCCGAATGAGCTTGGCATTTTCAGGAGGTCTTCCCGCTATTCTAGAAATTTGTTCTTCCGTCAGCAGGGGTTCCAGCGCGGTTGTCGCGGCTGCCAATGCGGGCAGGGCCTCGCGCGCAACACGCAGCATGATGAGGAAGGCCTGCAAATCATAATTGATGATTTCCGTTGCAGGCCTATTGAGAAGATATTCGTGGAGAGCACCGAGATTTTTATGAATGCCGGTATATTCCCGGTATCTGCTTTGAACGAACGCGGCATAGCCGATGACATCTATGCCGGCATCGAGCATATAGGCCGGCTCTGAATGGGATGGTCTTATGGCCGTGAGAAATTCCACATCCAGAAAACGCAGAGCAATCGCCCGCAAATCATGTAAGGCGCGCTCCGCTCTTGGGTTCAACAGAATAACAGGCAGAAACCCGACCGCGCTGTCGTTCTTGAGCCCGGCCAAGTTTCTCAACACGTCATGCGGATTTGCTGAAAGTCTTTTTCTCGCACCGTCAAGCATGATTGGCTGAAGACCTTACGTTGCACTGAATGCATGTCGGACGCGGGCCGAGGATGAAAGAAAATACGGGTATTTTGGTGTCAGGTTCATCGTGTCTGATCGAATCAGGTCTGTTCTTGGCGTTCAACCGAACGCAGCACTGGAGCTTCTTGAGGGAACAGAGATCGCCCTCGAGCCGCATCAGCTATTGTTGATCTCGCGCGGGCACGACAGCGGCGCAGCATGCCGCAACCATCGGCTCATGTCGGCGATCCATCCGGCCGATCGAGATGTTCGGCAAACGCCGGGTGGCTGACGTGCAGGTCCTGCCCGGCGAGCTCGGCCGGGCGTTCGGCCGCGAGCCATGCGATGACGTTGGCGGAGCGCTCGGGCGGATCGAGCTGCTCGCGCGGAATGCGGCTGATCTCGTTGATGCCGGCGCGCCGGATGCGCACCTGCATCTCGGTGTCGACCATGCCGGGCTGCAGGCTGTAGGCGAACACGCCCTTGTCGCCGTATTCCTTCGCGATGTTGCGCGTGAACATGGCGAGCGCCGCCTTGGTGCCGCAATAGGCCGACCAGCCGTCGCGCGGCGTGTGCGCGGCGCCGGTCGACAGGTTCACCACGGCGCCGCCCTGCCGAGCAGAAGCGGCAAGGCCTCGCGAACGACGTGATAGGCGCCGACCACGTTGACTGCGAATGCGCGCGCCCATTCGACCGGGTCGGTGTCGGCGATGAACCCCATCGGCTCGACCGTCCCGGCGTTGTTGATCACCGCGTCGAGGCGCCCCCATGCGTCCGCCGTCCGCGCCAAAGCTGCGCGCACGCTGCCGTAGTCGGCGACATCGCAGGTCTCGACGCGGCAGGCGACGCCGAGATCACGGATCCGCTCCGCAATGCCAGACGCCGCGCCAGGGTCGCGCACGAACAGGGCGGGCGCGATGCCGCGCGCGGCCAAAGCCATCGCGGTGGCAGCGCCGATGCCGCGCGCGGCGCCGGTGACGATCGCGGTGCGTTGCTCACTGCCGCCGGGTCGGATGTTCAAGAGCGTCGGTCTCCGCGGATTGGGCGCGAGGATCAATCCTCGCATGGCCAGTGTGGCGACAAGCGCCCGATGACTCAATCCGATCAGGACGCGACGGTAACGCGATGATACTGCCTGCCGCGGCGCGCCAGCCACCGACTACATTTTGAATTTGATCTTTGACTACGTAACGAATTTATGCTACAAGATTTGCATCCTGGCTCATGAGGGGCGTCTTCCGGAGACGATCCTAGAGATGGAGCCAGGAGTGGCGTCCTGCGGCTGCGGCTCGTAACCGCGGGCTCGGGAGGTCCGGGACACCGCCCGCCAGGCATTACGATCTGGCTGCGAGGAGCTCGCTGCACGGCTCCGGAGGAAATGCCGGAGACGGAAGCGCGGCCCCGGTCGAAAACCGCCACGGTGGCGCGCCGAGAGGCGAGCGTCCCGCGTCACGGGACGCGCCGCGCCTCACTCGCGCGGATCACGTCGCGTCTCGCAAACGCGACAAAAACACAAGTGCGCCTCTCGGCGCTCCGCCCACCCCTCTTCCGGGATGGACGCGAACATAGAGGACACCACCCGGGCGCAAAAACGCGCCGCGGGAAGGAGGAGGGCTGTGCTGTGTGGCATCGTGAATTCGAGGCGTGCACCGCTTCGGGGGTCGCATCCCAATGTGTCCAACCGACGCCGGCTGCCGGCTGCCGGCGGCGGCGCGGCTGCGTGCGTGCCGAATGCCGGGCCGAGCCACGCGCATGCCGGCGTCGGCGCCTATCCGTCAACGCGTCCGCGCCCTGTATTTTTCCTGTTATTTACAGGTGCGGCCCGCTGGAGCACCTCCGCGCGCGCAAGGGACGCGCGCTACACTCGCCCGGGATACGAGACCCCCGCTCGAGCCGCATGCTTCGAGACCGCGCTACGCTCGCTCTTCAGCATGAGGAGCGAGAGCGACCGCCCATGCGCATCAGGACGCCGCGCGCCGGTCGTAGAGGCGATGCGGATTGTCGACCATCAGCTTGTGGCGCAATTCGTCGCTCGGGGCGATCTCGGCGATGATGTCAACGAGTTCACCTTCGTCCGGAACCGGACCCTTGTGATGCGGGTGCGGCCAGTCGGTCCCCCACACCACCCGATCCGGAAATTCCATCACCAGCTTGCGCGCGAACGGCACCGCATCGGCGTAAGGCGGGCCGGCGCGGCTGATGCGATCGCAGCCGCTGACCTTCACCCAGAACTTATCGTTCCGCATCAAACGCAGCAGCTGCGCAAACGGCGCCTGCTCCAATCCCAGTCCGGCGTCGACGCGGCCGATGTGATCGATGACGACGGGTACCGGCGAGCGCTCGAGCGTTCCCGCCATGTCGGCGATGAGGGCGCCGTCCATGTGGACCTGCAGGTGCCAGCCGATGTTCGCCAGGCGCGGCGCCAGCGCCATCACCTCGTCGAGCGTGGCGGCCTGGTGCAGATGCCGCATGAAATTGAAGCGCACGCCGCGAAAGCCGCCCCCGTCGAGGCGGCGCAGCTCGGCGTCGCTCACCGTGGTCGGCAACAGCGCCACGCCGAGATAGGCGCCGCCCTTGGCCGCGAGCGCGTCCTCGGTCACGCGGTTGTCCATCCCGTGCGTTGCCGTCTGCACGATCACGCAGCGCTCGATCCCGAGCATTGCGTGCAGCGCGAACAGCTTCTCCTTCGGCGCATCGGCTGGATTGATCGTGGTTGTGGACGCGAACGGATATTTATCGGTCGGGCCCAGGACATGGCAGTGCGTGTCCCATGAGCCCGGCGGCAACCGCAGCTTCGGCGTGCGCGGATTGGGATGAAATGTCGGGAGCCGCTCGCCCGCCATCAGTCGCCCTGCCGCTGATGGGCGGTCTCCCAGAACAGCTCCTTCCAGTCGCCGAGCTTCGCCTTCATGGTGCCGGTGCGATTGAGAAAGTCCGCGAAGTAGGCGATGCGGCGGGGCTGGGAGGTGAACTCGAAGCCGGGATCGTTGAGCTGGGCCACCAGATCGTCGACATTGTCGGGCGCCTTCTGCGCATCCTTCCAGAGCAAGGCGGCGGCGCGCTTGTCCGCATTGGCGGCCTTGATCGATTCGTCGAGCGCGTTGGCAACGGCTTTGAACAGCGTCGGGTTCTTTTCTTTGGTCGGCTTTGTTGCCAGCAGCGTGATCTGGGTCAGCGGCCCGCCGAAGACTTTCCGGCTATCCGTGATGATGTGCGCGCCGGGCAGCTTCAGGCCGCGGTCGGTGAAGGGCTGCACGGCGATATGCGCGGTGATAGAGGCTTTGCCGTAGCCCGCCGACAGCGCCGTGACCGCATCCGGGTGACCAAGCGCGACGGTCAGGTGGTCGAGACGATGGGGGTCCTTCCACAGTTCTTCCGCCGCCATCTGCAGCATCATGGCGTTGAACGACAGCCGCACGGTCGGCACGGCGATACGGTCGGTGTCCTTGAAGTCGGCGATCGTCTTGACGTTGGGATTGATGGTGTAGAGCGTCATGGCGCCGTTCGACACGGTCCCGACCGCTTTGACCTCGTTGGCCGAGCCGCGGGTCCTTTCCCACAGCGTCAGCAGGGACGGCAGCGCGGCGGTGCCGTAGTCGGCCGCGCCCGAGAGGATAGCGTCGAGAACCGGGCCGGGCCCGCTCAGCGCGGTCGCGGTGGCTTCGATCTTCCCGAGGCCGAGCTTGTCAGCTTCCTTCTGCAGGATGCCGCCGCTGACCATGATGTCGACCGGGAGATAGAGCAGTCCGCGCTGCTGGACGAAGGTTACCTTCAGCGGCGCTTGCGCGCGGACGATGGCCGGGGCCGCGATGAGGCTGATGCCGCCCGCCACCGTCGCGAAGGCCTGCCGCCGGCTTACGGCCTCGATCATCTTCATCCCTGGCATCGTCTCGTCTCCCGCTCTGTCAGGTTCTTGGTGGAGCACCGTCCCAGGCTCCATCCGGCCCATGATAGGCCCAGTCGCGTAGGTCAACAAACAATCGGGATCGGACCGCCGCGGCGGTGCGCCGCACCAAGCCCATGTGCCGCCGGCGCCGGTCGCGCGCGCTTCCGCAACGCCCGCGGCGGGTGCTACCATCGCGGGCAACGGAGGTCCAAGCTTGAGCGTGGACATGAAGATTGATCCCGGCAAGGCAATGGGCGCACGGATCGAGGGCGTGGACCTCGCCCAGCCGGTCTCGGACGAAGCGTTCAAGCGGATCCTGCGTGCGCTCGGCGAGCATGGCGTGCTCTGCTTCCCCGGACAGCAGCTCGAGACGGCGCAGTTCGTCCGCTTCGGGCGCATGTTCGGCGAACTGGAGATCAACGTCGCCAATCAGTTCCACGAACCCGGACTTCCGGAAGTGATGGTGCTGTCGAACATGGTGGCTGACGGCAAGCCGGTCGGTCTCGGCGATGCCGGACAGGGTTGGCACACCGACATGTCCTACAGCCGCGAGATCGCGCTCGCCAACGTCCTCCATGCCGTCAAGGTGCCGATGCGCGACGGCGTCTCGCTGGGAGACACCCAGTTCCGCAACATGCACGCGGCCTATGCGGATCTTCCGGCCGACATCAAGACGCGGCTCAAAGGGCGCACGGCCACGCACGACTTCGCCAAATTCTGGGACATGATGCGCGCGCGACCCGGCTCCCAGCGCGCAGCCCTCACCGCGGAACAGCGCGCCAAGAAGCCGCCGGTGTCGCAGCCGATCTTTCGCACCCACCCGATCACCGGCCGCACCATTCTCTACTGCAACCCGGGCTATGCCACGCGCATCGACGGCCTGCCCGAAGCCGAAAGCGACGAGCTGCTCCGCTATCTCTTCAAGCACCAGGAGCAGGAACAATATTTCCACGCGCACAAATGGGCGGAGGGGGACGTGCTGATGTGGGACAACATCGGCACCGTGCACAACGCGGTCCCCGACTATCGCCTGGACGAGCCACGGTACATGCGCCGGGTGCAGGTCATGGCGACCAAGGACTACGCCCGCCTCGCGGCCTGAGCGGGCCAAAAGAACCAGGGAGGAATGCGGTGCGCACAGCTCAAGGGCGAGCCATTCGGCTGCCGGCCGTTTCGCTGCTGGCCGGGATGGCGCTGACGGTCTTTGCCGCGACCGCGGCCGCACAGGTGCCCGAAATACGCTTCGCGCGTCAGTTCTCGATGGGATACCTGCAGTTCAACGTCATGGAGAAAAATCAGCTGGTCGAGAAGCACGCCAAGGCCGCGGGCATTCCCGAGGTGAAAGTGGTGTGGGCGACCTTCAACAGCCCGGCCGCGATGAATGATGCGCTGCTGTCCGGCTCCATCGATATCGTCTCCGGCGGCGTGCCGGGCCTGCTCACGATCTGGGCGCGCACCCACGGCACCGCGAACGCCGTGAAGGGCATTACCGCTTTCTCGTCGCAGCCGATCCTGCTCAACACCCGCAATCCCAATATCAAGAGCATCGCGGACTTCACCGACAAGGACAAGATTGCGTTGCCGGCGGTCAAGGTTTCCGTGCAGGCCATGATGCTGCAGATGGCGGCGGCCAAGCAGTGGGGGCAGAGCAACTTCGCCAAGCTCGATCCGCTCACCGTAGGCATGTCGCCGCCGGACGCGACCATCGCGCTGCTGAGCGAATCCTCCGAGATCACCAGCGTCTTCAGCGTGCCGCCGTTCCAGTACCAGCAGCTTGAAAAGCCGGGCGTCCGCACCGTGCTCAATTCCACCGAGGTATTCGGCGGGCCGCACACCTTCACCGTGGCGTGGACCTCGACCCAGTTTCACGACAAGAACCCCGCGCTCTACAAGGCGCTGGTCGGCGCCTTTCAGGAAGCGACGGAGATGCTCAACAAGGACGTGAAACCGGCCGCGCAATACTGGCTCGATGACGTCAAATCGAAACTGAGCGTCGAGAAGGTCGCCGAGATCGCCTCCGGCAAGGAGGTGAAATGGACGATGGTGCCGGAAAGCACGATGAAATACGCCGAGTTCATGCATGCGGTCGGCTCGATCAAGATCAAGCCCGCGAGCTGGAAGGACCTGTTCTTTCCGGAGGTCCACGGGCTGCCCGGCAGCTGAGGGACGGCGAACAGAGGGACGCGCAAGCGCCGATACCGGGAAGGGCCGACATCGCGATGAACGTTCCATCCAGCCCCGCGCCGCTCCTGCAGGTGCAAGGGGTCACGTTGCAGTACCGGACCGAGAAGCACCTCGTCACCGCCACCTATCGCGTCAGCTTCGACGTTCACCGTGCGGATCGGTTCGTGCTTCTCGGGCCGTCGGGCTGCGGCAAGTCGACCCTGCTCAAGGCGGTCGGCGGCTACATGGCGCCGACCGAAGGCGGCATGCGGTTGAAAGGACTGCCAATCCGCGCACCGGGCGCCGACCGGGTATTCGTATTCCAGGAATTCGATCAGCTGCTGCCGTGGAAGACGGTCAAGCAGAACGTGATCTTCGCGCTGGAATCGTCGGGCAAGATGCGCGGCAAGGCCGCAAGCGCGCAGGCGATGCGCTACATCGAGAAGGTCAATCTCACCAAGTTTGCGGACTCCTACCCGCACACGCTCTCCGGCGGCATGAAGCAGCGCGTCGCCATCGCACGGGCGCTGGCAATGGAGCCGGACGTGTTGCTGATGGACGAACCGTTTGCCGCACTGGACGCCCTGACTCGCCGGAAAATGCAGGGGGAGTTGCTGCAATTGTGGGCCGATACGCGCTTTACGATGCTGTTCGTGACGCACTCGATTCCGGAGGCCGTACTGATCGGCAACCGGATCCTGCTGCTCTCGCCCCACCCGGGGCAGGTCAAGGGCGAGCTCAACAGCGACGGCTCCGATCCGTCAGACCCCGCCAGCGGGCGCAAGCTGTCCGACCGCATTCACGAGATGCTGTTTGCGGATCGCATCGAGGAACAGGAGGTCGTCCGCCATGGCTGACACCCAAACAACGGTCGCGCTCCAGCCCGCCGTTCCGCCATCACGGCCGGAATATCTGCGCGACGTCGTCGCCAGCGGCGACATCGGCGTGGTGCAGAAGCCGCTCACGCTTTGGCAGCGGCTCGTGAATCAGGCCTGGCTCAGGAAGGCGTTCATTCTCGTGGTCATTGCCGGTGCCTGGCAGCTCTACGCCCGCGAGCTCAACAACCCGCTGCTGGTGCCGACCTTCACGGCCACGATCGACGCGTTCTCGACCGCCATGATCAACGGGGATCTCCCGCAGAAGGTGGCAAACTCGGTGCTCCTGCTGCTGAAGGGCTATGCCATCGGGCTGGCTTTGGCCATGCTGTTCACCGCGCTCGCGATGATGTCGCGGATCGGCAACGACCTGCTGGAGACGCTGACATCGGCGTTCAA
This sequence comes from uncultured Alphaproteobacteria bacterium, assembly GCA_963835165.1. Classification (GTDB taxonomy): domain Bacteria; phylum Pseudomonadota; class Alphaproteobacteria; order Rhizobiales; family Xanthobacteraceae; genus VAZQ01. Next base: position 22,054 of record CAWIGD010000028.1, read on the forward strand.
CCCGTTGCCGGCCATCGCGCTACTCCCGCTCGCCCTCATCTGGTTCGGGCTGGGCGAAATCTCAATCATCTTCGTGCTGGTGCACTCGGTGCTGTGGGCGGTGGCGCTCAACACCCATTCGGGATTCAGGTCGGTCTCCAACACGCTGCGGATGGTGGGACGCAACTACGGCCTGCGAGGCCCGCGCTACATCGCGAAGATCCTGATCCCCGCCGCGTTCCCGTCGATCCTCACGGGACTGAAGATCGGCTGGGCTTTTGCCTGGCGCACCCTGATCGCGGCGGAGCTGGTGTTCGGAGTCTCGTCCGGCAAGGGCGGACTTGGCTGGTACATCTATGAGAACAAGAACATGCTCGACATTCCCGCCGTGTTCGCGGGCCTGCTGACGGTGATCCTCATCGGGCTGATCGTGGAAAACTTCATCTTCCGCAACATCGAGGCGGTGACCGTGCGCCGATGGGGCATGCAGTCCTAGGATATCTCGATCGTGAACGCGGAGCGGTCCGACATGCGGCGGCCGGATCTACGAAATCACGTTCGCATTCTTGAGAAAACCCCATACATCGACCACGGGCTTGCCGCCGAAGTCGAGATCGCGGTAGGTGGCATGCGGCGCGCACAGAATGAGTAGATCGCTGCGCGCGACCACCTCGTCGAGCGCAAGCAGCTCCGGGTCGGTGGTCACGAACGGATCTGTGGTCAGCACCGCGTCGGCCAGGCTGGCGAGCGCCTTCTTGAACTTGTAGCTGAGCGACGCGCGGGTGTCGTCGATCTCGGCCTTGAATGCCATGCCAAGCAACCCGATCGTCATGCGCGAGAGGTCATAGCGCCGGCGCAGGTCATCGCAGAGGTGGAGCACCAGGCCCTCGTTGACCAGCATGGCCGCGTTGCCGAGGCTGAACTGGTTCTGCGCGAACGCGGCAAGCTGCGCCGTGTCCTTCATCAGGCAAGGACCGGCGGCAAGGCCGGGCGAGGGAATGCCGCGGGCGCGCGGATAGTTGCGCTTCATCGCATCGGAGACCCGCCGGTAATCGACGCCGGCTGCCTTCGCGATCAGGTAGAACTGGTTCGCGGTCGCGAACTCGATGTAGCGATAGGCATTGTTGAACAGCTTGGCCAGTTCGGCTTCGCGCGTCGTCACCACGACGAGTTCGGGGGCGATGGCGGAGAACAGCTTTGCCGCCTCCTCCTCGGCCGCAGCCGTCGTGGCGCTGATGATCTGCGGCGTTTCCTTGAGCTCCTTGATGCCGTGCCCCTGCACCATCCGCTCCGGGCAGAAAGCGACCTTGAGGTTCCGATTGTTGCGCTTGAGGTAGCCGTCGAGCCAATCGGTGGTACCGGGAAACACGGTCGAGCGCAGCACCAACAGCTGCCCGTCGCCGAGATGGGGCAGCAGCGCATCGATACAGTCCTGAACCACCTTGCGGACGGGATTGAGAAACTCGTCGATCGGCGTGCCGATGGTGATGATGACGGGTCCGCTGCGGGAAATATCCGCCGGCGAGGACGTGAACACGAGCCGGTTCTGCCCGAGTGCCTTGGCGAGCAGCGCCTCGCCGCCGTATTCGATGAACGGCAGCCGGCCCGAGCGCAACGTTTCGAGCACGTCCTGGTTGGTGTCGTGGACGTTGACCCGGAACCCCGCCTCGGCAAAGGCCAGGACGAGTGGAATGCCGACGTGCCCGCCACCCCCGACAATGGTCAGGTCGGCCGTATCGAGCTGCGCAGGCATCGCTGGCGTCGGTTTGGCACCGGCAAAACTCACGCAAGCGCTCCAAAATTGCCGCTCGAAGAAGCCCCCGCGGGCACCCGCCGATTGATAGCGCAGCCTTCCGGATTATTCAAAGGCCCAGTACCATGGCCGTCACAGCTCGTGTGGAACCGGCAAGGGCGTGATCAGTTTCCCCCGAAAGCCTTTGGCCCGCAGTTTCGGGGCGAGCTCATCGGCGATGTGCCAGGAGAAGATGATGGCGCAATCCGGCTGATCGGCGAACAGGCGGCTTTCCTCGACCACCGGGATCGATGTCCCTGGCATGCATTTGCCGATCTTGAGCGAACCCGCGATCTCGCAGACGTAGTCGATGATCCCCTCGTCGAGTCCGAGATAGTTGACGAGGGTCGAGGCGCGCGAGGGCGCGCTGATCCCGCAGATGCGCGCTCCAGTCTCCTTGAGGTCGCGGATCATGGCGAACAGCCGCAGCTTGGACAGCACCACGTCTTCCTTGAAGCTCTTGAGCCGCGCCAGCATCGCCTCGCCGCGCGGTTCGCTCGCGAGCATCTTGGCGACGCTGTCGTTCACGGGCTGCACGCCCCGCCGCGCGGCATAGACCCTGATCGATCCGCCATGGGTCGGGATCGCCCGCGCGTGAAAGACTTCGAGCCCGTGCATCTGCAGCAGGTTGGCCAGGCTGTTGAGCGAATAGTAGCGCAGGTGCTCGTGATAGATGGTGTCGTACTGCAGCTTGTCGAGCAAACCGACGAGGTAATGCGATTCGGATATGAACACGCCGTCGGGCCCGAGCAGATCGAGAATGCCCGCGACGATCGCGTGCACGTCCTCGATATGGGCGAAACAGTTCGCCGCCGTCACCACCCGCGCGGGGCCGTGCTCTCGCCTGACCTCGGCCGCCGTTTCCGGGGTGAAATAGCGTTGCAGCGTGGGAATGCCGCGGCTGGCCGCGATCTTGCCGACCTCGGTCGGTTCGATGCCGAGAACGCGATGGTTCTTGAAGTTCGAGAGCAGCGTCCCGTCGTTCGAGCCGATGTCGATGACGAGGTCCTGCGGGCCGAGCTTGAGCATTGCCGACGCTTCCGCATGGAGGTCGGCAAAATTGTCGCGCAACAGCTTGGTAGTGCCACTGGTGTAGGGATATTCGGGGGGAAAGATGATGACGGGATCGACCGCCAGGCCGAGTTGCACCAGATCGCACTTGGCGCAGTGCAGGAGGTTGGTTGGAAACCACGGCTGCTGCCGCGGGACCGCGCCGATCGCAACCATCTGGTTCACCGGCGGCATGTAGCCGAGGTTGAGCACGCTGGTCAGCGGCGCATGTCCGCAGACCTGACAACATTCCACCGGAACGCTTGCTCCGCTGCCGGCGGCGCGGGCGACTTTTGCTGGAAACATGCGATCTCCTTCTACGACCGGCTATGCCGCCGGCGCCATGCTTTCGTGATCCCAGTACCATTTGAGCGTCGGCGGCAATCCCTCGTCGAGCGGCACGCGCGGGGCATAGCCGAGCGCGGCCAGCTTCGAAACGTCCGGGCACCGGCGCGGCGTGCTGCCCGCCAGCACGGCCGAGGGGCGGAGCGCGATCTCACGGCCGGCAATCGCGGCCATGCGGCGCGCGAGATCGGCGATGCTCACCTCTTCGGTGGTGCCGATGTGGTAGATGTTGAGGTGCTCGCCCTTCTCCCGCATGATCATCACGCCCTGCACCAGATCATCGACATGGCAGAAGCTGCGGGTCTCCTCGCCGCTGCCCTGGATCGGAAATGGAAGCGCCCCGCTCGCATGGGTGTCGGCCGTGCGTTTCAGGCGCAGCGCGAATTGCGGAATGACATGATCGAAGCCCATGTCCGGACCATACACATTGTGCGGTCGAAAGATCAGCACGCGTTCGAAATGCTTGCGGCCGAAGTTGATCGCCATCATCTCGCTGATGATCTTGCCCGCGCCGTAGGAAAGGCGCGGATTGAGCGGGTCGGGAACCACGAGCGGAACGCTCTCGTCGGTCGGCACCTGCGGCGGCGACTGATAGACCTCCGAGCTTGAGGCGAGGACCAGGCGTCCGACATTCCAGCGCCGGCAGCCGTCGATGACGTTGACGATGCCTTTGACGCCGACATCGAGCACCAGTTCGGGCGCGCTGTAGAAGGTCGCCGTGCCGTTGACGAAGGCGAGATGATGCACCTCGTCGATGCCGCGCAAGGCGGCGTCGACCGCGGCCGGGTCACGAATGTCGCCGCCGACGAACTCGACGTCGGCCTCGACCTCCCGCAGCCGGCGCAGGGCGCCGCGGGAATTGTCGTCGAACACGCGCACCGCATCGCCGTGGCGCACGAGCGCCTTGACCAGGGCGGAGCCGATGAAGCCGCTGCCGCCGGTCACCAGGACACGCCGGGCGCTCACGAATGCCACTCCTGGGTCGAGGGCGCGACGGCGATCCAGCGCTCCGACGCGTGCGCGTGACGCGCCGCATCGATCAGGCCCTGCACGCGATAGCCTTCGGCGAAGCCGGGCGACGGAAGATCCGCCCCGCTCGCACGCATCGACGAAGCGCTGCACCAGCCGCGCCACGGGGGCGACGCGGGAATCGGCGAATCGATCGGCGCTCACGTCCTCGGTCGCGACCGCCTGCAAGCTGCTGTCTGGGCGGCGCGCCTGCATCAGTTGAAAGCCGCGGAAGTAATCGGCGGTGGGGTTCGTCAGGACGAGGGTACCGTCGTCGCCGTAGAACTCAAGGCGGTGGCCGGAACCGAGGAACGATGCGCAGCTCATCTGCAGGCTGCCGCCGGCGCCGGACGCGAAGGCGATCGCGAGCGCGATGCTGCTCTCGGCGTCGCCATCGGGCAAGGGAAACACGCGGCCGCCGAGTCCGGCGATCGGGCCGCAAAACCATTCGAGATAGTAAAAGCAATGGCAGACGAAATTGCCGAGAAGCCCACCACCACCCTCCCCGCCGCGCGTCTTCCAGCTCTTGAGGCGCAGGCGCGTCGCCTGGTTCTCCACGTTCCAGGTCACGACCACATGACGCAAACGCCCTAGCGCCCCGCTATCCAAAATCTCCTTCGCGCGGCGCCACGACGGCAGTTCGGGAAAGTTGAAGTCGATGATCGTCGGCTGCCCGCTCCGCCGCGCCGCCTCGAGCATGGCCCGCGCGGCGGGGAGATCGGCGGCGAGCGGTTTCTCGACGAAGACGGGCTTTCCGAGGTCGAGCGCGCGGCGCGCGACCTCGGGCTGGAGATCGGGCGGCACCGCGACAGCGACGGCGGCGACGGCGCGATCCTCGATCAGCGCCCTCCAATCGCCGAACCCGCGCGCGACATTCGCCGCCCGGGCCAGTTCGGCCGTGCGCGCGCCATCGCTTCCCGCCAGCGCCACGACCTCGCAGCGCGGATCGGTGCGGAATGCGGGCAGCAGCACGGTTCGCCCATAGTTGCTGCCTACGATGCCGACGCCGATCACCGCGACCCCTCCGCTTGTGGCGGCGTCAGAACGACTTCCAGGCGAGGTGCCGGGGTCGGCTGCATCCCGATGCCTTTCATTGCCCTCTCGTCCCCGTTATGCCGCTCGCAGATACCACACCGAAAGCACGGACGGGAAACTCCCGGCATGGACCCATACAAATCGCCCGAAATAAGCTAGGCTCGCCCGCTGACCGCCGCCTTTGATGAGAGCGGTCTCGATCACGAAGGGAGGATTTCACTATGTCTTTGGTGTTGTATCGCCTGGCCGGCATCGGCCTCGCTTGCGCCTTGGTGGCGCCCGCGAGCGCGCAACTCCTCACCCGTAAGGACCTGTCGGCCGCCACGGCCCTCACCATCGCGCAAACCGCCATCGACACCTGCACCGCGAACGGCTATCGCGTGTCGGCCACGATCGTCGGACGCAACGGCGAGGTTCTCGTGCAGGTGCGCGGCGACGGGACCGGGCCGCACACTATGGAGAACAGCTTCAAGAAGGCCTTCACGGCGCGCACGTTCCGCATTCCGTCGGGGGAGATGGAAGAGCGGCTGAAGAAGAATCCCCAGATGGGCGCGCAGTATCTCACCGGCTTCACCACCGCGCGCGGCGCGTTGCCGATCATGGTCGGCGAGGACGTGATCGGCGCGGCCGGCGTCTCCGGGGCTCCCGGCGGCGAGAAGGACGAAGTCTGCGTCAAGGCCGGGATCGACAAGGTCGCCGACCAGCTCAAATAACCAGAGCGGCCGCGCGCCATCCGTGCCTGCACCACAAGGACGCATCATGACGAGACTTTCTTGCGGGCGGATTGCTCGCGTGTTGCTTGGCTTTGCGGTGGCTGCTCCGATGGTTGCTCTGCTCATGATCTGGGCGTTCCCGGTGAACGCCCAGACCTATCCCGACCGGCCGATCCGCGTGATCGTGCCGATCGCGGCCGGCAGCGTGACCGACGTCATCATGCGCGCCACCGCAAGCGAACTCGCACCGCGGCTCGGCCAGCCGTTCGTGATCGAGAACAAGGGCGGCGCGAGCGGCATTCCCGGCGCGCAGGCCTGCGCCCAGGCCACGCCCGACGGCTACACGCTCTGCCTCGTCTATCACAACACGCTTTCCATCAACCCGCTGATGTTCAACAAGCTGCCCTATGACGCCGAAAAGGACTTCACGCTCATCACCAACCTCTATCTTCTGGTCGAGGCCCTGTTCGTTAACAGCGCGCTCAACGTCGGCACCGCGGCCGAGCTCAAGGCCTATGCCCAGGCGCATCCGAGCGCCCTCAACTACGGCACGCTCGGACCCGGCTCCAATCCGGAAATGTTCTTGAAATGGATGAACCAGAAATGGAATGTGAACATAGTCGGCATCCCGTACCGCGGTGGTGGGCCGATCGCGCAAGCACTGGTCGCCGGCGAACTCCAGATCGCAAAGATGGGGCTCGGGAACTTTCTCGGCCTGTTGGGAACCGGCAAGATCAAGCCGCTCGCGGTCGCCGCCGTACGGCGGTCGCCGCTTGCGCCTGACGTGCCGACGCTTGCCGAAGCCGGCATCGATTTCCCGCCGTTTGGCTGGTGGGGCCTTGCCGCTCCCAAGGGCGTACCGCAGGCGATCGTGGACCGGCTCAACGCCGAATTCGTGAAGCTTTATCGCGACCCGAAATTCGCCGACTATCTCGAGAAGCAGGCGGTGCTGCCGGCGCCCGGAAAGCCCGCGGAATTCGCAGCATTCCTGAAGAAGGACCGCCAGGACGCCGAGCTCTTGATCAACATCGCGAACCAGCCACGCGAGGACTATAAGGCGGAGCAATGAACGTGGGGGCTGAATTGCAGCACGCTCGCCCGGTCGGAGACATACCATGCGCCGCTTCGTGATCGCGGCCCTCGCCATCGTCGTCCTGGCCGCGGGCACGCTCGTGATCGCGCGCACGGCTCCGGTCAACGACGAGCAAGCGGCGAAAGCGGCGCATCGTGCTTTTGTCACGAATCTCGGCAAGGGCGACCAGAAGGCGATCGGCGCGGTGCTCGACCGGCGCTTCACCTGGACCGACGCCGAGGGACGGGCGCTGACGCGGCGCGAGACTGTCAAGGAGTTGCCCGCACTCGCAGCCGCCAATGCGGGCGACAGCGACGTCCATACGCACTTCTACGGACGGATGTTGACCGTGCGGGCGGCCCGCGACCATGCGCGCGTCCTGCGGGTATTCGTGAAGCGGCGCCATGGCTGGAAAGCGTTCGCCCTGATGGAGACGCCGACCGCTGGCGGCGGAGCGCCGGCCTCGGTCGAGCAGGCTGCCGGTGCCGGCGACTGCGACAATCCCTGCCGTACCGTGCCCTATACGCCGAAGACCCAGATGGACAACGATATCCTCGCGGCGTGGCAGAAGACCAAGATGCTCGAATGGAAGCCGGATGCGGCGCAATGGGCGCGGTTCATCGCGGACGAATTCATGATCATCAACAACACCACGGTCCGTAACAAGGAAGAGCGCGTAGGCATCGCCGCGCGCCAGCAGGACGGCGGCGCGGGCACGCCGGGCGATCCAGTCACCTCCATGCGGATTTACGGTTTCGGGCCCAACGCGGCGCTGATGACCTCCCAACACACGCCCTATCGCGGCGGCAAGCCCTACAGCAACGTGCGCATCTGGGTGCTTCGCGACAGTCGCTGGCAACTCGCCCTGAGCCAGCAAATGACGATCCAGTCGGCCGCACCTCTCCGCCGTTGCGAGCAAGCAATAGCTCGCTCTCACGCGTGGGCGACCCGCCGGCCCGGTCGCATCAGCAGCCAAAGCGCAATCAGCACGTTCACCAGGTTCCACATCAGGCCGTTGGCAAACGCCGCCTGGTAGGAGCCGGTGAGATCGAAAATCACGCCCGACATCCAGCCGCCAAATGCCATGCCGAACAGCGTCGCCATCAGCACGAGACCGAGCCGCGTGCCGGCCTCCTGCGGGGAAAAATATTCGCGCACGATAATGGCGTACATCGGCACGATGCCGCCCTGGAACAGGCCGAACAGCGCCGAGATCACGTACAATGACGCCAGGCCGTCGAACAGCAGATAGAGAAACAGCGCCACGCCCTGCAGCGCCGAACTCAACAGCAGCGTCGCCACGCCGCCGATGCGGTCAGCGACGAAACCCGAGGCGATGCGGCTGACCATGCCAAAGCCCAGCATCAGGGACAGCATCTCGGCGCCGCGCGCCACGCCATAGCCAAGATCGCCGCAATAGGCGACGATGTGCACCTGCGGCATCGCCATCGCCACGCAGCAGGACAGACCGGCGAGGCACAACACCGCCTGCAGCGCGTTGGGAGAAAAGCCCAGGCTACGTTGGGCACTGGCGCTCAACGCCCCTATCGACCCGGTATCGGGCATCGGCGCGCGGCGGCGCAGCACCAGCAAGAGCGGCAGCGTGGCGAGGCCGCAGAACACGCCGACGCCGATATGAGTTGCCCGCCAGCCCTCGCTGGCGATGAAGTGATGCAGGATCGGCGGCCAGAGTCGCCGCGAAGTAGTTGCCGCAGGCGACGATGGCGACGGCAATGCCGCGCCGGCGGCTGAACGATTGCGACGTGTCCGCGATCAACGGTCCGAACGTCGCGGACGCGCCGATACCGATCACAATGTGAAGGAGTGCGAACGAGAACAGATTGGGGGCAACACCCGCCCCGATGTAGCCGACGCTCAGCGCAAGCTCGCCGCACACGACAGGCGCTACGATGCCCAGCCGATCGGACAATCGTCCCATCGCCACGCCACCGAACGCAAAGCCCATCATGGCCAGGGTAAACGGCAGCGAAGCGTCGGCGCGCGCAACACCGAACTCGGCCTGTACCGCCGGCAGCACCACCGGCACCGACCACATGCCGACGCTTCCGACGGCGCCGAGCACGACGGCGGCAGCAAGCCGCCACCAGGCGAAGGGCGACTCGACCCCGGCGTGAACAGTCCCGGACCTGAGCATCTGTGCTTGGGCGTTTCCTAGGGGTTAATTCGCGGCTTCTTGTTCGGCGTGCAACCGGGCCTTCCTTGCCAAGGGCGCGCAGCGCACGCAACAGCAATCGGGGCCGAAAGTTCGCCGGCGCTCGCATGGCTGGTACGCTTGCGGCCACGGTTGCGCGGGGGCTTGTCGGAACGTGGCTGTCCCGTGATACGTTCCCCGCGCGCGCCCGCATGAGCGCGCCCGATCGGGCGTGATGCCATCGTGGCAACGAACAGGGGGAACAGCACAGATGCCTGCAGCGAACGATATCCGACGCGTGGTGACGACCCATGACGCGAGCGGCAAGGCGATCGTCGGATACGACAATGTTGCGCCCCAGACCGGCGGCGAGGCCGAACTCGGCGTCAAGGTGTTCAACCTCTGGGTCACGGACTCGACGCCCGCCGACATCTCCGGCAAGGCCGACGCCGCCACCCTGAAGGTCGGCATTCCGCCGCCCCCCAACGGCTACGCCGCGTATTGTGGAATTCCATCCGACCCCGAAAGCGGACGACCTCGATCCGAATTTCCTCGCCAAGATCGCCGGCCAGGATGCCGAGGCAGGGGAAAGCCGGGCGCCAAGCCGGCGCGACACCCCGGCATGCATCGCACCCGGAGCATTGACTACGCCATCGTGCTTGCAGGCGAGATCGACATGCTGCTGCTGGACGATTTGACGTCCATCTTAAGGCCGGCGACGTGCTGGTGCAGCAGGGCACCATTCACGCCTGGGTCAATCGCGGCAAGGAGCCTTGTCGACATCGCCTTCATCCTCATCGACGCCAAGGACATTTGACGCAAGTGCGGTGGATTTGAAGTTCCTTATCATTATAGCCGCGCGTTTGTGTCAGAAACTCAAGATCAAGAACCGCACTAGAATTATAGACGCTAGTGTCCTTTTGATTCCGAAGCTCGCAAACGCGCGCGCCGCATAATGATGCGAACTTCGGAATCGGACACTAGCGGCTGATCTCATTTGACTAGCTTCCCTGCTGCCATCGAGGACATGATGAAAAAGACGACGACCGATCGCGCCTTTCAGCTCTCGCTGTCCGGCCACCGGGCGCCGGTCGACTACGATCAGCGCGCCCACCTACGCCGGCATGATCGCGGAAAAGGACGTCCTCGTGCCCATGCGCGACGGCGTCA
>CAWIGD010000029.1:0-45070 GCA_963835165.1 uncultured Alphaproteobacteria bacterium
CCCAAAGTGGTCGAAGCCAAGGCTGCCTGAGCCATCGGCTCAATCAGAGGGAGCGCCCCGGTTTTCCGGGGCGCTTTCGTTTTGCCGGTCGTCACCGGCTTGGACTGGCAGAGCCCGTCTTGCTCTATTCCTCGATCGATGTTGCCGCCGGCGTCTGCGGCGCGTTGGCCGTCCCGGTGGTTTCGTGCTCATTGCTCGGCGCACGCGCGGCGTGCGGCGAGGCGGTCGCTGCTCCCGTTGCGGGCTTGGCATCCGATGTATCGGATGCGGCAAGCTTGGGCCGCGGTCGCGGCAACGGCGGCGGAGTCGCCGGATCGGCCGCCGCGCCTGCACCCGGCGTGTTGCCGGAACCGGCGTTCGACGGAAGGCCTTCGACGCCAGGCGGCGGCGCCATCGCAGGCGGATACGGGCCGTAGCCCTCCGGAACCATGGCAATCGGCCGCGGCGGGCGGCCATAGGGCGGCCGCATCAGCGGCATGGCGTAACGCGGCGCCATCAGCGGTATCACCTTGACGATGCGCCCACGCTGCGCATCGACGATGACCCTGACCTCTTCACCGGCAGGATCGACCGCGCGCAGCGCGTAAGCCGGGCCTTGGCGCACCGGACTACCCAAGGGCTCAAGTCCGGTGGAGCGCACGATGGTGACGATTTCGTGCGGCGGCAGTCCTGCGATCGGATAGCCGGCGCCGGGATAAGCAGGTGGCGGGGCGGGTTGCGCCAGGGCGTGTCCCGATACCGCAAGCGCGGCGACAAGTCCCGCGCAGAGGGCGATCTTGTGTTTCAAGACAGAGTTCCCCCGATTTGGATTTTCCCCTGCTCGCCGCCGTCGATCGACGCCGCGAGCGCGATGCGGTCAGGCGCGATGAATCGCTTGCTTGTCCGCATGTCGCAACGATAGCCGGGAATTGGGCGTAGCTTTGGCGCTGGCGTGTCATCAAGAAGCATGTGTCGTCGCCACAAAGCGATCGACCTCGGCCGCAGTTGTGGCAAACGACGTCACCAGGCGCACGAGCGTGGTATCGCGCGCCGGTATGACACCGTTCGGCAGCGCATCGGTGGTCCAGGGATAATAACTCGCGCCCGCGGCCTTGAGCCGCTCGTCGATCGACGAAGGCAGCGCGACGAACACCTCGTTCGCTTCCACCGGCCACACCGGATGAAGACCCGCGGCGGCGAGCCCACCCGCGAGCCGGTCGGCCATCGCATTGGCGTGGCGTGCGAGTTTGAGCCAGAGATCGCCGGCAAGATAGGCTTCGATCTGCGCGGCGACGAAGCGATGCTTGGAGATGAGATGGCCGCCGCGCTTGCGACGCTCCGACATATTGGCGCCGCGGGCCGCATCGAAGAACACGACCGCTTCGGCGGCCAACGCGCCGCCCTTGGTGGCGCCGAACGACAGCACATCGACTCCGGCCATCCAGGTCGCTTGCGCCGGCGAGGCGTTCATGCGCGCGAGCGCGTTGGCGATCCGCGCGCCGTCGATGTGCACGGCAAGGCCATGCGCGCGCGCGATGTCGGCGAGTTGCCGGATCTCATCCGCGCGGTAGACCGTGCCGGCTTCGGTCGCTTGCGAGAGCGACAGGACCGCCGGACTGACATGATGCGGGCCGCCCCACTGCCCTTGATCGAGCGCACGCTGCAGCGTCGCCGGCGTGATCTTGCCGGCTTCGCCGGCAAGCCCGATGAGCTTGATGCCGCCGCCGAAGAATTCGGGCGCGCCACATTCATCGGTGGCGATGTGCGCCTCCTCATGGCAGAGCACGGCGCCCCAGGGCGGCGTGAGGTGCGCGAGCGCGAGGGCGTTCGCCGCGGTTCCGGTCGGCACCAGGAAGACCGCGACCTCGCGCTGAAAGATCTCGGCGAATGTCCGCTCGACCCGTTTGGTCCAGCCATCGCGGCCGTAGGCCAGCGCGGCGCCGTCGTTCGCCCCGGCAATGGCCGCAAGGATCTCCGGCGCGATCCCGGCTGCGTTGTCGCTTGCAAAGTTCATGACGTCTCTCTCGGCTGGTCGCGGCGGCACAGCACGATGATGCGGTGAGCCATCGCTCGGCGACAAGCGCGCTCAACCGCGGGCCATCCGCCGGTCCCGGCGGTAGATGGTGCGGATCAATGCGTCGATGGAGATGGCGCCCGGACCGCACAACACCAGGACCATCAGAATCGACACCCAGTAGACATGCAACGACCACCACATTGCGGGCGCGACGTAGACTTGCAGCAGCATCGTCAAGGCGAGCAGGCCGACGGCAGCGAAGCGGGTGGCAAAACCCAGGAGCAAGCAGATCGGCAGGGCAAACTCGGCGTAGCTGAAGACATAAGCGGCAACCCCCGGCGCCATTGGCAAATCAGCATATTGCCGCTCGAACAGCTGGAATGTCGTCTCCTTGATCCCGGCCGGCAGGGTCACGGAGAAATCGATCCCGCCGGTGCTCCAATGGATCGGGACGCCCGGCCCCTCGATCTTGGCCTGGCCCGAAATGAAGAAGACCTCGTGCCATGACGAGGCGCAGTCCGAGCCCAACCAGCGCGTACGCAACGAGCGCGCAAAGCCGAGCGAGCTTTTCGACCCTCCCCGCTGCGGTCGCAGACCGGCGTGCCGCGCGCGGTGCGTCCGCGATCGAATTCCCGGTTGGAAGCACATTTCCCCGCATTCGGCACCCGACCCTGAGCGTGCTCGCCTTATCCGGTCTAATCCGTTTGCCGCACAAGCGGGCGCGGTTGTTTTTTGTGCAGTCGGTGCGGAAACTTCGAACGCGACAGCGCATTTTCTCGTTAGGCGAACCCTTGTGTTCATGTTTAGAATTTGGCAAAGTAAACTAGGACAGCATTGCTGTCCCAGTTGACGGCCCGCCCGGTGTCCTCGGCCGGTTTTTCATCCGGCTCGCATCGGAGGGTGGTAGGCGCGGCCAACGCATCGCCAAGCCACTTAACACAAGCGGCCACACGCTTGCGCCGAGCGGCGGTAGCGGGAAGGCCGCCAATGACCAGCGGTGCCTTTGAGGCCGTAACGCCGATTGGCGCCGCGGAGGCGGAAGGTGCGCCGAGATGCCGGGTTTCGTCGGCGTTTTGGCGGGGGTGAGACGCGAGGACGCAAATGGGCGCGGCACACATGCGCGCGAGAAAGAGCAGGCGCCAGGCTGCGCGCGGCGAACGCGCGACGGCGCGCTTTGCCGACAGCGCAGACCCCGGGCTGCCGCCGGCGCAGGGCCTTTACGATCCCGCGCTCGAGAAGGATTCCTGCGGAGTCGGCTTCATCGCCGACATCAAGGGCCGCTCCTCGCATAAATTGATCGAGGACGCGCTCGCCATCCTCTGCAATCTCGAACATCGCGGCGCGGTCGGTGCCGACCCGCGCGCGGGCGACGGCGCCGGCATTCTGGTCCAGATCCCGCAAAAATTCTTCGCCAAGGAGGCGAAACGGCTCGGTTTTGCCTTGCCCAAGCCCCGCGAATACGCGATCGGCGCGCTCTTCATGCCGCGCGATCCGGACTGGCGGCAGGTGATCCGCGACATCTACGCCCAGATGATCAAGCGCGAGGGCATGACCCTCCTGGGCTGGCGCGAGGTGCCCACCGACAATTCGACATTGGGGGAATCGGTGAAGCCGACCGAACCCGTGCACCTGCAGGTGTTCATCGGGCGCGGCAAGAAGATCAAGACCGAGGATGAGTTCGAGCGGCGGCTCTACATCCTGCGCAAGTCCATTTCGAATGCGATCTATACGCGCAAGGAGCGCAGGCTTTCCGGCTACTACCCGGTGTCCATCTCCTGCCGCACCATCGTCTACAAGGGCATGTTCCTGGCCGACCAGCTCGGCACCTATTATCCCGATCTGCGCAACGAGGATTTCGAGAGCGCGCTCGCGCTCGTGCACCAGCGGTTCTCCACCAATACCTTTCCGGCCTGGTCGCTCGCGCATCCCTACCGGATGATCGCGCACAACGGCGAGATCAACACGCTGCGCGGCAACGTCAACTGGATGGCGGCGCGCCAGGCGTCGGTGTCCTCCGACCTGTTCGGCGACGATATCAACAAGCTGTGGCCGATCTCCTACGAGGGCCAATCCGATACCGCCTGCTTCGACAATGCACTCGAATTCCTGGTGCAGGGCGGCTACCCGCTCGCCCATGCGGTGATGATGATGATTCCCGAGGCCTGGGCGGGCAACCCGCTCATGGACGAGGAACGTCGCGCCTTCTACGAGTACAACGCCGCGCTGATGGAGCCGTGGGACGGCCCGGCGGCGATCGCCTTCACCAACGGCCGCCAGATCGGCGCCACCCTCGACCGCAACGGCTTGCGCCCGGCGCGCTATTTCGTCACCCGCGACGAGCGCATCATCATGGCATCCGAGATGGGCGTGCTGCCCATCCCGGAGAAGGACATCGTCACGAAGTGGCGCCTGCAGCCGGGCAAGATGCTGCTCGTCGACCTCGACCAGGGCCGCCTCATTCCCGACGAGGAGCTCAAGGCGACGCTGGCCAAGAGTCACCCCTACAAGGAGTGGCTCGAACGCACGCAGATCGTGCTCGAGGAGTTGCCGGACGCGGCGGGCAAGGCGGCGTTGTCGAATCTTTCGCTGCTCGATCGCCAGCAGACCTTCGGCTACACCCAGGAAGACTTGCGCATCCTGATGGCGCCGATGGGGAGCCAGGGCGAGGAAGCCGTCGGCTCCATGGGCAACGACGCGCCGATCTCGGCGCTGTCCGACAAGCCCAAGCTGCTCTTTACCTATTTCAAGCAGAACTTCGCCCAGGTCACCAACCCGCCGATCGATCCGATCCGCGAGGAGCTGGTCATGAGCCTGGTCTCGATCATCGGGCCCCGGCCGAACCTGTTCGATCTCGAAGGCTCGTCGCGGCTCAAGCGCCTGGAGGCGCGCCAGCCGATCCTCACGGACGCGGATCTGGAAAAGATCCGGGCCATCTCCGAGGTCGGCGACGGCCATTTCAAATCGCGCACCCTCGACAGCACCTGGCCGGCGGAGCATGGCGCCGCCGGCTTGAAGGAGGCGCTCGACACGCTCTGCGTCCGCGCCGAGGCCGCGGTGCGCGAAGGCATCAACATCATCATCCTGTCGGACCGCCGCGCCGGGCCGGCCAACATTCCGATGCCGTCGCTGCTCGCCTGCGCGGCGGTGCATCACCACCTCATCCGCCAGGGCCTGCGCACCTCGGTCGGGCTCGTGGTCGAATCCGGCGAACCGCGCGAAGTGCATCACTTCGGCTGCCTCGCCGGCTATGGCGCGGAGGCGATCAACCCCTATCTCGCCTTCGAGACGCTGCGGGCGATGAAGGATGATCTCCCGCAGAAGCTCGACGAATACGAGATCGTCAAGCGCTACATCAAGTCGATCGACAAGGGGCTGCTGAAGGTGATGTCCAAGATGGGCATCTCCACCTACCAGTCCTATTGCGGCGCGCAGATTTTCGACGCCGTCGGCCTCAAGTCTGATTTCGTCGCCGAGTATTTCACCGGCACCGCGACCCGCATCGAAGGCGTGGCGCTCAACGAGATCGCCGAGGAGACCGTGCGGCGGCACCGCGACGCCTTCAGCGATGCTCCGATCTATCGCGATGCCCTCGACGTCGGCGGCGAATATCAGTTCCGCGTGCGCGGCGAGGACCATGTGTGGACCGCCGCCACGGTATCGGCGCTCCAGCACGCCGTGCGCGGCAACCTGCCCGACCAATACCGGGCCTACGCCAAGGTCAGCAACGAGCAGTCCGAGCGCCTCCTCACCATCCGCGGCCTGTTCCGGCTCAAATCGGCGGACGAGGACGGCCGCAAGCCGGTCCCGATCGAGGAGGTCGAGCCGGCCAAGGACATCGTGCGCCGCTTCGCCACCGGCGCCATGTCGTTCGGCTCGATCTCGCGCGAAGCCCATACCACGCTCGCGATCGCCATGAACCGCATCGGCGGCAAGTCGAATACCGGCGAAGGCGGCGAGGAGGCCGATCGCTTCAAGCCGATGGCGAACGGCGACTCCATGCGCTCGGCGATCAAGCAGGTCGCCTCGGGCCGTTTCGGCGTGACGACGGAATACCTCGTCAACTCCGACATGATGCAGATCAAGATGGCGCAGGGCGCAAAGCCCGGCGAGGGCGGCCAGCTTCCCGGGCACAAGGTCGACAAGGTCATCGCCAAGGTGCGCCATTCGATGCCCGGCGTCGGCCTGATTTCGCCGCCCCCGCACCACGACATCTATTCGATCGAGGATCTGGCGCAGCTCATCTTCGACCTGAAGAACGTCAACCCCGAGGGTCTGGTATCGGTGAAGCTCGTCTCCGAGGTGGGCGTCGGCACGGTCGCGGCCGGCGTCTCCAAGGCGCGCGCCGACCACGTCACCATCGCGGGCTTCGAAGGCGGCACCGGCGCCTCGCCGTCTGACCTCGATCAAGCATGCCGGCTCGCCGTGGGAAATCGGACTGGCCGAGACCCATCAGACGCTGGTCGCCAACCGCCTGCGCGGGCGCATCGCGGTGCAGGTCGACGGCGGCATCCGCACCGGCCGCGACGTCGTCGTCGGCGCTCTCCTCGGTGCCGACGAATTCGGCTTCTCGACCGCGCCGCTGATCGCGGCGGGGTGCATCATGATGCGCAAATGCCACCTCAACACCTGCCCGGTCGGCGTGGCCACCCAGGACCCGGTGCTGCGCAAGCGCTTCGTCGGCCAGCCCGAGCACGTCATCAGCTTCTTCTTCTTCGTCGCCGAAGAGGTGCGCGAGCTGATGGCGGAGATGGGCTTCCGCACCTTCGCCGAAATGGTCGGCCAGATGCAGATGCTCGACAAGCGCCAGGTGATCGAGCACTGGAAGGCCAAGGGCCTCGACTTCTCCCGGCTGTTCTTCAAGCCGCACGCGCCGGCGGGCGTGCACATCCACAATTGCGAAGTCCAGGATCACAAGATCCACACCATCCTCGACCGCAGGCTGATCGCCGAGGCGAAGTCCGCGCTCGACGGCGGCGCGCCGGTGCGGATCGAGACATCGATCAAGAACACCGACCGCACCGCCGGCGCCATGCTGTCCGGCGAGATCGCCAAGCGTTACGGCCATGAAGGTTTGCCCGACGGCACCATCCACGTGAAGCTCACCGGCACCGCCGGCCAGAGCTTCGGCGCCTGGCTTGCGCACGGCGTGACCTTCGAGCTCGAAGGCGACGCCAACGACTATGTCGGCAAGGGCCTGTCGGGCGGTCGGATCATCGTGCGCCCGACCGCCGACGCGAGCATCGTCCCCGAGGAGTCGATCATCGTCGGCAATACCGTGCTCTACGGTGCGATCGAGGGCGAATGCTATTTCCGCGGTGTCGCCGGCGAGCGTTTCGCCGTGCGCAATTCCGGAGCCATCGCGGTGATCGAGGGTGCCGGCGACCATTGCTGCGAGTACATGACCGGCGGGATTGTCGTGGTGCTCGGCCGCACCGGCCGCAACTTCGCGGCCGGCATGTCCGGCGGAGTTGCCTATGTGCTGGACGAGGACGGCACCTTCAGGTCGCGCTGCAACATGGCGATGGTCGATCTCGAGCCGATGCCCGACGAAGAAGAGATCAGCGAGCGCGTCTATCACCACGTCCACGATCTCGAGTCGCATGGCCGGGTCGAGGTGCTGGAGGACATGACGCGCTACGACGCGGAGCGGCTGCACCTCCTGATCACGCGCCATGCGCAGCTCACCGGCTCGGGGCGGGCGGCGGAAATTCTCGCCGGGTGGAAGAAATATTGTCCGATGTTCCGCAAGGTCATGCCGCTCGAATATCGCCGCGCGCTTGCCGAAATCGAGAAGGCGCGCACCATGCAGGCGGCCGAATAGCGTATGGGCAAGATCACCGGCTTCCTTGAGTTCGAGCGCAGCGACCGTGACTACGAACCGGTCGAGGAGCGCATCCAGCATTGGCGCGAATTCGTCCTCCCGCTGCCGGAGGAGGAGAATACCAAGCAGGCCGCGCGCTGCATGGATTGCGGCATTCCGTACTGCCACACCGGCTGTCCGGTGAACAACCAGATCCCGGACTGGAACGACCTGGTGTATCGCGGCAACTGGCAGGAAGCCGCGCGCAACCTCCACACCACCAATAATTTTCCGGAAGTCACCGGCCGGGTCTGTCCGGCGCCGTGCGAGGCCTCCTGCACGCTCAACCTCGACGACAATCCGGTGGCCATCAAGACCATCGAATGCGCGATTGCCGACCGCGCCTTCGAGCAGGGCTGGATCAAGCCCGAGCCGCCCTCGGTCAAGACCGGAAAGAAGGTCGCGATCGTGGGCTCGGGTCCCGCCGGCATGGCCTGCGCGCAGCAGCTCGCCCGCGCCGGCCACGACGTGCATGTATTCGAGAAATACGCCAAGGCCGGTGGGCTTCTCCGCTACGGCATTCCCGACTTCAAGATGGAGAAGTATCACGTCGATCGCCGCGTGGCGCAGATGGATATGGAAGGCGTGACGTTCCATTACGGCACCCATGTCGGCGTCAACGTGCCGGCCGAGGATCTGCTCAAGGACTTCGACGCGGTGGTGCTCGCGGGCGGCGCGGAGAAGGCGCGCGATCTGCCGATCCCGGGCCGCGAGCTCGCGGGCATTCATTTCGCCATGGAATTCCTGCCGCAGCAGAACCGTCGCGTCAGCGGCGAGACGCAGGACACAGGCGCGCCGATCCTCGCCGGCGGCAAGCACGTCGTCGTCATCGGCGGCGGCGACACCGGCTCCGACTGCATCGGCACGTCGATCCGCCAGGGCGCGCTCTCGGTCCGCAATTTCGAGATCATGCCGCAGCCGCCGGTGATCGAGAACAAGATGCTGACCTGGCCCGACTGGCCGCTGAAGCTGCGCACGTCGTCGAGCCACGAGGAAGGCGCCGAGCGCGACTTCGCGGTGCTGACCACCAAGTTCTCGGGCGAGAACGGCCAGGTGAAAAAGCTTCACTGCGTGCGCGTGGACGGCAAGATCAAGCCCATCCCCGGTACCGAATTCGAGCTCGACGCCGATCTGGTGTTGCTGGCGATGGGCTTCGTGCATCCCGTGCACGACGGCATGATCAAGTCGCTCGGGCTCGAGCTCGACCAGCGCGGCAACGTCAAGGCCGACGTGCTGTCCTATCAGAGCTCCAACCCGAAGGTGTTTGCGGCCGGCGACATGCGCCGCGGCCAGTCGCTCGTGGTGTGGGCGATCCGCGAAGGCCGCCAGGCCGCGCACGCCGTCGACAAGTACCTGATGGGATCGACGACGCTGCCGCGCTAGGCTGCAGCGTCTCCCGTTGGTTTATTTCAACTCCGACAGGCCATTCCGGTGTCACCCGCGGGCTCGAGCCCGCGGATCCAGGTCCACTCGTCGGCGATGGTTACTGTTCCGGCGTGCCCTTCGCTATCGCTTCGGGCCCCGGAAGGACGACTGCGCGATCGCGCCTATGGGTCAAGCCCGCGCATGACGACCGTCACGACGTCGCGGTCCGCGTTCGCGCAGCCGGGTCGCGCGTTATCGGAACCAGCCGCCGCCGCCACCACCGAACCCAAAGAACGGGCGTTGCTGATCGTAGGGGTTGGGCGCGCGCGGCCGCGGGCGGCGCGGGGCGACCGGCTTGGTTTCGGCGGTCTGACCGGCCTGGGCATCCGCCACGCCGGTGCGCGCGGCATCGGCGGGCTTGGCGGTTCTCGCGGCCGAGTCCGGAGAAGCTGCCGGGTCGTTGACCGCCGGCTCGAGCGTGACGTTGCCGCGCGGCCAGCTGAAATCGTCCGCGCGCCCGCTGGGAGCCGCGATCGGCTCGCCCTTGGTCAGCACCCGCGTGGCGGTGGTGTCGACCGCCGGCGCGGGACGCGCGGTGCCGATCAGTTCTTCCGGCGCGGCGCGAACCGCCGTCAGCGGGATCACCGGTCCTGCCGAGGGACGCTGCGGGGCACCGCCCGGCTTGGTGCCGCTCGGCGCCTGCGGGCCGACATCGACCGGCACCGGCAACGCAACCGACATGCCGCGGTTGTTGATGGTGCGCTGGATCTCGCGCTCGACATAGTGCGCCAGCTTGCGCGCGCCGAACTTGGTGAAATAGACGCCGTCGCCGGTGCGCAGGCGGCGAATCTGCCCTTCGTAGTCCGGCCCTTGCGGCGAGTACCGGCCGGCCTCGTCGACGAAGCCGTCCCAGATATCGACATAGACGATGCCCGCCTTCTCGGCGCGGCTGCGGTAGAGCTCATTGAGATAGGACGAATCGGCGCTGGCCTTGGGGCCGCGCTGCGACGGCAGACCCACCCAGATGACCGGAACGCCCGCGCTCTTGAGCGCGGCGATGGTGGCGTCGATGCGCTTGATATAGGCGAGTTCCCACTTTTCCGTGTGGAATTCCCAGGGGCCGTAGCTGGCCGTTCGTGCCTGCTCCGGCGTCAGGTTGGCCGGCAGTTCCGCAGCCTCGGGCTGCTCGGCCGGCTGCTTCTCGGGATCCACCGGCGCCGCTGGCGCCGCCGCCGCGGGCGCGCCCGGCTGGGCCGGTGGCGCCGCGGCCTTCGGTGCGCCGGGCCGGGCGACGGCGACAACGGCGGGAGCCTTTTCGCGGATCGTCTGACGGTCGTTGTTTCCGATCATCATGACGATGAATTTGGGTTTTTCGGCTGCGATGATCTCGCGCGCCATCTGCGGCCACTCGACATCGCGGCGCGCGTCGTAGCGGATGAGGCCGGAATCGGTGCGGTGCTTGCGCACGACGCCGATCTCGGGCTTTTCGGACAACGCATCTTCGAGCCCGTAGGCCAGCCAATCCGCATTGGCGTCGCCCATGACCACGATCGAGGTGGTGGCTTCGGGTTTCTTCTGCGCGGGCGCGGGCGCGCGCGAATAATCGACCACCTCGCGTTCCTGGCGCTGGCCGTCGTAGCGCCGGTCGTTGCCGAACCAGCCGCCACCGCCGCCGAACCAGTTGTTGTTGTATTGCTGCTGCTGGCGCTGCGGACGATTGCCCCAGTCCCAGAACTGCGCCTGGGCGGGCAGCAGGCAGGCCAGCGTCATGCCGGTCGCCAGCGCGGCCACAAATGCTCGGGATTTGCCCATGACCATCAACTCCCGATCGCCGTTTTTGCCGCTGCCGGCGGCCCGCGTCGCAGGGGGAACCGGCCGCCAACTTAACCACTTAATAATACGACAAAAAATGTCAACTTGAAGATGGCAAAAACGGCCCCAAAAGGCCGCTCCGGCCAACCCCCACGGCGTTACCGGCTGCGCAGCCGCTGCAGGATCGCCTCCGAGGCGAACCCGTCGGGCACCTCGCCCACGGCCGATTGGAACTGGCGCAGCGCGTTGCGGGTCTTGCCCCCGAGCCGGCCGTCGGGTTCGCCGACGTCGAAGCCGCGCTGGGCCAGCTGCTG
Source organism: uncultured Alphaproteobacteria bacterium (assembly GCA_963835165.1). GTDB lineage: Bacteria > Pseudomonadota > Alphaproteobacteria > Rhizobiales > Xanthobacteraceae > VAZQ01. The sequence continues at coordinate 11,348 of CAWIGD010000029.1, forward strand.
CTGCAGCTCGTAGCGCTCCGCGCGCGTGAGCACGCGTTCGTGCCGGGGCCACGCCTGCACGAACGGTCCCGCGCCGCGGAAGCGGTCGGCGAGATGACCGATGGCGAGCGCATAGGCCTCGGCCGGGTTGTATTTCATGATCACCCGGAAGTTCTGCAGCATCAGGAAGCCCGGCCCCTGCGCCCCGCTCGGCACCAGCAGGTAGGCGCGATCGTCGGGACGCGGGAACGGCTTGCCGCCGGCGCGGCGGATGCCGGCCCGCTCCCATTCGGCCATCGTCATCATGCGCGAGCGATCGGCGAGCAGAAAGTTGAAGCCCTTCGGCAGCACGACCTCGTAGCCCCAGGTCTGGCCCGCCACCCAGCCGTCCTTCTTCAGGTTGTTCGCGGTCGAGGCGATGAGGTCGGGCACGGAATCGACGACGTCGCGGCGGCCATCGCCGTCGTGGTCGACCGCGAAGCGCTTGAACGAGGTCGGCATGAACTGGGTCGGGCCGAAGGCGCCCGCCCACGAGCCCTTGAGATGGTCGGCGCGCACATCGCCGCGCGCCAGGATTTCCAGCGCCGACAGAAACTCCTCGCGGAAGTAATCCTGGCGCCGGCCGATACACGCCAGCGTCGCGGTGGAGCGGATCACCGAGCGGTCGCCGACCATGGTGCCGTAGTTGGACTCCACGCCCCAGATCGCGGCGATGATGTAGCGATCGACCCCGTAGGCCTTCTCGACCGCGTCGAAGGTCGGACGGTACTTGGCGAGGATGTCTTGCCCGTTCTTGATGCGATCGTCGTTGACCAGAATGTCGAGATAGTCCCAGAACGACTTGGTGAACTCGGGCTGGGCGTCGAGCAGGTCCATGATCCGCAGGTCGGGCGTGAGGCCGGCGACATTGGCATCGAACACCGCGCGGCTGACGCCGCGGCGCTCGGCCAGCGGCCGCAGTCCCTCGAGGCAGCTGCGGAAATTGGCCGCGGCGGCGCGGATCGCCTGCGCCGTCATCAGCGGATGATTGGAGGCGCCGGATTCGCCGCTCCATTCCGGAGCCGGAGTGGCCGGAGCCGGCGCGGCCGGAGCAGCGCCGGTGGCCGCGCGCGGCGATGGCGCGCGGATGTCGAGCCCCTGCCCGTGCCCCGGCGCCGCCAGCACGGCCGTGGCCAAAACCGCGCCCGCAAGGCGCATCAGTCGGGCAAATCTCGCCATGGTGCTTGGTCTCGGATCAATCGTTGCGTGGCCGGCGATGGGGAACCGACGTGTTGCGTGGACCGTTAAAGGCTGGCGCGCCGGCAGCGCGCGGGCCAAACTGGCCGGACCGGTAAAAAAACTAGTCGACCCGCCATCCATGACACACCCAGACTTCGGCAATACCGAGACAGTGTCCGCGACATCATGAAGCCGATCCGCAAAGCCGTTTTCCCGGTCGCCGGGCTGGGCACCAGATTCCTGCCCGCCACCAAGGCGATGCCGAAGGAGATGCTGCCGGTGGTCGACCGGCCGCTGATCCAGCACGTCGTCGACGAGGCGCGCGAGGCCGGGATCGAGCATTTCATCTTTGTCACCGGCCGCAACAAGGCGGTGATCGAGGACCATTTCGACCGCCAGTTCGAGCTCGAGCGCACGCTCACGGAGCGCAAGCGCACCGCCGATCTCGAGGCCCTGGCCCGCGACCTGCCCGGACCGGGCACCGCGAGCTTCACCCGCCAGCAATTGCCCCTGGGCCTGGGCCATGCGGTCTGGTGCGCGCGCGAGCTGGTCGGGCACGAGCCGTTCGCGCTGCTGCTGCCCGACGTGCTGGTGCAGCACAAGACCGGATGCCTGGCGCAGATGATCCAGGCGGCGCGCGACCTGCCCGAGAGCCCCAACATCATCGCGGTCGAAGAGGTGCCGGCCGAACGCGTGCACATGTACGGCGTGGTCGGCGTCGGCAAGCGCAAGGGCAAGCTGTTCGAGCTCACCCAGATGGTGGAGAAGCCGAGCCGGGAAACGGCGCCCTCGAACCTCATCATCACCGGCCGCTACATCCTGCAGCCGGAGATTTTCGACGTGCTCGCCGCCGAGAAGCGCGGCGCCGGCGGCGAGATCCAGATCACCGACGCCATGATCGAGCTCGCCCGGACCCAGCCGTTCTATGGCCTGGAATTCGAAGGCCGCAGCTTCGACTGCGGCTCGAAGGTGGGCTTTCTGACCGCCAACGTCGCCTATGCGCTCGATCGCCCCGATATCGCTCCGGCGATGCGGGCGGAGCTGCGGCGCCTGCTCGGCGAGGGCTAGCCGGGCGGGCCCAACCCCCCTGTGGTTAACCCGGGGGAAACGAATATGGTAAAGCCTGATTGGGCCGGCGGGCGGTCGTTTCCTGTCGATTTCCGTGCTATCCCGATGCCCCGACCTCGAAAGCCCTGACCACTGGCAATGCCGAAGCCGCTGAGCACCGAACAAGCGACGCGCACCCGCGCCGGCGACCTGATCGCATCGGCGGTGCGCACGCTGGAGGCCGAGGCGAGCGGCATCACCACGCTCTCGGCCGCCATTCACGACGGGCTCGGCCGCGCCTTCATCGCCGCCGTGGATCTGATCTCCGCCGCGCGCGGCCGGCTGATCGTGACCGGCATGGGCAAGTCCGGCCATGTCGGGCGCAAGATCGCGGCCACGTTCGCGTCGACGGGAACGCCGGCCTTCTTCGTGCATCCGAGCGAAGCCAGCCACGGCGACCTCGGCATGATCACGCCCGACGACGCCATCATGGCGCTGTCGTGGTCGGGCGAGACCGCCGAGCTCAAGGACCTGATCGACTATTCGCGCCGCTTCAAAATCGGGCTCATCGCCGTCACCGCCGTCATCGACAGCACGCTCGGGCGCGCCGCCGATGTGGTGCTGGCGATGCCGCAGGCGCGCGAGGCCTGTCCGCACAATCTCGCCCCCACCACCTCGACCCTGATGCAGGCCGCGCTCGGCGACGCGCTGGCGATCGCGCTCCTGGAAAGCCGCGGCTTCACCGCCATCGACTTCAGCCGCTTCCATCCCGGCGGCCGCCTCGGCGCGATGCTCAAATTCGTGCGCGACATCATGCATACCGGCGGCGACATCCCGCTCGCCGCGGTCGGCACCCGCATGTCGGAAGCGATCGCCGAGATGACGGCCAAGACCTTCGGCTGCGTCGGCATCACCGACCGCCGCGGCCATCTCGTCGGCATCATCACCGACGGCGACCTGCGCCGGCACATGAGCGCCAACCTGCTCGATCTCGCGGTCGAGGAGGTGATGACGCCGAAGCCGCGGACGGTGCGGCCGGATCAGCTCGTCAGCGAAGCGCTGGAGCTGCTCAACTCCACCAAGAAGACGCAGCTGATCGTGGTCGATGGCGGCAAGCCGGTGGGTGTCGTGCATTTCCATGATCTCCTGCGCGCCGGCGTGGCGTAGCGCGCTCTCGTTCTCCATGCTGTGAGCAGCGAGCTCCACTCTTTCTCCTCATGGTGAGGAGCGAGCGTAGCGAGCGTCTCGAACCATGAGGCCCCGGAAAGCCGGGCCGCCGCCCTTCGAGACGCCGCCTTCGGCGGCTCCTCAGGGTGAGGCGGATTGAGAGCTGCGCTCCTGTAAATAACAGGGAAATAACAGGACGCGGTGGCACCCAAGCTTGGCGGCGGTCGGCCGTCGCGAGTGCCGCCGTCAGTCTGAGCGCACGGACACACAAGCGTCAACGTCACGCGTCGGATCGCGAAGCGTCCGCCGGGCTGCGTCGGTCGATGATGTTTCGATTTTGCTGTCTGCCCTCGCCGCGCGTGCCGGGAACCGCGCGCACCACGCGAGCATGCCGGATTCCTATGCGCAGATTCGTTACGTAGTCAATCTCAGCATGCGATTCGCATTCACTCTGGCCCGGAAACGCAACATCCGTCCATGAGCGGGGCAGCCGCACCGGCCTTGACATCCATTGAAATATATTCAATGAATATTTCTCATCGAATATAAGCCGCACGGGCGGCAGGGATAAGGCCCATGTCACCCAGGCGCTACCGGTTGGAACGGCGGGCGGAAACGGCCGCAGAGACGCGCCGGCGGCTGGTCGAGGCCACCTTCGCGCTGCATGCCGAGCAGGGCATCTCCGCCACCACCATGAGCCACATCGCCGAGCGCGCCGGCGTGAGCGTCGGCACCGTCTACCATCACTTTCCGACCTACCAGGACGCGGTCGCGGCCTGCACGCGGCACGCGGACGAAAGCGTGCCGCTGCCGGCCGCCGACATCTTCGCCGGCCTCACGTCGATGGACGCGCGCGTGCGCCGGCTGGCGCAGGCGATCTTCGGCTTCTACCAGCGCCTGCCCGCCTACGAACGGGTGCGCTGCGAGCGCTGGGGCATGCCGCCGATCGAAGCCTATGCCGCGCATGAGGAAGCCAACCGCCTGGCGCTGACCCGCGAGGCATTGCGGCCATTCCGGGTCGGCGCGCGGGTGCTGCAGGTGTGCGCCGCCTTCCTCGACGTCGCCGTCTACGGCGCACTCACGCGCGCCGGCATGACGCCGGGTGAGGCCGCCGATGACGTGTCCGCCGTCATCCTGGCGCGGCTGACGACGCCGGCGCGCTGAGCCGCGCCGCACCACGCTGACCAGACTTCGGTTTCGAACAAGGAGAGATCAACGATGGAGACCCGAATCGACGAAATTGCCGCCGGCATCTATCGGCTGTCCGTGTACGTCCCCGACATCGCGCCGCCGGCCGGCTTCACCTTCAATCATTTCCTCGTCCGCGCCGACGAGCCGATGCTGTTCCATTGCGGGCTGCGCGCCATGTTCCCGGCGCTGTCGGAGGCGGTCAGGCGGCTCATCCCGATCGAAGAGTTGCGCTGGATCGGCTTCGGTCACGTCGAGGCCGACGAATGCGGCGCGATGAACGAGTGGCTCGGCGTGGCGCCGCGCGCGCAGGTCGTGCACGGCGCGACCGCCTGCATGGTCTCGGTCAACGATCTCGCCGACCGGCCGCCGCGCATGCTGGCGGACGGCGAGGCGATCGATCTCGGCGGCCGGCGCGTGCGCTACATCGACACGCCGCACGTGCCGCATGGCTGGGAGGCCGGCGTGCTGTTCGAGGAGACGACCTCGACCCTGCTGTGCGGCGACCTGTTCACCCATCTCGGCAACGGCGCGGCCGTCACCGACAAGGATATCGTCGGGCCCGCGGTGGAGGCGGAACGGCTGTTTCACTACACCAGCCTCGGGCCATCAACCGCGCCCAACATCCGCAAGCTCGCCGCGCTCGCGCCGCGCACGCTGGCGGTGATGCATGGCGCCTCGTATCACGGCAACGCCGGCCGCGCGCTGCATGCCCTCGCCGATCACTATGACGCCGAGCTCAGCGCCGCGATGCTGGCGCGCGCGGCGTGATGATTGGTGCGCGCTGATATAGAGGCAAGCCCGCAGCTCGTCATCCGCGGTGCTTGATGGGCGCTCAAACAAGCCCGTTTCCCGGGCGCAGCGCAGCATGGAGCATTAAGGGCGTTTACAGCGTCAGCCCGCGAAGACGGGCGTCTACGCCCTTATGTCTTCGCGGGCTATGGCGCAATGATGCGCTGCAGACCCGGGATCGTTAGGAAACACCGCCGCCCGAACGGTCCCGGACCAGCGGTGCACCGCTTCGCTATTGCTCGCGCTGCACCGCATCCGGGACACGCGGCATCATCCGCCGCGCGCGGCCGGGCTAAACCCAGCCCTCGAGCTCGCGCTCGGCGAGCCGGCGGATCACCTCCATCCCCGGCGCGCTGTCGTTGAGGCAGGGGATGGCCGCGAAATTCTGTCCGCCGTGCTTCTTGAAGATGTGCGCGTTCTCGAACGCGATCTCCTCCAGCGTCTCCAGGCAATCGGCCGAGAAGCCGGGCGTGATCACGGCGATGTTCTTCACGCCCTCCTTGGCGAGCTTACGCACGGTCTGGTCGGTCGCGGGCTCGAGCCACTGCGCGCGGCCGAAGCGCGATTGGAACGTGAGCAGCAGTTTCTTCTCGTCGAGACCGAGCCGCGCGCGCAGCAGCCGCATGGTCTCGAGGCATTGGGTGTAATAGGGATCGCCCTTGTCGACATAGGCCTGCGGCACGCCGTGGAACGAGGCAAGGATGACGTCGGGCTTGAAATCGAGGCCGGCGATCGCAGCGTCGGTGGTGGACGCGAGCGCCTCGATATACGCGTCGTCGTTGTAGTAGGGCGGCGCGATGCGCAGCGCCGGCTGGAACCGCATGCGCTCGAGCACGCGAAACACCTCGTCGCCCACCGTCGCCGTGGTCGCGGCGCAGTATTGCGGATAGAGCGGGATCACCAATATGCGCTCGCAGCCGCGCGCCACGAGATCGGCGAGCCGCGATGCGATCGAGGGATTGCCGTAGCGCATCGCCCAGTCGACCACGAGGTTCGGCCCGCGCGGCGCGAGCATGGCGCCGAGCTTTTCCGCCTGCGCGCGGGTGATGGTCTTGAGCGGGGATTCGTTCTTCTCCTGATTCCAGATCTTGGCGTAGTCGCGCGCCTTGCGCCGCGGCCGGATCGGCAGGATGACGCCGTTGAGCACGAGCTGCCACAGCACGCCCTGGTTCTCGATCACCCGCGGATCGGAGAGAAATTCCTTGAGATAGCGGCGCACCGACGCCGCATCGGCGCCGTCGGGGGTGCCGAGATTGACCAGCAGCACGCCGATCTTGCCGCCAGCGGCGGCCGGCCCGGGCGCATAGACGGGGACGGCGGTGGCGGCTGATATCGGCGCGGCTTCGTTCATCGCCCTAACATAGGCAATGACGGCGGGGGTTGCACGCTCCGTCGAGCCTCATTTCATTCCAGGCGCCCTCGGAATTTCAGGCGGGCTAATAAACGAGACGGCGCAAGGGCAACGCTGCTCTGGAATTAAATTCTGCAAGCGTCAGTGCGCCCTGCTTCTTGGTGTCTGCGGCCTTAAACCGTTGTTCCACAATCGCCAAGTATTCGTCTTTGCTCAGGGTGCCATCTTTATCAGGGTCGGCGGCCGCGAAGTCTTTACGACTCAGTCGCAACCGACCCACTTCCCTTCTGGTCAGTGTGCCGGTGCGATTGCGATCCAGTGCGTCAAACTTGGCCGCCGCCGCTTTCTTGATCTCATCAAGATCAACCTTGCCGTCGCCATTACTGTCGATCGCCTGGAACGAGGCACCTCTGGCGGCGAGGGCTGGCCGGCTGAAGCCGAGCAGCACGGTCGTGGCAACATATCCAATGGCGGCGCGCCTTGATAGCATACGTTCAACTCCCAAATCGGTCGGCACACGAAGGACGGCAAACTTGATCAACAGTAGGCCGAGGGGGACGTCTGGTTGTCAACACCATCTTCCCCCGCTGCCGCGGTCGGTCAGCAGTTGGCCTCCGGCGAGCCCGGGGGCAGTTCAAACAGCAATGATCGGGAGGTTTCCCATGAGCAAGTCTCCGCTGACACTCCAAATGCCGTCACCACCGGACCCGGTCCCGGTCGTCCTCAACCCTGCGACAACGGCATTGCTCATATTCGACGTGATCGATCACATTTGCGCGCATCGACCCAAGTGCAAGGAGCAAATGGTGCCAGCGATCGCTTCACTGCTGGCGCAGGCACGGAAAAGTGGCGCCACCATCGTGTACGGGACTCGAGCGGCAAACATGTCAACATGGTTGCCCGAGGTTTCGCCCGCGCTCGGCGACATCAAGATTGAAAATCATGCTCAGGACAGATTCTACAATACCGATCTCGACCAAGCGCTAAAGGCCAAAGGGATTACAACTCTCATTCTGACTGGCTGGAAGGTGAGCGGCTCGGTCACCTATACGTCGGTTGGAGCGACGCTGAGAGGCTACACCGTCGTTGTGCCCATCGACGCGACTTTGGACGCGACGGAGTACGAAATCGTCATAGGGCAGTTCCAGATTCTGAATCAGAACAGCTCGAATGCTACAAACGAGCCTTTAAAGAACAGAGCCTCAACCCTTAGCCGCACCGATCTGATCACCTTCAAATAGCGTTGCGTTCCGCTGGGTTTGAAGACCGTCGGCGAAGGCGGCGCCATCCCGCGACATCCACTGCTGTCATTCCGGGGCGCCGCGAAAGCGGCGAGCCCGGAATCTATACTCCCAGATCGTGGTTATGGATTCCGGGCTCCCTCGCTGCGCTCGGGCCCCGGAATGACAGTGGAGAGATGGCGGCCCCGGAATGACAGCGGCGATGTGGCTCTCGTGGTCGGTAGGGCGGGCACAGCGCGCCATCGGCGGTAACACGTGGGCAAAATCGCGCCCGCGCAGTGCCCACGCGGCTGACGTCAGAGGCGATTTTGCCCACCCTACCGAGCTGACACGGCCGCTGCTCAGGCGTCGACGATCGGCGTGAAGCCGCCATAGATCATGCGCTTGCCGTCGAACGGCATGTTGGCGTGGTCCGGCTTCATCCGCCCGTCCTGCATGATCTTCGGCCAGGCCGCGTCGCGCGCCTGCTTCGACGGCCATTCGATCCAGGAGTAGACGATCTTCTCGTCGCTCGTGGCCTTCACCGCGCCCTTGTAGTCGGTGACCTTGCCGTCGGGCACGTCGTCGCCCCACGCCTCGACCACGCGCGTGGCGCCGTATTCCTTGAACACCGCCGCGGCCTTGGCGGCCATGGCGCGGTAGGCATCCTTGTTGGCGGCCGGAACCGGCACCAGGAAGCCGTCGGCATAGCCCATCTTGCCGCCGGCGCCCTCTTCGACGATGGGCGCGAAACCGCCGAAGATCATGCGCTGGCCGTCGAACGGCATGTTCACGCCCATCTGCTTCATGCGCGGATCGCTCATCATCTTCTCGTTGGCCGCGTCGCGCGCCGCCTTGTCGGGATATTCGAACCAGGAGAACACGACGACTTCATCCGGCTTGGCCTTCACCGCGCCCTTGAAGTCGGTGAGCTTGCCGTCGGGCACGTCGTCGCCCCAGGCCTCGACCATGCGGGTTGCGCCGAACTCCTTGAACATCGGCGCGGCGTCGGCGGCGTGCTTGCGAAAGGTTTCCTTGTTCGCGGCCGGAACCGCGACGACAAATCCTTCGACATAGCTCATGGCTTCTCTCCTCGTTGGGTTGATGATGATTGGATTCGGCAGCGGCCAAAATTCGGGCCGTGCGTTCACTTCAGGCGCGGCACGTGGTCGCTGATGTTTCGTTATGTCTTATTCGATTAAGTCTTGTTCGTTGTTCCCTTGCGGGTATTCGCATTCGGGGACCGCTCACGGCGCCAGGTCAAGGCGTCAGGTCGACCGCCGCCTTGAACGAGCCGTCCATGTAGAACGGCACCGACGTGTGCTCGTGCGTGACCTTCCAGGCGCCGCCGATCTTGCGAAAGCAGAGCGTCAGGCGAATCCACACGTTGGTTTCGCTGCCGTCCGTGCGCTTGCCATGGATGCGATTGAAACCGTGGGCGAAGGCGAGGTCGCCGCCGGTCTCGATCTTCAGGTCGCGCAGCTCGCTTCCGACCGGCCCGCTGAATGTTGCGAACCAGCCTTGCAGATTGTCGCGAATGGTCTTGCGCCCGCGCATGCTGCAGCGGCGGCGCGAGGTCGAAGTTGCGCACGTCGTCGGCGTAGTCGGCGACCGCCGCGTCGGCGTCGCGTACCTGCACCGCTTGCGTCCACGCATGGATCATGCGCTCGAGCTCGTCGGCGTCGCCGCCTTTGGACTTGAGGGACGTTACGTTGGTCATCCCGGATCTCCTTGTTCGGAGCGCCCCCGCTCCCAATCGTTCCACCGCCGTGCGTTCTATGGTCGCGCCGGGATCGCGCCCCTCGGCGCGCCGGATGTCAGCCGAAATAACGTTCGAGCTTGTCGAGCGTTCCGGTCCATCCGCGTTCGTGTCCGTCGCGCGCGGCCTGGTCGAAGAACTGCTCGTGCGTCAGCGTCAGCAACGTCGCCGCGCCGTCCGGCCGCAGCGCGACCGTGACGAGCGACTCGCGCTCCGGCGTCGAGCGCCACGCCCAGGTGAACACCAGCCGTTGGTCCGGCGTCACCTCGCGGTAGACGCCGCCGACCTCATGCTGTTCGCCGTTCGTGGTGCTGAATCGAACGCGGAAGCGGCCGCCGACCTTGACATCAAGCTCGGCGCTGGCCGATCCGGCGACGGTGTCGGCCGGTCCGAACCAGTGCGCTAGCTTTTCCGGGTCCGTCCAGGCCGCGAAGACTTTCGACGGCGGCGCATTGAGACGACGTTTGAGGGTGAGGCTGGGCTTTTCGAGGGGCTTCGGTTGGGCAGATTTGGCTTGGAAAGATTTGGGTCGGGCAGACATGCATCCTCCTCAACGAACGCGGCGAGCCGATCGAGCTGTGTCGACCAGAAGCGCTGGTAGCGGTTCAGCCATTCCATGGCCCGCTCCATGGGAGCGGCGGACAATCGGCACGCGACGGTGCGGCCGGTTTTCGCGCGGGTGATCAGGCCGGCATCGGACAGCACGTCGAGGTGCTTCATGATGGCGGGCAGCGACACCGGAAACGGCCGCGCCAGGTCGCTGACCGAGACCGAGTCATGCTCGCCGAGCCGCGCCAGCAGCGCCCGGCGCGTCGGATCGGCCAAGGCCGCGAACGTGCGATCCAGCGGCTGCGTTTGATACTTAACCATATGGTAAAGTATCGGATGCCAGACGCCCGAAGTCAAGTCCGCATGCGATGTCGGCGGGCGATCGACCCTCGCTTCACGCCGAGAGCTGCATTCCTAGCCACACCCTCCGCTGTCATTCCGGGGCCCGAACGAAGCGAGGGCGCCCGGAATCCAGTAACCACCGACCTGGGACTACTGGATTCCGGGCTCGCCGCTTCGGCGGCGCCCCGGAATGACAGCGGAGGATGTGGCGCGCCCCGGAATGTACCGCGGCAGGACGGCGTCCGGCAATGACGGAACCTTTAGTTCAGCACCGGCCGAAAATGCGCTAAGCACGCAGCCGCATCCACGGTCCGGCTTCCATGCTGATCACCCGCCGCGTCGCCACCGGCCTGCTGCTTGTTCCGATCGGCGCACGCTTTGCCGCGGCGCGCAGCCGGCGGCCGCCACGGCGCAGGTGACGTTCGTCCTGGTCAACGACATCTATCTGATGTCGGACACGATGATGCCGGACGGCAAGCGCCGCGGCGGGTTCGCGCGGCTGGCGGCGGTGGTCAAGGCCGAGCGCGCGCGGGCTGCTGCCGCCGGCGCCCAGGCGATCTTCGCCCATGCCGGCGATACGCTCTCGCCCTCGCTGATGTCGGGCATCGACCAGGGCGCCAGCATCATGACGCTGACCAACATGGTGCGGCCCGACATCTTCACGCCCGGCAACCACGAATACGATTTCGGCAAGGCGGTCTTCCTCGAGCGCATGGGCGAGGCCAGGTTTCCGCGCTACGCCGCGAACCTGCGCACGGCGGACGGCGCGCCGCTGCCCGACTTCAAGGACCGTTCGATCGTGACCGTCGGCGGCGTGCGCATCGGGCTCACCGGCGCGACCTACCAGGACAGCCCGCGCGCGTCCGATCCCGGCGACCTCAAGTTCCTGCCGTCGGTCGCGACGCTCATCGATCAGGCCAAGGCGCTGCGGGCCGAGGGCGCCGACTTCGTCGTCGCCGTCGCGCATGTCACGCGCGAGCAGGGTTACGAGGTCTACCGCAGCGATGCGATCGATCTCATTCTCACCGGCCATACCCACGATCTCTTCATCAACTATGACGGCAACACCGCCATGGTCGAATCGAACTACGACGCCCACTACGTCACCGCGATCGACGTCGCGATCGACGTGAAGGACGAGGACGGCAAGCGCCTCGTGACCTGGTGGCCGCAGTTCCGCGTGATCGACACCGCTGTTGTCACGCCCGACCCCGAGATGGCGGATGTGGTGGCGAAGTACGAGGCCGATCTCGGCCGCCATCTCGACACGCCGATCGGCACCACGGCGGTCGAGCTCGACAGCCGCAACACCACGGTGCGCTCGCGCGAGACCGCGATCGGCGCGCTTGTCGCCGACGCCATGCGCTGGTCGGCGCAGACCGAGGCGGCGATCACCAACGGCGGCGGCATCCGCGGCGGCAAGGTCTATCCGCCGGGCGCGATCCTCACCCGGCGCGACGTGCTCGCGGAACTCCCCTTCGGCAACCGGCTCGTCACGCTCAGCGTATCAGGCGCCGTGCTCACGGCCGCGATCGAGAACGGGCTCTCGAAACTGCCCAACCCGAGCGGCCGCTTTCCCCAGGTCTCCGGCCTCACCATCGAGGCCGACGTCAGCCGCCCGCCCGGCAGCCGTGTCATCTCGGTCAAGGTCGGCGACGCGCCGCTCGATCCCGCACGGACCTACACACTCGCCACCAACGACTTCATGGCGCGCGGCGGCGACGACTACGTGATGTTTCGCGACATCGAGCCGGTGCTGCCGGTCGCCGACTCGCCGACGCTGGCGTATGAGGTGATCGATTATATCGTGAGTGTGGGGACGGTGAGGACGGTGGTGGAGGGACGGATTGTGGTGAGGTGAGATTTGCTCTTATAGCTTTCTGCCAAACCTTCCGCGAGGCATCTTCGTATACACTTTACAGTCTGCATTCCGATCGCTGCAAGCACCCGGCAGACTTTAAGCGGGGTACCCCAAACAAGAAGGACTTTTTAAGTATGCACCCCACCCAATGGCAACACCTTTAAGTAGCGCGTTACAAATTCGCCAAAATGAGGGTTGCTGCGTTCTGCACAATTCTTTGACAATAGTGGGTTGGAAGCGCTGACACTCCCCACCTAAGGGGGTATAGCCTCACTTTCCGCCGTCATCCTGAGACTGAATATGTTTCAATTGTCATCGCATCTAAGTGTGAATTCGGTGCTCTGGATACACTCACTCCCGACGGAGGAGAAAGGCTTCACTAACCGCGCTATCGAAGATTTACAGCCATTTCTCGCGAAGGCCAATGTGCACTTTCAGCTGTTCGAACCTGCTACAGCCGCTGACTTACAGAATTACCTTGGTCGAATTGCACAACAAGCGACGGTAAACGGCCTCAGGCCGATTATTCACTTCGACACACATGGCTCCGGGGCTTCTGGGATCTACATCGCAGGGTCAAATGAATACGCCTCTTGGGCGCAGCTCGTGGCATGGCTTCGCCCAATAAACATTGCGACTGGAAACAATTTGGGCATCGTTTCGGCGGCATGCTCTAGTATGCAAATTTACAAAGAAATTTTGGTCGAGATGGAATGTCCATTCTTTGTCATGATTGCGCCGACCGAAACGGTTTCGTTTGGCTTTATTGAACGCAACACAGTCAAATTCTACGAAGAGGTTTTTACTAATTTCGACATTGTTGCCGCCTACAATAAATATCTCAAAGAGAGATTGACAATATTCCATTGCGAAAGAGTTCTATTCGTCGCGCTAGCTAGGTACATCCGCAATCATTGTCTGGGTGCGGGAGGGCAAATGCGACGCGAGAGGCTTCTAACGGAGGCCATTTCCGAACGCAGGCTACCAAACAACCGGAATATGAGAAGGTCGATCCGTAAGCAAGTTAAGATACTAATTCGTCCATCCCAGGCCTTAGTAGACCGTTATGTGAGATCTTTTCTCATAGGTAAGAAGGTCGTATTCGCGTTGGCCGACATCATGAAGCAAGTTCGAGAAGGCATCGCCCAGGAGCAACGTTTGGCGTCTAGGAGGGCTAAACCAACGCCTTCCCGTTAAGGACATAAAAATAATGTGTCTCGGAAACTCCACGGGATAAGCAAGCTTGCGAGAGAGCGGCAACGAGGATGGATTTCTGGAATGCTTAGAGCAACGTCTTTGCGTTTTATCATGGCACAATTGCAATGCAGGTCGCGGACCATGCAGACGGGAGTGAGGACGCAGGACACTAGGGCGGCAAAACCGTCGATGCCGTCACGACAGAGGTTTTATCCGTGCCATTATCGTCTGTCTACGTTGGTATAGATGTTGCCTGTGCAGTCGGCAAGAGATTGCCGATCTGCGTCGTGTCGGCAAGCCACCCGGTGATGCCGCTGGCAATCCCGACAGCAACTCGCCGGGCTCATACCCCGTGGGGTTGGCAACAAGGAAATCACTGCGGCAACGCCCTTCCATGAAGTCTGCCCGAGGCGTGCGTGAGCACAATCGAATCGCATCATGGACGAGATGGGATGGAAGATCGAACGAATTGCCGTCGATGCTCCGGCCGCACCGCCCGAAATCGGGTACCCGGGCATCGGAGGACGAACTTGCACGTCTCGGCCTATCCGTCCTTCCGAACACCTGCGGCGTCCGCTTGGACACCCATTCGCGAGAAGTGCGCCAATCATTTGGGCCTTGGCGGCACCGCAGCAACTCTTCCCTACGCAAACAAGATCTGGATGCTATTCGGCTTCGAGCTTTTCACATGTCTGAGGAGCGGACTCAGGGCCGAGGTCATCGAGGTGTATCCATTCGCCATCATCCGCGCATTGCTGCCGGCATGTGAGCACAAGTCAACGGAACAAGGGTACCGAGACCAACTCGTTGCGGTCGCTGCACGCACGGGATGGGAGCCGCAGAACCTGGAAGCGAGGTTGAAGGTGACGGTCCCCGGAAGCCGACACGACCGGCTAGATGCATTCATGGCGGCGTGGGTCGCTAGCTTGCCGCCAGAACGGCGGCGCGCGCTCGGGGACGCCCAGCGACCGGATGATGCTATTTGGGTGCCTTTTTAGGCATTCCCGAGGTCTCCGGCCTCACCATCGAGGCCGACATCAGCCGCCCGCCCGGCAGCCGCGTCATCGCGGTCAAGGTCGGCGACGCGCCGCTCGATCCCGCACGGACCTATACGCTCGCCACCAACGACTTCATGGCCCGCGGCGGCGACGACTACGTGATGTTCCGCGACATCGAGCCGGTGCTGCCGGTCGCCAACTCGCCGACGCTGGCATATGAGGTGATCGATTATATCGTGAGTGTCGGGACGGTAAGGACGGTGGCGGAGGGGAGGATTGTGGTGAGGTGAGGGGTTGTCATGCACTCGCGCTCGGACTTCGCGATATTCAAGAGATCAACCAACTCCGGGTTTTCTGAGCGCTTTTAGCCATGCACGAAGCGTGGCACGATCGGCCACAACAATGGGATAAGCACGGGCCAATCGCGTCTGTTCGGCGCCGGAGAATTCGCGACGTTGTTACCAATAAGCCAGACGTTGCATTTTCATGGACCACATCAGCGTATAGTGATTTGATCACAAGTTTATCAACTGATGCCTTCTGCCGCTTGCATTGTACAATGACATGAGGTCGAGTGATCTCGTCGTCCTTTGACCAAGCTCTGACATCTATCCCATCGTCATTCCTGCCTGGCCCTAACTCTACACGGAACCCAGCACGATCTAAGTACTCGGCCGTAAGTTGCTCGAACTTTCGCCAGTTCATTCTGTCTATCTCAGGAAAACTACCGTGCAAAAAATCTATGTATCTCTGATCGATAAAATTTCCGTATTCGGCATTTAGCCGCTCACTCTCAAACAAATCCTTCAATTCAATCTCGTTCACCCACTCGACCTGTCTTAAATTTCCCCAGGGGCTCGCGATCAGCGCAGCGTTATGACCATCGATAAAGCGTTCAATTATCTCAAGTCCTTTACGTCCGTACTTATCGAGGACCTTCAATAAAAGCGGAGTCGGATCGAGAAGTCTTTTGTCTCTTGTCCACCGGACGCTCTAACTCAACTTCTATCCACTCGTCCCACATGGACATGACGCCACGATAAATCCGATACAGTTTTTTGTCGTTTTTGTATTCGTGATACAGGTCTATGCTCGGGAAGCGGCTGAACCCAGGCTCGAGCCTGCCAAAGGCCCTAAGGAGCGAGTACACGAGTTCTTCATAGGATTCTGGAACAAATCCTGACCCCCTAAGTCGTGCGATAGCTCGCATGGTCTTCCGCGCCGACTTTCCTCAGGAGTCGCTTCAAGTCGCGCCGTGCTAAGGCCACGCCACACTTGAAGCCGACAATTTCGATAAGCAAATCGTAAAAATCGGTGCCGTTGAAGTTCATCGCCATTGTGACCCTCGCTTGTCTAAGCATCCTCGTTTGCCAGCAGGGTGCTTTTAGTCCGCGCCCGCTTAATGCGACATAGGGCGGCGGCGTTCGAGAAGGGTTCTCGCGCCTGCCCAACCCCAGCAGCCCACGGTGCCTGCAATCGATACTGACTCTACTTTTCTGGATTTTTCGCGTTACCGCATAGGGGCCCGCTGGGCCCAGGACGCCTAGCACCGCTAGGAATTGTCGGGTAAGTTTCCGCCATGGAACCACGCAGGGGCGCATTTGCGGCGGGAGATCGCCACGATCAACAAGGGCAGTCCGCGATCTCTGTTACACCCCGCTTTCGCGAAGCGACCGACTGGAGATCTCTCCGATGACTTCTGAGAGGGGGCGAACGATCCGCCTATTTCTTATAAATGGCGACCCGTCCGGCCTGATTATTGCTGAGGTGGGCGGATGGACGGGAAAGGTCTTGGTCGTGCCCAGAACGGCTTTAGCATCGTTCTTGAAGAGGCCAGAAGCACACAATGTCGCTGTCTATGTGCTTAGCTGTCCGCCATCAGCGCTCATTGGACAGAACGGGCGGATTGAATAAGGGAGAGTTTCTGGCTCATCGTAACGTTCACAGGAGCGAAGATGAGACAGCAAACCCGACCATTGAAGGAAGCGGCTGAGAAGGTTGTCCAGGACATCCGACGGGCGACGCGCAAGCATTATTCGGCCGAGGAGAAATCCGGATCGTGCTGGAAGGTCTCCGTGGCGAGGACAGCATTGCCGAGCTGTGTCGCCGCGAGGGGATCGCGCAGAACCTGTACTATCGCTGGTCGAAAGACTTCCTGGAGGCTGGCAAGAAGCGCCTGGCTGGCGATACGGCTCGGGCCGCCACCTCGGACGAGGTCAACGATCTGCGTCGCGAGGCCATGGCGCTCAAGGAGGTGGTTGCCGATCTGACCCTGGAAAACCGTGTTCTCAAAAAAAGCGTGACGGGGGATGGGGAGGACGGCGAATGAGATATCCGGCCGCAGAGAAGCTGGAGATCATCCAGCTCGTCGAGCAATCCCATCTGCCGGTTCGGCGGTCGTTGGAGCAGATCGGAATCCCAAGATCCACGTTTTATCGATGGTGCGATCTTTATCAGACTGGAGGGCCAGAGGCGCTGGACGATTCCAGCCCTCGGCCTGATCGGGTGTGGAACCGCATCCCCGATGACGTCCGCGCCCGGATCGTCAGGTTGGCCCTCGACGAACCTGAGCTCTCACCCCGTGAACTGGCCGTGCGCTTTACCGATGCCGAGCGCTACTTCGTCTCGGAAGCCTCGGTGTATCGCCTGCTCAAGGCCCACGACCTGATCACCAGTCCGGCCTTCATCGTGATGAAGGCTGCCGACGAGTTCAAGGACAAGACGACGGCGCCGAACCAGCTTTGGCAGACCGACTTCACTTATCTGAAGGTGACTGGCTGGGGTTGGTTCTATTTGTCGACCGTGCTCGACGACTTCTCCCGCTACATCGTTGCCTGGAAGCTCTGCACCACGATGAAAGCCGAAGATGTCACCGACACCTTGGGGTTGGCTCTGCAGGCATCGGGGCTGGACCAAGTCAACGTGGCACATCGGCCTCGTCTGCTATCCGACAACGGCCCGAGCTACGTCTCGGTGGAGTTGGCGGCGTGGCTCGACAAACAAGACATGCCGCATATCCGCGGCGCGCCCTATCATCCGATGACACAGGGGAAGATCGAGCGCTGGCATCTGACGCTCAAGAACCGCATCCTGCTGGAGAACTACTATTTGCCCGGCCAGCTCGAGGCTCGGATCGAAGCCTTCGTCGCCCACTACAATCACCTGCGCTACCACGAGAGCATCGACAATCTGACGCCGGCCGATGTCTACTTCGGACGCGGTCAAACCATCCTGCTGGAAAGAGAAAGGATCAAACGCAAAACCATCCAACACCGACGCTTGCATCACAAAACTCACGCAGCCTAAAATCAAACCGGATGCGCCAGAAATCTCCCTTAGATTAGGATGCCTCCTGTCCCAAAATCTCTGACGACGGACAGTAAACCACTATCGGCAAGGCCGCTCGGCGGCTTGTTGCTCTGACGGCCGAAACAGATGATGAAGCGGATTCCCTCCGATTGGTTCCTGGGCTTTGCGTGACCTGTTCCATCGTCATCTTCGTGTGCATGCTCATCGGATGGCGATTGAGCAATCGGCTCTACACTGATGTCGACGGTGCATTCGCCAAATGGAATTTCGAGTATGCGTTTGAATGGGGACATTGGTTCGATCTGGCAATATTCACTCCGTTCGCCGGAGTTGGTTCGACGTTCTGGAGCAATACGCCGTGGCTCAACCCCGGCGAGTTAGCGCTGCAGCCCTATTCCCATGAAAGGGCGCGGCCGCGACCAGCGGGGCTACCGGCACGCGCCAAATAATCTGTCGCAAGGGCCCTGAGCGCGTCTGCCAAACGGGGTTCGGAACATTCGCTGGCAAGTCTCATGCATCGTTCGGCCAGCTGCCTGTAATCCTCGGAGATCAGCATTGCGTTTTGGCCCTACAGCCGCTGGCCAAGGGCAGCCGGCGTTGTTCCTTTCGAGGAATTCTGCCTTGCCGGCGGGATCATCGGGGCGGCGTCCTGATCCAGCGGGCCTCGGCGGCGCCGCTGGTGACGCTTCTCAATCGTGTCCGCCCATGACTCTTCCGCCGCCGCGAGCCCTCCCAGGCCAGCAATTGCAGGCAATCATTAGTCGGACGTCCCCTGTCACGGGTTCGTCATTCGGGCGTTAAACTTTAGTAAGGGTGCAGCCCGCGCAGGACTGGGGGAGGCTGACTACGTGTCCCGGATGCGGTGCAGCGCGAGCGACAGCGAAGCGGTGCAGCGCTGATCCGGGACCGTCGCGAAGGTGGTGTTCGTAACGATCCCGGGTCTGCAGCGCACCACTTCGTGCTGCGCTGCGCCCGGGACACGCGCGCGCAGAAATGAATGAGCCCTGTCTAGCTCACGTCCCAGGCCGGAAACAGGAACGTGCCGGCGCTTCGCTCCGTCACGCCGGCCGAGGCTCGCGCCGCCGATGGAAACGCGCGCCGCAGCTCGGCGGGGTAGATTGCGTAGTTGCCGCCGCGCAGCTTGCAGGCCGGCAGCTGACCCCTTCTGATCGCCCGGTAGATGGTGGCCTTGGTGACACCTGCGGCCTTCGCCGCACTGCGTGGAGTGTGCATTCGCTACCGGTCTCATGACGCCAAAACGACGTCAGGCATGCTCGCATGCAGTCATTAAGGACCGGTTAAGCTATGCGGCCGCACCAAGGCGAGAGACCGAGACGGTCCGGCTCAGGCCTGCAACGTCTAGTGCGGTGGATGTGAAGTTCGGAATCGGGACACTGAAGCGGATGCCGTTGAAATGGAATCAGTACGAGCGGCAACGGCGGTCTGCTCCCTCCCCCCTTGTGGGGGAGGGTTGGGGGAGGGGGGTCGTAGTTATGGCGCAAGCTGCATCCGCCAACTGCTACCCCCACCCCCAACCCCTCCCCACAAGGGGGAGGGGAGCACACCGTGCGTGTCGCAACAGTCCTGCATCCAACTCAACGGGACCCGCTCTAGCTGTGGAGCCTCAACAGGTTGTTCCGGGTTAGACCAGAGTCTGCTGATTGGCGGTTTGGCACCGATACTGCCATGGGGACGATGCCAATTGTAGCGGTGCAGCCAGAGCGGAAGTTCTGCGCCGCGGTGATCTGAGCGCTGGTAGGCCTTGGCGTAAGCCCATTCGCGGAGTGCTGTTTGGATGAAGCGCTCGGCCTTGCCATTTGTTTTCGGCGTATAGGGCCTGGTTCGGATGTGCTTGATACCGAGCCGCTTGCAGGCTCGGCCGAAGGCGCGAGATTTGTAGCAAGATCCGTTGTCGGTCATGACGCGCTGAATGCTGATGCCGAGCTTTGCGTAGTAGATCACCGCGGCTTTCAGGAAGGCGATAGCGCTCACCTTGCGCTCACTTTTCTTGATCTCGGCATAGGCGATGCGAGAGGCGTCGTCGATGCAGACGTGGACGTACTCCCAACCCACGCCCCGGCTGTTGCTCTGCCCCCTGCGATCACCGGTGATGCGATGTCCTACGTGGTTGAACCTGCCGAGTTTTTTGATGTCAATGTGGATTAGTTCGCCAGGATGTTCACGCTCGTAACGGCGCACCGGCTCGGCAGGCTCCAGCGCTGTCAGCCTGTTGAGCCCCAGGCGCCGCAGAATGCGACTGACAGTGGCTGGCGAGATGCGCAGTCCGGCTGCGATTTCCTGGCCAGTGTAGCGCTGGCGGCGGAGACGCTCGACCTCGGCGATGACAGCCAAAGGCGTCGGCCGATGCAGCCGATGGGGCCGCGAGCTGCGATCGCGCAATCCGCCCAAGCCCTCACTGCGATATCGGGAAACCCATTTGCGAACGGTCCGTGGGCAGACGCCTGCGGCTTCGCCGACAGCCTTCGGCGTCTGCCCGCTTTCAACCTGCCGTATAATTCGCTCTCGACCGTGCGGGGTCAGACGGGCATTCTTGTGCACGTTCATCCGGTTCTCCCTTGGAATCTGAAGTTCAGCAACCCAGCTTCCTCGGTCAGAACCGGATGGACAACCTACTGAAAGCTCACACTAGCGCGCTACTCCTCGAATCCGGCGGAGTCCTGATGGCCCTTGGACGCAGGGGCAGGCTCGCGAACCGCGCTGGCCTCGCCTTCCACGATGCGCTTCGGCGCGTCTTGCGCGGGCTCTGCCGCACGCTTCGCCGGGGTGGATCGCTTTGCCGGCAGATCCGAACTCGATGGGGAGCCAGGCGGTTTGTCGCGGGAGGCCGTCCCCCTGGACGAACCCACCCCTGTCGTCACGGCGGTTGCCTGCCCCCTGCCCGGCAGCACCACCACGCGCGTGCCGACCTTGACGCGGGAATGCAGGTCCGTGATGTCCTCGTTGGTGAGCCGGATGCAGCCCGAGGAAACGAAGGTGCCGATGGTGGACGGCTGATTGGTGCCGTGAATGCGATAAATGGTGTCGCCGAGATAAAGCGCGCGCGCGCCGAGCGGGTTGCCATCGCCACCGGCCATGAAGCGCGGAAGATAAGGCTGGCGCTCGATCATCTGCTCCGGTGGATTCCAATCGGGCCATTCCGCCTTCCGGGACACTTTCTCCGCGCCCGACCAGGTGAAGCCCTCGCGGCCGACGCCAATCCCGTAGCGCAGCGCCTTGCCCTGGCCGAGCACGAGATAGAGATAGGTGTTCGGCGTATCGACGATGACCGTGCCGGCCGGCTCCTTGCTGTAGTAGTCGACCAGCGTGCGCCGAAACTGCGGCGGCAGTTCCTTCCTGGGACCGGTCTCGGGCCGCACCTCGGGCGGCAGCGCCGCCATATTACGCGAGTCGCCATTACGCGAATCGATGCGGCTCGGTCCGGTCGCGTCCGTTGGTGCGACCGGATCACGAACTGCGCGATCGGGATTGAGCGGAATGGGTTGGCTCGGCGAAACCGGCGCTGGTGGATACAGAGGTGCGTCGTATTGCGCCCACGCAGGACCGCCCAGCGGTCCGAGTCCGATCAGCAGTGCTGCAATGAGTCCGGTTCTGAAGAAGATCAATCGCCCCTCCCTTCAGACCGCAAACTAGAGCGCGATCCATCTACGTTGACTCGATCATGTACTGAGACGCGCTCTAGATTCCTTTGCGTGGTCGCATCTTCTGCGGAAAACCGGAGGCCACTTTTCCGGAAAATGCTCAGTCATCGCACAACATGGGCGCCTTCAAGACCAACGCTGGATTTCAAAGCCCCATTCCGTGGCCTTTTGTTGGAGCGTGAACTTTTCCGAAAACCGGTCTCCGCTTTTCGGGATCATGCTCTAGCGGGTTACCGTTCTCGTCGTTGGGAACTCGGCTGGGAACTTTCGCGCCCTTCCCCCAATACCCCTGACTCGACTCGAGCGAGCGAAAGGCCGATTTCAAATGCCGAATTCGGGCAACATCGGAGTTCGGAACCGGGCAACTCAAGCGTGATACTCGCCTCCGATGTCCTTGCCGGTGTAATCGGTCATGAGCGCGGTTGCGATAAGGCTGATCACCGCGCAAACCGCAATGTATGCGGCGATCGCAAATGACGTGTGATAGATCCCGAACAGCCAAGTGGCGATCAGCGGCGCAGGGCCGCCGGCGATAATGGAAGCAAGCTGATAGCCCAGCGAAGAGCCGCTGTAGCGCAGCCGGCCGGTAAAGCTTTCCGCGATCAGCGCAGCCTGTGGACCGTACATCATGTCGTGCGGAATAAGCGACAATACGATCGCGAGGAAAATGATCGTTGCGGCGCCGGTGTTCAGCATGCCGAAATAGACGAATCCGAACACACCGGTCACGGCCGCGCCGATCATGTACATGTTCTTTCGCCCGATGCGATCGGACAAATGGCCGAAGAACGGGATCGAGAAGAAGGACAAGACCGACGCCGCGAGCACCGCGGTCAGCAGGAAGTCGCGCGAGACGTGCAGGGTGCCGATGCCGTAGGAGAAGATAAAGGCGGTGAAGATGTAGAACGGTGCCTGTTCGGCCATGCGGGCGAAGGCGGATAGTATGATCTCCTTCGGGTGGCGCTTGATGACTTCCAGGATCGGTGTGCGCTCGACTTTGTTCTCGGCGAGGAGCTTGACGAAGACCGGCGTCTCGAAAATGCCGAGTCGGATATAGAGCCCGACCCCGACGAGGAGAAGGCTGAGAAGGAACGGTATCCGCCAGCCCCACGCGAGGAATTGCTCTCCGGACATCTGGCTAAACGCGAGGACGGCGAGATTGGCGAGGAAAAGCCCGCAGGGCACGCCGAATTGCGGCCAGGAGGCGATGAAGCCGCGGGAATGATTGGTGCGAGCCCATTCCATCGACATCAGCACCGAGCCGCCCCACTCGCCGCCGACGCCGATCCCTTGGATGAAACGCAGGATGGTGAGGATGACCGCACCCCAGATGCCGATCTGCGCATAGGTCGGCACCAGCGCCACCGCGAAAGTGGCCAGGCCCATGAGCAGCAACGTCGCGATCAGCGTCGACTTTCGGCCGATGCGATCGCCGTAATGGCCGAAGATCGCCGCGCCTATTGGCCGCGCGATGAAGCCCACGGCATAGATGGCAAAGGCCTCGAGCGTTCCGACCCAGGGGTCCGAGTTCGGGAAGAACAGTTTGGCGAAGACGAGGCCGGTGACGGTGCTGTAGAGAAAGAAATCGTACCACTCGATGGCTGTGCCGATGGTGGACGCGATAACGGCACGGCGGAGTTGCACCTGATGTTCAGCCGGAGAAAGTTGAAAGGCGGTGACATCAGTCGAGACCATGGGTATTTCTCCCGGATCCCGCTGCGCCGATCGGAGCAGCATCGTGAAAAAATCAATTTCCCAAGGAACTCCTGACTTGGCCAAGAGTTCCGGACATCCGCCCGGGCCGGGGCTGGCGCCAGATTAAATTTCAGTAAAGTGTTGCTCGCGCTACGGTTCCATTGCGGTCGACTTGCTTTCTTCTTGCGTCGTCCTCGCTGCGGGCCTTCAAATCAGCGGTGAACTCGGACGGTCGCAATTCGTTATAGATACGAATCGTGGCCGCTCCTATTGGTGTGGCAGAGCGTATAATGCGACACAGGATTTGCTCGGTTTTCGTGACTGGCGCACTTGCGCTGGAGAATCTGTTTGCAATCGCACCGATGGCCGTGGCTGCAGAACCGAGGGTGTCGCCCTGTGTCGCGCCCGCCGATCTGGCGCGACTCGATCGTCCGCTGAGGCGGACTGCGCGCCGCTTAGAGTCCCACGAGCTCCTTATGATCGTTGCCCTGGGCTCATCGTCGACGGCTGGCGCAGGTGCAAGCTCGGCTGAAACGACCTATCCGAGTCAGCTCATGGTCGACCTTGCGCAGCGGTTCAAAACTCAGCCGATCACGGTCCTAAACCGCGGCATCAGCGGCGAACGTGCCGTCGACATGCTCGCACGCTTCGACGAGAGTGTCTCCGCCGAGCGTCCAGACCTGGTGCTCTGGCAGGTAGGCACCAACGCCGTACTCCGAGGTTATGAACATGCGAAATCCATTTTCTTGATCCGCGACGGTATCAGGCGAATGAAGGCGATCGGCGCCGACGTCGTTTTGATCGATCCGCAATTCGCGCCAAAGGTGATCGCCAAGCGTGAAATCGAAGACATGGTGGATCTGATTTCGAGCGCCGCCGCGCATGAGAACGTCGACGTGTTTCACCGCTTTGCTCTCATGCGGCACTGGCACGACATCGATGGCATGCCATTCGAGGCATTCCTTTCACCGGACGGGCTGCATATGAACGACTGGAGCTATAATTGTTTCGCCAAAGCCCTCGCGGATGCGATCGCCGATGCGGCAACGCCTCGAGAGAGCAGCAACGCAAGCGCCACCGCCCCCACTGGAGAAACGCGCTGATGTCGCAGTCTGGAGCCAGGCCAAAGGCGACCTGGTGATTCTCGGGTCGTGAACGGCACCGCGCTGTCAAGGCGCGTCGGCAAGACGGAGGTAGCGATGCTGGAGAGGTCCCACTGGTGGCTCGCCGCGGCGGTCATATTGATCGGAACAATGATTCCATTTGCCGTCAATGAGACCTTCGGGATCGAGCCAGATGCTGGATTCGTATTCTTCCTATGGTGTGCCCTCGCCGCTGCCGTCGTCGCCGCCGGGTATGGCATCTGGGTTGCGATCAAGGCGTTTGCTCGGCACGACGAGGCGAGTAAACCCGGACGATCCTGAGCATTCCGGCCGGGCAAGCGGGTCTCTGTCCGGGTGGTTCGCTAGAACAGATATTCCCAAACGGTGATCAGCAGGAACCGCGATCTCCATGCATGTGAATGCTACGGCGCCGCGCTGTTCAAGGCGGGTCATGACGCGCGAACGACCGCTGCGGTCAGCGCTCCGCTTTGCGGGTCTTTCGCGCAGCTTCCAGTAGAACCACGTTTGTGAAGCCGACAGCGCTACAGCCAGCGCCGCACGCGTGCGCGGTAGCGGCGATAGACCTCGCCGAACGTGCGCTCGAGATAGGCTTCCTCGCGGGCGACCACGCCGTAGCGGATGACGAGGGCGAAGGGGACGAGCGTCACCAGCGGCCAGAGGCTGTCGAAGGCGATGGCGAGACCGACGAGCCCCAGCATCATGCCGAGGTAGATGGGATTGCGCGTGAAGCGATAGGGCCCGGTGTCGACGATGGACGTGGTGGGCCTGTTGGTGGGCACGTTCGAGCCGGCCCGCGTGATCGTGGCGATCGCCCAAGCGAACAGCGCAAGGGCCACGACAAACACCGCACCGCCAAGCCAGGGCGCAGGCACCGCCGCCGGCACGAACGGCAAGGGCATGAGCCAGTCGAGCGCGAAGGCGGCAATGACGGCGAGCGCCCATGCGAGCGGCGGCCGAATGACGACTTGAGCGGTGGCTGCCGTGTCACTCATGGCGGGGCCTCCTAGTGCGGCGGATTTGAAGTTCCTATCATTATGGCCGCGAGCTCGTTTAGGAACTTCAAATCCAAATGCCGCACTAGAATCATAAAGTTGCTAGTGTCCCTTTGATTCCGAAGTTCGCATCGGAGGGGGCCGCGAGGGTGTGCGAACTTCGGAATCGGGACACTAGCGTCCCGGTTTCGACGTTCGTGTCCCCTTGCCGCACGCGCTCGTACCAACGTCGGAACCAACGGGCCACCAGGAACTATACGATTCCAATGTGGCTTTGGATTTGACGTCCCCATGAATGGCTCGCGGCAATGCTGATGGGAACGCCAAATCCGGCACACACGAGAGCCTTCGCGGCGCGTTTGCCATTCGTTAACCATCTCCTGCGCACCGTCGCGGACCGGGTCTCGTGGCACCCGCGATCCTTCGATGCTCTGGGAGATAACATGACCGCACTGTCACTCAGCCAAGCGGACGGGGCCACCGGGGTGGCCAAGATCACCATCACCGGCGCCCTCAAGTCCAGGTGGCATGCAGCGACCCGCAAGCAGGACGGCGGCTACGAGATCGACACCGTTGTACCGGCTGCGTCGGAGCGACGCGTGCGATCACTCATCCCCTGGCGCAGGGCCGCAGAGGCGAGGGCCGACGCCGAGCTCAGGCAGCAGCTGGCCTTGGCCGAGCAGCAGCTGGCCGACCTCAAGACCGCACTCGATGACATGCGGGCGCAGCGAGACGCATGGCAGACGATGGCACAGGCGCGCATACGGCCGTCGCCCGCATCTGCCACGTCACGATGGCCGTGGCTGCGCTCGGCCGGATGATGGCGAAGGCCCGCTTTCGCCGATGGCGTGCAAGCACGCGGATCATTCGGCGCGTGTGTCACCCGCGGGCTTGACCCCATAGACGCTAGGTTATGCCGTCACGTTTCGGACGCGGTGCAGCGCGAGCGAATGCGAAGCGGTGCACCGCTGATCCGGGATCTTCGCGAAGGTGGTGTTCCCAACGATCCACGCAAGTCGGGTTTACCCGACTTGCGCATATTTGAGTGCCGATCTCGGGTATACCCGAGATCGGTGTCTGCTGCGCATCATTCCGCTTCGCTCCATGCTGCGCCGCGCCCGGGACACGCGTCTAGCTTGGCGCAGTTTCATCCGCTCAGCGGCTTCCCGCGCGTCTCCGGCAGGAACAGCGCGGCGCCAGTCGCGGCGCACGCGCGGGCACGCCCTAAAGCTGTACGAAAACCTTCTCGAAATCGTGACCACGAACCACCAGCGAAACAGGGCTAAATCAGTGCTTGCCAGACAGGCATAGGGGGGCTGACATGGGCAAGCGAGCCGGACGAAGGCAGGCCGCCGAATACCTCAAGGGCCGCCAGCCGCACAGCGAGGTTGCAGTAATCAGGCACCCGCAACTCAAAAGGACATTTTTAACATAGGGGCCATGGGCTGATGCCACTGCCTTCGGTTCCGAAACGCGAGCATTGGCATGGCGTCTGAAGATGACCTGCGTCTTGAAATTGAAAACGTGGATTTGCGTCGTCTGTTGGCGGAGGCGGGAATACATGCCGCCGAGCAAAAAGTCGCCGAGCGGTTGCAGCGGCTACTCTTAGAGGAATTGCATCACCGGGTGAAGAACACGTTAGCCACTGTGATGGCGATTACGTCGCAAAGCCTGCGGACTGCCGAAAGCTTGGAGCACGGCAAGCAAGCAATCGAGAGCCGGCTGCTCGCTTTGGGACGCGTTCACGATCTGCTATTGCAAACAAATTGGACGAGCGCGCCTCTCGCGGACATCGTGAAGGCTGCCATTGCCCCGTTTGACCAGACTGGCAGCGGTCGATTTCTGGTGCAGAATTCGGATATTGAAGTCAGTCCAGGTGCGGTACTGGCGCTGGCGATGGTTCTAAATGAACTCTGCACAAATGCGGTCAAATATGGCGCACTATCGAAACCAACTGGTCGAGTGGAAATCACCGCCACCGTCGATGATGCGAAAAAGCAGTTCCGGATTAGATGGGCAGAGAGTGGCGGACCTCCGGTTCGTGTGCCAAGCCATCGAAGTTTTGGGTCCAGACTGATCGAGCACAGCTTTGTCAGCCAGCTCCAAGGCAAGGCCAATCTTGCATTCGAAGCGTTGGGGGTCGTGTGCACGCTCGACATACCGCTCGCGTCGCTAAAACCGCCACAGTCAACCTGACCGGGGAAGCATTAGGCGAGCGCCCTGGGCGACGCGATAAGTTCGCTGTCGGTATGCCCGCATGTCGTGCAGGCATAAGCATTCAATCCAGGCGCATTGCCAATCGGTCGGATGGTCGCCACCAAATCCATTCGGTTGTTGCAGCGACGGCAGGGAACGGCGGGCTCTATCATGGGGGCTGTCCTACTAGGCGAGAGCGCTAGTCTCTCAGCCATCGGCGCCTAGCAGAACCGGCCGGTGATCGTACTCAACTCACGATGTTACCTTTCGTTCCACCTTCCGTGAGCTTAACCGCTATACGCGGCCGAAATACCATCGGTCGGTGCTCTCGCTTTCGCCGATGAGGGGACGCGCGAAGCCCGGATAGCCTCACCCGCTCAGCGGCTTCCCGCGCGTCTCCGGCAGGAAGATGAGCGCGACGAGGCAGAGCACGTAGCTGGTGGCCGCCAGCGCCAGCGCGTCGCTCAGCCCGAACCGCGCCGCCGCCACGCCGATCGCGGCCGGCCCGACCGCGCCGATGCCGCGGCCGATGTTGTAGCCGAAGCCCTGGCCCGCGCCGCGCAGCTCGGTCGGATAGAGCTCGGCGAGGTAGACCGCGAGCCCGCTGAAGATGCCCGAGCCGAAGAAGCCGAGCGGGAAGCCGATGGCGAACACCAGCCAGGGGGTGCCGACGGGCAGCACCACGTAGGCCCAGGCGGAGAGCGCGCTGCCGAGCGCGAACAGCGCGAGGCCGCGGCGCCGGCCCAGCGCGTCCAGCACGTAGCCGGCGCTGATGCAGCCCACGAGCCCGCCGACCACCTGGATGCCCATGTAGGCGGCGATGCCCTCGACCGTGAGATGGCGCACCTGCTCGAGATAGGTCGGCAGCCAGATGAAAAGCCCGGCGCCGATGACGCCGACCGAGAGCAGCGCCGACGCGAGCGTGACGCGGAGCTGGTCGCGGCGGAACAGCCCGAGCAGCGCCGCGCCGGGTTTGGCGCCGGCCGGGCCAATGCCGCGCGCGCGGGCCGCCACCTCGGCGCGGTAAAGCGGGGACTCCTCGATGCCGGTGCGCACCCAGAGCAGCGCGACCGCCGGCAGCGCGCCCAGCCAGAACATGATGCGCCAGGCGAGCTCGGGCGGCGCCAGGCTGAAGGTGATCGTGTTGGCGAGGAGGACGCCGGCATAGCCGATCGACCAGGCGCTCTGAACGGAGCCGACGACGCGCCCGCGCTGCGTCGCGTCCGCGTATTCCGCCACCAGCACCGCGCCCGCGGCCCACTCGCCGCCGAACCCGAGGCCCTGCAGCGTCAGGAACACCAGCAGCTGCTCGTAGGACTGCGCGCAGCCGGCGAGCAGCGTGAACAGCGCGTACGACGCGATCGAGAGGATCAACACCCGCACGCGGCCCAGCACGTCGGCCAGCGCCCCGGCCACGGCGCCGCCCACCGCGCTCGTCACCAGGCCGACGCTCCCGAGCAGCCCCGCCTGCGCGGGAGAAAGCGCAAACGCGGCGGTCACGGCGGGCAGGACAAAACCCACGGTCATCTGGTTGTAGGCGTCGAGCGCCCAGCCGCCGAAGGTCGCCCAGAACGCGGCGCGACCGGGCGGGGACAGCGTCCAGTACCAGTCCAGGCGCGCGCTTAGCCGGGCGAGTACGCCATTCAGGTGCGGGCTGCGGGCCGCCGGGTCCGGCTGAGGCTCCATCAGGTCCTCCTCGTGACAGTCCGGCGTCGATCCGGCCTTCCGCCTTCAGGCCCGCATGGAACGCAGCGACGTTGTGGGCGCACGGATCCCCGTGATCGGCGATGTCCGGCAACGCCTGCGATGTTGATCTCGAAACCGGCGCAGCGAAAGTTCAAAGCAGTCCCCTCCCCGCCCGGGCGAATTCTCCGCGCGCGACGGCTCGTCGATAATCCGCGGCTATCGGACTGGTCGCGCGATACCATCTGGAGAGAATCTCCAAAGAAATTCAAGGCGGGCTGAAGCCCGGCTTCAGGCTTGTCATCTCGTCTGCCGCTAAGCCCCTGTCGATTCAAATTCTGTTCCAGCCGACGCGCATCCGCGCCGAGGCCAAAGCATCGAAAGGCGACGCATGGCGATCCCAGCAAGCTTTGATTCCGCCACCGGAGCATTGACCGGCGACAACCTCGACAACACGATCGCGAGCGGTCGCGACGCGGCTCGGCCGACGCCCAGCCTCAGGGACGACCCCGACGCCGGCGGCCAGATCCAAAGCGCCGTGCACCAGCCGATCCCCAGCCTCAGGAGCGACCCCGACTCCGGCGGCCAGATCCAGAGTGCCGTGCACCAGCCGATCCCCAGCCTCAGGAGCGACCCCGACGCCGGCGGCCAGATCCACAGCGCCGTGCAGCGGCCGACCCCCAGCCTCCGGGACGACCCCGACGCCGGCGGCCAGATCCAGAGCGCCATGGACCGGCCAACCCCCAGCCTCCGGGGCGACCCCGACGACGGCGGCCAGATCCACAGCGCCATGCAGCGGCCGACGCCCAGCCTCCGGGGCGACCCCGACGACGGCGGCCAGATCCAAAGTGTCGTGCAGCAGTTTGCGGGTGGCCAGCACCAGTCCACTGCGTCCGACATGGCCGGCGCGAGCGATCAGCTGCTCATGCTCGGCGCAACCTCCCGGCTGGTGCAGGCCACAGCGTCATTTTCCGCCGCGGGCGCCGCTGACACCTCGACTACGCTCCCGCTCGGGGGCGAGACATCACAACCGTCGTTTCTGACGACGCCGCAGCACCCGTGACGCAAGGGTGCTCGCCATGAAACTTCTCCGCCGCAAATTCCTGCAGCTGGCCGCAGGCGCCGCCGTGCTGCCGGCCGTCTCGCGTCTTGCGCACGCACAACCGTATCCATCGCGGCCGGTGCGGATCGTCGTCCCTTTCGCTCCCGCCGGTCCAAACGACATCATTGCCCGCGTGCTGGGACCCTGGCTAGCGGAGCGGCTCGGCCAACCCTTCATCATCGAGAACCGACCAGGCGGTGCAACCAATGTCGGCACCGAGGCGGTGGTGAATGCGGCACCCGACGGGTACACCGTTCTGCTGGTGTCGTCGCCGCACGCGATCAACGCCACGCTCTACGACAAGCTCCATTTCAATTTCATGCGCGATATCGCTCCCGTTGCCGCGATCATGCGCATACCCAATGTGATGGTGGTTGCTCCGACATTCCCGGCCCGATCGGTGCCCGACTTCATCAGCTACGCCAAATCAAATCCGGGCAAGCTCAATTTCGCGTCTTCGGGAATCGGGGCGTCCAACCACATGTCCGGCGAATTGTTCAAGATCCTGACCGGAATCGACATGGCGCACGTTCCCTACCGCAGCTCCGGGCCGGCGCTGACCGATCTTTTTGCCGGTCATGTCCAGGTGATGTTCGACGCCATCACTTCCACGATCGAGCATATCAAGGCGGACCGGCTGTGCCCGCTGGCGGTGACATCGGCGCCGCGATCGGCCTTGATTCCGGACACGCCGCTGATGAGCGATTTCGTGCCCGGCTATGACGTGAGCAACTGGTTCGGGCTCGGCATGCCGAGCCATACGCCGCCGGAGATCATCGACAGGCTCAACGGCGCCGTGAACGAGGGCCTCGCGGATCCAAAATTGAAGGCGCGCTTCGCCGACCTGGGAGGAACCACGCTGCCGGCCTCGCCCGCGCATTTCGGCCAGCTCATCGCCGACGAGACCGAGAGATGGGGCAGGGTCATCCGGATGGCCCATATCAAGCAGGAGTAGGGCCGTGCGATCCGATGCTCCGACCCGAGCCGCGAACACGGATGAGTTCGAATCGAAATCTGGTATGAGGGAAGGTCAGCGCGGTCGAGGAGATCGACGACGCCCCACGCGCGCCCCCGCTGCGGGCGGGCACCCTCAAGCCAGACGGGCATCCATGCGGATTGCGATCATCGCGGTGCCACGGTTCGCGCCAGACGATCTCGAATGGATCGATCGCATTCGATCGAGATACGACCCTCAGCGCAACGTCGTCGCGCCTCATTTCACGCTGGTCTTCCCCTGCAAGGGAGCCCCCGTGGACGCAGTGCTTGAACACGCCGCGCACGTCGCCTCAGAGACGGAGCCAGCAAGATTTGTTCTGCGATCCGCGCTGGCGGTAAAGGACACGTTCACCGCCGCGAACCATGTGTTCCTGGTCCCTGATGAGGGATCCCCGGCTGTGGTCGCGCTTCACAGCAGCCTCAATTCCGGTCAGCTTGCGCCGATCGCCCGGCCGGACGTCCCCTTCACGCCGCATGTCACGGTCGCCGCGCTTGAAGACCCCGGGCAGGCCGCAGCGGTAGCGGACGAGCTAAACGCCCGCGGCGTCACGATCGCCGGAACGATTTTCGCAATCGACGTCCTCGCGTTGGACGACAAGGCCGTGAGGGAGATATCGCGTATCAAGTTGGGTCGGTGAGCTGCTATTAAGCGGTTCCCGCTCGAACGGACGCAGGATGCCTGCCACAGCCTCTCCTCCGTCATTGCCGGGCTTGACACCGCAAGTCGGGTTCACCCGACTTGCGGCTCGCAATAATGCGGAACTCGGGCAGGCCCGAGTTCCGGTGCAATCCATCTTCTTCGCAAAGGCATCTTGCGAGGACGATGGACCCGCGGGTCAAGCCCGCGGGTGACGCCAGAGGATGGCGCGTTTATGAGTACACGCCCTTCTGTAATGGGCCCAATAACGAAAGCCGAACTCGCGGATGAATCCCGATCCTAGATTTGCCCGGCCCGGGCGCAGTGCCAAATCCGGTCGGTCGCCTTGAAGGCGCCGAGACAGCGCCACCACAACAGTGACCAGGGCGGCACCTGCGCCATCAACGCGCTGAGGCGCTCGGCTTCCCGCTGCCACGTGTCGCGACTCTCCATGATCCGGTTGACCGACGCAGAGAGGGATTCCTTGGTCTTGTGCGCCTCCTGGTCCGCGGCGCGCAGCTGTTCCACCTCGATCCGCAAGACATTCAATTCGATGAGCAACAGCTTCATTTCCCGGCGCATGACCGGCAGCGGATCGGGCGCGTCCCATGGGGGCGTCGGAAACGTGTTCGCGAAGGGATGAATGTTGGCGCTGGACTGATTCGGCATGCGCCGAAGTTTGTCGCAGCATGGTTACCAGCCGGTTAAATCTCCTGCCGCCGCCGCTGCTGCCCTCGATCCAATCGAAGACATCGCGTCGAAGAAGATCGAGATACCGCCGTTCCAGCGAGCGCCTCAGCCCGCCTTCTTCTGACGCGCAGACGATCGACCGGCTTTGTTTGGCGCGCGAGCGGTGCTCCGTTCCGGTTTGCGTCCTTTTCCACCATCGCTCGCGCTCGCGACGTGCTCCGTCGAAGCTAAAGCGTGCAGAAAGAGGCGCTGCTCCTGACGAGACGTCTCCCTCAAGTTACCACCACCGAGATCCCGAGCGAATTTTTCCGACTGTGACCAGGCGGCAACAGCGTCGCCGGAATTCGGTCGCGGTTATCAAGTTGCATGGAGGCTTCGGGGACAGGGGGGCAGATGACCATCGACTTAGAGAGTTGGGAAGCAGGCTATGCGGATGGGCAACTTCGCCGCCCGTCAAAGTGCCCGGCTGATCATGACCGGGTGTCATATGCGAGCGGCTACCGCGAAGGCCGCGCATCTCGCGCCGGAGCGCGCAGCAAGGCCGCACGCTCGCACCACCCGGGATCAAGTCAGGGACGGCTTCGATCCGTTCGTTAGCCGAGCGAACGTCAGCATGACGATCGTCCAGGAAATCACTTTCGCTCTGCTCACCGTAGTCGGGGCCGTAGCTGGCTCCGAGCTGATCGTGCTGGTGTGGCAGTTCCTTCAGCTCCTTCGTTGATGAGATACGCGGAGACCGCCGTGGCAATGCTCCTCTTCACCTGTCCGAATACCAACCGCAAAGCACCCACTGGCGTGGAGATGGACGTGCAAGGCCTGCGCGCCCAGTGGAAGGCGAGACTGAAGCTCGATTGCCCATACTGCAGCGACGTGCACGATATCTGCGTGCGCGAGGTGTACGTCAATGGCGCCTTGGACAATCTCGACCGACCGCGTCGAGCTTAGATATGCGCCTTGCTAGCTGCCGCCGTC
>CAWIGD010000030.1:0-16420 GCA_963835165.1 uncultured Alphaproteobacteria bacterium
AGCCCTAAAATGCTTGCTCCCCTTTTATCCAAGTAGTAGTTCGCACGCGCGGAGTGCCCAAAATTGAAAAAGAAAAAACTCGATCGTCTGGCTGCGTCACGTGAGTTTTACGCCATGATGGCGGCTGCGGCCGGTGGCGAGCTGCGAGATGACCTCGAACGTGCATTCGAGTTTGTTCCTCGTGAGCACTTCTTGGGTCCCGGGCCATGGCATGCTGTATCATTGCCCAGCGGATTGTACGTGCAGACGCCTACAGATGATCCCATTCATGTCTATCAAAATGTGGTGTTTGCGCTGAATCGTAAAGAGCGCATCCACAATGGTGAACCGCAGCTTCATGGACAGTTGTTGGGAGCGCTGCATCCCGTTCGTGGGAATACCGTGCTTCATATCGGCTGTGGGACGGGATACTACTCAGCCGTCCTCGCACAGCTCATCGGCTTATCGGGCAAAGTGATCGCCTATGAAATCGAACCAGAATTAGCGCGTCGGGCAGCCGATAACTTGAAACCATGGGAAAATGTAGAAGTACGCGTTGCATCGGGCACCGAGGGCGAACTGCCGCGCTGTGATGCGATTTACGTCAATGCTGGAGCAACGCATCCCGCGGTTAACTGGTTGGACGCGTTAAATGATAACGGCCGGCTCGTATTCCCGCTGACAGGGGTCGATAGATTTGGCATGAGCATGCTGGTGACACGATTGAAGAACGCGTTTTCTGCAAAGCCCGTCGGCTATTGCGGATTTATTGATTGCGTTGGTGCAACTGATGCGGACGAAGGAGTTGCTGTAACCGCAGCGTTCCGTTCTGGTGAATTGTGGAAGGTGCAGTCTCTCATTCGCAACGACCAACCTGACAACAAAGCCGCCGTTCTGATTGGTAAAGGATGGTGGCTCTCCTCGTCGCCAGGAACTCACAACACCTCGGAGCAGGCATAAGCGGACCGGAACGCCGTTGAGCACGCTCCCCTCCCGCAGCGCACCGCAGCATCCCGGATCACGTCAGCATCGCGATCCATAATTACCGCCGGCGGCTGAGCCTGGCTGCCGGCGATCCACACTACATGTGACGGTTTAGATACACCTGGGCAAAAAGCCGCTTGATCCACCGGCTGGATGGTTACGAGAAATTGATTTCGGCCGGCCGATCAGGTTAACTGACGACAGGGAAGATCAGGCATCAGCCGGGGGGCGTGTCATGAGGGGCTTACTTATTTCCTGTATCAGCGTGCTTTCGGCGGTTGCGATGTCGGCACCGGCCATTGCGGACGAAGCGCCCGCCAAGCCGAAAAGAGAACGGGCGGCCGCGCCGCAGCGGGCCGCTCCGACCCAGCAGCAGGCCAGCAATTGGTCGGGCGGGCAGGTCGGTGGCTCCAACGGCGTCAGCTCCGTTAACAACAGCTTCGTCGAGCCGGGCGCCTATGTCTGCCCGTTCGGCAGCAGCCTCGGCAGCAACTGCTTCGAGACCCCGTTTCGTTCAGCGGGCACAAGGCCGCCTACACCATCGGCCCGTTTGTCGGCTACCGCGTCCAGTGGGGGAACTGGGTCGTCGGTATCGAAGGCGACTGGTCCTTCAAGAACAGCGAGACTTCTTTGAACCAGTCGTCTCCGACTTCGATTTCTGTTTCCACCCCCAGCGGCGGCAGCGTCTTCTTCAACAACTACTTGCGGACCGACCAGTTCTCCGGCTCCGTCAAGCAGAAGTCGGACTCCTCGATCCGCGCTCGCGTGGGCATGCTCGTCACGCCCTGGAGTCTGCTGTATGTCACGGGTGGCGTCGCGTTCGGAGAAATCAGCGGCGCGTTTGCGTACTCCGGGAGCCTTTACTCCTGCTCGGTCAGCGGCTCCCCGATACCCTCGCCAGCCTCCTGCGCGACCTCGCCGTCGGTCGCGACGGCAACGACCGCGGTGACCTGGAGCGATACACGGGTTGGGAGCACGGTCGGCGCCGGATGGGAAACCGAGATCGCGCCCCGCTGGAAGGTCAGGGGCGAGTACCGCTACACGGACTTCGGCAGCTACACCAAGACCTTCGGGCTGACCACCCGCTGCACCGGCAGCTCCGCCGCTGCCTCCAGCTGCACCGGCACGCCGTCGAGCAGCGTGAGCATCGATCTGAAGGAATCGTTCCACACCTTCCGGATCGGTCTGGCTTTCGACCTGTAATCACAGCTCCAATCTCTGGAATGGGCCGGCGATGACGTAACCCGTCATCGCCGGCTGCCTTCTCCGACCACCGCGAACGGACCCCACACCGCAGGATAGGCGTTCTCGGTCGACGACTTGTCGTCGAGGAAGCTCAGCATGGCGCGCCGCATGGCTTCGGCGCGCCCGAGCGTCGGATCGGCCGCGAGGATGGCAAAGGCGGACGTCGTCAGCCGGGTGGCCGCGTCGGACGCCACCGCCCAGTGCGACACCAGGAGCGCGCGGGCGCCGGCATAGAAAAACGCCCGCGCCAGTCCGGACAGCGCCTCCGCCCCGGGCTTGTCGCCCGCGATCGTGTTGCACGCCGAGAGCACGACCCAGTCGGCATTGAGCTTGAGCTGCGCCACCTCGCTGGCCTTCAACAGGCCGTCGTCCTCGTCGGTCGGCGTGGCCGGCACCGAGAGCGCGAGCGAGGGCTCCGCCACGCCCTTGACGTCGCCGGCCACCAGCCCGTGGGTGGCGAAATAGACGATGCGGTAGTTGGCGAGCGGCGCGCGCTTCACCGCGGTCACGGTGGCATCGCGGCCCAGGAGGATGTCGGTCGCCGAGACGTCGAGCGCCTTCGCGATCGCCCTGAGCTCGTCGGCGGTGTCGGGGAGCTGGGGCAGCCCCTGCATGAGCATGTTGCGATCAATTCCGGCGCCGCGCCAGTAATCGCTGTACGCCCGGGCCTGGCCCCTGGAGCGCGACCGTTTGGGCTGGCCGCCCGGGGTCGCGCGCGGGTCGAACACCGGATCGCCAAATCCGATCATCGGCTTGCCTCCCGCCTTCGCCTGCGCGGGCGAGCGCAACGCCTGCAGGCTCGACACCGACGGCAGAACGCTGACGGCCTGGCGCTTGATCAGCCAGGCGGCGTCGCGGAAGCGTGCGGCATCCTCGGTCGCGGTCAAATTCCTGCCGCGCGGGGCCAGCGCCGCCGGCTGCTCCGTCACCAGCAGATGGAACGGCAATGCCGTCAGCACCCCCGACGGCGCCACCAGCAGATGCCCCTTGTCCTTGACGAGCGCGTCGACCGGACCGATGAGCAGCGTGTACAGCTCGTGCGCGAGGCCGAGATCGAACTGCTGCATGGTGTCGAGCTCCAGCCCGCGCCGGAACGCCGTGACCTTGGCGACGATGGCACTTCTGCCGGCGGGGATCGGGCGCCAGTCGAAGCCGTCGGCGGTCACGGCGAAGACATAGCTCTGCTCATCGCCGGTCACGAAAAGAAGAAGCGCCTCGTAGGTCGCGAGCAGCTTCTGGACGTCCTCGACCTTCAGCGGCCGCGGGTTCGACAGCGCGGCGTAATCGGGGAATTCCTTCTCCAGCTCGGGCTTTGGTGGCGGCAAGCTTGCGTTCGGTGTCTTCGATCTGCCGGCGAATGGTGTCGATCTGCGCCGGATTCGATTGCCCCGTCGGCCTGGCCAGTGTTTCGACCAGCGCCTTCGCGCGATCCCGCCGGTAGGCGGAGAGGTCCTGATCCTGGCGCACCAGCGCGGCGAGCGCATCGTTGCCGCTGGCGAAGCGCGGGTTCAGTTGCTGGACGGCGGCCGCGGCCGCCGACTGGTTCGCCCATTGCGCGATTTCGAACGCCTCGCGGCCCAGCGCCGACGCGGGCTCGATGCGCTCGCGGGCGCCCGCAGCCAGGCTGGCAACGTGGTTGACGAAGAAGCCCGACCGCTGCTCGATCAATCCGTCCCCGTCGCGCGCCTGGGGCCGCCGCCTGGTCGCCGAGATTGGCATGCGCGAGCACCGCCGCGGTCGCCTTGCGCGAATAGGCCGACGGCATTGGCGGGCTTGCCCTGCACAACG
The DNA here is from genome assembly GCA_963835165.1 of uncultured Alphaproteobacteria bacterium. Taxonomy (GTDB): domain Bacteria; phylum Pseudomonadota; class Alphaproteobacteria; order Rhizobiales; family Xanthobacteraceae; genus VAZQ01. The sequence continues at coordinate 3,997 of CAWIGD010000030.1, forward strand.
CTCAACGCTGCAAGATGGTTGAGCGTCCGCGCCGTGTCCGGATGGTTGGGGCCACGCGCCTTCTCGTTGATGGCGAGCGCCCGCTTGTAGGCCTGCTCGGCATCGTCGTAGCGGCGCTGGTGCTCGAACAGCTCTCCCTGGTTCAGCAGCACGGTGGCAATGAAGCGATGGTCCGGGCCGAACGCCTTGGTGGCGATCTCGAGCGCGCGCTTGAACTGGGCGTCCGCATCGGCGTAGCGACCCTGCGCGTCGTAGGCCACGCCGAGCTTGCGGATCACCTTGGCGGTGTCGGGATTGTTCGGGCCGAGGGACTTGGTGACGATGGCGAGCGCGCGCTTGGCATGCGTTTCCAATTCGTCGGAGCGGCCCTGCGCCTCGTAGATCGCCGCAAGGTTGTTGAGCACGGTGGCGACATCGGAGTGATTGGGACCGAACGCCGCTTCCCGAATGCCCAAGGCGCGCTTGTAGAGCGCCTCCGCCTCGTCGAAGCGGTCCTCGTCGGCATAGACGCTCGCAAGGTTGAGCAGCGAGGTGGCGAGGTAAGGATGCTTCGGGCCCAGCGCCTTCTCCCAAATCTCGATGGAGCGCTGGAACAGCTTGTCGGCCTCGGCGTAGCGGCCGAGCCGCTCGTAGACGTGAGCCAGGTTGTTGACGCTCGCGGCCACGTCGGGATGGTTCGGGCCGAGCGCGTTCTCGCGGATGGCGAGCGCGCGGCGGCTCGCTTCCTCCACCTCGGCGAAGCGGCTTTGATCCTCGTAGACCTTGGTGAGGTTGTTGAGGATCAGCGCCACCAGCAGGCTCGACGGGCCGCCGGTCTTCTCCGCCATGTCGAGCGCGCGCTTGTACTGTGCCTCGGCTTGGTCATAGCGCGCCTGGGCCTTGTAGACGTCGGCGAGATTGCTCATGAGCAGGGCGACGTTCTGATTGGATCCGCCCTGCGCCTTGGTCGAGATCTCGAGCGCCTGCTTGTACAGTTTCTCCGCCTCGACGGAATTGGCCTGCAGCAGATACACCGTGGCCAGGTTGGCGAGCGGCTGGGCCAGGCGGGCATCGCCGGGCGGGAGATTCTTCTGCAGCGTGCCGAGCACCTGCTTGAACATCCCGGCCGCCTCGCCGTAGCGGCCCAGCGCCTGGTGGGCGCGGGCCAGGTCGTTCAGCGCCGAGACGTAGGCGAAATTGTTGGTGCCGCCGCGCTTGGCCGCCGCCTCGTTTTTCTGCGCCTCGGCAAGCGCGGCGGAATAGTCACCGGCGGCGTAGAGGTCCTGGAAGCGCTTCTGCGCGACCGCGACGTCATTCTGCTGCGCGGCGGCGCGCAACGGCACCGACACGATCGCAATGACGGGGACGACAAGGCAAGCGATCAATCCGCTCCGCCATCTCGATCTCATGATCCGCTCCAACGAACGGGACGGACTGTGCCACGGGGACGCACGTCCGGGCATCCGGTCATAGTGGCGCATGATAACACGCGCCCGCCGCCTGGAGCATCGGCGACGACCACCCGTATCCGGCAGCGCCCCTGTCAGGGACGGCGCAATCGACGGGTTTGTTCGAATTCTGCCCGCGAATCCTTTGCCCGCAGCGGGAACGGGGAAAAGTAGTACCGGGGAGCGGGTGACGGACCTTGCCGGAACCGATGCGCGCGGGGGGCGGCCGGTTCCGGCTGGCGGCCGCGATCAATTCAATGAGCGGTCGCTCTTGCGCGCGGAGGCGGCTTGCCGGCCCGGCTTTGCCGCCGCTCTCCCATCCGCGTTGGAATTGGCGGACTTCGCGCGCGACCCACCCGCCGCAGAGCGGGCCGCGCGCCGATCCGCCCAGCTCGACTTCTATACAAGCAGGAGGTCCGCCCGATGCAACTCCGGCGAGGTCGTCAGTGTGGCGATCAGGACCTGGTCCGCCGCGTTTCCACCCGTCGGATCCCAGAACAGGTCGCCCGTGACATCCGAATAGATCAGGGCCGGCCCCGAAGCGGGAACGTTTTCCACCCCGTCTTCGAAACCGACGAACGCCACTTGGGCCGGGTTGGCATTGACGTCGAGCATGATGTGATCCTGCCCGGCATGAAAATCGAATATCATGTCGGCGCCGTCGAACGGCGACGCCAAGAAGAACGTGTCGGGCCCGGCGCCGCCTCTGAGAACATCGTTACCCGCGCCTCCGTCGATGAAGTCACCGCCTGCGCCGCCGTCGATGCTGTCGTTGCCGCTACCGCCGCGCAAGGTGTCGGCGCCGTCCCCGCCCTCGAGCTGGTCGCTGCCCTGACCGCCGTCGAGCGTGTCGGCGTCCTGACCGCCTTGGAGCTCGTCATCTCCCACGCCGCCGGTGAGCGTGTCACGGCCGTCACCACCAATGAGACGATCATTGCCGACACCACCAGCAATAACATCGTCGCCCTGCTCGCCTTTGAGCACATCGTTGCCGGTGCCGCCGTCGATATGGTCGTTGCCCTTGCCACCGGCGATGTCATCGTCGCCGGGTCCGCCATCGAGGCTGTCGTTGCCGTCGCCGCCGTCAATCTTGTCGTTGCCGTAACTGCCGAACAGGACGTCGTCACCCCTACCGCCACTGATTTTGTCGTTACCGAACCCGCCGTCATATGTGTCGTTGCCGTTACCGCCGTCAAACTTGCTGTTGCCGGGATTCGGCAGATTGACATACATCGCCATCAGCTGCCCGCCTTCGACGAGCTCAGGAAAGCTGTTGGCATAGTGCGCCTGCGTGTCGAGCAGGAATGCGAGCTTCTCTCCATTTCCGAGCAGGCTGGTCACGTCGACCACGCCGGAGGATTCCTCGTCCGAGTTGAATGTACCACCCGGGGCAGGCGTATTGAGCCCCGCCGTGAAGCGCGCCGGGTCGTGGTGCGCGATCTCGGTAAGGCCGCCGAGGGGATCCACGCCATTGTCCGCGTGAGGGTCATACATCCACACCTTGGCCAGGCGCGGATTGTTGCCTGGATCCTCCTGCATGATCACAAGGCCGGACTCGGTGACCGTCATGTTGTCGAGCATAAGCGGAAGCGCGCTATTCGGATCCGAGTTGGAAAATACTCCCTCGACCAGAACCTTGATCGTGCCCCCCAGCTCTGGGTGCTCGATGTCGTAGTAATCCATTGCCCAAAGGCGCGTGGGCTGAGCGGGCGTGCCGGTCGTGATAAAATAGTAGCGGCCGGGATTGCTCGGATCCCAGGCTCCATCCTCCGGACGGCCAAATTGGGTGAGCGGCCCGCTCTGCGCCTGCAACTCGGTCCCGGTGGTATGGGTAACGTCGCCGGCGTTGCCCTGTGCGATCAGCTGGAATGTGCCGTTCAAGGCACCGGGTCCGGTGTCATCACCGAATGAAGCGGAAATGCCGAAGAGCTCGCCGTTGGTGAGACCGGCCTTTTCGACGGCATTACCAGTCGCCTGCTTATCGCCGATGTAGACATAGACTTCACCAGGCGTCGAGTCGTCGTCGCACATGACAACGGTCTTCGCGCCGCTATACGCATTCGCCAGCGAGTTTTCAAAGGACATCCGGCCGAGTGCGGGCAGCTCGTAGGAATCGCCGGCCTCGGCGCCGGTGACGATGTGCGCGAAAGCGCGACCCTCGTTTCCGATCTCCTCGCCGTCCATGAAGATGCGCTCGGTCGTTCCAAGACCGGTTGCCGCATCGTAGAAGGCCGATACGGCCGGCAGATCGGCCGAGCAAAGCCGTCCGAACTGCGTCGTCGTCTCCTCGTAGGCATTGGTCGTTCGGTTGAACAGAAACACGTCCTCGGACAGATCTTTGGCGTCGAGAACCTGATGCGTGGTCATGTCGATGGTCAGCTTGCTGACGAAGGCTCCGGTCGAACCGTGCTCGCGCACCGCGCCGACGGCCTGCCCGAGCTCGTGGTTCATCAGCACCGTCATCGTGCCGTCGCCGTTGTCGAACGCACCGAGTTCCGTCCGGAATGCCGACCATGCGCCAGGGCTGCCCCGCCAATGCCGGAGGCGCTTCCTTGACCCCGACCTGGTCGCCCACAGACAGAATCAACTCGATCTGCACGCCCGTATGAGCCGGAACAAGGTAGGGTGTCTGCGACGAAGACGGCCCAGTGTCATCGAACACCGGATCCGGATTGTTGTGCTGCTTCGTTTTCTTGGTCATCTGAAGCTTCCTAATTGTTGGCTCTCGTCGGCTGTCGAATGCAGCCGAGTCGAGGACGACATTTGTTCGCTGGTGTGTTGTGCAATCACGCGCAAACCCTGCCCCGGCACTTGAGGAGTTCGGGGCTCGCGGTGCACGATTGCTCGCCGTGATGACACTCGAACGAAGAAAAAATGACGCTGCGCCGAAAGAGACCCTGCCTTTGAAAAAAATCTATCTGCGGAGTGGAACTCCAAACTCAACCTGACAATCTTACCTTCACGGAGTCATAATTTTACCGTCAGCGGCGTCCTCGTGAGACGAGCACGTCGGCGATGCCGGCAGGCTGACCTGCGGCCACGATCAATTCAATGAGCGGTCGCTCTTGCGCACGGAGGCGGCTTGCCGGCCCGGCTTTGCCGCCGCCTTCCCATCCGCTTTGGAGTTGGCGGACTCCGCTTTGGCCTTGCCGTTTTGCTTCTTGGAGTCGGCCTCGGCGTTTTTCGAATTCGACCCCGAGGACGGCTGCTTGCCGGCGATCTTGCCGGAACCGGCGGACTCCGCCTTGCCTTTGCCGTCCTGCTTGCCGGTTTCTTTCTTGGCTTCGGCCGCGGCGATCTTCGCCTTCGGTCCCGATGACGGCTTGCCGGTCGCGCCTGATCTGGCGGGCTCGGCTTTGCCCTTGCCGTCGGGTTTGCTGGTCTCTTTCCGGCCTGCAGTCTCGGCGATCTTCGTCTTCGCCGCCGACGACGGCTTCTGCTTGCCGGCGACGGTCCAGGCAGCGTTGTCGGAATCCATTTTGCCTTTGCGGTCGGGCTTCTTGCCTTCGGTCACGGCGATCTTCGTCTTCGGCGCCAGCGCCGTCGTACGCCTGCCGTCGGTGACCGCGCCGACGGACTCCGCCTTGCGTTCGCGCTCCGCTTTCCCGACGTCGAGCACGGCGATCTTCGTTTTCGCCACCGGCGACGGCACAGGCTTGCCGGGAGCGGGCGCGGGCGACCCGGCGGCGGGCTCCGCCTTGCCCTTGCCGTCCGGCTTCGTATCCGCTTTCCCGCCGTCGTCCTCGGCGATGTTCGGTTTCGGCACCGGGAGCGGCAGTTCGCTCGCCGCGGCGGCGAGGTCGAGCTCGCGCGGGACGAGCATCGAGAAGCGGCCGCGATGCTTGATGCGGCCGGCGATGCGGCCGGCCTCGTCGCCGGCGCCGAGATAGAGATCGGCGCGCGCGGGGCCGACGATCGCCGAGCCGGTATCCTGCGCGATCGTCAGGCGGCCGAACGGCGCCGCCGGCTTCGCGCTCTCGACCGGCAGATTGCCTTCGATGAAGAACGGCGTGCCGTATTCGTGCACGCGATCGACGGCGATGGAGCGCCCCGGCGTCAACGGCACGCCCTGCGCGCCGACCGGCTCGCCGTCGTTGGTGAGCCCGGTGACGCGGAAGAACATGTAGGCGCGATTGACGGCGCGCACCTTCGCGGCTTCCTCGGGATGCGCAACCATCCAGCGCGGATGCGCTCGCGCGACATCTCCTGGCGCGACATGAGATTGCGCTCGACCAGCGCGCGCTCGATCGAGCTGTAGGAATAGCCGTTGTGCGAATCGTAGCTGATGCGCAGCGGCGTGCCGTCCTCGAGGATCACGCGCGCCGAGCCTTCGATCTGGATCGCGACCAGGTCGAGCGGATCCTTGATCCAGCAGATCTCGAGCTTCTGGCCGTCGAGCGCGCCGGCCTCGATGGCGCCGCGGTCGTGATACGGCACGAGGTCGTTGCCCTCGGTGCGGCGGCCGATGCGTCCGCCCTTGTTCGGAAACGCGGTCGAGCCTTGCTTGTAGCCGTCGGCGACCAGATCGCGCGGCCGGCGATAGATCGGCACGGAGAATTCGGGACTGGGAAAGCGCGAACCCGCAACGATCGGCTCGTAGTAGCCGGTCACGAGTCCCCCGCCCTCGCCCAGGCGCGCGATGCGCACGGGCTGAAAATTCTGCTCGAAGAAGGCGCGGGCGGTATCGGAATCCTTCGGCTGCAAGGCGAGCGCCTTGCGGCAGACATTGCCGAGGGCTCCGGAGATCTGGGCGTGATCGTCGCCGCGCGGCCGCTTGCGGGCGGCGCGGCAGCCGGCCTCGTAGGCCGCGAAGGCAGCGAGATGATCATCGGTTGCCCAGCCCGCGAGCTCGCTCCATTTGAGCGGCTCGAGCTGGCTGCCGGCGAATTTCAGCGGGTCTTGTTTCGATGACTCCGGTTTTGACGGCTCTTGTTTTGGCGGCTCGTGCTTCGACGCCGCTTGCTTGCGCGACTGTTGTTCCTGCTTGCGCGACTCTTGTTTGCGGGCTCTTGTTTCAGCGACTCTTGCTTCGGCGAGCCGCGCTTGAGTGCCCCCTGCTTCGGGGATCCTTGTTTCAGGGATGCGTGTTTTTGGGAGGTCTGGACCGGCGCGGCGCCGGCCGCGACGCAGAGAATCGCGCCGCACGAGGATCGCCCCGGCCAAGCCGGCGACCAAACCGATGGAACTTTTTGCAAACCCCCGACAAGTCCGCATGCAGACCAATGCATCGCGGACGGGATGGTTCCGGTATGCGCGCGAGCGCCGGCGCGAACTGGGCCAGGCGGCCGTGGCGGGGAGGTATTGTCATCCCTTTCCGTCTCGACCGCGCGGTAATGTATTACATCGCGCGCACCGGAAAGCTGCATATCACCAGCGGAAACAATGGACTGCGGTGTGACTGTGACTTCAGCGCCACAGATCGATGATTTGCACCCGACGTGGGAACCCGGGCCGACACCGTGCGTTCAATCGGCGTCTACGTCGATGCACGTTAATTGAGTGTTGGTTTGGGGCACGGGGGCGATGTCATGATCCAGATCGTGAGCGGCGTGCGTCGGTTGTTCGCGGTGACGCGAGACTTCGTGTTCGCGGCATTCGATGACGAGTTCTGGGAGGGATGCGGTCAATAATCAGACGTGTCTTTATAATGAGACTCGGCTGTAGCATTCGCCTGCACCGCCGCCGCGCGGAACAGGCACGTCATGGCGCGCGGCTTCTCCGCACGAACCACCAGCCCCGCCACCGGCGCGCCGGCCTCCATGCGCAGCTCGGCCTGGATGATGTGGGATCGCAGGCCCGCGAGCGTCAGCAACCGCTCGACGTAGGTGCGGGCATGACTGTAACGGCCGTGCGGCTGCAGACGGTAGTCGACAACGTCGTCCCGTCCGCGTGCTCGAGCGTGAACACCAACAGCCCATGCGGGCGCAGCGCGCCCGCGAACGCCATGATGACGCGCGTGAGGTCGCCGAAATAGACCAGCGTGTCGGCCGACACGATCAGGTCGAAGGCTTCGCGGTTGGCTCCCGCGTATTCCGCCAGCTCGGCTTTGATCAGCGCGTGGTAGACGTTCTTGTCCCTGGCATGCGCCAGCATCCCGTCGGAGAGGTCCACCCCGACCAACCGCCGCGCAAACGGCGCGACCGCCGCGCCGCAGAGCCCGGTTCCGCAGCCCGCGTCCAGCACGTCGAGACGATGCGACGGCGCGAGGCCCGAATCCTCCAGCATGGCCGCGACGAGCGCCGGCGCACGATAAGACAGGATCGCGAGCTTCGCCTCGAAGCTGGACGCGAAACTATCGAAGGTCGCCTGAACGAAGCCGTTCGACGCGCGCGCGGGCACATCCCGGCCCGTGCATGCCGCCAGCATGTGCCGCGCAATCGGATCGTCCGGCTCCTCGTCGAGCCATTGCTCGAAGATCTGCGCGGCCTTGCCGAACTCGCCCAAGGTGCAATGCGCCAGCGCCAGAAGCTTGCGCGCTTCGCGATATTTCGGCCGCAGCGTGATCACCTTGCAGTAGCACGCCGCGGCTTCCCCGGTGCGCTTCAAGGCTGTTGAGCAGAATGCCGAGGTTGGTGTAGGCGTCGATATGTTCGGGGTTCAGGCGGATGGCTTCGCGATACGCGGCTTCCGCTTCGACCGGCCGTCCGGTCGCCCGCAACAACACACCCAGATTGTTGTGGGCGTTGGCGTGGCCGGGATCGAGGGCGATCGCACGCCGGTACGAGGCGATCGCAGGCTCCAGCCTGCCGTCCGATTGAAGCACGATGCCGCGGTTGCTGCACCAGTCCGCCTGGTCGGGCGCGAGCGCGAGGCTGCGCTCGATCAGCGCGAGGGCTTCGTCGTTGCGCCCCTGCTGGTGCGCGAGCACGCCGGCGTAATGCAACGCACGGGGATGATCGGGCGCGGCCTCGATGATGCGGCGGAACAGCTCGTGGGCCTCGGCGAGCTGCTCGTTCTTCTGCAGGATGATCGCGAACGAGACCGCTTCCTCGAGCGTCAACGCACGCGTCGATGATTCTGACGGCTCCATGAGCTGTCCAGCCGTCAGGCGTGCTCCGCCGGCGGCACGGCAGCAACTTCGAATCGACCGCGCTAGCCGGACTTGTTGGCCTTGATGTCGAACTTGAAATGAATTCCGGCATCGAGCGTGCCGTCGATCTTCTGCGGCCGGTACTCGAAGTCGACCTTGGCAAACACGAGACTCACCGTCTCCGATGACCCCTCGCCGGAGCCGCCATGCACGACGCCGGTGATGATGACGTCGTTCATCTTGACGACGAGGTACTCCTGCTGGCCCTTGCCCGCCTTGCGATGGGTGATGGTGGCTTCCTTCAGGTGCTCACCCGTCGCGCACGCCTTCAGCAGCAGCGGAGACGCCTTGTCGATGGTGTGAACGATGGACAGATCCTGGAAGGTCGCCTTGCCGGCGCCGGCACCACCACCGGCACCAATGGTCGCTCCATTGGTGACGCCCCAGGAGAACGACAGCACCTCGATTTCGTCCTTGTGCTTGGCGTCGGCGGATTCGCCTTTGATGTCGCCGATCTTTGCAAAGATGTCCGATGCCATCTGCTACACCTCGACCGTCCGATCGTGCAGGCGTGGGCTGTGACCGCAGCAGGAGTAGAAGCCGCGGTCTTTTCGGTGTCAACGGAAGACTGGTGGACCCACGTTCGGCGGAGCGTCGCGCGCGTGATCAGGTTGTCATCTGCGCCGACAGACGAGGGTACCCGGTTACTGATCCGGTGTGCACGGGGCGAGCGGTCCGCGACACGAGCGGCATCGTGCCGCTGCTCTCATCCCCATATGCACGTTCTGATGAAGCGGATGCGCTGGAACAGGTGCAGTCCCTGCGCGTCGGCCTGTCTGCTGCAATCGATTCGCTTTCGATATAGCTCGGCACGCCGCTGTGCCATTTTTTCTGTCGCCGTAGTCCGATCCGGTTTGCCGTGACAGGTTCGGTGGCGAAGCCTGGACGGACAGATTCCCGCGATCATTTCGCTCTGAGGCCGACGCTCTCGACCACCTTGGTGATCGAGTTGATCTCCTGCGCGATCATCTTCGCGAATGGTCCCGGCCCCTCGCCCACCGGCTCCATTCCCAGCGGCGCCAGCGCCGACTTCATTTCGGGTTGGTTCATGATGGCGCCGGCTTCGGCCGCGATCTTGCGGACGATCGGCTCCGGCGTGCCGGCGCGGCCGTAGACCCCGATCACGCTGACCATGTCGAAGCCCGCAATGATATCGGCCAGCGGCGGAAGCTCGGGCAACAGCGGCGAGCGGCCAAGACCGTTGTTGGCCAGCAGCCTGATCCTGCCGCCTTCGACGCCGGCCTTGAGATTGGGATAGGACGCCCACAGCACCTGCACGTGATTGCCGAGCAGGGCCGGCACCGCCTGGCTGGTTCCCCGATAGGGTATGTGGGTGATGTCGAGATGCAGCGCCGACTTCATCGCCTCCATGGTCAGATGATGCGTGCTGCCGATCCCCGCCGAGCCGTAGTTGAGCTGGCCGGGATGCGCCTTGGCATGATCGATGAACTCCTGGAGCGTCCTGATCGGCGTGTCCGCGCTCACCGCAAGAAACAGCGGCGTGCGCGCCAGCGCCGCGATCGGCACGAAATCCTTCTGCGGATCGTAGGACAGCTGGCTGACGAACAACGGGCTGACGGAGAGCAGCGTGGTGTCGACGACGAGGAGCGTATAGCCGTCCGCCGGCGCGGCGGTGATCACGCCGGCCGCGATGCTGCCGTTGCCGCCGGCGCGGTTCTCCACCACCACGGTCTGGCCGACACGATCCTGCAGCTTCTGTGCGAGCAGGCGCGCGGTCGTGTCCGGCACCCCGCCCGGGGCATAGGGCACGATCAGCTTGATGGGTTCGCTGGGATACTGCGGCTGCGCGAGCGCCGGCCATGGCAGGCATAGGCCGGCGACGAGGACGGCCAGCAAGGTTCGACGCAGGACCGCGCTCATTGGATCATCATCGGCAGGCTTTGCAGGCGCAACTCGCCGACCGAGCCGCCGTAGACCGGCACGAAGTCCGGGATCGGCAAGGCGGGCGTTCGGAAAGCGCGCGAGCAGCCGGCGGATCGCGATCGTGATGGTGGTGCGGCCGAGGATGTTGCCGACGCAATGATGCGGGCCGACGGCGAACGAGAGTATCCGCTTCGGCTTGCGATGAATGTCGAAGCGCAGCGGATCGGGAAACACGGCGGGATCGTAGTTGGCCGCAAGCGGCGACGGCCGCACGATCATGCCCTTGCGGATCGCCGTGCCGCCGACCTCGGTGTCGCGGGTGGCGATGCGCGCGAAGGTGAAGTAGCCGTTGCTGGCGATGCGCAGGCATTCCTCGATGGCGTCGGGGATCAGCCCGGGGTCGCGGATCAACTGCGCAAGCTGATCGGTGTGGGTGTAGAGCGTATAGAGCGCGCCGCCGGCCGAGCGGCTGGTCGCGGCAAGCGCGCCGAACAGCCCGAAGATCATGCCGAACAGTTCCTGGTCGCTCAGCTTGTCGCCCTGGTCTCGCGCCTGAACAAGATCGTTGAGGAAATCGGCGCGCAGACCGGCGCGACGCTCGGCGATGACGTCGCGGACAAGATCCGCCGCGCGCATTGGTCGCGCGCTGGCATTCCGGCGGATAGGGCTGCCCCGGCTTGATCGCGGTGGCGAGCGGCACCATGTCCTGGTAGTCGAGCAGGATTTGTCGCCGCTCCTCGTTCAGGCCCATCATGGTGGTCACCAGCGCGCCGACCACGAGCCTGGCGCCGTATTGCGTCATCGCATCGAACGCAGGCCCCTGCCGCTCGATGTCGTCGAGCATGGCTTCGACGATGTCGGTGATGCTGGACTCCATCTGCGCCATGCGGCGCGAGGAGAATGCCGGCATCAGCAGGCGGCGGAGTCGCGCGTGCTGCTCGCCGTCCATCTGGGTGAGGAACGGGAAGCCCATGAATTTGTCGTACTGCTCGTAGCCCGGCCCTTTCGGCAGTTGCGACGCAAACCGTTCGGCGTCCGAAAATACCTCGTGAACGTCGGCGTAGCGCCCGACGATCACCTGGGGCGGGCCATCGCCGAGAACATAGAACGGCGGCTGCCGCGCCCAGCCCGCGACGAGGCGGTGCGCATTCCGTCTGAATTCGGCGCTGCCGAAGTCGAGCGCGACGACCTTGCTGCTGTCCCGAATGTCGAGGAAATCCTGCCGCCCCATGGACGTCTCCCAACCGCGGATATCGAAATCGTACGGCTCAAGCCGGGGCTTTGGAAGGGGGCGGGCTTCACTTCGGCCGCGGCCCGCGGCACGGCCGCGATCACCTGCGTCGTGTCCGGCATCTCGCCGACGCGCCCGCGCGATCGGTCACGTCACCTTCATGGGAATCGCACCGAGGAAATCCTGCTTTCCGATCTCGACGCCGCAATGACGCAGGATGGCGTAGGCGGCGGTGAGATGGAAATAGACGTTCGGCAGCACGAAATGGTTGAGGTAGTCGCCGCCGTTCATCTCGCCCTTGTTGGTCGGGCCAAGGGGAAACGTGATCTGGCGATCGACCGCGGCGTCGACCCGCTTGGCGTCGAGCGTCTTGATGAAGGCGACGGTCTTGGCGAGCCGGGCCTTGAGCTCGGCGATCGTGGTCTCCTTGTCCTCGTAGCGGGGCGGTTCGACGCCGGCGAGGCGCGCCGCGCCGTTCTTGGCGAGATCGGTCGCCACCTGCACCTGTCGAACCAGCGGAAACATGTCGGGAGCCAGCCGCGTATCGAGCAGGATCGCCGGGTCGATCTTCCTGGCAGCGGCAAAGGCCTCGGCCTTGTCGAGAATGGCCGACAGCGCGTTGAGACCGATCTCAAGAGCTGGGAGCGACGCCTGAGACATCGAAAACGCCATAGGGATGGATCCTTGTCCGTCAAGTTGACTGGGCGCCGATCGCGCCGGGCGGAAGATGTACGCGATACGTCGCTGTTTCAAGTCCACGCCGCCGCGTTGCTTCTGGCTGCATGTTGCTTC
>CAWIGD010000031.1:0-78015 GCA_963835165.1 uncultured Alphaproteobacteria bacterium
GATTTGTTTGCGGCCAGCCCGACCCGTTTCGTTCTGTCCCCCGAAGTGTTGATTTGTATTGCGAAAATCGGCCGCACGTGCCGATCCGTCCCGTTCAATACCGACCCGTGGTCCCGAGTTCGCGACCAATTTGGTGACCAAAACGTTCGCTGGATGTTTCGGTAGTGAAGAAGCAAAGCAGGTTACTTGCGAGGCCGATTGTACGGCTCGGCATGAACTCGTGGCTCGATTTCGGCCTCTGGAGTTCCCGACGAGTGGGTTCACCCACTACAGTTGCCGAGGGGTATCGGCGATGGCCTGAGGCCAATAGCGCCCTCTCACGGCGAAAACAGGGGTTCGAGTCCCCTAGGGAGCGCCAACGATTTCAGCATCTTAGCGCCCAAATGGAGCTTGGTCCGGCCGGCATCTCCAACTTTTCTCCAATGGACGGTGCTTCAGACGATCAGTTCGAGGTCACGCTGTGATCGTCGGCTCAAGGAGGCCGGAAGCGAGCGGTCACCGCCGAGCCGGCATGGATGCTTACTTTCTAAGATGACCCGCGCTCGCATCGCGGCGCTCGCCGCGGAGCAAATTGAACATGCGCCCTGTCTGTGAGAAGACGGAGCGACCTGTTCAGCCTTCGCTCATGTAGGCGGGTTTGCCGCCGGAGGTTCGTTGTGACGATTGAATTTTTAGTAAGGCGGCTCAGCGCGTCCGTCATCGTTTTCCTTCTGACGTGGGCGTCGATGGTTGCCGCGGTGCATGCGGCAGAGAACCCTCGCAAGATGACCGTGGTGTCGTTCGGTCTGTTTGGCGATCAAGGCGTTTTTCGGCGTGAGGCCACCGGTGCAGCGCAAATCGTCGCCAATCGGTTCGGGGGTGACCCAGTGATCGTAAAATACAATACCAAGACGGGCGGCAGCGCGACTGTCGAGACGCTTGCAACAACATTGCAAGCGGAAGCAAAAAAGATGAATGGCGAGAGCGACATTCTGTTTCTGATTCTTACGTCGCACGGCTCCCGCGATGGCCTTGCCGTCGTGGCAGGACGGCTGGTCGAAACTCTCAAGCCATCCCATCTCTCCGAGATGCTCGGCCGCACGGGAGTGCGAAACAAGGTCGTGATCATTTCGGCTTGCTATTCTGGCGTCTTCATACCTCGTCTCGCCGATGCTGAAACACTTGTCATCACCGCGGCAGATGCTGACCACCCGTCGTTCGGATGCGAGGACAAAGCCAAATGGACCTATTTCGGCGACGCCTTTTTCAATGCTGCGCTCCGTCGGGCCAATAATCTAAAAGACGCCTTCCTTATGGCGCGTTCGCTGGTATTGAAGCGAGAATTGCGCGAGGGCTTTGAGCCATCGCACCCGCAGATGGCTGGCGGTGGAAAAGTGGAGCCCCTGCTGGTGGCGCACCCCTTGGGCATCCCCGGAGTGGTTGAGAAATAGGCTACAAGAGTAGCAGAGCGGCAGATCTCCCGCGTCGAACCACTTATGGATTCTTGAACTTGAGCCAGTCCGGCGAGCGGTCCGATCGGCAGCGTGAGCATTCCGTTATTGTTGCGCCGCCTTGAACGCGATGACGATCTCTTCCCCGGTCTTCAAGTCTTTCAGCCTAATCACACTGTTGGGATTTCTGGACTTCAGAATCTGCGCGGCCAGCAAAGCGAGGTCCTTCTGGTCGCGATAGGTTCGCGGTACGCCGTCTATGGAAATCTCGAACTGCGCGCCTGTCATTGCGGTTGATCCTGTGCCGGATGTGGCAAAGGCCCCTCGTGCTCGAACACTTGACCGAGATCACGGCAGTCGACCCAGCCACCACAGGCCGGACATCGGATGAAATGCTCCGCTTCGTCCTTAGGTGGATCGCCATACGCGCTTGCCGAGGTATTTTCCGCGCGGAACATTGGTCACAGGGGGCCGCCCGTTAAGCGAGAGGGCTACCCGGTTGGCCGGCGTCTTCCCGGTCACCGGGTTTACGAGGTGGACCTGCGGGCACAGGCCGGGCATCGTATCGAAATGTAGGTCTCGCCGATCGTTGGTGGGCTCGTCAAACCAAACCTGTACGTTCACGGCTTTCGTGGGACATCGATAGATTACAGAAGCCATGAGCCAGGCCACTCGGCGGGGCGGGCACTACCGAGTGCCAGTCGGGCTGTATTTGGTGCTGAGCGCGACTGCGCAGTCATTACGCAGGCGACTAAGCTCCTGCTGCCATTTCTCGTTGTCGGTAATCTCGCCGCGACTTTCGTAAAGCTCCAGCACACTCGAGCAGATGCTTCGAAGCGAGATCGGTTGGCGTGACATCCAGGCGTCGGCTGCGATGAAACTCACCAAAAAGCAGAGGCTGAGCAGGAAGGCACCACTGGCCATTATGATCCAGCTCTCGACACCCATGGTCGGCGCAAGTTGATCCAGACGCAGCATGATCACTCCTCTTCTGCTTCCCGCTTCACCGCCGGCGCATTCGGATTTTTAAATTTCAACCAGTCGCTGGTGCGGCCGGAGCGATAAGCGGAGCCCAGTCGCTTAGAGACGATGCCCTCCAGTCCCATCCTGCAGGCATGCTCGAACACGAGGTCGCCGGGGATTCTCTCGGAGGCTTAACGAGAAGGAATTCAAAAATACTCTCTAATGACCCATTTGCCCGAAGGGCACCACCGGCCTCGGCCACATCAAGGCATACACTGACGCCCCTGCCAGAAACAAAAGCCCGACTGCGACCAAGACAGCGACGTAGGCGCCGAGCCGGGACAGAATCCAATGTAGCATGGCGCCGGTGCCTTGCTGCTCTCCGGTACCCGGCAAGTGTATCATCAAACCCCTCGACGATCAGCGGATAGCGGGACGCCCAGTCATGCCAGCCGGATGCCAACCGACAGGGCATCGCGTCGGGCCATCAGCCGATAGCCATCGTGCTTGATCTCATGCACCCAGCCCGGCCCGGTTGGCGGTTGCTCGCCAGGGGATGGCAGGCAGGGTTCGATAACGGCAGGCAAGGCCATTTCGTCACGATGCCATAATGGCCCTATGGACCCGGTCCAGAGGGTGTAGCCGGGTTGCCGACAGTTCCCGCTGAAAGCGCCCCCAGGCAGGCTCATTCACGCAACCGCGTGTTTGGCCGACAAGAACAACTGTTTGGCCGCCAAGATCAAATGTTTGGCTGAGAGCAACACAACCCGCGCCGAGAGCAAAGCGACCAACAAGCGTCTGCACCCTCGGCACCCCCGTAGTGCAGACCGGGGCCGCGCTCAGAGCTGCAGGGGCTATCCAGCCGCTCCTTTGCCGCTCTAACGCGGTCCCACCTCAGGCAACTCGAACGAAAGCCCACGTCCCTACATGCAACCCATGCACTTGAAATCGTCTTCTTCGTTTGGGTCCAGCCTGCGAATTCGCAACGTCCAATTCGGCGTCGACCATCATTTCGTATCGGGACAGCTTTAGAGCAGGAATGTCTCTCCGACAGCTGCGATCCAAGCCGCGCCCGGCGTCATTTTATTGGCAATTCCCATGATGTAGGAAAAGGTATCTGCCGCTTCGCCGAAGAAGTATTTAGACTGGAAACGCTGCGCAGGTCCGGAACGTGCTGACCCGGATGAGCTAATGAGTCTCAACCCTCTAACTAGACGGAAGCAGGATACCTCAAGCAGGCAAGCCGCCAATCTCGCCCGTATCAGTATGCCAACAGCAAAACAGAAGCTCTCCGCCCCCGCCCCTTCCTGTCCAGCAACAATGCGGACCGTAGCAATGAGAGGGGGGGGATACCTCATTTCGTTGTGAAAGGAGGGGAGCCACCGATCCCGCTCGATAGTGCGCGTCGCTCTGATAGCACCCGGCGTCCGCTGTAAATCCGGGTATTGTGGCCTTACTCATTTTCGTCGTCCTCGTTTCCTCCGCATGTTGACCCGCAGCAGATGTCGGTTGTGCCTTAGCTTTCTACCGCACGTTACGCTTAAAGGCTCTTAGCCGGGGATTCCCCAGATGAAATCCCGAACTGACGTAAAGGTTAGGGTTTCTAAATTGCCGCAAGCCCAGAACTGAAGGTCTTGCAGCCTCCGACATTCCAGGCCGTTCAAATGGCGTTGAGGGCTGATCCGGCGTTTTTCCCGGCATTTGGACTTACTCCTCTGTCGGTTGCTCTTGAATGCATGACATCGAGACGTCTCACGCTACCGCGTGGTGGCTGCGGTCGTAGCTCCGCGATGAGCCGCAAAATCTCCTGGAACATTTGCCGTGCGATGGCGACCTCGGCCATCTGGAAGATAACATAGCGGCCGTGGCTCACCACCTTCGCGCCGATCTTGATCAGCTTGTCCTTCAAGGTCGTCAGCGACCAGTGCTTGATCGGCTCCGGCGTCGCCAGCGTGCGCAGGAAATTGCCGAGGTTGTAGGCGAGCGCATGAAGCTGGAGCCGCACCGCGTTGGCGGCGAACGTCCGGCACGATAGTCGCGTCCACTTGATCGCGCCTTTGCCCTCCTTGATCCATTGCTCGCACGTCCCGCGCTTGTTGTAGAAGGCCACGACGCGCTCAGCCGGGCGGCTCATGTTCGTCACGATGAAGCCGACGCGACACGATGCCACGCGGAGGCCTTCGGCCATGCACAAGGTCGATCCACTGGCCAGACAGGTCGGCAAGAGCAGCGAAGTTCTTGGGCGCCGCGAGCCATTGCGTCTCAAAGCGGCCCATCTGGCTCGGCGAGGCCGCGCTCCCGTGCGCCGCGTCGCCGCCGCCGATCCAGCGCATTGCCGGATCATGGCGCAGACGTTCGGCGTCGTTCACATCCTCGTACCCGGCGAGGCGACCAAATACCGACTGTCGGAACAACCCGGCCAATGCGTGCCGACCATTCTTGCCGGTGCGTGCGTCGGCCAGAACATCACTTGCCATCGCGGTCAAGCCGAGAGAGGTGGCTCGGTTTGTCTGAACAGCGTTTCGGTTTGGATAAGTGGAGCGTCTGCCGGGTTCAGGCTGCCGCGATCTGCGGCAAGCGACTGAAGTAAGCATGGTCGGGCGTCTGCCGGTCAAGGCTCGAATGGGGCCTTTGCGTTGTAGAAGCCGAAGTAGCGACCGATCGAGGCGCGGGCCTCGGAGACCGTATCGTAGGCTCGGAGATACACCTCCTCATACTTCACCGAGCGCCAGACGCCGCTCGACGAAAACGTTGTCGCGCCATGCGCCCTTGCCGTCCATGCTAATGGCGATGCCGTTCCTGATGAGGATGCCGGTGAAGTCGGCACTGGTGAACTGGCTGCCTTGATCGGTGTTGAAGATGTCCGGCCTGCCGTGCCGGGCGAGCGCCTCTTCAAGCGCCTCGATGCAGAACCCCACTTCCATGGTGATCGATAGACGCCAGGCGAGAACCCGGCGGCTGAACCAGTCGACGACGGCGGTGAGATAGACGAAGCCGCGCGCCATCGGAATGTAGGTGATGTCCATGGCCCAGACCTGGTTCGGTCGCGTCACCGGCAGATTGCGCAGGAGATACGGGTAGATCTTGTGGCCCGGCGCCGGTTTGGACGTGTTCGGCTTGCGATACAGCGTCTCCATGCGCATCCGCTTCATCAGCGTGCTGACGTGCTGGCGGCCGATCTTGAAGCCCTCCGCCGCCAGCAGGTCACGCAGCATCCGGCTGCCTGCGAACGGATACTCGAGATGCAGCTCATCCATGCGCCGCATGATGGCAAGATCGGCGTCCGAGATGGCCGCTCGGCCGGTAATAGACGCTGCCCCGGCTGATACCCAGCACCTGCGCCTGCTGCGTGATCGGCAGATCGTGGGAACGATCGATCATCGCTTTGCGCTCAGCAAACCCGCCTTGCCGAGCGCGCCTTCCAAAAAATCGTTCTCCAGCGTCAACTCTCCGATCTTCGCATGGAGTGACTTGATATCAATGCGCCGGTGGCACGTCCGGTGCGGCCGCCCGGACCGAACACCC
Source organism: uncultured Alphaproteobacteria bacterium (assembly GCA_963835165.1). Taxonomy (GTDB): domain Bacteria; phylum Pseudomonadota; class Alphaproteobacteria; order Rhizobiales; family Xanthobacteraceae; genus VAZQ01. The sequence goes on from CAWIGD010000031.1 coordinate 5,919, forward strand.
CGGCAGCTCCTTCCTGAAGCTGCGATTTCCATTGCGTGATCTGGTTGGGATGGACGTCGAACTGCTGCGCCAGATCGGCTAGCGTCTTCTCGCCCTTGATGGCGGCCAGTGCCACCTTCGCCTTGAAGGCCGGTGTGTGGTTCCGGCGCGGTCGTCTGCTCATCATCTCTCCTGTTCACAGCCATCTTGGCCCTTGTCAGGCAGAAATCCCACTTATCGTCTTGTTCAGATTCTTGAGGCCGGCTCTGTCTTCGGTTCGATCCTGGCGATCGGACTGCTGGTGATGGCCGTGGCGGGTCTCAATTCTGCAGGACGACCTGACGGGGGGATAGAGTTGTTCGAGTAGCGCTACGTCGAAATGAGTGCGCGCACCCGCGAGTTCTCGCGGCCGCGCCCTAATCATCAAGGGCGGCAATAATTAGCAACCGGGGCTCGCGTGCCGAAATGCGTTGAGGCGCTGGCGGGTGCACTCTCCGCCCCCCCGATGTAATCGCAGCCGCCATCGCCGTTTGAAATTTCGAATCCATCTCTTGCAATACACGATGGCATCCCATTGACCGATGCGCCGAAGCTCCTTTTGGCTCAGCACACAACCCGGTCCCGCATAAGCCAGATCGGAAATCCTTGTAGGCGCGATTGTTTTTCGTCACGACGACCGGACACGTTCGGCTGAATGTCGGGCGATGGCTGAGAGTGCACCAAATGCGAGAGTGCAAGCCATCCTAATCGACATGGCGCGGACGTGGATGAGGCTGGCGCTCGAAGCCGAGCAATTGAACCAAAAAAATCAATCAGGCTGCTTCGGAACTAACCTGCCGCCCGTGCGCTAGCAGGCTGCTGAAAAAGCCTCCTGACAAGGGGTTGCGAATATGATTTCGTGGTGGCCCGCGAAGCGGGAGGCACGGATGCGTGGCACGGATGAGCGGACGGGTGAACTGTTTTCCTATGTGGACCTTGAGAAGCGGGTTCCTGCGAAGCACCCTCTGCGCTTGGTCCGGGCTGTGGTGAACGAGGTTTTGGCAGCGCTCGATAGCGATTTTTCCAAGGCTTACGCGGACAGCGGTCGGCCTTCGATCGCACCTGAGCGGTTGCTGCGGGCGCTTCTGCTGCAGGCGTTCTATACGATCCGGTCGGAGCGGCAGTTGATGGAGCAGCTCGATTACAACCTGCTCTACCGCTGGTTCGTCGGGCTTGGCGTTGACGAGCCGGTGTGGGTGCCGACGGTGTTCACGAAGAACCGCGATCGACTGCTCGAGGCGGACGTGGCGCGGAAGTTCCTGGCCGAGCTCATGGATCACCAAGGAGCTGCGCGGGCTGTTGTCGGACGAGCATTTCTCGGTCGACGGCACGCAGATTGCGGCCTGGGCCTCGATGAAGAGCTTCAAGGCGAAGGACGGCTCGAGCGATCCGCCCGGCTCGGCCGCAATGGCGAGCGCGATTTTCACGGCGAGAAGCGCAGCAACGCCACGCATGCCTCGAGCACGGATCCCGAGGCGCAGCTCTATCGCAAGGGACGCGGCAAGGAAGCCAAGCTCAGCTTCATGGGCCACGCGCTGATGGAAAACCGCAGCGGGCTCATCGTCGCGGCGACCTTGACGAAGGCGACCGGTACCGCCGAGCGCCAGGCGGCCGAAGAGATGATCGTGCGCCATTCGCCCGGGGCTCGTCGCATCACCCTGGGCGCCGACAAGGGCTATGACGCGGCGGCCTTCGTCGCCGACATGCGCGCGCTCAACGTGACGCCGCACATCGCACAGAACATCAGCGGCCGGCGTTCCGCCATCGACGCCCGTACCACGCGGCATGCCGGCTATGCGGTGAGCCAGCAGAAGAGAAAGCGCATCGAGGAGCCGTTCGGTTGGGGCAAGACCATCGGCGGGCTGGCACGGCCCATGCTGCGGGGCGTCAAGAAGCTCGGCTTCAAATTCACCCTCACAATGGCCGGCTACAATCTCATCAAGCTGCCGCGGTTGCTTGGAGCTGTGGCTTGAGTGACGCCAAGCCGCCCCAATAGCCACACCGACCCAGATAACGCCAGCGTTCCACCGAAAGCGAAATCACCGGTACCTGAGTTGCATTTTCAGCGGCCTGCTAGGCTCTCGGGGGCCAATTCCTTACGGCAGAGCGATCAGCGGCGGTGGCGACGGCGGGTCAGCCCTCGACGCGCTCTACTTCTATGTGCACGCAGTCGCCGAGTTGGTAGCGATGACCGCAGCCGGCTCGCCGCTCTGGAAGAAATCGGCAGGACGCGCCCCGACCCGGAGCGCGATCTCCGGGCCGGGACTTGTACCAGCACCGCATCAGGCGGCGCCAAGACCAAACGGCGGCGCAAGTGGCTTACCTGCGGCCAGTTAAGCTCTACTGAGAAAATACTCCTCCACTGTATTGAACACCCCTCCACCTGTACTCGCGCCCGCCCCACAGCGGCATAATGTCCTCATCCCAAGGTCTTCTCTGTGGGGACCAAACACCGTGTCCACCGTAACTGACATAGGGAAGCAAGGCCCACAGGTGCCTGTACTGCCACACCGACAAAGCTTGATAAGTGTACCATCGACGCTCGGGTAACAACCCTCATTACCAAGTTGATCGATGCACTCCGAAGGCGGAGTTATTGGACAAGGTTCGGTTTTTGGCCAGCAAACTCCGTCGCATGTCCCGTCGGGGTTAAGTTGGCCGCAGCACTTCTGGACTTGGAAGAAGCATGTTCCCGCCGCCGCCACAACAGCCGCGGCCGTGTCAAGCCCCGTTCTCCTGTATCCGCCGTACAGCCTTGCCGATCTGTACAATGATGCCTCAGCAGTAAATCCAGGCACATTTATAGTTTTCATTTCACACCTCCTCTTAGTTGGTCATACGATCCCGCTGCTGCGCCCGCGCCGTGAGCGGCCACACCGCCGCGCCGCCTCGCCTAGCAGTGTGATGAACTGGCGACGTCTCATTGGGCCTCTCATCGAAGGGTATTTGTCTGGCATAGTATTTCTCCTGCGAAAGCTATCGCCGGATCTTGTGACAAAGGGATCAGGAGGCAGCGGCTTGAGCTGCGCTCGGAGCTCGACTGCGTTGATGAATCTTACACCGAGGATGATTTTCGGCAACCGGGATGGCCATAGCGGCGATGCCGGGCCAATTGCCATCAGCTCTGGTCGGCATGGTCCGGATGGTCGAGAGCCTGTGAAGCGGCATCTTGCGCGGACTAGCGTGCAGAGTAGAGTTGAAGAACCGGGTTCGAATAGATCCTGCAGACGACAAATACGCGGGACGGACAAGCACCGGGCACAAAACACCTGGCCATGGCATCCCGCTACCTACGCCGACACGGCGGGGAGTTCGCGCGGGATCCATTTCGTGCGGATCGATGCGACCGAATAGCCGCCGTTCTCCGTGCAAAGGTATCGCCATCCTGCGACCATTGACGAGGAGATCAACCGAAGGAGACCGAGATGAACGCCATGAACATGCCGGGCTTCACCGCTGACCAGTCACTGCATCCAGCGCGTGGGCGCTATCGCAGCGGCAGGCCGTCCTCGTCGCGCTCGAACGTCGTCGTCCCCGCGATTCCGGCGTGCCGGAACTGCGACTGGATCCTCGACCAGTGCGAGCGCCACGGCTGGCGTCCACGCGCGTTGTGCAGCGCATGCCTGTTCGGGAATTGCTACGAGGACCCGCCGATGCCCGACCCGTTCCCGGATCCGTTCGGTGGGTTGCCCCGCTTCTAGCGCATAGAGGCCGAGCGGCCGACGGCTTCTCCAGGTTGCCCGCCGCGGAACGGGGACGCGGCTGCTCGCTTCGTTCCTGGCCTGCAAGCCACGGGCGCGGGCCCCCGGGTCGGCCCGTGCGCCGACCTTGTGCAGCCATGCACGACAATCGTCACGGCGGGTCGGGGTCGCTTGCCGGAGGAGCTACCCGAGAGTCAGTACCGTACCGCCACCGCCAGAGCCGCCGCCAGTGCCGCCACAGTTGGTACAATTGCACCCAGACGCAGTTGCGGCGCAACACTGCCCTGGATCACATGTACAGTTCCCGCACGTCGCGTTGAGGCTGTTCCCCCCTATGCGCAACGCAGCTTGCACCCCAAACGTGACCGCGGCGCTTGCGGAGCGTTGCGGGTAGTGCTCGCTCGCCTTGTCGAGCGATGCATCTGCGGTAAATCCGGGCATGTTCATTTTGGATCTCCTTTCAGTCACCGCCTCAGTGAAAAAAAATCCCGCGCGAATTCCTCCGCCGCCTTAGGTCGATGCGCATGGCCAGATCGTCCGCGCCCGAACTCGTTCGCCGCGCCCGCGTGATCCGTCGTCTGCAGGACCTGTCGAACACCTCCGCGCGTGTTAGCTCGCCGTGCGTGCTTGGAAGCGGGCCGAGCTTCCGTTGGCCACCGATGTTTGCCTCCCCGGCATCGTCGAGAGAATCTTCCTACCGGCTCAGAACGTAAGGACCCAGCCCCAGTTCCCGAAACCACCGGCGCCCTCGCACTGGCAGGTTTCGGTAGAACAAACGGTTTTGGTCCTGCAGCCGCCGCCCGGCGTTCATACCTGTCTTGGCTGGCAGCAGGCTCGCGCGCACGCCCCGGTGTTGGTGCCGTTTGGCCATGTCAGCGGACTGCATGCACCGCATGATTTGAGCTGCTGCACGATTCTATTCGCGCCAGCACCGGTGACCGGTGCCATCGAACCGCGTCGGTAATGGCGCGCCGACGGGTAAAGTGATGCTTCGGCGGTAAATCCTGCCATTGTCATGACACACCTCGTTTCGGTGCTAGGGTCTAACGACCGTATTCCTCCGGGCTTTCGCTTCGTCGCAACCAGCACTCGATCAGGGGCAGGATTGGCCCGAACCTACGCATACGTCATCGCATGTTCCGCTCGCACAACTGCCGCAGCATCTCCGGCCCCGTGGACAACATCCGCCGCCGCCACTGCCACCGCCGCCGTTACTGGGCACGTCAATGAGGTCCAGACAATCGCCGCAATAGGCGTAAAGGCCGCCCAAGCAAGCGGCGTAGCATCCCAGGACAAGCGGAACCGATGGGAAAAAGGCTAGGCAAAGGTTACATGCGAGGATCGCGGGATTGCAGACAAGGACTTTGAACCCGCTGCACGCCTGCGGAGCTACGCCCAAGTTGCCGTAGCCTTGGCGGCCCGCATGGTGCTTGCCCCGATAGTGCACGCTGGTTCTATAAAGCGAGGCTTCGGCTGTATAACCAGGCAAAGTCATGGGAGCCACCTCCCTCGGGGTGACGGACCACCCGGCGTCAAGGCTTCCCCGTCTTCTGGAATAGCTACGAGAGGAAGCCTGTCGTCAGCACCCCGCCGCCGCTCACGGCGCCACAGAGGTCGCATTTGCAGCCAGCGGCGGTGGCGGTGCAGCACATGCCGGCATCACACGTGCAGTTGCCGCAGGTCGCGTTGAGGCCAACCCCGCCGATGCGCAAGGCAGCTTGCACTCCCAATGCCACTGCCGCGCGGGCGGAGCGTTGCTGGTAATGCTGCGCTCGCCTCGTAGAGCGATGCGTCCGCGGTAAATCCTGGCATGTTCATGCTGATCATTTCAGGATCTCCTTCAGTTGGGTTCAACGGTCATAGTACGGCGACAGCTTGGTGACCAGGAACGGAAACTCCTCGGTCACATCCACGCGCACGAAAAACTTCTCGGTGAAATCGGTGTTGCGGTTGGTGTAGGCGAAGATGACATCGACGATCTTGCGCGTGCCGCTCAAGGGCGAAGGACGCACTTCCACCCCGGTCAGCGAAAAGTCGCGCGCGAATTCTTCCGCCGCCTTGGCGTAGATGCCGGGATAGCGCATGGCCAAGTAGTTCAGCGCCCGGTGCTCATCCGTCGCCCCCGCGTTATCGGTCATCTGCAGGATCCTATCGAACACCTCCCCCGCCGCCGCTTCGAACTGCTTTGTCGCTCATCTTCTCCGGACGCGGGATGGCCTTGATGAGCGCATCGCGGTCGAAGGAGTAAATCTGGTCGAACACAACGATCGGGACCATGAGCCCGTTGCAAAGCTCCGGCGGAGCGATAGGCCCGCGCATACCGATCACGACATCGATGTCCAGCGGGCTCGGTTGCGGGACGGATGGCCTCCACCAACCGATCGAAATCCCTGGGATCGCGCGGCTGCACGATGTAGGTTTCGAGACCCTGAATCGTCAACACCCAGCACAGCTGGCGGGCGAGATAGCGGTTCTCGGGTTTGGAGAGCACGTTGTAGAACGCCTGCTGATCGGTCTGCCCGGCGGTCTCGGCGCGTCCTGCCGCCTGGGCGAATTCCTTCTCGACCGAGAGGCGCGGAAAGCGCGCCTCGATCCGGCCGATCGCATACACGTAGGAGATCGGCATGGAAGCCGCCGGCACCGCAGGTCGGGCAGGCGCGCTCGCTGGTCGGCGGAGTCCTCACGACATCGCCCTGGGCGGGCGTGACCACGGCGACATCGCGTCTCGTCTCATCCTGGCTTGCTGATTGTTCTTTCGTTTCTTGTTCCATAGTTCAGCCTCCTTCAACATGGATTTGTCGGACTCGGAGTTACTTGGCTCGGCCGGTGAAGACGACCCAGCGGTTGAGCGCGGCAGCCCGGCGTTCGCAGCCACCGCAGGGCTTGATCCCGAAGACAGTAGGTCACATGCTTGATGACGTCGCCAAGCCCAATCTCCTCGTCGCTAACGAATCCTGGCAGGCGCACCCGGTGAGGCGGCTGTTCGCTCTGGTCCGGGAGTCGTTGCTTTCGCTTCCTTGGCCATGACGTTCACCTCCTCGCATTCGCCGTCAGCAGGGATTGATAGGCCGCCCAGGCATCCAGCAAGGGCGGAACCACCGAGGTTCGCCGCCGTGCGGATAGCCTGGGAAACGGCAAGTTTGATTTGCGCCGCCGTCGCGGCGGGAAATTCCGACCACAGCAGCGCAATCGTCCCGGTCACAAAAGGCGCCGCAACGCTCGTTCCGCCGAGGGTGAGCGGCTTGTCCTTCGGCGCCCAAACTGGTGATGGCATCACCGGGTGCGCCCAAGCCCCGCCGGCCAATCGAACTGCCCAGGTTCGAGTCGTTCATCGGCCTGCCTTGCAGGTCGTAAGCCACCACCGGTATGACCCATGGATGACGGGTGATGGCGGTACTGCCGAGGGTCCCCTGATTGCCCGCCGCCGCAACCACGATCACGCCGCGCCTGGCGGCCTGATCGAGCGCCTCTTCCAAGGCCTGCTCGTCTTTGGTGGAAGGTTGGGCGAGGGCAACGCTCACGTTGATCACGCGCGCGCCGGCATCGATACAGTCGAGAATGGCCGGGGCGAGTTCCTCGGGCGTGGCGCTCGGCATCTGCTCGCTGCCCGTTGTCGTTTCGGCGAAGATGGGTCGCACCAGGAGGGTGCAGTCGGGACAAATGGCGGGTGCGGGAGAATCCGCGTTTGCGGACAAGATTCCGGCTACAAAGGTCCCGTGCAGGCACGCCGTGCTGTTGGCCTGCGTGCACGTGGCACCGTTATTTCCGGGGATCTCGCGGAGGTGTTCGCCCGCCAGATCGGGATGTTGGGTAACGACCGGTCCATCGATGAGCCCGATCTTCACTTCAGGGCTACCGCTGGTGCGTTCCATCAACGCTGTGAGCTTCACCAAGTCCAAAGGGTTCATCCGACATTCCTCAGACTGACGCCCGAACCGGCGTAAGTATTAGTGCTTCTTTAAACATTGTCACGTTGACGCGGCGAAAGCGACGATCACCGCCTCGCGCAGGCCGCGGCGGCGAGTTCTCGCGCCGCGTCTGCAGGCCCAGCCCGCAAGATTGGATGCGTGCAGGCGCGGCCGGAGGCGCGGCAGACGTGGAAGGTATCAGGTGGCGGCGTGGAAGGATGGGAGTTGTTCGACACCGTGACAGAACGTCAACACTGCTGTCTGGGTTTGTCGAGAATGATAACGGTCAATAATTCCCCATGCAAAACGGAAGCGCGCTATGCCGATGCTTCCGGTCAGCCGATGCGCATGCTGCTCTGCTTTTCGCTGAAAACTTTTGCCGAATAGTTCCGGCAGCAAGCTCTGCCGCTTGGCGCATCCACGTTCCCGCGCCGGCATCGTCAACGCCGGCATCCCGACACGTGACCTGGGCGTCGAATACCAGCACTTCGACGTGAGTGCCGGAAAATGCGTTCTGCGCCTGGGTTGCGGCGACCGGGTGCGTTGTGGCAAGCCCCGGCCCGTCGTTGGGGAGATGGCGGGTCGGGGCGCTCACTGTGCGCCCGGATCGGTTGCGCCGCTTGCTACCATTTTGCTACCAATTAGGCGGCACGCGATAGAACAGAACGGTATGGCGGCAACCCTACGAGGGCGTTTAGGCCGAAAACATTGACTAAGTGGCACGCGACGGAACGGGTTGGTATAGCCAAAACCGAATTTCGAGTGCGGTGTGTCCAGCGCGGAACTACGGCGGCAGCCACCACCCGCGCCAGCATGAAGCGTTCGATTGTCACGCGTTCAAAGAGCAATCGACAGGAGGAATGCGTCCAGATGCCAGTGAAACTAGCCAGATCAGCTCCTCGACCATCGTTCGGGCTGCCCGAGGCGACGGCGGTCGTCCGGGCCGCCAGCCTGTCTTGCTAGAACAAGGGGAAAGCGCCAAAATTCTCCCGAAATCGGGAATGATCTGGGAATCTCGGCTTAATGAACCTCCCGATCTTCGCCTTCCAGTAACGGGCGTTGCAGAGAACTTTTCTGCGCCGACGGCGTTTGCCGCTTCAAGCCAAGGCAGTGGTGCAGATATCGACCGCATGCCAGGGCAGATCCGGGCGGCCATCCGCGAGCGGCGAGCTGCGCAATTGCGGAGAAGCCACGGACGAGGCGGTCTTCCGGGCAATCTCTGAAAGTCCAGAGGAGGTTGGCGTGCAACTGAAGTGCAGACACTGCGGCAATCGGGGTATCAGGACCGAGCCGCCGGAGAAAGAGTTGGAAACGTGTCCCGGATCCCGTCCACGACCACGCCGCGGTTCCGTCTGGATGGGATCGGGTCGTTCGGGCGGCGCGCGGCGCGCGTCGCGGCTTTGCTCCACGTGAATGAACCGCGAAGGCCCCACCGGGACATTACCTTGCGCGCAGATGCTCGCGTGCGGCCGGCCCGAGGCGAACCTCATCTGCATGTTCGTCCTCCCGCGAAGGTCGCAGTCGAGCGGCCCGTCATAGACGTCAACCATGAGGACGCGCCCGCCGTCCGCCGCGCGCGCCGAGGCCGCCGCGATATTCTCGCTGGACCCTATAGAGCGTGTCGAACGTGTCGATGTCTCGCGCGGCCTCGACGCCGTTGCTCAGGAACACGTCCACGTTTTGGCATCCCTCCGCAGTACCGGCGTTCCCGTGGAACTGGAGATGCCACGTGGACGCGTCGCTCGAGTAGATCTCCTCGAACGCCATCTGGAAGACCGACCTCCGCCGTATGTGACACGTCGGCCTCCCGGAAGGGGCGTGGCGGCCTGTTCTGAGCGCAGGGCGATTTCGCCGTGTTCTGGTCCCGGTCGGTCCCGGCAAGGAGGAGGGTGCGAGCCACCAGGGCCAGGAATGCGTCGACCGCTTCGTCCTGCGTCTCGGCGTCGTCGAAGAGGTGCGGCGCCGAGAGGCTCAGGGCCCGCTGGGGCTGCGGATCGAAGACATAGGTGCCCCAGCCTCGGCGCGTGGGGTCAGCGGCCTCGGTGATCTTCACGCTGCCCGAGGGGTAGTTCACGGCGGCGGGGATCCGGCCCGGTGCGCCCTCCATGAGGGCGTAGTAGGTCCGGCCCGTGCGAATGTCGAGGAACTGGACGACGTTGTAGGTCGAACTGATCGTCGTGGGTTCGGAGGTGCGCCGAGTCCCAGTCGCCGGCGAGCAGGCTCTGAAAGACGGCGCGCCACGAGGCCAGCTGGGACGCCGTGGGCAGCACGTACTGATTTTGCTGGTCGACGTTGGGCGTGCCATATTCGAGGCACGCTCAGGATTGAGTTAAAGAGCTCCCCGAAGAAGGTCGCGAAATCGCCGGTGGCCGTGGGGATCGGCATGGTTCTAGCCCATTGCTTTGGTTTATTCAGCGGTTTGACATCAGATTAATCCCAAAAGCGGACAGATTTCCACAAACTTTCGCCGTTTCTCCGATTAAGCGCAGACCGCTCAAGGTCGGCATCTTCGAGGACATCGCCACAGCACTAGATGGTGCGATGGAAAAGAAGTACCTCTGCCTGGCGCTGAAAGTTTACACCAACAACCCAATCTACCGCAATTTCTCAAGTCGGCGCCATCCGCTTCGACCTCACTGGCAAACCTTGCGGTGCGTGACCGAGACCGAAACACGGATGCCGCCGAAGCCAAAGGCCGCCAAACCTCCACCCAAACCAAAGGTGGTCAAACCTCTACCAAAACCAAAGGTGGTCAAACCTCTACCAAAACCAAAGGCACCGAAGGCTTGGTCGGAGCCGAAGCCCGGCTCAGCGATGAGCTTGCTCAGGTCATCGTCGCCAACAGCGCAGGCGTCGAGGACAAAAAATACTTCGCCTTGGTCCGACAATTTCTTGGCGACGGATCAATCGGCAGAGAGTGATCCGCGCGGTCAAGGCGGCACGGCAACAGGTCTCGAGGCAGCGATGACTTCGACACTGCCTGCCCTCACACGCGGGCAGTCAGCGGCCTCTTCTTCACAGCAGCAGTGCGCCGCGTGAAGAAGCCCGAAACTCGCAGCACCGGAGCGTGTGAGTAGGGCGGCTTGCAGCCGAGTTGTTCACCGCGGTTTGTTCCAATTTGGGTCCCACGCGCCGCCTTCAGTGACTTTGCATTGCGGGCCAAGCAGAGTGCCGCTGGCTTTCTTTGACTTCAGTGTCCGTTTCGAATGGGCCGTAAAGATTCACGCCGGGGGCATTCACATGACGCCCATGAATCCAGTCCATCAATCGCTGCGCGTCAGCGCCGAAGAAATTCTCAGGCCGCTCGAACCAATAAAGCTGCCGCTTGCCCGCCTTCGACATGACGACGATAGTCTCGGCCCAGATTACTTCGCCGAGCTGTCTCTTCTTACGCGTGAGGAGTTGATCGCGCGCCACGGTATCGCTCATGGCATGCCGTCATTGCTGCAGCATCTCGCGGCGTCGAATTGCCCGAAGAAGAACAATAGTCAATGGGATCGCTGCGGCGTGCACTACGTCGAGCCGATCGAAACGAGCGATGACGCCGCCAAAGCGGACGACTGAAATACCTGGGTTAGGCTCTACTGAGAGAACACCCCTCCGCCTGTATTGAACACGCCTCCACCTGTATTCACCCCTCCCACTATAGTGGAGCATGGACGATCAGAGTAAGGATTGGACCAACAGCGGCCTTTCGGTGGATCGCACCAGAACGACCAACATTTCTGAAACCCAATTCCAAGGATTTATCAAGCGGAGTTTCTGGAATGCACTCGTCGCATGTTACCTAAAAAGATTGGTAGCTGAGGAACAACGTTGCCACCCAACGCACCATTCAGATGATGGCGGCTCGTTTTGTACTGCGTTCTGCTTGTATAAAGCGACTTCTCAGCGGTAAATCCAGGCACACGCATGGTGGCGTTCATTTTGCACCCCCGTTTTAGCCGATGACGTTCGCAATTCTCCAATTCGGAGCGGTTGCCGGTAGTTCCTGGAAACTGACATTTTATCGACGCCTTCCAGCGCGCCGAACTGATCGCCTCGCACCGGGCGGCTATGAACGCAAGCTCGCCGACGTATCGCGCGCGAGGCGAACCTCTCCGACTAACCTTGGCGGCTCACCGCTAGGTCGGCTCCAGCGTCAGGGAACCAGTCTCATTTTCAAACTTGGCGGTCAATTTCGCGGGCTAGTGGTTCCCATCCCATCGGGTCATCAAGCTCGACTGCATCGTCGTCGAGCAAAAACCAGCCCGGTCGATAATCACCCGCCCCGAACACTTTCGGGGAGCGTTCCGCGGTCCAAAAGGAGGCGATCGCGGACCCCACAGAGGCGCGTCAGCAAGGAGTCCGGTTTTCCGCATAGTAGCGCTCGCGCTCTGCGGGTGTGAGCGCCGAGGAACTATCGACCGTTATGACCTCTCGTCGAGCAATTTGCGTTCTGCATGATTAATTGTCGGCCGTTATCACTCTTGGCACGCGCGAACCAATCAAATCGGTTGGATGTGGGCGGGCGCTAAATGCGGGGAGGCCAAAGTACGCCGGCGCGGGCAGCAAGCGGCGACAAGCGGGCTGCATAGAAATTGCTGCGGAAATTGCTGGCGAGAATGAATTGTGTGCCCGAAAGGGTGACCGCGGGGACAGTCCATCGTAATCTTGAAATCTCTACCTAAACACCTCTACCGCCTAGCGCCATCTCGCCCGCGCTAGCACGCACTTAGTCTTCCACGCTGCCATGCAGACATAATGCTAGTGGTCTTTGCCTGACAGAGAAATCCTGATTGGGATTCCCCTGTTTCGGTTGCCGTGCGAGTTTGGTGCATGCGCACCGGAATTTCCATCACGATCACGCGGTCCGTCCGCGGCCGACTTGAAGCGATCATGGCGGACCGGAACAGCCCTCAGAAACACGTGTGGCGAGCGCAGATCGTGGTGTTGACGGCAGACGGCCTCGGCACCAACGAGATCATGCGGCGCACAGACAAGAGCAAGACCTGCCTGTGGCGCTGGCAGGAGCGGTTCATGCATGAAGGCGTGAATGGCCTCTTGCGCGACAAGACCCGACCGTCGCGCGTTGCACCGCTCGCGCCCGCCATCGGCGAGCGCATCGTCGCTTTGACCCAGGCCAACCCGCCGGGCGAGACCACCCATTGGACGGCGGCGGCGATGGCCAAGCTGGCGCAGATCAGCGTCTCCTCGGTGCAGCGTATCTGGCGCTCGCACGGCCTCCAACCGCATCGGGTACGGCAGTTCAAACTGTCGCGTGACCCGGAATTCGTCCCCAAGCTGCGTGATATCGTCGGGCTGTATATCGACCCGCCGGCGCACGCGATGGTGCTCAGCGTCGACGAAAAGAGCCAGATCCAGGCGCTCGACCGCACTCAGCCGGGCTTGCCGATCAAGGCGGGGCGCTGTGGAACTATGACCCACGATTATAAGAGGAACGGCACTACCACGCTGTTCGCTGCCCTCGACGTGCTCGACGGCAAGGTGATCGGCCGCTGTATGCAGCGACACCGGCATCAGGAGTTCATTCGCTTCCTAAATGCCATCGAAGCGCATCAGTATCGATCATACGCCAAATGGACACGACGATCTTGCCAACGCTGTAGCCGGTGCGGCAGCCGCAACCCGCTCAAAATATACATACGATACTTCACTCGACTGGATAGCAGGTCCCGACGCTGATGCTGCCTGAAGGTACGAGCGCCGCCAAGCGCAGCAGCCCCTGACCGACCCGGACGATAGGAGGTTCGACGCGGACGACAAGCGACAAGCTGCCGAACTGATCGAGCTCGACGGCGCGCCGAACCGCGATTCTTGCCGACTTGGCCCGATCTCGGTCGAGCCGGCGAACGCCATGTGGTTCTCATTGATGGAGGAGAAAATGCCCACACAAAGACAGTTGATGGCGGCGCTCGACGCGGCATTGAGCGCGCAGGTTAATCTACTTTTCTCTAAGATGGCGAGTGCAGCGTCTGGAGCGGATCCCGAAGGTAGGTTTGCGGCGGGAATAAAGAACGCCTCCTCCTTCTACGACAAAGCTGCCGACATCATCAGGAAGGTGGTCCAGGAACGGCAAGCGGCACTCGCTCAACCGCGTCGAAGGAGACGGCAAGCTCGGAAATCTTGAACTGGTCCGGGCCTGAGACAGCGCACTTACGCCGCGGCGCCGCGGGCGGCATGGTGCGAGGAAACGTCGCGACAATCACAGTGACATTTCGCAGCCGAAAGTGGCTAGGGAACGCGCACGTCAGGCCGGGTGGCCGACACCCTGCACTTGTCAGGATCTCCGCAACCTTTAACGCGAGGCAACCGGATGCGGCGCGACGGCGGTATGGCCGCGGGCCCTCACGCTCCGCGGGTCGGATCCGCGCTAGATGATCGAGAACCGTTTTCGGCGCAGAACTCGCCGGCCTTGCTCGTCACGCTCAATCTGGTGAGTGAGTTCGGCGGTGGGCTGTTGGTTTCCGGCGGCGGCCAGCTGCCCCGTATCGCGCAGGGTGTTAATATAACGCACAGCATCTGCGACGGCTGCCGGATTTGGCGTGTCACCGCTAATGGCCTTGATGCGGCCGCGCGCATCAATCTCAACCGATAATAAGACGGGGATGGGCGCGTAGATCGATTCGCCCCCCTCGACATAGACTGGGTGGAGCTTGTTGGCCTCAACCTCGACCCGCCCACCCGGTAATTTACGTTTGACCGAAATCGTCTCGAAGCCGTGCTTGGCTAGCTCTGCCTCCAGCACCTTTTCAACGATACGAGCCATTGGTCAGCCATTTCCTGCCCCCGAATCCGCCTGCGCATCATGTAGTTCGCTAAGGACGTGTTTCAACAGTGTCCGCATCCGCAGTCGATTCGAACCCGGCGCAGGACCATCTGTCCTCCTTCGCGTCGCAACTCATGAGTGTAGGTTTCGTGTGTCGTTGGCGTGAACGCCCGCACGACCTCGGCAGCTGCATTTGCGGGTGGGGCGATCTTGACCCGGCCTCGTCGCAGCAGGTCCTCGAAGAAGGACTTGGCGGCCTGATCCTCACCTGGCGAGGGCGCCGCGCCCACGGCAAGGGCTGCACCGGCAACCTGAAGACGCTTCGGCTCAGCAGCGGCATAGACCACGATGGAAGGGACGCCGAGGCCATACTCAGCCACCGAAAGTCGCAGCGTCGGCAAAGTCTTCGACTCCGCCGCTGGACGTGCGGCGAGCGCCGTCGCTGTGCGCTCGGGTACATGCATCGACGCCAACGCCATCGACGGCGGCAGCACACCGTGCCGCACGAATCCGCTTCGGAGCGACGCCTCATAGCCCTTACCCGAGAATCTGCTCGCGGCAACACCGAGCATGCTTGCGGCGACCTGGCTGAAAAAGGTCGGAACAACGGAGGCCGCGCGGGTGCCTTCCACTAGAATCACGCCGATATCTTGGCTAACCTTTAGTAAAGCGGCTTCGTCTTTCGTGTCTGTCGTCGCCAGCATGCCGGCTAGTCCCTCGAAGAATGCGCCGGTGAAAACGCGCGAAAATGAGTGCGGCTCCGAGCTCAGTGCCGTCGCCGGCGCCCTAGTTGGAAGTGTGTCGGGATCGCGGTAGAAGAAAGTATTGACCGCATTGCGCAAGCAGTCGGCCTCGGCTGCGGAAGGAACGGATTGACGGATGGCCCAGCCTAGCTGTTCCGCAAGGCGCGACAGGTCGGAAGCGCGGCGAAGGACACCGCCCGTCTGTGCCAGAACCCTCTCGCGCAGGCTCGGAAGCTGAAGCGCCGATAGCAGTGCGCTCATGTCGCCGAACGATTCGTGGAATGCGGCGACTTCAATGCTGGCGGCATCGAACAATTGCGGCTTGAACGAGTCAAGAGCTGCATGTCCGAGCTCGTGGCACACGACGTCGGGGCTCTCACCGGAAAAGACTGTGCGTTCCCCGGCCGAACCGTGGAAGAATTTCAGACCCTTGCGATCATAGAAAGCGTTGAGGTCGGTGCCAAAATCGAGCTCGACTGGCAATATGGAGCCCACTTCCCAGGATATTCCCGGAAGCAATGCTCCCCAGAAGTCGGCGCCACGTCGCAAAGCTTCGGCCGCAGTCCAGTAACGAAATTCTGCAGTTCCGGGCGGATGAGCTTTAGCCTCCGGAGCGGCATTAATAATGCGGATTGGAAAAGGCTGACTTCTTAGATCAGGCACCGGCCGTTGGACAATTTGGCCTCCTGTCGGCTGAGCGCCGGCGCCGGGATCCTGCTCCCAGGCATTGATCAGAACCCTCGGCTGTGAGGCGGCTCGTGCTTTGCCTCGCCGCTTAGTTCTCGCGACCGACGTCTTCGACGCGCGGTTGGATCGCTTCCTAGCCATCTCATATCTCCCATTCGTGGATCACCGATCTGAAGTGAGCGCCGGTAGCCTCGCTGATGTTCGCCGGTCGCATGATCTTGCGACTTTCGGGCTTATGCTCTTAGGCGGGCTCGACGTGTCCATCGCCAAGATTCAGGTCAAGGGATGCACCGGTGCCGTGCCCGTCCATGGCGGGTCGCATGTGGGTGCTGCGTCGATTGGTCGACCTGCCGGCCGCTTGTGCCCCGATCCCGCGGTGATCACCAGTTCGCAACGCGCGTTGCGGTTGGAGATCCCGTTCCGACAATACGGCACTGCCGATTGCGGACCCGCGTTGCCGCTGGAGCGCGCTCGCAGGCTTTTGCAGAATATTGCGGCTCCTGAAGAACAGCACGAGGGACACAAACGCACAGGCCGAAACCACCGCATTGGCGACGACACTGAATAGCAAGTGCTCCCAACCCGGACCGTCTTGTGGACGGACGCGCAAGTACTCGGACAAGAACGTCAGGTCGTAAAGGACCGCAAGGAAGCCTACCGTACCCGCCATCGCGAGCAGCGTGCCTACGAAGAAGATGGGGTGACGGGGGCCATCATCGGCGCGAGAAGAGAGATACCAGGTCGTGAAAAGGCAGACTGCAACCGGAATGAACGATTGAACCACAGGGAGCAGCAGTCGCGCGGAAGACAGAGCTTCTTTTGGCAGGTGAAAGGTGCCGTATTCGTAGAACAGCTGCGCAAACTTGATCAGAAGAGAGACGACGATACAGGCCACGAATATGGAGATGCCGGAACGGAAGAACCCCATGAGATCAATGATTAAGGAGGATCGTAACGGCGTCGGATTTCGCGACTTTGCCGGCTCGCGCGGCACTAGAAAAGTGACCGCTATGATCAGGCAGACAAAAATAGGAGGCACGATTGTCCACAACTCGTCACCCACATATTCGAGATTACTCGGCCACAGACTTTGATCCAGCGACTTGGAGAAAAGGCGGGCGACTGGCCCAGCGAGCAGGGCGAAAATGTGCGCCGTGGTCAGAATGCAGAGGGAAAAAACCATGCCGCTCGCGGCAATGCCGGTCAACAGGTATCCGAGGTTGTTGAGGCCGGGGACCGCCGAGGGGATTCCGATCGCGTCCGCAACCTTGGACACCGCTTTCGTTCCAGACTGCCGCATCACGGCGACGAGCGTGCAAAAGACGAGACACTCAATCAACCCACGCAGTTCCCTCCGCGAGCTCTCTCGGATGGTCTTGTCGAAAGCGGTTTGGTCTGCGAAGCCCAACCTCTCGAGCTGGAGCTTGTAGAAAACTATGTCGCCGTAGGTTTGCACGGTCGCGAGGACTTCACCACCGACGAGGTGTTGCGCTTCTCTCGCCAAATGCCGCTTGTCTCCCCTGTCGCGAGCCTCGATGTGGCTCGTTAATCTTTCGGCGAGCTTAATGATGCGTCCGGGCACCTCGATCTGATCGTGAAAGAAGTTTCGTTGCGCATCGCCGAAGCGTGAAAACAGCGGAACGACCGGTTGCGTGAGGCCGATGAACAGGGCCGCGACATACAACGGATACGGAACATCCTGAAATGTTTTGTCCGCGTCTACATTGCCTAGGATTTTCGTTGCGCCATTGAGAATATTGGGTGAGATCTGGCAGCATAAATAATACGAGATGAGGCTCACGCCGAGGAACGCGAAAAGGGAGATGTGATACGCATAGGGTCCGACGAAATCTCGCACTTTTGCGCCGGGCAGTAATGCGAGGTAGCGACCGGTGACCGGATTCCCGAGATTGAGCTCGCCGAACTTGGTTGCATGAACTAGGGTGACGAGTGCGGCTCCAAGCAGAAAGGATTGATCTTGCAACGTGGTCCACATGGCGCCCGCCCGCTAGTTAGCAACGGCCGTTAGGACAGAATCTTTGTGCGACGACCGTTCGGCCTTCCGACTGAGGGTCGAAGGATTGAGCTGCGGCATCTTTCCCTGACGCGACAATGACTGTGACGAAAAGAAATGCTGCGAGCATCGCTTTCATTTGGAGCTCCCAAATTTGTGCCTTTGCGCAAGCCCATATCGGCTTTTGCATCTGTAGCTACTGATTGAGTGTGCGTATGTGATCGGTATCACACTAAGGCCGACTATCTGGTCAGGCATCATTTTCGCGGCGCACGGGGATAGAGAAGTCCCGCGCTAAATTCTTAGATCCGCTAATCCATAGCAATCGCCGAGCGCGCGCAAATATCAGAAGCGCCTGCATTGCGCCGCGCGCTGGGGTCCGCAGCGATAGAGATTGGCTATAGGGCACCTCGAAAAATTCCTCTCGCCAAGTCCGTGCGTATCTGACTCGGTGACCGCACGCGGTCATGGGTGGATGGAGCGAGCGAGTCATAGGCCAGAAGGGTTTTTTCGCTGTTGAGCGCAGACTGCAGGCGATCAGCGCCAAGGGCGATCCGCTGGAGGCTCAGCGATGAAATGGCCGCGCGGGACGTATCCTGGGCAGCCTCCGCGCTCCGCTTCTTAAACCGCGCAGCCATCAACGCATCAGTCTGACCAGCATCGTACTCGACGCCGCCAGGATCAGCGGCAAGCACAAACCTATCCTGCCAGACCTCAATCACGCCGTCGCCGACGTCGCGGTGCGTATCATGAAACTTCTGACCCGGCCGCCATTCAACCCGGTAACAACACCACGACAGCGACGGAAAAAGCCCGCACGCCGCCTTCGGCTCCTTTAACTCCATGAAATAAAATAACCGGTGCTGGCTCATCGCAGCACGTCCTCTGTGCACGCTCTGGTCGCTCGGTGCCCGGTGGGCTATTTCAATCCTTCCAGAACCCCTTGAACCGGTCTGGGGCCAGCTTCGTGTACCGCACGGTTGAGGCTATCGAGCGGTGGCCCAGGTAGTGCTGGATCGCCCGCGTATCCTGGCCATCGTTGGCGAGCTTGTACCCGCAGCTATGCCGCAGCACGTGGCTGGAAATCAGGAACGGGAATTTCGCCGCCTCCCCGGCGCGTGCCACCATCCGCTGATAGCCGGACACGCTTAGCGGGGCGAGGCGTTCGGATACGAAGACGTGGACCGACCGCTGCCCCTCGGGCGTCTCACGCTGCAAGCGGCGCAAGGCACGTAGCTCCCGAGCGCCTAGCGGGTGGACGCTTGTTTCCCCGCCCTTGGAGCGGCGCACGTGCAGCTTTCCGGCCTGCAGGTTGATGTCGTCCCAGCGCAGCGCCACCAGCTCGCTGGCGCGCAGCCCATGTCGGTAGGCCAGCAGGATCGCCGTAGCGTCCCGGTGCCCCCAACGGTTCTCGCGGGCGGCATCCATCAACCGCTCGACCTCGCGCTCCGTGAGGTAGTCGCGCGGGCGGGGCGATCGCACTGTTACATTTAGTGACGTTGGAGGCTCCGGCTGTGGTTGAAGGTTTTCCACGATATCCCCCTATTCCATAAACCAACTGTTACAAATCTTAGATGAATAGTAACAGTGTGTCGAAGGGAAATTGATCAATCCTCGGGTCTGTCGCGCAATCGCCACAGGATCGCCCGGCCGCTACCGCTGTCGCTGCGGCCGACGCGTTCGCAATAGCGCTCACAGACGCGACGGACAGAACGCCGCGCATGGTGCCAATCGGTGCCGGGGCGCGGATGTGACCACTCGACGATCTGGCTTGTCGATAACACCGGCTTGCCGGTGGCGATGAACGCGCGGCGAACCCGACGCTGAACCGGGCCATTGTCGAGGGAAGGCTGCGGCGGACGGTGCGACGGGGACAGGTTACAGACGTGGGCCATATTTTATCCCTTGAAGATGAGTTCGAGAAGGCCGATGGCAGCCTGGATTGGCCCGATCTGGAGCGCGAGTATTGGAGTACACGCCGTCCAGGAACTTAAACGGTGTCCAGAGAGTACCGGGCCGCCTTCCATTCCGCGGGGCCGTGTGGGTCGATCTCGGTTTGCCGCTCGCCAGCCTCGACGCAGCCAAATATTACTCCATGATTTATGTCATTTGGTTTTCCCGATGTAGTAATCGTCGCGGCTATGGTGGCCTATCAGGACGACGACTGGAGCCTTGCGCGCGAATTTGGTGAACGGGCGTTGGAACGGCTTCGCAAGGCGCTGGCACGTATGTCATCGATCGAGCCGGAGGGGGCCGCACGGTACAAGGACAATATGCGTGAGCTCGAATACCTGTTCGCGCTGTGCCAGCGCCTCGAGCTGTGCAACATAACAGGCGAACACCCCCCGACGGATCAAGATCGGGAAATCCTGCGCCAGAGATTTAAGTCTGCGGAGCGGGTGAACCAGAACGCGCTACTGGATTGCGAGGAACGATTCGATTTTTTCGGGGCCGCCCGCGCCAATGCCGAGCTCGGAACGCTTTATCTCGCCGGCATGGCGATCGACCGCCTGCATCCGAAGATCGAGCTGGTTGGCAGGTCCAACCACTCCCGTCTGTCTCGGATGGCGACTGAACATCTTCGTCGCGCGAGCAGTGATCTCGACACTTATTTTCCGGACGATACCAACACGTCCGCGCAGTCGCGAAACAAGCCACCCAGTCTGGCGGAAGACCTTTACTTCAAAGCCAACGTCAATCTGATCAGCGCAGTGGCGTTCTTCGGGATGGAGGAGCTCTATAAGAGCAGCGTTCCGCCTGCATTACTGCAGAAGGCATTGCAATTCGTACGACCGCAACTCGCACGCTTTCCACCTCATCTCGCGGTGGAAAGGGAAATCTGCGAGTGGGTGCAGTCAGAGGAAGACCGCGCCAAGGCAAGGCTCGCCAAAGACATAATCGCTCACTGCGACCGCATTCTGCACGCCGATGACGGCGGGAGACCTCTGACCCGTCTCGACACCGAATTGATACAGCGCTATCGCAAGCACATAGCGTCGTGGCAGAACGCCGCAATGCAAAGCGCGAGGCCAGCTTCAAGATAGTGGTGTCGTTCAAGATCAAAGACCGGCGGGGTTAGCTGGGATTAGGATCGCGACCAGTCGCGCCCGTTGCGTCATTACCCGGATGCTGATCGGATCGCGTCCACTTCAGCAGCTCTTTGGCATCCTTAACAAGCGGGTCATCCAGAACGACACCCTGCCATTGCGCCGGCTTTGGGCGCATTCCGACATGATCGCTGCCTAAGAATAGTTCGCTGACCGCATGAAAGCCGAGTGCACGGTACGCTTCAAATTGTTCCTCAGAGAACAGTTGGTCCGCCGTGGTCTCATGCGGATAGCTTGGAAAGCGGCGCTTGTAGTCAACAATATAGTCGCTCTCGTCGCCAGTGATCGACGATTTCACGTAGAGCAAGATGCCCCTCTGATTTTGCGGATAGAGGATTTCGCCTACGGCGCAGTGAGGACCGTGAGGGGCGGCGTGGGGTGGCAACCCGCCGCTCTTCGCTATCTCCGCCGATGCCGCGCGCGTCCCATCGCGGATCTCGGCCCATGGGAGGGAGATCCGGACTCCAAGGTCGATGCGCGCATAGCGCTGTAAGGCGACGAGGGAGCGGAAGGACATTTCGGGGTCGGCTTCGGCATCGACGGCGATAATCAGGCGGCAGCGTCGCCGTAGCAGTTCATAGACGCCGAGATTTTCAATGTGCCCACCATCGGTGAGATAGATAGTTCGAGAGCCTTCCCGCATCAAACCGAGCAATTCCTTTAGGAAATAGAACTGGTCAAAAAAGGAGGAAAGCTTACGGCCTTGGGCGAGCTGCCTGGGATTTGCTACCCAGTAGCCGAGTCGGACGTTCAGAATCGCGAGTGTGGGCGTCAGCGGCCTAATGCTGTTGGCGCCCATGTTCGACGACGCGGCTGCCCCCGATATTGCCATGGCCGTCGCCAAGTCGAGTTCATCGACCTCATCTTCAAACTCCTTGGTGCGCACATATTTGGTGGCACCGCTGCCGATAAACTTCGGACTGAAGATGAAGAAATCCGCATTTCGCCCGCGGCGATTTGCATATTTCGATCCCTGGATGTTCAAGGCCGTGTTGATGAGATGGTAAGGAGTATGGGCACAGGAAATCTCGCTCAGCTTGAATCGGTCGAGAGGAGCCAGTTCAAAATTTCCGTATCTCATTAGTCCATCCGCCTCCGGAGCATTTACCAACTCAAATAGCTGCGGCCTGGAGCGCGACCCCGGAGGCCAACCCTTGATGGTGGTGGGATCGAACAGGAACGCTTTACTCAATCGGTCGCGATAGAGGCGGTGGAGTGAATTGGCGTTGGGGCTGAGGAGCAGTGACGCGCTAAACAGCAAAAAAAACATCACCAGATAGAACCGTGCGATGGGAGTATCAGGTCCGAACCATCTCTGGGAAAAATCGCTGACCCATTGAGGCGCATGGTAGGAAGAATTGCTCGAGTTCACGAACTCAGGATTGAGATCCTTAATCCCCGCGAAGGACAGATACAGATACGCCATCCAGAGCAGAAACGGTATCGCGGCGCCAGCGACATAGACGGCGGCTTTGCCGGCCGCGCGCAATGCGACGGCGCTGATGCTCGGTTTTTCGGCACCTTCTTTTAATAGGCGGCCGACGTGCCGGCTTAAGAAGGCGACCGCCGCCGAGAACGGTGCCAACACAATGGCCAGACCTTTCAACCAGCCAACGAAACTTACTAGGAACCCGTCCTGATTGTTGGCAGATTTAAAGATGCCGTCCAAGACGATTGGTTGTAGCTCGCAAAACGCGAAAAAGAGCAGCCCGAGCAAGACCACTGCGGACAAACGGGTCCAGCGCGAGCCGATTTCGGCCTCCCATCCGCTAATTTCCAAGGAGCGCCAAAGACCCCAAGTAAGCAACAACAATGCAAATACACACAGGAATATCAGCGTCACGCTGTGGCCAAAGAGCGCGACCCGCAAGCTTTCTGAAGTCGGTTTGAGGAAGATCGTGATAGTGGCAGCGAGCAGCAGCCACGGCAGAATGAGAAGAACGTTGGCGAGCAGCCCTCGAAGATAAATCGCAATATTATAGAAGAAGTTGATGCTACCGCGCGGGAACAAATAATTGGAATGATTGCGAATGTGCTGGACAGGATATCGTTCGTCCTGGGTTAGGCTGCTCTCGAATGGAAACTCACCTTTTGAATGCGTCATCGCGGCAGATAGTGACGTGCCGATGTACCCGCCGCCGGAAACAGTGGATAAGTAATCGATGTTCTTCAGAACGTCGGCCTTGTCGAGCGCTTGCAACGCACCGAGGCAAAAGGACGCCGAGCGAATGCCGCCGCCTGACAATGCAAGGCCGACGACATTCGAGCTCGCCGTCGGCCGCAAGACCGGTTCGCGCTCCGGGCGAGTGTTTTTTTGTCCGCGCGTCGTGGATTCGGAACTCAAGCTCAGGGATCTCGCCTCTGAGCTTTGTTTGGAATTTAGCTCACCTGCAGGTGCAAACGCCTCATCGATTTCGACTTCCAGCGCCACGAAATCCGTCCTGCCAAGCTCGCGGCGGCGCACATTGATCGCCTGGACCTCCTCCTGAAAAATCTGGTCGAAACGATATGTATTGCCAACCGTCATGACATCACCTGTATGGACGAGCCACAAATCGTCCGAAGCAATTCAAGCTCTGGCTGGCTATGAGAGCAGGAATCGTAGTGCGCTTCAGCCTGAAGGCGATCGTGTCAGATGGCAACACACGACAAAGCATGTGTAGCCTGCTCGTAGCCATTGGCCACCGCCGACGGCTGCGGAATGCCGGGATGGTACGCGGATCTTCTGTCAGGCGAATCGGTGTGTTACCGAGGCTAACTAGGTTCATTTTGCGCGGTGGATCGCTGACAATTCCCGCTTTTTTCCTGGCGCGGGCAAGCTGGGCGGGTCATCGAGTTTCGTAAGCGCGCCGATCTGGCCTCGATCGCGCTTTTCATCGGCTGTGAGTCGGTGATCGGCGCTCCCCATTCCCTGGTATCCTGAGCGCGTATCGCCCAGTGCTGCACCGGGTTCAGCCCAGTGCTGCACCGGGTTCAAATGACGACTTCACCGTAGTCGGTCGCGCGAACCATCAAAAATAGTGTTTTGGCCGCTGACGGCCACCGAGCCGAGCTGCAGTAGTTGCGACTGTGGTTTCCTAACTGCCGCCGGCACGTAGCTTGCGCAACGATCGACGCTTCTTGCGAGTGGGCAACAGCGACGAAAACCACGCCGGTTACCGCAAGACCAATTAAAGCCGCCGTCAGTCGGAAAATTAAATCCCTGGTGCGATTTTTCATGACCGCCTCCATCTATCATGGTGGAGACTGTAGGATTCTGCAGCCTAGAGATGTGACCGCCATCACACAAATGCGCAATCTGTGGGCCGGCGCAGGACCGTCGAACTTGGGCGTCGAACTTCCTCCTATATAGGGGGCGGCCAAGTTCGACGGGGAAGTTCGACGGCTTATGCGTCTTCGTTCTCCCGCTCTTCAAGGCGAGCCAGCCAGAGGTAGCCGACGTCGCCGATTTCCCCGACGCCGATCAACTGCTTCTGCTCGGCCCAATCGAGTGCCGCAAGGAACCGCTGGCGCCGGAGCCGTCCTTTCTGCTCCGGGGAGCCCTCCGCCGGCGTGCAGTCATAAAAGGCCTTCCGGACCAGCTTCTGATCGACCATCCGGACAACCGGCCCGTCCGGTGCGATCGGCTGATCAACCCCCCGCTCGGCCAGGATCGTCATCAGCACTCGTTTCAACCGCAGTGCGGCCGTGCGCTGATCCTGGCGCTTGGGTTTAGCCCACGGATCATCCGGCCCGGACTGCGTTTCTGGAACCGGTCCGGTCCAGTCCACCACCATCGTGGTGATCGGCTCGCCATCCTCGTCGGGCTCCGGCGCCGCCACCTCCCGCAGCACGAACGGGTATTCCTGGCCCTGGCGGCCTCCGCGGTGCTTGCGGACCGCCAGCCGGGTATTGGTGACGCTGCCGGAGAGCTCCTTGTTGCCGAGGCAGGCCAGCACGAGATCGCCGAAGCTTTCCTTGCTGGCTGCTCCGCGGGTACCGGCCAATTGATCCTTGCCGAAGTGATCGACGCCCAGGACGAAGCAGCCGATCGCCCGGGCAACTGCTTTCAGGACGTTCATGATCGCCTGGCCGACAGCATTGTCGTTCTATTGATCCAGATCGATTGCCGCAAAAGGATCATCCTCGGTAAGAATATATGAAATGAAGTCGCGCGTCCTGAACAGCCCGTCCGCCGCTCCACCGTTGTTCGTCTGTCCAGTGAACACTGTACATTTTCCCGAAAAAAAGGTTTACGGGTCAACCGTCAGCGACGCCTGCTGCGGCGCCTGTCGGAGCAGCAGCCCCAGCTTTTCGAGCCGAAGGCACATTGCTTGAGGCGATACACCGAAACGTCGAGCGATTGGTTTGGCAACCTTCTCGAACAGCGCATCGTCGACCGCTCCGGCTTCGTATCTGCCCTGCTTATAGATCATGGATTGTGTGTGCATCATCACCTTCCCATTCGGACGCAGGTCCGAAAGCAGCAATGGGCGCGTGCGGCCCAAACACTCCTTCCACTCGTCGTGCACGCGGCGGCGAGGCATCAGCAAGCAGGAAGCGAAGAAATTGGCCTGCCATTCGACCGGCTCATTTTTCTGGCTGGAGCGACAGATCACGGTCGGTTCGGATGGCACGTCGAACAGAGACATCTGATTGGGATCCTTCGCAACGTATGACCGATGAAGCCGCCAATGGCCAATCTCATGGGCGACGCTGAAGCGATAGCGCCCCAACATTGAGGGGTTGCTCTTCGGATCGAGGTGACTGTCGATCAGCACAAGTTGCTTCTCGACCCAGATCGCGCCGAGAATGTCAGGCTGGCTGCCTAGCATCGGCTGGTTCAGAGTTCTTGTGCAGATCATCAAAACCAAGCCGCAGCGCGAGATGATAGGTGGTGATGTCGTCGACCGGCACCGGCAGCTTGATCGGCTCGTCGATTGTGACCTCGTATTCGGCCAACAGCAATTTCGCGTCCTTCTCAATCTCATCTTCAGTTAAATGTTTGACCTTGATTGCCATCCGTTTGCGTCCTCATCTGCATTTTCAGAATCACGTGACATCTACTCGCTGTATTATTTCTCCTTGATCTCCTGTGCCTGACGAACGAGCTTCGCCATCTCCTCGGCTGTAAATCCCTTGGCTGTCCGCAACAGCGCAGTCATTTGATGACGATGCGGGTTTTGCTTGATGATCTCGGACAGTTCGGTCGGAACACGACCGGCCTGCGCCAAGAGATCATCAGGGTCGCAACCGATGACTTCAGCAATTTTCCGCAGCTTCTCCTCTCCCGGCTTCCAATCCTCGGTCTCGACCTTTGACAGAAATGTGGGACTCACTTTGATCTTCTTCGCCATGTCACGGAGGCTGAGGCCCTTTGCCTCGCGCTCCCGACGAATGAACGCGCCAAACTTCTCCCTCCCGCTGATCATAATTCCTCGCTCTCATCGCATGTTTAGACGCTACTTAACACGCGAATTCGCACCGTGTCAACTGTCCGCTAAACACATCGCGGTACATATTGACCTCTGATGCATACGGGCGGAGCGGGTCCGTTCCGCCGGGCACCCTGTCCCGCGAAACGAACCTTGGTACCTAAGCGACAAAGCGCAACTCTCGGATATCCTCCAAAATCCGCCGAAAAGCGGGTTCCGGGGCGCGGCACATAGTTCGATAAGTATCCAGGACGGGCAGCCAGCCAGTCTGGTCTCTTAAGGCAACATGCGGTTTCCAAAAATAACCGCGACATTTGCGGCAGCCGGCGTGGAGACTCGCGGTCTCTGAGGCTGCAATTTTTCCGAATTTCGGCTCACCCGGCGAAAATTTGGTGCGAGTGTCTCTGAGAGAGTGCCCGACGTTCACTTTTAGATTTTGCGGCTGTCATAGGCCCAGTGCAGTAAAGCCTGGCGTTGCCGCGGTCGCACCAGGAACCGTCACAATCCAGCCGGCGTCATATCGCGGGCTTTGATCCAGCCGAGCAGCGTCTTCGATTACCAGGACCGCGCCCGCCTTGTTCTCATTCAACGCTGCGGCGGTTCGGATTTTCGATCGACGCCATCCGCGAGTAGCTCGGCTCTATAGCCGGCCGCACTTGCGAAATTTGCCGAATTCGTTCCCCAGCAACAACCACCCGACCTGACGCGAATCTCTCTTCGCCGAAGGCCCGGTCGGGTCGCGCAAATCCGAACCAAGCTTCGTCTGCGTTTGCGTGACTGTGTTAATTCCGCGCTTTTTTTCAAATGGCACATACCTTGCAGTGCTTCGCTTGAACGCATGGTTCGTGCAGTGAGCACTGTCCCGTGAGGTGCGCGCATCGAGCGAAGGAGCACGATTGGCATGAACGACTTTTCCAATCCGCTGACCGAGTACACGCCCCAGATGGAGCTCGAAGGCGTTCCGCCGAAGGAGCTGGCGGGGGAATCCCAGCAGGGGATATTCGACGAGCATCAGGAAATGGACCAAGCGATCGCTTTGCTGGACGCCGCCGACGAAAGGCAACTCGATCGCGCCTTCGGTGACCTCGTCCAGAAAGCGAACCGTGAAATCGGCAACACGGTGAGTCCCGCAGTCGCGTGGGCCGTCGCCGGCGTGCTCAAGACGGTCGCGGGCCACGTTCTGCCCGTAGCAAGAGAGACAATCGGACAACCTATCGGCAGTCGCCTCGGGGCGGAGCTCGGCCGTGGACTGGCCTTTATCGCGGGACCGGCACTGGGACTCGAGCTGGAGGGCCTGAGCCGGGAGGACAGCGAGTTCGAAGTCGATCAGGCAGTTCGTCCGCTTCGCCGCCAAGAGCGTGGAGAACGCCGCAAGCATCGCTCCCACCAATAAACCCGCCGACGTGGCACATCGCGCCGCAGCCGCGGCCGCACGGATTTACGCGCCCGGCCTGATAATCGCCGGGCATGCGCCAGCTCGTGATCCAGGTCATACCGAAGCGTCGGGACAGGGAAATGAGGATCATCCCCGCATCTGTACATGATTGTAGTGGTTGTATTATGGTGAGGTGCCTGTGCCGCGACGTGCCGACATGCCGGAGTTCATGTTCACCATCAAAGGGTCAATAGCGCTGCCTTCAGCCCGACTGTTCGAAGACGCTGTCGCGATAGTGGGCCTCGACGACGTCAGCAGGATCAACTCACCGTCCGTGCGGGTCGCGGAGATGGTCATCCCGGTTCGGGGAAGTCAGCACCGAATTCTGTTCCGTCTGACGGCGGAGGATTCGTCGTTGACCGGAGATTCGTTCGTGCTATCGGCCGAAATCCGGACCTCCGAGAAGAACAGATTGCGCCCCGGCGACTTTCTGACGACCACGGCCTATCCGTGGCGGAGAGACGACAGCGGGGAGATGCTGTTACAGGTAAGGCAGATTTAGCGGCTTTCCGGCGGAAGCGTATCGCAATGCTCGTCCCGGATGCAGTCGAGGCCTTCTCAGCCGGAGCATGCTGGAGAAAGGGGCGGGCTCCGACGGGGGGCGATGTTTCAACGTACTCTCGTCGGGCAACACGCGCGCCCGCACCGGCGCGCTGACACTCGGAAGCAGATTGATCCAGACACCGGTGCTATGGCTTGGCCACAGCCTGAAGAGCCACGTCAGGGTGACTAGCCGCTGTGACCCAGCAGCCGCCATTCCGATCCTGGTGAATTTTGCCGAGCTCCGGGCAAACTCCGCCGCACTGGGCCGGTCCCGCATGCAGGGTCTGCATCACGCCTTTAAGCACGACGGACCGATCCTTCTCAACTCCGGCGGCTACCAATTCCAGAAGGCCGCATCCATCGACCTCAGTCCCCACGATCTTTCCGCCTTCTACGGCCAATGCGGTGCCGACATCGCTGTGGCGCTCGACCATCCCCTGTCGCCTGCGGCCTCACGGACAACCAACACGAAACGATGGCAGAAGTCGCTCGAAAATCTGGCCGCCATGCGCCGTCAAGTCCGCGCCGTATCTCCTGATGCCCGTGGTCCACGGCTATACGATCGGGCAAATCCGCCGATGCTGTGAGCGGATCCAGGCGGTAGTCGGCACACCTTGCGCTGTCGGCATCGGGAGCATGGTGCCGCTGCTGAAGGCGTCGCACGTAGGAGGCCGCTTCCGCTATCGGAGACAGGACGGCTCGATCGGCAGTCACGTCGATTTCATCGCGGACGCGATCGGAACCGTGAGAAACGCGTTTCCCAACTCCCTGCTTCACGTGTTCGGAGCCGGAGGAGTACCCACTGTCCTGGCGCTCTTTGCCGCGGGCGCCAATTCTGTCCGAACTCGGCCGCATGGCGTCTCAAGGCAAGCTACGGGGCAATCCAGCTTCCCGGCACAAGCGACAGGTTCCTTCAGAACCGTCAGCGCAATCCGGGCCGCGTGCGACGCGTGGTCGACGCCAAGGACCTGGCCGCCATCGGCGAATGCTGTTGCCCAGCCTGCAATCCGCTCACAACCGTGGCGTCCCGCCGCGCGTGGTTGGACAGGAGCTTTTCGGCGCGCGCGGCGCACAACGCCCATGTGGTCACGACAGAGATCGGATTGCTGCGCACCGCGGTGCGCGCAGCCCGTGACCATGAATGGCTGAGCGCGCGCATAGCCCCCACCCACCGCTTGCGCCGTCTTGTGTTGCCGGAGTCCCGTCTGCCGGAACCGGATCCGTGCACATGAAGCCGTGGCAGGACGAAATCCGCCGTCGATGGGGCATCCGGCATGTACTCGTCGAAGCAACTGCCACCGAGCGGCACTTATGGACCTCACGATGCGCGGGTACCAAGCGGGTCCGGGAGGGCAGGCCGCGCGATCTCTACAGGTCCGATCTGCTGGACGAGTTCTATGCCTTCGTCGAACTCAATCGGTTGTGGTACGCGATCGTTTCGGACCGCTACGGGCTGCACATGGACGACGAGGTGCTAGGCTATTACGACGTGCATCCTTCGTCGCTTTCCGCCTCGGACAAGCGCGAGCTCGGAGTGCTCGCGGGTCGAAAGGCTGCCGACGCCGGATTCGGCTCGGTGGTCTTTTTTGCGCATTCGCCGTTGATGAGCAAACCCTATTTTGAAATTCTCGGACATTCAAAGCTCGACGTATTGTACGTCACGACGCTCAGGAGCCGGCACACATGACGAAAAAGGTCATGATCCTCCTGTCGGAAGGGCTCGATTCGTCGGTAATGCTGATGAAGCTCAAGCAGGCCGGCGACGTTGCTGCGATTTTCGTTGACCGCGGCCAATCCAACCTGAAATCGGAGCGGTCCGCGGTGTCAAAGATAGTCGCCCGTGCGAACTGTCACTTGGATGAAATCGATATTACATCGTGGTGGTCGCCGGTGAAGGGCAAGATCGAGATGTTCGACGTGCCGCGCAACCCGATCTTCGCATTGCTCGCTTCCCCATTTGCAATGATGCAGTCGTGCACCGAGATTGCGATTGGTTCGACGCTCGATGACGCCAACATGGGCGACAGCAGCGCGAAATTTGTTGAGGCGTTCAACCGGATGATCGACGTGATGGAACTCCCGAAGGTGCCGCGGATGGTTGCACCCCTGCTGGATCTCAAATGGAACAAGACGGCTGTCACAGGATGGGCGCGCGAACATCTGGGCGAAGAGTTCATCAACATGACGCATTCATGCTGGAAGCAGGATCCTTGCGGGACGTGCCCGGCTTGTCTTGCGCGCGAGACTGCCCTGCGCGAAGTGCCGAGTCGAAAGCTAGGCGATGCGCTGTATGCCGCGCAGCACGCTTGTCGATTGCGTCATGTCCAGCGCGGAAGCCAGCTCGGTGAATACAATGCTGATCCGCTGAATCTTCTTGAGATCATCGTCGCTAAGCCGGAATTCGGATCGCTTGCCCGAGGCGACGTTTGCGTAGATCTTGGCGCGTTTCTCCAGGTATCCGATGCCTGATCGGAACCACGGAACTCCCCAACTCGGAACGTCGAGCAGCAGCCTTACCGCGTCGGAATGCTCGCCGTTTCGTGCAAGGCACTCAACTCTCACCGCCAGCGCGTCCGGAAGCCATTGGCACCAGTTGACGAGATTGCGGGTCCACGGACCCATCTGGTCAAGCTCGTTGGCGCGCAGCAATACGTAGGCGCCAAGGATTGCGCGGAGAGGCGACCGTCTTTTGTCCATCATGTACTGTTCGGATTGCGAGATGATGGATTGCCCGATCGACCTTGCTTCGAGTGCCCGGTCGTTCTGGATGAAATCGAAAAAGGAGTTAAGTTCGCCGTCGTTGAAATCGAACTTCAGGTTGAGCTTTCCGGTCGCGGAAATCGAGGTCCCATTGCATGGTAGTGGAACGTCGCTCGTCGACCGGCACCGCGAGATAGGTGCACCCGTCGGAGGCCGCAATTTCGACCCACGTGTTCCCCTCTTCGAACCTGATCTCGATACTGGCCCGCGTTGTCGCCTCGCGTGCGATAGGCGGGGCGCTGCCGGGCTCCATCTTGGAGCTCGGCCAGTTCCCCCGGATGACGGCCACGTTCTGAGTAGAAAAATACTTGGTCAGCGGGCGCACGAATTGCTTTACCAAGTCCCCAAGCGTGGTCGTGTTCTGGAGAGTGGCTGGAAAATCCAAATCCGTGACCGACACCATCACCTGCTTATCGTCGCCGGGCTGCAACTCCACGATGTCCTCGACGCTGGCCTGCTGGCCGTTGGGCAAGAGCGCCGTCACGAAATAGCGCCCGGCGGGTACCTGAAGCTTGCCCTCGCTGACCCCTCTGGCCGCGAGCACCAGTTTGGCGCTGTCGCGCACCTCGATCGGGAGCGCCCCGCTCCATCTTTAATTCGAGGGTCTATCGAGCTTGACGGTCAGCGAGGCCATTGGATTTGCCATGACGAGTGCTTTCCCGGGCGCGACGTTGTTACGGCACCGCCTTCAAAACAACGGTATGCAACCACGGCCACGGTCCTCTCTGGGTGATGAACTTTCGCGGCGAGCGGTACGGGTTGGTTTTTAAGTGTGCGGCATCGATCTGCAGCCGATATATGCCGGCTTTCACGGTAATTTCAAATTGCGTCTTATCGGTGGGGTTGGCTTGGGGCACGGCGGTATCGCTTTCGTCATAGACCCATACACCGCACGGATTGCCGAGGCTGCTCGGCTGTACTTGGACGGAAACGTCGACATCGGGAGGCCCGGGAAGATAGCTGATGACTGGCAAGCCGACGACGCCGCCCACCTTCACCTTGGTGCCCAGATTGTGCTTGGCGTAGTACAGATCGAGGGCGGTTTTCATCGTGAGGGAGGTGATCGGCCATACTGTGCCGCCCGCCGGATCATCCTCGGGGTCTTCGGCGGCGCGCTTCAAGGCCAGGGTGAGGGCTTCCGAAAAGTGGCTCGGTTTGCCCTCGCGGCCGAGCGCGATCGCGCCGTCGACCGTGCTGAACATCACGGGAGCCTCGCGCCGGTCGACGACATTGAGTTCTGCTCCGAAAACGTCGGGCACCTGCGGATTGACGAATTTCTTCTGCGTTTCCTGCCGCGTCAGACACGCGTCGACGAAATAGAACTGCGTAAGGGCGATGTTCGGGATAGGTGGGCGAGGGTGCCATCCCGTTCTTGATGTCGCCGATCTCGAAACATTTGGCCAAGGGCGGGCCCGCGGAAAGGAAATCCTCGAGCAAGAGGATCTCTTCTTCTGGGCCGCGTTGCAATCCGTGCCCGGCGAAGTACAGGATAGTCATGTCGGCCGGATTGTTCTTGGCATCCTCGCGCCAGTCGCGGGCCATCGATTCAAATGCTGCCCGGTTCGCGCGGCTCGCGCCGACGGTGGCCAGTGCCGGCTCGATGCCGAGCTCCATAGGGGACGGCGACAGCAGGAGCCGGACCGTCTTCAGAGGCAGCCGCAGCGTCGACTGCCGGAGGAATTCGTCGATCTGAAGGCACTGAGCGCCGGAGATGTCAGCTTATTCAGAAACCAACCCGCGTCGGTTGCGGGATCATCTCGATCGGGAAGATTGAGATAGTCGCTCACGCCGACGATCAGGACGTGCACGCCCGGTGCGGCAACCGCCCCCCTATTGTCGATAACGAGCGCCATCGTACGTCTCTCTTCAAGCCGTTATCAGTTTCTGCACCGACGCGATGTCGCCCGCACTGAGCTTCACACGTTGTCCGATCTGGACGCCCTGCTGCTTCGGCACGATGGTGTCCTGGCCGTCGGCCGTGAACGCATCCTTCGGATAATGCATGATCGATTCATAATCATAGGCGTCGATATCGAATCCGTCCTGGATATGCTGGTCGAAATTGTGCTTGGCATCAGGAAGTATGCTGGCCCAGTTGATCGTGATGAACGTTTCCCGGTCTTTCCGGCTTTGCTCGTGCCACAGACCCACGGTATGGCCGATTTCGTGGATGCAGTTGCCTGTGCTGCAGGCCGGCCCGAGAATGACGTCCTGGCGTCCGCCGCGCCGGCCAACCGAAGACGCGCACCCGTTGCCCGGACGGAACAGGACGTAGTCCAGATGGGCCGGGTTCGTGGAATCCCGTTTCACGAATTTTATCGGCGAGTTGTTCTTCCAGTGGTCGATTGCGTCGAGCACGCGCTGCTGGTTCGGCAGGGCCGGGTCGATTTCATACGGAAGAGTATTGGCCTTCCAGCGGAATTGCTTGCCGACGATTCCCGTGCCGAATGCTTCGACGCCCGGCGTCTTGATGCCGGGGTTCTTTTCGACAAAGTGTTTGACCGCCTGCATTTCCGCAACCGTGCCCAGGATGATGCAGCCCTCGAACACCGCGAGTCCGTCGACCGCAGAGTAGGTAACTTCCTTCCATTCCTCTCCGAACGGCTTGATCCAGGTCGTGTCGGACGAATTGCTGGTCAGAAAACCTTCGCTCATATGGTTCCCCTCTTTCAGGCTTCAGCACGCTCATCGGATAGTTGCGATATTGTCAAATATCGCGCTACAATTGCACGCGGTCAATACCCATTATCATAGGTGAAACATGGCACCGGTCTTGCGGATAAAGGCACCCGCTGTTCAAAACGACGCGGTGGCGGCAACTCCCGACCCCGCCAAGGATTACGTCGACCGTCTGGTCAAGCTGATCCCCGCGGAGATCGTTGCCGTCTATCTCGCCGGGAAATCGGGAATACAGGCGGGGTTTCCGCCGGCAGCAGCCGCCAACCCCCGACGGGGTTCATCAGCGAGAACGCCTACTGGATCGGCTGGACGCTGTTCTGTTTCGTCGCGGTCATCATCGTCCGTGCCTGGGCAACGAGCGACACCGAACAGGACGTAAAGCCGGAATGGCCTGCGGTCGGGATCGCGGCGGCATCCTTTCTTGTCTGGGTCTACTCGCTCGGCGATGCCTTCGCCCGGCCGAAGATTTTCTTCGGCCTGGAACACGGCATCTGGGAACCGCTGCTCGCGATGCTGATCGTCTTTGCGTGGACGCTGATCGTTCCGGTCGTCTACAGAGAGTGAAGAGCCGGAGCGGGCGGCCATGCCGCTCAGCCGTAGTAGTCGCGCCATGACATCCGGACCATGCCGGGCGGCGTTTCGCGCCTTCGGTGCGCGATCGTGACCGGCGGATCGTCCTCGATGAACGCGTTGGCCCTGTTCTCCCAGTCGAACAAGAAGGCGTTCTGGTAGTAGGTCGGCGATGTCCTTGTCATGGATGATCAGCCCGGCGTCACGGTTGCGCAGGACGCCGTCACCGGACCAGTTCGCGCTGCTGACCAGCACGGTTTCGCCGTCAACGACAATGCCCTTGTTGTGGATGTTGCCCTGCGTGCGGAACACGGTTTCCTTGAAGCCGGCCTCCACAAGCATGCGGATCTTGTCTGCGGCGCCGGCGCTCCCGACGATGATCCGCACGTCGAAGTTCGGGCGGTTGCTCAGATCGGCGAGAGACACGAGCATCGCGGTGAAATCCTTGTCGATCTCCTTGTCGCTGTAGGTGATGTACGCGTACTGCAGGTAGATCGAGCGCTTTGCGCCGTCGATCAGCTTCCTGATGCGGCCGATGTAGTTGTCGGGCGTCAGCACCGGCATAACGTCGAAGTCGCGCGGCGTTGGCCGGCAGGATTTCGGGCGCGACGGGCGTCGGCGTGTCGGCGAGCTCGGCGGCGTCGAAAAGCGTATCGACCGGAACGAACAGGTCCGGCAGCCGCGGCACCTCTTCCAGTCGAGTTCGACGCCCGTCCTCCCGGCCTCCGCCTCGGCTTCGGAGTCGTCGCGGTCGTGCTTGATGTATTTCTCGAAAAGCTTGGCGAGCTGGCCGTCCTCCACGATGACGTGCCACTCGCGGTTCGCCTTGCTGTACATGCCTTTCGCCGGTCGCGGGCTTTCCGATTGGATCGATTTCGGGCTGGCTGCGCGTGCTCCAGTTTCCGCTGGACAGCCAGAACGCGCTCGAATCCCGTACCGCGACCTTCTCGTGATAGGCACTCGGAAACCGACGCCCGCCGCCGCAGCGCACGATCCAGCCGTCGAGGTTGTCCTTCAGCGTGGTCCTGAGCTTCTTGCGGATTTTCGTCTCCGGAGCCGTCATGCCGTCGTCCCAGGTCAGCACGACTTTCAGATCCTTGTCGCGCACCGTCTCGATGAAGGATTTCGCGATGTAATCGGCGTTGAAGTCGTACATGGCGACGGACAGCGTGTTCTCGGTCGCTTCGAGGAACGGCTTCAGGACCGGCCAGCCCGCATCGGGCCCGACATGGCACAGACATCGGCCTCGAAACCTTGAAAGGCTTGTCGATCGGATCCCCGGGAGATGCTTGTAGGTCAGGTTCGAGGCCGAAGTCCTCGACGCCGTCGGCAATCGCGGAGTCCGCCATCAGGTGCACGACCTGCCTCAGGGGATCTGCCTGCATGACCGCGACGCGGTAGGGGCCGATCTGGCGGGGCACCCGTTCCTCGGGGAGCAGATGCGTCTCGGGCTTTTTCTGCGCCACGAAGACGATGATCGAAGGCTCCTTGTGCACGGCGCCGTCGATGATTGGAAAGCCGGGCTCGGCCGAAACGAAGCCCGGAATCCCGTCGAGTTGCGTCCGGTTTGCGTCGATGACGGCCTGCACGTCTCCCTTGGTTTCCGCGTCGAGGATTCGCATCGTCAGCCCCCCATTTTGGCCGCCGGAGCCCGGCCGCGCGGTCTTGCAGAAGGCCTCCGCGCCGATCGGCATTCACGACGATTTCGAAAATCTAACCGCCCGTTTCCGTCAATGCAAGCAAGGGTTGCATAAAGCAATATACTGCTGCCCGGAGTATCCATACCCCGCTGCACGACAGATATTTGATATTTGACCGTGCGCAGGGAAAGCACGCTCGGCTTGAACACACTCGCCATTATCCGGCCGGAGACGGTGAGGCGCTGGCATCGCGCAGGCGCAGGCTTACGATCGTACTGGCGCTGGAAGTCGAGGCGTCGACCGGGCCGTCCCGCAGTGTCGGCTTGAGATCCGCCAACTGATCCGCGACATGAGCATTGCGAACCCGTTATGGAGAGCCCCGCCGATCCATGAGGAGCCAGTGTGTGTCGATCCCTCACCGACGACTTGGCCGTTCGGACTGAGCTGCTTCTCTGCGATTCGTATGTGTGTTTGACCTGCTCCCCAAATTGCCCTCGTTCATAACGGAGAGTCTGTTCCGGCTATGCCCCTGACCGGAGCGTGCTGCGAACTCAGTTGGTGTGAGCCCGTTGAGGCTCGAGTGCGGTCGGTTTGTGTTGTAGTCGATCCTCCATTCTTCGATGATCTGGCGTGCCTCCTTGAGGTTGGAGAACAGGTGTTCGTTGAGGCACTCATCGCGTAGGCGGCCGTTGAAACTTTCGACGAAGCCATTCTGCATCGGTTTGCCATGCGCGATGTAGTGCCATTCGACGGCGTGCTCCTGTTGCCAAGCCAGGATGGCGTTTGAGGTCAGCTCGGTGCCATTGTCGCTAACAAGCATGCCGGGATAGCTCCGCAGTTCTGCGATACGATCGAGTTCACGCGCGACACGTAGGCCGGTGGGCGAAGTGTCCTCCGCAAGGCCTAGGCATGCGTTAGAAGTTTTTTCCAGCATCTCCTTTAGTGTCGCTGCATCCAGCATCGACACCGCCAGCAGTTTCTTCAGCCGGCGGTTCTCGTCCTCAAGGGCGTTGAGTTTGCGGGCATCGGAAACCTCCATCCCGCCATAGCGCGATCGCCACTTGTAGAACGTCGGCCCGCTGACACCGTACTTCTTTTGCTGATGAAGCGTAGACGGTAGAATTTCATCGCGTCACACTATTAAGTTGTCATATGATACCTGAGAAATTGCAGTTTAGCGGGCAGATGAATTCGGAGGGGTCATAATGAGCAGAGAAAAAAAAGAAAAACTTGAACAGGACATCCAGAAAATCATCGATTCCGATGAGAAATCCTCGACAAGTAGAACTGCAGCTCAGAAATCTTATCGAGTTCACGGCGTGGCCCGCACGGCCGTATCATATTCGTGCCGCGGGGGGCGCCGCTCGATCTCGGCAATCTTGAAATAGATGACCAAATTCATGTTCTCGATATCTACGACTCGAAGCGAAAAGCCAAGAGAGCAAGGTATCTGAAGAAGTTAGCCGATACGAATTATCGTGGTCCGAAAATTGTGGCCGAGGGGGACTCTTGGTTCGAATATCCCTGCAGCAAAGATCTTATAGAATGGATTGGAGACAGTTATGCCGTGCTCAGTTTGGCAAGGGCTGGCAATACGTGGTTCGATAT
This sequence comes from uncultured Alphaproteobacteria bacterium, assembly GCA_963835165.1. Classification (GTDB taxonomy): domain Bacteria; phylum Pseudomonadota; class Alphaproteobacteria; order Rhizobiales; family Xanthobacteraceae; genus VAZQ01. The sequence goes on from CAWIGD010000031.1 coordinate 43,515, forward strand.
CATGAGCCAAGAAGGCCAAAGATACAATGATGGCACTCCCATGGGATTATTCGAAACAATAAAGAATGAGAAGCCGCAAATCGTTTTGCTTAGTGTGGGCGGAAATGAAATAGTTGGTAACATCGAGCAGTATGTATATCCTTACGACAAAGACCGTCCGCGCGACAAATATATCGATGATAAATCATTTTCCGACATGTTGGATTACATCCAGATTCAATACCAGTCAGTGACTGATCAAATTGTGATGGACCATGGTGCTCAGGTGATTTTGCATGGCTATGACTATCCAGATCCTCGGGATTGGTACAGCGGAGGGCAGTGGATTGGTGGACCCTTGGAGGCCTACCGAAATATCGGCGACCAATCTTTGTGGCGCCAGATTGTGGATATCATGCTAAAACGATTTGCGGACCGGTTGTACAAGGTTGCTCGGAAATCCAAGGGCAAGGTGCATTTTATTAATCAGTTGGGCACCATCGGAAACTCCGATTACAATCAGGTCCCGGATCGACGGTTTTGGAACGACGAGATGCATGGGACTGACCCGGGTTTTGAAAGACTATCCATCAAGTTCCTCGCGAAAATACAGGATATGACTTAAGGCCTTCTAGCAGCCGGAGCTTGTGGGCATCCCGATCACGGAGGTGCAGATCGCCTTCATCCTGGGGCAGGCGGCGTGGCGCCGCTAGATTCTGTGGCTGGGCCTGATCGCGCATCCGAGCGCCCAATGGGTTGCGCGTCAACTCTCCGAGGCATACGGCTGGCAACAGGCGCCGCAATATATCGTTCGCGGAGATCGGGCTTGTGTCTATGGCGATGTCTTGATCCGTCGCCTTCGCGCGATGGGCATTCGGGACCGGCCGATCGCACCACGATCGCCATGGAAGAACGGACATGCGGAGAGGCTCATCGTTTCGAATTCGACGGGATTGCCTTGACCATGTCGTTGGCTTCGGCGAGCGGCATCTTCGCCATTTGCCGGGATCGTACCAAAAATATTACAATGATGCAGCCCGTTGGCCGTGTCGTGCCAACCCCACACCTCGGAGGTTTGCACCATCAATACGTCCGAATTTGATTTCCGATAGGGACAGGGGCACTTACGCCAAGTCCTACGATCCTATGCGCGCTACTACAACGAAATGAGAACGCATCGATCGTTGGACAAAGATGCGCGCTCTCACGTCCTTTCAGCGGACCGGAAGCATCAAGTCACATGCACTCCTCGGCGGGCTTCATCATCATTAAATCCGCGTTGAGGTTCTCGGTACACACAGCTGCGCCATCATAGCAAATTAACGATATTCTTGCCCATTGATCCCAGGAGCTTTGGCGAGTTGCTAGGCTATTGCAACCAATAATAGAGGCCTGTATACGAAAGATAGCAGACGCCGATAGGTTGAATTGGAATCGTTTGTTGAGACCGAACTCGACATCTGGCCTGCAAGGTTTGTGTCACGTTCGCTAGGCCAGACCGATAGCTCGCGCGATGCTACCATTGGTTGCATATCCTCGGAATTCTTGTTAAAATGGCTGGATTGAATAGCATGAGGAAGCGGCCATGCGGTTTAAGTCAAGAAAGGTCGGCGGTTATCAGGTTTACGCCGTGAGCGGCATCAACACGGTGTCGTTCGGCATCGACGCGAAGGACGCGAATACCGGTGGCCTGCTCGGCTTTGCGGTCGAGCGCCGCGACGTCAAAGAAGGCCATCGCTACTTCATGTATGGCTTCAAGGTCTTTCGCTCGGTGGTGCCGCATCCGACGGGCGAGCAGCCGGCGAGCACGTTCGACCAGCCGATCCAGAGCTTCGTCTGGGACGACTTCACCGCCAAGGACGGCCGCACCTACGAGTATTTCTTTCATCCGCTCAAGGGCGAGCCGAAAGAATCGACCGCCGCGCGGCGCCGATCCCGATCACCGTTCGGACCGAGCCGCTTTTCTCGAAGAAGCCGCACGACGTGTTCTTCAATCGCGGCGTCGCCAGCAGCCAGGCCTACGCCCGCAAATTCGAGAACGTGCCCCCCGACGAGCTGACGCCGAAGAAGAAAAGCGAAGAGGCGTTTCGCTGGCTCGCCCGCCATCTCGACGAAGCCATCATCAAGTTCATCGACGATACGCCGAAGGGCGACACGCTTCTGTGCTGCTTCTACGAATTCCGCTACCTGCCGGTCGCGGTGGCGCTGAAACGCGCGACCACCCGCGGTGTCAAGGTGCAGATCATCGTCGACGCCAAGGAAAACGGAACGAAGAAGAAAAAGGCATTTCCGCGTCTCGAGAATCTCAAGACCATCAAGGACGCGAAGCTGCCGGCAACCAGCATCGTCAAGCGCCAGGCCAACCCTGCCAAGATCCAGCACAACAAGTTCATGGTGCGGCTAAAGGGCAATGGCGCGAAGGCAAAACCGATCGAAGTGTGGACCGGTTCGACGAATATCTCCGAAGGCGGCATTTTCGGCCAGACCAATGTCGGCCACTGGGTCCGCGATCCGGACACCGCAAAGATGTACAAGGCCTACTGGGATGTCCTGAAGAAGGATCCCGGCGCGAAAAAAGGCAGCGACCGCAAGACTTCGGCGGCAAAGAACAAGGCGTTTCGCACCGAGGTCGAAAAGATTTTCAAGGTGCCGACGCTATGGAAAAAGATTCCCGCCGGCATTACGCCGGTGTTCAGTCCGCGCGGAGGCGGTCAAATCCTGACCATGTACGCGACAATGAACGACGAAGCGAAGAAAGTGTCCTGCATCACACTCGCGTTCGGCATCAACAAGCAATTCAAGGACCTGCTGCTCGACAATACCGCGATCAGCCACATCGCGTTTATGCTTCTCGAAAAGAAGGACGCGCCGGCAAAGCCGAGAAAGAACGCCAAGAAACCGCCGGAGCCTTTCGTCGCACTCACCGCGAAAAACAATGTCTACAAGGCGTGGGGCTCATTTCTTGACGACCCGCTCTATCAATGGACGCGAGAGACCAACACCCGCAAGATGCAGCTCAACCAGCATGTAAGCTACATCCACTCCAAATTCCTGCTCGCCGACCCGCTCGGCGACGATCCGATCATCGTGACCGGCTCGGCCAACTTCAGCAAAGCCTCCACCAACGACAATGACGAGAACATGATCCTGATCCGCGGCGATCAGCGCGCGGCGGACATCTATTTCACCGAATTCAACCGTCTCTTCTTCCACTATTACTTCCGCTCAGTCGTGGAAGACACCCGACGGACCGGCCATCAGGACAAGGACGGCCTGTTCCTGATCGAGGACGACAGCTGGCTGAAGAAATACAAGCGAGGAAGCCTGAAGCAGAAGCGCGTCGACGTGTTCACCGGGATGGAGGGGATCTAACGTGGCTCTTCAGCGATCGAACTCCTTTAAGTAGCGATAGATGCCCCGCAGGCTGAACGGGATACGGCGCTTTGAGCAAGATAGGCGGCGATCGAGGCTGCGCGGTTCGTCAAGAGCAGGCAGCCGCACAGCATAGTCGAGGTCAAGGACTTGCAGAGCGGACAGCAATCCGATAGCCAGAGAGTCAAATGATTTGCACGGCGTGCTGCTCTCTTGAGCACCCGCGAACGAACTTTGAAGTTCCCCGCGCTCGCCGAAAAGCCTTGGAGGATCATGTCTATTGGTCTGCGCCAATGGGCGCACTAGTTCTGATCAACGGGGACTGGTATAAATTGCATAACGAATATGAGGGGGATTCTTGTCATCTATTGAACAAAAATGAATTAGCATATTAGATAGAAGGCATACCCCTTGGGCAGCGTGCTCAACCATTTGGTACCAGCGTTCTCGGCGTTGCACCGGGGTCGACAAAGCGCCGCCCCCTCACCGTTTCATAGCACTAGCCAAGCATTCAATCACCTGTTTCCCAACTTCATAGGCCTCTACTGCTTCGAGATAGGTGGCATGAGTTGGAATCTTCCCTCATCCGTTCCATCGGCCGATGGCCGCCTACTTGCCCTTGAGTTCTCCACAGCCGGACGGTCCTGTCAGTGCCGCCAGCGACGATACGCGTGCCGTCGGGAGAAAAAGCCACGCCCGCGATCTCACTATGAGGTACATCCAAGGGCTCGGCCGCCGGCGTGCCGTCGAGGTTCCACAGCCGGACCGTCCCATCAAAACCGCCGGAAACGATGTGCATACCATCGGGAGAAAAGGCCACGCCCGAGATCCAGCCGCGGTGGCCACGGAAGGGCTCAGCCGCCAGCGTGCCGTCCAACCTCCACAGATTGACGGTCTTGTCTCCGTGGCCGACGGTGTCGGAAAAGCCGCCGGAGACGATGCGCGTTCCGTCGGGAGAAAAGGCCACGCTCGAAACAAGACCCCCGTGTCCTTTGAAAGGCTCGGCCGCCGGCGTGCCGTCGAACTTCCACAGCCGGACCCTTCCATCAAAACCGCCGGAGACAATGCGCGTGCCATCCCGCGAAAAGGCCACGCTAATGACCGGTTTATCTTGCCCGTCAAATGGCCCGGCCTCAACCGTACCGTCGAACTTCCATAGCCGGATCTTTCCATCAAAACCGCCCGAGACGATGTGCGTGGGTGAAAAGGCTACGCTCCAAACGCGACCATGGTGTCCCCTGAAGGGAGCGGCTGCTGGCGTGCCATCGAGCGTCCATAGCCGCACCGTCCCGTCATCGCCTCCAGAGGCAATGCGCGTGCCGTCGAGGGAGAGAAGGGGAGCGAGGAAGAGCAGTGGGTCGAAGAAGGAAATAAACCGGCGCGTGGTTTTCGGTCTGCCCTTATAAGCTTTGCTGGCTTTGTCGTTGCGATGGCGTTTGCCGCGCGTTCGGCTTGGTAGCGATCCCCGCCAACTATGACCGCCGCTTGCTGCGAAAATAGTCGGCGCGGTGACACACATCAAAAACGAGACACCAAAAAAGGCCCTCGGAATAGACCGGCACGATCAGCACCCGCCGCAAATGCCGTTCGCCAAAGATCAGGACGTGATCCAAGCAGAGGATCAGACGTGACCAAAAGATCTTTTTTAGAAAAAAGGTCACTGCACCTGTCCGAGCTTGACCTCGCATGCGCATCGAAATTTTTGCGCGCGATCTGAGCGCTGCGACTGTCGCGTGTCGGAAACAGTGCGCAGTCCGAAATTACTCTTGACAGCATATAGTGGCAGCATTCAACCTGAAGATGCAAGAGAAATTCTCTTTTTGGGATTTCGTGATGGGGGCACATGTGACGTTGTTGGCCGACTGTCGCGCCAGCACAATGCCCGCGCCTCGCCATGGTTCGCAGCCGCGCGCCGCGCCGACACGGATTCCCGACGATCACCTCGCTTCCCGACATTTGCAGCCGCGCAACAGCAGCGTCGCGGGTTTATCGAACGCGCGGGCTGTCGGCATCCAATATCGGAGTGACAGACCTGGAACGTTCCTTCCTGCTCCGACCAAACAAAAGAGGACAATCATGCGCGCCAGCCGTTCATTTGCCGCCGCCGTTGTCTGGGCCCTCGGAGTTGTCGGGATTTCCTGTTCTCCCTCGCAGGCGCAGCCCGCCCCCACGACAGGCCCGGCGTTGGGAAAACCGTGCAATCCGCTGCGCGACGTGACGACCGACACGAAGGTGGTTATCCCGTTCCTCACGCAAGACCTGAATGTGCCGGTCGATGACGAGACCAAGAAGCGGCTTCTGAATTCCGGGCTGCCCTGCCAGGACGCCGTCAATGCTGACGCCGACAAGACGCTCTCTGCGCTGGACAACCGCCAACGCGGTTTTGATTTCTATTCCTGGCTGACCTTCATCGCCCTGAATTCCCCAGCCGACGGAACGTCGATCGAAAATGCGAAGCCTGGGTCCAAACTCAAGACACATTGGCAACACGGCACTTTTTTCAAACCGCTTCTCGAGGTCATGCTCGAACCGAAGGATCAACCGCCGATCTGGAGCAAAAAGATCGTTCCGGACGCGTGCCAACCTCAATACGACAGCCTCACCCAGAAGGAAAAAGACAACATCATCCTCATCACGATGATCGAGGAAAGCTGGAACGAGCCGTTCAAGACCGGCGCCCTGATCGATCAGCAGGGCAATTACGCCATATTCGATATTCTGATGAACGACAAAATGTTCGGTTATATCGAGAAGCATAAGCTCTACAGCAAAGCGGTCCAAATGAGCCCGGACACCGCCGCGCTCAGGATCGATTTTCCCGCGGGCCAAAATCCCGATCCGACAAATCCGACAAACCCGACCGGCGATCCCGGTGCGATCATGGTGAAGGTGTCCTGGCGCGTGCTCGACATCGAAAGCGATCACAAGCGCTTTCATACCGCCGACGCACTTATTCAAATGCCGAAGCACGGCGACGCCAAGCCGCCCTGTCTACGCAAGACACTAGGTCTGGTCGGCTTTCACGTCGGACACAAGACTGAAAGCCGGCTGCAATGGATCTGGACATCGTTCGAGCACGTCGAAAATGTGCCCGAGCAGCGCGACGTCAGGGCCAACAAGATCAAACGAGACGCCAAGTACAGTTTCTATGATCCGGCATGTAAAACGTGTCCGGAGAATCAGACGCCGCCGCGCCCGTGGGATCCGGTTGCCGAAAAAGGACTAAAATTTCACAGCCCATTCAAGAGCCAGATCACGCGCGTCGTCCCGCTGACCAACTCGACGAAGGACATGAACAAAAGATTCCAGAAGGTGCTCGCAGGTACTGTCTGGGAAAACTACATGTTGCTCAGCACCCAGTGGCCAACTGCATTTCCTTGCGCCATTCAGAAAGACAGAGTCGAGGTCAGGGACGCCCCCAAGACGGATTTCGCAAAGCAGCCGGACATGAACTGCGCGCCAGCCCCGACTTATCTCGCGAACTCCACGCTGGAAACCTACAGCCAAGGCAAGGTGCCGCTCGCCTCGTCGAACTGCATGGACTGTCACGGCAATGCCGTGAGCTACCAGCGTCGGCCGGCAAACCCCAAGCCCGAAGACAAATTCTACAATCAATCGGACTTCACGTTCATGCTGGAAAAGGCGCAGTGAGCCGGCCAGCCGCCGCGCCAAAAGACATACACCTGAACCGACAACCGGATGAGGATGATGACGATGAGCAAGTTGCTCCATCAGACGCCGGGCTTGACCCCCGTCGAGACAGGACAAAACAGCCGGCCGGACGATCCGACACGACGCAACGTGATTGCCGGAGCTGCGGCCGCCACTGCGGTCGCTGCCGTGGCTGCGCCGGCTCACGCCCAGGGCACCGACGCTGACCGCATCAATATGGTTCTGTTTGTATTGTTGTCCGGAGCGCTCACGGGCATCGCCGAAACCAAGCTGGCACCCGGATCCGCGATCGTGCCCTCACCGCCCCCACCACCCGCGCCGCCTCCCCCGACGGCGATCGCTTTGCAGGACCCAAAGACAATCCCCGGCTCCGATCCGTTCGACGTCAAGCAAGAGTATTTCGACTGGGTCAACAAGAGACGGCCGACCGTACTCCGGAGCCTCCTGCAAATCGCCCGGGATGTTGCCGCTCAGAACTCTCACCGCAGATGCTCGCGCCCAGGCGATCATCGACAAGGTGCAGGAAAAGCCCGAGACCAAATATCTGGCGCGCAGCATCGTGCTGATGTGGTACCTCGGCGCCTGGTACGATCCCGACAATTTGCGCCTGCTCGCCGAACAATCGAATCCGCCGCCGGAGGCGTCGAATTTCGAAGTCATTTCGCCGAAGGCCTATACGCAAGCATGGGCGCTGTCCGTGGCCCAGGCCCATCCGATGGGATTTAGCCAGATGCAGTTCGGCTACTGGGCGCACAAGCCGCATCCCCCGGAAGTCTTCATCGGCAAAGCACTCACCTGAGGAGCCGACCATGGCCGCCCCAACCTGTATTGAATGTGACGTGGCGATTGTCGGAGCCGGTTTTGCCGGCGCATTGATCGCGAACGAACTGGGGATGCACAACAAGAAGGTCGTCATCCTCGAGGCCGGTGAAGGTCTCAAGCCCAATTCTGACCTCAACAACAACATGCGCCGCTTCTACTCGGCGGCCGCCAAGGTGCCGGAGAGTCCCTATACACCGACAATTTTCGAGGGCGGCAAGCTGCGCGATCCCGGCAAGGTGGCTGCCGGCCGGCCCACCGTGATGACGCTCGGTCCCAAAGCCAAACCCGGCGAAAGCAAATTCGGCGACTGGACCGATCCGAAACAGGCCTATCTCATTCAGAAAGGGCCGTTCCCGTTCGGCAGCACCTACAACCGCACCGCCGGCGGAACATCGCACTGGCTCGGGACCTGCCTGCGGTTCGTGCCGAAAGACTTCAAGATGAAGGAGCATTACGGCCAAGTTCCTCAGTTTGTCGACTGGCCCATCGGCTACGACGACCTGAACGAATGGTACGAAAAGGCGGAAGCCGAACTCGGCGTGTCGGGAAGCAAGGCCGACCAAGATTATCTCGGTATCAAGTATCGAGACGCCTACGACTATCCGATGCCGCCCATTCCAAGATCCTATGTCGATCTCACCGTCGAGAAGGCATTGCAGACGGTGGAGGCCGACAAGACGAGGTTTCTCGGCATGGCCACGCCGCCCACGGAAATCAAGGTCCGCAACCTGCCGGCCGCGCGCAATTCGCAGCCCTATCGGCATCGTCGCGCCTGTGCCGGCAACACCAATTGCATTCCGATCTGTCCGATTCAAGCGAAATACGATCCGACCGTCACACTCAACGACGCCCTCAACCGCCGAGGCGTGACGCTCATGCCGCGGACGGTCGCGAGCAATATCGTGGTCGGCGCGGATGGAAGCATTCAGCAGATCGATTACATCCAATACCGGAACGATGCCGGTGGGCGGAGAGACAGCGGTTGCGTCAAAGCAAAGGTTTTCGTCCTCGCCGCCAACGCCATCGAAACACCCCGGCTGCTGCTGATGTCGAAAAGCCGTGGCCCCACCGGGCGCGGCGTGGCGAACAGCAGCGACATGGTCGGTCGTCATCTGATGGATCACCCCTACTATGTCGCGTGGGGGCGGACCCCTGAACCGACCTATCCCTATCGGGGCCCGCTGATTACGTCGGGCGTCGGCGATTTGTGCGACGGCCCATTCCGCAGCGAGCGCGCAGCGTTCCGCATCGACATCGGCAACGAGGGCTGGAACTTCGTGGTCGGCGGCGATCCCAACGTGACGACGCTCGATTTCGTCAACGGCATGAACCGCACCGGCCTCAACTCCGGCGCTACAAAGGAGGCGCTGTTCGGCAAAGCACTGACGAAAAGGCTGAACGACTCTTTCACGCACCAATTCCGCTGCGGCTTCCTAGTCGAACAAACTCCGGATCGCGACAATCGCGTTACGCTGTCGAACATTCTGGACGGACTGGGCCTGCCAAGGCCGCAAATTCATTATGACCTGTCCGACTATACCAAGCGCGGCATCATCGCTTCGTACAAGATGAAAAACCTGTTGTTCGAAAAGATGGGCATCACCGATTTCACCAAGGTCTCGCGGGAGGATCCAACGTTCTTCGAGGCGGAGGTCGACGGCAAGCGCGTCGACCTGAACTACATCGGCGCGGGGCATATCATGGGCACGTGCCGGATGGGCAAGGAGGCCGACAAATCGGTGGTCGACGAAAACCAACGATCGCACGACCACAACAACCTCTACATCGCGGGCAGCAGCACCTTCCCGACCGGAGCCACCGCCAATCCGACGCTTACGCTGGCGGCGTTGAGCCTGCGGACGGCAAAGCACATTCTCGATGACCCCCGTTTGAAATGAACGCTGCCGAAACAGCGTACGGCCGGCCCGTCGGCATAAAGCAGGCACTAACAGATCGATAGGGGCAAAATGGTTTCTGGATCTGACAGGGCCGGGAAGCCCGGCCATCGATACCGCGCGCGCGGCCTGCCCGGCGCGCTCGCGATCGCGCTCGCGACCTGGTGCCTGGGCCCGCTGTACGCCGCCGAGTGCCCGAAACCGCGTGAGCTGACGCTTCCGGCGTTGCAACAGCCGGAGGACAACATCGACAAGGTCAAGGATCGGCTGAAGGCGTACCAGGCATCCAGCTATGAAAAGGACATCGCCGCGGCGATCGAGGGGGCAACCAAGCAGATCGGGGACCGGGTTGCGGAAAACAGAGCGTTGCCGGTCGATCAGATGAAGCGTCTCGCCATCGTTCTCGATATCGATGAAACATCGCTGTCGAATTGGAAAAACATCGAGGCCAACAATTTCGGCTTCATTCCGGGTGGCACCTGCCCGCTAACGGCCAGAACCGCCTGCGGCTTCAATGCCTGGATCGACATGGCAACTGCTCCCGCGATCGAGCCGACGCTGCAGCTGTTCAACTTCGCGAAGTCCGCGGACGTCGCGGTGTTTTTCATCAGCGGCCGCCGCAAGAGCCAGCGTGAGGCGACGATCCTGAACCTCGACCGCGCCAAGTTCGAGGGCTGGAAGGCGCTGACGCTGCGCGATGACAACGATCACGCCAATTCCATCGTTCCGTTCAAGAGCGTTCAGCGCGCGGAGCTGGAAAAGCCTGAAAACTTCAAGAACGGCGAGAAGCCGTTCACCATCATCGCCAACATCGGCGACCAGCAAAGCGATCTCGCCGGCGGCTTCGCCGAGTGCGGGATCAAGCTGCCAAATCCGTTTTACTTCATCAAATAGACGGGCGCGACGCCGCCTCGGTCACAGCTTGTGGGGCGACCCGCGGAAGCCCTCGACGTCGGCGTACTTGTAGAACTCCCGCGCCTCCTTAAGGCACTCGGCGTTGGTCAGAACGCTTGCATCGCCCGGCTGCGGAACCTTCCGATCCGGAAACGCCAGTGTCACACTGTCCAGTATTCTGCCGCCGCCCTCGAAAATGTCGCGCGCGACGTCGATGCATAGAAACGACGTGATGGCCGGATCGTATTCGACGACGCTCTTATCCGGTGAAATGAAGAACGCCATTTTGTCGTTGTTGGCTTCCTTTGCGGCCTTCATGTCGGCCACATATTTGAGATTGGCCTGGTTCAATTGATCGAACTGCGCAAGGCCGATGTCGGAGCCCGCTATCGGAATTGGCGCTCCCGGAGCGCCTCCGACCGGATTTGCGAGATTGAACATGATGTTGCCGATCTTGTAGGCGGTGAAATCGTTCTGCAGATAGATGATCTGCTTGACCCCGGCCAACGACATCACGCCGGAGCACTGCGCACAGGATTCGAGAGACGTGTAAAGCGTGACGTCGTGGAGCGAGGCGGCGCGAGGCTTGGTGCCGATCGGGTTTCCGGTTTTCCAGCTGTCATAGATATTGGTCAGGCTGAACAGGCGGCGAACCATCCGCGATTCCGCGTGCTCGGCGCTGCTGCGAAAAAACTCGTTGTGGTTGAAGTCGAAATCGATGATTTCGCCGTTACCGTCGACCGCGAGGCAGGCGATGTTATGGCCGACATAGCGGTCCCAGCTTTGCCGCGAGCCCCCCGGATTGTCGACCGTGTCGCCGCGATAGCGGTTGGTCGGCGGCAGGGTTTGCGAGGGTTCAAGCTGCTTGACACGCAGCGGATAGGAGCCGAACGGTCCGCGTTTGTTGCCGTTCCAGAACCGGACGATCAGCTTCATCAGCAGATAGCAGTAGATGCGATGGCGCTCCCTGACCGCCTCCTCCGCGAGCTCCGGTGCCGCCTTCCTCGGATTGACGTCAACCACCTCACTCAGCGGCTTTTGCCAGAACTCCCGGAACGGCTTCTGGTCGGCGAAACCCGCCGGAGGCTCGGCAGGGGCTTGCGCCGACGCCGGTCCGCTGAGCCCCCCTGCCAATGCCGCGGTGCCCGCAGCGCCTGCCGCTGTCACGATCATGTTTCGCCGATTAATTTTTTCGTCGGGGCTCATCGTTGTTTCCCTCCGCAGTTCAGGAGCGCTAGTGCCGGTTCGAAGCACTTTGGCGGCGAGTATGTGCCTGACCGATATTTTTTACCAGGCGAGATGAGGTGCCCCGAGCGTTCCCAAATATGAGCCGCATCGCTAACCTGTCCCCGAAATTCCGTCCGCCGCGGCCCTCCCTCGACAATGTGCGGGTTCAGCGTCGGGTCCGCCGCGCATTCATCACCACGGACAAGCCGGTGCTATCAACAAGCCAGATCGTCGAGTTCCTCGCCCCGGCACCGATTGATACCATGCGCGGCGTTCTGTCCGTCGCGTCTGTGAGCGTACTGCGTCCGGCGGCTCAACTGTGCGGTACACCAAGCTGGCCCCAGACCGGTTCAAGGGGTTCTGGAAGGATTGAAATAGCCCACCGGACACCGAGCGACCAGGGCGTGCACAGAGGACGCGCTGCGATGAGCCAGCACCGGTTATTTTATTTCATGGAGTTAAAGGAGCCGAAGGCGGCGTGCGGGCTTTTTCCGTCGCTGTCGTGGTGTTGTTACCGGGTTGAATGGCGGCCGGGCCAGAAGTTTCATGATACGTACCGCGACGTCGGCGACGGCGTGATTGAGGTCTGGCAGGATTGTGCTTGCTGCTGATCCTGGCGGCGTCGAGTACGGTGCTGGTCAGACTGATGCGTTGATGGCTGCGCGGTTTAAGAAGCGGAGCGCGGAGGCTGCCCAGGATACGTCCCGCGCGGTACCGTTGATGTCGGCATGCTCGTCCGGCGACTCGCGGCTCGAAGCGATCGCCACCCAATTGAGCGACGCTGTCAACCGCTGCGTGATCGACGTTCGCGATAAGACTTCGAAATACGAGACTTCGCCAAACTGCCGTTCCCTCGGCCGATAATCCCGTATGTTGATCGAGTGTATGCGTAAGCGCCTGGCCGCCGAGGCCAGGTTCATCCAGCCCTGCCCGCCATCCCCCGCCGAGAAGCTCCCATCGGGCGCCAACTGGATTCACGAGATCAAACATGACGGATACCGCCTCATGGCCGGACTTGCGCAAGGCCAGGCACGGGGTGCGCCTGAACGAACACCTGGAGCATCCGGAGGGTGCTGTTGTGTTCCAGCACGCCTGCAAGATGGGGCTGGAGGGGATTGTCTCTAAGCGTCTAGGATCGCGTTATCGATCGGGCCATTCTCCCGATTGGCTTAAGTTTAAGAATCCGGAGGCTCCGGCGGTTAGGCGGGAGACCGAGGAGGATTGGGGGCGGTGACGTGCAATTATTCCTACTGCTATTCATTGTCGCAATAACGCTCTGCGCTTGCGCGAAGACACCGAGGTGATCGATTTCTTCGCACCTCCGCGCGACGACTTCCTCCTCGGCGGCAAACCCGCCTACATGAGCGAAGGCTGAACAGGTCGCTCCGTCTTCTCACGGACAGGGCGCATGCCGGCCTCCTCGAGCCGACGATCACAGCGTGACCTCGAACTGATCGTCTGAAGCACCGTCCATTGGAGAAAAGTTGGAGATGCCGGCCGGATCAAGCTCAATTTTGGCGCTAAGATGCTGAAATCGTTGGCGCTCCCTAGGGGACTCGAACCCCTGTTTTCGCCGTGAGAGGGCGCTATCCCGAGATGGCGATCCCCCGCAGCTCATTTTTTTTCTCGTACTGCCGAACGATTTGCCGGAGACTTTCCGCGGCGGTCAGACTTGTTGCTCGGTTGTAGTGGGCGTTGGTGACGCTGGGATGGGTATGGTGCAGAAGCGCGCTGGCAAGATAGGGGTTCTCGCCGCCGTAGGTGGCAGCGGTCGAGGCGGCGCAGCTGCGAAACAGATGCGGGCTTACAGCAACACCCACGGTTGCGAGGGTGGTGGCGCTGATCACCTCCCTGAGACTACGACGACCCTTAATTGGTGCTCCGTTGTTGCAGCAGAGCCAGAGAGCCGAACTTGAGTTATCTGCACGTGCGAGCACCGGTCTGTATTGCCCGAGGTATCGGTCAATCACTGGGGTGAGCAGCTCGTTTATGGGCCGCTCGTCAGGGCGCTTCTCCTTAGTTTCTGAGGCCGAGAGCACGATCCACCATGTGCCGTTGATTTTCACGAAGCTGCGGCCGATCTCCAAGGCGGCGAAATTCTTCGGTCGGATGGGACACAACGCGAGCAAGGCCACCATCAGCCCGTTGCGAACCTGACACGCTCGAGCCAGCTGAGTCAGGGTGGAAGAAATTTCAGCCTCGTTGATCAAGGTCAGTCCAGCTTCTACGAGAACCTCGCACATCACTATGCGATCGAACTTGGAGCGTGGCCGCGCAACCAGTGCGAGGTCCTTGGCGATCTCGGCGAGCCAGGTGAGGTCGCGGCCCGGAGACATGTACCTGGCGGCGCGCCGCAACTTGCAGATCGAGCCGTGGACGGTCACGGAACTCACGCGGTTCTTCAGCTCGGCTATGTAGCCGTCGACGTTGTCGTGCGGTCACATTCGCCGCAGCTTGTTCGTCTGATTGGAGCAAGCCACGCCAGTGGAGAAAATTCAGGAAGCAGCCGTAGTGCCGAGCATGATCTTCGCGCGTGACCGGTTTGAGATGGCCGGCTGCACCTCCAGGTTTGAGGCGCGCAGCGGGTCGGCAAGCTGCGTTCCATGCATTGCGATCTGCCTCGGGCCAGAGATCCAGAGGCAGCGAGCGCATCTTGCCCTTCGCTGGTCGGACCTCGTGTGATGCCATCATCGCGAAGCGCCTCATGCTTCAATGGGGTCAAATTTGATCTGCTGGCGTATAAGTTTTCCGAAATCCTGGGTGGCCTGCATCGTCTCCAAGCCGCAATAGAAGCGGATCGTCGTTTGAATATCGCGGTGTCCAAGCAACCGCCGCACGGTCTCGTAGTCCCCCGGCCGATGCTTGAGATAGATCGCCGCCGCAGCATGCCGGAATTGGTGAACGGTGATCCGAAGTCCCACCGCCTTCTGAATGCGTCGAGTAATTTGAAGACTGAACGTGATTGCCACCTTCGGCTTACCCGCTTCGCCCGGGAACAACCACGAGGCATTCGATCCGCGAAGCAAAGCCGGCCGGAACTGATGAACATATTCATCAATGAGGTCCGTCAGGTCCTGATCGAACTTGAAGTTTAGATCGATACGGTTCTTGACATCATAGTGCGGGAAAACAAGCCAATACGGCGTATTCGGCCCACCCGGCTTGGTAAGGTTCTGGCCCAACTCGATGCTGGCGAGATTGGAAAGTCGAACGGGCGCAAAAGTGAGGATCGCGACTGCCACGGCCAGCTGCGCCGAGATAGCAGCCTTGATAGGCGCGTGGTCCTTGGCCGAGCGCGCCTGCTGCATAAGGGCATTCGGCAGCGCGACCACTTCACTCCAAACGCCATCGGTCAGCACTTGCCGCACTAATTGCAAATTCTTTGACGTCAAACCCTCTCGGCGATGATGTTCCAGCTCGACCCTCATCTCGTCGAGACGTTCAAGCGCGGCTTGGTCCAGGCACCCCGTCTCGCGGGCCATTCGCAGCACTTTCCATCCAAGGTCGACTGGTGCCGGTCTTTGGCTCATCACCGTTCTTTTTCCAATAAGCGTCAATGACCAGCTCGACGACATCGGGGTGGAGGAGCGCAGCCAAGGAGCTTAGGCTCTGGCATCGAGCACGCCGAGCCGAACCGCCATGCGGGCCATTGCGACAAGTTCGGCCCGTCGGGTTCGAATTGTTCCTGGGCTACACGGCTGAATACGCTTGCCGTTAAGGCTGCGGTGGGGCTTGGCAAGACCTGCGAAATAGTCGTCAACGTCCCCGCGCAGGCCCGCGGGGAAGTCGTCCCAGGCGGGCTTGGCCAGCACCTTCAGGGGCGGCTCGGTGAGCCGTCGCAGCGGCCAGCCATCGATTGCAGCCGCACAGGCATTCCACGCCCGTGCCATAAAGCGCCGCGCGGTATTGTTCGATGCACGTGCGGTCGTCTCAGTCCGGTAGCGCCAGTACTCATCAAAGATCGTATCGTCGACCGACGATGGGCTGATCTCTCGGGCCGAGCAGTAGCGCACTAGATTGTAGAGCCGGTCTCGTATGCGCTTTTCTAACCCGTCGCAGAACCTCGCCCACTCAGGCGACAGCCGCACCCCTCGCTGCGGCACGCCATGCTCCTTGCCAAGCCAGCGCAGCGCCGCCCGGACGTTGGATTTATGATTCGCCAAGGTCTTCGCGGTGACGCCAACCCGAGCGTGATGCAATTGCCCCACCGATAGCTGGATTGCGTTCCAGCGGGCAGGGATCACCGCGGCTGGGCGGTCCAGCCATTTGGCGATTTGCTGCAGCGAACAGGCCCAGTGCCGTCGGCGCTGCTCCGACAGCTCGGGCGCCTGCGCGATGGCCGCGAGCAGGTCGGCGAAGGACGGCTCGAGAAGGGCGGTAGCAGTCATTGGGATCAGACCTCATAGGACGAAGATGGATGGGGATGCCTGGTGATGTATTTTAGCGTAATTTAGGAAAACGTCCACAGTATATATGTTGCGTATACATGCATATTACTTCCTAATCTTGGTTTTACTTCATTCCTGCTGATGTATATTTATGTATTGTAGGTGACTCATTATTCCAAGCTACAATGCGAAAGCTGGGACCAGGCCTGCTCCTCCCCAGCACATCTTCCGGGCCTCCCCGACTGCTACTGGCTCGTCGACAGACGTTGGTGGGCCCGCATCCACAGGAGCAGAGCGGTTTCGGAGTAGCGAATGGACCGGCCGAGCTTGATGTAGGGCGGGCCGTCGCCGCGCATACGCGCCTTGGCCAACCACGATAAGCTCACGCGCAGTAAATGGGCTGCCTCCTTCGGAGTGAGCAAAGCGCTCAAAGTCGGTGCCAGTCTTGGTAGCAGGCATGATTTGCTGCGCCATCGGGCCCCACAAAAGCTCTCCCTTCGACGATAGTTTTCGATGCGCGCATGGCGCACCTGCGCGCCATCTGTGGACGCGCTTCAGATGAAAAAAAACTCCCTGGGGGGTTTAGCGAGAATTTTAGCGTGGGCGGCGCCCGGGCTGATCCCAACTGGCGCCGCTGGCCTAGGATGGCCTCGCGCCAGCAGTACTCGAAGCTGTCGACCGTTACATGAAATCGTCGTCGGCAGATCTGCTTGAACTCGGCTTTCGTCCCGCGAGGGCGATCGGACGTGGCTTGCATTGGCTTCAGCAGATATTGATAACAATCGCGCTCCCGCGCGTCTTTAGGGAATGGCCTTATGAGAATGCGGAGCTCGGTGAGGTCCGGCGTGCCAACTTTAGGCGCGCCCGTTTGTAAGCTTACGGCAGAGAGGGAAATGGGAGGTTTCGTCGCTGGCATGCACGCCAGTAGACGTCTGAACACAATGAGACGCAAGCTTGTCCTACATACGACCGCAGTCGGGCTACTCACCTCAGAGTTCCGACCGCTCAGATGACATACATGGTCGATGACAGCATCTCGATTCTCTCCCGATGGGCAAGTAGCCGATCGTGAGGACCGCAGTCATGCAACGATTTTTAGATCCATTCGGGGATCATGGGATATTTCCCCAAGAAGCTGGCTAACATGAGCTCCCCATAAGTCCAGAGCCGTCTGGCGCTCCGCGAGGAACTCGTGCCGCTGATATATGGCAGCGACCCCTGAGATTGTCCCGGCCTGATGATTGAGGATCTTGTCCGCTACGTGCGGCGCGATCCCAAGCCGCGCCATCCCGGACACGCAGGTCCGGCGCAGATCGTGCAGCCGCCAGCCGGTTACGCCAGAAAGCTGATCGAGCCGGCGCTTGGCGTGAGTGAAATCCTGAAAGGATTTGGTTCCGAGCAGCGTGAAGACGAGTGGCCCTCGCTGGTCTGCGCGTTTCAGATCACGGCGAGCGCTGGTCTCGACAGATGCACGATGTGTGCTTTGGCATTTTTTGTTCGCGTTTTGGGGATCGTCCACAAGCCTTGAGCTAGGTCGAGCTCGTCCCACTCAAGGCAGGCGACTTCCTCGCGCCGTTGTCCGGTTAGCGCCAGCAGCTCGACAATTGCGGCATAAGGGCCACCGAGCTTTCGAGCGGCAAGGATGACCTGGGCGAGTTCCATATCGGTCAGCACCCGGTCGCGAGCGACTTCCTTGGTCGGCAGGGGCACACCTTCCGCCGGCGATCGATCAAGCACGGCTTGACCCACGCACCAGCGCAGGAAGGTTTTGAGCGACTTCAAGGTCTTGTTGGCGGCGCCAGGTGCCCCGCGCTGAACAATAGCAGAGATGAGCTCGACCACATCGCGCTTACTGATCGCATGAACACTGCGGCCTGCCCATGGCGTGCCGACCTCACGTCGGAGCAATCGAGAGCTCTCGGCGGCTGAGCGATTCTGCGACAATCGTTGAGTGATGAAGTTCTCCAGCAGGTCGTCGACCCGATCTGCCACCGCGCGGCGCTTTGCTTCGCGCTTCTCAGCCGCCGGATCGCGTCCCTGCGAGCTTCGCGGCGAACACCTTCTGCGCCGCCACGCGGGCCTGATGAAGTGTTACGCGACCGTATGGCCCAATGGTGTATTTGCGCAGATGCGACCCGGCACCGCCCGTACGGTACAGAACGATGAACACCTTGCGGCCCTTGGGTGTGACCTTCACCCCGAAGCCGGGATAAGCGGCGTCCCAGTAGACGACATCTGACGAAGGAGTAGGCAGCGCGTCGATGGCGCTCTTGGTCAACTTGATACGTGGCATGTAAGGCACCTGTCCAAAGGTGCTACCTTGATCTCACATAGGTAGCACCGAGAATGAAATGACAGGAACGACGGTGATACGCCGTCCGCATTGACGCAAGGAAAATCAATGCGTTATGAACCGCCAGCAATCAACTTCCATCCCCGGGAATGACCACCCCGAGAACCACAAGGGGGAGGGGAACAGACTGAGTCAGCCTGAACTCGTGAACAACATCGCGTCATCCGAGTAACGGCTAGGCTCGGAAAGTGCGCCCACCGACGTCAGCGCTTCTTTTCCGCCGCCATCAGCATTTGCGTGAGTTCGGCGTCGAGCTTCTCGATGGTGGCGGCTTCCGCGAACGAATATTCGACCATCTTGTGCGTGCCGAGGCGTTCGTTGGTCTCGGTTCCCTTGATCAGCGGATTGCCGCGTCCGATCGCCCCCTCGTAGGCCTTCGCGCCTTCGAGCGTCGAGAGCCAGGCGAGCAGGACCTGCGCGCCCTCCGGATTGCCGCCCTTGGACACCACGGCGCCGTAGAGCGTGTTGACCGGCGTCGGGTCGAGAAAGCGCAGGCCGAGCGGCGCGCCCGAGGCGATCACCGGCTGCGCCGAATGATAGAGGCCCATCCCGATGTCGACTTCGCCGGCGGCGACCTGCTGCGCCAGCTGGAAGGTGGAGGGATAGATCATGGCCTTGAGCTCGATCAGCTTGCGGGTGTAGTCGCGCATGTGCTGCTCGCCATAGGCCTTGGCCAGCGTCCCGAGCGTGGCGGCGCGCACCCATTGTCCGATCTTGCCGCGCCACCGCTCGGCCAGCATCTCGTCCCAGGTCTTGGGCAGATCGCCATCCGCCACCCGCTGCTTGTTCCAGACCAGGACGCCGAGCGCGGCGGTGGCGGCAACCGCATAAGGCGTAGGGGAGAGCGTGGGATCGATGCCCGAGACTCGTCCAGTCGCGCGAGAGCAGCAATGTGCGCTGGTTGAGCGGGATCAGTTGCGCGACGTCTCCGATGAAGAAGCTGGCCGTGGCCGCGCCGGCCTCCAATTCCTGGATGATGCGCGCGGCGATGCCGCCGCCGCCGGTGTTGCGCACGAATTGGATCTTGATGTCGGGATAGCGTTTGTTGAAGGCGGCGGCGATCTTGAGGACCGCCTCCGGCGGCGAGCTCTCGTACCAGATCACCGGTCCCTTTTTCCCGGCGACGGCGGCGAGATCCTGCACCGCATCGGCGCGCGCCGCGGATCCCGCGACCACGAGCGCGGTTGCGATTGCCGCCCCGACCAGCGCGTGCACCGGAAAACCCATCGCGTCCTCCCTCGTCCCGGATGTTTTGCGCGCCCTTATGATGAAGCGCTTGCCGCGCGAGCATAGCCCGCTTCGATTCCACATGCGAGCCGCGGCGGTCGCGCGCAGGTGATCCGGCGCGCGGTCTGCGTTCAGGCCGCGTGCTCGGGTCGGCGAAACGCGATCAGATTCGCAACCATCGTTTGCACCGGCTGATCCTTCTGGTTGAACGTCGTCATCCGCACCCGCACGGTGCCGCGCGACGGGTGCAGTTTCGACGGCGTCACCGCAAGGATCTCGCAATGGAGGTGCAGCGTGTCTCCCGGCCTGACCGGCCGCGGCCACCGCAATTCGTCGACGCCGCTCCCGATGATGCCGTGGGACAGCGGCAGCGTCTCGACGATGAGCTGCATGGTCATCGCGGTCGTGTGCCACCCGCTGGCGACAAGCTCCTGGAAGAACGTCGGCTTTGCGGCCGCCTCGTCCAAGTGGAAGGGTTGCCGGTCGAACTCGCCTGAAAATCTCTTGATGGATGCCACATCGACGACGGCGCGCACGTCCGACGTGAACACCTGCCCCGGCGCGAGGTCTTCCAGATACGCTCGCTTCACTGCCTGCTCCTGTCGATCAGCCTTGCGCGCGAGCCCAGGCGTGATGACCATGAGGTCGAGCGGCGGCGGCCGGGCGGGATTTTGCGCGCGTTGCCGACGAGGGCAAGGCTGTTCTTCTCGATCGCGTGCCCGCCTTGCAAACCATGGCGCGGTTCGCGCCCGCCCGCCCGCGCGGCGAGACGAGCGCATGCCGGTGCGGCATTCGCGCTGCCGGGTAGCTGTTGCGCGCGGAAGTCGATACAACGACAATGACAACAACAACCAGCGGCCGCGCATTGATGATGGCCGCATGTCCAAAGCGTCAGCCTTGGACGCCGGGAGGGAACCGATGCTCACGCGACGCGCGATGCTTGCTGCCTCCACCGCCGGACTGCTGGCCGGCACGCTCCAGGCGTCGGCACAGGAATGGCCGCAGCGTCCGATCCGCATCGTCGTGCCGTTCGGACCCGGCGGCGGCGCCGACATCATCGGCCGCATCGTCGCGCAGTCGCTGCAGGAAAAGCTCGGCCAGCCGGTCGTGATCGAGAACCGGCCCGGCGCCGCCGGCACCCTCGGCAACGAGGCGGTCGCCCGCGCCGACAAGGACGGCTACACGCTCGGCATGATGACCGCCGGCCAGATCATCGCCGCCGTGATGAACAAGTCGCTGCGCTACGACACGCTTACCGCGTTCGATCCGGTGTCGCTGGTGGCGACGGCCGGCCTGATCATCGTCGCGCGACCGGACTTTCCGGCCAGCGACGTGAAGGAGCTGATCGCGGCCGCCAAGGCCAATCCCGGCAAGATTTCGTTCGCGAGCCCCGGCTTCGGCGCCACCCAGCATTTCACCGGCGAGCTCTTCCGGCAGACCGCGGGCATCGACATCCTGCACGTGCCGTTCCGAACCTCGCCGGAGGCGATCTCCGCGGTGGTCGGCAAGCAGGTCGACGTGCTGTTCGATACGATTTCAGCCGTGCTGGGGCAGGTCCAGTCCGGCCAGCTCAAGGCGCTCGCGGTCACCGGCAAGGACCGGTTTCCGGCGGTGCCGGACGTGCCCGCGGCGATCGAATCCGGCGTGCTCCCCGGCTACGACGTCACCACCTGGTACGGCGTGTTCGCGCCGCGCGACATACCGCCTGCGATCGTCGCCAGGCTCAACAAGACGATCAACGAAAGTCTGACCGAAGCGGCGGTGCAGGAGCGCTTGACCAAGGCCGGCGTGGTCGTGCGCGGTTCGACGCCCGAGGCGTTCGGCAAGCACATGGCGGCCGAGGTCGCGCGCTGGAACAAGGTGCGCGAGGCGGCTGGCATCCCGCAGCAATAGCCGGGGGCGACTTCCGTGGGGTAACGAACCCGGAGCGGTTTCGGCCTTTGCCGTGCAGGCGATCGGGATGATTGGATGATCGCTTGCCGGCAACTCGGTCCCCAAAACGAAAAACCCAGCCGTCGCGGGACGGCTGGGGCTGCGCTATGGAACGAGATCCGCGCAGGTCGAATCGCGATTTCGCTCCATGGATTGTTCGAACGAGCCCGCTTGAGTCACAAGATACGGGATCGCTTGGCCTGCCACGCTCACGATGCCGAATGTTTGTGGGCGGTGCGCTTTTTGGCCTGATGAGTCGTCTTCGGTGCAGCAGGCGGGGCGCTCAGGCCTTGCTCCGGAGGTGCGTCGAATACCATGCCGTTGAATATCACGGGCTTCTGGGCTTCGGCATGAACGGACGTAACGCATATACCCAGGATAAAAGTCACAATTGCCAAGAACTTCATCGGAGCACTCCCATTTCGATGGACATGTATTTCGCTGGGAGTTCACGCAGGACAGCAAGGAAAGTTGTCGTAAAATTGCGCGGTCAATCAATTAACGCCGTGTGTCAAGAGCGCAACTCTGGCGCGGGCGAATCCAACGTCACATCCGGCGACGCGCGTAGCGCCAGCGTTAAATCAGATGTCGTGGCGATTGTGCTATAGAAAGCCGCGGCGATTGGCAGCGGAGCCGCTGACGTTCCTCACAGGCGCATCAGAAAAACGACAGCGCCGGAACAACAGGTGACGGGGATGAACAAGGAAGCAGGCCTTGGTAGTTCGAGGCGAACGGGATGGCGCCAGGGTTCCGGCGCGTCGCCGTCGTCCCTCCACGCGACACTGGCCCTCGGCCACGCTCTCAGGATCAGCTCGATCGGCGTCATGGTCGCGCTCATCCTGGCGCTTGCATCCGGCGGGCGTTCCAGTGCGATCGCCCAAAGCTACCCCACAGGCCCGGTCAAGCTGATCGTCACGACCGGCGCCGGCGGTGCGCCTGACGTGATCGCGCGCATCGTGGCGGAAGGCCTGTCGCACCGCTGGGGCCAGCAGGTCTTCGTCGCCAACCATCCGGGCGCGGCCGGATCCATCGGCATGAAGGTCGCGGGATCGGCGCCGGCCGACGGTTACACGCTGCTGTTCGCGCTGTCCTCGAGCTTCGTCGCGCTGCCCGAGATCGCAAAGGATTATCCGTACGACCTGGTGCGGGACTTCATCTCGATCGGCTTCGTGTGCGAGCAGCCGATGGCGATCGCGGTGCCGCCCTCGCTCGGCGTCAACACGCTCCGCAGAGCTGATCGACTACGTGAAGAAGCGGCCCGGCGAGATCAATGTCGCGGTGCTCAGCCGTGGCGGCATTCCGCATCTGACCTCGGAATGGATCAAGCTCGCCGCCGGGCTGGATTGGACGTCGATCAACTATCCCGGCACGCCGGCTGGCCTGAGCGACGTCATGGGCGGCCGCGTGCAGGTGATCATGGACGGCCTGCCGAGTCTGGCCGGCTCGATCAACGGCGGCACGCTCAAGCTGCTCGCAGTCGGCTCCGCCCAGCGTCTGCCGAACCGGCCGGAGACGCCGACCATCGCCGAAACGCTGCCCGCGATCCCGCGCGCGCTCGGCTTCTTCGCGGTGATGGGACCGCCCGGCACGCCCGCGCCGATCGCCGCCAAGATCAGCGACGATCTGCGCGCGGTGCTGAACGAGCCGTCGACGAGGAAGCGATTCGAGGACATCGCCAGTTACATCCACCCGATGTCGGGCGCGGAATTGCTGGCCTATATCCGGACCGAGCAGGCTCTGTGGAAGCCGGTGATCGAGCAGATCAGCACGTTCAAGGCCGCGCCCAAGTGAACGCTCAAGTGAACGCTCAAGTGAACGCTCAAGCGAACGCTCAAGCGACGCTCGCGTGACGCTCACCGCGAAGCTGCATGCGTCGGGCGCTGCCCGCCGCGACGACCCGCTTGACCCCCGGCTCCTCCATGCGAAATCACCGGCAGGCGGCCGGGTCAGGCGCACGGCAACCAAGGTCGCGGTCGATTGAGCGATGGCGAAAGAGCCGATGATTGAATCCGAGCCGTCTCGGGCCGCTCATTCTCGGGTCGGCCCTCGCTTGGTTTCGATCTCGGAAATCCATTCAGCGATCGACTGGCCTATTGCCTCGGCGTGATCTTCCTGCAAATAGTGCAAACCGGGTCCAAGCGGCACGACCTGGCAGTTCTTGATCGAAGCGGCGAAGCGTTCGGCAAAGGCTGGCGAGACCAGCGCGCCCGGATCACCAACGAACAGCAGCTTGGGATAATCCGCGACGGCCAGTGCGGCGTGCGCAGCTTCAAGGGCGGCATGGACGTCGGCCGGCTCGCCCTCGATCGGCAGCTCGTTTGGGAGCCGCCATATCGGCCGCCGGGAGTCTGGCGTGAGAAACGGGTTGCGATAGGCGGCCATCTCCTCGTCGCTGAGCTTGCGCTTGATCGAGCCGGGAAGCACGCGCTCGATGAATGCATTGCCTTCCAGAATCATCGCTTCGCCCTCGCCCGGCGTTCGGAACTTGCGGAACGTCTCGCGCGCTATGGGTGACTGGTGAAAATCCTCCCAGCTCGGCATCGGCCGAATGAACTCCATGAAGGCGAGCCCGCGCACCTGCGCGGGGCGCCGCGCCGCGAAGTGAAAAGCCAATGCCGTTCCCCAGTCCTGGGCCACGAGAAAGAACTGATCGATGTGGAGAGCTTCGATGAATGCGTCGAGGTATCGCGCGTGATCGAAGAAGCGATACTCGATGTCTGGCTTTCCCGACTGCCCAAAGCCGATCAAGTCGGGCGCGATGCAGCGCGCCACGGGCGCCACCTGCGGCATGATGTTGCGCCAGATGAACGACGAGGTCGGATTGCCGTGCAGGAAGAGCGCGACGGCCCGGCCGCTCGATCCCACTTCCCTGTAAGCCATGGTCGAATCGAGAGCGATGACGTGATGTTGGTCGATGTGCGTGTGCATCCTGGCTTCCTCGCGAATGCGCGGGTCGTCGGACCCTGCCCGGCGATCCCTGGATGCGTTGAACCATGCCGGGACAAGTGGTACTAAAAAAGTACCAATCTTGGAAAAAAGCATGGAGCCAGTTCTGGATTTTCCGATCCGCCTTCCTGGCAAGGGATCGCGGCGCCTGCTTCGGAATTTGCATCAGCAGCTAAGGGCCGCGATCCTTGACGGGCGGCTGCAGCCCGGCCTTCGCATGCCGTCGACGCGCGCATTTGCAATGCATCTGCGCGTGTCGCGCAACACGGCCATCGCGAGCTACGACCTCTTGCTCAGCGAGGGCTACCTGACCTCGCGTCCGGGCGCCGGGACCTTTGTGGCCGACATGCGTCCGCGCCAAAACCCGCGAAAGAGCCGCGCCACGGAAGCCGGCGGAGACGGACGCTTGGCCGCATTCTGGCGCGGGTCGGCAAGACCGCTACGCCCAAGGCCAGCCGCAACACCGCGCTTTGATTTCCGGGTCGGTCTTCCCGACCGGTCGTTGCTTCCCCTTCAGGTCTGGCGGCGCGTGACCGCGCGAGCGCTCAGGACGCTGTCGAAGTCTCCGACAGCCTATGCCGAACCTGAAGGCCGGCAGGTGCTTCGCGACGCCATCTCGAAGCACGTTTCATTTGCAAGGCTGGTGGCGTGCCGGGCCGACGATATCGTCGTCACCGCCGGCGCCCAGCAGGCCTTCGACCTGATTGCGCGGATACTGGTGACGCCGGGGAAGACCACGGTGGCCGTTGAAGAACCGGGCTATCCGCCGTTGCGGGCGGCTTTCGCCGCGGCCGGCGCGAAGCTGGTTACCGTCGCCGTCGACCGGGAAGGCCTTGTTGTCGATCAACTGCCATCTACGACGCGCGTCATCTGCGTGACGCCCAGCCACCAGTTCCCCCTGGGCATCGTCATGTCTCCTCGCCGCCGTACGGCTTTGCTCGATTTTGCCCAATCGCACGACGCGGCTGTTATCGAGGACGACTACGATTCCGAGTTCCGATATGACGGCCGGTCGCTTGATGCGCTGAAGACGCTCGATCAAACGGACCTCGTCTTCTACGTGGGTACATTTTCAAAAAGTCTGTTTCCCGAGATCAGGCTCGGCTTTGTCGTTGTCCCCAAATGGGCGCAGGCGGCCCTCGTCGAAGCCAAGCGGATCGCCGACTGGCATGGGACCGTGCTCGCACAGGAGGCACTCGCAATGTTCATCGACGAAGGTCACATGGCCCGCCACGTTCGAAAGGCGCGAACGGTCTATGGTCGACGCCGTGGCGAGTTGCTTCGCGCCCTGGCGGACCACTGCGGCAAACAGCTGCAGCCCATGGGAGGCGAGTCGGGCCTGCATCTGGCGGCGACGCTGCTGACGCCTGTCGGCGCTCGCGTCGTTGCCGCAAGCGCTGCGGAAATCGGCATCGAGGTAACGCCGCTCGACGCGTTCGCGAAAAGCTCGCCGACTCCGAACGGATTGGTGTTCGGATATGGCATGATTGGCGAAAAACAGATCGATGAAGGTCTGCGTGGCCTGGCGGGGATCATAAGGCGGCATTCGCGGCGATAGACTGCAGTCATTGCGGCACGCCCCGTTGTCCGTCTCTTCCGGTTGTTGCCGGGCCTGACGTAACCCGCCGCAAGAACCTCCCGATCTCTGCAGGGCAAGTCATTCGCGGCATCGGGCAGGCCGCCGCCGGCTTGCCCTGTCGTCGAAAAGGCATGACGTTCCTCGCGGCTTCGCAACGCGTCGCCGCTGCAGACCAGCCGCCCTCAAGCCAGCGGGGTCTTCGCGACGCGGCCGGTGGGCTCGACGAACCAGCGCTCGCTTGCGAACGGCGTGCCGGCCAGCCGGGCAGCCATCCATTCCGCGGTATAGCTGCCCGGGACCGGTCCCAGATTGGCGGCGGGAACACCGCCCACCGAGTGACGCGAGTCGGCATAGATCACGAGTTGCCGCGGCGTCTTCATCACGCGGAACATCCGTTCGGTGTGGTCGAGGGGCGACAACTCGTCGGCCTCGCCGGCGAGGCACAGATAGGGCACCTTGATCCTGTCGATGTGACCTTCCCACGTCAGCGTCTGCCGGAATTTGTCGAACTCGTCCTCGTTTGGAATTCCCGACATGTACATGAAGCGCTTTTTGAATGTCGGCGACGCCTCCTGGAAGATCGTATGGCATCCCGGCTCGAGGCAGGTGCTCGCCACCGCCACCGCCACGTAGCGCGGCTCGGCCGACGCTGCGATCGTCGAAAACAGCGATCCGAAGCTCGAGCCGATGATGCCTATTTTCCTTGGGTCGATTTCGGCACGGTTCGCCAACCAGTTGAACATCGCCGGGCCTGCGGCTTGCCAGGCCGGGATGCTGACGCGCACCCCCAGCACCGCACTCTCGTATTGGCCCGGGCCTTCGACGACGAGAACCGCGATGCCCCGCGACAGAAAGCGGTCCCCGGCGAGCGGTACGCTGCGCTCCTTGTAGCCGTCCATGCCGGGAATCGAGACGACGCACGGCACCCGCTGCACCGGTCCGATATCCGTACGGCAGGTGAAACCAGCCCGGCAGGGACTTGCCGTCGAGCGCGATCCAGGCCGGCTCGACCTGATGGTCCGCCAGCTTCGCATATTTGAGATAGCACTCCCGCTTCTTCTGATTGAAGAAGATGTTCTTGGCGTTGTTCTCGTCGATCGGCCACTGCGCTCCGCCCCAGAAGTTGGCGGCCATGAAGAAGTTGTCGCGCGCGCCGATCTTGTCCTCGCTCTTCGCCGCTTCGAGTGCCCGCGCTTCCCGCCGCCGCGCCACCGATTCAAATGCCGGCGCGATATCGGCGAATTTCTGCACGCGCGTGCGGATCGCCGCGATGTCGGTCGTGGCCTCCGGGCCCAGCGCCGCCGCCAGTCCCGGAAGGCGCGGCTGATCCCAATCGATGCCATTCGCACGAATGATGTTGTCGAGTATCCATCGCTGTTCGTCGAAGCGCTTCATGGACGGTGCCGCCACACCATCGGGTTTCGGTACCGGCGGTGCACTGGGATCGAGCGAGGAAAGATCGGGCAAGGCGTTTGGATCCGCAGCGCTCGCCGCAGCCGCCGTCGTGACCTGAGAGGCTGCCGACGTCTGTGCCTGCGCGGCCTGCGTGCCGGCAGCAGCAACGGCAAGCACGGTCGCGGTTTGAACGAAAGTACGACGGTCGATGGTCATCGGGCTTCCTCCGTTGTCCCTGACGTTTCTGGCTTAGAGCACGATCCTGAAAAGTTGCAGACTTTTCGCACAGGATCATGCGACCGAAGTTGATATTTAGAGCGAAATCGCGATTTAATTTGAAGCGATTTTCACTTTCGTATCGGCACCAACAGCCTGGCCTTGGACGACACGCAACGGATGCCCTTTGTCGACCACGCCGCGACCGCGCTATTGACTACGTAACGAATTCATGGTAGAAGATTCCCATCCTCGCTCATGAGGGGCGTCTTCTAGAGACGATCCTGAAGGCGGAGCGGGGAGTGGCGTCCTGCGGCTGCGGCTCGTAACCGCAGGCTCGGGAGGTCCGGGACACCGCCCGCCAGGCATGACGACCTGGCTGCGAGGAGCTCGCTGCACGGATCCGGAGGCAATGCCGGAGATGGAAGCGCGGCCCCCGGCCGAAAACCGCCACGGTGGAGCGCCGAGAGGCGAGCGTCCCGCGTCATGGGACGCGCCGCGCCTCACCAGCGCGGACGGTCGCGCCTCGCACGCGCGACAACAACATAAGTGCGCCTGTCGGCGCTCCGCCCGCCCCTCTTCGGGAAGGGTGCGAAGGGATAAAGACCAACCCGGGCGCCGAACGCGCCGCGGGAACGAAGCGGACTGTGCTGTTTGACATCGTTAGTTGAGACCACGGCCAACGGCTCGTTCGCGCGCCGCCGATCTCTCGTGTCCCGGGCGAGCGCAGCGAGACACCGATCTCGGGCTTGCCCGAGATCGGCAGTTAGACGACGCAAGTCGGGTAAACCCGACTTGCGTGGACCTAGGGGCGACAGGACGGATCACAGCCGGCAACTATATTGCGCTTCACGCTTATTGCGCTGGGTCCCGGCTCTCGTTCCGCTCGGCTTCGCCTCTCTGCACTCGGCCGGGACACCGAGCCCTGGCCAAACGAACCCAAGTTGCAAAAACGCAACACCGCTGGCGCCCGGTTAGGTCGCTTCGGTCTCGCGCAGCACATCGACCGCAATGCGATGGGCTCGTTGGCGGCGGGGATGCCGCAGTACATCGCGACCAGGAGGAGGATGTCCTGAATCTGCTCGGCCGTGCAGCCGTTGGTGAGCGCGCCCTTGACGTGGACGCGCAGCTCGTTGGTGCGCCCGGCGCCCGCCATCATCGCGACCATCGCGAGCGATTTCGTCGCCAGCGGCAGCGCCGGCCGGCTCCACACGTCGCCGTAGGCGTAGGCGTTGATGATGTGCTGCAGCGGCTCGCCGAACGCGCCGAATGCTTTCATGCGCTTGTCGACGGCGTCGTTGCCGAACATCTCTCTGCGAAGCTTGAGGCCCTTTTCGTTAAGGTCGCGCGTATCCATGCGTTCGCTCCGGCGTGTTGTGATCCTGGCGAGGCTCGGCCCCCAAGGGCGCTGGACTAGCCTCGCGCATCGCTGCAGCCTAGCATGCGCAGGGTTGCGGGAGCCGGTTCCCGCAAGACCTGAGGAAAAAGCGTTCATGACGTCCGCATCGTTCGACTTCGCGCCCGTGCTGGCGCCCGGACTGCCGGCGCCGGCGGCCAAGTGGACGGGGCTAGCGAGATACAGCTTCGTCGGCGGCAACAACGACGCCGACCAGGTTCCGGTCGATCGTCTGATCGCGGCGGTGACGGCGGTGCTCGAGCGCGAGGGCACGACGCTCGCGACCTACGGCCTCAACAGCGGCCCGCTCGGCTATCGTCCGTTGCGCGAGTTCCTCGCCGCCAAGCTCGGGCGGACGGCGGGCATCGCCTGCAGCAGCGACGAAATCCTGATCACGTCGGGCTCGCTGCAGGCCATCGATCTGGTCAACGGCCTGCTGCTGGCGCGCGGCGACACCGTCCTGATCGAGCAGGAATCCTATCAGGGCTCGCTCAACCGGCTGGCGCGGCTCGGCGTCAAGGCCGTGGGCATTCCGCTCGACGGCGACGGGATGCGGGTGGATGCGGTGGCGGCCGCGCTCGCCGATCTCAAGAGCCGCGGCATCCGGCCGAAATACATCTACACCATCCCGACGGTGCAGAACCCGACCGGCACCATCATGGGCGAGCAGCGCCGCCTCGAGCTGCTGCGCCTGTCGGAAGAGTACGGCGTGCCGATCTTCGAGGACGACTGCTACGCCGACCTGATCTGGGACGGACGCCGCCCGCCGGCGATCTACGCCATGAGCAAGCGCGGCGGCGTCATCCATATCGGCTCGTTCTCCAAGTCGATCGCGCCGGCGTTGCGGGTCGGCTACATCGTGGCGCCGTGGGAGGTGCTCTCGCGCATATTGCCGCTCAAGACCGACGCCGGATCCGGCGCGCTGGAGCAGATGGTGCTGGCCGAGTTCTGCACCAGCCATTTCGACGAGCACGTGCCGAAGCTCACGCGCGGCCTGCGCGCCAAGCTCGAGACGCTGATGGACGCGCTCGCCGAGCAGTTCGGCACCGCGGCCGAGTTCGAGGACCCCAAGGGCGGCATCTTCCTGTGGGTCAAGCTGCCCGACGTCGTGGACACGCAAAAGCTGGCGCAGGCGTCGTTGGCGAGCGGCGTCGCCATCAACCCCGGCCCGGAATGGTCGACCGACAAGGGCTACAGCCGGAGCCGGATGCGGCTCTGCTTCGCCAGTCCCTCCCACGACGGGATCCGCCAGGGCGTCGCGGTGCTCGCGGAGGTCTGCCGGCGCGAGTTCGGCGTGCCTGAAAGAATCGCCAATGTGGAGCAGCGCGCGCAGGCGTAGCGCGTGATCCCGAAAAGCGGGCATCGGTTTTCGGAAAAGATCACGCGCAACCAGAAGCTTGGAGCGGGATGATGACTCTACGAAAAATCATCTCGCTCTAGCCTGCTCGCGTCAGCCGGCGTGCTCCTCGAGCTCGACCAGCGCGCCGAGAAAATCGCCGGGGTGGATGAACGCGATGCGCTCGCCGGCGACGTTGTGCTGCGGCTTGCCGCCGCCCAGCACGCGCACGCCGTCCTGCGCCAGGCCGCGCACGGTGTCCTCGACGTCGTCGACGCCGAGACAGAGGTGGTGAAGGCCGCCCTTCGGATTGCGCTCGAGGAATTTGACGACCGGCGAATCCGGCCGCGACGGCTCGATCAGCTCGATCTTGGCGGTGCCGAGCTCGACGTAGGCGAGGCGCACGCCCTGGTCGGCGTTTTGCATGCGCGGTCCGACCGCGAGTCCGTAGGTCTCACGAAGTCGCCGCGCGGCCGTCTCGATATCGGGCACGACGATGGAAACGTGGTTCAGACCGGTGATCATGGCGTTACCTTGGTGGGGGCAGCACTGTCCCTTAGATGACTTTCGTCTGGCGCAACTCGGCGATCGCCTTTTCGTCGAGTCCCAGTTCGCCCGTCAGGATTTCATCGCTGTGCTGGCCGAGGGTCGGCGGTGCGCGCCGCACCGAGCAGGCGGTGTCGGAGAATTTGAACGGAATCCCCAGCATCTTGAGGGCGCCGATGGTGGAATGCTCGACCGTCTCGATCATGTCGCGGGCGACGGTGTGCGGATCGTCGAGTGCGTCGGCCACCGAGTTGATCTTTCCGCAGGGAACCCCCACCGCCTTGAGCTTGTCGAGCCAGGACGTCGGCGCCGTCGTGCGAGAGCGCCTCGTTGATCAGGCCGTCGATCAGGTCGCGGTTCTCGACCCGGGCGCGGTTGCTGGTGAAGCGCGCGTCCTGTGCCCATTCCGGATGGCCCAGCACTTCGGCGGTGCGGGCGAACTGACGCTCGTTGCCGATCCCGATCGCGACCATGGCGTCGGCGGTCTGGTAGGTGGTGTAGGGCACGATGCTGGGATGGCCGTTGCCGAAGCGGCCGCCATTGCGGCCCGCGGTCAAGTAGTTGGAGGCGACGTTGATGAGCATCGCGAGCGAGGTCTCGTACAGCGAGAGCTCGACCTTCTGGCCCTTGCCGGTGCGATGGCGCGCGTTGAGCGCCGCGAGGATGGAGTTGCTGGCGAGCATTCCGGTGCACACGTCGACGATGGCGACGCCGTACTTGGTCGGGGCGCCGTCGGGCGCGCCGCAGATGCTCATCAGTCCGGATTCGGCCTGCAGGATGAAGTCGTAACCGGGCAGCGCCGCCTTCGGTCCGGTCGATCCGTAGCCGGTGATGGAGCAGCGCACGAGGCGGGGCGCGTGCTGCTTGAACCAGGCGTCGGTGAAGCCCCACTTCTCCAGCGTGCCAATTCTGAAATTGTCGATCAGCACATCGGCTTTTTCGACCAGGCCGGCCAGGATTTTCTGGCCGGCGGGCACTGCCATGTTGAGGGTGAGGGAGCGCTTGTTGCGATTG
The DNA here is from genome assembly GCA_963835165.1 of uncultured Alphaproteobacteria bacterium. Classification (GTDB taxonomy): domain Bacteria; phylum Pseudomonadota; class Alphaproteobacteria; order Rhizobiales; family Xanthobacteraceae; genus VAZQ01. Next base: position 75,704 of record CAWIGD010000031.1, read on the forward strand.
ACGCCGAGGAAATATGCGGCCTCGCCGGCAATGAAGGGAGGCCCCCAGCCGCGGGTGTCATCGCCCTTGTCGGGAGGCTCGACCTTGATCACATCGGCGCCCATGTCGCCGAGCATCATGGTGCAGAGCGGGCCCGCCAGGATGCGGGTCAGATCGACCACTCGCATCCCCGCGAGCGGGCCATCGGCGGCATCGTTCATGGATTGCTTCCCGGGTTATTTCCTGCGCATCGAGGGTGGCGCGTTGAGATCCTGGGCGCAGCCCTCGAGATAGTCTTCGAGCGCGCGCTTGTTGCGCATGCGGAATTTTTGGAAGTCGGGTTTGCGTCCTGCGAGGAAGGCGTCCATGCCCTCGAGACTTTCCTCCGAGCCCCAGACATGGGCGAGCAGTTCCATGCCGTGCTGCCACGATGCATAGAGGAGATCGGACTCGAAGTTCAGGCTTTTCTTGGTCATGCGCAGGGTCTGCGGGCTGTGACCCTTGATGGTCTCGCACCACGTCAAAGTTTCTTTGAGGAGCTCGCTCTGCGGCACGCATTTGTTGATAAGGCCGATCTCCACCGCTTCTTTCGCGCTGAAGCGCCGGGCGCAGAAGATCATCTCGCGCGCGAGCCGCTCGCCGATGATGCGCGGCAGATATTGCGTCGCGCCCACGGTCGGGCAGGCGCCGACGCGTGCGCCGGTCTGGCCGAGCACGGCGTTCTCGGAGGCAATGACCAGATCGCACCACAGGGCGAGCTCGTGGCCGCCGCCCATGCACCAGCCATTGACCATGGCGATGACCGAAATCGGCAGGCCCCGGATGGTCATGGCCAGACCCTGCATGCGGTCGTTCCACATGGCGCCGTTGACGAAGGTAAGCCGCTTCATGGCGTAGAAGTCGCCGCCGGCGGAAAACGCCTTGTCGCCGGCGCCGGTCACGACCGCGCAGGCGATGGAGGGATCCTCGCGGGTGGATTTCAACGCGTCGATGAGCTCGTCGAGGGTCTGCTCGCGAAACGCGTTGAGCACGCGCGGTCGGTTGATGGTCGCCCACGCGACCTGGTCCTTCACCTCGTAGAGAATATCGTTGTATTGCCGCTTGGTCGCGCTGCGTTTCTTGGCCGCGGGCGTTTTCGCCATGTTTCCTCACCGTGTTGCTCATCGGCGGGGGATTCGCCCGAGCGCGCTTTCTGGCATCATAGGCGCGGCCCGTCCGTACGGGCAAGTTCGCGCACCGGCCAGTCACGGTGAACGAAGGAGATGAGTGCAATGCAGGATTTGATCGCACGCGCGGAGAAGGTCGCGCGTCGCCTGAAGGACCGGGGCGAGACCATCGTGGTGGCGGAATCCTCGACCGGCGGCCTGGTGTCGGCGGCGCTGCTCGCCTTGCCCGGCGCGTCCGCCTATTTTCTCGGTGGAGCCGTCGTCTATACCCAGGTTGCCCGGCGAGCCCTGCTGGACCTTCCGGATATTGCTACGCTCGGCATGCGCGCCTCGACCGAGCCCTATGCGCGGCTGTTGGCGCAAACGGCGCGGCAACGCTTCGCGGCGAGCTGGGCCTTGGCCGAGAGCGGAGCGACCGGGCCGAGCGGCAATCGATATGGCGATGCGCCCGGCCACAGCTGCATCGCCGTGGCCGGACCGACCGAGCGGTCGATCACGCTCGAAACCGGGAGCGCGGACCGCGTCGCCAACATGCGCGCCTTCGGCGCCGCGGCACTCGACCTGCTGCTGGATGTGCTGGCGAAATGAGCGCGACGTCCCGATGAAACGACGTGGGTCAAGCCGCCGGTAGGGTGACGATGAAGCAGCTGCCGCGCGCAGCGTCATAGACGACATCCCCGCCATGTCGCCGGGCGATCTGCTTCACCAGCGCCAGGCCAAGCCCGCTGCCCTTCGGGCCGGATCGGCCTGGAATTCTATAGAACATTGAGAACAGCCGTTCGCGCGCGCTTTCGGAGATGACCGGTCCGTGGTCAGTTACGCGCAGGATGGCCTGATCATTCTGCCGGTCGACGGTGACTTCGATGGGAGGCCGGCCGTGAAGCTGCGCATTATCGACGAGGTTGCGGATCATACGGCGCAGCAGCGCCGGGTCCCCGTAGACGGTCACCGGCCTGGTGCTTCCACGGTGCAATCGTCGTAGCGCGCGCATTCCTCGGCCGCGAGTGCGGTGAGGTCGACGTTCTCACGAACGTCGGTCTGCTCGGTCGCATCGAGGCGGTTGAGCAGAAGGATTTCATCGACGAGCTGGTCGAGCTCGGCGATGTCCTTTTCGAGCTCCGCTCTGCGTTCGGGAGAACCCCCGGCGAGCTCGAGACCGAGCCTGAT
>CAWIGD010000032.1:0-122865 GCA_963835165.1 uncultured Alphaproteobacteria bacterium
TCACCCTCTTCTCACATCACGCCAGTCAATCCCCCGTCAGGCCAGCGGCCTTGATGACCTTGGCCCATTTCGCGACGTCGTCGGCAATGATGCGGCCGAAGTCCGCCGGCGAGCCCGTGACCGCAGGGCCGCCCAGATCCGCAAACCGCGCCTGGATGACGGGATCGGCGGCGGCCGCGTTGAGCTCGCGGTTGAGCTGGTCGATGATCTCGACCGGGGTGTTCTTCGGCACGACGAAGCCGCTCCATGAGCTCGCCTCGTAGCCCGGCAGGACATCCGCCAGCGGCGGAACGTCCGGCAGGTCCTTGGCGCGCGTGCTCGACGTCACCGCGAGCGCGCGCAGCTTGCCGGTCTTGACGTAAGCCAGCGACGAGCCTGTCGTGGCGAACACCAACTGCACCTGTCCGCCGATCAGGTCGGTCATCGCCGGCGCCTCGCCGCGATACGGGATATGCTGGAATTTGACCCCGGCCATCATCTGGAACAACTCGCCGGCGACATGGCCGGTCGCGCCCTTGCCGCCGGAGCCCATATTGATTTTGCCGGGGTCGGCCTTGGTATAGGCGATGAACTCGGACGCCGTTGCGGCCGGCACCGCCGGGTGCACCAGCATGACCAGCGGCGAGCGGATCGAGACCGACACCGGCGTCAGGTCGACGGAGAACCTGAAACCGATATCGGGGTAGAGCGACTCGTTCACCGCGTTGCTCGAATTGGCCATGAACAGCGTGTAACCGTCGGGCGGCGAGCGCACGGCGAGCTCGGTGGCGATGTTGGTGGCGCCGCCCGGACGGTTCTCGATCACGAACGGCTGGCCGAGCCGCTTCGACAGCCACTGCGCCATCACGCGCGCGGCGATATCTGTCGTGCCGCCCGGCGAGACGGCGACCAAGACCCGGACCGGGCGGGCCGGATAGGCTTGCGCGTCCGCCGACGGCGGCAAGGCCGGCAGCACCGCGGTGCCGGCAACCAGGCGGAGAAAGCCGCGTCGTGATCTCGTCATCACAGTTTCACCCTCGCACTAGACTAAAGCGCTTCCCGTTCGCATTGACTCAGCGCTTACCCATTCTCTGGCGTCACCCGCGGGCTTGACCCGCGGGTCCATCTTCGCAAGACGCTTTTGCGAAGATGATGGATTGCCGGGTCAAGCCCCGGCAATGACGGAGGAGAGGCCGAGGCGGGCATCCTGCGTCCGTTCGAGCGGGAACCGCTTTAGCTGCCCCACAGGCGCTTGCTCGCAATCGCGGCGCCTTCGCTCAGCGCCCGCAATTTCGCCCAGACGATGCTGTCGGCGACCATCGGGTCGCTGCGCACGGCGGTGCCGAACCCGCAATCCACGCCGGCGATCAGCCGTTCACGATCGATGATCCCGGCGTAGCGGCCGATGCGTTGCGCCACCAGCCGGGGATGCTCGACGAAGTTCGTGGTCGAATTGATCACGCCCGGAATCAGAATCTTGTCGTCGGGGATGTCGATGTCCGCGAGGTCTTCCCATTCGTGATCGTGGCGCGGATTGGCGGCCTCGATGCTGATGGCCTGTGGACGCGCCTTGAAGGCGAGATCGATGATCTTCACCAGCGGCAGGTCGTGGGTGTGCGGACCTTCGTAATTGCCCCAGCAGATGTGCAGCCGCATCCGGTCGGCGGGCAAACCCTCGGTCGCCGCGTTGATGGCCGCGATGTTGCGCTCGGCAATCTTGCGGAACTGGTCGTCGGTCAGGTCGCGGTGCTGGTTGTTGCGCGCGGAGGCGAGATCGGGCGCGTCGATCTGCAGCACAAAGCCAGCCTCGACGATGGCGTGGTACTCGGTCTTCATCACGTCGGCCAGCGCCTCGACGTAGGCATCCTCGCTCGGATAGTGCAGGTTGATGATGAAGCGCGTGAGGATGCCGGGCGACGGCGCGGTCATGAACACGTCGGTGGGGTTCGATTTGCTCGCTGCGGACTTCAGGTTTGCCAGATCGCGGTCGAGTTCGCTGCGGTCGTGGTAGCGCGCCGGACCAGTGCAGCCGGGAAACGGAGAGTCGCTGAAATTTCTCCGCCGGGCGAAGTCCGGATGCGCCAGCAGATCGCGCCCGATCATGATGTCGCGGCCCTTCTCGGCGGCGCGCGGGTCCGGCTCGATGCCGCTGACCCGATGCCGGATGTAGGTGGTGTAGGACGGCTTGCTCATCTCGCCATCGCTGACCACATCGATCCCCGCGGCCAGTTGCTGCGCGACGATGTCGTCGACCGCCCTGGCGGTCTCGGCTTCAAACGCGGCATGGTCGATCGCTGTCCCGCGTTCCCGGTTCATCACCAGGTCGATCAGCGGCTTCGGCCGCGGCAGGCTGCCCGTATGCGTGGTCAGGATTCGGTCCTTGCTGGTTTTCATCTGGTCCTTCCGATGGCGGGCAGGTCATGTTCGATGATAGTCGGGCTCGCACCGCGTTGCCGCGGGAGGGCCACGCGGGCGCGCCGGTGACTGCACGCTCCGGCCGCACGCGGCGACGAGGCTTCGTCACATGCCGACGAGCGTCTTGAGCTTCTTGACCGCCTTCTTGCAGGCCGGGTTGTTCTGGTTGTCCAGCGCCTGCGCGCGCTTGAGCGCCGCTTCATAGCGCGATCCCGCCCTCTTCTCGGCACGCGCCATCGAGGCGGGTGTGGGCTGTTCACCGAGCTGGGCGCCGACCGTCTGACGCGCGGTCGGACCGAACGGTGAATTGGGCTCGCTCAGAGCCTTTTCGATTTTCGCAATATCGGCGGTGCAGGGTCCCGCCTGGGCGCAGCCGATCCCAAGAGCGAGAATGACACCCGTCATCAGGATGAAGCGCGGCATCCGACCCAACCTATTGTCTGCTCGGATCAGATGCTGCGAGTGCCGGCTCGAATTCCACTCCGTGACTGCCGTCCGCATCTCTCGCCTCCAGTCGATGAGTGTTTCGATCTGGTGCATGCTCACTTGCGCCGACACCACTGATCGCGCCCGCACGAGGATCGCTTGACCTCGATCTCACAGGCGCCTGATATCCTAGCGGTGTTGGTTCACCTGACACAACATCACCCGTTCCAGCAGGGAACGGGCCTGAACGGCGCGAAGTCGCGACCCGTTCGCGCGGATCGCGAGTCGCCAATCAACGTGCCGGGTTGCGCGGGGTGGGCGTGCGGCTGGGGACGTGAAATTCTTCACCGTCGGCAGACGCCTCATGGCTCGACCGACCGGCCTGCGGCGTCCGGCGGGACTAATCCCGTTCCACCCAATCAGCTCGCTTGCTGGATGCGCAGGCGCGGCGCGCCCTTCGGCGCCAAGAACTTCAAATCTTCCTTGTGCCACAGATGATCGCAGGCACAGAACGGACAGAACTTGCGCGCAAAGGGACCGGGAGAGCGGGTGAACTCCTTGGGGTCGGCCTCCATCCCCATGAACATGTAATGGCCGGTCAGCCGGCACCGCGTGATGACCTGCGCCATCGCACTCCTCCGTTTCGATGATCAATCGACAAGACAACATCGCCGATCCGGCAAAGTTCCAGGGGGAGCGCGCGCAGGCGGCTCAAGTCTTGCGTGGCGCGACGCGGCGCTACCGGCTGTTGGCGGCGATCTCGGTAATGAGCTTCTTCAGGATGGCGTCGCCGAAGGTCTCGTAGTTCTGCGCGGCGACCACGAAGGCGCCGGGACCGCCGATCACGCTGTCGTAGTAGTAGCGGTCGAGATCGGGCTCGAGCGCGAGGATGGGCAGGCCGTTGATGCCGATGCCGGCGGCGACCGCCTCGTCGCGGGCGAGCGTGACCGGGCGGCCGCGGTTGTTGGAGCCGTCGCCGGACACGTCGATGACGCGCCTGCTGGCGCGAAACGGGCTGCGGGGAAACAGGGTCGTAGCGTGATCGATGGCCCCGCTGATCGAAGTGCCGCCGCCGAACAGCTGGCGCGGCACCCGTTCGATCGCGGCGGCAAAAGCCGCCGCGGTGCGTTCGTCACCGACCGCGCTCCATTCCGCCACCTGGACCTGCATCATCGGTCCCGTCCATTGCACCATGGTGACGGCGATCGCCTGGTGCGGTCCCGAGCGGATCGCCTGCAGCACCCGGGCATGGCGAAAGGCCGCGACATAGCCGCGCTTCTGCAGGTCAAAACGGACCTGATCGACGCTGCCCGAGGCGTCGACCGCGAGCACGAGCTGCAGGTCGACCGCGGTTTGCGCGGTCACCGGCACTGGCGCGGCGAATACGAGCATCGCCGCCGCAACAGCGGCGAAGAGGAAGCTGCCTCGCATTGCGGGTGAGGCTAGTGTCCCGATGGACTCGACGCAAGACAGTTGCCGCGCACTCGGTGCGCTCCCCTCCCCCTTGTGCGGAGGGGTTGGGGGTGGGGGTAGCAGTTGGCGGAGACATCTCGCGCAACAACAACGACCCCCCTCCCCAGCCCTCCCCCACAAGGGGGGAGGGCGCAGACCGAGACTGCCGCTCGAGCTGCTTCCACTTCAACGGGACACGCTCTAAATGCGCTGCAGCGTACACTCGGTCTCGATCGGGATTTTCGCGTCGGCGGTGGGCGAACGCATGCGCCGCAGAATTCTGATCTGCTTATAGCCTTGCTTGTCGCACGCGATTTCGACGTCCTTGGGATCGACCTCCTTGCCGAAGCCGGGGACCTTGTAGGCGCCGAGCGCATCGGTGCGCGTGACGACGCCGCCGCGGTCCTTGATCCCCACCGTCACCTTGGCGTCGGGCATGGTCGAGCCGTTGGTGTCCTTGACGAAGCCGAAATAGGCCGGCCCTTCGTCTTCGCTGTTGTCGTCGTCGTCCCCAAATCCCGCGCCGCCCGCCCACAGGGCAGTGGACAGGATGCAGGTCGCGCCGACGACCATGCTGGCGAGCGACCCGCGCCGACCTCGGAACTTCATCCCGGACCTCCTGATGGCTCGCGACGCACCGCGCTTATCCCTGAACCGGCCGTGGACCCCATCGCCGGTTCGCCGCGCGCCGCTGGCTACGGTCGTGATCCTACCGCATCGGCGGCAGACATTTCTACGTGGTCGGGAAGGGTCCGGTAAAGCATGCAGCGCCGGGCCGCTTTTTGCTTTCCGCGGGCCTTGTTATCTGGCGACGCGGGCCGGCCCCGGACCCGGGGCGCTCTCGGCAGCCTTGGCCTGCCAGTTCATGCCGGACAGGTAGCCGCTCCCGAGGAACACGATGCAGCCCGCGCTGTAGGGGACATTGTCGTTGTCGGGGCATGCGCGAGCCGGCGCGATCGAGGCCAATTCAGCGCGCGCCGGCGCGTCGATGACAACGTGATGCCGCTGCTCGATCCAAAGTGCACCGCCGGCAATGGCAGCAACGATGACCGCAAGGTCGAACTTCGACACCAACTGAGGCTCTCCTCGTCACGTCATTGCGTCGGCAAGGCTTTCACTCGTCGAGGTAGGAAACGGATCGCGAGCGTTCAAGCGTGTAGCGTACCAGCGATCCCGGTCCGGGACCGCTGTCTGCGACTTGCATTCCGGCGGCGGGCATTCCGCGTGCCCAATCACTTCGTCCAGAACGGCATCAGCGAATAGGCCAGGGGGATGAGCGCCAATATCGGCAGCACCCAGACCAGGGCGAGCGGGATCTTCCTGGCCACGCTGTCGGGAAGCATGGTCGCGAGCAGGCCGACAGCGGATCCTACGAGGAGAGACAGCACGGTCCAGCCGTACCAGTACATGGTGGGACCTTCGCCGCTCCTTGCCGGCGTCCACCAAAACTCGACGCGGTTGGTGGCCGGATGATAGGTGAAAAGCGGGAGGTTGAACCATTCGCAGAGAAAGTACATCACCGGCACGGCAATTCCGAACGCGACGGCGAACGTCCTGAACTTGGTGGATGCCGCCAACGACGATGTCGCGGCCTTGGCCCTCGGCGACGATTTTGATGTCGATGGCGTTGCGATGGTCGTGTTCATGATCCGAACCCCCGGACATTATTGAGGACGTGGCCGACGAGGAAGTTGAACCAGCAAATGAAGGCCAGCAGCGCGGTCACCGACTTGCGCACGCCGTCATATTCCGGGTCGTGGGCGTTCTTCCAGATGTACCAGTAGATCGGAAGGAGACCGAGGCCGAGCGTCGCCGCATGTTCCTTCAATTCGAAGAAGCCTTGGGTTTTCCAGTAGCCGGCCTGCTCGATCGGAATACGCACGTAGATGCGGTACTTGGTGTAGATCCAAGCACCCATGAGAAACGTCAGAATCCATAGGACGCAGATTGCCGTGGCGTAGCCGGCCGCGGGAACAGCGCGAAAGCGCGTCACGAATCCGCCTGCGCTCTGGCGCACCGGCATCAGGACCGCCATCGCCTGATGGGTAAGCGCCCCGAGCAGCGCGATCGCCAGCAGTCCGTGTACGATCAGCAGGATTGTCCAGAACGTGTTGACCGAAATCAGCATAGATCTCCCCCAGTTCTAACCGCGGCCCCGACCGATGGGCGACGCTGTGCGCCGCCATAGCTTGTTTTGGACTTGTCGCCCGGCGACCGAGTTCGGTTGCGTTTTTCCCATGCGTCCGCTGTTTTCTTTTTATTATTGTGGTTCAACTCTAGCCACACCGGACCCGGGTGGCAATTTGGCAGATCGAATTTGATTTTGAATTGCTTCAAACTGCAAGGGAACATTTGGCAATCGCCAGCCGGAGACGTGGCGGCTTGGCGTCGCGGGTCAGCGCGATACTGCCAAAGCAGTGACAAGGGGCGGTGTGTGCCGTCGTGCCAATGGAGGCTTTATCGGAGGCGGCGCCGGCCTCGACCGGTGATGGTGGCAGGCGTCAGGTCATGGTAGTGCGTAGGTGAACCGGCCGCGGGACAGGTCGAGACGGCAGGCAGCGCCGCCGGCGGACGGGATAAGCAAAACTGAGGAGGAGGAGCTTCGACCGGCTCCACAGGCAACCGGGAGTAGCCGATGAAATACCATGGTGCTTGGTTCGCAGCCGTGATCACGGGCCTGATCCCGGTCGGGCCCTTGCCCGCTGGTGCCGAGACCATCGCGGTCTTCACCAAGAGCGCGGGCAATCCGATCTCCCGCGCGGTCCGCGCCGGCGCCGAAGCGGTGGCAAAGGCGAATGGGGTCACGGTGTTTCATTACATCCCCACCTCCGCGGACAACGTTCCGCAGCAGACCGCGCTGGTCGACGAGGCGCTGAGCGCCAAGCGCGACGCCATCGTGTTCACCCCGGTCGACGTCAAGGCGATGGTCCCGGTCGTGCAGAAGATCAACGCGGCGAACATTCCGCTGGTCAATGTCAGCGACCGGCTCGCCGGCGGCTCCGCCGTCGCGTTCATCGGCACCGACGATTACGGCATCGCGCTCGAGACCGCCCGCACGCTGCTCAAGGCGATGGGAGGCAAGGGCAATGTGATGGTGTTGGAAGGTCCCGAAACCATCCCCACGGCGACCGCACGGCTGCGCGGTTTCAAGGACGCCCTGAAGGAGTTCCCGGACGTGAAGGTCGTGCTCTCCAAGAATGCGATGTATGCCCGCCCCGCAGCCGCGGACCTGCTCAAGGCGATGCTGAAAGTGAACCCGCCGCCGCAGGTCGACGGCGTCCTGGCCGCCAATGACGCAATGGCTTTCGGCGTGATCGAGGCGTTCAAGGAGGCAAAGAAGAAACCGCCGCTGATCGTCGGGATCAATGCCAGCAAGGAAGCGGTCGATTTCATCAAGGCCGGCGACATGCTCGCCAGCGGCGACTACAACGGCCTGATCGAGGGCTGCCTCGGCGCTGAGATCGCCATTCGCACGCTGCACAAGCAGCCGGTGCCCAAGGAGGTGCTGGCGAAGACCGCCGTGGTCGACAAGACCAACTATCAGGCCTACGAGGTCCCGGCCGAACGGCGGCCGTGCCCGACCCTGGAGAGCATGGCGGCCAAGTGAAGCACCGCCGCGCCGGATCCTGTCGGGGCCGGTCTTGGCGTATTAATGTCTTGGCGTATCATTGAGAGCATGAGGAGCGGGGCGCGTTAGTGCGACGAAGATCGTTCTCGATCAGATGGCACGTGGCGATCGTTGGGTTACTGGTAGTCGCTCCCCTATTGCTCGTTGAAGGCATCTTGCTTCAACGGATCGCCAAATCCGAACGCGAAACGATGGAGCAATCTGCGACCTCGTTGGCGCGCGAGGTGCGCGACACCATCGATCGCGACCTGCAAGCCGGAAAATCCGCGCTGCTCGCCCTCGGCACATCTCCTCACCTTGATACCGCAAACTACGAGGAATTCCACCACCAGGCCCAACGCGTCGCGGAAACCATCCCCGGCAGCGTCATCGGTCTGCGGAACGCAGACGGCGGCCTGCTGGCGGTCACGGTGGTGCCGTGGGGGACACGTCTTCCCGTCAACCTCGACGCGGTGCTCAAGGAGGCCGATGAACGGGCAATCGCCACCCGCAGCGCGGTCGTGACCGATCTTTACACCGGCGCCGTGACCGGGGCGAAATTCATCAATATCGAAATGCCGATCTTCCGCACCGACGCCACGTTCGTTCTCAGCCTGGCGCTGCGGCCGGAGTACCTCAGTGAGGTGATCCAGACAAAGTCGGTCGGGCCGTCGTGGGTGGTGGGAGTCATCGACAAGAACAATCGCCTGATTGCGCGCTCGCGCGATCAGGAGCGATTCGTCGGGCAGCGGGCGTCGGCCGATTTCATCGCCAACACGCAAAGCGCCGAGGGTTCGTTCCTGGGCACGACCCTGGACGGCGTGCCGGTGTTGAATGCCTATGTCAGATCTTCGCTGTCGGGATGGCGCATCGCTGCCGGAGTCCCGCTCGCCACCCTGGAGGCGCCGCTGCGCAGGTCCTATCTGCTGCTGGCCAGCATGGCCGCCGCCGGCCTTCTGACCTCGTTCGGTCTGGCATTTGCGTATTCGCGCTACCTGACCGCTCCGGTGGCCGCGCTGCAGAAGCTGGCCGCGGACGGGGCGGCGGGCAAGCCGGTCGTTCCCTTCGTGACCGGCATCAAGGAACTCGATGCGGTGTCGCTTGCGCTCGCCCGGGCCTTTGACGAGATTGCGCGGCGCGAGAAGGAGCAGGCCGTCCTCATCAACGAGCTCAATCATCGGGTCAAGAACACCCTGGCGACCGTTCAGGCCATGGCCAACGTGACGTTGCGGCGGTCGGCTTCGCTTCCGGATTTCGTCACCTCTTTCACCATGCGCCTGTCCGCGCTCGCGGGTTCGCACGATGCGCTGACGGAGAAGCAGTGGAGCGGCGCCAGCCTGAAAGTCCTGCTGCTGAATGCGGCGCGGCCGTTCTGCGATCAGTCACGATTGCGCATGGTGGAAGCGGATGTCGAGTTGAACGCAGCGATGGCCATCCCGTTCGGCATGATCTTCCATGAGCTCTTCACCAACGCCGCAAAATACGGCGCGCTCTCGAATTCGGACGGCTACGTCGTCGTGACGTGGTCGGTCTCCCACGACGACGGCAAGAGCAAGCTCCATCTGATCTGGCAGGAGCACGACGGCCCCGTCGTTGAGCGTCCCCAGCGCAAGGGCTTCGGCACAATCCTGATCGAGGGCGTCGTCTCCGACTTGGGCGGACGGGTGGACGTGGATTACGATCCGCAAGGCCTCGTGCTCAAGGCCGTCGTTCCTCTGCCGTCGGCTCAGGACGGAATAAGCCGTCTCTAGGCCAAGGCTCGCCGTGCCCGCCGCGGCAAAGGTCGCCGCAGGCGCGACCTATGGGCTCTCGCCCGGGATGGTTCCAGCCGGCAGGGCGTAGCAGGACTCCGCCACGGCGCCCGGTGTCGTCCACCACACCCGATCGCGGTGGCGATGTTCCACACAATGCGTGAGGGCCCGCCGCAACGCCGGCAATCGGAACGGCTGCCCCATCACGAACGGGTGCAGCGAAATTGTCATGACCAGGGGCTGCGCGCGGCATTGCTCGACCATTTCATCGAACCCGTCGACGATCATGTCGGCGAAGTCTCGCGCAGTGCCATCACGGTGGATGATTGCCGCGGAATCGTTGAGCTCCGCCGGATAGGGCACCGACAGGATCGGACCCGCGCGCGTGTGCAGCCAGAACGGCTGGTCATCGGCCGGCCAATCCATGATGTAACGGTAGCCCGCTTCCTTCAGGAGATCGGGAGTGACATTGCTTTCCGATGCCGCCGGTCCCATCCATCCCGTGGGCGGACGGCCTTCGCGGCGCGTGATCTCCTGGGTCACGTCGTCGATCAGGCGGCGCTCGTCGAGTTCCCACAAATCGCCCTGCCGCTCGGCGTTGGTCCGGCCGTGCCCGACGACCTCGTCGCCGCGCGTTCGGATGCGCTCGCAGATTTGCGGATGATATTCGTACAGGAGCGAGTTGATGTTGTGTGCGGCGGGCAGGTTCAGCTGCTCGAATAGATCGAACAGGCGCCAGATGCCCACCCGGTTACCGTAATCGCGCCAGGAGTAATTGCGCTGCTGCTGTGGTTCGCCCTTCTTGGCAGGGTCCCAGCCGGTGCCTCGGCGATAGGCATAGACCTCGATATTCGTGGTCACGCAGAAGGCGAGCCGCTTTCCACCGGGCCACGAGTAGTCTTTGCGTTCGCCGATCGTCGAATATTCGTAACGATTGTGCTTGGGCAGGGTCAGCATCAAACATTCTCCGCGCGTCAAAAGTGATAAATCATTCCTGCGTGTTATTCGGAAACGGCACGCGACGGCTAATACATATATCGCGGTGGGTCTGAGCGCGAAGGGCGCGAACATTTCCCGCGCTGGCGCACGCGGTGTCGCTCCGATCTGTGTGATTTTTGCAACGCTCTAGAATTATTGCGGGGCGGCCACAGTGCCGGACTAATTTTCCTGTCGTATGTCGCTTATCGACTACAAATGGGGGTGTCTTCATGAAATCACCGGTCGTCAAGCGTTCAATTGTCCTCGCTGGCCACAAGACAAGCGTGAGCCTCGAGGATGCCTTCTGGAAGGGGCTGAAGGAGATCGCCGGCGGTCGCCACATGACGTTGTCGGACTTGGTAGGCGCGATCGATGCGCAGCGCCAGCACGGCAATCTCTCATCGGCGCTTCGGCTGTTCGTGCTGGATTTCTATCGCAGCCAGGTTTCCGACAAGGAAAGCCGCGATGGTATCCACGAGATGATCGGCCGTCCTGCGTCCGCGTTTTCTTGAGCTGATGATGTCGTGATGGGTTGAGCATCGCGAGACCCATCACGTCCCGCCGAGACGAACTCTGTTCGCTCGGCCCGTGCGTGTGCTCCCATACTAGGACGCACGCAGCAGAAGTGGGGACCATCGCTGGTGGCCGCACGAACTGTTCGTGCGGCCACCGCGGCGAGTCTTCGACGTTCAGAGCCTGATCCGGAAACGTTGCAAGAGTTGTTGCAAGAGTCTTCGGATCGATCACGCGACCGGATCAAGCCGGGAGCGAAATCGCAATTCGACCCGAGGCGATTTCGCCCCTGCGTTTGCCGCGAATGCGACCTGCATCGCGTCTTGCAGCGCGGCGCTCATCCGCCGATCTGCGGGATCTTGGCGTCGGCGATCACCTTCTTCCACTTGGCGACATCCGCCTTGATGTAGGCGGCGAACTCGGCGGGCGACATGCCATCCGGTTCGAGGCCCATCGCCAGCATCTTGTCCCTGACGTCGGGCAGGTTGACGATGCGCGCAATTTCCGTCTGCAGCAGATCGACGATCGGTTTCGGCGTGCCGGCCGGAACCAGCACGCCCTGCATGGTCTCGGCCTCCTGACCCTTGATTCCGAGTTCGTCGAGCGTGGGGACGTCGGGCAGCGCCGGCGAGCGGGTCTTGGCGGTGATCGCAAGCGCGCGCAGCTTGCCGTCTTTCACCAGCGGCGTTGCCGGCGGAATTGCCTGGAAGCACATCGGCGTGTGCCCGCCCACGACCGACTGGATCGAGGGTCCGCCGCCGGGGAACGGGCGCGAGCGCGAAATCAAGCCCGAAGGTGAGCTTGAACAGCTCGCTCGAGAGATGCGGTGTGGTGCCGATGCCGGGCGAAGCAAAGGTGTACTTTCCCGGATTGGCCTTGAGCAGATCGACCAGCTCCTTCACCGATTTTGCGGGAATGCTGGGATGGACGAACAGCCCGTTGGGCGAGCCGGCGGCCTTGGTGACGGGCGCGAAGTCCCTGTCCGGATCATAGGGGGATTTGGCGTAGAGGCTCGGGTTGACGGTGTAGCTCGAGGACGAAAACAGAATGGTGTAGCCATCGGCCGGCGACCTCGCGACCGCGGCCATCCCGAGATTGCCGCCGGCTCCCCCCATGTTCTCGGTGTAGAACTGCTGGCCGAATTTTTCCGACAGCTTCTGCGCGATGAGCCGGGCCACCACATCGGTCGGCCCGGCGGCGGCGAAGGGAACGATGATCTTGACCGGCCGGTCGGGATACGGGCTCTGCGCCGAGCCGGCACCCGCGAGCAGAAGGCCGGCGCAGCCGGCCAGAACGCGGGCAATCACGTTGGTCACTCTCATGCGGCGCTCCTCTGGGGTGTTCCTCCGGGTTGTTGGTCCGGGCTTCTTGCTGTGGCCCGGTCATGCAGGATAACCCGTTCCTGCGGGCTGCGTCCCCGGCCTATGATCGAAAGGCCGATCGCGAGAGACTGAAGAATGAGTCTGTTCGATGCAAACGCGTCCGGGCGCGACCGAATGTCCATGCAAGGCGGCAACAGGCTCAAGCTCGGCCTGTTCGGCGCGAACTGCTCGTCAGGGCGCGCCGTCACCAAGGTGCCCGAGCGGTGGTCGGGCACCTGGCCCGACAATCTCAGGCTCGCGCGCATGGCGGATGCGGCCGGCATCGATTTCCTGCTGCCGATCGGGCGCTGGAAGGGCTATGGCGGCGAGACCGACTACCAAGGCGCCACGCTCGAGACCATCACCTGGGCGACCGCGCTGCTGGCCGCGACCCGGCGGATTACCTGCTTCGGCACGGTGCATGCCCCGCTGTTTCACCCCATCATCGCGGCCAAGGAGATGGTGACCGCCGACCAGATCGGCGAAGGCCGCTTCGGGCTGAATATCGTCGTCGGCTGGAACGAGGACGAGTTCGAGATGTTCGGCGTCGAGCAGCGCGATCACCAGGCGCGCTACGACTATGCGCAGGAATGGATCGACGCCATCAAGCTGATCTGGTCCGAGCGCGAGGACTTCGATTTCGCCGGCCGCTACATCAAGCTCAAGGCCGTGCGCGCCAAGCCAAAGCCTTATGGCGGGAGCAGGCCGATCATCATGAATGCTGGTGCCTCGCCCACCGGCCAGGCCTTCGCGGTGAAGAACTGCGACGCCTTCTTCATGCAGGCGTCACGGGTATCGGTGGCGGAGACCGCGGAGCGGGTCGCCGGGGTCAAGCAGCTGGCGCGGCAGCAAGGGCGCGAGATCAGCGTCTACACCGTCGGTGTCATCACCTGCCGGCCGACGATGCGCGAGGCGGAGGATTACCACCGATATTGCGTGGTGGATCAGGCCGACTGGGCGGCCGTCGACCGGCTGCTCGCGATGCGCAATATCACCCC
Organism: uncultured Alphaproteobacteria bacterium; assembly: GCA_963835165.1. Lineage (GTDB taxonomy): Bacteria > Pseudomonadota > Alphaproteobacteria > Rhizobiales > Xanthobacteraceae > VAZQ01. Next base: position 13,481 of record CAWIGD010000032.1, read on the forward strand.
GCAGACCGTGCCGGCCGAACAGTTCGCCGCGCAGCGCAGCCAGTTCGCCCACGGCAACAGCGGTCTGCCGATCATCGGCGATCCCGATCACGTAGCGCGGCAACTCGTCGACCTGAGTTCCGCCGGTCTCACCGGTATTGCCGTGTCGCTCGTCAACTACGCCGACGAGCTGCCTTACCTCTGCGAGCAAGTGCTGCCGCGGCTCGAGCGGGCGGGATTGCGGCAGGATCGGTAAACCCCTGGGCTCGACTGCCGTGCGTGCGGATCGTGCTTCGTTTTCTGGAAGATGACGTCATACCTGCAGCTCCACGATGTCCGCGCGCAGGCGCTGCCGTGACGTCTTCACGCGCGCGATCGTGACCGGCAGCTTGAAGCGCCGCGGACCGGCACTCCCCGGATTGAGAAACAGGATGCCGCTCCGCGTTTCGATCGAGGGCCGGTGGGAATGCCCGAACACCACCGCCGCAAAACCCGCGGCCGCCGGGTCGACGTCAAGCTGCGAAATATCGTGCAGCACGAAGAGACGGTGCTCGCCCAGCGCGACAAGCTCGGTCATGGGCAGCGCCGCAGCCCAGCTTCCCTTGTCGATGTTCCCGCGAACGACATGCGTGGGCGCAACTTCGCCAAGCCGATCGATCACCTCCGGTTTGCCGACGTCACCGGCGTGGATAATCATGTCTGACCCGCGTAGGGCGTCGAGGGCCTCCGGCCGCAGCAGTCCGTGGGTATCGGAGATGACGCCCAGAACGAATTCGCGCGCACGCATCTCACACACCTGTTGGCATTGGACCGGGCTGATAGACTACGCTCGCGTCGCGTAAATGGGCATGGGAGCCAAAATGCGATCAGCCGGCGGCGCGCCGGCCATCTCCGAGCGCAAGCCGGATCCTGCGTTCGGATTTCCGGAAGGGGTTGCGGCGGGTTTGAACTAAGCTGGTGCTGAGGAGCAACATCCGTCTCGTCAGCACGCTCTCATCATGCTCGCGGTCGTGGTCCGCCGCGGACCATCCCGTCGAGCGCCCGCAACGACCCTGCGCAGGGCGCGCTCGACTGTTTGCGGGGGATGGCCGGCCTCGATGTCGATGGCCGTGAGCTGCATCGGTCGGGCTCAGATAGTTGAGTTCTATGCCCTGGAAACGTCGAACGACTTGCGGGTGTAACCGGCTCCCGAACGGCTTGTCCTACGTCCTCGCCCACGTCTCGGTACCCTGCCAACCCCGGTCGGTGCGGCGCGACCACTTGCCGGAGAGCGAACCATCCGGGCCGATGTTCATGGTCAAGATGACGGTGCGGCCCTTGATCAGGCAGGCGACCGCAAGAACATTGCCGATGACCTGGCCGACGCCGACCTGCTTCCCGTTGTCCCAATCGAGCTCCAGGGCGCCGGAGGGGGCCATGGAGACATCCAGGATGTGGGTGCCGACATAAGGCTTGCCGTCGGAGTCGGTGCCCGTGACCAGGTAGGAGCCCACGAGGCTCGCCTTGGCCCCTTCAACCGTGGCCATGTCGCGATTTCGTGTGAGCTCGAACGGCGCTTCGATCGCCGCGGCGCGTGTCCCAAACGTCGCCGAGACGCCCCATCCGCTCAAGGCTCCTGCTGCAAGCAGGGCTGCGATGACCAAACCCGCGTTTCTGCCGGCGCAGAGTTCCGCTCCATATTTCATGCCTGGGATCTTCATCGTTGCATCCTCTCGCTTGCCAGCTTGGGCTCAAAGGACCGGCCGCATGCCGGTCCGCTTCAAGGCGGGTGATGCCACTGCTCCCGGTTCTTGAAGGAGAGAAAGATCACAGATGTAACGAATTATCTGCGGCGGTCGTTGGGGGCCAGGGAGAGGGGCGGTGCCGCCGCTGGGCCAGGCTTGGCCACCCGGCAAGAAAGTCTGGCGCGCGCGAACCGCCGCGCCGTTACGCCGGAATTTCGACCGCCGAGACCTCGAACCTCAATCCGATGCCTGATGGCAGGACGGCTGCGTCGCGGACCCGGCCACCGCCAGGTCGCCGCTCCGATAGAGTGCGATCGGCAGATGGGGCGGTTGTGCGGCCGACGGCAGGGTTGGGAGGCTGTCGGCCAGCGAGTATTTCTGAGTGGTCACAAATCCGCACAGCACGAGAAGCGATGCGGTGTAAAGGATGAGGGCGCCGTAGGTCCACCAGCGGAACGTCAGATGCTCATCGACCGTCGGCTCGGGCTTGATCGATTTACACATCGTCGTCGGGGCTCCACCACTTCGACCCCCCACCAAAGCAATACCCCATCACCCAAATTCATAGCGTGAGGCGCTTCACAGTCCGCTCTGCCTGATGGGGTGTGGCGACGACGTTTGCCGCACGAGGATCGTCGGACTACGCCGGCCCCTGCGGGGCGCTAGCACGGTCTCGTCTGGGCGCCCGAACTGTCGTATCCCGGAAGGCATACCGCCCGCTGTGGCGTCGGGCTTTCGCTCCTGGCCTCGCGACGGGGCTTCGCCTTCGGCTGCTGCGCTGGTGGTTCAACCATTTGCACCTGGGGCGGACTGGCTGGTTCTTGCGCCTGACTTGTCGATCGGCCGGTCGTTTCCAGTTCTGGCTGGGTCAGGACCGCAGGAGCGATGGGCGCCGCCAGCGCTGCGACGTCTTTCCTGCTTGGAGGCAGCTGCACGTAGGTGACGATCGTTCCGGGCAGAGGCTTAAACGCGGCCAGCCCGGGATTGGGAACGCGCAAGGGCTGGAGCAGAGCATAAAGACCCACGGCGAAGCACGCGGCGACGGCACAATACAGGCAAAGATGGATGCCCAGCCCGGCACCCACCCCGTTATCCTGTTGTCGATACGCGCCCGGCATGGAAGGCGAACGCCGCCTGACAGCTTTCGTTCCACAAAGCTTTGCACGCGTACCGACGCTGCGTGGATGGCGCGCGGAGAGATCCGGGTAACGCCGCAACATTAGCGGAGGCCGCCGTTGCCGGCGGCCTCCGTCGTCAACGAAGCGAATCGATCCTACCTGTTCGGGCGCGTTGCCGGCGTGCCGGTGGTCGCAGGGGCGTCCTCCGGCATCCAGGTCATGGCGTCGCGGTCATATTTGAACCCCTTCGCGCTCTTCAACGCGTCCTTCGTGGAGTTCATCACGAGATACCACTTGTTATTGTCCTTGCTGGTGACCTGGACAGCGTTGAATGGGACCGCGACATCCTTTTCGCCCATGCCGAGGAAGCCGCCTGCGGCGACGATCAGCGCGGTGATCTTGCCGTCGCGGTCGACCAGCACGTCCTTGATCTCGCCGATCTTGTTGTCTCCCGGATCATAGACGTTCTGCTTGTACCAGTGAGTGACTGTCATGCTGCTGGCTGGAATGCTTGTGCTGATACGGGCAGCCGGCCCGGCGCCTTGGCGCTGGGGTGCCTGCGCCTGCACGCTTGCCGTGCTCGTCAGCAGCGCGATCAGGATGGAGGTGTAGGCGAGCCTTTTCATGGGGATCTCCTCTGTGAGGGATGATCGATTCATCCGCCAAAGGAACGTGGCACCCGGAACTAGGTTCCAAAGACGAGTCGCGTAGGCGGCGTCGCCTGCCGCCCGGCGCAATGCCGCCTATGCAGACTTGATGTCTTTGCGACTGCTCAGACGCCTGCGCAGACCGTGCTGCGCTGCGGTCGGCGGAGTTGCGCCTCAGCGCCCCGTCGTACGTTGGTGATGGTGATGGAGAAACTGCGCCAACTGCTCGCGCAGGCTTTCATCCCGTTCGGTCTGGTGGCCGAGCAAGACAGCTCGCTCGAACAGGGTCTGCTGAAGCTCGCGCGGAAGCTCGCTCCACAGATCGAGGGCAGCCAATCCTAGGACGTGCGCAAACCGATCGGCATTGGTCTCGGCAGTCTCGACTGAGGCCATCCATCCATCCTCCGCTGAACACTCGTTTGAAATGCTCCGATCGGAGCTGCCGTGCGCATGATAACGGCTCGCCCGTGCCTGTGCAGAACAATCGTTCGCGCCATATGGGGTTCCCGACGGCTCCCCGTGTTGCGAGGGCAATCTCGACTTACGATTCGAGACAATGGGTTGGCGCGGGTGGCCGCAAGGAACTCTTGCCCGTGGGCAGCATTGTATGGGCGCGGCCCAAGCGTGGACAAGCGGCCGAAGAGGGGGAGCAACGGACCCGGGTTATGGACGCGAAGGATCAGGCGCTGCTGGCATTAGGGAAAGAACTCCAGAGCCAGCATTATCGGTTCACGACCGGTACGCCCGCCAGTCATCATCGCGTCAATAAGCGGCCCACCTCCCGGGCAACGCCGCTCGAACGGGTGTTCGGGTGGAGTCGTCCGTTTGAACGCATCGAGTTGCCGCCCACCATCGTTGCACTGCTCGAACAAGCGGGAGAGCTGGAGGCCGACGGGGATCGTCTTCGCGCCAAGGTGCGATTTTCGAGCCTGGGCGAACAACTGTTCGTGCATTCTGCATTTCCGACTGAAGCGTCCGACACCGTTTTCTTTGGGCCCGACACCTACCGTTTTGCGCGTGCGCTGAGCCATTCCATAGCCGACATGCCGGCAGCCGCTTCGCGTACCATCATCGATATCGGATGCGGGAGCGGAGCGGGGGGAGTGCACGCGGCCGGTCTCATGGGTCCCGCGGTGCACGCCGACGTCATCCTGTCGGACATCAATCCCAAGGCGCTTCGGTACAGTCGGATCAATGCCCGGCTGAACGGGATTGCCAATGTCCGCACGATCCTGAGCGACGTCTTCGATCGCATCAACGAGGGCGGCGATCTCATCATCTCGAATCCACCTTACCTCGTGGATCGGTCGGCGCGGCTCTATCGACACGGAGGCGGCGAGCTGGGCTTCGATCTGTCGATTCGAATCGTCGAAGACAGCATCGATCGCCTGTATCCGGGCGGCCGTCTGCTTCTCTATACCGGCACCCCGGTCATCGACGGCGTCGATACATTTCTCGCGGCGGTGCGTCCTCGGCTGGACGCACGCAATTGCAAATACAGCTACGAAGAGATCGACCCGGATGTCTTCGGGGAGGAACTCGACAGCGCGCCCTACGACCGTGCCGACCGAATAGCGGTTGTCGCGCTGACCGTGCATGCTTGAAGGAGTGAATGTGATGGAATTGCGCGATCCGGAATGGCTGGCGTTGGCCGCGGATACCGATGGACCGGGCTTTGCCCGTTTCCAACGCGAACTGACGAGATACAACCGTCACCGGCTGGAGCCGTCGCTGCCGTATGCGGCTTGGCGCGGTCACGTCCGCGACGAGGCCCGCGTGGCCGAGGCCGAGGGCGATTTCGTGGAGGCCGTGCGCCAGGAGATCGCGCCGCTGGTGGACGATATCCCGCTCGATGTAGATGCCTTCATCGCGTGGTTCGAGCGCTTGCGCGACACCGGCCCCGGTCAGGGCGATCCGCTGTTTCCATGGCTCGCGGCACAGGCGAGCCTTGAACAGATGAAGTGGTTCATCGAGCAGGAGGTGGCGGGGGAGGCGGGTTTTGACGATCTATTGGCGTTCACCCAGGTCAAGATGCCCGAACAGGCAAAGCTGGAGATGGCGCGCAACTTCTGGGACGAGATGGGACGCGGCGCCAGCAAGGGAATGCACGGGCCGATGCTGGAGCGCCTGGCGCACCATGTCGACGTGCGGCCCACCCCCGACACCGTGATCCCCGAAGCCTTGGCACTGGGAAACTTGATGGTAGCCCTTGCGCACAATCGCCGCTACGCGTTTCACTCGATCGGGGCGCTGGGCGTCATCGAGATGACGGCGCCGACGCGCGCGGGTTACGTCGATCGCGCACTGCGACGCCTCGGAATTCCGGCGAAGAAACGCCATTACTTCGCCTTGCATGCGGTGCTCGACGTCAGGCATTCCGAAACCTGGAATCGCGAGGTCTTGCGCCCGCTGGTCGCCGAGGATCCGCGCCGCGCGCGCGCGATCGGCGAGGGCGCGGTTCTCCGGCTATGGCACGGCGCCCGCTGCTTCGAGCGCTATCGGCAGAAATTCAACCTGTCTATGCTCCAGAATGAGGCCGCGTAGGCCCCGGATTGATGGCAAGTTGACGGCCTGATGCGCTTTCTGGGTATCGGCGATTATTGCGACCTCGGTGCCCTTTACCTCCGATTGATCGAGGAAGGGCACGAGGTCAAGGTTTCGATTGGCAATCCGCTCTGCGGCGGCACGCTGGCGGGTTTGGTGGAGCGAACGCCGGACTGGCGCCAGGAACTCGATTGGGTTCGCGCGGCCGGTCGCGACGGAATTATCCTATTCGAGAATGTCGCCCAGAACCGGGGCGCGGTGCAAGACGAGTTGCGGGGCGAGGGGTTCAACGTCATCGGCGGCAGCGCGTATGGCGATCGCCTGGAGAATGATCGCGCCTATGCGCAACGGGTCCTCGCCGCCGCCGGCCTCCCGATCGCCCGCAACTGGGAATTTGCCGATCGAGCGGCGGCCCTCGACTTCCTGCAGAAGAACCCTGCCCGCTACGTCCTGAAGTTCAACGGGCCCGACGCCTCCATCGACAACTATGTGGGGCGGTTGGCCGACGGCAGGGACGTACGCGCGATGCTCGACAAGCTCGCGCGCCCCGAGGCGTTGCAGGCAAGCTTCGTATTGATGGAATTCATCGAAGGCGTCGAGATGGGGGTGGGAGCATATTTTGACGGCGACAAATTCTTGCTGCCGGCATGCCTGGATTGGGAGCACAAGCGCTTCTTCCCCGGAGACCTCGGCGAACTGACTGGCGAGATGGGCACGGTGGTGACTTATGAGCGCTCCCGGCGCTTCTTCGAGCGCACGCTCGGCCGGATGGAGCAGTTGCTGCGCGAGAACGGTCATTGCGGCTACGTCAACCTGAATACGATCGTGAACGAACGCGGCATCTGGCCGCTCGAATTCACCTGCCGCTTCGGCTACCCCGGATTTGCGATCCTCACGCCATTGCAGAAGACGGCGTGGGGCGATTTGTTCGCGGCCATGGTCAGCAGGGCAACGACGGGTTTTGCAACGCGTCCGGGTTTCTCGGTCGGAATTGTGCTTACCGTGCCGCCGTTCCCTTATGCGCGCCCGCAGGTCGAGGAACCGGTGGGACTCCCCGTCCTGTTCGACGGCGAGCCGACGGCCGCGGATCGCGCGAACCTGCATTATTGCGAGCTTGGCCTCGAGCAGGGCGAACTGGTTACCAGTGGAATCTATGGCTGGGCCATGGTGGTGACCGGAGTAGGCGACAGCATCGCTTCCGCGCAGCAGCGCGCGAACGGCTTGGCGGACCGCGTTCTGATCCCGAACGTCCGCTATCGCCGGGACATCGGCGAACGTCTGATCGCCGGCGATTACGCGCGGGTCGAGAGACTAGGCCTGCTCGATCCGCCATAGACGGTCGGTGCCGTCGGTCACCACCGTCGTGCGTATGGCAGCGCCGTGTCGTCGGCCGGCACGATTATCTTGCCGATCGGCCAGAGCGCGAGGCCGGCTAGCTTCAGGTGCGCCCACGCGAAGGGAATGCCGATGATCGTGACCGCAAGAAGAACGGCAGTGACGGCATGGCCGAGCGCCAGCCACCATCCGGCCAGCACCAGCCAGATGATATTGCCGAGCAGACCGAAAGGCCCGGTGCCGATGTCCTCGCGGCCGGCGTAGTGCGCGCGCGACACCGCCTTGTAGCCGAACGGCAGCAGGGTGTAGGAGGCGATGTTGAACGCGGCGCGCGCCCACGGCAAGCCGATGATGGTGATCGCCATCACGATCGCGGCGATCACCCAGCCGAAAGCCATCCATAGGCCGCCGAAGATGATCCACAACAGGTTCAGCACGAGCGACAAGGCAGACATGGGACTCCCCGCGGAGGTTGCGCCGGTCACGGCGATTTTGGCATCGGTGATGTAGATAGCGCCTGCCTCCTTTGCCAGTTGCCCGCCGAGGTTTTTCGTCACCGCCCAGTCGCGCGCTGGCCGAGGAACCTTCGTTCGCGCAATATGGTTATGGCTAGGCGCAGAGCGTTGCGGACACGAACCGGAAGGCTCGGAGGCCAGAGCAAACGTCAGGGGCTGCGGGCCAGCGAGCGGCACACAGGCGGCGAGGTCATCCCATGTCGATCATACGGCTCATTCACATCCAACTTGATCCATCCGAGAACGAGAAGGCCGAGCGGGTCTGGAAGGCAGAATGCGCTCCGCTCATGATCCGGCAGCAAGGCTGCATCTCCGAGAAGCTGCTGCGGTCGAAGGCGGGCGGCGAGTTCATCTCGTATTCGGAATGGGAATCCGAACAGGACATTGAGCGATACATGAACAGCGATGCGCACAAGGAAATCGTGCGCCACTCCCGTGGCCTCAAAGGCGCGAAAGCCGTGGTGAAGCTATACGACCTGGTCAAGTAGCCTGAGCGCAGTGAAAGCCGCGCAAGCGCTGGGTCGCATCCTGGCCTCCCAAGACGACGTGGCGCGCTAGATTCAAATTGTTCTAATTCAATATTATCGCGCAAATTCCGACACTTAGTGTTGCTTGACCGTGACAGTAAATCCTGTGTCCGGCCGCTATGATCTTCTCACAAAATGTTCGCGCGTGATCTGGGGGTCATCATGAATAAGCTCATTGTCAGTAGCGTCGCGCTTGTCGCTTCGCTCGCGGGGTCGGCGATGGCGGCCGACATGCCGATCAGACCGCCGGCGGTGGTGGAGTCCTGGACAGGTTTCTACGCCGGCGTCGCACTCGGCGGACGGTTTTCCAATTCGACCTGGACCACGAACTGTCTGAGCGCCGGCGCACCGGGCGGCGTCGGCTGCCCGTTGAATTTTGTTGCGCAGAATGGTTCTCGCTTCGTGACCAACAATCCTACCGGTTTCAGCTCGGCGACGTTCAGGCCGAGCGTATATCTCGGTTACAATTGGCAGGTCGGGAATTGGGTCCTGGGCGCCGAAGCCGACGTCGCGTATGGCCAGGGCAACAACAGCGTCAAGGGCATCCCGGGCGCGGAGAACCTTGCGGCAGCGACAGCGGCAAACCCGGGCAGCGATACCTCCACCGTCAAGGAGACGTGGGACGCCGGCGTCCGCGGTCGCGCCGGATTTCTGATTACCCCGACCATGTTGCTCTATGCCACCGCGGGCGCCTCCTGGATCCATATGGAGGCGAGCGCGTTTTGCGGCAGCGCGGCGCCGATCGGCTGGTGCCGGGGACCGGCTGGGCCTGGTTCGAATGTCGGAACGGTCAGTACGGCATCGACCACCAAAACCGGCTGGACCGCCGGCGGCGGCATCGAGGCCATGCTGTGGTCCAATTGGCTGGCCCGCATCGAGTATCGCTACAGCGATTACGGCACGTTCGGCTACACGTTGTTTTCGGGTCTCGATGCCATCGCCGCGGAAACCAAGCTTCACACTCACACCGCGCTGGTGGGCGTTGCGTACAGGTTCGGCGGCGCGGTTCTTCCTTGAATGCGATCAGCTGCAAGCGCCGCCGCAGGCCGGCGCGAGGATCACGTTGGTCGATCGCCGGAGCTCAGCGCGTTCGATCTCGAGAGGAGCCTGTGGAGAGCGGCGGGGAACGGCCGCTCTGGCCGGTTGTCGTCGGGTAGTCGCGGCGACCCGACCGTTGTATACTTGCGCAGGCAACCCAGGCACGGGGCCTCTCATGAAGGTCGTCGAAATCGTTCCGCGTGAACGCACGCGGCTCTACGGGATGCTCGTCGCGAAAGAGGCCGCGATCCGCAAGGGCGGACGCGGAACCTATGTCCGGGTCGGACGCAAGACCCAGGATTCGACCCGCTGGAAGCACCGCAATTACCGCGGCTCGGTGCAGCTCAAGCGTGGGCCTTCCGAGGTCGTCACCGCCAAGGTGCGCGCAACGACCCCCGAGGACGAACGCAAGCTCTTGTCGTCGTTTCTCGGTTTCGTCGATCGCCATTCCGGCGATCAAGTGGCGACCATCACGATCCATTACCGGTGACGGCCGCGCTGGTCGCGGCGGGGCGCCAGGCTTGTTGTCGCCTCACCGCTTGACCGAAATGTCTCACAGCTTCGAGATCTGCAGTTGCTGGCGATCGCCCACCCAGGTCTTCGCCAGTTCCGCCTCCGCTCTTTGCGCTCCGGCGGCGTCGCCACGCGCCCTGGAGAGTTCGAGCAGTCCGTAATACGACCAGCCATTGTTCGGTGCGCGCGCCAGGGCGCGGCGGAATTGCTCCTCGGCCTCGGCCAGCCTGCCCGCCTGCATCAATGCGGCCGCGAGCGATTGGCGGACCGGATAGTACCAGTAGGGCGGCTCGGTATAGGGCAGGGCATCCTGCAGCGCGGCGGCTTGTTCGAACCGCTCGACCGCCTTGTTGCTATCGCCTTGCGCCTGAGCGAGCCGGCCCTCGACCACCATACGCGCGAGCTGCAGCACCTCCGGAGCCGGAATGCCGGCCGTCTTGAGCAGCGCGAAATCTGCGGTGCGCTCGAGCGCGTCGATGGCGTTCGCCTCGGCCCTGGCTGCGGCGAAATCGCGCCGCGCCGCGGAGGCCACGCCGCGGGCGTAGTGCCACATCGCCTTCACGTACGGAATCGAATTGCCGGGATCGGGTAGTGCCAGGATGGCGTCGGGCGAACTGAACAGGGTATGGGCGTAGTAGGGCGCCGCCTTCACCGGATGTGCGCCCGGAATGGCGAGCGCGGCCGCGTCGGGGAGGAGGCCGTGCAGCTTCTCCGCCGCCGCGATGCTGTTCGCGCCATCGCCGGCCATCAGCGCCGAGGCCATGACGAAGTGGACATTGTGCGGGTAGTAGCCCAGCCGATAGACGCCCATCGGGGCGGCGCTCGCCGCCAGGTACTTCTCGTCGACGGCAGCCGCGGTCGAATTGTCCACGAGCGCGTCGAGGTAGCGCCCGACCCGGTAATAGATGTGGCTCGGCATGTGCACGAGATGGCCGGCGCCCGGAACCGCGCCGCGCAGCCGGTCGGCGTAAGGCTCTGCGCGCTGCGGGCGGTCCGACGCCTCCACGGCATGGATGTAATAGTGGATCGCGCCGGGATGATTGGGGTCCTTGGCGAGCACGCGCTCCAATGTCGGGACGATCGCGGCGCTCTGCGGGTTCGGCTCTCGCCCGCCCGGCTGCCAGTAATCCCATGGACTGAGGTCCATCAGCGCCTCGGCGTAGAGCACCGCGATCTCGTTGTCCGCCGGAAACTGCGCCGCAGCCTGGGCCATGGCCGCGGCGTAGGCGGCATCCAGTGCGGCACGGTCCGCCTTGGCGTTCTCTGCGTAGCGCTTGGACAGGGCCGCGATCAGCGCCTGCTCCTGCGGGCTCGCCTTGGCGGCAAGCGCGCGCGCCCTCTGCGCGGCGGCGAACGCGGGCGCCACGGCCTCGTCCACCATCGGCATGTTGATGTTGGGGCCGAGCACCAGCGCCTCGCCCCAGAAGCACATGGCGCAGTCGGGATCGAGCTTCTGCGCCTTGCGGAATGCGCGCTGCGCCTCCTCGTGATTGAAGGCATGCGTCAGCCGCAGACCCTGGTCGAAATAGCTCTGCGCGGCCGCGCTCGACGTGGTGACCTTGTATGTGAGCGAGCCGAGGCCGTCCCACAGCGGCGGATCGCTATCGGCAAACGCCAGCGCCGGCGAGGCGGCATTGCTCCTGGCCTGCGGTACTTCGGTCTGCGTTGCGACCAGGCGGATCATGCCGCGCGTCATCGGAGCGACGGCGGGTGTCTGGCAGAGCGCGAAGTCCCAGCCGAGCTCCCGCATGGAATCAGGCACCGCAATCGCGGAGGCGGCATTGGCGGAGACGAACGGCGCCGCTTCGGAGGCGCGCTCGCCGCTCAGCGCAAGCAATACGAGGCCGCCGGCGCACGCACCGGCGGACGTGGCCAGAAGTGCCGTCCGCAATCGCATGACTGCTTTCATGACAGTTCCCTCCAAGCTGGGAGTCCGAAAGTTAGCTCGCCGTCGCTATGGGCAGTCGCCTACGCGCTGTCCCGCGATCGACGTGCGCACCGACTGCATGAGCCGCCCCTGCATGAATGAGCGTGCCGTGATGATGGCAACGTAATGTTCGGGGTCTTCGAACTTGAATTCCCCCTCCACGTCCATGTCGATCTGGCCGGTGCATTGCAGCCGCCATTTCAGCCGCTGCGGCGTGAGCTCATGCTCGACGCGCTCGCAGCTCGAATTGGTGGTGCGGCTGACGGGACTGAACGTGGTGTCGAGGTCGGCGACGGCTTCCGGCGTCAGACAACGCGTCCCTTTTTGAGGCGGGCCGATCATGCCGTTGATTTCGGGCGTCTGGACGGTGTGCCATTGGCCGGCGCGCAGACCGTCGGCCGCCGCATGCTGCGCGATTGCGAGAAAAACCACCGCGGCGAGTACGCCCGCCCGCCGGTGATGAACGCCTGTCAGAATCATTCAGTAGACCGTCTCTAGATCGCCCTTCACTCCGAGGATAACAGGAGCGGAGCTGTTCGTCATTCCGGTTTGATGTTGGCGTCGCGGATGACCTTCGCCCATTTCGGCACTTCGGTTCTGATCCGCGCGGTAAATTCCGCGGGCGTGCCGCCGATCGGCTCGAACCCGATGGCGGCAAGTTTCTGCTGCACGTCGGCAAGCGCGATCACCTTCACGGTTTCGCGGTGAAGGAGGTCGATCACCTCCTTGGGCGCGCCCTTGGGGACGAGGATGCCCTGCGGCGTGCCGCCTTCCTGGTCCGCGACGCCGGCCTCCGCCATCGTCGGCACCTCGGGCACCGCGACGCTGCGCTTGGCGCTGGTCACCGCGAGCGCGCGGAGTCTGCCTTCCTTGATCTGCGGCGCCGCCGGCGGCATCGAGGAGAATGCGATCGGCGTGTGGTTGCCGATCACCGACTGGATCATCGGCCCGCCGCCCTGGAACGGGACCGCGACCATGTCGATCTTGACCGCGAGCTTGAACATCTCGCCGGAGAGGTGCGATGGCGTCCCGGTGCCGGGATTGGCATAGCTCGACTTGCCGGGGCTTGCGCGCACGAAGTCGATCAGCTCGCGCACGGTCTTCGCCGGGACCGAAGGATGGACGACCAGCACGTTCGGCGTGGTTGCGATCTCGGTCACGGGATCGAAGTCGTTGTAGGGATCGTACGGAACTTTTGCATAAAGCCCCGGATTGATCATGAAGCTCGAGCTGGCGACGAGGATGGTATAGCCATCCGGGGTCGCGCGCGCGGCCACCGCGGTGCCGAGATTGCCGCCACCTCCCGCATGGTTCTCGACGTAGAACTGCTGGCCAAGGTTTTCGGAGAACTTCTGCATCAGCAGACGGGCGATCACATCGGACGGTCCTCCGGGCGCGAACGGCACGATCACGCGCACGGGACGGTTGGGATAGCCGGTTTGCGCGTGCGTGGCGCTTGCGAACAGGGACAGCGTGCACACGGCGACGGCGCGGATAAGCGTGATCATGGTTGCGGGTTTCCTGACAGGGCCAATTCATCGTTCATGACGTAGCGAGGCTCTCACTGCGCCTTGATGTTGGCGGCGCGAATGACCTTCGCCCATTTGTCGATCTCCCATGTGATCCGGTCGGCGAATTCCTTCGGCGTGCTGGCGATCGGCTCGAAGCCCAGCGCCGCCAGGCGCGCGCGCACGTCCGCCAGCGCGACGATCCCGACGATCTCGCGATGCAGGCGGTCGATGATGCCTTGCGCCGTTCCCGCCGGCGCGAGTACCCCGAGGATGATGTCGGATTCCTGATCGCGGGCGCCGGCCTCCGCCAGCGTCGGAACGTCGGGCAGCGCCGGCGAACGATGCGAGCCGGTGACGGCGAGCGCGCGCACGGTGCCTTGCTTGACGTGTTCGGCGGCGGTCGAAATCGAGGTGTAGAGGATCGGCGTGTGCCCGCCGATGGTCGAGGTGATGGCAGGGCCGCCGCCGTTGAAGGACACCGCCACGAGGTCGAGCCCGAACGCCTGCTTGAGCATTTCACCGGCGAGATAGCCCGGCGTTCCCAGCCCGGCATGGGCGTAGCTGTGCTTGCCCGGGCTCGCCTTCACCCAGGCCACGAGCTCCTTGACGTTGGTCGCCGGAACGGTCGGGTTGACCAGCAGCACCTGCGGCGACACGCCGACCAGCGACACCGGCGCAAGATCGCTCGTCGTTTCGAAGCCGAGCTTGGCGAACAGGCTCGGATTGACCACCAGCGTGCTGCTGATCACGAGGATGGTATAGCCGTCGGCCGGCGCCTTCGCCGCCAGCGCGGTGCCGATATTGCCGCTGCCGCCGGGATGGTTCTCCACGTAAAACTGTTGGCCCAGCCGCTCCGAAAGCTTTGGCGCGAGCACGCGCGCGACGATATCGACCGGACCGCCGGGCGCGAACGGCGCGATCACCTTCACCGGTCGATTGGGATAGTCCGATGGTTGCGCCAAGCTCGCGCCGGGGACGAGAAGCGCGGCAAGCCCAAGCACGATCGCCTTCATTCCGTTGGTCTCTTCGTTCGGGAAGGGCTTCCCGGCCTCGTTTCGGGCAGTCTCGGTGCGAACGGCGCCACCGCGACGCCGAATGCTCAATCCGCCTTGATGTTCGCGTCGTGAACGACCTTGCTCCACTTGGCGATCTCGGCCTTGATGCGCGCGCCGAACTGTGCCGGCGTGTCGGCGACGGGGGCGAAGCCGAGCGCCTCCAGACGCTGCTTGACCTCGGGCGTCGCAACCATCTTCACGATGGCGTTGTGCCAGCGTTCGATGACGTCCTTTGGCGTTCCCGCCGGCGCAACGATGCCGGTGAGCGTGTCGCTTTCGAGATCGGGAATACCTGCTTCCGCGTTGGTCGGCACGTCCGGCAGCGCCGGCGAGCGCGCCGCCGCGAGCACGGCGAGGCCGCGCAGCTTGCCGTCCTTGATATTGCTCATGGCCGGCGGCAGCGCCGTGAAGGCGATCGGCGTGTGGCCCCCGATCGTGGAGTTGACCGCCAGCGCCGCGCCGTTGAAGGGCACGGTGACGAGGTCGAGCCCGTATTTCTGCTTGAACAGCTCGCCGGCAAGGTGCGGGGTCGAGCCGGTGGCGGGCTGCGCGAAGCTGTATTTGCCCGGGTTGGCCTTCACCAGTTCGGTCAGCGCCTTCATCGATTTCGCCGGGAAGTCGGGATTGACCGAAATCACATTGGGAGAGGCGGCGACCAGCGTGATCGGCGTGAAGTCCTTCACCGGATCGTACGAGATCTTCGCGTACATGCTGGGGTTGACGATGAAGCCGGTGCTCACCACCAGCACCGTGTAGCCGTCGGCAGGCGCACGCGCCACCATGGTCACGCCGGTGTTGCCGCCGGCGCCGGGCATGTTTTCGGTGTAGACCTGCTGGCCCCATTCCTCCGACAGCTTCTGCGCGACGATCCGCGCGATCACGTCGGTCGGGCCGCCCGCCGCGAACGGCACGATCAGGCGAACCGGTCGCGCCGGATAGGTTTCGGCCGACGATTCGCCCACGAGCAGCATCATCGACGGCAGCAGCGCGAGAATGGCGTGGAGCGCGCGGACGTTCGCCATGGCATCCTCCCTTGATCTTTTGATTGATGCTATCATCGCCCTTGCGCGCGGCGCAGTAAACACCTACGCGCGTCCTCCCGCCGACACGATCCAGAAAAGGAAGCCCCATGACGTCCAAGAAAATCACGCGCCAGGACCTCCACGATGCGGCGGAGAAATACAAGAACTGGGGCAAGTGGGGCCCGAACGACGAGATCGGCACGCTCAACTACACGACGCCTGCGGACATCATCGCCGCGGCGCAGCTGGTGCGCAAAGGCAAGGTCATCTCGCTCGCGCTCAATTTCGACCATACCGGCCCGCAGGGGGCGAAGAGCAACTATCCCGCGATGGGCCGGACCAATCCGATCCACACCATGATCCGCACCGGGACCGACGCCTATTCCGGCGTGCTCGACAAGCGCGGCATCCGCGCCGCCGACGACATGGTGACCATGCCGCTCCAGTGCGGCACGCAATGGGATGGGCTCGGCCACATCTTCTATGAAAGCCACATGTGGAACGGCTACGACTGCCGCGAGGTCACGTCGGCTGGCGCGCAGAAATGCGGGATCGAGAAGACCAAGAACAAGATGGTGGGGCGTGGCGTGTTCCTCGACGTCGCGCGCGCGCTGGGAAAAGAATCGCTCGATGACGGCTACGGCATCACCTGCGAGGATCTCAACAACACGGCGGAGGCGCAGGGCGTCACCATCAAGCGCGGCGACTACGTGATCGTGCGCACCGGCCAGATGGAGCGCTGCCTCAAGGCCGGAAGCTGGGACGGCTATCCCGGCGGCGACGCCCCGGGCTTTGCCTTCGAGACGCTCGAATGGGTGGCGCGGACCGAGCTCGCCGCCCTTGCCAGCGACACCTGGGGATGCGAGGTGCGGCCGAACAACACCGAAGGCGGCATCAACCAGCCCTGGCACTGGATCACCATCCCGATCATGGGCATGACCATGGGCGAGATTTTCTATCTGAAGGAGCTCGCCGAGGACTGTGCCGCCGACAAGGTCTACGAGTTCATGTTCGTGGCGCCCGCCATACCGATCACCGGCGCCGTGGGTTCGCCGACCAATCCGCTGGCGATCAAGTGAGCAGGGCCGCCCGGCATCCGGCCGCCGCCGCGCCGGCGGTCTGATCATGGGGTTGTGGGGTCATCAGGCCATTCGCTTTCCAGGATGACGGCGCCCGCGCTCTGCTGCATCGCTCGATGAGCGGTGCGCGATATCGTCTGCGTAAAACCCTTGCCAACGGAAACATCACATGAACTTCGCCATCAATCCGCTGATCGCGATCGGCGTCCTTGCCTCCACCGCGGCCACCGACGCGGCCTATGTGTTCTTCAACGCGGCGGTGTCCAGCCGCCGTCGCGTCTGGGCCGCGAACTGGAGCTCGATCTGGTACATGTTGTCGGCGTTTGCCGTGATCAGCTATACCGAAAATGCCGTGTACGTCGCATTTGCAGCCTTGGGATCGTGGCTGGGCGCATTCGCGTCGGTGACCTGGCTCCACCGCGGCGGACTCCTGACCCCGCCGCGCCACGATCCGCCGTGACGCTTCTCCGCCGCCGCCTCACGCCATTTCCTGCTGCCTGAAAGGTTCATCCATGCTCGGACACAATCGAAAAATGAGCGGGGCGGAATGCCTCGCCGACATGCTCAAGGGCTACGGCGTCACCCACGTGTTCCATGTGCCGGCGGTGCTGCGCAAGACCTTCGCCGTCATGGAAGGGCGCACCGACATCAAGCGGCTGCACGTGCATGGCGAGAAGGCCGCCGCCTACATGGCCGACGGCTATGCGCGCGCGTCGGGCAAGCCCGGGATCTGCGCCGCGCAGGTGATCGGCGCGCTCAATCTCGCGGCCGGACTGCGCGACGCCTGGCTCGCACACTCGCCGGTGATCGCCATGACCGGCGGACGCGACCCGAAGACCAAGTTCCGCAAGGTCTACCAGGAGATCGACGACGTGCCGGCGTTCGAGCCGGTGACCAAGTTCAACGCCACGGTCGACGACGTGGCGCGCTTTCCCGACATGGTGCGGCAGGCATTTCGCGTTGCGACCTCGGGCACGCCCGGCCCCGTGCACCTGCAGTTCCGCGGCAATGAAGGTCAGGTGGATGCCGACGAGGCGGAGATGGAGCCGCTGTGCGAGCCGCAGTTCGCGCACGTGCCGCCGTTTCGTCCGGCGCCGGACGACGCCAGCGTGATGGCGGCGCTCAAGCATCTGCAGGAATCGCAACGCCCGGTGATCGTCGCCGGTGGCGGTGTGCGCGCATCCGGCGCGGCCGCCGATCTGGTCGCGCTGGCCGAAGCGCTGCAGATCCCGGTCGCGACCTCGCTCAACGGCAAGGACGTGATCCCCGGCAATCATCCGCTCGCGGTCGGCGTCGTCGGCACCTATTCGCGCGAGAGCGCCAACCGGGTGGTCAATGGCGCCGATCTGGTCTGCTTCATCGGCAGCGAGACCGGCGGCATGACCACGCATTTCTGGGCGGTGCCGAAGATCGGCACGCCGGCGATCCAGATCGACATCGATCCCGAGGCGCTCGGCCGCAACTATCCGCTCCTCGCCGGCGTCAACGGCGACGCCAAGGTGACGCTGGCCCGCATGCTCGCGGCGGCCGACCGCGCCGGCGCCGGCAAGCGCAAAGCCTGGGTCGAGGAGGCGCAGAAGATCTGCAAGGAATGGGCGGCGAAGTACAAGTCCGCGCTCACCTCCGACGCCGTCCCGATCCGCCCCGAGCGCATCTGCGGCGAACTCACCCGGCACGTGCCGGACAACGGCATCGTCGTGGTCGATACCGGCCACGGCGGCATGTGGATGGGCGGCATGTACGATCTCACCAGTCCCGCGCAAAGCTACATGCGCAGCGCCGGCCATCTCGGCTGGGCGTTCCCGGCCGGGCTCGGCGCCAAATGCGCGTGCCCCGACCGCCCCGTGGTCACCTTCACCGGCGATGCCGGGCTTTGGTACCACATCGCCGAGATCGAGACCGCCGCGCGCTGGCGCATCAACGCCGTCACCGTGGTCAACAACAACTCGAGCGGCAACCAGTCGAAGCGCGGTTTCGACCGCGTCTATGGCGGGACCCAGACCGAGCAGGCGCGGGAGATGTGGACCTTCAGCAAGGTCAATTTCGCCCGCATCGCCGAAGACATGGGCGCGGTCGGGATCCGGGTCGAGAAGCCGGCGGATATCGGACCGGCGATCGCGCAGGGATTGAAGGCGAACCGTCCGGTGATCATCGATGTCGTGACCGACATCGACGCCCTCGCGCCGCTGGCGGTGAGCTGACGGACGCGCGTCTGTGCGTAGATTACGCGACTCGCGCCGGATCTCCTCGGCGGTCATTCCGGGGCGCGCCACCCAAGTCGGCTCTAGCCGACTTGGGCTCCATTGAGGAGCGATCTCGGGTAAACCCGAGATCGGTCGCGCTCCCTCGCTGCGCTCGGGCCCCGGAATGACACCTTTAGCTTGGCAGAAGGCTGAACGACGTCAGCGCGGTCGGGCTGAAGAGGCTGCGTCGCGGCGGTTCAATCGTCGGCGCTCAGGCGGCGCCGCACGCCCCAGTCGTTCAGGACCGCTGCGATCTCGTCGGCCACGAAATGGCGGGCGCTGTCCTGGTCGTAGTCCTGCATCAACAGATCGTCGTAGTCCGTGAATACGTGCCGCACATAGGCGACCAGGGACAGCCATGCGGCGGTTTCCGGCGAGGCCGGTTTCAGCCCCGGGCTGTCGACGGCGTGGTCGACCACGGCCCCGAACTCATGCGCGGGGATCCCGGGCGCGAGCCGGCGCAGCGCGATCTCGATGTCTCCGCGTTTAGCCACATCGCCGCGCCTTCAACGCATCGAGCGATTATCCCGGACCCTGTCGGCATTATCGGCTAACCTCGTCGCGAAATCGAGCCGCGAGTCGAACCATGACGATGAGCTCCACCAGGCCTGTCCCGTCCACGCCCAATCGCGGCTCCGGCCAGATCGGGATGGTGGCCGCCGTTTCGATCGGCATCGGCGGCATGGTGGGCGCGGGCATTTTCTCCATCCTGGGCGTGGTGGCGCAGGCTGCCGGCAATGCCATGTGGCTGGCATTCGCGATCGGCGGCGTGGTGGCGCTGCTGTCCACCTATTCCTATGCCAAGCTCGGCGCCACCTTCCCCTCCGCCGGCGGCGCGGTGCATTTCCTGGTGAAGAGCTTCGGCGATGGCGTGCTCGCCGGCGGGCTGAACCTGTTCATGTGGGCCGGCTACATCATCTCGCTCGCCCTCTACGCCACGGCCTTCGGCGGTTACGCCGCCACCTTCGTGACCACCACGCCGTCGCCGCTGTTGCTGACATCTTTGGCGGTCGCCGTCGTCGTCCTGCTGACCGTGGTCAATGCCCTGGGGGCCAAGTTCATGGGTCGCTCCGAGACCGTGATCGTGGTGATCAAGGTGGCGATCCTGGTGCTGTTCGCCGCGGTGGGTCTGTGGTTCATCCGGCCCGGCTATCTCTCGCCCGAGCTGTGGCCGGAGACCAAGTCGATCCTGTTCGGCGCGGCCGTGCTGTTCATCGGCTACGAGGGCTTCGGCCTCATCACCAATGCCGCCGCCGACATGCGCAATCCGCGCCAGATGCTCCCGCGCGCGCTCTACACCAGCGTGATCCTGGTGATCATCATCTACCTCGCCGTTTCCCTGACCGTGACCGGCAATCTGTCCGACTACGAAATCGAGCGCGCCAAGGACTATGCGCTGGCCGAGGCCGCCAAGCCGTTCCTGGGTGAATTCGGTTTCCGGTTGATCGCCATCGCCGCCCTGTTCTCGACCGCTTCCGCGATCAATGCCACGCTGTTTGGCTCCGCCAACGTCTGCTACATGATCGCCCGCGACGGCGAGTTGCCGGTCGGCCTGTCGCGCACCGAATGGAAGCAGGCCACCGGCGGGCTGCTGCTCACCGCCGGCCTCGTCGTCGCCGTGATGCTCGCCTTCGATCTCGCGGGCATCGCCATGATGGGAAGCGCGGCGTTCCTCCTCATCTATGCGGCGGTGAACGCGGGTCACCTGAAGGTGTTGCAAGCGACTGGGGCGAACGCGATCCTGGTCTGGCTGTCGCTGCTCACCTGCCTCGTGATGTTCGCCATCCTGTGCGTGTACACCTACCAGCAGCAGCCCGCTGCGCTGGTCGCGCTGGTGATCATCGCCTTGGCGTCGTTTGCGGCGGAATGGGCCTATCGGCGCTGGACCGGCCGGAGGATCAGCGACGCGGCCTAGCGTCGATCGAGCAAGCCATTCGCACGCCGCGGCTCAGGCAGGGGGCGGACCGCGTCGCGTGGTGTCAGGCGATTTGCGTTGAATGGTACCCCAAGGTGGAATTGAGCCAGGCTCTGGCTGCATTGGGCAGTGCAGCAATAATTTGGCGTCGCAACATCGACTTGCGTGCTGGACTGCTCTCCATCCGCGTGGGATACAAAAAGAAAAATTTTAGCGGGAGGCATTGCTATGTCGGTGACGTGGACCGCAAATCTCGATCCCAACATCGTTGATCTCGTCGATTCCGCCTTCGACAAGTCATGGCAGTTTGTCAGGACCGATCCCGAACTTGCGCACCGTGATCTGAAGGAAATGCGCGCGCGCTTGACCGAGAGCCTGACCCGATTGGCTCAGGATGGTGAGCGGGACGTATGGCGGCTCGCCAACGGCGCGATCGGTCAATTGCGGCGTCAACGCAGCGCAGCCTGATCACGCCGCGCGCGCGCCGCTCTCGTCGGCTGGGCGCCACAGCCGGCTGGCGCGCTCGAACAATCGGCCGAGCAGCGGCCAGAACAGCAGAACAAACGCCAGCGTGGTGATCGAGCCGACGAGCCCGTTCGACCAGAACACGCGCAGGTCGCCGCCGGCCCCGATCATCGACAGGCGGAAGGCATCCTCGGCGCGATTGCCCAGCACCAGGGCCAGCGTGAACGGCGCCAGCGGGATGCCGATCTTCTTGAACACGTAGCCGACGACGCCGAAACCCAGCATCAGCCAGATGTCGAACATGGCGTTCTGGATGGCGTAGGCGCCGATGGCGCAGGACACCACGATCATCGGCGCGATGGCCGCGAACGGCACCCGCAGGATCGCGGCGAAAATCGGCACCGTTGTGAGCACCAGCACCAGCCCCACGACATTGCCGAGATACATCGAGGCGATCAGGCCCCACACGAAGTCCTTGTGCTCCACGAACAGCAGCGGGCCGGGATTGAGCCCCCATACCATCAAGCCGCCGAGCAGGATCGCCGCCGTGCCCGAGCCGGGAATGCCGAGGGCCAGCATCGGCAGCAGCGCCGAAGTCCCCGAGGCGTGCGCGGCCGTTTCCGGCGCGAACACGCCTTCGATGCGCCCCTTGCCGAAGCTGTCCTTGTCCTTGGAAAACCGCTTGGCGAGGTTGTAGCCCATGAACGAAGCGGCGATCGCCCCGCCCGGCGTGATGCCGAGCCAGCACCCGATGACCGAGGAGCGCAGCAGCGTTGCCCAGTAGCGCGGCAGTTCCTTCCATACCTTGAGCACCACGCGCAGGCTGATGCTGGCCGCGTGGCCGCGCAAGGCGAGGCGCTCTTCCATGGTGAGCAGGATTTCGCTGATGCCGAACAGTCCGATGACCGCGACCAGGAAATTGATGCCGCGCAGAAGCTCGTTCGAGCCGAAGGTCATGCGCAAGGTGCCGGAGACCGTATCCATTCCGATGCCGGCGAGCAGCAGGCCGAGCGCCATGGAAATGATGGTCTTGTGCTTGTCCTCGCGCCCGAGCCCCACGAACGAGCAGAACGTCAGCAAGTAGACCGCGAAGAATTCCGGCGGTCCGAACCGCAGCGCGAACGAGGCGATGCCCGGCGCCAGAAACGTGATCAGCAGGACCGCCGCCAGCGAGCCGATGAACGAGGACGTGAAGGCCGCGGTCAGCGCCTCGGCCGCCTTGCCCTGCTGCGCCATCGGGTAGCCGTCGAAGGTGGTCGCCACCGACCAGGCCTCGCCCGGAATGTTGAACAGGATCGAGGTGATGGCGCCGCCGAACAACGCGCCCCAGTAGATGCAGGAGAGCATGACGATGGCCGAGGTCGGGTCCATCGTGAATGTCAGCGGCAGCAGGATCGCGACGCCGTTCGGTCCGCCCAGCCCCGGCAGCACGCCGACGAAGATGCCGAGCACGAGCCCGACCATCATCACCGCCAGGACCTTCCACGTCAGCAGGACGGAAAAGCCGTGAAGCAGCAGGCCGAAGGCTTCCATCGCGAGCCTAATACCCGAAGGCCGCTTCCAGCGGCCCTTTCGGCATGATGACGTCGAACGCGAGGTCGAAGGTGACGAACATGATGATGGCGAACAGGAAGGCGGTGAGCAGCGACTTCCACAGCGCGATGCGTCCGACGACGCGCATGAAGCTCGCGATCAGCAGGAAGCTCGCGACATAGAGCCCGAGCCACTGCGTGAGCAGGCAGAACAGCAAGGTCGGGATGAAGACCTGCATCACCCGGCTGAGCTGGGCGCGGGTGACGAAGGTCTGCGCGGCGCCTGCGCCCGTCACCAGCGAGCTGACGAGCCCGTACAGGCTGGCGGCGGCCAGGATCAGGCCGAGGTAGAACGGGAAGTAGCCGGCCTGCGGGCCGTCCGAGGCCCACGCGATGCCGGTGCGCCAATTGTCGTAGCCGAGCAGCACCGCCAGCGCGAGCAGCAGCAGCGAAACGACGATCTCCACGCTGCGGGTGCTGACGACGGACGGAGAATTGTCCGCCGGCGCGGTCGGATCCTCGACGACGATTTCAGTTTCCGGTGTCGGCATTAGAGCGTAGGCCGTTCGGCTCGATGCAAAATGGTTGCTGCGCACTCGGTGTACTCCCCTCCCCACAAGGGGGAGGGGAGTACACCGAGTTTGCCGCTTGCGCTGCTATGAGGATGCGGGACACGGGTGCGGCGCCGAGACAGATCGACGGCGGCCCGCCCTAGTTCGCGACAAATCCCGCCTCGGTCATCAGGTTCTTGTTCAGCGTATCGTCCTCCTCCAGGAACTTGAGCATGTCCGGGCCGGTGAGGAAGATCGGCTTGAGCGCCTGTTTTTCCATGTAGTCCTTGTATTCCGCCGTCTGCGTCAGCTTCTTCATCAGGTCGACATAGAACGCGGTCTGATCCGGCGTCACCTTCCCCGGAAGGAATATGGCGCGCAGCATCAGGTATTCGACCTCGAGGCCCTGTTCCTTGCAGGTGGGGATGTCGTTCCAGGACTGATCGGTGGTGACCTTGGTCTTGTACTCGATCCGCTCCTTGTCGAACACGCAGAGCGCCCGCGCCTGGCCCGCGCGCCAGACTTCGAGATTCTCCGATGGATTGTTGACGTTGGCGGCGGTGTGATTGCCGACCAGCTGGGTGGCGGCCTCGCCGCCCGACTTGTAGGGCAGGTAGGCGAACTTGGCGCCGGTCTTCTTCTCCATGAAGACGGTCAGGACGTGATCCTCGCGCCGCGAACCCGTGCCGCCCATCTTGAGCGGAGGCGTGGCCGCCTTGGCGGCGTCCGCGAACTCCTTCACCGACTTGTAGGGCAGCTGCGTGTTCACCCACAGCACGAACTGATCGAGCGCGATGACCGCGACCGGGGTGAGATCGCGCCAGTTGAACGGGATCTTGGCCGAGAGCGGCAGCATGTAGATGAGCGAGTAGGCGATGAGCACCTTGTTGGGATCGCCCTCGCTCGATTTCATGTACATCAGCGCTTCGGCTCCCGACGCGCCGCCCTTGAGCGAGACCACCACCGGCTGCTTCATCAGGTTGTTCTTCTGGATCGCGGACTGCATCATCCGCGCCATCTGGTCGGATGCCCCGCCGGCCCCGGCGGCCACCACGATCTCCACCGGCTTGTTCGGCTCCCAGGCAACCGCCGGTCCTGCCGCCAGCGCGATGGCGAGTGCGGCGGTCGCGCAAAGGCAGGTGGTCCTGATCTCGGGCATCTCGTCCTCCTTGGATGTCGCGGCCGGCCGGGCAAGAACCCGCTCTGGCCCTTCTTGTGCGTTGGCGGGCATTCTGCCGCTTTGCCGCTGCGGCGCAAGTGCGCCGGCGCCGGTTCAGGGAACCGCGACCCTTGGTCGCTCGCTCTCCGCAGCTTGGTTCCGACGTGGTGCGCTCGCTATGCCGGGCAGGTGGCCTAAACGTGTTGCAATACGCAACGCACGCCGGCAAAAATGTTGCTTACTTCGGTGCGCGGGTCCGCACTCGGTGTTGTGCTGTCGCAAGACTAAGGAGCCCGGTAAACGGGCAAAAAACAGGGAGAGGCCGCCATGGAAAATTCACGCCGTGAGGTGATGGCTGGCGCGTGTGCAGTGGCTGCAATGACTTTTTCGCCTGCGGCATTGGCGGCGTGGGAGCCGAGCCAGCGTTATCCTGACCCGGCGATTCAAAGTCTCGATCCGTCCTTCAACAAATACCGGATCGCGCTTGCGGGCGTCGAGCGGCTCGCGAGCGGCTGCCGTTTCAACGAGGGTGCGGTCTATTTCGGCGATGCGCGCTGTCTTCTGTGGAGCGACATTCCCAATAACCGCATCATGCGCTGGGACGAGGAAACCGGCCGGATCAGCACCTTCCGTCAGCCTTGCAATCACGCCAACGGCAACACCCGCGACCGCCAGGGCCGCCTCGTCACTTGCGAGCATTCAGGCCGTCGCATCACGCGCACCGAGTATGACGGCACCATCACGGTGCTGATCGATCGGTTCGACGGCAAGCGGCTCAATGGCACGAACGACGTGGTCGTGAAGTCCGACGGCACCATCTGGTTCACCGATCCGCCCTCCGGCATCGCCGGCAATTATCTGGGTGTGGAGGCAAAGCCGGAATTGCCCTTCGACGTCTACCGGCTCGATCCCAACAGCGGGCGTGCGACGGTCGCGACCACCGGCCTGGTCAAGCGGCCGAACGGACTGGCCTTTTCGCCCGACGAATCGAAGCTCTATGTCATCGAGAGCGCACCCGAGGGACGCTCGATCTATGTCTTCGACGTGGTCGATGGCGGAGCGAAGCTCGCCAATGGCCGCATATTCATCAACTGCGAAAAAGAAGAAACGCCCGACGGCTTTCGCGTCGACGTCGACGGCAATTTGTGGTGCGGCTGGGGCATGAGCCCGGCGCTCGACGGCGTCAAGGTGTTCGATCCGGCCGGCAAGGCGATCGGCTTCATAGCGCTGCCCGAGCGCGCTGCCAACGTCTGCTTCGGCGGCCGTTACCGCAACCGGCTGTTCATGGCGGCGAGCCACTCGATCTATTCTCTGTACGTGAACACGCAGGGCGTCGCCGGCGGGTGAGCGCAACCCGCCTGCGGAGACGGCAAGCGGACATTGCGAATGTTTGGGAGCGCGTGGGGAACATCGAAGCCGTGGGCGAGACTTACAGCCCGGACTGGATAGCCCGGAGCAGCCGGAAGCGCATGTCGCCGTCATTGCTCGTGAGCGAGATCACGAAACGCACCCGCCCGTGGCTCGAGGTGTCGGCATAGCCCGCGAGCGTGCGGACCCCCTCCAGGCTGCCGGTCTTGTTCATGCCGCCGTCACGGCCGTGGAGCAGGTCGGCGTGGGGCGCGAACAGCTCGAGCACTTTGGCGAGGCCGCGGGCGGTGAAGTGGTTGTCGCGGCTGATGCCCGAGCCCTCCTCGAGATGGATGGCCGCGGCGAGGCCGTGTGCGGCGAGCATCTCGTTCGCGACTTTAAGCGACTTCTCCAAGCTGACCGGCCCGCCCAGGCGGTGCCCGCCGATTTCCAGGAAGACCTGGTTGGCGATGTAGTTGTTCGAGGCGCGGAGCAGCTCGCGGAGGATCTGCGAAAGGGTGCGCGACTGTCGGTGAACGTAGACCGGCTCGGCTCCCTTGGGTACGGTTCCGATCGAGATCCTGCCCTTCACGCTGCCGCCCGCCTGCGCGATGAACGCGGCGATCAGCTCGCCGGCATATTGCAGGCTCACGGTGCGGTCCTGGCTCAGGCTGATGCGGCCCGTTCCCTTAGGGCCCCGCAGCCGGAACTGGGTAATCGCGAGCGGGGTGATCGGGGTTTGCTTCTCGGCGGAGTGCACCTTGTTGCCGCTGCGCACGGCGCTGACAGTGTTGAAATTCACTGCCAGCGCGGAGTTCAGCGCATTGTAGGACTCGTTGGTGTCCTCGATGCCCGGGATGCGCAGCTTCGAAGGGTAGTAGCTCGCGTCCAGCACGATGCCGGTGATCGGCTTCTTGCCGACCGCTGCGACCAGCTCGGTCGCGAGCGGCGCCAGCTCCTCTGAAATCAGGAAAGGATCGCCGCCTCCGCGCACGTAGAGCACCCGCTTGTCGTCGAGGTAGAAGCGGGTCTCGAAGCGGTAGTCGCCGCCAAGGACCTCCATCGCCAGCCAAGCCGTCACGATCTTGGTGACTGAGGCCGGGACGAAGGGCTCATCAGCGTTCTGGGCCACCAGCTCGTTGCCCTTGGCGTCGATCACGAACACCAGCCCCGCCGGAGCGAGGGCCGCGACATTCTCCTTGACGCCGGCCAGAGCCGGGGCAGCTAGCAGGAGCAAAGCGAGGGCGAGCGGGCGAGACCACATGGCGACTCCAGCGCGGGCGCAGTGTCTGCAACTTGCGGACTATGCTGGTGGTACTCAAGCGTTAAGTCAGTCAGATCGCAGAATTTCCGCTTATGGCACCAAGCGGACCTGCCAAGTCCACACGATCATGTCCGTCTAGCCAGGCGGAACGGAAATCATTTTGAACGTCCTGAGATTTCCGCTGATGACCCGACTCGGACATCGGCCCCGCTCGCGGCGCGACAATAGCCGATCGATTCAGAACGATTCAGATCAGCCTACAGGACTCGCCGGCCCCTCTGTGGCAGGCTGAGCGTGCGGTAGACCGGCTGCGGAGGGAAAGCCCCGTGACCGACGTGAGACGGCGCGAGTTCATCACGCTTCTCGGCGGCACGGCGGCGGCGTGGCCGCTCGCGGCACGGGCGCAGCAGGCGGCGCCCCCCGTAGTCGGCTTCCTCAATTGGGGCTCGGCCAGATTGAGCGGACGTGTTGTTGCCGCGTTCCGCGGGGGCTTGGCCGAGGTCGGCTACGTCGAACCCCAAAATGTGAGCGTCGAACTCCGTTGGGCCGGTACCCAATCCGAGCGATTGCCAGCGCTGGCCGCGGAGCTGGTGCAGCGCAAAGTCGCTGTTATCGTTGCAGGTGGTTTCGGTGGGCCGATATTCGCAGCGAAAGCAGCAACGTCGACGATACCGATCGTCTTCGCGTATGGCGGCGATCCGGTGAAGGCCGGGATTGTGGAAAGCTTCAACCGCCCTGGCGGCAATGTCACGGGAGTGACCACAATCAATGCGGAGCTTGGGAGTAAGTGGCTCAGCCTGATGGGCGATCTGGTCCCAAGAGCGGTGTCGGTAGGCTTTCTTTCGGCCGACACGGACTACGCCAAAGACCAGAAGAGCCAAATGTTTGCGGCAGCCCGCGCGCTTGGCCGGCAGATTGTCATCCTGGAACCTCGCGGCGATCGCGAGTACGAAATGGCCTTCAAAACGCTTGTCGAGCGCGAGGCCGGGGCACTGATTGTGGGTCCCTTTGCATTTCGCAACATCGAAAAGATCGTCACCCTCGCGGCCCGCTACAGGATACCGACAATTTATCCGCGCCGGGACTACGTCGAGGCTGGTGGCCTGATGAGCTACGCCGCTGATTACGCAGACACCTATCGCCAAGCTGGAGTTTATGCTGGCCGAATTCTCAGAGGCGCAAAGCCCTCGGAGCTGCCGGTGATGCAGGCGACAAAGTTCGAGCTGGTCATCAATCTCAAAACGGCACAAACGCTTGGCATTGAAGTGCCGTCGACGCTGCTCGCCCTCGCCGACGAGGTAGTCGAATGAAGCGGCGCGAGTTCATCACGCTGCTCGGCGGCATGGCGGCGGCGTGGCCGCTGGTGGCGCATGCGCAGCAGTCGGTGATGCCGGTGATCGGCTTCATGAGCAGCCGGTCGCCGGAGGACTCCGTGCACCTGCTTGAAGCGTTTCGGCGCGGTCTCAAGGAGGGCGGTTTTAGCGAGGGCCAGAACGTCGCGATCGAGTTCCGCTGGGCGCGCGGCGATTACAGCAAACTGCCGGCGCTCGCCGCCGATCTCGTGAGTCGCCGGGTGAACGTGCTCACAGCGGTTGGCGGCGACCCCTCGCCGCTCGCAGCAAAACGCGCCACCTCGACAATACCGATCGTCTTCGGAATGGGCGGCGATCCCGTCAGCGACGGTTTGGTGGAAAGTTTCAACCGGCCCGGTGGTAACGTGACGGGCGTCACGCTGCTGACCAATCTCATGGAGCCGAAACGGCTCGGACTGTTGCGTGAGCTGGCGCCGGGCGTCACCCTCATCGGAGCCCTCGTCAATCCGGCCTTCGCGCCCACAGCGCGCCAGCAGCAGCAGCTCGAAGAGGCGTCGCGTGCGAGCAATCTGCGGCTCGTCATCGCCAAAGCCAGTACCGACGACGATTTGGATGCCGCGTTCGCATCCCTGGCCCGCGAGGGTGTCGGGGCGTTGGTGGTCGCAGCCGATCCCTTTTTCGACACACGAAGCGACCGGATCGTCGCGTTCGCGGCACGGCAGCGCCTGCCTACCATCTATCAGTTCCGCGAATACGCGGTCGCCGGCGGACTGCTGAGCTATGGCGTAAGCATCACCGATGCCTACCGGCAGTTCGGCGTCTACACTGCGGCGATTCTCAAGGGCGCCAAGCCCGCGGACTTGCCGGTCCAGCAGGCGTCCAAGTTCGAGCTGGTGGTCAACCTCAAGACCGCGAAGGCGCTCGGCCTCAAGATCTCTGACGATCTGCTCTCGCTTGCCGACGAGGTGATCGAATGAGGCGACGCGAGTTCATCACGCTGCTCGGTGGGGCGGCGACCGCCCTGCCTCTTACGGTATTGGCGCAGCAGCAGATGCCGCTGGTAGGCTTCTTGAACAGCGCCTCACCCGATACTTATCGCTTCAATGCTGACTCGTTTCGAGAGGGCTTGACAAAGGCCGGCTTCGTCGAGGGAAGAAATCTCCGCATCGAGGAGCGGTGGGCTCGCAGCGACTATGATGCACTACCGGCGCTTGCGGCTGAACTTGTCGCCATGGGTGTGGTTGCCATTGCCGCCACGGGAGATGTCGCTTCTGCACGCGCCGCGCAGCGTGCGAGCAGCACGGTGCCTGTGGTCTTCACGATTGGCGGCGACCCGGTCCGCTTTGGACTGGTCAAGAGTTTGAACCGTCCCGGCGGGCACGTGACCGGCATCCTCTTCAACCAGAATGTACTCGGCGGCAAGCGCGTCGAGCTCCTCCGGGAGATTGCCCCAAACGTATCGCGCGTTGCCCTGCTGATGAATCCCACCAATCCCAATGTCGACGTCGAACGCATGGACGCAGAGGCCGGAGCAAGGAAACTGGGCCTGGAAACCGTCACGCTCAATGCCAGAAACGCGCGCGAAATCGACGCCGCATTCGAGCAGTTGCTGGGCGCCAAGGCCGACGGGATTATCACCGCAACCGATCCGGTTCCGCTGGATCGACGCGAGCAGATCGTCGCGTTCGCCAACCGGCACAAACTCCCAGTCGTGGGTTTCGTACGCCAGTTCGCAGCGGTGGGTGGGCTCTTGAGCTATGGCCCGAGCATCAGCTGGATGTATCGCCAAGCCGGAGAATACGTTGCACAAATTCTTAGGGGCGCAAATCCGGCGGAACTGCCTGTCCTGCAGCCGACCCAGTTCGAATTGGTGATCAATCTCAAGACGGCGAATGCATTTGGCCTCGCCGTTCCCCTCACGCTGCAAGCGGCCGCCAGCGAGGTGATCGAATAGAAGCTACTTCCGCTATCGGCACTAAGCGGACCTCCAGCGGCGACGATTGACGTCTGTTTATTGAGGTGAAGCGGACTTTGGACGGGACCGCCGCACCCACTTCTTGATCGGGTGGCGGTTTATGACGACGAAGGTTCGCGTTTGTGGCAGATGCTTCTTGCCCATGTCGATCAGAACAAGGTGCCAAACAATTTACTCGTCAACGAACCATCGTTGTCGACCCAGCGGATCGGTGGCAGCTGCGGCAGGTAGGATGCATACGGCATCACTTTCGCAAGCGTCACTCTGACCGGTAACCATGGGAGGAAAAACGGATTCATTCCGCCGTCCAGTCCGCTGTAGATCGGGGCGGTTGGCACGTCGTCTTCAAGCAATTGCGCGTATTCGAGCTCGTCGGTGCGTTGTTTCTCCAGCGCCCGCCGCGCGATTTTCGGATTCACGACAAAGTCGGGGCATTTGCCGGTGGGATTGAACACAAGAGGATTGGGCGAATTCGGGGGCGGTTGCGCATCGAATACATAGAGGCGATTGCACACATCCACCCTGGGTTCGAGATGCGTCGTAACGAAGTGATCGTTGCCGATCTTGAGCATCTGCCAGAAGGCCAGGTCCGGATGATTTCGATGCCGCGCCAGATTCGCCGGCGTCAGGCGGAACGGATAGGCCTGGACCTGGAATGACGGCCGGCCAAGGAGTGAGTCGCGCGCCAGCGAATAGATCTCGCTGATCTGTTCGTCGGTCATGGCATAGCAACCGCTCGACGAGCAGTCGCCGTGGATCATGAGCAAGCTGCCGTCGCGGTTGTTCGCCTTGTCGAAGCTGTTGGGGTAGCCGGTGTTGATCGCAAGATAGAAGTTGGAATTGGGATTCATCAGCTCGGGCGTAACTGTATAGAACCCCTCCGGAGCCTGACGGTCGCCCTCATACAACTTCGGCCCAAGATCGCCCGACCACCGACAGATCGGATAGACCTTCAGGAACTGGAAACGGCCGGTAGTGTCCTGTTTCCAGACTTCGAGTTCCGCCTCTTCCTTGAAAATGCGCACAAGGATCGGTGAATGTTTTGGCATCTTCCTTTGGCGGAGCAGCGAGAGCAGCTCGGGCGGCAACTCCTTTGTTGCCTTGGCCGGCAACTCCTTTGCTGGCTTGGCCGGCAGTTCCTTTGCTGCCCTGGTCGGCAATGGATTGCCGTCTTCGCCAAGGCACGTGACCGGCGTCAATGCCGCGGCCAAAGCCGCCGTCAGCACAAGCGCACGGAGTACCGTGGCGCGGATCATTGCCATACCCCCCGACCTGGAACCTTTCCGATCTGAATGCTTGTAGTCGGTGGCTTTCGTAGGGCAAACCCAGACCAGGGTGCCCCGCAGCGCATCGGTGATTCAGGCTGGGATTGGGCTTGGGAACGGCGTCGTCCGCAAATAGCACGTCGGGGATTACTCGCCCTTGACGTTCGCGGCCCTGATGATCGGCCACCACTTCTCGATCTCGGCCTTGTGATGCGCGAACAGCGCATCGGGCGTTTGCTGATCGGGTGGCGGAATCTCCTGACCGAGATCGTCGAGGCGGCGGCGCACCGCGGGATCGGCCAGTGCCTCCACGACGGCGCCGGTGAGCCTGGAGGTGATGTCCTTCGGCGTGCCCTTCGGCACCCAGAGGGCGTGCCACACCGAGATATAGAAGCCCGGCATTCCCGCCTCGTCCATCGTCGGGATGTCGGGCGCCGACGGCAGACGCGACTTTGCGGTGACCGCGAAGGCCTTGACGTTGCCGTTGCGCACCTGCGGCAGCGAATTCGCCGCCTGGTCGAACATGAGGTCGATCTGTCCGGCGACCAGGTCCTGCATCGCCGGGCCGGTGCCGCGATAGGGCACGAACTGGAAGCGCGTGCCGGTGGTCTTCTGGAAATAGACGCCGCTGACATGCGATGCGCTGCCGGCTCCGGCGGTACCTTGCGTGGCCTTGTCCGGGTTGGCCTTGAGCCAGTCGATCAATTCCTTGAGGTTGTTCACCGGCAAGGATTTCCTCACGACAGCGAGTTGCGCATTGGCCGCGACCAGCGAGATCGGCTCGAAATCGTTCAGCACGTCGTATGGGAGCTGGTAGATCGCGCCGTTGACCACATGCGTGCTCCAATGGCCGATACCGACCGTGTAGCCGTCGGGCTCGGCGCGGGCCACGCGTCCGACGCCGATCGTGCCCGCCGCTCCGGTTGTGTTCTCGATGATGATGGTCTGGCCGAGCGACGCCCGCATCCGCTCGCCCATGATCCGTGCGATCGTATCGGTCGGGCCGCCCGCGGCGAACGGCACGACCAGCGTGATCGGGCGCGCCGGATAGGCTTGCGCCCACGCGAAGCGCGACACAGCGGGCAGCGCGACAGCACCCGTTGCCAGGTGCAGAAATTGTCTACGGGGGAATTTCATGGCGGTCCTTCTCTGTCGTATCGGCAACTAAAGCGGTTCCGTTCGCATTGACTCAGCGCTTGCCCATTCTCTCGCGTCACCCGCGGGCTTGACCCCATAGGCGCTAAGTTAAGCGCGTGTCCCGGGCGCTGCGCAGCATGGAGCGAAGCGGAATGATGCGCTGCAGACCCGGGACCGTTACACACACACCGCCTTCGCGACGGTCCCGGACCAGCGGTGCACCGCTTCGCTATCGCTCGCGCTGCACCGCATCCGGGACACGTCAGACCTTATCTTAGCGCCTATGGGCTTGACCCGCGGGCAAAGTTATTCGGATTGAAATCGTGTCTGCCGATGGCGCCACTGCTGCCGATTTCGGAAAAGGAGACGAGCGTGTCCGTGTCTGCCTGATCTCGGCGCGCATTACCCGAACCCGGCACTGCGGCGTGAAATCACTTCACCACCGGCGGGCCTATATAGCGGAACTTCTGCGCGCGTTTTCCGGTATCGACCTCGGTGGTGTAGAGGTTTCCCTTGGAGTCGATGGCGAGATTGTGCACCCAATGAAATTCACCGGCGTGCGGCCGTCGCGCCCGATCATCCAGTGCCAGGCGACATGGGCGATCAGCGCCGAGACGATGATCACGCCCAGTCGCTCCGCGACCACGTATTTGAACAGCAGGTCGAGCGCGGGGATCAGCACCAGCAGGACCGCGATCTGCCCGATCTCGACCCCGAGGTTGAAGCCGAACAGCGCGGTCATCAGATGGTCGCCGGCAAATTGCAGGGATTCGCGCAGCGTGAATGAAAAGCCGAAGCCGTGATGCTCCCGAATAACCGACGACGTCGCCGGTGTCACGCACGAGCGTGCGCACCTCGTTGTTGGTGCCGTCGGCGTTGAACAGGAAGGTCTGCCTGCCGTCGATCCAGAAATCGAGGTCCCAGACCGAACCCGAGGCCCTGGTGTTCTTCTCGTAAGCGAACTCCTTGACGAAGCTGCCGTCCTTGCGGAAGACCTGGATGCGATTGTTGGCGCGGTCGCACACATAGACCAGGCCATCCTTTGCGATTTTCACGCAATGGACGGGATTGCTGAATTGCGAGGACGTCGAGCAGCTGCGGTTGTAAGGCTCCAGCTTCTCGTCGGTCGGCTTTTCGCCGTCGGCGCGCCTGCTCGTAGGATGTGAACGAGCGGTCGACGTCAACGACACGCGCGCGTAAGCGATCCGGGGCGGGGGAAGCGCGGCACCGTCTTCGTAGAGGGTGATGTTGTCGATCAGATAGAGCTTCACGGCGTGGCGCAGCGCGTCGTCGGCGCGCGATATGTCGAGATAGCCGGGGCCGCGGGTCGGAAAATCCACCTCGATCATGGCGGCGAGCGGCACGCGGATCAGCAGCTCGAGCGTATGGCCGTCGGGTTTGATGACTGCGTTGATCTTGACGTCGGTCGGAATGTCGTGCGCCCCGGCGCTCCAGCGACGACGCAGGCCAGGGTTGTGGCGATCGTGCTCAGCCCTCGCTGCGCGCGCTCGATCAGATCATTGTAGGCCACGGATCGGTCTCCCCACGGCTTACGGTAGGGGAACTTCAATCGCCGTTACAAGTCGGATCCGTTCGCCTATAATCGCCATAACCAAAGAGCGCACGGCTCCGGCTCTTGTACATCTTCTTCGGAGGCGATGCGTCTTGCTACGGTGGGGAGGCGACGATGATCAAGCGCGAGCAAAAGCGTAGAGTCGTGTGCAGTGCGATGCTCGCCGCGGGCATCATCGCTCTCGGCGCCGGTCAGGCGGTTTTGCAGCACAAGGCCGAGGCGCAGGGCGCCAGCGTGACCGCCCCGATGTTCGAGGTCGATCCGCTGTGGCCGCGGCCGTTACCCAGCAACTGGCTGCTGGGGTGGACCATCGGGAACTGGGTCGACGAGCAGGACCACGTCTGGATCATCCACCGCGGGGCCGGCGGCCTTCATAACAACGAGCGCGGCGCCGAGCTCAATCCGCCGATCGCCGAGTGCTGCCGCACCGCCCCGCCCATCCTCGTTTTCGATCCGGACGGCAATCTGGTGAGGTCCTGGGGCGGTCCCGGGCCGGGCTACGAGTGGCCGCAGTCCAACCACGGCATCCACGTCGACTACAAGGGCAACGTCTGGATCGGCGGCAACGGCGAGAAGGATGCGCACCTCCTCAAGTTCACCAAGGATGGCAAATTCCTGATGCAGGTCGGCGGCTTCGGCAAGAATGCCGGCAGCAACGATCTCGAGAATTTCGGCCGCGTGGCCAAGATCTGGGTCGATCCGAAAACGAACGAGGCTTATGTCGCGGACGGCTATCTCAACAAGCGCATCGCGGTGATCGATGCCGATACCGGCAAGATGAGGCGCTACTGGGGTGCGTACGGCAACCGGCCCGACGACACCAGTCTCGGTCCTTACGATCCGTCCGCGCCGCCCGCGCAACAGTTTCGCAACCCCGTGCATTGCGTCGAGCGCTCGAACGACGGGCTCGTCTACGTGTGCGATCGTGGCAATGACCGACTGCAGGTGTTCCGGCCGGACGGGACCTTCGTGAAGGAGGCGTTCTACGCCAGGGACACGCGCGGCGCGGGCTCGGTCTGGGACATCGTCTTCTCCAAGGATCCCGAGCAGAGATACCTGATGCTGGCGGACGGCCAGAACGAGCGCATCCGCGTCATCGTGCGCGACACGCTCGAGGAGATAACGTCGTTCGGTGGCGGCGGACGCCAGCCCGGCCAGTTCTATGGCGTGCACAGCATCGCGTCCGATTCCAAGGGCAACTTCTACACCACCGAAACCTACGAAGGTAAGCGCGTGCAGAAGTTCGTCTACAAGGGCATCGGCTCGGTGCCGCGCGGCTATCAGGGCGTCCCCTGGCCGAAGCGAAGCTGAACGTCACGACCTGATCCGTCAGGTCCAACCGGTCGGCCGTCATCGCGCTGCCGGGGATGACGGCGGCGACTAAACGCTGAAAGACACCAGAAGCGAACGTCTCACTCGGCGCGGATTCCGGCCTTCGCCACGACGCCGCGCCATTTCTCGATATCGCTGCGGGTGCGCTCGGTCACCGCTTGCGGCGGCCCTGGCTCGGGCGTCATGCCTTGCGCGATCATCGCTTCTTTGCCCTCGGCCGTATCGAGGATCTCGTTCACCTCGCGATTGAGCCGCGCGATGATGGCCGGCGGCGTGGCTGGCGGTGCGACGAGCGCGACCCACAGCGCGGCTTCGTAGCCGGCGAGCCCGGACTCCGCCACGGTCGGGACCTCCGGCAGCACGGCGACGCGCGTCTTGCCGCTGGTCACCAGCGCGCGCAATTGTCCGGCGCGGATATTGGGAAGCGACGGTGCGATGGTCGCGAACTGCATGTCGAGCCGGCCGGTGATCATGTCGGTCATGGACTGCGCCGAGCTCTTGTAGGGCACGTGGGTTATGTTCACGCCCGCCATGCTCGCGAACAGCGCGGTGGCGAGATGCGCCAGCGATGCGACCCCGGCCGAGCCGTAGTTGAGCGCGCCGGGCTTCGCCTTGGCGAGCGCGATCAGCTGCGCCAGATCCTGCGCGGGCAGGCCCGGATAGAGCACGAGCACATAGGGCTGGCTCCCGATCATGGCCACCGGCGCGAAATCCTTGACCGGATCGTACGGCAGGTTGGTGCCGAGGCTGACGGCGACCGCTTGCGTGCTCGCGGTGGCAATGCCGATGGTGTAGCCGTCGGGGGCGGCCTTGGCGACCGCGTCGACGCCGATATTGCCGCTCGCGCCGGCGCGGTTCTCGACCACGATCTGCTGGCCGAGCCGTTGGCCGAGCTTCTGCGCGACGATGCGGGCGACGATGTCGGTGCTGCTGCCGGCGGGGAAGGGCACCACCAGACGGATCGGCCGGTCCGGCCAACCGGCATCGCCGGTCTGGGCGACGGCGGTGGCCGCGAGCATCAGCGTTGCCAGCGCGATCGACAGCACCCGGATCATCCGCAACCTCCCGACGTTCGCGCTCGCGCCTGCCACGCAGGCTCCTGTTCCTGCGTGCCATGCTTCGGTGGTCCTGGCCGTGAGGTCAAGGGTGCCGTCATGGACGCTGCGGGCAATTCTTGCGAGATTGTCGTCGAGCCTACGTGCAGGCGTGCCGCAGCGAGGTTATCCCATGCAACGGATCGTCATTTTTCTGCTCGGTGCCTTCGTCGGTGGCGCACTGATGGCGTCGGTTCCGTCCGGCAAGGCGCACGACGACCTGACCGGCGCGCTGGCCGCGCCCGAGAACCATCCCCTGCTGGTGCACATGACCTCGGCCGATACCTGGCGCGGCGCCATGGGGCTCGAATTCGCCCAGGCGATGTTGAAGATCGGGCACCCCGTCGCCGTGTTCCTCAATCTCGACGCGGTCAAGCTTGCGCTGCGCACGGGCGAGCAGGAGAAGAAACGGTCCATGCAGCAGATCCCGCGCGACCTCGTCGCCGACCTGGTCCGTGGCGGCGCCGTCGTGCTGATCTGCCAGCCTTGCCTCGAGGAATTCGGGCTGCGGCTCGACGACGTCGTGCCGGGCGTGCAGCTCGGCCGGCCCGGCTATCTCGAGAATTTCGTCTTCGCCGACAATGTGCGCACGCTGACCTGGTAGCGGCGCCCCGACCGGGCTTGTTGTCGAGAGTTAACAAGTGTGGCGCCAGCCGTCAGCCGTGACGTCGCACTGCCGCCTTGCGACGACCTGGGCTTTGACAATGCTCGTAAAATTCAGTTCCTTGAGGAAAGAGAAAAGCGCGACAACGTTATCGGAGAAAACCCATGAGGAAATTATCGTCGACTTTCGCCGTGGCGGCCGCGCTTTGCGCCCTTCCGGCCGCGAGCTACGCCCAAACCGTGCTCAAGGCGTCGCACCAATTCCCCGGTGGCAAGGGCGACGCCCGCGATGAGATGGTCCAGATCATCGCGCGCGAGGCCAAGGCCGCCAATGTCGGGCTCGACATCCAGGTGTATCCCGGCGCGTCGCTGTTCAAGCCCAACGACCAATGGAATGCGATGGTCAACGGCCAGCTCGACATATCGTCGTTTCCGCTGGACTACGCCAGCGGCAAGGTCGGCGCCTTCAGCGCCACGCTGATGCCGGCGCTGGTGCGCAATCACGATCGCGCGACCCGGCTCAACGGCTCGCCGTTCATGAAAGAGGTCAAGGCGAAGATCGACAAGGCCGGTGTCGTCGTGCTGGCCGATGCCTGGCTCGCCGGTGCGGTCGCCTCCAAGAAGGCCTGCATCCGCACGCCGGACGATATCAAGGGCCTCAAGATCCGTTCCGCAGGCCCGACCTTCGCCGCCATGTGGCAGCAGGCCGGCGCTTCGATCGTCTCGGTCCCGAGCAACGAGGTCTACAACGCGCTGCAGACCGGCGTGGCCGACGCCACCGACACCAGCACCGGCAGCTTCGTCTCGTTCCGCATCTACGAGCAGGTGAAGTGCATCACCGCGCCCGGCGACAACGCCCTGTGGTTCATGTACGAGCCGGTGCTGATGTCGAAGCGGAGCTTCAACAGGCTCAACAAGGAGCAGCAGGACGCGCTGACCAATGCCGGCAAGAAGTCGG
Source organism: uncultured Alphaproteobacteria bacterium (assembly GCA_963835165.1). Taxonomy (GTDB): domain Bacteria; phylum Pseudomonadota; class Alphaproteobacteria; order Rhizobiales; family Xanthobacteraceae; genus VAZQ01. The sequence goes on from CAWIGD010000032.1 coordinate 51,741, forward strand.
AGGATTATTTCAACAAGGCGACCAAGGGCCTCGACGACGAGATGGTCGCCACCTTCAAGAAGAACAATGTCGAGGTGGTGACCTTGACGCCGGCGGAATACGACGCCTGGGTGAAGATCGCGCAGGAAAGCTCGTACAAGCAGTTCGCCGCCGAAGTTCCCGACGGCAAGAAGCTGATCGACGAGGCTCTCTCGGTCAAATAGTGCCTGATCACAACTGGCCGGCGGGACGCTCGCCGGCCGGCATGTGACGAGCGGGGACAGAGGGGGTAGACATGGATCAGTTCGTCCGCGGCATCACGCTGCTCTCTCAGATTTGCGGCGTGTTCGCCGCGGCTCTGATCGCGGCCAGCGTGGTGATCGTCTGCGAGATGGTATTCGTCCGATACGTGCTCAACCACACCACGATCTGGCAGACCGACTTCGTCACCTTCAGCATCGTCGCGGCCACTTTCATCGGCAGTCCGTACCTGCTGCTCAACCGCGGCCACGTCAACGTCGACGTGCTGCCGCTCTATCTCGGGCAGAAGGGCCGCTACCGCCTCGCCCTGGCGTCCATGCTGATGTCGTTTGCTTTCTGCGCCGTCATGACGGTGCTGACGTTTCAGTTCTGGCAGGAGGCCTGGGACAACAACTGGCGCTCCGAGTCCATGTGGCGGGCGCGCATGTGGATCCCCTACGCGGCGATGCCGATCGGGCTGGCGCTTCTCAGCCTGCAATACATCGCTGAAATCTTCAAATTGGTGAGCGGACGCGAACTGCCGTTCGGGCTGCCGCCGAAGGAACTGACATGAGCCCGGCCACCCAAGGGGCGATCGTCCTCATCGTCACCCTCGTCGTATTGCTGTCCGGTGCGCCGGTCGCCTTCGGGCTCGGTGCCATCGCGATCTCTTTCTTGGTGATCTTCCAGGGCCTGGATTCGCTGCACGTGGCGGCCGAGACGTTCTACACCGGGCTCTCCGACTTCACGTTGGTGTCGATCCCGATGTTCGTCATGATGGGCGCGGCCATCGGCTCGTCACCCGCCGGCAAGGACCTCTACGAGGCCCTTGACCGCTGGCTCTATCGCGTGCCCGGCGGCCTGGTCATCTCCAATATCGGAGCCTGCGCGATCTTTGCCGCGCTCACGGGCTCCTCGCCCGCCTGCTGCGCCGCCATCGGCAAGATGGGCATTCCGGAAATGCGCCGGCGCGGCTATCCGGACGATGTGGCGACCGGCTCGATCTGCGCCGGCGGCACGCTCGGCATCCTGATCCCGCCGTCGATCACCTTCATCCTGTACGGGATCGCCACCGAGACCTCGATCGGTCGGCTGTTCCTCGCCGGCGTGCTGCCGGGGCTGATGCTCACCGGTCTGTTCATCCTGTGGACGCTGTTCATCATCTGGAAGCGGGGCTTTCGCTCGCACGCGCTCGGATTCCGCTATTCGTGGAAGGAGAAATTCCAGTCCATCCCGAAGATCGCGCCGTTTCTCCTGATCATCTTCGGCGTCATGTACACGCTCTACGGCGGCGTGGCGACGCCGTCGGAAGCCGCCGGCGTCGGCGCGGCGCTGTGCGTGCTGATGGCGGTCCTCATCTATCGCATGTGGGCGCCGGACAAATGGTGGCTCATCCTGCGCGACACCACGCGCGAATCGGTGATGATCCTGATGATCATCGCGACCGCCGTGCTGTTCGGTTACATGCTGACCTCGCTCTATCTCACCCAGACGCTGGCGCAGGCGATCGCCGACATGCACGTCAACAAATGGGTGCTGATGCTGCTCATCAATCTCTTCCTGCTGGTGAGCGGCTTCTTCATCCCGCCCGCGGCCATCATCCTGATGACGTCGCCGATCCTCTATCCGATCATCACCACGGCGGGCTTCGACCCGGTCTGGTTCGGCGTGATCATGACCATCAACATGGAGATCGGGCTGATCCACCCGCCGGTCGGGCTCAACATCTACATCGTCAGTTCGATCGCGCCCGACGTGCCGGTGACACGGGTGATGTGGGGCACGCTTCCCTACGTGGCCTGCATGATGCTGGCGATCGTGATCCTGTGTATTTTCCCCGAGATCGCCACCTGGCTGCCGGATCACCTGATGGGTGTCGCGCACAAGTAGATTGCTCGCTTGGCAAGCACTTTCTGGGTTGCCGGATCAAGCCGGCAATAACGATCGGATGGTCTAGTGTGGCGCATTTGACGTTCCTATCAGTATTGGCCGCAAGTCCTTCATAGCAACGTCAAATGCAAAGCCACACTAAGGTCGTGTACTCATAAATCGTGAAGCTCGGCCGGCGCGCTTGATGTCCGCTTGTCGCCCAGTAGCGGCGCAAAAGCAGACATTGCGGGAGGTCCGAGAGGGCCAATAAAGCGACATATGCGGTGTAGCAGAAGCGAATGCGCATGCCATGCTAGCGTATCGTTCGGCGAGCACTTTGCGTCCACTCAATGGACGATATGGACCGAATGGGTAATTGTGGAGGAGTACGATGAACATATTCGCGATCGCCGCCGGCATGATGGCCGTGATCCACCTGGTGGCAGGATGGCAGCGACCGCGTCTCGCTGGCCGTGATCGTGTCGGGTATCCTATGGCTGCTCTACGCCGTCTACGAGCGTCTGGTGGCGACCGGCGTCTTGTGCGATGCGGACTGCAACATTCGCGTCGATCTTGTGTTCTTCTTTCCCATATTGGGACTCGCAACCTTCTGCGCCTACCAGTCGTACATGGGGCGACCAGGCCAGACGATGGTCGTCGGCACGGTTCTCGGCGTAATCGGCCTGGTTGTTTTCGCGCTGCTGGTGGAGAGCTTTGGCTACACCGCTCTGTCGGGCGTCGCGATTGCGGGTGCGCTGGCGATCGGCGTCTATGCTATCAAATCGAAGTTCATGACCAATCGGTCGTGACGCCCACGGTGAAATCGGAGCACGCCATTGCAACCGCAGATCCTGCGATGACGGATTGGGAGAGCTTTAACGTCCGGTTTGGGTCATTCACGTCATTCCCGCCATTTCGGCGTGTCCGGTTCGCCCCAAGAGCGGACATTCGGCCATTGCCCGCGTTAATGAGTACACGCGCCCTAGCGTCCTTTGTTTCCGTTCGTAAAAGCGGGTGCTGCGAGATGATACGAACGTCGGAAACGGGACACTAGCCCTCGCCGATCTCGCGCAACACCTCCGCCGTGTGCTCGCCGAGCCGCGGGGCGGGGCGCTCCGCCGCCGCCGGTTTGCCGTCGATCATGATCGGTGTGCGCACGCCCGGGATGGTTCCGGCCTTGGCCGCCGCGCTCGGCCGGTCGATCCGCATGCCGCGATGGACCACTTGCGGGTCGGCAAACACCTGATCGAGCGGGTTGATCGGCCCGGCCGGGACCTGCACGGCTTCGAGCTTCGCCAGCAGGTCGGCGCGCGACCAGCGCCGGGTCAGGGCGGACAGTTGCGCGATCAGCTCCTCGCGGTGTTTCAGCCGGTCGGAGTTGACGCGATAGTTCGCCTGCTCGGCGATCTTGGGCTCACCCAGCACCGCGCAGAGCTTGCCGAACTGGTTGTCGTTGCCGGTCGCGATGATGATGTGACCATCGGCCACGGGAAAAACCTGGTAGGGGACGATGTTGGGATGCGCATTGCCGATGCGCTTGGGCACTTGGCCGGAGACGAGATAATTGAGCGCCTGGTTGGCGAGGACGCCGACCTGGCTGTCGACCAGGGCGGTGTCCACCAGGCAGCCGCGGCCGGTGCGCTCGCGCTCGTGGATCGCGGCGAGGATGCCCACGACCGAATAGATCCCGGTGAAGATGTCGGCAACCGGCACCCCGGCGCGCTGGGGTTCGCCGTCCGGCGCGCCGGTGAGGTCCATGATCCCACCCATGCCCTGGGCCATGAGGTCATAGCCGGCGCGGGCGGCGTACGGCCCGGTCTGGCCGAAGCCGGTGACCGAGCAATAGATCAGGCGTGGGCACTCCTCGCGCAGCCCGGCATAGTCCAGGCCGAATTTGGCCAGGCCGCCGACCTTGAAATTCTCGATCAGCACGTCCGAGCGCGCGGCGAGCTTCCTGACGATGCGCCGCCCGTCCTCGCTCTCGAAATCGAGCTCGATCGAGCGCTTGCCGCGGTTGGTGGCGTGGAAATAAGCGGCCCCCAGATGGCCCCCGTCGGCGGCCTCCACGAAAGGCGGGCCCCAGCCCCGGGTGTCGTCACCGGTGCCCTTGCGCTCGACCTTGACCACGTCGGCGCCGAGATCGGCCAGGATCTGCCCGGCCCAGGGCCCCGCCAGGATGCGGGCGAGTTCCAGCACGCGTATTCCGGCCAAGGGACCCGGCATCGGCTCGTCCTCCTCACGCGATTGGCGCGCTTCCGCGGCGAAAACCGCCGCTTCTGTGGCCTGCCGGCGCCCCTCTTGTCCAGAGCGCGGGGGCGGCGGGTCTTGGCATGATTTGTGAATTTGTCAGCCCGACACTATCTAATCGGCGACGTGGCGACAGAGTTGGACCTTCCGGTGAACACCTCCTTTTTCGGCGAAATGCTGCAGTCGATCGCGGAGCGCGGGCGCGCGCTGATCGACCGCACGCGCGATCGGCGCGGGGTCGCCGAGCAGCGCTCGGCCAACCTGGCCCACCTGTGCGAGGATCTGCTCTCCGGCCGCGGCGAGGCCTCGGGCGTTGCGCTCGCGCGCGAGATTCTTTCGCGCTACAGCGAGCTCAAAACGGGTCCGCGCATCGCCTTCTTCGAGGCGCTGGCGAGCCGGTTCGGCCCCGACCGTGCCCAACTGGATGCCGCGGCCACGGCCTGGATGAGCGCGTCCTCCGATGCGGCCGCATCCAGGCTCCATCGCGCGTCCGAGCCGCGTCGGCTCGAGCTCTTCCGGCGCCTCAATCTTGCGCCCGGGGGCACGGCGGCGCTGGTGCGCATGCGTGCCCAGCTGATCGAGGCGATGGATCATCGCGACGATCTCGCCGCCATCGACGACGACTTTCTCCACCTGTTCTCGTCCTGGTTCAATCGCGGCTTCCTGGTGCTGCGGACCATCGACTGGTCGACGCCGGCGAATCTGCTGGAGAAGATCATCCGCTACGAGGCGGTGCACGCGATCCGCGACTGGAACGACCTGCGCGCGCGCATCGATTCGCCCGACCGGCGCTGCTATGCCTTTTTCCATCCGGCGCTGATCGATGAGCCGTTGATCTTCGTCGAGGTGGCGCTCACCCGCGGCATTCCCGCGGGGATCGATCCGATCCTGTCGCCCGACCGCGAGCGGATCGACCCCGAACGGGCGACGACGGCGGCATTCTATTCGATCTCCAACTGCCAGCGCGGGTTGGCCGGGGTCTCGTTCGGCCATTTCCTCATCAAGCAGGTGGTCGAGGAGGTGGGACGCCAGATTCCGCGGCTGTCGACTTTCGTCACGTTGTCGCCGGCTCCCAACTTTGCCGAATGGCTCAGGCGCGAGCGCGCAACGGAGGCGTCGGTGGTTCTCAGCGAGGAGGACCGTGCCGCGCTCGAAACGCTCGACCGCGCCGACTGGTGGCGGGATGAGGCGGCGGCGGAGACGGTGCGTGAGCCGCTGTTGCGCGCGGCGGCGTGGTATTATCTGCGCGCGCGCACGCCGCGCGGCACCCCGCTCGATTCGGTCGCGCGCTTCCATCTCGGCAACGGCGCGCGGCTCGAACGGCTCAACTTCGCCGCCGACACGTCGGAGCGGGCGCTGCGGCAATCACACGGTTTGATGGTGAACTACCTCTACGATCTCGAGCACATCGAGAGGAACCACGAGGCCTACGCCCAGCAGCACGCCGTCGTTGCCGCCAGCGCGGTGACGCGCCTCGTCAAGGCGCCGGCCCGCGACGTCGTTCCGGTCGATGACTGACGGCGCCAAGCCGGATCGTTGACTGACCCGGATCAGGCGTCATCTCATCCCATCGGTGTCTGCTACAGACCGCTGGCGCCAAGCGGTTGCGGGCGGATATCCGCGCGCCGGGTCGAATTCCGTATCGCCAGATAGAGCGCGCAGAGGATATAGAGCGCGAACACCCCTCCGATACCCCATCCCGGATGGCCCCCCTTGGTCAGGGCGGCGACAAACAACACGCCACCCACTACGACCGGCGCGGGGACGTCGAGATTGACTGGGATATTCCTAAGGTACCCAAACATCTTGGCCCTCTGGCGCGATGCCAACTCGCCGCCCGGTCATTCCTGCGCGGCGGTGGCGACATGCTCGCGCATCGAGATCGATAGCATTCGACCGGACCAGCGAGCGTGAGCCGCCTCACATCGACGAGTCCGATTCCGGCGTCGGCTCGGCAGGGATTTGCTTGTGATCGCGGTGGAGGAACTTTGCCTGCGGCTCAGGTCACCGCAGCTTTCCGATCGGTCGTTTCCATCGTAGCAAGAGCCGCGACGTGCCGAGCGAGGATGCCGGAGCCGAGCGCACCTGACGCTGACGAGAGATCGCAGGAATGAACCGACGCTCTGATGATTTCGGCACTTGGCGCGGCAGTACAACTCGCCGGATGAAGCGGGAAGGCTGGGCCGGACAAAGGAGGCTCTGCGGCACCTCCAGCTCCAGCCGCGCGTCGACGTGATGTTCACCGACATCGTCATGCCGGACATGACCGGGCGGGAGCTCGTCGATCAGGCGCGCAAGAGCCGCCCGGACCTCAAGGTCCTATACACGACCGGCTACACCCGAAATGCTGTCGTCCATAACGGCGTGCTCGATCGCGATGTCGCCTTCCTGCCCAAACCCTTCACGCTGGAACAGCTCGCCGCCAAGATCCGCGACGTGCTCGCGCAGGCCGGAGCCAACCGCACCTGAGAGTTGCCCGGAGACCGCAGGAATAAACCGTGGCCCTCTTCTGGCTCGACATGTAACCGCGAATCTCGTACAAAAACGCATCATCCAAAAGCATGCATGAAGATCGGCGCGCGGCTCTCGCACCGGAGCCGGCAAGTCTTTCCGGCGGGCGCGGACACGCATCGATTTCGCTTGCAGTCACAGGGGGCAGCTTCAAGTCCCGGCCTGAGCTGAGGTCGCCCGGTCCTGTATTTTTCCTGTTATTTACAGGAGGGGCGCCCGCACCGCGTCAGCTTCGCCCGTAGACCGGCACGATGCCGCCGCGGGTAACCTTGTTCTCAGGGGAGGCGAGAAACAGGATCGTCGCCGCCACGTCCTCGACCTTGGTCCAGGCGGAAAAATCGGCCTTGGGCATCGCCTTGCGGTTCGCCGCGGTATCCATGGTCGACGGCGCGATCGCGTTGACCAGGATGTCGGCCTTCACCACCTCTTCGGCCAGCGCGACGGTGAGCGCGGCGACCGCGGCCTTGCTGGCGGTATAGGCCACCATGCCCGCGCCGGCGCGCCATTCGAGCGCGGGACGGGTCGCGACATTGACGATGCGCCCGCCGGCGCCGGTCGGACGCATGGCGTTCACCGCGGCCCGGCAGCACAGGAATGCGGTGACGAAGTTCATCTCGACCTGCTTCATCAGATCGGATTTCGTCGTTTCGCCGATCGGCGCCATGGCGAAGCCGCCGGCGATATGGATCGACGCCCACAGCTTCGGCACGCCGGCGTAAAGCCTGGCGACGGCGTCCTCCTGGGTCAGCTCGATATCGGCGACGAGCTTGACCTTCGGGTTGTCGCGGAACGCAAAGCGACCGGCTTCCGCCGGGTTGATGTAAGGCACGTGACAGACGGCGCCGGCGTCGAGCAGGGCGCCGACCATGGCGGTGCCGAGCGCGCCGGTACCGCCGGTGACGACGACATGGCGGTCGTGATAGTCCATCGGCCTCTCCCGTTGGCTGCACGCGCGCTTGCATCATCGCCCATGGCCCGGGCGATGCAAGGGCGCATCTCGATGCCGGCGGCTTGAGCCGGCATGACTAGAGCATTTTCCGGAAAAGTGGACTTCCGGTTTTCCGCAGAAAATGCGACCACGCAAAGAATCTAGAGCGCGTCTCAGCGCGAAAGGGTCAACGTAAACTGAGCGCGCGCCGCGCCATGCTGGCGTGAAAAGGAATCACAGGAATGGCCGACTTCGATCTCGCCATTGTGGGCGGCGGCATCAATGGCGCGGGGATTGCCCGCGACGCCGCCGGCCGCGGGCTGCGCGTCCTGCTGGTCGAGCAGAACGACCTTGCCTCCGGCACGTCGTCGGCCTCCACCAAGCTCATTCACGGCGGGCTGCGCTATCTCGAGCAGGGATGGTTTCGGCTGGTGCGCGAGGCGCTGATCGAGCGCGAGGTGATGTTGCGGATGGCGCCGCACCTGATCCGGCCGATGCGCTTCGTGCTGCCGCCCGAACCGGGTCTGCGTCCGGCCTGGATGCTGCGCCTGGGGCTGTTCGTCTACGATCATCTCGGCGGGCGGAAAATCCTGCCGCCAACCCGCACCATCGCGCTTGCCGACGATCCGCTCGGTACGCCGCTCAGGCAGCGCTACGAACGCGGGTTCGAATATTCCGACTGCTGGGCGGACGACTCGCGGCTGGTGGTGGTCAGCGCGCTCGATGCCGCCGAACGTGGCGCGATGATCCGCACCCGCACGCGCTGCATCCGGGCGGAGCGGGGGGCCGAGTGGCGGCTCGTGCTCGAAGTGAAGGGCCGGCGCGATCTCGCGACCGCACGCGTCCTGGTCAACGCGACCGGACCTTGGCTCAAGCTGTTCGCGGAGAACGTACTGCGTGACCCCACGCCGTTGCCGGCGCGGCTCGACAAGGGCAGCCACATCGTGGTGCGGCGCCTGTTCGACCACGATCGCGGTTACATCCTGCAGACCCGTGATCGCCGGTTCGTGTTCGCGCTGCCGTTCGAGCGGGATTTCACGCTGATCGGAACCACCGATCAGAGTTTTGCCGGTGACCCGAGCGGCGTCCAGCCGGGCGCCGATGAAATCACCTACCTTTGCGATGTCGCGAACGCGCATTTCCGCGCCGCCATCAGTCCCGCCGACGTGGTCTGGTCGTTCGCCGGCGTCCGCTCGCTCCACGACGACGGGTCCCGGAAGGCGCAGGACGTCACCCGCGACTACCTGCTGACGCTCGACGAGAGCGAAGGCGAGGCTTCGCTGCTGACCGTCTATGGCGGCAAGATCACGACCTATCGGCGCCTGGCGGAGCATGCGCTCGATCGCCTGGCGCATGTTGTTGGCGGCGGGCCGGCATGGACCCGGGATTCCCACCTGCCGGGCGGCGAATTCCCCCACAATGGCTTCGATGCGCTGGTGGCCAAGACCCGCAAGTCGCGGCCGTTTCTGAGCGAGGAGCATGCGCGGCGGCTGGTGCGCACCTATGGCACGCGGGTCGAGCGCGTGCTCGGGCCGGCGCGGCGGCTGGAGGATCTCGGGCCCTGCTTCGGCGCCGACCTCACGGGTGCCGAGGTGCGCTATCTGATGGAACGGGAATGGGCGCAGACCGAGGACGATGTGTTGTGGCGGCGCACCAAGCTGGGCTTGCGCTTTTCGCTCGACGAGCGGGAGCGGTTGGCAAAGTTCATGGCGGCCATGGTCGGCGCGGGCGCATGACACCGGCGCCCGTCTTGGCCGAACGAATTGATTGCTGATCTAGACCGATCTCCACTTGCGCTGCATGCGCCGTGACCGCGGAGGGCGAGCGTGCCGGATTACCTTATCGCGATCGACCAGGGGACGACCTCGACCCGCGCCATCGTGTTCGATGCCGCGCTCGCGCCGGTCGCCAGTGCGCAGCAGGAACTGCGCCAGATTTATCCCGCGCCCGGCCTGGTCGAGCACGATCCTGAAGAGATCTGGTCGGCGACCTTGGCGACCGTGCGCGCGGCCATGGCGCGCGCGGGCGCCGAGGCCAGGGATATCGCGGCGCTCGGGATCACCAACCAGCGCGAGACCACGATCATCTGGGACCGGGCGACCAACCGTCCGATCCACAATGCGATCGTATGGCAGGATCGGCGCACGGCGGACCGCTGCGCCGCGCTGCGGCAGGACGAGCCCATGATCGCGGCGCGCACCGGGCTTCTGCTCGATCCCTATTTTTCCGCCACCAAGATCGCGTGGCTGCTCGATCACGTCGAGGGTGCGCGCGTGGCCGCGCGCGAGGGGCGGCTTGCGTTCGGCACAGTGGACAGCTTCCTGCTGTGGCGTCTCACCGGCGGCAAGGTGCATGCGAGCGACGCGACCAATGCCTCCCGCACCTTGCTGTTGGACATTCACCGCGGCAGCTGGGACGCCGACCTCTGCCGATTGTTCGACGTCCCCGAGGCGCTCTTGCCGCAGGTGCGCGATTGCGCCGGCGACTTCGGCACCACGGAGCTGTTCGGCCGGCCGATCCGCATCCTGGGAATCGCCGGCGACCAGCAGGCGGCGATGGTGGGGCAGGGGTGCTTTGCGCCCGGCATGGTGAAGTCGACCTACGGCACCGGCTGCTTCGCGCTGCTCAACACCGCCGATCAGCCGGTCGCGTCGAAAAACCGCCTTCTGACCACCATCGCCTACCAGCTTGGTGGCCGGCGGACCTACGCGCTCGAAGGGGCGATTTTTGTCGCCGGCGCGGCGGTGCAATGGTTGCGCGACGCGCTCAAGGTGATCGGCACGGCGCCCGACGTGAACGCGCTTGCCGCGGCCGCGGATCCGGCGGAGCAGGTCTATCTGGTTCCGGCTTTCGTCGGGCTCGGCGCGCCCTGGTGGGATGCGAATGCGCGCGGTGCGCTGTTCGGGCTCACCCGCAAGTCGGGAGTAGCGGAGCTTGCCCGCGCCACGCTCGAGGCGGTCGGTTATCAGACCCGCGACTTGCTCGAGGCGATGCAGGCCGATTGGCCGGCGGCGGGGACAGACACGGTGTTGCGGGTCGATGGCGGAATGGCGGCGAGCGACCTCACCATGCAGTTCGTCGCCGACATTCTGGACGCGCCGGTCGATCGTCCGGGCGTGATGGAGATCACGGCGCTCGGTGCGGCCTATCTCGCGGGCTATGCCGCCGGCGTATGCCCGGATCTGCCCGGCTTTGCCGCGCGGTGGCGGTGCGAGCGGCGGTTCGAGCCGCAGATGGACGCCGCCACGCGCGAGCGCAAATGGGCGGGTTGGCGCGATGCCGTCGCGCGCACGCGCAGCTAATGTGTCGGGTCAAGATCGAGGACCGCGTCGGAGCAATCCGCGAGCGTGCGCGCATGACGGGTGTTGAGCCGCACGGCGCGTGCCGTTAGCGTGGTGACATGGGGAATGCCGGCGTGAGCAACGATCAGGGCAGACGCAATACGCGAAGGACGTTCGCGCCGTGGTCGGACTCCGCGGCGCGGCCGCTGCTCCGGTTCGACGGCGTGAGCAAGCGCTTCGCCGGTATCGCCGCGGTTGAGGACGTGTCCCTCGATATTTTCGCCGGCGAGTTCTTTGCCCTGCTCGGACCTTCCGGGTGCGGCAAGACCACGCTGCTGCGCCTGCTCGCGGGCTTCGAGACCCCGGACCAGGGACGCATCCTGCTCGACGGGGAGGATATCGCTCGCGTTCCGCCCTATCGGCGGCCGGTCAACATGATGTTCCAGAGCTATGCGTTGTTTCCGCACCTCACGGTCGAGGGCAACGTCGCCTTTGGGCTCAAGCAGGAGGCGCTCCCCAAGTCCGAGATCGCAGCCCGCGTCGAGGAGATGCTGGCACTGGTGCGGCTCGAAAGCTTCGCCAAGCGCAAGCCGCACCAGCTCTCCGGCGGTCAGCGCCAGCGCGTCGCGCTCGCGCGCTCGCTGGTGAAGCGGCCCCGCGTCCTCCTTCTCGATGAGCCGCTTGCGGCACTCGACAAGAAGCTGCGGGGCGAAACGCAGTTCGAACTGATGCAGCTGCAGGAGAAGCTCGGTCTCACCTTCATCATCGTCACCCACGACCAGCAGGAGGCGATGACGGTCGCCGATCGCATCGGCGTCATGGATCACGGGCGCCTAATCCAGGTCGCCACGCCGACCGAAATCTACGAGCGGCCCAATTCGCGCTGGGTCGCGGACTTCATCGGCGACATCAACTTGATCGAGGGCCGCGTTGTCGATGCGGGAGCGTCCGGAACGGGGATCGCGAGCACGGCCGCCGGGCAGCTGCGCGGCCTCGCGTGCCCCGAAGCCAGACCTGGCGACACCGTATGGGTGGCGCTGCGGCCCGAGAAAATACGCATCGGGCGCCAGCCGCCGCCGGCCGCCGGCGAGAATTGCGTCGCCGGACAGGTGGAGAATATCGCCTATCTGGGCGACCTCTCGATCTACAAGGTGCGACTCGATACCGGCTCCGTCCTGAAGGCGGCTGTCGCCAACGTGACGCGGCTGGTCGAGCGGCCGATCGACTGGGATGACCGTGTATGGCTGACCTGGGCGCCGGAAGCGGCAATGGTGTTGACGCGATAGGCGAGGGCAATGCGATGGCGGCGACGGTGAACGAGGGCGGCAGCCGGAATCGGTCATGGGGCGCACGGCTGGTCGTGCTCGTTCCTTACCTCTGGCTCGTCGTCTTCTTTCTCGTTCCCTTCCTGATCGTGCTGAAGATCAGCCTGTCGCACACGGCGATCGCGCAGCCGCCTTATACGCCCGTGTTCGATCCGGCCGCGGGTTGGGAGGGTTTGAAAGCGTTCGTTGCCGCGCTTTCGTTCGAGAACTACGCCTTCATCGCGTCCGACTGGCTCTACCTCGCCTCCTATCTCAAGAGTCTCGAGATTGCCGCCTGCTCGACCGTGCTGCTGCTCCTGATCGGCTTCCCGCTCGCCTATGGCATCGCGCGTGCGCCGAGGCGCTGGCAGCCCGCGCTGTTCGTGCTGGTCGTGCTGCCGTTCTGGACGTCGTTTCTGATCCGGATCTATGCGTGGGTGAACATCCTCCAACGCGACGGCCTGCTGAACCAGGTCCTGCTCGCCTTGCGCATCGTCGACGAACCACCCGCGTGGCTTTCGACTGACACGGCGGTCTACATCGGCATCGTGTATTCCTATCTCCCGTTCATGGTGCTGCCCATCTACGCGACGCTGGAAAAGATGGACGAGACGCTGATCGAGGCGGCCGCCGATCTCGGCTGTCCGTGGTGGAAGGCGTTCTGGCTGGTGACGCTTCCGCTGTCGCTGCCGGGCGTGATCGCCGGCGCCGTGCTCTGCTTCATTCCGATCGTGGGAGAGTTCGTCATCCCCGATCTCCTCGGCAACTCGCAGACCCTGATGATCGGCCAGACCCTGTGGACGGAGTTTTTCGCCAACAAGGACTGGCCGGTGGCGTCAGCGGTGGCGGTGGTCCTGCTCTGCCTGCTGGTCGTGCCGCTCGCGTTCTACCAGCAAATGCAGGCGCGCTATCCCACTGGAGGGCGCTGACCTTGCGCAAATCGTCCTGGTTCAATATCGGCTCGGTCGCGCTGGGGCTGGCCTTCCTCTATCTGCCGATCGTCATCCTGGTCATCTATTCGTTCAACGACTCACGGCTCGTCACCGTTTGGGGCGGATGGTCGACACGTTGGTACGCCGAGTTGCTCAACGATCGCGCCATGCTCGAGTCCGCCTGGGTCACGCTGCGCATCGCCTTGCTGTCCGCCACCGCCGCGACCGTCCTCGGCACGCTCGCGGCCATCGCGCTGGTGCGGTTCGGGCGCTTCCGCGGACGCATGCTGTTTTCCGGCATGATCTACGCACCCCTGGTAATGCCGGAAGTGATCACCGGGCTGTCGCTGCTGCTCCTGTTCGTGGCGGTCGATATCGATCGGGGCTTTTGGACCGTCACGATCGCGCACACGACGCTGACCGCTTGCTTCGTCACCGTGGTGGTGCAATCGCGGCTACTGACCTTCGACACCAGTCTCGAAGAGGCGGCGATGGATCTCGGTTGCCCGCCGCTGAGGACTTTCCTGACCGTGACGTTGCCGTTGATCGCGCCTGCGCTGGCGTCGGGCTGGATGCTTGCTTTCACGCTGTCGCTCGACGATCTGGTGATTGCCAGCTTCACCACCGGCCCCGGCGCGACCACGTTGCCGATCCGCATCTATTCGCAGGTCCGGCTCGGTGTGAAACCCGAGATCAATGCCATTTGCTCGATCATGATCGCAATCGTGGCGACCGGGATCGCCGCGGCGTCATTGCTCACCAAGTTTCACGATATCGGGCGCGACAGTGTCGGCGCCCTTGCCGTCAAGTGAGGAGAGCGATCACTGCGCGGTTCGCGGCGCGTCTGGCGGCGGCTCCGCGGTTTCCACGGCTGGCGCGCTTTCGACCGGCGCGGACGTCCCTGTCAGGTTCGGCGCGGCTGTCGGGGAAGGGGCCGAAGGATCGGAGGTCGCACCCGTCAGCCGCTCGATCGCCGAGCGGACCGGATCACGTGCGCTGCGGTTGCGGACCGCGTCCAGGATGGGTTGCGCCGCGCCCGAGCGTTGGATGCGGCTCTGCGGGTCCGGCAATATGATCGGATCATCCCAGGGGCCCTGCACCATGAAGGGCAGTTCGAAAGCCGGTGCGGCGGCGCTCGTGCCGCGCGCGGCGACCGACAACAGGCTCGCGGTCCCCCTGAGGTCGAGTTCGCGGGCGGGGATCGATGCCGACCCCGTCAAGGCGAGGCCGACGCTCGGCCCTTCCATGCGGACCTCTTCGATATTCGCCACGCCTTGAACGATCTTCAGGTTGACCGTCAGCATCTCGTACGGCGTTTTTCCGGTGCGGAATTCGCCGCCGCCCGAGAGCGGCCGGCGCTCGATGCGTTTGAGCAACTGCTCCACGTTGAAACCCGCGATCGCGCCGCCGCGGCTCGTCAGGCCGGCCGTGCCGTTGAGACCTTTGGTCAGGTCGTAGACGCTGCTGCCGGAGCTGTCGATCGCCAGTCCGAGATTGCCTTTGCCCTCGAGCCGCCGAATGCCGAACATCTCGCCGAGACATTGTTCGAGATCGATATTGGTGAACTGCAACTGGGCCTTGAAATCAGCCCCGCCCGGCGACTTGGCGAGCCCGAACGTGCCTTTGACGACCCCTCCGAAGGCCTGGGATTCGCCGACCGCGACTGTGAGATTGCCGCCCCGCAGATTGGCCGCCACCGCCGTGCGCCCGAGCTTGGCGCCGGCGACGTTGACGCGGGCGGCCGAGAGCCTGAGGTCGACATGCATGCCGTCGAGGCCATCGAGCGCAATCGGCTTGCTGTCCCAGCCGCGCTCGCCGCTCGTCAGCAAACGGACCGTGGAAACGTATGGGGTGAGATCGAGCCCTTCGGCCGCCAGGGTCCCCTGCAAGGTCTGCCGCCCGTCGAACGTGAGCACGCCCTCGGCGGTATTGCCGTCGAGTTCGACATTGACCCCGGACAGGCTGAGGGTGCCGCCGACGACATTGGTTTGCGCCTTGAGCGCGAAGCGGCCGAAACCACCCCCCGGCGGAGGTTGCTGTTCCGCCCAACGCAGCGTGTCGCGCAAGGATGCGGCGTCGGCGGCAAGGGTGCCTTCCATCTTGAGCGTCGGCCGATGGCTGATGTAGCCGTCGAACGCAATCTTGAACGGTGTCCCGGCAAGCCGGACCTTGAGGCCGGACCGGTCGCCGTTCAGGGCGGCAACGAAGTCGGTAAAGCTGATGGTGGCGTCGATCGGCTCGTCATGCCAGGCGAAGCGTCCGGTCGCGGCGAAGCTGCGCGAGATCGACGGCCAGGCGAGCGCCATTTCCACGTTCGCGAGCGTCTCGATGATCTTGTACGCCTCGTCGCGCAGGATGACGGTGCCGTCCTCGATCCGGATCTCCGAGAATGACGACGTCCGGCCGGGGCTGGGCTTGAGGTTGCGCGCCAGCGTTTCGATGTGACCCGACCAGTTGGAGGTGCGGTCGGCGTTGAAGACGATGGCGATGGTCGGTCGTACCAGCGAAACGTCGGCGATCTCGATGCGCCCGGTCAGAAACGGAAAGAAGCGCAGGCGTGCGACCACTTTCTCGGCGGTGAGCGCGGGTGCGCCCGTGCGGTTGTCCTCGAGGCTCACATCCTCGAAGCTCACCGTGCCGGTCGGGAACAGCGAGACCGAGGCTTCGCCTCGGAGCACCGGATCGAGGCCCGTCACGGTGCGGATTTCCGCTTTGACCGCCTCGCGAACGGCGTCGGCGGGCATCAGAAACGGCAAGATCACGAGAGCGCAAACGCCGGCAACGGCCAAGCCCAGGACAACAAATGCAAGACGTTTGATGCCAACGGCCGCGATCACGACGCGTCTTTCTCAAGTGCTCGCCGATCAACCGGCTGACTATACCGAGGGAGATCGAAGGGGCAAACCTGCAGCTCCGATCAGAAAAGCTTGCAGTTACTCTGTGACGCTTTCGTGGCCGCGCAAGGAACTAATCCGGCGGTAGTTTCAGGCTTTTCGCGGCGCTTTATCGGTACTAAAGGGTGTTAGCTACTGCATAATTCGCTTCGGTCCGGCTGCGAATCTCGTCGAGCGTCGAGCCCGGCGCGAGCTCGATCAAGGTCATTCCCCCGCCGGCCTTCTTGTCGATGGTAAAGACGCCGAGATCGGTGATGACCATGTCGACGACGCCGGCGCCGGTCAGCGGCAGGTTGCAGCGCTTGAGCAGCTTGGGCTCGGTCTTGGCGGAATGTTCCATCACGATGACGACCTTCTTGACGCCGGCCACGAGGTCCATGGCGCCGCCCATGCCCTTCACCATCTTGCCTGGAATCATCCAGTTGGCGAGATCGCCGTTCTCGGCCACCTGCATGGCGCCGAGGATCGAGAGATCGATGTGCCCGCCGCGAATCATGGCGAAGCTGTCGGCTGAGGAAAAATAGCTCGTGGTCGGGATCTCGGTGACGGTCTGCTTGCCGGCATTGATGAGGTCGGGATCCTCTTCGCCCTCGTAGGGGAATGGGCCGAAGCCCAGCATGCCGTTTTCGCTTTGCAGTTGCACGCTCATTCCCGCCGGAATGTAGTTCGAAACCAGCGTAGGAATGCCGATCCCGAGGTTGACATAAAACCCGTCGCGCAGCTCCTTGGCCGCGCGCTCCGCCATCTGGTCGCGTGTCCAGGCCATCAGATTTCCTC
The DNA here is from genome assembly GCA_963835165.1 of uncultured Alphaproteobacteria bacterium. GTDB lineage: Bacteria > Pseudomonadota > Alphaproteobacteria > Rhizobiales > Xanthobacteraceae > VAZQ01. The sequence goes on from CAWIGD010000032.1 coordinate 68,703, forward strand.
CCCTGCTGCAGCTGCCGCCGGCGCCGCCGAGCGCTTGCGCACGGTCCGCTGCTCGATGTGCTTCACCGCGTTGGGAACATGCACCAGACGTTTGACGTAGACGCCCGGGGTGATGATGTGGTCGGGATTGAGGTCGCCCGGCTGCACGAGGTGCTCGACTTCGGCCACGGTCGCCTTGCTGGCGGTGGCCATCATCGGATTAAAGTTGCGCGCGGTCTTGCGGTAGACGAGGTTGCCCTCGGTGTCGCCCATCCAGGCGTGGACGATTGAAAGGTCGGCGACAATGCCCCGCTCCAGCACGTAGCGCTGGCCGTCGATCTCGCGCTCCTCCTTGCCTTCCGCGATGAGGGTGCCGGCGCCGGTTCGGGTGAAGAACGCCGGGATGCCGGCGCCACCGGCGCGGATGCGCTCGGCCAGGGTGCCTTGGGGATTGAATTCGATCTCCAGCTCGCCGGCGAGATATTGCTGCGCGAAGGTCTTGTTCTCCCCGACATAGGACGAGATCATTTTCTTGATCTGCCGGGTGTCCAGGAGGAGGCCGAGGCCCACGCCATCGATGCCGGCATTGTTGGAGACCACGGTCAGATTCTTGACGCCCGACTCGCGGATGGCGAGAATCAAGGCCTCCGGGATACCGCACAGCCCGAACCCGCCGGCCATGACCAGCATGCCGTCCCGCAACAGGCCGGCGAGCGCGGCCTGGGCGTCGGGATAGACCTTGTTCATGCATTCCCCGCTTGGATTAAAGCGCGGGCCGTTTGAGATGGCCCCGCCTGTCGGCCGGCAGAATTTTCTACCGCGCTGCGGTAAAGGCTGCAATCTCCGTCGGCGCCGACGACGGCGGGCGCCACCGAGCGCTAGGGCCGGACGCTTTCGTGCAGCCCGGCCGCGTCGGTATATCGGGTGATGCGGATGACCGGCAGGATGCCGACGGCGACGATGATGAGCGCCGCGAGCGAGCCTTGCTCGAAGCTGCCGCGGGTCGCGAACTGGTAGATATAGGTCGAAAGGGTTTCGACGTTGAGCGGGCGCAGGAGCAGTGTCGCCGGCAGCTCCTTGAGGCAATCGACGAAGACCAGCAGGGCCGCCCCCCAGATCGCTGGCCGTGCCAGGGGCAGATCGATTGTGCGCGCCAGCGTTCCGGCCTCCGCGCCGAGCAGGCGTGCCACGTCGTCGAATTCGATGGGGACACGGGAAAACCCGGCTTGTGCGAAGCCGATGGCTATTGCGAGGAACCGAATCACATAGGCGATGACGAGAGCGGCGGCCGAACCGGTCAGGAGGAGACCGATCCCGTGGCCGGTGAGGGCCCGGATCAAGGCGGCGATGGCGTCGTCCACCAGGACGAGCGGAGACAGCAGCCCCAGCGCAAGCACCGTTCCCGGAATGGCGTAACCGATGCCGGCGATGTTCACGCAGCCTGCAATTGTCGGACGCTTGGTGTAGCGCAGGGCCAAGACCGCCAGGAAGCCCATCACCAGCGTGATCGCGGTCGCGGTCGAGGCCAGCCCCATCGTTGTCAGTGTATAGCGGACGAGATTGGTGTCGAAGCCCGCCAGCAGACCACGCCCGATCACCTCGCGCAGGAGATATCCCGCGGGCAGCAGGAAGCCGAGCAAGACCGGCAAGAAGCAGGCGCATGCCGCGATCCATCGCTCGGGCCCCGCGAGCGCGATCCGCGACGCCAGCCGGCCGTCGGTGCCCAGCGCGGTAAATGCCCGGCGCTGCCGCCCGTAGCGTTCGAGCCCGATCAGCGCGGCAACGATCAGCAGCAGGAGGCAGGCCATCTGCGCCGCGCCGGCGAGGCTTCCACGATTGAGCCAGGTGGTGAAGATCGAGAGCGTCAGGGTCTGCACACCGAGATACTCGCTGGCGCCGATGTCATTGAGCGTCTCAAGCAGGGCCAGCGCAGCGCCTACGGCAATTGCGGGTCGCGCCAGCGGAAAGGTGATGCGCCGCGCGAGCTCCCATGGTTGCGCGCCCAGCATGCGCGCGGCTTCAGTAAAGAGCCGACCTTGGGTCTGAAACATCACGCGAGCGGCGAGGTAGACGTAAGGATAGAGCACGAAACTGAAGAGCAGGATAGCGCCGCCGAGCGAGCGGATATTCGGAAAGCGATAGTCGGCGGCGGAGCGCCATCCGAAAATCGCGCGCAGCATCGATTGCACCGGACCGAGCGCGTCTAGAATATCGACGTAGACGTAAGCCACGATGTAGGTCGGGATCGCGAGCGGCAGCGGCAGCAGCCAAGTCAGTGCATCGCGTCCGGGAAAGGCGAAGGTGGTCACGGTCCAGGCAGTGCCGGCGCCTACGACGATCGTTATCGCGGCGACCCCGGCGAGGAGAAGTGCGGTTTGCACCAGCGCCGGCGGGATCACGTAGCGAGCGAGATGGGCCCAGAGATCGCCGGAGTCCCCGAACGCAAGGACGATCAGGCTCAGCAGCGGAGCGACCGCCAGCGCTGCGGCGGCAACCGCGATTGCGCCGATGGCGGCGGTCTGCCAGCGCCAATGAAGACGGGCCGGCCACCGGTTTTGGGATGGCCAGCCCGCGGATCTAGCGTCGATCATCAGGTCAGTTGTCGAATCCGACCTTGTCCACCAGGTTTGCCGCCGCCTTCTTGTTGTCGGCGATCTTCGAGATTGGGATCGGGTCGGCATTGAGCTTGCCATAGCCGGCGATGGTCGGATTGATTTCGATGCCGGCGCGCACGGGATATTCGTAGTTGAGATCGGCGTGCATGTGCTGCGCCTTCTCGCTGGCCAGCCATTCGATGAACTTCATCGCATTGGCCTTGTTCGGCGCATGCTTGGCGAGCACGACGCCGGAAATGTTCACATGGGTGCCGCCATCCTGGAACGTCGGCAGGACCACCTTGGTGGCGTCGGCCCACGCCTTCTTGTCGGGCTCGTTGTTGTTCATCAGCGCCCAGTAGTAGGTGTTGCCGATACCGATGTCGCATTTGCCGGCGGCGACGTCTCGCGCGGTCTCGCGATCCCCGCCCGACGGTTTTTGCGCGAGGTTGGCCTTGACGCCCTTGAGCCACTCCTCGGCCTTCGCCTCGCCGTGATGGGCGATGTAAGCCGCGATCAGCGCGTTGTTGTAGATGTGCTGGCCGGAGCGGATGCAGATCTTGCCCTTCCACTTCGGGTCGGCGAGTTCTTCATAGGTGAGGGTGGTCTGTGGCACGCGATCCTTCGAGACGTAGGCCACCCGCGCGCGCATGGAGACGCCGTACCAGTGTCCCTCAGGGTCGCGGTATTGCGGGGCTACGACCTTGTCCAGCAGATCGGACTTGATCGGTTGGGTGATCCCCGACCGCGCCGCCTCCTCGAGCCGTCCGATATCGACGGTGAGCAGGACATCCGCGGGGCTGTTGGCACCTTCGGTCTTGATGCGTTGCTCGAGGCCGGAGCTCGCCGAGATGACGTTGACCTTGATGCCGGTATCCTTGGTAAACGCGTCGAACAACGGCTGAATGAGTTTGCTTTCGCGGTAGGTGTAGACGTTGACGTCACCAGACTGGGCGAGTGCTGAGCCGCCTACGATGATTGCGCTTACGGCGACGCCGGTCCGCGCCAGCGCGCGCACGCAAACGATCTTCATGGGAACCTCCACTTGACTGGTTTCGCGGTTCGACCTGGAGCGTGACGCGGGCGGAGCGAACTTGGTGGACGTGAAGGCTCCGGGCCGAACCTTGAACGTTGAGGTAGTGGCGCGAACACCCCGGCGTCAAATGGGATTAGGGCCGAAAATTCAATAGCTTAGAACAATTCCAGTTTGAACTCTCTCTGGAAGGATTCGAAACAAGCGTGTTAGGCGTTGATCGCGCGTTGCGATCACGCTTGCAGCGCGTGCGCTCCCCGCGAGTGCGGCAACAAGTCTCAGCGCGTGACGGTGTGCGGTGCCGCCGAATGAAGCGCGATCTCGGCGATCAGCTTCTTGATGATGGCGCGGCCGAACGAATTGAAGTTCTCGGCCACCAGGACGAACGCGCCCGGGCCTCCGATGACGTTGTCCTGGTAGTATTTCTCGAGCCCGCCGGGCGGATTGGTGTGCTCGGCGTTCCACGGCACCGGCCGGTCGCTGAGGATGACGAGGCCGTTGATCACGATCCCTTTGGCGATGGTCTCGTCACGGGCGAGCTTGACGTCGCGGCCGGCATTGTTGGTGCCGTCTCCCGAGACGTCGATGGTACGGCGCGAACCTTCGAAGGGCGCACGCTCCAGTTGGGTGGCCGCGAACTCGATGCCACCGCTGATCGACGTGCGGTCGGCAAAAGCGCGGGGCAATTCGAGCAATTGATCCCCGAATTTGCGTGCCGCGCCGGGGCTGTCGATCATGGTCCAGTCGATCACAAGCTTCTGGGCGCCGAAGCCCGACCATTCGACGAAACAAACCGCGATACGCTGGTGTGGGCCGGATTTGATCGCCTCCATCACCAACGGATCGGAGATCGCCGCGGCGTAGCCTTCACGCTGCAGCAGGAATTTCGGGTGATCGACGCTGCGCGACACGTCGGAGGACAGTACGAGCAGGAGGTCGACGTGTTCGGCAGCAAGCACGGGTTGCGTCGAAACCATCACCAACGCAACAAGCGCCAGTATGCCTTTAACCAGCCGAATCATGACTGCCCTCCATGACATCCCGCAGCCGACGGCGGCAGGCAGGCCCGGGTGTCGTCAACGACCGGAGGATAGCCGATTCACACCGCGTCGCGCACGAGGATAACGGCGCCCGAAGGTCAATTTTCAGCGCGAATCACGCGAATTGGGGAAAGCCGGCGGGACTCGCAACCACGCCCGCCCAGGAATTCGCTCGTCGCGGTTGGTGTTTCACCCCGCCAGCACCCGGCTCGGCGGAAAGGCAATTTCCACCAGGGTGCCCGACTTTGGCGCGCTCTTGATGTAGAAGCTCGCGCGGTTGGCCTCCGCCAGCGCCTTGGTCAGCGGCAGCCCGAGACCGGTACCGCTGGACACTCCAGACACCGAGTTCGCCAATTGCCGGAACGGCTCGAGCGCGGTCGCCAGGTCCTTTTCGCTCATCCCGACGCCCGTGTCGCGCACGCGCAACGCTACGTCACCATTGTCGTTGAGCGCGGTCGATACGATCACCTGCCCGCCGGCGTCGGTGAACTTGATTGAATTGGACAGCAGGTTGAGCACGATCTGGCGCACCGAGCGCGCGTCGGCCACGACCTGCGGCAGCGAAGATGGCAGCGATGTGCGAATGATGATGCGGTCGCGATTGGCCTGCGGTTGCATGAGGGCGACGCACTGTTGCGTGAGGTCGTTGAGCGACACGTTGGCGAAGGTGAGGTCGAGCTGGCCAGCTTCGATCTTCGAAAGATCGAGCAGGTCGTTGATCAAGGAAAGAAGGTGCCCGCCGGAGGCGTGGATGTCCTTGAGATATTGGCGATAGCGCTCGTTGCCGATGGGACCGAAACGCTCCGCCATCATGACCTCGGAGAAGCCGATGATGGCGTTGAGCGGCGTGCGGATCTCGTGGCTGATCTTGGCAAGAAAGTCGGACTTGGCCGAAGATGCCTTTTCGGCCTGGCGCCTTGCCTCGATGAGTTCCTGCTCCGCTTTCTTCCATCGGGTGATGTCGCGGAATACGACGGCGCGCTTGTCGGTGCGGTCGCCGGTCACTCCGACGGTCATGAACAGAGGGATCAGGGCGCCGTGGCGGGCCCGGCCGATCACCTCGCGTCCGCCCTGGAGCAAGCTCGTACTGCCTTCGCGGGTCAGACCGTCGAGACAATTGTAAGCCGTCTCCACACTCTCCGGCGCAAACAATTCGGAGAATGCACGGTCGACGAGTTCATGCGGCTCGCAGCCGAACAGCGCGCCGGCGCCGCGGTTGGCGGACACGATGAGGCCGTGGGTATCAAGGAAGACGACGCCATCGCCGGCGGTGTCGAGAAGGGAGGCGAGCTCGGCGAATTCGGCTTGCGCGGGCTCGAGCTTTGCCGATCCGCCGTCGGTGATAAGCGCAGGCCGGGCGTCCATGGCGCCTGCAGGCGCAACTCCGTCCTCTGCAATCGGCGTCGGGATTTCTGGGTGGTCCGCGGGTTCGATGCCCGTCAGGCGCTGTGTCAACTTGCGCGTGAGTTCGCGAAAGGCGTTGCGTTCGATCGCGCTCAGCGCGGGGGTATGCGGCTCCGGGACGCGGGGAAAATGCAGGATGTTTTCAGCCGGCGTCGCGGTCACAGAGTCGGCGGGTGCGAAGTCTCGCGCGACAGTCTGGTCGTCGTTCCGGGCCGCGTCCTGGACGGCCGCGTGGCGCTTTTGCGCCAAGGCATTGAGCTGTGCGATTTCTCGGCAGACGCCGAACCCCCGATAGCCGCGGAAAGCCCGGTTTCGATCGAACACCGGTAGCCCCGAAAGTTCGATGGCCAGCTGTTCCGAGCCGGTCTCGACCGGCCATAGAACGCTGAGGCCGCTCCAGGTATCGTGCGTCGCGAGCGCGCGTGCGACCTGTCCCCCGGGATCGAGACCAAGCTCAGTTGCCACGTCCTGCCAGGGCCGTCCGTTCGCAGCCGCGGTGCGTGCGCCCGTCAGCGCGATGAATTCGTCGGAGCTCAGCGTGAAATTCCCGCCTTCATCCATCTGCCAGACGAAGCGAAGCGGATGGCGACGCTCGGTCGGCGTCGCGGGCGAGAGCGGCGGTACCGGTGCAGACTCGGTCGACGTGGCCGCGGCGGGCGCATCGAATCGTGCGAGCAGCACCGTCGTAGCCTCGCCGCCGATGCGGTCGAGGGACATTGCACTGCCGTCGCGCGCCACGGCATGCCCGCTCGCGAGCGCACCAGCGATCGGCGCGTCCGCTGCGATCGCGGCGAGCGACGTCGCGCCGTGAAGGTACGCCTGCGCGCCCGCGGTGGCCGCAATGAGCTGCCCCTCGGCGCTAAAGGCGGCGATCGGTTCCCGGCCGCCGGCGAGCAAGCGGGCAACGCGCTCGCCGAGCGGCAGGTCGGGGCCGGCACGTTCGAGCGCCACCACGAGAATGGCCGGCGTGTCATCGGAGAGCAGGATGTGCGAGCAGGCGCATGTCAGCGCACGCCCGATGCCGGCGCCAAATCCGCGCAGGCGTTCCAATCGCGGCGCGGCGCCGGGGGACAAGGTCGCGGCGACACGCGCGATCTGGGCCGGCGCGGGCTCGCTGCGCGTGAACTGCCGCGAGCCGATCGCCGCGGATGTCGGCGCCCCGAAAACGGCCGCGCCTGCGGCGTTCGCCCACACGATTCGGTTGCCATCGGTGCTCCACAGCCAAGCCGGCAACGCACTCGTCGCCAGCGGCGCGAGCCGACTGTCACGTAGAAGGGACAGCTGGAATCCGGACCCGCTCATTGCGCGGTCGCACCTTCCACTCCGCCGCAAACGCCAGCACCGTCGTCAACGAGGACACCTTGTAATGTCGCCGCCATCGGCCGTCCATGTCAGGGGGCCCCGCGCCGTGTTCAAAGCCGGGATAACGTTAATCCGTCAGGTATTCCTTGCCCGCGAGTTCTTTCCGCCGATCACGCCGCGAGCTCACGCATGAGGGCATACAACGCCGACTGGCCCTCGAAGCCGATGCCAGGTCGGTCGGACAGCGTGAGATATCCACCGTCCAATCTGGCGTCGTCGGCGAAGCCGCCGAACGCTCCAAACACGCCGGGATAGGACTCCGCCCCGCCGAGACCGAAGCCGGCGGCCATAGCGAGCGACATCTGGTTGCCGCCGTGCGGAAACAATGCGCGACGCGGCCATCCGTGGCGGGCGAGCATGTCGATGGTGCGTGCATATTGCACGATGCCGTAGGATTGCGGGGGATCGACCTGGATCACGTCGTTGCGGTCGGGATGCAGGCCGCCGAAACGGATCAGGTTTTCCACGTCCTGTGTTGAGAACAGATTTTCGCCGGTCGAGAGCGGCGGGTCATACTGGGACGCGATCTCGGCGAGCAGGGCAAAGTCCAACGGATCGCATGGCTCCTCGAACCAGCGCAGCTGGAACGGCGCCAGCGCCTTGGCATAGGCGAGGGCCTGATCGCGGTCGAACTTGGAGTTGGCATCGACGGCCAGCTGAGCATTGCCAGGCAGGATCGCCTTGACGGCTTCCACCCGATGCAGGTCCTCGGCGAGCGGCAGGCCTCCGACCTTCATCTTCACCATGGTATAGCCGGCGTCGAGATGCCGGCGCATCTCGTCCTGAAGGTCTTTCACCGTCTGGCCGGGTGCATACCAGCCGCCGCCGACATAGCAGAACACCTTGGTGGCGATCCGGCCGGCGTTGTAGCGGTCAGCGAGCACCCGATGCAGCGGCTTTCCGGCAATCTTGGCGATCGCATCCCAGACGGCGACCTCGATGGTGCCGATGGCGATCGAGCGCTCGCTGTGGCCGCCGGATTTTTCCCGCTGCATCATCACGGCGAGGATCTTGCCGGGATCGAAATTCTCCTGCGGTTGGTCGAGCAGGGAGCGCGGATCGGCCCCCAAAACGCGGGGGATGAACCGTGCGCGCATCGCGGCTCCGCAGGCATAACGACCGGTCGAGTTGAAGGCGAAGCCAACGACCGGCCGGCCATCGCGCACGACATCGGTGATCACCGCGACGATCGAGGTGGTCATCTCGGAAAAATCGAAACTGGAATTGGCGATGTTCGATTTGAGCGGGACCGCGCGTTCGCGGATGTCGACGATACGCATCTGGAACTATCCTTTGATCCCTGTTGCAGTGCGGAGCGCGAGGGCCGATGCTCACGTTCCGCGTTCCGTTTGGATGGAGCCGATGGGCGGCTGGCACGTTAGTTCTTCAGCAGGTCGCATGACCTCACGGGCATCGCAATCCATGCCACGCAGCAGCATCCACAGCAGGAGGTGAGAATGGCCGCCACCGATCATTTCGATGTTCCCCCCGAAATGCGAGCGTTTGCCGAGAAGAGCGTTGAGCAGGCGAAACAGGCCTTCGACGGCTTCATCTCCGCCGCCCATCACGCCGTCAACACGATCGAAGGCCAAGCCCAGACGGCGCGCCAGGGCGCCAAGGATGTCACTGAAAAGGCAATGACTTTCGCCGAGCAGAACGTCGCGAGTTCGTTCGAGTTTGCGCAGCAGGTGGTGCGGGCCAAGGATGTCCAGGACGTCATGAAGCTGCAGGCCGATTACATCAAACGGCAGATGCAGGCGTTCAGCGAGCAGGCCAAGGAACTGGGCGAGAGCACGACCAAGGCCGCGAAGGAGGCGGTTACGCCCAAACGCTGAAGATCCGGCGGCTCACCGCGGAAAAAGAGTGTTACAACACTTGATTGTGCACCGCAATATTTCTATTGCGTTGCACCAAGAGCCGCTCTATATTTGCCCCATCAAGACGGCTGTGGCGCTTCCGGTCAGGATGAAGGCCATCGGCCCTTTGTCATCAAGCACGGATCGGCTTGGGCGCAGATCCGTTGCGATGCCGGATCATCGCCCCAAAGGACCATTCCATGACTGAGGCCATCGAAAGCAAGTCCAAGTCCAAAGCCGCGCCAACCGCGTTCGAAATGCCGAAATTCGAGCTCCCGAACTTCGAAGTTCCCAAGATGGAAATCCCGGCTGCCTTCCGTGAGCTGGCGGAGAAGAGCGTCTCGCAGGCGAAAGAGACCTACGAGAAGATGAAGTCCGCCGCCGAAGAGGCGACCGACGTACTCGAGGATACCTACGCGACCGCGACCAAGGGCGCCTCCGACTACGGCCTCAAGGTGATCGAGGCGGCGCGCGCGAACACCAATGCCGCGTTCGACTTTGCCACCCAGATCATGACCGTGAAGTCGCTGTCCGAGATGGTCGAGCTTTCGACCGCGCATACGCGCAAGCAATTCGAGACCTTTACCGGTCAATCGAAGGAACTGGCCGCAATCGCGCAGAAAGTGGCCACGGAATCCGTCGAACCGGTGAAGGAAAGCTGGGGCAAGGCTTTCAAGAAGATCCCCTGAGTTCGCCGCTTCCTGCGCGTACTCGCTTGTGCTGCCGAGCCCGGGCTCATCGCCCGGGCTTTATTGTGCCGCGAACGCCGCGGCCTGTTGCGACCGACAACCGTCGCTGCCCGGCCCTTGTCAAAGCAGGACAGTGCTCCTAGGTTGCCGCCGCTTTCCACGATACGTGCAGCTGTAGCTCAGTTGGTTAGAGCGCTTGGCTGTGGACCAAGAGGTCGGTGGTTCGAGTCCACCCAGCTGTACCAAACGGTTGCACCGGCCGCGGCCGCAGCCTGAGCCCCACCCGACTTTCACGCCTGCCGAGTTGCGACGAAGCGCGCGGCGGCTTTGAGCACGTCGGCATGGCCGCCGAACGGGCTGAGCGCCGCCTGCGCCTCGGCGACCAGGCTTTCGAGCCGACGCCGCGCGGCCACGGGCCCAAGCACTCCGACCAGCGTCGCCTTGTGGGCGGCGGCGTCCTTGCCGGTGGCCTTGCCCACCGTTGCCGGGTCGCCTTCGAGGTCGAGGAGATCGTCGGCGATCTGGAAGGCTTCGCCGAGAGCGGAACCGTAGCGTTCGAGCGCCTTCCATTGGCTTTGATCGGCCTTGCCCAGGATCGCCCCGGCCAGGCAGCCGAAGCGCAGCAGCGCCCCGGTCTTCATGGCCTGCAGGACCTTGACCTCGCGCTCGCCAAGTTTGGGGGGAGACGCATCGAATCGGCCTTCCGCCGCGAGGTCGAGCATCTGGCCGCCCACCATCCCGCCCAGCCCGGCCGCGCGCGCGAGCGCTGACACCAGGTTAAGCCTGACCTCGGCGTCGGGATGGGTCTCCGCGCGACAGAGAATGTCGAAGGCAAAGGTGAGAAGGCCGTCACCGGCCAGGATAGCGGTCGCCTCATCGAATGCCTTGTGCGCCGTCGGACGGCCTCGGCGGAGGTCGTCATTGTCCATCGCGGGCAGGTCGTCGTGTGCCAGCGAGTAGCAATGCACGCACTCCAGCGCCGCCCCGGTCATCAGGGAATTTTGCCGTGGGACATCAAACAGCGTGGCGGATTCCACCACCAGGAATGGTCGCAGGCGCTTGCCGCCGCCGAGGCTGACATAGCGCATGGCATCGAGCAGTCGCGCCGGCCGGGCCCGTTCGCCCTCGACCGGTAGCGGGGCGAGCAAGCGGTCGAGCAGGGCTTCGGTGTCGTGTGCGACCTGACCGAGCCGGTCCTGAAAGACCGTCTCGATGTCGACGCCTTTTTTCGCAGCATCGATGCGGGCCATGCGCGTTCGAACGTGCTCTAACTCGTAGGTTGACGCGCTTTCGGGCGCTAAGCGATATCCTCAGCCCGAACGCGCACGGGTCGATAATCTAGCAAGGGCTCCCCGCCCGTCCAAACTTTTCCTAACCCAATTCATTGAATATGTTGAGATGTTTTTGGGGAACCGGCTGGACGGCCTGCGCTGGCGGGGTTTGAGGCGTGGAGCGGAGGCTTTGAGCGCGCGTGATAGTGATTGCTTTGATTGCTCTGGTGGTCTGGCTCTATCTGCTTTTGGCCCGTGGAGCCTTTTGGCGCTGCAGCGAGCGGGACGATTTGGCGCCGTCGGAGTTGCCGGTATGGCCGCGCGTGGCGGCGGTGGTGCCGGCGCGCAACGAGGCCGACTGCATCGGTGACAGCATCGGTTCGCTGCTTCGGCAGGATTATGCCGGTCGATGGGCGGTCGTGTTGGTCGACGACGACAGTGCCGATGGCACCGCCGAGATTGCCCGCAATGCCGCGAATGCCGACGGCGCGGTTGCACGTGGTGCGCAGCCGCGGCTTGCCGGCGGGATGGACCGGGAAGCTGTGGGCGCTGAAGCAGGGCATCGATGCCGCGATGACCGCGCAGGAGCCGCCGGATTATCTGCTGCTGACCGACGCCGATATCGTGCACGCGCCCGAATCCGTCAGCAGGCTGGTCGCACATGCCGAGAGCAAGCGCCTGGTACTGACATCGCTCATGGTCAAGTTACGGTGCGAAAGCTTCGCCGAGCACGCCAACATTCCGGCCTTCATTTTCTTCTTTCAGATGCTCTATCCGTTCCCCTGGGTGAACCGGCCGCAGAGCGCAGTCGCGGCTGCCGCCGGCGGCTGCATGCTGGTGCGCGCTGACGTCCTTCGCCGGGCCGGAGGCATCGAGGTCATTCGCGGCGCATTGATCGACGACTGTGCCCTCGCAAAGGCGCTCAAGGCCCACGGTCCGATCTGGCTCGGGTTGACCGAGCGCGTACGCAGCATGCGCCCTTACCCCGCGTTCGCCGATATCCGCCGCATGGTGGCGCGCTCGGCCTATGCGCAATTGCGCTATTCGCCGCTTCTGCTCCTGGGAACCGTGGCGGGCATGGTGGTGACCTATCTCGTCCCGCCTTTCATGGCGATTTTCGGCAGCGGCGCCACCCGCGTGATTGGCATCGGAACTTGGGCACTGATGGCAGTGGCGTTCCAGCCGACGCTACGGTTGTACCGGCTGTCCCCTTTGTGGGGGTTCGCGCTGCCTGCTATTGCCTTGCAATACACGCTCTTCACCCTCGATTCCGCCTACCAATATGTGCGAGGACGTGGCGGAGCGTGGAAGGGCCGCGTGCAAGCCAACGTGTCAGAACGGTGATGATCACTCCTGTCGAAGCGCGCTCGGGCAAGGGCCATCGGGACGAAAATTTCCCGGTGGCATCGCGGCTGATTCATCCGCGTCATCGCGGGCCGATCCTCGCATTCTACGAATTCGTTCGCACCGCCGACGATATCGCGGACCACGCGACGCTGGCCCCGCAGGACAAGCTTGCGCTGCTCGACCGGCTCGAGGCGGCACTGCTCGGCCGGAACAGCGATGACTCCGTCGCTGTCGCCTTGCGCGCGCAACTCGCTGCACGTCATCTCTCGCCGCGCCATGCGCAAGATTTGCTCACCGCATTCCGCATGGACGTGACCAAGCTGCGCTACCGCGACTGGGACGATCTGATCGGCTATTGCACCTACTCCGCCATGCCGGTCGGACGCTTCGTGCTCGACGTGCACGGGGAGAGCCGGACCACCTGGCCTGCCAATGATGCTCTCTGCGCGGCGCTGCAGATCATCAATCACCTGCAGGATTGCGGCAAGGATTACCGCGATCTCGATCGCGTCTACATTCCGCTCGATAGCCTTCGCGACACCGGCGCGACTGTCGCCGAATTGGGCGAGCAACGCGCGTCCGCGGGCCTGCTTGACTGCATCCACAGGCTTGCGCACCGTACCGGTGACTTGTTGCGCCACAGCAGACCCTTTACGGCCGGTATCGAAGACTCGCGGCTCGCTCTGGAGGTCGCGGTCATTCAGACGTTCGCGGAACGCCTGGTCACCCTGCTGAAACACCGCGATCCGCTGAGCCAGCGCGTTCATCTCGGCAAGGCGGGGGTCGCGGGCTTCGGCGTTCTCGGCCTATTATGGGGGGCAACCCGCCGTGTCGGCCGCGTCTTCGCGGTCGGCCACAAACCGCAGGATGCGTGAGCATTGGCGCTGGCAGACACTTCAGACATGGCCGCGGCCGCGCGGGCATCGGGCAGCTCGTTCTACAACGCGATGCGCATCCTCCCGCGCGCGCAACGCGAGGCCATGTTCGAGATCTATTCATTTTGCCGGCAGGTCGACGACATCGCGGATTCGAGCGGCCCCCGGGGCGAGCGCCGCGAGCAGCTCGAGCGCTGGCGCGCCGATGTCGACGGCCTCTACGCCAACAAGTCGTCCCCGCGCACGCAAGGTCTGGCCGTGGCGGTGCGCGAATTCGGGCTGAGGCGCGAGGATTTTCATGCCGTCATCGACGGAATGGAGATGGACGTGCTCGGGGATATCCGTGCGCCCGACGAGGCCACTCTCGATCTCTACTGCAACCGGGTCGCGAGCGCGGTCGGGCGGCTGTCGGTCCGGGTGTTCGGAATGGAGGAAAAGGACGGTGTTGCGCTCGCGCACCACTTGGGACGGGCGCTGCAACTCACCAACATCTTGCGCGACCTCGACGAAGACGCGACCTTCGGACGCCTCTATCTGCCGGCCGAGGCGTTGCGCGATGCCGGTATCACGGCGAGCGATCCTGCCACGGTGCTGGCGAGCCCGGCGCTCGGGCGGGTCTGTGCGGGCGTCGTGGAGCGAGCTCGCGAGCATTTCGCGCAAGCCGATAAGATCATGGCGCGGAGCGCGCGCCGCACCGTGCGCGCGCCGCGCATCATGGCGGAGGCCTATCGCCTCATTCTCGATCGCCTGGTCGCGCGTGGCTGGTCGCATCCGCGGCCCGAAATCCACCTGCCGCGCTCGCGGCTGGTGTGGATCATTCTGCGGCACGCCTTTATCTGATGCCGCGCACGGTCCACGTCGTCGGTGCCGGACTTGCCGGGCTTTCCGCCGCGGTGCGCCTTGCGGCGCGCGGGGCACATGTGGTGCTGCACGAGGCCGCGGGTCAGGCCGGCGGACGCTGCCGGTCCTACCACGATCCGGTGCTCGACATGGTGATCGACAACGGCAATCACCTGCTGTTGTCGGCCAATCATGCCGCACTCTCCTATCTCGAAACGATCGGTGCGCAAGCAAGGCTCGCCGGCCCGCCGGCTGCCGAATTCGCGTTCATGGACGTTGCAAGCGGCGAGCGATGGACGGTCCGCATCAATGCCGGGCGCCTGCCGTGGTGGATTTTTGATCGCAGCAGGCGTGTGCCGGGCACACGCGCGCGTGATTACCTTTCGTTCGCGCGCCTGCTGTACGCCTCGGAGCAAGGAACGATCTGCGAAACAGTGACGTGTGCGGGTCCTCTCTACGAGCGTCTCGCGCGGCCGCTTTGGGTTGCGGCCCTAAACACCGATCCGAAGGAGGCGAGCGCGCGCCTCGCCGGCGCCATCATCCGCGAAACGCTGCTTGCGGGGGGCAAGGCCTGCCGGCCGCTCATCGCCCGCGACGGACTCGGCCCCGTCTTTATCGAGCCGGCGCTGCGCTACCTTGCCGATCGCAATGTAAAGGTCGAGTTCGGACACCGGCTGCGGGCGCTCGATTTCGCCGACGGCAAGGTCGCCGCGCTCGACTTCGGCGACGACAAGCTGGCGATCGAGGACCATGACGTGATCCTGGCGGTGCCGCCGGTGGCCGCGGCGAACCTGGTGCCGGATCTCAAGACGCCGGCGGAATTCCGCGCCATCGTCAATGCGCATTTTCGGGTCGATCCGCCCGCCGGCCTTGCCCCCATCGTCGGCGTCGTGAACGGCACCATCGAATGGCTTTTTGCGTTTCCCGACCGATTGTCGGTGACCATCAGTGCCGCCGACCGCCTGCTCGACGTTCCGCGCGAGACGTTGGCGCAGACAATTTGGAACGAGGTTGCGGCCGTCACCGCCCTTCCCAAGACGCTGCCCCCGTGGCAGATCGTGCGCGAGCGCCGCGCCACCTTTGCGGCGACGCCGGGCGAGAATGCAAAACGGCCTGCCACCACAACGGCGTGGAGCAATCTTTTCCTCGCCGGCGATTGGACCATGACCGGACTGCCGGCGACGATCGAAGGGGCGATCCGGTCCGGCAATCGGGCGGCTGATCTCGTTCGCCGCGCCTGATGGAGAGCAAGGGAATCGCATGTCCGTCGGCCCGAAGTCGGTTATGCCGGCATCCGCAGTAGACCGCAGCATCGAGGCGGCGACCGGCGCGCTGCTTGCCTTGCAGCGGCCGGACGGACATTGGGTATTCGAACTCGAGGCGGACGCGACCATTCCGGCGGAATACGTGCTGCTGCGGCACTATCTGGCCGAGCCTGTCGACGCCGCGCTGGAGGCCAAGATCGCTGCCTATCTGCGCCGCGTCCAAGGCGACCATGGCGGTTGGCCGCTGTTTCACGACGGTGCCTTCGACCTGAGCGCGAGCGTGAAGGCTTATTTTGCGCTCAAGATGATCGGCGACGCGGTCGATGCCCCGCACATGATACGTGCGCGCGAAGCGATCCGCTCGCGCGGCGGCGCATCGCGGGCGAATGTGTTCACGCGGCTGATGCTGGCGCTGTACGGGTTCATCCCTTGGCGCGCCGTTCCGGTCATGCCGGTGGAGATCATGCTGCTTCCGACCTGGTTTCCGTTCCATCTCGACAAGATTTCCTACTGGAGCCGCACTGTCATCGTACCGCTGTTGGTGTTGCAGGCGCTCAAACCGAAGGCGCGCAACCCCAAGGGGGTCAGCATCGGGGAGCTCTTCCTCGAGTTGCCACAGACGATCGGGCCGGCCCCTAAGGCGCCGCAGCAGAAAGCCTCCTGGTTCTGGTTGTTCCGCGGGGTCGATTCCCTGCTGCATGCGTTCGAGCCGCTATTCCCGAAGCGGCCGCGGCAACGCGCGATCGAGCGCGCGGCGGCATGGGTCAGCGAGCGCCTCAACGGCGAAGAGGGTCTCGGTGCGATTTTCCCGGCGATGGCGAACAGCGTGATGATGTTCGACGCGCTCGGCTATCCGGAGCATCATCCGCAGCGTGCCATCGCGCGCAAGTCGATCGAGAAGCTGCTGGTGGTGCACGAGCACGAGGGCTATTGCCAGCCTTGCGTGTCACCGATTTGGGACACCGGGCTCACCTGTCACGCTTTGCTCGAAGTCGGCGGCGAGCACGCGCTCACGCAGGTCCGCAAAGGTCTCGAATGGCTGGTCCCCAAGCAGATCCTGGATGTCAAAGGTGATTGGATCGCGCGGAGGCCCGATCTCCGCCCAGGCGGCTGGGCCTTTCAATATGCCAATCCGCACTATCCTGACGTTGACGACACGGCCGTGGTGGTGATGGCCATGGATCGCGTGCAGGGATTGAGCGCCTCGGCCGACTTCCGCCACTCGATTGCCCGGGCACGGGAATGGATCGCGGGAATGCAAAGCAAGAACGGCGCCTGGGGCGCGTTCGATGCCGACAACCAGTACGACTATCTCAACAACATCCCGTTCGCGGATCATGGTGCCTTACTTGACCCTCCGACCGAAGACGTGACCGCGCGTTGCATTTCGATGCTGGCACAGATCGGCGAGACGGTGGACAAGAGCGACGCCGTCGCTCGCGCCGTCGACTATCTGGGCCGCACGCAGATGGAGGAGGGGAGCTGGTACGGCCGCTGGGGCATGAATTACATCTATGGCACCTGGTCCGTCCTGTGTGCGCTCAATGCCGCCGGTGTCGATCATGCCTCACCCGAATTCCGCAAGGCGGTGGCATGGCTGGTCAAGATCCAGAATGCCGATGGCGGCTGGGGCGAAGACGGCGCGAGCTACAAGCTCGACTATCGCGGTTACGAGCCGTCGCCGAGCACGCCTTCGCAGACCGCTTGGGCACTGCTCGGCCTGATGGCGGCGGGCGAGGTCGACCATCCCGCGGTCAAGCGCGGAGTCGAATATCTGTCACGGACGCAAGGCAATGACGGCTTCTGGAACGAGCCGCGCTACACCGCTACCGGCTTCCCGCGCGTGTTCTACCTGCGTTATCACGGCTACGCGAAGTTTTTCCCGTTGTGGGCGCTCGCGCGCTACCGCAACCTCAACAATGCCAACGCGCGCGCCGTGTCGTTCGGGATGTGATGCAGCGAGGGCCGGATGCTACTCCGCCGCCTCCAGCGGAGTGACCGGTCGCTTCTCGGCTTGATGGATGGCCGCGAGTTCGTCCTCGACATGGCGGGAGAACACGAAGCGCGCGGGCCGCTGCCGGTCGAGCGGGATCTCCGGCGCCATCGGTCCTTGCGTGCGCGGACCGAACATGGCGACCTTGAGCGCCTCCCAAGGCTGCGAGATCGTCGCTTCTGCGGCGGTCGGCTCATAGCCGCAATGCGCCATGCAGTTCGCGCATTTCTCGTACTTGCCCGTGCCGTAGGAATCCCAGTCCGTCGTTTCCATCAATTCTTGAAAGGTCTTGGCGTATCCTTCGCCCAGCAGGTAACAGGGCTTCTGCCAGCCGAAAATGTTTCGCGTCGGCATGCCCCAGGGCGTGCAGTGATAGGTCTGGTTGCCGGCGAGGAAATCGAGGAACAGGTTCGAGTGGATGAAATTCCAGTTCTTGCCCTTCCCCATGCTGAACACCTGGCGGAACAGCTCCTTGGTTTTCTTCCGGCTCAAGAAGTGTTCCTGGTCCGGCGCGCGCTCATAGGCGTAGCCGGGCGAGATCGACACGCCGACGCCGAGCTCCTTGGCGTAATCGAGAAAGGCGGCGACATCTTCCGCGGCATGACCGTCGAAGATCGTGGCGTTGACGTTGACGGTGAACCCCTTGGCCTTGGCGGCCTTGATCGCGGAGACCGCGCGGTCGAATACGCCCGTCTGACAGACTGATTTGTCGTGATGCTCGCGCAACCCGTCGAGATGGACCGAGAAGAACAGATACGGCGAAGGCTCGAACAGATGCAGCTTCTTCTCCAGGAGCAGCGCATTCGTGCACAGCGATACGAATTTCTTTTTCGCGACCAGGCCTTTCACGATCTCGCCGATCTCGCGATGGATCAGTGGCTCGCCGCCGGGAATCGCAACCATGGGCGCGCCGCACTCGTCGACCGCATCGAGGCATTGCTGGACCGACAGCCGGCGATTGAGAATGGAATCAGGATAATCGATCTTGCCGCAACCGACGCAGGCGAGATTGCAACGAAACAGCGGCTCCAGCATCAGAACGAGCGGATAGCGTTTGCGCCCCTGCAGCTTCTGCTTGAGGATATAGGCGCCAATACGCATTTCCTTAAGAAACGGCACTTGCATTTTTATCTTCCCAGTTGAACGACTTAATCCGTCGATAGTTCGCGTTCTATCTTCCTAGTTAAACTTACTAGTTAACGCCTCAACCCGTCGCTAGTTCGCGTGGCAGCCGGAACTCGATATTCTCCTGCCGGCCGGGCAAAGTCGAGACTTCGACCTCACCCAGCGCTCGCAATGTGTTGATGACGTCCTCGACCAGCACCTCGGGCGCGGAGGCCCCGGCGGTGATGCCGATCACTTGCGCATCCTTGACCCATTGGGGTGCAAGCTCGCTGCCGTCGGCGATGAGGTAGCTCGGAATTCCGGCCTCCTCTCCGATCTCGCGCAATCGATTTGAATTGGAACTGTTCTTGGCGCCGACCACCAGGATGACATCGACGTGTTGGCTGAGTTCCCGCACCGCCGACTGGCGGTTTTGCGTGGCGTAGCAGATGTCCCGGATCTCGGGTCCGACGAGGTTGCGGTAGCGGCGTTCGAGCGCGGCAATGATCCCGCGCGTGTCGTCGACGCTCAAGGTCGTCTGCGTGACGTACGCGACCGGTGTGTCGGGGGGGATGTCCAGCGCTTCGACCTCGCGCTCGTTCTGTACCAGCATCACCGGACCGTCGATCTGGCCGAGCGTGCCCTCGACCTCGGGATGGCCGGCGTGGCCGATGAGGATGAGCACGCGGCCCTGCGCGACGTAGCGCTTGCCCTGGTTGTGCACTTTGGTGACCAGCGGACAGGTCGCATCGAGCACCGGCAGGTGCCGGCCCCCGGCCTCGTCCACGACGCTCTTCGCCACGCCATGCGCGCTGAAAATGGTGACGGCGCCCGGCGGGACCTCGGACAACTCTTCGACGAAGATTGCGCCCTTGGCCTTGAGGCCATCGACGACGAATTTGTTGTGAACGATCTCGTGACGGACGTAGACCGGCGGTCCGTACTTCTCGAGCGCACGCTCGACGATTTCGATGGCGCGCACCACGCCGGCGCAGAATCCGCGCGGCTGCGAAAGAAGGACTTTCATGGACGCGCCGCCGGCATGCGTGTCGATGCGGCGCGGACGGCGGACATGTCTCGCCCGAGCGCCTCGAACACTTTCGCCACCATCGCATTGGCATCGAGCCCGGCCTTGGCGTACATCGCCGCCGGGCTGTCCTGATCGATGAACACGTCCGGCAGGACCATGGAGCGCACCTTGAGCCCGCGATCCAAGGCCCCGTGCTCGGCCAGCGTCTGCAGCACGTAGGTGCCGAAGCCGCCGATTGCACCTTCCTCGATGGTCACGAGCACGTCGTGCTCGCGGGCCAGTCGCAGCACCATTTCAACGTCGAGCGGCTTGGCGAAGCGGGCATCGGCCACCGTGGTCGAGAGGCCGTGGCTCGCGAGCTGCTCGGCCGCCTTGAGGCAATCGCCGAGCCGCGAGCCGAACGAGAGCAGCGCAACGGCGGTGCCTTCGCGCACGATGCGGCCTTTTCCAATCTCCAGCGGCAACCCGATTTCGGGGATGTCGACGCCGACGCCGTCGCCGCGCGGATACCGCAATGCGGACGGACGGTCGTCGATGGCGACCTGGGTCGCGACCATATGGACCAGTTCGGCCTCGTCGGCTGCCGCCATCAAGACGAAGCCCGGCAGGCAACCGAGATAGGCAACGTCGAACGACCCCGCGTGGGTCGGGCCGTCGGCGCCGACCAGGCCGGCGCGGTCGAGCGCGAACCGTACCGGCAGGCGCTGGATCGCCACGTCATGCACGATCTGGTCATAGGCGCGCTGCAGGAACGTCGAATAGATCACGGCGAACGGCTTGTACCCTTCGGTGGCCAGGCCGGCGGCAAAGGTCACCGCGTGTTGCTCGGCGATTCCGACGTCAAAGGTCCGCTCGGGGAACACCTTGCCGAACATGTCCACGCCGGTGCCCGACGGCATCGCCGCCGTGATCGCGACGATGCGGGAATCCTTTCTTGCCTCCTTGATCAGGCTCTCGCCGAAGACCTTGGTGTAGGAGGGGGCATTCGATTTCGCCTTGGCCTGCTTGCCGGTGGCGACGTCGAACTTGACCACACCGTGGTACTTGTCGTCGGACGCCTCCGCCGGCGCATAGCCGTGGCCCTTTTCGGTGACGACATGCACCAGGATCGGTCCGGTCTTGGCGTCCCGCACGTTCTTGAGCACCGGCAGGAGATGGTCGAGATTGTGACCATCGATCGGCCCGACGTAGTAGAAGCCGAGCTCTTCGAACAGCGTGCCGCCGGTGACAAGCCCGCGCGCATATTCCTCGATCGCCAGCGCGCGCTGTTCGAGAAACTTCGGCAACGGTTTGGCAAGCTGCTTGATGCCCGCGCGCAGCGAGCGATAGGCGTGCCCGGAGACGAGGCGCGCGAGATAGGCCGGAAGGGCGCCGACCGGCGGCGCAATGGACATGTTATTGTCGTTCAGGATGACGATGAGACGCGAATTCATCGCTCCCGCGTTGTTCATCGCCTCATAAGCCATCCCCGCTGACATGGCTCCGTCGCCGATGACACAGACGACGTTGTGGGGCTCGCCCCGAAGGTCGCGCGCCACGGCCATCCCCAGGCCGGCCGAGATCGACGTCGAGGAATGCGCGGCACCGAACGGGTCGTATTCACTTTCGGCGCGCTTGGTGAAGCCGGACAGGCCCCCGCCCTGACGCAAGGTCCGGATCCGGTCACGCCGGCCGGTAAGGATCTTGTGTGGATAGGCTTGGTGCCCCACATCCCAGACCAGCCGGTCGCGCGGAGTATCGAAAACATGATGCAGCGCGACCGTCAGCTCCACGACCCCGAGACCAGCCCCGAGGTGCCCGCCGGTGACCGCAACGGCACTGATCGTCTCGGAGCGCAACTCGTCCGCCAGTTGCCGCAGAGTGGCCTCCGGCAGGCGGCGCAGGTCCTCGGGTCCATCGAGGGTATCTAGAAGTGGGGTCTGTGACATCATCCGTATATTTTCCCACATGGAGTCGCAGGGGCACAGCCCTAATCACTGGACACTGCGGTTGAAAAGCCCCCATTTGCTCGCTGCCATAGGCAACGCGCAGCCTGGGGTTGTGGCTGGATCGACGAAGCGGCTCCCGCCGGTGTTCTCCGTGCAACCTTAGTCGTTGTCAACGGACTGAATTGCCTGATATTGCGCCGCCACACGCATCAGATCCCGCCCGCCGACTGGGCCCCATGGGCAAACTCCTAGGACAAGGCATGTTGCAGCAGGCGATTGTCACCACGGTTGATTACTGTACCAGATACGCCAGACAAGTTGTTGGTATTGCTATACTTCTTGGCCTTGTCACCGGCATCTACGCCGCCGGCCGTTTCGCCATCGACGCCGACGTCAACAAGCTCATTTCCAAGGATCTCCCCTGGCGCCAGCGCGAGGCGGCCTTCAACAAGTTCTTTCCCTCGCAAGAGGAGACCATGCTCGCCGTCGTCGATGCCCCCACCTCCGAACTGGCAACGCAGGCGACCGCGGCTCTGATCCAGAGACTCTCCAACCAGAAGGATCACTTCCACTCGATCGCGGAGGGGGGTGGAGGGCCATTTTTCCAGAAGAACGGGCTTTTGTTCCTTCCCACCGAGGAGGTGGTCGGCTTCACCAAGAAACTGGGCGAAGCCAAACCCGTGATTCAGGTCCTGGCGCAGGATTCGAATCTGCGCGGACTGACGACGGCGTTGAACTACGGACTGGTCGGCGCGCGGATGAATCACTACACGCTCGACGATTTTGGCGGGACCATGAACATGGTCTCGGACACGCTCGACGATGCGATCGCGGGGCGGCCGGCGAGCTTCTCCTGGCGCGCGATGCTCAATGGGCGGCCGTCGACGACGAGCGAGCGCCGTCGCTTCATCGAGATCCGGCCGGTGCTCGATTTCACCGCGCTCATGCCCGGGAAGGCCGCGACCGACGCCATTCGTAGCGCCGCGTCCGATCTCGCCACGCAATACGGTGCGCGGGTGCGCCTGACCGGGCCGGTGGCGATCGCCGATGAGGAATATGCCACGCTGCAGGAGGGAGCTTTCGTCAATACCACCTTAACGATCGTGGTGGTGTTGACCATTCTGTGGCTCGCCTTGCGTTCGTTCGGGATCATTCTGGCGGTTTTCATCAGCCTCCTGGTCGGCCTTTCCATCACGGCTGCGATCGGATTGGCCCTGGTGGGCGCGCTCAACCTGATTTCGGTGGCCTTCGCCGTCCTCTTCATCGGCCTCGGCGTCGATTTCGGGATCCAGTTCAGTGTGCGCTATCGCGCCGAGCGGCATGAGGTCGACGATCTGCACGAGGCCCTGATCCGTACCGCGCGCTACGCCGGTGCGCCGCTGACGCTCGCGGCCGCGGCCACCGCCGCCGGCTTTCTGTCGTTCCTTCCAACCGACTATAAAGGTCTGTCCGAGCTCGGACTGCTGGCCGGCCTAGGGATGATCATCGCGTTCTTCACCAGCATTACCGTGATCCCCGCGTTGTTGATGCTGCTGCGCCCTCCGGGAGAACCGGAAGGAATGGGCTTCACGTTCCTCGCGCCCCTCGATCGGGCCATGGAGCGGCATCGGATTCCGATCATCGTCTGCACCGGGCTCGTGGTCGCGGCCGGCTTGCCGTTGCTGTATTGGCTGCAGTTCGACTTCAATCCACTCAACCTGAGAAGTCCGAAGGTCGAGTCGGTTGCGACGTTCCTGGAGCTGCGCAGCGATCCCGCGATCGGAGCGAGCTCGATCTATGTGCTGGTGCCGAACGAGGAGGCGGTGAAGGCCGCCGCGGCGAAGCTGTCCAAGCTGCCGGAGGTTTCGAGCGTAAAGACAGTCGAGAGTTTCATTCCCGCCGATCAGCAGCCCAAGCTCGCCGCCATCCGTCAGCTCGCGACCGTGCTCGAGCCGGCGCTGCGGCCGGACCCGAACAAGAAGCCGCCCACGGACGCCGATAATGTTGCCGCGCTCAAGGCCGCGGTGGCGAACTTGAAGCAGGCGGCCGGTACGCAGACCGGGCGCGGCGGCATCGCGGCGAACCGGCTCGCCGACGACCTCACGAAACTTGCGGACGGCGATGAAGCATTGCGCGCGCGCGCGCAGGCGGCCATGATTCCCCCGCTCCAGACCGCGCTCGATGAACTGCGGGGCTATCTGCACGCCGAGCCGGTCACGCTCCAAACCCTTCCAGCCGACATCACGGAGCGATGGGTCACCAAGGACGGACAGTACAAGGTCGAAATCCTGCCCAAGGGCGACCCGACCGACAACGAGACGTTGCGCCAATTCGCGCGCGCGGTGCAGGAGGTCGAGCCGAATTCCACCGGCGGCCCGATTGCGATTCTGGAATCCGGTCGTACCGTGATTCACGCGTTCTTCGAAGCCGGGTTCTGGGCGCTCGGCTCGATCACCATTCTGCTCTGGATCGTGCTGCGCCGCTTCGGCGACGTCCTGCTGACCATCATCCCGCTGCTGATGGCCGGCATCGTGACCATGGAGCTGATGGTCCTGTTCGGCATGAAGCTCAATTTCGCGAACATCATCGCGTTGCCGTTGCTCCTCGGCGTCGGGGTCGCCTTCAAGATCTACTACATCATGGCGTGGCGAGCGGGCCAGACCGACCTGCTGCAATCAAGCCTGACGCGTGCGGTGATGTTCAGTGCGGGCACCACTGCGACCGCCTTCGGCAGCTTGTGGCTGTCGAGCCATCCCGGTACGTCGAGCATGGGCAAGCTGATGGCGCTTGCGCTCGTCACCACCATGGCCGCGGCCGTGCTGTTCCAACCGCTGCTGATGGGGCCGCCGCGCGAGAAGGCCAAGACCAAGACGGGGCCCGTACCGGAGCCGAAGCCGGAGCCGGTGCCTCAACCGGCGCCGCAGCCAGAACCGCAGCCGCAGACATAGGGGCGGGGCAGTTCTCCGTCCGCTTGGGCGGTGGGACCCGCCGCGCGGGGTTCAGATCGCAAACGCCGCGGAGATCACGAGGCCGTCGCCGCCGGCGCCTCCAGGTCGACCAGCACCTGGCCGTCCTTCACTTCGGTGCGGAAGGTCTTGAGATCGACGAAGCAGGGCGCCTGCACGGCCTTGCCGGTCGGCACGTGGAACGCACCGAAGTGCAGGCTGCATTCGATCACGTCGCCCTCCAGGATGCCGTCGGCGAGATCGGCGGTGGCATGGGTGCAGCGCGCCTCGGTGGCATAGAACGTGCCGTCGATATTGTAGACGGCGACGATCTCGTCGCCGACTTCGAAGCTCTTGACGCTGCCGGGAGGAAGATCGGCCGCGGCGCAGACGGGGATGGGGTTTTCTGCCATGAGGGGACTGTTTGCGAAGGAGACGATGGGCTTTAGCGGGGTGTGCTTTAGCGCCCTGCGGGAAAAGTTCAATAGGGTGGCGCGTAGTCCGGTTCCGCGGCCGCGATGGCCACGGTGGAATTGACCCCGTTTTGAACCGGCCTATACGTTAGCGCCTTAGCCGGCCGCAGCGAGAGGCAATGGGAAATGTCCGTCCGCTCCTACATCGTCGATGACCGCGAGAAGAAGCGGTTCCTGCTCGATCGCGAAGTCCTGGTGTCGGAGGACGTCCTGCGCACGGAGCGGGCGCAAATCTTCGGCCGCTGCTGGATTTATGTCGGGCACTCCTCCGAGCTGAAGAAGCCGGGCGATTTCCGTTCACGCAAGGTCGCCGGCCGGCCGGTGATCTTCTGTCGCGATCAGGCGGGCCAGTTCCACTGTCTCTTCAATACCTGCCGCCACCGCGGCGCGATCGTCTGCACCGAGCGCGAGGGCAACCGGAGGCGCTTCCAGTGCATCTATCACGGCTGGACCTACGGCAATGACGGCCGGCTCGTCGGCGTGCCGGGCGCCGACGCCTATGCCGAGAGCTTCGACAAGTCCTCGCATGGTCTGCGGAGCCCGGCGCGGTTCGAGGAGTATCGCGGCTTCTGGTTCATGTGTCTCGACGAGGACGCCGATCCGCTATCCGACTATCTGGCGGGCGCCAAGGACTACATCGATCTCGTCATCGATCAGTCGCCCTCGGGCCAGATGGAGATCATCGCCGGCGTGCAGGAATACGACGTCGCCGCCAACTGGAAGCTGATGGTGGAGAACAGCGTCGACGATTATCACCTGCCCGCGACCCATTCGACCTGGCTCAACTTCATGGCCAATTCGGGCGTGAAGATCGAGCCGCCCAAGGAGGAGGGGCTGGTGCTGCCGACGCGGGGCAAGGCGGTCGAGCTCGGCAACGGCCATTTCACCACGGACAATGTCAATTTCCGCGGGCGGCCGGTCGCCAAATGGATTCCGCTCTACGGCGAGGCGGCGAAGGCGGAAATCGACGATATCCGCGGCGAGCTGGTCAGCCGCCTCGGCCCGGAGCGCGCGGGGCGGGTCGCGGACACCAACCGCAACCTGGTCATCTTCCCCAATCTGGTGATCAACGACGGCTCGTCCGTGACCGTGCGCACCTTCTATCCCGATGGCGTCGGCAAGATGCACGTCACCGCCTGGGCGCTCGGTCCGGTGGAGGAGGGCGAGGACGCCCGCGCGCGTCGGCTCGATGCATTTCTCACGTTCTACGGGCCCGGTGGCTTCGCGACGCCCGATGATGTGGAGGCGCTCGAACTGGTTCAGCAGGGTCTCGCCAACTGGGCCGACGACCGCTGGTCGGAAATGTCGCGCGGCATGGGCAAGGAGGGCGAGCAGCTCAACAGCGACGAGCATCACCTGCGTATATTCTGGCGGCGCTGGAACGAGCTGATGGGAGCGCAGAAATGACGGTGGCGGCCCCGAGGGTGATCACGCGCGCGGAAGTCGAGGATTTCCTCTACCACGAGGCCGCGTTGCTCGACGAATGGAAGCTGAACGAGTGGCAGGAGCTCCTCACCGACGATGCCGCCTACTACGTTCCTCCCAACGATCAGCTCGACGGCGACCATCGTACCACGCTGTTCCTCGTCGCCGATGACCGCGAGCGGATACGCCAGCGCATCATCCGGGTGCTCGATCCGAATTGCCACGCCGAGTTTCCCAAATCGCGCACGCGGCGCCTGATCACAAACGTACGTATTGTCGCCCGCGAGGGCGATCTCGTGACGGTCGCCGCCAACTTCGTCTGCTATCGCTACCGGCGCTACGAACGAATCCGGGAATATGTCGGCGCCTATCGCTACATCCTCAAGTGCGCCGGGGATTCCTTCCGCATCAAGGAGCGCCGCGTGCTCATCGACGCGCATGAGCTTGGCACGCTCGGCTCCGTGAGCTTTATCCTGTAACGAAAAACGCCACTCGCTGTCCGTCATCCCGACGCGCGAGCGAAGCGGGACGGCTCCGATCCTCCCCGGTCATCCTTCGAGGCTCGCTGCGCTCGCACCTCGGGATGAGGTCCAACACGAAGGAAACGCCGATGGCCAAGCTCGACTACCTGCTCGAAGAACTCGTGACCGGGAACCGCATCCTCGCGCGCGAAGGCGTGGTGGATTCATTCGGCCACATCAGCGTGCGCCATCCCGACGATCCGCGGCGCTACCTGCTCTCGCGCTCGCGCGCTCCCGACTGCATCGAGAAGGACGACATCATGGAGTTCATGCTCGACGGCACGCCGGTCGATCCTCGCGGCCGCGCGCCCTACCTCGAACGCTTCATCCACGGCGCGCTCTACGAGGCGCGGCCGGATGTGATCTCGGTGGTGCACAATCACAGCGAAAGCGTCATCCCCTTCGGCGTGACGGGCGAGAAGATCAAGCCGATCTTTCACATGGGCGCATCGATCGGCCACGAGGTGCCGGTCTGGGACTCCCACGACCATTTCGGCGATACCGCGCTGCTGGTCGAGAACATGGACATGGGTCGCGATCTCGCCAAGCTCATGGGCGCTGGGGGCACCGCGCTGATGCGCGGCCACGGTGCAACCGTCGCTGGCAAGAATATCCGCCATGCCGTCTATATTTCGGTTTACCTCGAGGTCAACGCGCGGCTGCAGAAGCAGGCCATGGACATGGGCGAGGTCAAGTTCCTCACCACCGGGGAAGTGGACAAGGTCGCCTCGCGCACCGGGTCCTACGGCATCAACCGGGCCTGGGAGAACTGGTGCCGGCGCGCCGGCCGGCCTTTCCAGGCGGAGCAGAGCTGACCCTGCATAAATTGCGCCTCGGTTCAGCAATCGACAGCGGGTGCCGCGCCACACCTGGCGTTGCCTGGCCATGCCGGATCGGCCAGCGACATAATTTCGCCGGGTGTGTTCGTGTCTCCACTGGTCGGGATGTGCTATAGGCGTGGGCTCAGACGGGCTAACCGCGCCGCGCAAGACGGATGTCGAGAGGGAACGATTGATGGCTGGCGTGACTGTGCCGTTTGAACGCATTGATGCGGATGCGCCGAGCGGCGCGCCGGCGATTCTGGTTGTCGACGATATCGTCAAGCGGTTCGAGACGCCGGATGGCGTGCTCACGGCGGTCGATCATGTCTCGTTCAACGTGGCGCCGGGCGAGTTCGTGGGCATCATCGGCCCCTCGGGCTGCGGCAAATCGACCTTGTTCAACGTCATTGGCGGGCTGCTCGACGGCTATGACGGCACGGTCAAGGTCGCGGATGAGCGCGTGCGGGGGCCGCATCGATCGATCGGCATGATCTTTCAGGAAGAGTCCACCTTCCCCTGGCGCAACGTCATCGACAACGTGGCGTTCCCGCTGGAGATCGCGGGCTTGCCGAAGTCCGAGCGTTACGACCGCGCCAGGCATTTCGTGCGGCTGGTCGGGCTCGACGGGTTCGAGCGGCGCTACCCGGCGGAGCTGTCCGGGGGCATGCGCCAGCGGGTCTCGATGGCGCGCACGCTCGCCGCGCAACCGAAAATCCTGCTGATGGACGAGCCGTTCGCTTCGCTCGACGAGCAGACCAGGCTGCTCCTCGGCGACAAGGTCCTGCAAATCCAGCAGCAGCTCAAGCAGACCACGCTGCTCATTACCCACAACATCACCGAGGCGGTGCAACTCTCCGACCGCATCCTGGTGATGACCTACCGCCCCGGCAAGGTGAAGCGGGTCGTGGAGATCAGGCTACCGCGCCCGCGCAGCTCGGAAGTCGTGTCGAGCGAGGCCTTTGGGCGCTACGTGGCGCAGATCTGGAGCGACCTGCGCGAGGAAGCGAGCCGCGGACTCGAGGACGAGGAGGGGCGGAAGTTGCGCGAGGCCGAGAAGCGATGAGCGCGGCCGCCACGCTTGCCAAGAACAGGTATGGCCCCGCCGCGCTCGGCATCGGCTCGTTCGTGGGGTTCATCGTGCTCGTCGAACTCCTCATTCGCGTCGGGCTCATCAATCGCTTCATCGTGCCGATGCCCTCCGACATCATCGCCGCCTTCCCGCGCGTGATCGTCGAGGAGCAGGTGCTTCACCGCTTCGTGCTCACCGCCACGGAGGCGCTCTCGGCCACCATCCTGGTGACCCTCGTGGGAGTCGCGGGCGGCGTGCTGCTCCACCGCTACCTTTTGTTGCGGCTGGCGACCGAGACCTGGGTGGCGGCGATCGCGGCGGCCCCGCTGGTGTTGATGTATCCGCTCTATCTCGTGATCTTCGGGCGGAGCGCCCTCACGATCGTGATGATGGGCTTCACCGCCGGATTAGCGCCCGTCATCCTCAAGACGCTCGAGGGCCTGTCCGCTACGCGGCGCGTGCTGATCAATGTGGGCAAGAGCTTCAATCTCACCCCGGCGCAGCAATTCTGGAAGATCCTGTTCCCGGCGGCGCTGCCGACCATCTTCGTCGGGCTGCGGCTGGGGCTGATCTTCTCGCTCATCAACATCGTCGGGGTCGAGTTCCTGATCAATTTCGGCGGCCTCGGGCAGCTTATCAACGAGCTCGCCGAGCGCTACGATCTGCCGGGAACCTACGCCGCGATCTGCTTCGTGATCCTGGTCAGCGTGTGCGTGTTCATCCTGATGGAAAGACTTGAGCGATGGCTGAGACCGGTCGACTGAGCCTGCCTTCCGCGAAGCCGTTGCGGCTGCCCGTGAATCCGGTGACGGCGCTGCGCATCGCCATCATCGTGGGTGTCGTGGTGATCTGGGAAATCGTCTCGGCATCCGGCTGGCTTTACCGCGACGTCGTGCCGTCGCTCGCGGCGATCGGCAAGGCGCTCTACGCCACGCTGAGCGACCCGACCTTCTATTTCCATCTGTACACGACGTTCTACGAGATCGGCATCGCCATGGTGATCGGCGGCGTGAGCGGGCTCGCCGTCGGCATTTTGCTCGGCGGCAGCAAATTCATGTCGCGCGCCTACGAAGCCTATCTGTACTACCTCGGTCCGTGCCCGAAGATCATCTTTTTCCCGATCATGATCATGTGGTTCGGCGTCGGACCCGGTTCCAAGGTCGCGATGGGCGCGATCTCCTGCTTCTTTCCGGTCGCGCTCAACGTCGCGGGCGGCATGCGCGAGATCGACAAGGTTCTCATCCGGGTCGGCAGGAGCTTCCGCGCCAATACCTGGCAGATGGTGACCAAGATCTATCTTCCGGCCATGCGCCACCCCGTGATCAACGGCGTGCGGCTCGGCCTCGGCGTGGCGCTGATCGGTACGCTGCTCGCGGAAACGAAGCTCTCCAACCGGGGCATCGGCTTCCTGGTGATCCAGGCCTACAGCATCTTCAACATGCCGCAGATGTATGCGCTGCTGATCATCCTGTTCGTCATCGCGATCGGCGCCAACACGGTCATCGGCCGGGTCGGCGGCCTCGACGACATCAAACGAACCTGAACGCTGCGCGTCTTCGAAGACCATACAGCTGGCGCTGGAGCGCGGCGTCGGGCGATGTTCCGGCCTCAGGGCGCGGGTTTCGGATGCTTGGTTTCTCGCCCCTCGGCATCGGGATAGAATTGCGGTGACTCGCGGCGATCGAACATGCCGTAGTCACGCACGATCCGAACCTTGCGGTGCCGCAGGGTTCGCGCCCCCTTCGGCCCGACGGGCGTCCATAGGTTCGCGCCGTTTGCGTCTGTCCAGGAGACCAGCACCGCGAACTTGCCGGGATTGTAGATGCTGGCGAACACGTCGTGCTCGACCACCCCGTCACGCGATACATCCAGGCCGAGAGCGGAGGGCAGATCGGCATGTGACCCGAACGAGGCGCCCGCTTGCGGCGTGATCTCGGTCAGTGTTGCGAGCTTCGCCGCTCCGATCTCCGTTTCGTCGAACCGCTGCTCGCGAATGGGCGCTTCCTCGGGCGCATCGGTATCGGCGGTGACGTCGCCAACTCTCAAGTGATAATCCCGCAGAATCTCCGAGCGGCCGTGCTCCTGGGCCAAGTGGTGCTCCGCCGCGGTGCGCCAGCGGACGACCGACTTTTCGTCGCGCCACGTCGAATGCGAAAGAATCCAGCCTGGTCGCCGCTTGCTCTCGAAACGCTCGTTGTCCACGAAGCCGTCGACTTTTTCCAGGAGCGGCTTCAAGCGCTTGGCGAGAGCAAGATATTCGTCGAACCGCTCAGCTTTTGGACACACTTCAAAGATGACTGAAAACATTGGATGCTCCTCATCGACTGAGGACCGAAGCTCACATAGAGTATTGCAACACACTTCGGTTGCATGACGCTTCGGGTTGCGCCGAAGTAAAAACGCGCCGCTCCGATCCGCATTCCGGCTCTTTGCTGTTGAAATCGTATTTCTACCGATTTATCAAAGCTTTCAACGCTGGCGGAAAAAATCAGCACGACACGAGAGGAAATCCCATGGTTGCAGTTGCATCCGCGGCAAGAACGCAAGCCGCCGCTCCCAATCTGCCGTCGCACCGCGATCCGTATTACGCCGGCAAGTGGCAGAAGCCGAAGCTGGACCGCTACATCGACACCATCAGCCCCGGTACCGGCGAGTCGTTGGGCAAGGTGGTGGACGGCTCGGTGGCGGACGCCGAAGCCGCCATCGCCGCCGCCAAGGCCGCGTTCCGCGAGTGGCGGCGCGTGCTGCCGCTCGAGCGCGCAAAGATGCTGCGCGCCATCGCCGACGTCCTGCGCAAGAACGGCGACGAGCTCGCCATGATCGACGCCGCCGATTGCGGCAACCCCTATGCCGAGATGGTGCGCGACGCCCAGGCGGGCGCGGCGCAGCTCGATTTCTACGCCGGCCTCGTCACCGAGATGAAGGGCGCCTCGATCCCGATGGGGCCGGACGCGGTGAACTTCTCCGTGCGCGAGCCCTTCGGCGTGGTCGGGCGCATCATTCCGTTCAACCATCCCTTCATGTTCGTCGCCGGCAAGTCGGCGGCGCCGCTCGCCGCCGGCAACACCATCGTGGTCAAGCCGCCGGAGCAGGCGCCGCTCTCCTCGCTGCGGCTCGCCGAGCTGATCGACGGCATTTTGCCGCCGGGCGTGTGGAATCTGGTGCCGGGCGGCAAGGAGGTCGGCCAGGTGCTGGCGAGCCACCCCGACGTTGCCAAGGTCGCGCTGATCGGCAGCGTGCCCACCGGCCGCGCCGTGATGAAGGCCGCCGCCGACACGCTCAAGCCGGTCACGCTCGAGCTCGGCGGCAAGAATGCGCTGATCGCATTCCCCGATGCCGATCTCGAGGCGGTCTCCGCCGCCGTGGTCGACGGCATGAACTTCACCTGGTGCGGACAGTCCTGCGGCTCCACCAGCCGCGCCTTCGTGCACGAGAAGATCTACGACGCCGTGCTCGAGCGCGTGAAGAACTCGGTCAAGCGCTACAAGCCCGGTATTCCGACCGATCCCGCGACCACCATGGGCTCCATCGTGAGCAAGGTGCAGTACGATCGGGTGCTCGGCTACATCGAGGCCGGCAAGCAGGACGGCGCGCGGCTTCTGAGCGGCGGCAAGCGGCCGAGCGACCCGCATCTGGCCAAGGGTTTCTACGTCGAGCCCACGGTATTTGCCGACGTCACCATGGACATGCGCATCGGCAAGGAAGAGATCTTCGGGCCGATCCTCTCCATCCTCAAATGGAGCGACGAAGAGAAGATGCTGGCGCAGGTCAACCAGGTCGAATACGGGCTCACCTGCTCGATCTGGACCAACGATCTCATCACCGCCCATCGCGCCGCGGCGGCGGTGGAGGCGGGCTTCGTCTGGATCAACGACGTGTCGAAGCACTTTCTCGGCGCGCCGTTCGGCGGCTACAAGCAGTCCGGTGTCGGACGCGAGGAGGGCATCGAGGAGCTCATCAGCTTCACGCGCGAGAAGAACATCCACCTCAATCTGAAGCGTCGCACCGGCGGGCACTAGGCCGCGGAGTCGGCAATCCGGAACGGGTATAGCGGCGGGCCCGGGAGGGCCGTATCACCGCGACCCGAGGGCGACGTCATCGACTGGACCGCGTCGAGACGCAATCCGTCGACGAGTTGATTGCTCGCGGCGCTCAGTATCTCGCGCCATAACCGCCGAACCGCACGTTGATACCGGCGCGCACCACGCCCGTGGTCTCCTTGATATCGACGAATCCCGGGCGCAACCCGACCAACAGCGGCGTGAGGCCGATGCGGGGATTGCCGAAATCGTAATAGCTGTATTCGACGAAGCCGGAGAGGACGTCGGTGAAGGCATATTCCCCGCCGATACCAATGGTCCATCCGGGCCGCGTCTCGCGCCCCGCATAGGCGGTTCCGACGATGATCGTCGTGGCCCAGTAGTCGTCGCGCTGCCAGGCGCCGCCGCCCCTGACGTAGCCGAGGAAGCGATCCCAGGCATAGCCGATACGCCCGGTGACGGATGCCAGCGATTTTGTCTTGCTGTGATAGGCAACGCCGAACTCGCGTGCGCTGTCATGGCTGCCCTCGGCGTCAGTCCAGGCATAGTCGCCCTGGATGCCGATCACGAAGCTGCCGGCGAACTGATAGTCGCAGCCGGCCTGCACGCCGCCAAGCCAGTGATTCACGTCATGTCCGCCGAGCGACTGGCCGAAAAAATCGCCGCCGGGCGTCTGGTTGATCCATTCCTGATGGGTCCGCAGGCCGCCCGCATGGCCGCCCGCGTAGCAGCCGGTCCAGCTCCAGACCGGGACGGGCGGCGGCGCCTTGTAGACCGGAGGGCGCATGTCGGCCGCGATCGCCGGACTCGCCAGCGCAATCAGCGCGGCCGTTCCGAGAAGGAATTTCCGCATGACCTCCGCCCCCGCGTGAGGATGGCGGCGGCAGTATGCAACGAGTCTGCGCGGAGGGCTGTAGCTGATCAGCCACACCGGCGCGGATTTGCGAACAGGCCCGGCTACCCTGGTGAATTCCGTCGCATCACTCAGCCGACGGTCAGGGCGCACCGCCGCCGACCAGAGCAAGATGTGCTGTATCAGGCCTGCACAATTCATCCCGTCAGATGGTCGCGGAGCAGCCGGCCATAGCCGGGGATGCTGTCGCCGCTTTTGAGCAGGCGAAGACCCGCCCAAAGGCTGACGGCATTGTTCGCGAGCACCGGCTTGCCGAGTTCGCGCTCCAGCCGCTCGACGATGCTCATCGAAGGCCAGTTGCCGCCGGGCATGATGATGGCGTCCGCGTCCGGCCGGTCCGTCCGGCGGCCGAGCTCATAGGCTTGTTCCGGACCGACCCGGCCGAGCTCGATCGAGGCCACGAATCCCACCACCTCGCTGTGGACGACCTCAAAGCCGCTCGTCTCCATGAAGTCGACCATGGCCTTGTCCATGGTCTTGCTCCACGGCGCGCCGATGGCGATCTTCCCGGCGCCGAGCCGCGTGAGGGCGTCGACAAATGCGGTCGCCGCCGTGGTCGCGGGTTTGCCCGAGGCATCCTCCATGCGCTTGATCAGCTCGCGGTCGTAGCCTTTGCCCTTGGCGAGCGTGGGAGCGGTCGCCGCAAACACGATGGCATCGACCTCGGCATCGGCGAGCTTGCGGCTCTCCGATTCGAGCTCCAGCACGCAGCGCATCTGTTCTTCCGGCGTGATGTCGCGGTAGGCGACGCGCCCGGTGTGCAGCGAAACGGTCGGCGGCAGCGCCGCCGAGAATTCCGGCTCCTGGGTCGTGTTGGACGAGGGCGTCAGCAGACCGAAGCGATGCGTCTTCTTGACGTAGGACATCGGCTCACTGCGATCCTTCGAGGCCCGCCGCCTTGATGACGGGATAGAATTTCTGTGATTCCGACCTGATGTAGCGCTCGAATTCCGCCGGGCTGCTGCTGCTCACCGCCTTCGAACCCTGCCGCAATATCGCGTCCTTGACGTCGGGCGAGGCGAGCGCCGTCGCCATCCCGCGGTGCAGCCGGTTGATGATGTGCGGCGGGGTGCCGGCCGGCGCGAACAAGCCGGCCCAGCCCACGATGACCACGCTCGGATAGCCGAATTCGGTCGGGGTCGGCGTGTTGGGGAACTGCTCGTCGCGCTCCTTGCCGAACGTGGCGAGCAGAGTGAGCTTTCCCGATTCCGCGAGATCGGTCACGCCGGCCGTGGTCGTGAATGCGAGCGGAATCTGTCCGCTCAGGACGTCGGTGATCGCCGGCGTCTGGCCCCGGTAGGGCACGTGCGTCATCTTGATATCGGCGGCAATCGACAGCAGCACGCCCATCAGATGGGTCATGTTGCCGATGCCGAACGAGCCGTAATTGAGCTCACCGGGGTTCGCCTTCGCCCGCTCGACAATATCTTTGATCGACTTGATGCCGGAAGCGGGATTGACCACCGCGCCCAGCGGGTTGGCGACGGTCTGGGTGATCGGCACGAAGTCGCGCAGCGGGTCGTAGGAGAGTTTCTTGTAGATGAAGTTGTTCATCGCCACTGCGCTGACCGGAGCATAGATCAGCGTGTAGCCGTCGGGAGCGGCCTTGGCTCCGGCCTCCATTCCGACGATGGCATTGGCGCCCGGACGGTTCTCCACCACCCCCTGCTGGCCCCAGAGCTCGCTCATCTTCTGCGCCAGCACGCGCGCCTGCTGGTCAACCCCGGAACCGGCCGCCTGCGGCACGATGATGCGGATGGGACGGTTCGGATAGTCGTCGGGCGTCTGCGCCGTGCCGCCAGTGGCGACCGAGAGCACCGCCACGCTCGTCAGCGCGGCCAATAGCGCGCGTCTGTTCATCAGCGCTCCTCCCCAGGTATTTTTTTGCCCCGCAGTGGTGGACTGCGGATGGTTGCCTCAGCGTACCAGCGCCTTTGACGCCAGCCTAGTGCGCATGTTTTTGGGTTCGATGATACGCGCTCGCGTGACGCCGGCCGGCGTCCTCGTCAGCCGCGGGCGGCGGCCAGCGTCGCGCGGTCGGCTTGGCCGCGCCGCGGCGCCGCGCGCAGCATGTCCATGAGTTTTCGCACCGAGCCCAGGTTTTCCAGATCGCCGACCGCGTCGATCGCCCCCGCGATGGCGGAGGCGGCCAGCACGCCGTCCGCATAGGTGCGGAATTTGCCCTCGATCTGGGCGCGCGACAGCGGGTTCTCGGCCGAACCGCGAGGATGGTCGCAGCGCGCCGTGAGCATCGTGCCGTCGCTCTCGATCTCCACCACCGCCTGCACGCCGGTCAGCGTCGCATCCGGGCGGATCTCGATCTGCTCGGCCGCGGCGCGCCGCATTTTCGGATCGTCGTAGCGGGCGGGCTCGAACTGCGCGAGCGTCAGCTCCTGGTCGTGCAGAATCACGGCCGCGGTGTAATGCCCGGAAATTAGCGCGTCGAACTTCGCCTTGTAGTGCGCCAGCTTGCCGTGCAGATCGAACGCCGGCTGGCTCAATGCCACGCGAACCTTTTTCACCCTGGCGGGATCGATCTTCTGTTGTTCGACCAGATCGAACAGCGCGGTATTCATGCCCTGGATCGACGAGGCGGACGGCCACAGGCGCAACGCGATCTGCTCGAGCTCCCAGCGCTTTCCCAGATCGGCCGTGACCGCTTCGGGCCGGCCGCCGTTCGCATATGCGTTGTAGAGGCCGCCGTCCTTGGCGGTGAGAAATTCGCGCGTCGCCAGAAACTTCTGCTCCGCCAGCAGCGCCGCCAACAACCCTGAGAGCGCGCCGCGGCACTGGTGGAACTTCACCGTCGGCGTTCCCCATGCTGCGAAGGTGCCGGCTGCCTGGCTGCCGGCGAGGCCGAACGCCTTGGCCATGGTCTCGGTGTCGAACCGGCGAAGCCGGCCGACCGCCGCGGCGGCGCCGAACGGACCCAGGACGCCCGGGCCGTGCCAGCCCTTGGCCCGGAACGCGGGGTAATCGAGACCAATGCCGATCCGCGTCGTCACTTCGCATCCGGCGGCGATGGCGACCATCAGGTCGCGGCCCGACAAGCCGTCGCGTTCGGCGATCGCCAAGGCGGGCGGGATCACTTCCGGCGTCACATGGGTCAGCGTCGACCGGTGCACGTCGCACATGGTGACCGCGGTGACGAGATAGCCATTCAGGATTGTCGCGCCGGCGAGCGACAGCCGGTCGCCGCCAATGACGCTGCTCTCGTTGGATTGCGCCAGCGCCGACGCCAGGGCGGCGACCTGTTGCGTCTCCTCGCCACGGTGCCCGGCGACCGCACATGCCAATGTGTCCAGCAGGACGTTCTTGCAGTGATCGCGGACATGTCCCGGAAGATCATCGTACTGCAGCGAAGCTGCAAAGCCGGCCAGCACCTCGGTGACGTCTCCCGACATACAATTCTCCCTTGCGCGGCGATTTTCAGATTACGAGATCATGCGCCCGCGGTCCGCCCGCATCGTAAGTGGAATCCGAAGCCTCAGGCAACCTCGACATGATGCCGCCGAAGCGCGCGGCAGTTGAGCGGGCGATGAGCGCGGGTCATCAACCCCAGGCGCGGCAACGACCTATCGTTGATCTGCGATCGCTTTCAGCAACGGGTCCAAGCGAGCCATGTCCGCCTGAATATGGAGGTCGAATTTTTCCAGCTCGATATCCCGAGGATCGATTCCCTGGGCGCGAATCTTGGCTTGCAGCTCCGGGTCCTTGCCGACCTCCGAGATTGCCTGACTGAGACTTTGGAGGACGGCTTTCGGTGTCTTGGCCGGGGCGAGAATGCCATACCAGGTTGCATTCTGATAATCGATTCCCTGCGAGAGCGCCGTTGGAATCCTGATCGGATCGGTGACCGGCTCCCTGGCGGACACCGCCAGGGCGCGCAAGCGTCCGTCTTGAAGCAGCGGCAGGACAAAGGCGGCCGGAACGAATGACGCCTGAATACGCCCGCCCAGCATGTCCGCAATGATGGTGGCGCTGACGGTGTATGGAATATGGACCAGGTCTGTGTCGGTCTTCAGCGCGAAGTACGCACCCGCGAGGTGGGTGGCGGTACCGATACCTGCCGATCCGTAGTTGATGGTGCCGGGCCTGGCCTTCGCCCGTGCGACGAATTCCTTCAGGTTCGATACGTCGAGGGCGGGCGGTACCGTCACTATGGTCGGCGCTTCGCCGACAAGGGAAACCCCTGCGAAGTCGCGAACGGGATCGAACGGCAGATTCTTGTTCAACGCGCCGAGGATGGTATGCCCTGAATTCACGAAGATGAGGGTGTAGCCATCCGGGGGAGAGCTCGCGACCGCTTGTGCGGCGATCAGGCCGCCTGCACCCGGACGGTTCACGACTACGACTTGCTGGCCGAAGCGCTTGGAAAGTCTGTCGGCATACAGCCGCGCGAGAATGTCGATGGTCGTGCCGGCGGTGATGGGTGCGATGACCGTAATCAATCTGGACGGATAATGATCTTGTGCCCGCGCCGGAGGACAGAGGCACACGAGCCCCGTCAGCACCGCCGCGATCAGTTGAGAAAATTTCACGGCACTCTCTCCCTTTTACCCGGCTTTTATTTTGCAGCGCGTGACATCAGCAAAGCGCGACCGCGCGCACCGGCGACGCCTCGGCACCGATCAGGTTGAGCGGAAGCCCGATCAGGGTGAAGCGGTCTTTTTCGATGCGATCGAGGTTCTTCAGGTAGGGCATCGTGATGATGCCGTGCTCGCTGAGGGTACGGGAGTTGTGAAATACCCGTGGCGCGCCGGGCTCGTCGTTGCCGTGATAGAAATCGTACCCGACGATGACCACGCCCTTTTCGATGCACCACTTCGTGGCTCCGATGGTGAGATAGGGCGATTCCGTCATCCATCGTTCGGAACCGCCGTCATAGCTGTTGTTGTGATCGGTCCGCAGCAGCAGACGATCGCCTTTTCTGATGCGGTTGCCCAGCGAGTTCTCCATGTCCCTCTCGGTGATCGCCTTGGCAGGAAGCTTGTGTCGGAAATCCGCGATGATTGCGTCCCCGATGAACAAGTCGAGAGGCAGCTGATGGATTTGCGTGCCGCCCCGGACATTGTGCTCGGGAGCGTCGACGTGGCTCCCGGCGTGCAGCCGCATGTGCACGCCACGAACGATTTGCCCGGCGCCGCCCGGCGCGTCGTGCTCCTTGAGGACCTCCATTTCGAACTGCATGTCTTTCTTGAATCCGGCGGGCGTACGCATGCCGAAATTCCTGGGATCGAGCTCAAGGCTGATGTCGATGATTTTCTGGTACTGGGGCAGCATGGCGGATCCTTATTTGGCGACAGGCACCCAAGGCCCGAGCGAGTGCACGAAGCGGTCGGTCGTGAGAGCGATTGCGGCGTCCGCATCGCGTGAGCGCGTCGCGTCCATGATCGACCGATCTCCGCGATGACAGTAGGGAAAACAGCGTTCGTGCTCTCCGCATGTCGTGCGGCCGGGAGCGCTATTCCGCGAGCGGGGTCGGGTTGGCGGGCGGCGGATCAATCCCGAATGTGTTGGCCGTCAGGCAGGTCATCGAAAAGCTGCCGGTCGACGCGACCAGTGCCACCAAGCCCTCCAGCCCCATCGTGTCTTGCGCGGCGGCGTAGGTCTCGTCGCGCAGGCCCTTGTCGGCAAGGAGTTCGCGCGCCACGACAAAGCAAGTTCGTTCGCGCGCGTCGTCCAGTTTGGGAATCTCGCGCGCGTTGATCGCGTCGATGACCGGCTGCTCGATTCCGACGGCGAGCGCGCCGCGCACTTGAGCGAACCATGGATATCGCGCGTTCCAGTGGCGGGCGACGACGAGGTTGACGATTTGTTGCTCGCGCCGGGACAACGGGCCGGACGCCAGGCTGGCCCGCAGGTTTTGACAGGCCTCGAACAATTTCGGCAACCGGATATAGGCATGGTACGGCCCGCCGACGATGCCGCTGGACGCCTTGGCGGCGTCGTAGACGCGCGCCTGTTCGACGTTCATGTCGGCGCGGTCTAAGGTTGCTATGCGTGTCATGCGGTCTCCCAGGCCCCGGTTTTTGTTGCAGGCGCGAGGCTACCATCGACCTGCGGATCGCGCGAGCGCAAATCGGGATTGAAATCTTCCAAGGCGTGGTCGACGCATCAGGTGAGCGCCCAATGAGCCTCGACTTCGAAGAACTGGACTATCGCCCGACACCGATCGGGGCGTTGAGCTTGCGCAGGCGTCGCGAGTTGAAGCTCGGTATGGATGTCTTCGAGATCAAGCTTGGCGATGAATTTCTGATGTCGAGTTTGTTCACGGCATCGGAGATCGCCTTGGCCCGGCTGGGGCTGGCGGGACTTTCCGAACCTGGACTTGACGTCGTCGTCGGAGGGCTGGGCCTGGGCTATACGGCCAAGGCCGTGCTGGAGCACAGGAACGTCGCCGCGCTGATCGTGGTCGAGGCGCTGGAGGCGGTGATCGACTGGCACGCGCAGGGGCTGGTGCCGCTCGGCCCCGAGCTGACCCGCGACCCCCGGTGCCGCTTGGTGCAAGGCGATTTCTTCGCGCTTGCGGCATCCGAAGCGGGCTTTGATCCGGCCGCCCCCGCCCGCAGGTTTCACGCGGTGCTGGTGGACATCGATCATTCCCCCGACTCCCTGCTCGATCCCCGGCACGCCGCGTTCTACGGCGAGCAGGGACTCTCCCGGCTGGCCGCGCATCTGCGCCCCGGCGGCATCTTCGCGCTCTGGTCCAACGACCGTCCGGACGACGCCTTCACCGCGCGCCTCGGGCGCATTTTCGCGGATGCGCGCGCCGAAGCAGGTGACGTTTCACAACCCGCTTCAGGACAAGCCCTTCACGCAAACGGTTTATCTTGCGAACAAGCAAGCTGTGCCCCGCAAGGCTTGAACACTCCGAAGAAGGGGCGCCAAAGAATGCAAGGGGGCTAAGGCTGCCGCCAAATCTTCCGCCCGACGATTTGCGCCATTGTCAGGGGGTGAGCGAGCGCGGTGGTGATGCGCCCCATCGCGCGGTCGGGTTCGTGAAATACGCCAAGCTGTCGCAGCAGCGTGGCTCGGTCGTAGTAGATCTTCTCGCCCGCCAGGCGGTCGTCGTCGTCGAACGTGAAGATGCCGCAGAGCGAAAATTCAATCTGGCGCCCGGTCGCCGGAAGCCCGCGCCACGGGCCCAGGTGCCGCCCGCGAATGACGACCTCGAGGACGACGGCGTCGTCGCTCGCATGGCGGCGCTGCACCGCGATCTGCAGTCCCGGCAGGGCTTGCAGCAATCCCCGGTAAAACATGTGGACTTCGTCGCGTCCGGTGTAATGCGCGTCCCACGGTTCATCGTCGTAACGCGCTGTCGCTCCGAAAGTCCCCATGATGCCTTCAAGATCATGCTGATTTTCGAAACTGATATGCTCGTCGACAAGCTTGAGGCGAGCCGCGATCCGGTCATCAAGATGCAATCTGGTCATGATCGATCGCCCTGTCCTTTCGCCGCGTTTGGACAATAATCGGACTTTCGACACGCGCTGCAAGTCGGCGGGCGCCAGCGGCGGAATGCCCAGGCCGGTCGTCCTGGCGGTCTTGAGGTTGAGGCCGGCTCTAGCCCTGGATGTGCCGAGAGCTGCCTAGACCAACAGCGGTTGAAAGAAGGTGTCCCAACCGGAGTTGCAGCACTCGCATTGCCAATGATGCGCGATCACGCCTCCCGGCTGGTAGCTCGACACGCGCGGCCCTGCGGCCAATGCGCGGCATCGCGGGCATTGATCCCGGCGTGCTGTCAGAGTGTCGGCGTGTCCGATTCGGGCGGGCAGGGGAGCGGGCCGCCCGGTCGGCGGCGTTCGACGCAAGCCCTCTTGGGGAGTCCGAGGATAGTGGGCGAAAGCATCCATCGCGGCGTCCTCCTTGCCAAACTGCTGGCTGGGAGGATCGCCCTTTCGGTTCTCCGCGCGCTGTGACCGCCAACACGAAATAGACGATTGGTCTCAAACCATCCGGATGCGGTCGGCGCCGGCGAGCGTCGTGATCACAGCCTATTGCCGGTACTTTTTCGCCGCCGCGAGCAGAGCCTCGTAGTCGTCCTTGACCTTGGGATTGGCCGACAGGATCGACGCGGCGACCGGCGTGACCAGATCGACGTATTTCTTCGCCTCGGGCGGCGCCATGGTGATGACCTCGCCGCCGTTCTTCTTCCAGACCTCTTCCTTGTCCTTGATGTCGTTGACGTTCCAATCCAGGAAGACGGCCTCGGCCTTGCGGGCTTCGGCGCGAACGATCGCTTCAAGCTCCGGTCCGAGCGATTTCAGGAACTGCCGGTTGACCACGACCGGCGCGGCGAACAAGGTGGCCGGCATATAGGTCATCGGCTTGGCGATGTCGTAGTACTTGAACGCAACGAAAGGCGCCGCCGCGGCGACCATTCCATCGATCGTCCGGTTCTGCATCGCCGGCAACGCCTCGCCGAGCGGCAGCGAGACCGGAATGGCGCCAAGCTTCTTCAGTGGATCGACCTGAATTGGCGCGCCGCCCTGCGTGCGGATTTTTTGTCCTTGAATGTCCGCCACCGTTCGCACCGCCTTGTGCGACAGCAGCATCAGCGGGCTGTAAAGGCTGGGCGCGAGAATCTCGATTCCCTTGTCCGCGCCCCAGGTCGCAAGTCGCGCGCGGATCGCCGGATCGTTCAGCATTTTGTAGCCATGCGGGATATCGTCGAACAAGCCGGGCGCGTCGAGCACCTGGAAGCGCGGCTCGAGGCTGATCCAGAAGCCGTTTGCCGCGGAGCCCGCCTCGATCGTGCCCAGCGCCACGCCCTCGACCACTGCCGGAAGCTGGCCGAGCTGGTTGGCGGGATAGATCTCGACCTTGATCTTTCCCGGCGCGCGCTGCTCGATGCCGGCCTTCAGGGTCTTGTAGAACTCGTGCGTGGCGTCGTTGATCGTCGGCGACGACAGCTTCAAGGTGAACTGCTGCGCGCCTGCGGGCATCGCAGCGAGAACGCCGGCCGCCAGCGCCGCGATGGCCGCAAGCAGCCTTGGTGTCGTGGTCATCGAGCTCATCCTCCCTGTCTTTTCTGGTATCAGCCTTTGGCCAGCAGATACTTGACCCCGATCAGCGATATGTCCGGGATATACGTAATCAGCGCCAGCGCGATCAGATAAATTATCACGAAGGGTATGATGCCGCGATAGATCGTTTCGAGTTTGAGCCCGAGCACGGACTGCGCGACGAAGATGTTGATCCCGAACGGCGGATGGAACAGG
The DNA here is from genome assembly GCA_963835165.1 of uncultured Alphaproteobacteria bacterium. GTDB lineage: Bacteria > Pseudomonadota > Alphaproteobacteria > Rhizobiales > Xanthobacteraceae > VAZQ01. The sequence goes on from CAWIGD010000032.1 coordinate 111,723, forward strand.
CCGATCGCCAGGTTGACCGTCACTACGATACCGAAATGCACGGTGTTGATGCCGACCGCTTTCACCATGGGCACCAGGAGCGGGCTGAGCAGCAGGATCGCCGACAGCGGGTCGAGGAAGCAGCCCACCACCAGGAGCAGGATGTTGATGGCCAGCAGGAGCATCCATGCCGACACATTCAACGACTGTAGCCATGCCGTGATCGTCGCCGGGACCTGATTCACTGTCAGAAGCCAGGCGAAGACGCCGGCACACGCCACGATGATGAGGATCTGGCCGGTGAACAGCACGGTCGAGGCGCTGGCTTCGATGATGTCGCGCCAGCCGAGCTCGCGGAAAACGAAGGTGGTGACGAAACCGGCATAGACGCAGGCGACGGCGGCGGCCTCGGTCGGCGAGAACACGCCGCCATAGATGCCGCCGAGGATGATGACCGGGGCGCCCAATGCCCACAGGCTGCGGCCGGTGGCATGGAGGAATCGTTTGCGGTCGAACGGTTCGCCGGCGCCGAAATTCTCCCGCCGCGCCCGCCACATGACGTAGAGCGCGATCATCGCCGCGATCATCAGGCCCGGTATGACGCCGGCGGCATAGAGCCGCGCCACCAATTCCTCCGCCGCCGCGCCATAGACGATCATCGGGATGCTGGGCGGGATGATCACGTCGATGGCGCCGACCGAGGTGATCAGCCCGGCGGTAAAGGTCTCCGGGTAGCCGGCGCGCCGCATCGCCGGCACCATGACCCTGCCGACGGTCGCGACGGTCGCGGCGCTCGCTCCCGAGATTGCGCCGAAGATCGCCGAGGTGCCGACCGCCGTCACGCCGAGACTGCCGCGCACCGAGCCGACCCCGCCTTGCACGAAATCGACCAGCCGCTGCGCGACGCTGCCGCGTCCCATCAATTCGCCGGCATAGATGAAGAACGGCACGGCGAGCAGCGGCGTCGCATTGACCGAGGCGAACAGGTTCTGATGCAGCGCCGCCAGCGGCACGTTCATAAAGAACACCAACGCGACGGTCACCGCGGTGAGCAGCACCAGGAAGATCGGGAAGCCGAGCAGCAGCAGCGTGATCGGCACGATCGCGAGGGCAAAGGTCATGGCTTTGCCTCGCCTTTCGCGGCCGGCTCCGGCGCTCGTCGCGCGGTGCCGAGGACGCGCGAAAGCGCGATGATGAGGATCAATCCGAATCCGAGCGCGATCACGCCATGCGGGATCCACATCGGCACGCCGGCCATGTCGCTCGAGCGTCCGATCCGCAGCATCTGCCGGGCATAGAAATAGGACTGCGTCAGCACGAAGCCCGCCAACACCGCAAGCAGCAGCTGCTCGGCGATCCGCAGCAGCGTACGGACCGGGGCGGGCATGAACCCGACCAGGACATCCATCCGCAAATGCTGGTTGCGCTGCGTCACCACGACGGCGCCGAGGAATGTCATCCCGACCATGATGAAGACCTGCACCTCGTCGGAGCCGAGCAACGAGATGCCGAACAGGTAGCGGCCGACCACGTTGGTGAAGTTGAGCAGGACCGCCACGATGAAAAGCAGTGCCAGCATGAGCTCGATGGCACGTGCGATCCGATCGAAGATTTGAACAACCACCCTTCGCCCCATTTTGCCGCGCTGGCGCCCCGCCGCCGACAATTCCGAATGCGATGATTGCGCGTGACGGCTTGATTGTGGAACGGCTCCCGGGCGGCGGCAAGAACGACGATCCTGCCGCCGATGTCGAACCGCATGAGATCGTTCGGTCAACGACTCGATTTTGCTGTCGCGGATGCCCGCGACACGGCTACCGTGGGTGTCGGCGCGCTGGTGTGGTGCGTCGAGGGCTCGTGGGCCGCATGAAAGCACACCGGTACTGGTTCAAACTCGTATCGTTGTGGCTGCTGGCCGCATCGGCGACCGGCGGGGTGCCGGCGCAAGCCCAAGCCCAGACCCAGGACTATCCCACGCGGCCGGTGAAGATCATCACGGACTCCGGGCCCGGCAGCGCCATCGACGTCACCTTGCGGATTATCGCCGATCGGCTGACCCAGGTCTGGGGCCAGCAGGTCCTGGCGGTCAACCAGCCGGGCGGAGGCGGCGCCATTGCGGCCCGCATGGCATCCGCTGCCGCGCCCGATGGTTACACGCTCTTCATCCCCGCTCTCTCGGCGTTCGTGGCGCTCCCGGGAACGGCCGCCAATCTCCCGATCGAGGTGCCGCGCGACTTCACGCCGATCGGCTACTTCGGCGGATCGCCCATGTTCATTACGGCCGCGCCGTCTCTCGGCGTGGCGACGTTGGCGGAATTGATCGAGCTCGCCAAACGCCGGCCCGGCGAGCTCGCATACGGCACGAACGGACCGGGCAGGCTCACCCACCTGACCGGCGAGCTGTTCCAAAGCCGCACTGGAATCAAGCTGCTCATGGTTCCCTATTCCGGCGGCACCGCCCAGGTTCTCAACGACGTCATGGGCGGCCGCATCCCGATTGTCATCGAGGCTTATTCGGGCATTGCCGGCGCGATTCAAGCCGGCACGGTCAGACCGCTCGCGGTCGCGTCGCCCAGCCGGCTGCCCGACTTTCCCGACCTGCCGACCGTTGCGGAAACCATCCCCGGCTTCGCGGCCTCGGGCTGGCAGGTATTGGTGGCGCCGGTCGGCACATCCGCGGGCATCGTGCGCAAGGCGAACGGCGACTTGATCAGGGCGCTGAGCGATCCCGAGGCCAGGAAGCGGCTGGCGAAGCTCGGTCGCGATGAGCTTCCGATGTCACCCGCCGAAGTCACTGCGTTCATCCAGGGTGAGCAGCGCAAGTGGGCCCCGATCCTGCAGCAGATCGGCAGTGCTCCGTAGCGAGGGGCGGCCGTCCCTTACGTGACGCCCGCATTGATGGAGCGGTCGTGAACGGAGGTCGAGCGGATCTCAGCCTCCTACCGGGTTGGGGTCGCGCCAAGCTCGCTCGAACGGCAGCCGCCAGGCATGCGGGGCGACCAGCTGATGGATCGATTTTGGTCCCCACGCGCCGGGGGGATAAAGTCGAACCGGCGGCGGTGCATCGAGCAGGGGGATCGACACCTCCCAGAGCCGCTCGATGCCCTCGGCGGTCGTGAACAGGGTGTGGTCGCCGCGCATCGCGTCGAGGATCAGGCGCTCATAGGCTTCGAGAACATCGCTGATCATGCCGGTTTCATGCATGGCGAACTGCAAGCTCTGCTTGTCCAGCCGCATGCCCGGGCCGGGGCGCTTGCCGTAGAAGGACAGTGACATCTTCGCGGCGTCCGCCAGGTCGAACGTCAAATGGTCGGGGCCTTGCGCACCAACACCTGAGCCGGGAGGGAACATGCTCTTGGGTGGTTCCCGGAAGGCGATGGAAATGATCCGCTGGCCTTCCGCGAGCCGCTTGCCGGTGCGGAGAAAGAACGGCACGCCGGCCCAGCGCCAATTGTCGATCGAGCATTTCAACGCGATGAAGGTTTCGGTATCGGACTCCGGGTCGACGCCGTCCTCGGACCGATAGCCGGTGTATTGCCCGCGGACGACGTTCTTCGGGTCGATCGGCAACATGCTGCGAAAGACCTTGTTCTTTTCCTCGCTGATGGGCCCCGGCTCCAGCGCCGTCGGTGGTTCCATCGCCATGAACGCGAGAATCTGGAACAGGTGGGTGACCACCATGTCGCGATACGCGCCGGTCGCCTCGTAGAACGCGGCACGTTTGCCGAGCCCGAGCGTCTCCGGAACGTCGATCTGCACATGATCGATGAAGTTGCGGTTCCAGATCGGCTCGAACAACCCGTTGGCGAAGCGGAATGCGAGGATGTTCTGCGCCGGCTCCTTGCCCAGGAAGTGGTCGATGCGGAAAATCTGATCTTCGGAAAAGACCTCGTGCAGCTTGGCATTGAGCGAGACCGCACTTGCCAGATCCGTGCCGAACGGCTTTTCCATGATGATCCGGGAGCGCTCGACGAGGTCTGCTTCCGCCAGCAGGCGGACGGCCGACAAGGCGGCATTGGGCGGCACGCTCAGATAGTGCACACGGCGATTCTGGTTGCCCAGTTTCTGCTCCGCCGCGGCGACCGCCGCTTTGAGGACGGGAGCGCCCGCGCCGATCGGCACGTAGTCCAGCGTCTCGGCAAAGGCGGCCCAGTCCGCCTCCTTCACCTTTCGGCTGGAGAATTGATCGACTGCCTCGCGCGCGATCTTGCGGAAGCCATCGGCGTCGATCTGGTCCAGCGAGACGCCGACGATTCGGCAACCCGGAATGAACCCGGCGCTCGACAGGTAGAACAGGCCGGGCAACAGCTTCCGTCGAGACAGGTCGCCGGTGGCGCCCACAAGGACAAGGACCTGCGACTGTTTGGGACCAACCCCAGGAGGAATCTTCCCACCTTGCCCATCCCCCTTCTGGTGATGCCCGAGCCGGGCGGTCGACCAAGTTTAGCGCAGATTTATTCTGGAATGCCGGCGACAGCGTGCAAGATTTTTCGGCTGGCCGAGACGCCTTTTTGTGCGGGCCGCGCAATTCGCCATTCGTCGGCGTAGCCGGCAATTCGAGGAAAGCACATCGGGCGACGGCGGACCGGGCTGTCGCTTGAACTCCAGCAATCGGACCGTCAGTCGGACGCCTCCGGTTTGGTGCCGCGGCCGATCGCAAATTGACCGACCGGGCCTTCGACGTGGAATTCGATCCCTGTCATCTTCGCGAACAGATCGATATTGGCGGTCCCGATCGCGCATCCGCCAAGCCCCATATCGGTCGCCATCAGGTACAGCGTTTGGGTCAATACCCCGACATCCTTCAGGATGAGCGCATACGCGATCGAGCTGTATTTCCATGACATCCGGCCAAAGCGCGCCGCGATCGTGATCAGGATCTGGGGCGGGGCGGGCGCGCCCATCGCAAATTCGGCTCCCGCCAGCAGCGCGTCGAGCTCATGCGCGCGCACGCCGATCGGCACCAGCGCATGTCCGCCGGCGTCGTAATGATAGAATCCCCGCGCCAGCCCGTCGCATTTGTCGACGGCCAGATAGAGCTCGAGCTCCCAGCCGCCGCCGCCCGACGGATACGGCCTGGCGGCATACGCGACCATCGGAGCGTCGTAGCCGAGGTCGAGCCTGCTGCTCCATCTCGACTGGACACGCGCGCTGCAGTCGAGAAACCGCGAAAGCTCGGCGAGCGTGACCGGTCGCTGGTCATCGAAGATGCGCGTCGAGTGACGTTGACGCAGGAGCTTCGCGGCCGGCGGGATTGGCTGCGCGGTCGCGGCCGGGACCTTGCGCAGATCGATTTTCTTTCCCGGCCAGCGCGGCCGCACCGCCGGCAGCGGAGCCATGACGCCGGCATAGGGATAAACCCCGCCCATCGGATTGGCGTGCCGGCCTTCGGTGCTGCGCGCGTGGAAGAGGAAATCGTGAAAATCCCAGAGAACGAGATTGTCGTCACCCTCGGCCGGCCGCAGGCCGCTGTCGCGGGCGGCGTCGACCTTGAACAGGATTTGGCAATCGACCAGCACGGCGAGCAGCTCGAGCCCCGGAAAACCGTCCTGCCGACGCAGTCGTTCGATCGGCTGCGGTGCGGACAACAGGGCCAGGGCGGCCGCGATCTTCGGATCGCAAATCCTGAACAACGCGCCGGCGCGCGGCAACTCCAGGACCATCTCGTTGCCGCGCCGGCGCAGGTAGGCGAACCGCGACAGGACGAGAATGTCGGCCTCGCCGAGCTGCTGCGCTCGCGGCCAATAGTCGGGAACCTGCGGCTCGATGACGACTTGGTCCTCGCCTTGATCCTTGCCGTCGCGCGCGCGCCCGAGGCGGTACTCCAGCAGGCCGTGTCCGGCCAATCGCCGCACTAGGAGTTGAACCTCCTTCTCGATGTTCCGGCCCTCGGACTCAAACGCGTCGAGCGGCAGACCCGTGCGCAGGTTCTGCGCGCGATCCGCCGCGCCGGCGCTGAACTTTCCCAAGCCAACCGAATGGCCATCGAAGCGGGCGACGATGTTTCCGTCCGCGCGCGCTTCGAGCGCGACGTGAGCGCCGAGCCGGGCGGAGAGAGTTGCCGGCGTTCGTCGCCCTCGCTTTGTTCCGGGAGCGCGCAAGCCGGGACGACCCTCAGGTCTGGGGATGAAGCGGATTGAGCTCGTGTTCGGGCACCGGCCGGTCGCGCAAGCCGAGCTTCACCGGGACATCGTAAAGCCGGCCGGGCGCGAAGCGGCGATAGAAATGCCGTAATCCCGGAACGATCACCCTGACCACCGGGACCTCGATATCGGGGCGCGTCTGATCGAGCACGAGGAAGTCGAGCCCCGCGCGCTTGGCGAGGCCGACGCAGGCGGTCACCTGATCGCGCTTGTCGAGATGGCCGAACTTCGAACGGAAGTCCGGTCGGACGACCGGGGTGCCCTTCGGAGTCAAATAGGGATGGTCCTGCAGCCGAAATAGCGGGGAGCCGTCATGGTCCGTATCTTGATGAGGATTCCCGGCTCGACGGATTCTGGTTCCGGCGGCCCATGAGGCCGATGGACAGAAATTGACTGAGCTCGGTCATCGCGCGCAACGCCGCGATGCGCGCATCGAAATGCGCGCCGGAACCGAAATCGACGAATTCCTGCTCGTTTTCCATCCAGTGCGCGACGGTCACGAAGGTCGGAATCCCGAGATCGCTGGTGACGTCGAGCAGCCAAAGGCGGCGTCCGGTTTCGGCGAGCTGGGCTTTCAGGTCACGGATATAGGGATCGTCGAACTGGTCGAGGTCCACTTCCGCCCGCTGCGATCGATTGTACCACCAGATTGCATATGCATCCCGTTCCACCAGCTCGAGGAACCCCTGGACGATCGCTTCCTCGCGCGTGTTGCCGGCGGCGCAGCCGTTGGAATCCGCGTGGACCTGGTAGCCGGCAAGGCCCCGGTAGAAAAAATACAACAGGCTGGTCGGAAGATATTTGAACCGTTCGTCGCGCAGGGACCAGACCGGCGACCATTCGATCTCGGCCGATCGATCGAACGGAGCCCGGCATCGGCGTCACCTCGTCCGGGCCGCTCGCCTGCGCCAGAATCTCGCCGGAGCTGCGCGTCGCTGTGCAGCAGCACGTCGTTCGGATGAATGGCGTCGCCTGGCGGGAAATCCGTGAACCGCCGCGTCACTCTCGATTTCGATCGGCCCTGGAAAATTCCGGAATAACGCTCGATCGCCTCCATCAGCGCGCTGGCTTCACCCTGTTCGGCAGTGCTGCCCTTGCCGAAGCTGCCGCCGTTCAGCCCTGCCTTGAGTTCGTCGACCGTCTCGGGGCGGGCGGAGAAATTATGCGTGGCGAGGAAGTTGGTGTTCATGGGCAGGTCGGCATCGATCCGCTCGAGACGCGAGACCACGCCGGTGAGCGGGCTCACATGCTTGCGGAAGCGCGCCACCGTGGCCCCTGGCGAAACCGCCCGATATCCCCCGCTTGTCATGACCAGCTTGCCGCCGGCGCCAATCTCGACCAGGGCGCCGGCGCGCGGCCGGGGTCCCGCAGTTCCTTGCGACCGCAGGCCGGGCATTGCGGGCGGGCCGCCACGTAATGCCTCACGATGGTCGAGCCAAGCAGGTCGAGGCTGATGAGATGATCGCGCAAGTCCGTGCGGAAGTCGGTGGCGATCGCTTTCGCGATCTCGACGGCCGCAAGCTGGATGGCATTCTGCTCGAACAGGCCGCGGGCGAGCGGCGATGCGGCGACGCGGCGGGCCTGTTTGCGGTCGAGGAAGGCCTTGACCTCGCGGTTGCGTTGCATCCGTTCGGCGAGACAGGTCCAGCAGGCGCTCTTGCTCTGGTCCTTGCCTGGACTGAACACTGGCCCCACCAGCGGAAAGATGCCGGATGGCTGGACCGCAGCCAGCGCGTGCGGTCCGACAGATGCTGCCGGTTCAATTCGTCCAGACGCGCTTCGAGGTAATCGTTCCACCAGCGTGACCGTCAGGTCTGCGGCGCCCTTCACGATGCGCGCGCCCAGCGCTTAAGAGCGGCGCCGAGTCTCCGTTGCGCCCTGCACGTCGATCGATTGAATGCGCACGCGACATTTCTGGAGATTTCTCTTCGCGTCCTCCGGCGGCGGGCCAACTCCTGATCCAGGCATCCACATGGTCTCAGCGCGGTGCCCAGGACCACGAAGCGGCAGTCGCTGGGCGAGTCATTGCTCGTGGATCTTCTCTGGATGGAAAATCTTTCTCCAGCTCGCGAAAGAGCTGCCGAAAGCTCTTGCCGGCTCCTCTCGCGGCAGCCAGCGCGCAATAGAGCGCGCCGTTGAGAAAGAACTTCCGGTCCTCGGAATAGAGGCACACGACATCAGGTGGCAGCACATAGACGGTAAAATTCGGCGCGAACTCCGGAACGTCTTTGCTGTCACGCTGCGTAAGGCCGCTCTCGCGATCGCCGGTCCTGAGGCCGGGACGCGTGCCTCCACGCTCCCGCGACCAGTTTGGATCGTCATTGCCCGGCGCGCGGTCTGCACTTGCGGCGACGCCGTCGTCCAGCTCGGCGCAGAGCGGGATCGCTTAGATTGAACCACGACTTCGCTCAAGGATTTATTGGGTCGCATGACCTTATCCGAAAAGTAGCAATTTTCGGATCATGCTCTATCGTTTCTCGAGAGGATTGATCTACCCACTCGGCGTCATGCGCCGCGTTAGGGCGTTCACGCCCGTCTTTGACGGGCTTCATGGACGCCCGCGAACGCGCTCGGGCAGCGCATCCGCGCGGGCTAAACCGCAGACGACACATGATTGGCCGGGTCGAATCCGGTCAAACCCGACCATGGGCAGACCTGCGTCTGCCCGCGTGATCGGAACGTGCCCGCGTCTCGCGTCTAGCAGATGCGGCAGACTCCCCACGACAAGCAGCAGCCGCCACCTCCGCAGCCGCAGCCTCCGCAGCCTCCGCAACCTCTGGCGCAGCCTCTGCAGCCTCTGCAGCCTCTGCAGCCTCTGCAACCTCCGCAACCTCGGGCCACTTGTTCACCTTGGCGAGCGGAGCCGGTGTTTTCCTTGTCGAAGACGTAGAATGTCCCCAGGCTGACGTCGGAGATTTCTTCTTCATTGAGCGTGATTTCGGGAACGCGTGCGGTGTTCGACGACGGTACATCCGCTGCCGGTGCGGTTGCTGCGGATGCGCCGCCCGCTAGCGACAGCGACACGCCAACGACGTCCTAACGCCGGTACGACTTCCTTGCGGCGCTTTCGCGTCGGAGCCTGCTTCGTCAGTGGCATCGTTGAGTCCTCCATGCCTTCCAGGAAAGTCGACGTCGCCCGAGGCGGCAGGGTAGGCTTTGCATAGGCACGTTGCAAGGCCGAGCCGTTCGCAGAACGCGCTGTCGGTGCGTCGAGTTCCGACATCATGAACGACATCTTTCATGAACGGCATATGAACGACGTCATCGCCGCCGATCGCGAACAGAACATCCAGGTGCGCCCGACAACCTCGACGCGCATAGGCCCGAGAGCCGAGCGGCCGAACGGCGCTCGCTGGCTCGAGCGTCGGCTTGGTGTACGCTGCGTGCAGGCTGGTGGATCTGAAGTTCCTGGCGGTCTTGCGGCGAACCCGTGGAAGAACGTCAACTCAAGAAACCGCGCCTGCAGCGTGTCCGATCGACATGGAATCAGCCCGGACAACTTCGGGGTGCTCCCGTCCAGAACGCAAGGGCAGGGGCGACGCCGGGTGCGCGGCGAATGAGCGTCGAGACCATCGGACGCGCTCTGGAATCATTAATTTGCTAGGTGTCCTTTTTGAGTCGCGAGGTTGCGGCTCGAATGCGGGCGCCGCGGCTTCTGTGCGGGTGCGAACGGGAGAAGCAGACGTGGTCGATGCTGATGGCCGTTTCGTCTGGTACGAGTTGATGACGTCGGACGTGGAGGCCGCCAAGGCCTTCTACGCCGACGTCGTCGGCTGGGGCACACAGGACGCGTCGATGCCGGGCATGGGCTACACCCTGTTCACCGCCGGAAGCGGCCTCGGCACAGCGGGGTGCTGGACCTGCCGGCGGACGCGAGGAAATTGGGCGCGAGGCCGGGCTGGCTCGGATATGTCGGCGTCAACGACGTGGACGCCACTGCCGACCGGATCGAGCAGCCTTGGCGGCACCGTATATGTCCCGCCGAGGGACGTCCCCAACATCAGCCGCTTTTCGGTCGTCAGCTGATCCGCAAATGGCAACGCTTGCGTTGTTCAAATGGTTGAAACCCGGCCAGGAGCAGCCCGCCGCAGCTGAGCGCGCCGGGCTGCGTCGGCTGGCACGAGCTGTTCGCCGCCGACTGGGAGAAAGCGTGGGCGTTCTACGGCGAGCTTTTCGGCTGGCAAAAGGCGGACGCCGACGTCGGCGTGAGCGACACGCATAATGCGAGCGGCACGTATCAGCTGTTCTCCGCCGGAGGAGCGGACAATGGCGGCATGTGCACCAAGCCAGCAACAGCCCCAATTCCCTTCTGGCTTTACTACTTCAACATCGGCGACATCGACTTGGCGGCGAAACGCGTGAAGGCCGGTGGCGGCCGGGTTCTCAATGGTCCGATCGAAGTGCCGGGCGGCGGCCTGGAACGCCCAATGCACGGACCCTCAGGGTGCCATCTTCGCGCTGGCGGGAAAGCGAAGGCCCGACGATATCGGATATTTCGAGCGCGCCGCATCGCGCGATTCGTCCGACGTTCGTTTCGGCTGGCGCAGAACATGAGTCCCGAAACGTTGCAGCCTTTGTTTGGGGCGCGAAGGCCGATGGATAAAATAGTCGTTCGCGACGCACGACATGACGAAGCAGAACTCATCGTGCAAATGATCCGTCATATGGTCAGGGAGATGGCGAGCTATGGAGGCCACGCTCCGGCCACCGATGATGCCGCTTGGGAAAAAATGGCAATCGTCATCGCCGGTGAACTCAAAGGGAATAATGCCAAATATGTGCTCGCTGAATTCGGGAAATAGCGATGCGATTGGAGTTGCGGGAGCGGCGCTGATCACCTTGGGCGGCGCGTTTGCCCCAAACAAGACGTTGCACATCACTGCCATTTATGTCCTCCCGCCGTTCCGGCGCGGTGGCATTGGCGGCCGGTTGATCGCAAGAATTCTGGATTGGGACGCGCGGCGGGCAGCGAGCTGTGTGACCTGAACGTGCTGTCCGAAAATCCCGCGAAGTCATTGTAT
>CAWIGD010000033.1:0-14582 GCA_963835165.1 uncultured Alphaproteobacteria bacterium
GGGTCGCGAACCTGCACGGCTCGTATCAGCTCACCAAGGAGCTGCAGCTCTATGGCGTCGTGAACAATCTGTTCAATCGCAAATTCGCGACGTTCGGCACCTATTTCGATCCGCAGTCGGTCATCAACGCGGTGTCGAATCCGCCGACTGATCACCGCACCGTTACGCCGGCCCAGCCGCTGTCGGTCTATGTCGGTCTCCGCGCCAAGCTATGACCAAGCGCGCAGAGAGACACGAGCCAGAATAATGTCTTGCCTCGGTCGGCAGACCATCGTTGCCCGAGGCGAGACGCTCCGTGAGATTGCAGACGTCTTTCAACGCGCCTGAACGGTCGTTAAAATCCTGCTTGTCCACGACAATGCACGAGCGCTGTTCGTCGACTGCTCGCGACTGAGATTACGCTCTCTGTACAGGCATATGCTGGTGCTGGCGGGTGGATGTCCGCGTGAGGGAGGCGTCCCTGCGGAGACGCCTAAACAAAAGTTTCTCGCAAGACGGCAGGTCCCGTGAACCAAGCGACGCCCATCAAGACTTACGCGCATGCTCTGCCTTACGTACTTTCTTGGAGCGTCCTCGCTCTCTTGACGATCGTCGGCATGACCCGCCTGCCGACGGCACTCTACACGCCGATCGACGGCGACTGGGCGAAATGGAATGTCGAGGCGATTTTCCATTTCGGCAAGGTCTTCGATCTCAGTCCTCACAGCATGCTTGCTGGGATGGGCTCGACGTACTTTCCCAACCTCCCTTGGCTCAATCCAGGTGCGTTGGCGCTGGCGCTTCCAATCGAAGACAGCGCGAAGGACATCGTCTCCTATGCCATTTATGCTGCCGAGCTCGCGGCCAGCATTGTCTTGTTGGCACGCGTTATCGGATTTTCCTGGCTGATCGCCACGGTCGCCGCGCAGATCTATCTCTATGTTTTGTTTCCGCCTTTCTCGGAGGCTTTTCAGACCTACAACTGGTTTTCGCTTGCTCCTTACTACGCACATGTGATGGCGGTATTGAATGCCGCGATGGCATTCATCCTGATGTGCGGTCGTGCCCCCGATTGGCGATACAACCTCATGCTTGGGGCAGGCTTCTTCGCGCTGTTCATTTCTGGATTCCTGTCGGCGCCATTCACCTTCATTTTTGCCATGCCTGCCTATGTTGTGATTGGTGCCGTGCTGGTGGTGACCAGGCGCCCTTCCGGCATCGAATGGGCCTGGAAGATGGCGCTGCTTGGCTCGTGCCTCATCTTCGTTTTTACATCGGACCTTATTGACTACTTCTTGGGTACGGTTGTGACCGTCGGCCGTACGCCGAGCGCGCCAATCGCGTGGGACAAGCTTCTATCCATCGACGCGTGGCTGCATCTATTTCGGGATCACTCGCTATGCGCCCATCCGCGGCTGCTGTTGTGCGTGAACGATCGCGGAGCGTGGCTCCTCATCGCTGCCATCGCTGGGGCGGCAGTCGCGATTGTCACCCGACGCGGTGATATTCGTGCGGTTGCCTGGGCTCTGATCGGCTATCTCGGCCTCGTGCACGTCTATGCCTATGCCTATCAAGCCGGATGGCTGGGGCCTGCAAGCGTCCTTTCCAGTGTGTTCTTGATGTTGTCGAGCTGGTCGTTCATTTGCATGTTCGCCGCCGCTATTTTCTTCGAGCCGTTCCGCTTGATCCAAATCTATGTATCCACAGACGCGGAGGCGCGCGGCAGGAGGATTTGGTCATTCTTCTGGCCGCTGTCGCGGTTGCTGCCTTGCTCGCCCTGATCGTATTCAAGATGCTGGGCCATCCTTATGGCAGCCGTGATTATCGCGCCGTCCGGCTGATCGCAGGCGGCGCCGTCCTCGGTGGACTACTGCTCGCTTTTGAACTCATTCGAGCCTATTGGAACCCGCGAATCGTATTCCGGCCGCTGGTCGTTCTATCGATATTTCCGATTTTAGCCCTGGTCCATTTGTCGCTTGGCGTTCGCCAGAACGTTCGGACCGCGCATAATACGCCTCTTCGTGACTACCTGCGGGAACACGCGTCGATCGCAGTGGGGAAGCCATTTCGCGGCTATACCTCCACGGTTTGGGTCGACAAAAACGGTCAGTTCAGCACAGGCCCTAACGACGCAGCGCTCCAGGACTTGAGACGGTACGTTTACGGCCTTGCTTATTTTCGCGATCGTTATGGGGAGACCTTCACGGATACGGATCTCTGGCGCTTCCACATCCCGACCTTTGAAGAATATGGCGAATGGACTTCGGTACAGGCCCATGCGTTTGCTGCCAAGCTGCTCACCCCGGCAGGTTTCAGTCTGCACAGTAATTATTTGCGGGTATTTACGATCGACTCTGCCGTATTGCGCGCGGTTGGCGTCCGCTACATCCTCACTGATGCAGAAGCGATAGATGGCCCCGCGACCCTGCGCGGCTCGGTCAGCGCCGACGGGTGCTCCAACAGTTCGCCTTTTCGAGCTGGTCAATCCAAACTTGGGGACCTACAGCCCGACACATTTTGTGAAAGCGGCCAGCGCGGATGAGATCGCGCAGCGAATACGAGAAAATAAAGATCGCCTCGATCAGGTGGCAATCGTTACGGATGATCTTGCATCGACCACCGCTCAGGCACGCAACGTGGTGATGACGATCGAGCGTGACGGTGTCCGAATCCAGGCGTCAACCGACGGACCTACGCATATCCTCCTGCCATTGCAGTTCTCCCATTGCCTCGTCATCGTCAATGGCGCAGCGGCGCGCTTGAGCCGCGCAAATCTTTTCCAAACACTGATGTCATTCGACCGCGCGGTCGACGCTCGGATTGAATTTCAGTTCGGGCTTTTTGCCAACAACGCATGCCGCCGCCGGGACGGACTCGACAACAAGGCGCTCGGCTTGTGAGAAGATCGCCCGCTCATCGGGACAGCGCGAAGCGGACAACGGCGTCGGCCGCGGTCACGATGGCGAGGACGCCGGAAGACGCTGCCGCACCAATGGCTAAATGCTGCGCGTTCTCGCCATTAGAAGTCGCGGACTGTGCTGAGCTGACGGAGAAGGTACCCACGACGACAACGGAGCTATGGTGTGGGACACAGGAAATCCTCCGAACTTAGTTTTCGACGAAGTGCCGATCAATTCAAGCCGGCACGTCCCTCGGGTCTGCTGGCATAAGCCAGCAAGCATTCGAACATAAGACGGGCGTCCGAGTCGGTGGCATCACGCCCGCTCGCGTAACACCAGGTAGTGAAATCCCAATCGACAGCACGGGCGCCTGCGACCAGGTCCATGATGGTTAGCGATTGGTGGGGCGGCCAGTCCGCGTCGAGCGTATGCGAAGGGTCTTCCCACGTCTTCTTGGGCTTCGTCATTGTATCTCCGGGTCCCGTCACCTGCGGGCACTCACCCTAATGGCCAGCCCGGACGCAGTGTTGTCGGTCCGGGGCTGGCTCCAATAGGTGTCAGCAATTGTCCGTTCGTCATCTCAGGTACTGTGTAGGTTCAGCACTGCGTTATTGGACCTTCGTCGCATGATGGTGCCGGTTTTTCAGGCCTGAGCCCAACTGCTCCTGAGGCTCAGGCGTCAACGAACAAATGTTTGGCGCAAAGCAACAAGTCCCACGCAGAGGGCACAGCGACTAAGAACCAGAGCACCTCCGTCGGTGCAGCACTCGCGGTACCCATCGGGAGGAAAAGCATGGACGAAATGAGCTGGAGAAAGAGAGCAGGTGTGCTGCTCTCGATTCTGGTCCTCACTCTCATGAGCCTGTCGATCAACAAGGCACGAGCCGGAGAGCAGACCAGGTTCTACGGACCCGATGGACGAAGCATAGGTACTGCCACGACCAGCGGCAACACGACGACATTCTATGGTGCTGACGGGCGGCGCACAGGCAGCGCCACGACCAGTGGCAACACTAAAACGTTCTACGGTGCCGATGGCCGGCGGACTGGCTCCGCAACTGGTACAGGCAAACGTTAAAGCAAAAAACGCTCTGATGACCCAGACAATCAAAATCAGGAGGTTCGACGGCGGCGAGGTTGAGCGCTATTTCCACGAAGGTAAGATCAAGGAAATCGCCGACTACTGTGAGAGCGACATAGTCAATACGTACCGGGAGTGGCTGCGGTACCAGCTGTTTCGCGGCATCCTGAGCCAGGATGCGTTCGAGGCGAGCCAGCAAAATCTGGCAGCCACGCCGGACCGCTGCTGCGGGGCCCGTCCGGCGTTCCTGGCGAAGGTCGACGAACTGCTGCGCGGCGAGCCCGAGATCGGCGTCGGCTCAGTCAAAGCCCCAGCCGGCGTCCCCGGTATCGACTAAATCGTAAAAGAGGCAAGCCGCTTCATTTTGGCGGAAGCTGAACAGCCGACGGCGGCGCTGGTGGCGGTCCGGCATAGCCCGGTGCCGGTGGCGGCGGCGGGACGTAGCCGGGGCAGACCTGCACCGGCCGCCCCGTATAGCCGACGACGCGGCCTAGACCGTCGTACACCGGCTCGGATGCCCAGTAGCAACCAGGTCCGTACACCGGCTGGGCGTAACCGGGGTACACCACGTAGCCCTGCGGCCGGGATGCGATGATCGCGCCGGCGATCACGGCCCCGCCGACGACCCCTGCCGCGACTCCTGGTCCCCATCCGCCACCCCTCCATCCCCCTCCGTGCCAACCGCCACCCCATCCCCGTCCGCGCCACTGGGCGGAGGCATCCGTTGCAGTCGCGGCCAAAGCAGCGGCGATCGTCGTAGCCGCGAGCAAGCAGGTAAGCGTCTTCTTCATCATGGTCCCCCGTTACGCCGCCAACTGAGGCGTTGCGCGACATGAACCGTCAGCCCCCTGTAGTATAATCTCGTTCAATTTGTCTGAATTGAGCCACAGCCCCGGGCTCGGTCACTTGGTACATTGGTTGACTGACGAGCGCGGCAGGGCAGTCGGCGACCGCGTCGTCCGGATGATCGCGGCGCCCTGGCGCGCGGCTTCGGCGCCCGAGACGGGCCCAATTCCAAACCAAACCCACCCCACCCGGACCCACCCCGCTCTGAAGCCAAAGCGGTCTACGGCAATAGGACCAAATCGTTGACAGCCAACGTCTGATGGGGGATTGTTACACAATGAGCGTCGCGATGATCGATATCCTTTCCGTCCGGGGGCCTTCGAAGACTCTCCTGCAAACCGGAGAGACTCTCATTTCGCGCGCTTTCCGCTTTACCGACTTTGCGTCGTTTAGCGGCCGGGGGCCGCCGCGAAACTAAGTGTTTGCACCAAATCGCGGTTGGAGCCTCCAGGATCTTCCGGGAGGCTTTTTCTTTGCCCGGATGATTCTTCTCCGCGGTCCATCCCGATAAGGAAAATGAAGGGCTCACTCCAATGGGGTTTCGCGACTAAGTCCAGAACGTCTTGATCGATATCTGGCGCTGCGTGACTTGACCGATCCGGACCAGGGTCGGCACGCGATCAACATCCTGACGACCAACCTGAGTTTGGCCATCGAGCAATGGTCGGCGCTTCCGGCCGACGTCATCCGAAGGCCGCCGGTCGTTCTGATCACGGACAACTACGATAGGCTGTTCTACGAACCCGACGCGATCGCGCGCTCGGCACGCTACTCCCATTACATCGACGAGAAGCGCATGTTGCGGACCCACACGACGGCGGCCATTCCGGCACTGCTGGCGGAAACCGAGATCGATCGGCTCATCGTTTGCCCCGGGCTCGTCTATCGCCGCGATGTGGTGGATCGCTTGCACGTCGGCGAACCGCACCAGATCGACTTCTGGATCGCCCGGCGAACCCGGCTTCGCCGCGCGGATCTTCTAGAAATGATCGCGGTGGTCGTCGAGACCGTGTTGCCTGGCCGTGCCTATCGCTGCAACGAGACTATTCATCCCTACACCATGAACGGCCTAGAGGTGGAAGTGCAGGTCGGCGAGCGGTGGGTCGAGGTCCTCGAATGCGGGGAGATCCACTCGCGGCTTCTGAACGAGAGTAATTTGCCAAGTCAGCAGTGGTCTGGGCTGGCCATGGGCATTGGCCTTGATCGTTTAGTCATGCTGATCAAGCAGATCGACGACATCCGCCTGCTGCGCGGCAGCGATCCGCGCATCGCTCGGCAAATGCTGACCTTGGATCGTTATGAGCCGGTCAGCAACCAGCCAGCGACGCACCGCGACATGTCGATTTGCGTCGCTGATCCAGACATGGAGTTGCTGGGCGACCGCATCAGAGACGTGCTCGGCGAGCGAGGCGACTGGGTGGAGAACGTGGAGCTGATCCAGGCGTCCGACTATGCATCGGTTCCCGAAGTCGCACGCAAGCGGCTCGGCATGTCTCCGGGCCAGCAGAACCTCCTGATCCGGGTTACCCTGCGCTCTCTGGATGGCACCGTGTCGAAGGAAGATGCCAACCGGATCTACGACCTCGTCTATTCCGAGTTGCACGAGGGAACGGCGGGATATTTCCGCGCCGCGCACGCGCCGGAGAGACGCAAACCTCCGCCATGAACTCTGGAAATGATCGAGTCCATCAGTGGCGCGAAATGCGCCGACAACTCCGACGGATGAGCATCGCCCAGCGTGAGGCACCGCGGCGGAACGACGGATGATTGCGCGCGAGCGCGCACCCTGAGGACACTGCAGCGTGCCCTGGCGTTAATTGGCGCGCCCGGAGAGATTCGAACTCCCGACCCCCAGATTCGTAGTCTGGTGCTCTATCCAGCTGAGCTACGGGCGCCTGTTGCGCATCGCACGGGAAATGTTCCCGGACCGGCTGAGGCCGGCGGAAGCGGCCTTTCCCTATAGGCTTCGGCTCCCATTGGCAAGTTTGCGCATCTTCTCGCGCGGGCCTCCCCGCCCTACACCCGGTCGGTCGCGGTCGCGCGCGTGCGTTCGCCGCGGCGCGTGTTGATGTCGACCGCCCGGTCCGGGATGGAGACCCGGAAGGTGGCGCCGATGGTGCCCTCCACCAGCCGGATGTCGCCGCCGTGGGCGCGCACCAGCTCGGCCACGATGGCAAGGCCGAGCCCCACGCTGCCGGTGCGGGTCGAGCCCTGGAACGCCTCGAACAGATGCGCGCGCGCGCGATCGGAGAGGCCCGGGCCGGTGTCGGAGACCTCGATCACCGCCACCGCGCCCTCGCGCCGGCCGGTGATGCGGATCTGGTCGCGGCCGGGGTCGCGGGCGTCGCGGCTCTCGAGCGCCTGCAGCGCATTGCGCACGAGATTGAGCAGGATGCGGAACAGCTGGTCGGGATCGGCGTCCACCTCGAGCCCGCGTTCCACCGCGCTGATCCAGCGCACCGGCGCGCCGCCGGGATCGAGCCCCAGCGTCTCGCGCACGTCCTCGACCAGGGGCTCGAACGCGATCGAGCGGCGGTCGGGCGGCGGCTCCTGCACGCGGCCATAGGACAAGGTCGACTGGCAGAACGCGATGGCGCGCTCGAGCGAGCGCATCAGCTTGGGCGCGAAGCGCTGCACGTGCGGATCGGAAATCTTCGCCAGCCGCTCGGAGAACAGCTGCGCCGAGGACAACAGGTTGCGCAGGTCGTGGTTGATCTTCGAGACCGCCAGCCCGAGCGCGGCGAGATGGTTCTTCTGCTGCAGCATCGTGGCGATGTTGAGCTGCATGGCGGCAAGCTCGCGCTCGGCGGTGCCGATCTCGTCGAGGCGGTCCGACGCCGCGATGATGCGGCCGGGATTCTCCGGGTCGGCGCGGAACGCCACCATGTTGGCGGTCATGCGCCGCATCGGCCGCACCAGCAGGACGTGCAGCGCGAGGTAGACCAGCGCGGCGGTGATCGCGGAAATGATCAGCGACAGCAGCAGGATGCGGATGGAGAATTCCACCATCGCCTTGCGCAGCGGGGCCTCGTCGAGCACGATCTCGACGAACTCGCCCATCGGCGCCGGTCCCACCACCCGCATCACGTCGCTGTCGACGCAGATCAGGGTCTCGAACGCATCGAAGATGGCGCGATGCCACGGCATGTCGCGCATGTCGATGACATGGCTGATCGCGGGTGGCACCTCCGAGGACGCCAGCAGGCGGCGCTGCTGGCCCATCTTCACCGCCACCGCGCGGGCGCGGATGCTCTCCAGGATCTGGCGGGCCACGCTGTCCGGCACCATGCCATCGGGGGCGGTCTCGAACACCAGCGCCGCAGTGTAGGCCGCCGACAGGCGGTCGTTGAGCCAGTTCAGCCGGAAGTTGGCGACCGAGGGGACATAGATCAGCACTTCCGCGATCATCACGAACAGCAACGTGAGGACGAGGAGCTTGCCGGATAGTCCGAGATGCGGGCGCGTGCGGCTCGGTATGTCCGCCGCCGCGGGTCCCTCGTTCATGTGATCATTGATCCTTGCGCCCCGGCTCAGCCCAAGCGGCGCAGCAAGGCGATGATGCGCCGCACCCATGGGCTGGTCAAACCGGGTGTGAAATATGTAATGGCGGCGCGTTTTCCAATCTCCGCCAAGGTCGGATAAGGTATTATAACACCGAGAAATGTGCGGATATTGCTGCGTTTGGTGACCGCCAGCGCCCAAGTGGCGATCAGTTCCCCGGCGCCCGCCCCGACGATGGTGGCTCCGAGCACCCTCCCCCTCCGGTCGGTGATCACCTTGATGTGGCCGGCCGTCGTGCCTTCGGCCTGGGCGCGGTCGTTCTCATGATAGGGCCACCGCAGCACCCGGATGGGGATTCCGCGCGCCTTGGCCTGCGTCTCGGTCAGGCCAACCTGCGCCAGCTCGGGATCGGTGAAGGTCACGCGCGGGACGATGTCCTCGTTCATCTTCGCCGGCAGGCGAAACAGCGCGTGGCGGATGACGAGCCCGGCCTGGTAGTTGGCGAGGTGGGTGAATTGTCCATGACCGGCGACGTCGCCGATCGCGTAGACCCGCTTGTTCGTGGTCTTGAGCCCGGCGTCGACCACGATCCCGCCCCGGTCGCAGGCGATGCCGGCCTGTTCGAGCCCGAGACCCTCGGTGTTCGCGGTGCGGCCGGTCGCGACCAGAAGATGGCTGCCCGCGATCGTCTCCTCCCCATCGCCGGCGCGGATGACGACGTTGAGCTTCGCTGCCGCGGCCTCGACCCGCACGATCGCGACATGGCTGCGGATGTCCACGCCTTCGCGCGCAAGCGCGTCGAGCACGACGTCGGCGCATTCGCCGTCTTCGCGCGCCAGCGGCGCCGCCGCTTCCAGCACCGTGACCGCGGCGCCGAGACGGCGAAACGCCTGCGCAAGCTCGAGGCCGACCGGCCCGCCGCCGATGACGATCAGGTGCTCCGGCCGCGTGGCGAGGTCGAACACCGTCTCGTTGGTCAGGTACGGCACCGCGTCCAGTCCCGGAATCGGCGGCAGCGACGGCGACGATCCGGTCGCGATCACGAAGCGGCGGGCCGCGATCTCGGTGCCGTCGCCGGCCACCACGGTGTCGCGGTCCTTGAAGCGCGCGGCCGCCGCGATCACCCGCACGCCGAGGCCGGTGAAGCGTTCCTTGGAATCGTTCGGGGCGATCGCCGCGATCACGTCCTGCACGTGCCGGTGGACCTTGGCGAAATCGATGCGGACCGGTCCCGCCGCTATGCCGAAGGCTTCAGCCCCGGCGATGCCGTGGGCGCGCTTGGCGGCGGCGATCAGCGCCTTCGAGGGAACGCAGCCGGTATAGAGACACTCGCCGCCCAGCCTGTCTTTCTCGACCAGCACGACCGATACGCCGAACGCCGCTGCGGCGGCGGCCACGGACAGCCCGCCGGCGCCGGCGCCGATGACGCAGATGTCGGGTGTCAGAGTTTCCGCCATGTCCTCGTCCAGGCTGTGCTTAGCATGGTGGTGTGTCACGCGCAGCGATGCATGGAGCGTGTCCCGTTGGGATCGAATCAGCGTGCACGCGCCCGCAGGTGTTTCACAACCACGGGCGCCAGCGCGAGCACGCTCAGCGCCACCAGCGCGGCGATGAGCTCCGGCGTGATCGCGGCATGCAAATGGAATTGCAGCCGGCAATCCGGACGCCCCGCAGCGACACAGGCGCGATAGGCGGCTTGCTGCGCGGTGATGACGCTGTCGAGACCGGCGCCGAGGAAGGCGAAGATGAATGTCGCCGGAATGATGCCGAGCGCGGTCGCCGCGGCAAACGTCGCGAACCGCACCCCGCACAGCGCCGCCACCAGGTTGACCATCCAGAACGGGACGATCGGCACCAGCCGAAGAAACAGCAGATAGCTGAACGCATCGGCACGAAATCCCTGCGCCAGCTTCCCCGCTAATGGACCCGCCCGGCGCACCAGGTATTCGCCGATCGCGCTCCTGGCGATCAGGAAGATGCAGATCGCGCCCGTGGTCGCGCCCACCAGCGCCGCCGCCCCGCCGAGAACGGTGCCGAACAGGATTCCGCCGATGACCGTGAGGTAGAATCCGACTGGAATCGAGAGCGCGGCCGCCGTGACATAGAGCGCGATGTAGGCCGCCACCGCTTGGAGCTCGTGCCTCGCGATGAACGCGCCCAGTGCCTCGTGATGGCGGGCCACCTCCTCGAACGAGAGCTGCCGATGCCAGCCGAACGCAATCACGCCAACCGACACCACCACCAGCACGACCAGCGGCGCCAGCCGCCGCAGGGAGAGCCGGGGAAAGGGGGCGCTGTCGGCCGGAGTTGGCGGGCCGTTGTTGACGGTCATGGTTGAATTGCGGGCATGATCCGGGCGGGTCCACGTTCGGCGGCAACCGGGACACGGGCCGGTCGCGGGAACCGGCCGATCTTAGCGGGCCATTGCCGGCAAAAGGGCCGTTTCACCGTCTTGTGACGCCCCCTCACGCGCTTGTGCCAGCGGGCGGCCTCGCATTGACGACCCCGGGCACCCTCCCGTATAAGCCGCGAGATTTTGTGCGCGGCGATCCCGGAAGTCGAGGGCCGAGAAACCGGCCCCTTGCAGCGTCCGAGCGAGCCAATCATCGACATCTAGTGCGGTGAATTTGAAGTTCCTATCGGCCTTGCGGCGACTTCGGGTAGGAACTTCAAATCCAGAACCGCACCAGAACCTTAAATTTGCTAGCGGCCAGCGGAGAACGACCCGTGAAGCGGACCTATCAACCGAGCAAGCTAGTGCGCAAACGCCGTCACGGTTTTCGCGCGCGCATGGCGACAACGGGCGGGCGCAAGGTGGTGGCCGCGCGCCGCGCGCGTGGACGCAAGCGGCTCAGCGCCTGACGTCTGCCGCAGCGCGGCGGGCGTCATCCATGGAGCGGCTGAGGAAACGTTCTGATTTCCTGGCCGCCGCGACCGGAGGCAAGGTGCCAACCGCGGGTTTCGTGTTGCAGGCGCGCGCGCGCGCCGAAAGTGGCCCGATCCGGATCGGCTTTACGGTATCGCGGAAGGTCGGAAACGCCGTCGAGCGCAACCGGGTGCGCCGGCGCCTCAAGGAAATCGTGAGGCTATCGGCCGCAACTGGCCTTTTGTCCGGCCATGACTATGTGCTGATCGGACGGCGCGCCGCCTTGTCGCTGCCATTTGACCAGATCACCGAGGATTTCAAGCGCGCGCTGCGGCGGCTGCGGGTTCCCAAATGACCGACCAGAAGAACACAATTCTCGCCATCGTGCTGTCGGCGCTCGTGCTGATCGGCTGGCAGATCTACTTCGGCATCCCGCAGATGGAGAAGCAGAAGCAGATCCAGCAGCAGCAGGCGCAGGAGCGCTCGCAACAGCCGCCCGGCGCCCCGGCGCAGCAACCCGGATCCACGCAGCAGACCGGCGCGCCCCCGCAGGCGGTGCCGGGAGCCACCCCGCAGGCGCCGGGCCTGCCGGGCAGCGCGCCCGGCCAGATCATGACCCGGGAGGCCGCGCTGGCGGCTTCGCCGCGGGTGCGGATCGAGACGCCGAACGTCGCCGGTTCGATCGCGCTCAAGGGCGCACGGATCGATGATCTCGCGCTCATCAAGTATCGCGAAACCGTCGATCCCAAGTCGCCCCCGATCGTGCTGCTGGCGCCGTCGGGCAGCCCGCACCCGTTCTATTCCGAATTCGGCTGGGTGGTGGCGGCGGGAACCGCGGCAAAGGCGCCGACCGCGGATACGCTATGGCGGCAGGAGGGCTCGGGCGCGCTCACGGTCGAACGTCCCGTGACGCTGGTTTATGACAACGGCGAAGGCCTCGAGTTCCGCCGCACCATCGCGGTCGACAACAAATATCTCTTCACCCTCAAGGACGAGGTCGTCAACAAGGGCGCCGCGCCGGTGACGCTCTATCCCTACGCGCTGATCTCGCGCCACGGCGTACCCCCGACGCTCGGTTACTACATCCTGCACGAGGGCCTGATCGGGGTTTTCGGCGACAAGGGTCTGCAGGAAGAGACCTACGCCAAGATGGAAGAGACGAAGTCGCTGAACTTCGACGTGGTCAACGCGTGGCTCGGCTTCACCGACAAATATTGGGCGGCCACGCTCGTCCCCGACATCGCGGCCAAGGTTCGGGCGCGCTTCTCCTTCGAGCTCTCCAACAACATCAAGAAGTTCCAGACCGACTATCTGCTCGACCCGCAGACGATCGCTCCCGGCGCCACCGGTACGGCCAGCGCGCGGCTGTTCGCCGGCGCCAAGGAGGTCGAGGTCATCGACAATTACGATACCGAGCTCAAGCTCAACCGCTTCGAGTTGTTGATCGACTGGGGCTATTTCCGCTTCATCACCAAGCCGATGTTCCTGGCGCTCGACTGGATCTATCGCCAGGTCGGAAATTTCGGCGTCGCCATCCTGATCATCACCGTGCTGATCAAGATCGTCTTCTTCCCGCTCGCCAACAAGTCCTACGCCTCGATGGCGAAGATGAAAGCGGTGCAGCCGGAGATGATGGCGATCCGCGAGCGCTTCGGCGACGACAAGATGAAGCAGCAGCAAGCGATGATGGAGCTGTACAAGAAGGAGAAGATCAATCCGATTGCCGGCTGCCTGCCGATCCTCATCCAGATTCCGGTGTTCTTCGCGCTCTACAAGGTGCTGTTCATCACCATCGAAATGCGGCACGCGCCGTTCTTCGGCTGGATCAAGGATCTCTCGGCGCCCGACCCGCTCACGGTATTCAACCTGTTCGGGCTCATCCCGTGGGATCCGACCGTGGTTCCGCTGATCGGCCCGTTCCTCCATCTCGGTCCGTGGCCGCTCATCATGGGCGTGACCATGTGGTTCCAGATGAAGCTCAATCCGCCGCCGCCGGATCCGACCCAGAAGATGATCTTCGACTATATGCCGATCATCTTCACCTTCATGCTGGCGAGCTTCTCCGCCGGACTGGTGATCTACTGGGCCTGGAACAACACGCTCTCGGTGCTGCAGCAGAGCACGATCATGCACAAGCACGGCGCCAAGATCGAGCTGTGGGACAACCTCAAGCGGGCGGGGGAAGGCCTGAAGAATTTTATCAAGAACCTTTTCAAAAAAAAAAAGTGACACCGGCGTGAGCGGCGCTTCGTCATGAGCGGCACGTCGTCATGAACGACGAGTCGCCCGCCCCTGCCTCTTCCTTCACGCGCGCGGAAACCGAAGCCGGCCGCAAGCTGTTTGCGGGCGACTGGCAGTTCGCCTGGGCCGCGGGCTCGGTCGAAGCGCTGCCGCCGATGCGCAGCGTGGAGATCGCCTTTGCCGGGCGCTCCAATGTCGGCAAGTCGAGCCTGATCAATGCGCTCACCGGACGGCGCGCGCTCGCGCGCACGTCGCACACGCCGGGCCGCACGCAGGAGCTGATCTTCTTCACCGCGCCGGCGAAGCTCACTTTGGTCGACATGCCGGGATATGGCTACGCCGCCGCCGCCAAGACCAAGATCAAGGCCTGGACCACGCTGATCCACGCCTTTCTCATGGGGCGCGCCAATCTCGCGCGGGTCTACCTCCTCATCGATGCCCGCCACGGCCTCAAGCCGATCGACAACACCGTGCTCGCGACCCTGGATAAGGCCGCGGTCAACTACCAGGTCGTGCTGACCAAGACCGACGAGGTAAAGCCTGCCGACCTCCCAGCCCTTTTGGCTGCGACCAGGGCGGCGCTCGCCAAGCACCCCGCCGCCTATCCCGAGGTGGTGCTGACCTCGTCGCGCACCGATGCCGGCATCGCCGAACTGCGCGCGGCGATCGCACGCCTGCTCAAGGAGCGCGGCGCGGCTTAGGGGTACCCCGCATCCCGGACACGATTTGCGGATGTTGCATGGGGAAAATCGATTCCCACCTTTCCGGAACATGCGCTAAAAGGCGCAGCGATATTGGAGCCGCGGCGCTCCGCCGGCCGTTCGAAAGATCTCCACGATGAACGTTTCGCCCCACGACATCGCCCGCGTCCTGTCGGAGGCGCTCCCGCACATGCAGCGCTACGACGAGGAGATCGTCGTGGTGAAATACGGCGGTCACGCCATGGGCGAAGAGGACCTGGCGCGGAGCTTCGCGCGCGACATCGTGCTGATGGAACAGACGGCCATCAATCCGGTGGTGGTGCACGGCGGCGGCCCGCAGATCGGCGACATGCTCAAGCGGCTCGGCATCGACGCGCGTTTCGCGGCCGGGCTGCGCGTCACCGACGCGGCGACCATCGAGATCGTCGAAATGGTGCTGGGCGGCTCCATTAACAAGCAGATCGTCG
>CAWIGD010000034.1:0-91443 GCA_963835165.1 uncultured Alphaproteobacteria bacterium
GAACCAAAGCTCGCTTGTGTTAGGTGGCGGCCACGACATGGTTTCGCCATCGCACAGGTCGGTAAGACCATCTATGCCGTGTCCGGCGTGAACAATGCGGGTGCGGCCGGCACGCTTTCTGTGTTCCGGTCGACGGGATCTACGAGCCCCGACAATACGATTTGCTCATCACGGATGAGCTACTTGATGCCGATCGTCGATTCGGACGGCAACGATGCGGCCATGTTACTTCGCGTAGGCTGCGGCCTGGAAAGCGCACCGGACAGCGGGGCGCCCCCAAATTTCAAGGTCAAAGCTCGGGCAGCGACCTTGGTCGGCTCGACATCCAGCACTTTGTCGGAGCGGGCGATGGGGATCGCCCGAGGCTTCATGGCCTCCGGGACCTCGCGCACGAGGTCGACGTGCAGGAGTCCGTTCGCCAACCTCGCGCTCTTGACCATCACATGGTCGGCGAGCTGGAAGCTACGCTCGAAGGTTCGCTCGGCGATGCCCTTGTAGAGCACATCGCTGCTCTTCTCTTCGTCATTGGTCTGCTTCTCGCCGCGCTCACCGTCGGCGCCGGAATTCAGACATTTTGTGATGGCCATCACAATTTGATCGAGTGGCGCATTGAGCCCGATCGACCGTGCGCGCCGCCTTACTTCGGCGCCGGCGCGCGCATCGCGGCGAGCGCTTTTTCCAGGGCGTCGATCTTCGCCTGCATGGCGGTGAGCTGCGCGCGCAGCGCGCCGACATTGAAGAACACCTCGTTCTCCACCGGGGCATCGAGCTTGGCGGCGTAACCGAGCCAGGATGAATCGTAGACCTTGACGTTGCGGAAGCCGAGCTTGCCGAGCACAGCGGCCGTCTCCGCCGAGCGCACGCCGCTTTGGCAATAGACGATCGTTTCCTTGTTGGCGTCGAGCTGCGAATAGAGATTGCGCAGGTCGGTGTCGGACTTGAGCGACATGCCGCGATTGTTCGCAACCTCGCGGCGCGCTAGCTTGCCCGGCGTGTCCGGGTCGACCCAGTTTTCCTCGTAGGGAATATTGACGGCGCCCGGGACATGGCCGCCACGAATGGCGCGCACGTCGAGGCCTGCAAATTCGTCTCGGGTGCGGACGTCGAGAATCTGCACGTTCTTGTCCCGCAGGCGCGCAAGCATCTCGGCCGTCGAGACGGCAAGGGCCGAATTCGGCGCAAGTTTGAGCGTCACTGGCGCTAGCCGCGTCTCGCTGGTTTCGAGCGGGCGCTTGTCGTCCGCCCAGCCGTCGATGCCGTCGTGGTAGACGGAGACATTCTGGCCGCCGAAATAGCGGATGGCGAAATGCGCGAAATACGCGCCGACGTGGCCACGGGTCGAATACACGACGATCTCGCGCGCCGGATCGATTCCGCCGCCGCCGAGTATCGCTTCGATGCGCGCGGTTTCGATGAAATCCTCGGTTGTCGGGTTACGCAGGACGCGTAGCGCGTCGCCGACGTTGACGGCGCCCGCGATATGGCCGCGCTGGTAGGCTGCGGCATCGCGCACGTCCCACACGATCGCGCCGCGCTTGAGCGCCTCGGCGACGAAGGCGGTATCGACGATCGCCGCCGCCCGGGCGGGAACAAGCGGCAGGCAAAGGACTGTGAACAAGGCGAAGACGGCAAAGCACGGCGCATGGTCCCTTTTCCCGCCACTGTCATCGCAGATATACTGAGAATGCTACGCCGATTCATTGCATCCCTCCCTGGGTTCGCAGGTTGCGCTCACGCGCCCGTGCGGACGGGCACGGTGAATGCTGTTATCACCGGCAAGAAAAAGGAATGTCGGTCTGTCTGAGTGTGATGCCCGCCGACGGCATCGCCGCTGCCGCTACGAAAACAGGACTTCGGCACGTCCCGCAGGCAGCTCTCGAATAAGACTACACGGGGTTGCGGGTGCACGCAAAACGGGCGCGATGTCTCTTCCTGGCAATCACGTCGGTTCGCGGCAGTGCGCAATACGGCCGGAGTCGAGGGTGAAGCAGACATGCCAAGGATATCGCTCAACCGACGCGAATGACCCATTGCGGTCATGAGCCGGATCGAAATCCCGCACTGCAATGAGCCCTAACTTTGATCCTCGCCAATGCGGTATGCTGCCACGGAAGTTCCTGGCTGGGGCGGCAGATGCAATTCGATCGAGTGATGTACCGACGCGAGTTCATCACGCTGCTCGGCGGTGCGGCGGCTGCGTGGCCGGTGGCGGCGCACGCGCAGCAGGCCATGCCGGTGATTGGGTTTCTCGACCCCCGATCTCCAGACGCGCTCGCGGATCGTCTCCGCGGATTTCGCCAGGGCCTCAGAGACACCGGCTATGTCGAAGGCGAGAACGTAGCGGTCGAATACCGCTGGGCCGAGAATAAACTCGACCGGCTGCCGGAGTTGGTGGCCGACTTGGTGCGCCGACGGGTCGCTGTCATCGTCGCTAGGGGCGCGAAATGAGGGGTGAGGGTTGGTCGTCCCCGTACTCTGACCCCCCATCAGCGGCAGGAGGCTATGCAGCGTCTCGCGGAGGGCGAGGTACAGGCCGATCTCGCCAAATCTACGGCGTGAGCCAGTCAACCATCAGCCGGCTATCGGGTGATCGCCCTTTCGAGGCCGACGCGGCCGCCGCCCAGTGAAGCGGTGAGGGGCGGCTGACCGCGCAGCTCGGATCATCGATTCCCGTTGCCAGCGTGAGGGTGTGCGCTTTTCCATTAGCGTCTGTCTCGCCCAACACCAGCCAGCAAGCTCGGACGTGGACGCTTCCGGCCCGGCGATAGCCCGAAAGGCCCGTCGGCTCTGGCGCTGCAGCCGACCCAGGCGCATATGACCTCTCCGAAACTTACAATAAGACCATTTCCGTCCATTGAGTGGGCGCCGCGCGCGGTGTCCCGCCAGCATCGCGAGAGAGTGGCACGTTTTGCCAATGGCGAAAAAATGTCTCGCTTGTCTCCAGTAATAGGCGCACGCTGTGCAAATCATCGGCTGCGGCTCTTTTGCCAGGCGCCGGTGGCTGAGAGACCGGTTGCGCTCCCGCCTGCCAGGCGATGGAGCTGCAAATGTGGATCACGATATTCGCCCTAACTTTCGCCACAGCAATTACCTTCGGTGTGGCATCAGTTATGTTGCACGACCGCCCCGCTATCGCCGCACCTAAAAGGTGATTCGCGCGCTGTAGCCTGGCTATTCTCGCCGCCAACTCTTGGCGAACGCCGCCATCGCAGCCTCGCGTGTCGCCTCGTAGCCGTGCGTCGGGGTGCGGTCTTGATAGAACTCGTGATCCAGCGACCACAGCCATGGCCTCTCGGCCGGTGAAGCATCGGACAGCACGATGCGCCCGACGATCCAATCGTCGGCGATAACTTCGTAGTCGTTAGGGCCACGTGCGGGGGCTGGCTGGAGCAGGAGATCGGTCATCGACCCCAATCCTCTTCCGCCTCCCGCCTGACTGCAGGCGCCTCAGGGTTCTTCATCTTGGGCCAATCGGGGGAGGTCGATCCATTATGTCCGATAAATAGTTCGCATGATGTGTGACGACCTTCACATGTCGTGGTGACGCGACGAGCCAATATTAATTAGTCACCTGAAGGGGAGTCACACTCATGGTCACAGGATTAAAATTTGCCGTCGTTTCGGCAATCTTTCTGTTGCCCTTCGCTTACCCTCACAGCGCTCTTTCGCGGATTTGGTCTCTCAGTTATCAGGAGGCCGTCTGGATGTGTGGCACGGGTGACCTCCAGGCTTGCGAGGTGTTCAGTCCCGAAGTGAGGTGGGTTGGATCGTATCTGAATCGCCTCGGCTGGTCTGCCCAAGCTTTGCAGATGTGCTCGTAGGGAGTGAGCCCCCTCAGGGTCTTGAGGCGCTTAGCGAAGTTGTAGGCGTTGAGGAAGGCTTCGAGGTGCTCTCGGAGCTGCTGGTGGGTCTCGTAGTGATAGCGCCGAACGGTGGCTTCCTTGAGGGTGCGGTTCATCCGCTCGACCTGACCGTTGGTCCAGGGATGGTTCGGTTTGGTGAGGCGGTGCTCGATACCATGCTCGCGGCAGATGCGGTCGAACATGTGCAACCTGTAGCGGGCCGTCGGGCCGGTACGCCGTGAGGGCATATCGCCGAACTGTATGCCGTTGTCCGTCAGTACAATGTGGATGGTGTAGGGCACGGCTCCGATCAGCGCTTGCAAGAAGCCGACCGCTGACTTGACGTTGGCGGCCTCGTGCAATTGAGCGAAGACGAACTTCGACGTCCGATCAATGGCCACGAAGAGGTAGAGCTTGCCCTCCTCAGTGCGAACCTCGGCAATGTCGAGGTGGAAGTAGCCGATCGGATAACGCTTGAAGGGTTTTTTAGCGACCTTGTCACCGGCGATCCCCGGCAGACGGCTGATCGCGTGGCGTTTAAGGCACCGATGCAGGGACGACCGGGTCAGATGCGGGATCGTCGCCTGCAAGGCATAGAGGCAGTCGTCCAGCGGCAGCAGTGTATGCTTGCGGAAGGCGACGATGATCGCTTCTTCCTTAGACGACAGCACTGTCGAGTGCGGCGTTTTCGGCCCCATCGGGGCATCGTTGACGAAGGCCCGTTTACGCCACTTGGCAACTGTCTTGTGGTTCAGCCCATGCCGCGCCGCTAGTTCCTTGAGCGGAGCCTTCGATCGCTGTATCGCAGTTCGGACGGCGTGCGTGGTCGTGGCGCAGCCGTGAAGTACCTGGCCCATAATCCCTCCCGGAATGCGGGATCAGCTTGGCTGATTCCCCTACACTCCGGGACCAGACACCTAGCACTACTTTGGCAGATTCAGTTTACGCCGCAATCCCGCGCGGACCCATCGTCGGCAGTTCGGGCAGCGCTGAAGCGGTCGCATGATGAGATCGACGATAGCGTGGCGCACGGCTGGCAAGCTTGGCTGAGGTGGTGGTCCGTTGATTCTTTTTTTCCCGCTTCGCTCGGATGAGGCGACGATGCTGAAGGAAGGCGTAAGCGATCATTGTCATCAGGGCGTGACGGTGAAGGCCTTGCCAGGAGCGTCCCTCGAAGTGGTCGAGGCCGAGTTCTTCTTTTAATTGCTGATGCGCCTGCTCACAAATCCATCGAGCCTTGATGATGGCGGCGAGCATTCGCAGGCCCGTCTTGGCGGGCAGGTTGGCAAGATAGTATTTCTTCTCCCCCGAAGGGCGGTGTTCGCCAATGAGCCAGGCCTCGTCCCCCGGCAGATGTTGCTGACCCTTGTCCCTGATCCGCTGCGGTGGTCCGTCGGCCGTGCGCACACGCACAGCCGCAAAGCGGGCTTTGAGCTTTCCCTTCGTGCCGGTGCGCCAGCTGATGTTCTGCCACCTGGCATCAGCGAGCATATCTTCGGCTGCCATCGATAGAATGTTCGGGACGTGCCGCTGACGAGGACGGCCGCGCCCGGCAATGGGCCAGATGAGCCGCACGCCGACAGGGTACACCTTGAGGTGACGCGGGATACCAACGGCCCAGGCCAGACTGCGCGCCGTGAGTCCCTGCCGGAATGGCGCGCTCAGCCCGTAACCGGCATCTGCCAGCACACAGCCGAAGCGGACACCGGCTGCGATCATGTGATCGATCTCGGCGAGCGCTATCTCCGGCTTCGTCCGTGCCGTTCGATGTTCGGCCGGAACGCCAGCCCGCTTCAAACGTGCTCGATCGCTCGTCCAGCTCTCAGGGAGGAAAAGGCGCAGCGCTACCGTCACCGGCACCTCGCCGCGCGCCAGCGTCAGTGACACCAGCGTCTGGCAATTGGCCGTCTTGCCCAATGCCGAAGCATATTGCGCAGCGACACCGACCGAGTGCTTGCCTTTCTTCGGCATCGACGTATCGTCGATCACCAACACCGCATCGCTGCCGCCGACGAGCTTATCAGCCTGGATGAGAAGTTCCGTCTCCAGCGGAGCCTCCTTCCAGACGCCAGCAGCAACAAAATGGTGCAGCTGATCATAGTCACCCGGCGCAAGACGCTCTGCCATTGGCTGAACGCTCTTGCGATCACCCGGTCCGATCAGCCCCGCCACGTAAAGTGGACACATTCGCTGCCGTGACCTGTGACCCAAGCGCTCTAGGAACGGCTCGAGCCAGCGCCCAAGCTCGTCTTCCCAATCCGACGTTGTTCCCACCATGGCCGGCCCTCCAAATGCCGACCACCCATAAATCATTGAAAAACTGATTTGGGAATCCCATCACGCTCGTCAGCAGCAAAAATCTGCCAAAGTAGTGCTAGACTAGACACGACGGGACCGACGTGACTGGACTGGGCGGCAGAGGTGGATCAAACCCTGCCGCCTTTTCTCTCACGGCCGCATCTGCACGAACCCAGGTCGCACGATGCGTTGCTGCGTCTCCGCTTCTTCCTCAACCAGCAGCGCTTGAGCCACACTCTCGACGGCGACGGCTAGGCGTGACGCGGCCCAATCGCTGGCGGCGCTTTGCATGATCGCGACCACGACCTCAGGATGGACTGCGCTGTATCCTTGCCCAAGGACTCGATCGACTTGGCTGGCTGCAGATTTTTGTCGTCCGACCCTATATCGCCGGTCGAGGCGTGCTTCGGGGCATTCGCGACCGACGGTCGGGGCAGCACTTCTGTGCGCTTCCGTAGTGTCCCGAAAGCAGCGTAAGTTCATGCCATAACGGACAGCGTATCGGCCGCCGCAGCGGATACGGGATCAGCCCCTGACCTGCCCCAGATCTAGAGACGCCAGTCACTTGCGCTCGGGGTGCCCTTGATCAAGTCCCCTTCGAGCCTGGTGAACGGCACGAAAGAAACTCGGCCGCCGTGATAGATGTCCGAGCGCGCGATGCTGATCGAGCCGTCGGCCGCCTGCTGCTTGGTGACCTTGAGCGCATGCTGCGCACCGGGCGGACCGACCGGAATCACCATGATGCCGTTCGGCTTCATCTGCTGCAAAAGCGGCGGCGGGATATGGTCGATGGCGCAGGTGACGATGACCTTGTCAAACGGGGCCTCCTGCTCCCAGCCGTAATAGCCGTCGGCGTGCCTAGTCGTGATCGACTTGTACTCGTCATAGCCGCGCTCGATCAGGAAATCGTAAAGCCGGCGGGTGCGCTCCGCCAGCGGCTTGATGATCTCGATCGACCACACCTTGTCGGTCAGATTGGCGAGATAGGCCGATTGGTATCCGGAACCGGTTCCGACTTCTAGCGCCCTATTGCCGCGCGCAACATTCAGCGCACTGGTCATGCGCGCGACGATGTGCGGATCGCTGATCGTCACTCCGTAGCCGATGCCGAGAGGATGCGGTCCGTAGGCACGGCCGAGATTGGGATTGGTGACGAAATGTTCGCGCGGCGTCAGAAGAAATGCCCGCATGTCGCGCTGGTCCCAGAGGTCGCGGCTGGTGACCGCCTGCCTGAACCGGTCCCAGCGCTGGCCGAGAAAGCCTGCCTCCTCGTTGCGGTTCCTGACCATCCACTCGATGAAGCTCAATTTGTCATCCATCGGTGGCGATGGCGCAGCGTTCCAGTCGTAAGGGAGCGGGACGTTGGCCTCGGCGGGAAGGCAGCCCACCGCCAAGGCGGCGGCGGTTCCGAGCATGAAGCGGCGCCGGCCGAGCAGCGGCGAAGGACAAAGTTGGACGGAGGCCGCATGCCGCCTTTCGCCATGCGCGAAATGTTTTAGCTGAT
This sequence comes from uncultured Alphaproteobacteria bacterium, assembly GCA_963835165.1. Lineage (GTDB taxonomy): Bacteria > Pseudomonadota > Alphaproteobacteria > Rhizobiales > Xanthobacteraceae > VAZQ01. The sequence continues at coordinate 7,645 of CAWIGD010000034.1, forward strand.
GGAATTGCATCTGACCCTCAACGAGCCAGGATCGCATCGCAGGATATCCAATTCGCGAGGGCCAGTCAGGAGGCAACGGAGCGATTTACGCTCACCCCCCAATTGCAGCGCTAAAGCGGACATGGCCGCACATCGCATTTGTGCCAATTGCGGCCGTGAGCAGATGCAGCAACACGTGTGAAGAAGTCAGACTTATTCGATCACCTCGTCGGCGCGGGTAAGCAGCGTGGGCGGAACAGTGAGGCCGAGCGCGTTCGCGGTCTTGAGGTTAATGACCAGCTCGAATTTTGGTTGGGCCGTATAACCGGCAGGTCACCGGGCTTGGCGCCTTTGAGAATCTGCCCGACATAATGGCTGCCCAGTTAACGGCCTCGTAGCTCATCAGGCCGCCCTGAACTGCATACACTCACTAGGGTACATCGCTGTGCGGATCGAACGCCTTCGTGTAGAGACAACGTCGGCGACCGCCGGATCACCTAGCCGACCAAGTCCTGAAGCGTCTTCAACTGCCGACGATTCCAGTTGCGGATATCTTGACCATCGCATCGTGCGATGGCCTCGTTCAGTAGACGAACAGTATAATCACGAGAGAGGTTGAAGCGACGCATCGTCACCGCCGCAGGATCATCGTGACCCGCGATGACTGCATCGCGATAGAAACAGATGCAATCCTCGTCCTTGTTCATCGTAGTTCCACTTCCTTTCCGGCCGCCTCATTCACAGCAAAAGCAACAACGCGACACAAACGAGCCCCACGCCGGCTATGGCGAACGTCATCACAGCGGTGGCCGCTTTTTCAGCATCGAGGCGCATCATATTTCCTCCTCGACCTAACGTAATAACGCTCTGAGCACCTCACCGGTTGCCCGGTTGTGAATGTCCTGGCCACCGGTACAAGTTGTGCTCATGAAGAGATAAAATGTGTATTTGGGCCATGGGCCTTTATTCGTCGAGGCGGTGAACCGGCTCAAGGTGCGGTCGTGCCTGATCGACGGGGAGGCCGTCGCCTGTGACGACAACGGCGTCGCCGTGTTCGAGCGGCTGCGGCCGTAACGTACGGATCGACATCCGCTCGGCCGCAGGCAATGTCGACGATGCTCGCAAATACGCGGCGGAATTGGTCGCACTCGCGCCCCGCCGGTCGGGGGCTGGGCTGAGGAAACGTTATCCGATACGTTACCCGCTATCCGAAACATCGCTATTTCTGGGTGAAATTGCGGATATGCCGGTGACATAAGGACATCGGCTCAGTCGCGCGCGCCGACAACCGGAAGCAGCTCACTTCGCCGGCGCCAAACGGAGGATCCGGCCCGACGCGCTATCGGTCACCAGCCATAGCGCGCCGTCCGGTCCCTGGCGGACGTCGCGAATGCGCTCGCGCAGATCCCGCAACAGCCGCTCTTCCTTGACCACCTTGTCGCCGTCGAGTTCGAGCCGAACCAAGAGCTGGGCGGCCAGCGCGCCGACGAACAGGTTGCCGCGCCACGCCGGGAACAGGTCGCCGCTGTAGAAGGTCATGCCCGAAGGTGCGATCGAGGGCACCCAGTAGTGCACCGGCTGCTCCATGCCGTCCTTGCGCGTGCTCTCGTGGATCTTGGCGCCGCTGTAGTCGATGCCGAAGCCGATGACCGGCCAGCCGTAGTTCTTTCCCTTCTCGATGATGTTGATCTCATCGCCGCCGCGCGGCCCGTGCTCGTGCTCCCACGGTCGGCCGCTGGCGGGATGGAGCGCGAGGCCCTGTGCGTTGCGGTGCCCATAGCTCCAGATCTCGGGCTTGGCGCCCGCTCTGCCGACAAACGGATTGTCCGGCGGCGCCGACCCGTCCGGCCGGATGCGGATGAGCTTGCCGATGTGATTGCCGAGGTTCTGGGCCTGGTCGCGTGCCGTGAAATGGTCGCCGGTGGTGAGAAGGAGATTGTTGTCCGGCGTCTGCACGATGCGGCAACCGAAATGGCTGCCGCTGGAAAGCGGTCCTTCCTGCCTGAAGATCACCGTGACGTCTTCCAGCCGGGGCGTGACCTCTTCCACCAGCCGGGCGCGCGCCAGCGCTGTGCGCGCGCCTCCGCTGACCGGCTCGGCGTAGCAGACGTAGATCGTCTGGTTCTGCCCGTAGCCGCGGTCGATGATCACGTCGTGCAGGCCGCCCTGGCTTGAGGCGAAGACCTTTGGCACGCCGGCGAGCGGGGGCGAAAGCTTGCCGTCCTTGGACACGATCCGCAGGCGGCCCGGGCGCTCGGTGACCAGCATGCGGCCGTCGGGCAGGAATGCGAGCGCCCAGGGATGATCGAGGCCCTTGGCCACGGTCTCGACCGCGATGTCGCCGGCAGCCGAGTGAAACACCTGCGCATGGGTTGGCGCGCCGCCGAGCGCGAGGAACGCGGCCGCGCACGCGATTGTCGACGGTCTCATGCGGATCCCTCCAGCGCCTGCCGCTACAACGATGCGGTGAAGCCGGTGTTCCAGCAAGCGCGCGGCGTTCACATCGTAGTGACAGCAATGCTGACTTTCGCGCCGACGTGTCTTGTGCCATCGTTTCGAAAAAAGCGGGGCCGGGACACACGAGGACAGCCATGAAACTGACAGCCGTTTTCACGGCGCTCGCCGTTGCGGCGGGCTGCGTTACCCACGCGCATGCGCAAGCCTATCCATCGCATCCCATCACCATCATCGTGCCGTTTCCGGCGGGCGGTCCGTCGGATACGCTCGCCCGCATTCTGGGCGAGCGCATGCGGGTATCGCTCGGCCAGCCCGTCATCGTCGAGAACGTCACCGGCGCCGGCGCCAGCATCGGCGTCGTGCGCGCCGCGCAATCCGCGCCGGACGGTTACACGCTCGGCATCGGCAACTGGACCAGCCATGTGGGATCGGGCGCGATGTATCCCGCCGTCCACGACGCATTGCTGGACCTGCAGCCGATAGCGCGGATCAGCGCCACGCCGCTCATGATCGTCGGCAAGAACGCGCTGCCGCCGCGGAACGCGGGCGAACTGATCGCGTGGCTCAAGGCGAACCCAGGCAAGGCCTCGGCGGCCACGGTGGGCGCCGGCAGCGGGGCGCATGTCTGCTTGCTCTACTTTGCCCAGAAGACGGGCACCAATTTCCAGCTCGTCCCGTATCGCGGCGGCGCGCCGGTCATGCAGGATCTGATCGCGGGGCAGATCGACATGTTCTGCGCCGAGGCCTCGCAGACGCTCTCGTTCCTGCGCAGCGGCGCGATGAGGCCGTTCGCGGTCATGTCCAAGGAACGCTGGCCGGGCGCCCCCGAGGTCCCGACCATGGATGAGGTCGGCGTGCCCGGAATGTACATTTCATTCTGGAATGGTTTGTGGGCTCCGAAGGGTACGCCCAAGGAGATCGTCGCCCGGCTCAATGCAGCGGTCGTGGAGGCGCTGGCCGATCCCGCCGTGCGGCAGCGGCTCACGGAATTGGGTCACGTCATCGCCACCCGTGAAGAGCAGACGCCGGAGGCGCTGGGCGCGTTCCACCGGGCCGAGATCGAGAAGTGGTGGCCGATCATCAAGGCGGCTAACATCAAGCCGCCGGAGTGAGTCCGATGCTTCAGTCGGCAGCGAATGGGGTGAGACGCCGTGAGACGAGACATGATGACCAGGCTGTCGATTGCGTTGGCATTTGCCGTGTTTGCCGCGGTCTCCGGCGCGGCCGCGCAGACCTATCCGACGCGGCCGGTTACGGTGATCGTGCCGTTCGCAGCGGGGGGCGTGACTGACATCGTGGCGCGCATCGTGAGCGAGCGCATGAAGACGGCGCTCGGCCAATCGGTGATCATCGAGAACGTGAGCGGCGCCGGCGGCACCATTGGCGTGACCCGCCTGTTCCGGGCGGCACCCGACGGCTACACACTCGTTGTCGGGCAATGGACGTCGCACGTCGGCGCCGGGGCGATGTATCCGGTGACCTTCGACTATCTGAATGACTTTGAGCCGGTGTCGATGCTTTCGGTCGCTCCGCTCTGGATCGTCGGCCGCAGCAATCTGCCGGCGAAGGACCTCCGGGAATTGATCGCCTGGCTCAAGGCCAATCCCGACAAGGCATCGGCTGCCACCACCGGACTCGGCAGCGGCATTCACATGTGCCTCGTCTATTTCCAGAACATGACCGGCACCAGGTTTCCGCTCGCGCCCTATCGGGGCGCGGCGCCCCTGATGCAGGATATGTTGGCCGGGCAGATCGATCTGTCATGTCCGGAGGCGGGACAGACGCTGCCGCAATACCGCGCCGGCAACATCAAGGCTTACGCGGTGTTGACACAGAAGCGCTGGTTCGCGGCGCCCGATGTGCCGACCATCGATGAGGCGGGCGTGCCGGGACTGCACTTTCCGTTCTGGCATGCCATCTGGGCTCCCAAGGGCACACCGAAGGATGTGATCGCCAGGCTCAACGCCGCGGTGGTGGAGACCTTGGCGGATCCGGGCGTCCGGCAACGGTTCAATGAACTCGGACACGAAATCGCGCCGCGCGAGCAACAATCGCCGGCGGCGCTCGCGGCCTATCACAAGGCCGAGATCGACAAGTGGTGGCCGATCATCAAGGCTGCGAATATCAAGCTGGAATGACGGTGTTTCCAAAACATCACTGCCGCGCGTTGGTGACGCGCGGCAGTGACTCCCCCGACCGGCCGCCCTGAACAGATAAGAAGGTCATTCGCTCCGCGGATCACCCGCCATGATGGCGGTGAGTGCACTCATGGCGGCGAGCAACAACCCGAACGACAGTGCGATCGTCAACGGCATTGCGTCGCCACTGGTTACGGCGCCGAGCACGTCGGCGCGGGCGATGCCGATCGATACGGCAGTGACTGCGACGGCCGTCGACAACGCGAGCGCGGCCGTCAGCATCAATTCGACGAAAGCGATCGATCGGTGCTTCGGCGCAGAAACCTGACGGGAATCAGGGACCGCGGCGCGGGCGAGTAATTTCTTCGTCATCTCGATCTCCACGAATCAGTGTCCACGAATCAGGCCCCAATGGCTCCATAGATCGCGGCCCATCCCGGCGCGGATTCGGCCGGACTTGGGCGAAGGCTTTGACGAACAAGGGCGATTTTGTGTTTCGGGTTAACGAAGGGTTAACGGCCGCAGAATTTCGTGTTTTGAGGTTAACGACGGGTTAACGCCTGCACGTTGGGCAGTTGGCACGCGTCGATTCGAGCCGTGCGTCCGCCCGCCTTCCCCCTCGTTTGCTTGCGCCCCGTGCAGGGGAGGCCGTGTTTTATTCCGCCGCGACGGTCTCCGGCTGCCAATCCATCGGCACATAGTGCGGCTGGGCTGCCACGCGATCGAGCCACGCGCGGATCTCCGGAAAAGTGGCGAGGTCGTAGTCGCAGAGGTGCGCGAGATGGGTATAGGCATAAAGCGCGATGTCGGCGACGGTGTAGCGGTTGGCGGCGAAGAAACGATGATGCTTGAGGTGATTCTCCATCACGGCGAGCGAGCGGTAGCCTTCCTCCATCCAATCCTCGAGCGCGTGCTGCTGCAGTTCGCGTCCGCCCTTGACCAGCGCGAGCCAGAAGTAGGCGGCGCCGATATTGGGCTCGATGCTGTGCTGCTCGAAGAACATCCATTGCAGCGCCTCGGCGCGATCGATGCGGTTGTCGGGCCGAAGCTGCGTTCCGCTCGCCACGTGCCAGAGGATCGCGTTCAATTCGGCGAGATAGCGGCCGGGCGCGGCTTCGAGCAGCGGCACCTGACCGTTGGGATTTTTCGCCAGGAACTCGGGCGTGCGGCTCTCGCCCTGGAGGATGTCGACCTCGACCAGACTATAGGGCAAGCCGAGCTGCGCCAGCGCCAGGCGCACCTTGTAGCTGTTGCCCGATCGCTGCATCGAATAGAGCGTATACATCGCCTTCCCTCTAGCGGTCGTTCGCCGCTGTTTGCCCTGGCCGACGCTTAGGTCATTACGAGGGCAATGTCATGGCGCAGGATGCAGATAAGTGGCTGCGCACCACCGCGGCAGCCGGCCGCAGCCGATACCTGCTGCGATGCATGCCTCATGCAGAAGTTTATTTCGCCGTTACTCTGCCGCGACGCGATGCGCGCGCGCATATGCCACAAGGGCGTCGTCTTCCACCGGCACGATCGGCGCGAAGTCGCGGTGCGCGATCCATTCCGCGCGGGTGAACTTGGTAATGTGGTTGGAGACGGCGCACAGCGTCAGATACACGATCTTGCGCGGGTAGGGCGTGATGTTCGGCGGCGACGCGTGCACGAGATTGCCGTGAAACATCAGCACCGAGCCTGGCTTGCCGGTCGGGGCCACGATGCCGACGCCGCCGGGCGGTGCCGCCTCGGAGCAAAGCCGCGTCACTGTCTCCTGGTCGAGCGTCCAAAGCGGATAGGATGTCGTGCTCTTGTCATGTCCGGCGGCGAGTGTGCCGTGCTTGTGGCTTTTCGGGATGAGCATCAGCGGGCCGTTGAAGGGCAAGACTTCGTCGAGGAAGATCGAGATGTTCATCGCCCGCGGCTCCGGCATGCCGTCATCGCGCGCCCAGGTGCCGTAGTCCTGGTGCCATTGCCAGACGTCGCCTTCGAACGCCGCCTTGGCGTTGATCTTGAACTGGTGGACATAGACGCCTTCGCCGAACAGCTGCTCCAGCGGCTCGACCAGCCGCGGGTGATGAGCCATCAGCCGGAAGGCCTCATTGTAAGTGTGCGCGGCAAAGGCGGTGCGCGGCGCGCCGGTCTTCTCGCGCCAGACCTCCTGGCGATTGGTCCTGAGAATAGCGTCGGCTTCGCTGCGCAGAACTGCCACCTCGTCTTCGGAGAAGCAGTTCGGGAAAAACACGTAGCCCTGCTCGTCGAAGGTATCGATCTGCTCGGGTGTGAGCTTCATGGCGTTCTCCCGGGGACGCTCGTGTCTTCTTGTGTGCTCAGCTTAGAATGAAATCGCTTCGGATTGAATCACGATTTCGTTCCGAGCAGTCGTCCGGTCGCAGATGTTAAGCCGAGAAGCCTGCACTATTTCGAGATCTCATGGTCCGGAGATCACGTGCCGCGGAGGAGCGAGGCCGATTGCCTTTTCGCGCCCGCGGGCGGACCATGCCGGCAACGGCGCTGCGCTCAAAATCCACGTCGCCGGCTGGAGGGACACCGATGAGGTCGCGGACAAGATTTGCCGTGGCGATGGCCTTGCTGCAGTGCGTCGGCGTTTGCGCCTGGCTGCCTGCATCGGCGCAGGCGCCGGACAAAGCCGATGCCGCGGCCGCGCGCAAGGAAGGCAATCTGAGCTGGTACACCTCGACGCCAGTCGCGCTCGCCCAGCAACTTGCCGACAAGTTTCAGGAGCAGACCGGGATCAAGGTCCAGCTCCTGCGCACCGGCGGCCAGGCGGTGCTGCGGCGGCTGCAGCAGGAGGTGAGCGCCGGCCGGCCCGGTGCCGACGTGATGACCATGTCCGATGGCGGCGCCGCCAACGGCTTGGCCAAGCAGGGGCTGTTCGAGCCCTTCAAGCCGGAGGGATTCGACAAGGTGGTGGATGATGCCCGCGATCGCGACGGCCGCTGGATCGCCCAGCGGCTTTCGATCATCGGCATCCCGATCCGCAGCGACAAGGTGAAGGATGTCCCCACGACCTGGTCCGACCTCAAGCATCCGAAATACAAGGGTCTGATGGTGATGCCGGATCCGTCCTTCACCGCGATCCAGCTGGTCGTGGTGGGCATGCTCTCGCGCACGCTCGGCTGGGACTTCTACAAGGCCCTGCGCGCCAACGAGACCATGATCGTGCAGGGCCATCAGCAGGTGTTCAGCACGATGCAGCAGGGGGAGCGGATCATCGGCGCGGAGGGCGCCGATCCGCGCAGTTTCTCCGACGGGCAGGAGGTGCCCAATCAGAAGATGGTCTATCCGACCGAGGGCGTCTTCATCGTATCTTCGCCCACCGCGGTGATCAAAGGGGCACGCAACCCGAACGCGGCAAAGCTGTTCGCGCAATTCATGATCTCCCCGGTGGCGCAGAAGATGATCGCGGATGGCGGCGTTCACGCGGCGCGCATCGACATTGCGCCGCCGCCCGGGCAGCCGGCGCTGAGCGAGATGAAATTCATCCCCGTGGACCTCGACCTGATCGAAGAGCGGGGCCGGGAGCTCAAAACCAGGTTTGCGGACATATTTCAGTGACGCCGCCGCGAGCGTACGGGCTTCGGCGCGATCACACCGGTGTGTGCGCCTGCGATTGAGGCTTGCGGTCGGCGGCTTGGGTCATTAGGAAGCTCGCGCCCGGTACGGGCAAGCGGAGATCGCCATGGCCCTCCTCGCGGAATACCTCAAGCGCATCAAGCCGTCCGCGACCATCGCGGTGACGGACAAGGCGCGTGCGCTCAAAGCGTCCGGCCGTGACGTGATCGGGCTCGGGGCCGGGGAACCGGATTTCGACACGCCTGACAACATCAAGCGCGCCGCGATCGAGGCGATCGAGGGCGGCAAGGCGTCGAAGTACACCGCGGTCGACGGCATTCCGGACCTCAAGGCCGCGATCGCCCGCAAGTTCAAGCGCGAGAACGGCCTGGACTACAAGCCGGGCCAGATCATCGTCGGCACCGGCGGCAAGCAGGTGCTCTACAACGCGTTCATGGCGACGCTCGATCCCGGCGACGAGGTGATCATTCCGGCGCCCTATTGGGTCAGCTACCCCGACATGGTCATGCTCGCGCGCGGAGAACCGGTGAGCGTGCCGACCACGCTCGAGTCGGGCTTCAAGATGACGCCGCAGGCGCTCGAGCGGGCGATCACGCCGAAGACCAAGTGGGTGCTGCTCAACTCGCCGTCGAACCCGACCGGTGCGGCCTATACGCGCGCCGAGCTCAAGAAGCTGACCGACGTGCTGGTCAGGCATCCGCATGTCTACGTGATCACCGACGACATGTACGAGCATCTCGTCTACGACGATTTCGAGTTCACCACGCCGGCGCAGGTCGAGCCCAGGCTGTACGATCGCACGCTGACGGTGAACGGGGTCTCCAAGACCTTTTGCATGACGGGTTGGCGCATCGGCTATGCCGGCGGACCCGAGCCGCTGATCAAGGCGATGGCGATGATCCAGTCACAGTCGACCTCGAACCCGACCGCGGTCTCGCAATGGGCGGCGGTGGAAGCGCTCAACGGGCCTCAGGACTTCATCGCCAAGCACAATGCCATCTTCAAGGAGCGCCGTGACCTGTGCGTCTCGATGCTCAACCAGGCGCGCGGCATCCAGTGTCCGAAGCCGGAGGGCGCGTTCTACGTGTATCCATCCTGTGCCGGGACCATGGGCCGGACGGCCCCGAGCGGAAACAAGCTCGCCACCGACGAGGATTTCGTCACCGAGCTGCTGGAGGCCGAGGGCGTGGCGGTGGTGCAGGGAACTCCGTTCGGTTTCGGTCCGGCATTTCGCATTTCCTATGCGACCAAGACCGAGGACGTGGAGGAGGCCTGCCGGCGCATCCAGCGTTTCTGCGGCAACCTGAAATGAACTAGTGTCCCGTTTCCGACGTTCGTATCATCTCGCGGCACCCGCTTTTACGAACGTCGGAAACAAAGGGACACTAGCAAGTCATGATCCTAGTGTGGCTTTGCATTTGACGTTCCTATGAAGGACTCGCGGCCAATCCTGATAGGAACGTCAAATGCGCCACACTGGTGCGGTGGCCGCAGGGCACCGGCTGGAGGCGCGACATAGCGTTCGTTCTTGCGTAAGATCAATTCGAGGCACGCGACCCGGATTGGGTTTGCGATCGAGCAAAGGGAGAATCTAAATGCTGCGTTACGCCATCGGGGCTGCCGCGTTCGCATTGACTGTTGTGTCCGTCGATCCAGCCGCCGCGCAGCGGGTCAAGGCCGGCCTGTTGACCTGCGATGTCTCGGCCGGAATCGGCTTCATTATCGGATCGCAGAAAGCGGTGTCTTGCGTGTACGCGCCGGAGCCAGCCGGTCCGCAACAGGTCTATAGCGGGTCGATCAGCAAGTTCGGCCTCGACATCGGCGTCACCAGCAGCGGCGTGATGGTGTGGGGCGTGTTCACTGACAGCGTCGGCCCCGCTCAAGGCTTTCTCGCCGGCGATTATTTCGGTGCGAGCGGCGAGGTGACCATCGCCGCCGGCCTCGGCGCCAATGTCCTCGTCGGCGGCTCCAACCGCACCGTCGCGTTGCAGCCGATCTCGGTGGACAGCTCGGTGGGTCTCAATCTCGCCGTCGGAGTGGCGGAACTCCGTCTGCGCCCCGGCCCCTGAACGGGAAGTATTGTTCCCATCGCTCGGACGGCCGCTCCCGAGGGGCGGCCGTTTTTTTCGGCATGCGGTCCCCGCATGGCCACCGGTCCTCACCTGTACCTTGAGGCGCTGGCGCCTCTTGCCAAATCCCCCTCCGGCCTGAAACGATAGAGCAAACGGTCTCGCAGAAGGCCGCATCTCGGCGAATTTGGGAGGCGGAAATGGCACAGAACGGCACACGAGCCACGGGTCCACGGTGCATTGCGCTGGTGGGCCCATTTCAGAGCGGCAAGACGACCCTGCTCGAGGCGATCCTTGCCCGCACTGGCGCGATCCAGCGCCAGGGTACGATCGATGCGGGGAATACGGTCGGTGACGGGAGCAAGGAAGCACGCGATCACAAGATGAGCGTCGAACTCTCGGTGGCCAGCACCACCTTCATGGGCGACGCCTACACGTTCGTCGATTTTCCGGGCTCGGTCGAATTCGTCCACGATATGCGGGTGGCGCTGCCTGCGGTCGACGCCGCGGTCGTGGTGTGCGAGCTCGACGAGAAGAAAGTGCCGCAGCTTCAGCTCATTCTGCGCGAGCTCGAAGCCCAGAACATTCCGCGTTTCCTGTTTCTGAACAAGATCGACAAAGCCGATTCCACCATTCACGACGTGCTCAGGGTCCTGCAGCCGGCCTCGCGGAGCAAGCTGCTGCTGCGGCAGATTCCGACGTTTTCGGGCGATATCATCACCGGGTTCGTCGATCTCGCGCTCGAACGCGCGTTTGTCTACAAGGAGCACGCGCCCTCGGAGATCATTCCGCTCGAAGGCGATGCGCTCGACCTCGAGAAGACCGCGCGCTTCTCCATGCTCGAGACGCTGGCCGACCACGACGACGAGCTGATGGAGCAGCTGCTGGAAGACATCCAGCCGCCGCGCGACAAGATCTTCGACGATCTGTCCAAGGAAGTGCGCGAGGGTCTCGTCTGTCCGGTCCTGTTCGGCTCGGCCACGCGCACCAATGGCGTGCTGCGGCTGATGAAGGCGTTGCGCCACGAATTGCCCGCCATCGCGGATACCGCCAAACGGCTGGGGGTCAAGGCCGGCAGCCCCGTGGCCTATGTGCTGAAGACCATCAATACCTCGCACGGCGGCAAGATGTCGGTGGCGCGCGTGCTCACCGGCAAGATCGGAGACGGTACGACGCTCGTGCGCCCCGACGGAGACGCGGGACGGGTCGCGGCGGTGTTCAAGCTCATGGGTCAGCACAGCGAGAAGCGCGGCCCCGCCGAGGCCGGCGACACGGTGGCATTCGGCAAGCTCGATCACGCCAAGACCGGCGACACCTTGACCGATGGTCAGACGCCGCATCCGCCGCTTGCCGCGGTCGCTCCCCATGCGCCGGTGCTGTGCGTCGCGGTCGCCGCCAAGGAGCGCAAGGACGACGTCAAGCTGGGCCAGGCGCTCGCGAAGCTGCTCGAAGAGGATCCCTCCATCACCGTCGTGCACAATGCCGAGACGCACGAGGTGGTGTTGTGGGGACAAGGCGAGATGCAACTGCGCGTGGCGACCGAGCGGCTGTCCGACCGCTTCGGCGTCGCCACCACCTCGAGCAAGCCCACGGTGGGCTATCGCGAGACCATCAAGAAGGGCATCGTGCAGCGCGGCCGCCACAGGAAGCAGTCGGGCGGTCACGGCCAATACGGCGATGTCGTCCTCGACATCAAGCCGTTGCCGCGCGGCTCCGGCTTCACCTTCACCGAGGAAATCAAGGGCGGCGTCGTGCCGCGCAATTACATCCCCTCGGTGGAGGAGGGGGTGGCGGACGCGCTCAAGCACGGTCCGCTCGGCTTTCCGGTCGTCGACATCACGGCGAAGCTGGTCGATGGCTCCTATCACACCGTCAACTCCTCGGACATGGCGTTTCAGCTCGCCGGCCGTCTCGCCATCCACGAGGGACTGCCCCAGTGTCAGCCGGTGCTGCTCGAGCCGATCTATCAGGTGGAGATCGTCTGTCCGTCGGAGGCGACCGCGAAAATGAACGCGCTGATGTCGGGACGGCGCGGCCAGATTCTCGGCTTCGATACCCGTGAGGGCTGGGACGGATGGGACGTGGTGCGGGTGCAGATGCCGGAGTCGGAAATCGGTGATCTGATCGTCGAGGTACGCTCGGCCACTGCCGGCGTGGGCAGCTTCACGTTCAAGTTCGATCACATGGCCGAGCTCGTCGGCCGCACCGCCGACCAGATCGTGGCGGCGCGAAAGAGCGCAGCGGCCTAGGCGGAAGGCAGACGATCACCGAGCGAGGACGGGCCAACTGTTTCCGTCCTCCGCTCCCGCCGAAGCCTCTGTTCGCGACATCCGAAGGCGATGGGTACGAGCCGCCTGTTATAAGCGGCGCATGGGCTTGTCCGTTCTCGCCGTCGTCGCGTCGACGTTCCTGCTCGCCGGTTTCGTCAAGGGGGTGATCGGTCTCGGCCTGCCGACTGTCGCGATGGGCCTGCTCGCGATCGTGATGACGCCGGCGCAGGCCGCTTCGCTCCTGGTCGTGCCGTCGCTCCTCACCAATGTTTGGCAGGCGATGGGTCCCGCCCTGGCACCGCTGGTGCGGCGGCTTTGGCCCATGCTGCTCGGCATTTGCGTGGGCACCTGGCTCGGCGGCGGACTTCTCACCGCCGATGACGGGACGCGGGCGTCCGTGGGATTGGGGGCGGTGCTCGCGCTCTACGGTGTTCTTGGCCTCACCTCGGTCGAGTTCTTCCTGCCGGCATGGCTGGAACCGTGGTTCTCGCCGCTGATTGGTGCGGCGACCGGTCTCGTGACCGCGGCCACCGGCGTGTACATGATCCCTTCCGCTCCCTACCTGCAGGCGATCGGGTTGGAAAAGGACGACCTGGTGCAGGCGCTCGGGCTGTCCTTCACGGTGTCGACACTCGCCCTGGCGGCCACCCTGGTGCAGGACGGCGCCCTGCAAATGTCGATTGCCGGCGGCTCGCTGCTTGCGCTCGCGCCGGCGCTGATCGGCATGGTGTTGGGCCAGTGGGTGCGCGCTCGCGTGCGTTCCGAAACGTTCCGGATCTGCTTCTTCGCGGGGTCGCTGCTGCTGGGCGCGCACCTGGTCTTGCGTGCGTTGATCTAGGGGCAGCGGTGGCGCGCCCGACCGCAGCGCATCGCTGCCACATCACTTGCCGCTGTCACAGCCGTGACTTGCCCGTGATGGCCGCCCGGCGTATGCGGATAAGGCCCCTGATCCGGAGGACGAAGCCCATGCACGTCATTCGCCGCCGCGGATGGGAAATCCCGGCTCGCCTCGCCACGCCCGAAAGCCTGTTCTTCAACCGCCGCGCCTTCCTGGCGGGAACCGGCATGGCCGCGCTGGGGTTGTCGCTGCCAGCGGGCACGGCGCTCGCCCAGCGCGCCAGCGACGTGCCCGATCCGACCAAGGACCTCTATCCGGTCAAGCGTAACGACAAATTCGCGCTCGACCGGCCGGTGACCGAGGAGAAGATCAACACCAGCTACAACAATTTCTACGAGTTCGGTCCGAGCAAGAACGTCGCCAAGCCGGCGCAGGCGCTCAAGCTGCGGCCGTGGACGGTCAAGATCGACGGCATGGTCGAGAAGCCGCAGGAACTCGGCATCGACGATCTCATCCGCAAGATGCCGCTGGAGGAGCGGCTCTACCGTCACCGCTGCGTCGAGGCATGGTCGATGGCCATTCCGTGGAGCGGCTTTCCGTTTGCCAAGCTCGTGGAGCTGGCCAAGCCGCTGTCGTCGGCGAAATACGTGCGGATGGAAACCTTCCTCGATCCCGCGATCGCGCCCGGCCAAAAGCAGACCTGGTATCCCTGGCCCTATGTCGAGGGCCTGACCATCGCGGAAGCGACCAACGACCTCGCGTTCCTGGTCACCGGCGCCTACGGCAAGCCGGTATCGAAAGTACAGGGTGCGCCGCTGCGGCTCGCGGTGCCGTGGAAATACGGCTTCAAGTCGATCAAGTCGATCGTACGCTTCAACTTCACCGATCAGCGCCCGAAGAGCTATTGGGAAGGATTGCAGGCGGCCGAATACGGATTCTGGGCCAACGTCAATCCGCAGGTCGCGCATCCGCGCTGGAGCCAGGCGACGGAGGAACTGATCGGGCTCAACGAGCGCCGGCCGACGCTGCTTTTCAATGGTTACGGCGAGTACGTCGCCGACCTTTACAAGGGTCTCGAGAAGGAACGGCTCTGGGCCTGACGGGTTGCGCGTTCATCCACTACGGGGTGCGGCGAGAATCCGCGGATTGATCCAGTAGCAGGTTCCCTTCGTGAGATTGATCGTGGGGCCCCATTCGATCTCCTTGCCCAGGTCCGGGGACTCGAAACCGAGCGTGAGAGCGGGCAAGCCGGAATCCGGCGTGGTCAGAGTCGTCACGCCGACCGCCGGCTTCCACTTGTAAACCGTCTTGGTCCTCGGATCGGAGACGGCAAAAGTCAGCGGCTTTTGATACAGCGCCAATGCGCGGTTGCGCAGCCCGATTATGGTATCGCTCGAGTGCAACAGCGTGACGGCATCGCCGACCGCGCCGATGGTGGTCGGTGTCCAACCCGGCAGGGACACCCCGGTCGCCGTCACGGGGATGATCAGAAAGTACAAGGTGTCCAACTTGTGCTTGGCCTGCACGTCGCAATCGGCCATCGCCTGCACGACCCAGCCATAATCCTCCGTCTTGTCCGCAGCCGGATCCGAGGCGGCAGACCCCGCGCCCGCTTGCGCCTGGGGGTCCGCGGCGTGGTCGCTGCGAAAGGTCTGCCAGCCCAGCACGGTCAATCCGCCCGCCAGCAGCAACGCCACAACCGCGGCGGTGGCCGCGACCGGGTTGGGCAGGTTGCGCCGGTGGCAGTTGGGGCACGACCAGGCGAAATAGGAGACGGCGGCGCCGCAGTTCGGGCATCGACCGACGGGCAATCCAGTCATCTGACGGAATCCACTCCGCGGAGAATCGCCGGCGGAGGATAGAGCGTTTTTGACGGAAGCGGAATCGGGCTCACCCGATTCTCCCGGCGGCGAGATGGCATCGCCCATGGGTTTAGGCGCCGAGGGTGTAGGCGCCGAGGCCGTCGACCGGCGCCCATGTGCGTCAGCGCCAGGGCGGTTTGGTGTGAAAGTGCTCCTTGAGAAAATCGACGAACCGGGTCACCCGCGCGGAGATACCCTGGCGGGTCGGGACAAGCGCGATGACGTCCGCCCCGTCGAAGTCCCAATTCGTCAAGATGCGCTGCAATTCGCCGCGTCTGACGAACGGCGCTACGTCCCATTCCGATCGCAGCGTGACGCCGAGTCCGGCCAGCGCCCAATTCCGGACGACCTCTCCGTCGTTGCTGGTGAAGGCAGGGGTGACACGTACCGCATCCGCACGCCGGCGCGCCTCAGGCGTCTTGCCGCCATTGCGATAGCGCCACAATGTCACGTCCTCGTCGTTTTCGCGCACGCACAGGCACGCGTGCTCCAGCAGGTCACGCGGGTGAGAGGGAACGCCGCGGCGACGAAGATAAGCCGGGCTCGCGCACAGCCAACGTGCGTTTCGTGCCAGGAGATGCGCCACCCAGGACGAATCGCGCACCGTGCCGATGTGGATGACGACGTCGGCGCTCCTGCTTTCGGTCCAGGGTCTTTCCGACAGATCCAGCGTCACGCGCACGGAAGGGTACGTGTCCGCAAATCTTGCGATCAATGGCGCGACGTGAATCCGCCCGAAACCGAATGAGGACACGACGTGCAGGCGGCCCGCCAGACTGCGCCCTTCTCCGGCCAGCGCGTCGGGCAATGCGTTGATTTGCTCGAGAAGCCTCTGCGCCTCGGCCACCAGACGTTCGCCTTCGCTGGTGAATCGCACGTGGCGCGAACTGCGCACCACGAGATTGATGCTCAGCAAGCGCTCCAGTTTCTTGAGCCGCATCGAGAGCGCCGGCGGTGTGACGTTCAGCGAGCGGGCGGCCGCGCTGAGTGATCCGGTGCGGTCCAGAGCGTCGATGAAGCGGAGATCGTCGAGCGTGATCATTCAATTCATCTTAACGATATCTTCGTTGCAATTTAAGCACAGATTATGTTTGCCGAGCTAGAGTGAGGAATGGGCAAGACGATCTTTCCACGCGCCGTGCTGTTCGACCTCCTGACCGCATTGCTCAACTCCTGGACGGTCTGGAATTCGGTCGCCGGTTCCGAAGCGGCGGGCGGGATGTGGCGCGCCGAGTATCTGCGCCTGACCTACGGATGCGGCGCGTATGTGCCCTACGAACAACTGGTGCGCACGGCCGCCCGCACGGCGGGCTTGCCCGACGCTGCGGCCGATGCCCTGGACGAACGCTGGGTCGAGCTGGCGGCCTGGAGCGGCGCGCAGGAGGCGCTCGACGCGTTGCAGGGCCGAACCAAGCTGGCGGTGGTCACCAATTGTTCGGAACGATTGGGCATGCTGGCCGCCGGGCGATTGAACATCCCCTGGGATTGCGTCGTGACCGCCGAGGCGGCCGGCTACTACAAACCCGATCCTCGTCCCTATCGCCTTGCACTCGCCAGGATCGACGTGCCGGCCGCCGAGGCCGCCTTCGTCGCCGGCTCCGGCTACGACTTGTTCGGCGCGCGCGCCGTGGGTCTGCGGACTTATTGGCATAATCGCGTCGGGCTCAAGCGTCCCGACCGCGCCCCGCCGGCGAATTTCGAAGTCGCCGACCCTCGACCAATTGATTCCCTGGCTGGAGGGACGTCTGCCATGAATTTGAAACGCCGGATTCGCGGTTGGATCGGCGGCCTCGCCGCCGTGGCCCTGGTGCCCGGGGGCGTCGCGGCAGAGGTCATGACCGTCGCGCCGGATGCTTTTCCCGCGCGACCGATCACGCTCATCGTGCCGTTTCCCGCGGGCGGCCCCAGCGACGCGCTGGCCCGCGCCATCGCGCAAGGCATGAGCATTCACCTCAAGCAGCCGATCGTGGTCGAAAACATCAGCGGCGCCGGCGGGACGATCGGGTTGGCGAAGCTCGTCAAGTCCGCGCCCGACGGCTACACGCTCGGATTTGGAACCGTCGGTACGCACGTCGCCAATGCCGCTCTCTACAAGAAGCTGCCCTATGACCCGCTCGCGGATTTCGACGCCGTGGGGCTTGCCGGTACCGCGCCGACGATACTGCTGGCGAGGCCTTTGCTGCCGGCGTCCAATCTGCCGGAATTCGTCGCGTATGCCGGCGCCAACCGCGCCACCGCCACCTATGGCAGCGCCGGTGTCGGCTCGATCTCGCACTTTGCTTGCGTGATCTTGCTGTCTGCGCTCAAACAGAACGTCACTCACGTGCCGTATCGGGGTGTCGCTCCGGCGATGAACGACCTCATGGGCGGACATATCGATGTCATGTGCGACCAGTCGACCACGTCGCTGCCGCAGGTCGCCGGCGGCAAGGTCAAAGCTCTCGCCGTCCTGACGGATCGGAAACTGGCGCAGCTGCCCGATGTCGCGACCGCGTCAAGCTTCGGCTACGGCGACGTGAACATCCGCGCGTGGAACGCGCTGTTCGCGCCCAAGGGCACGCCCGCCCCCGTCATCAAGCGGCTCAACGACGCGCTGCGGGCGGCGGTGGCCGACGCCGACTTGCGACGGCAGATGGAGGCGGTGGGGGTCGACCTGCCCGCTCCCGAGCAGCTGGCGCCCCGCACGGTGTCCGAGCTGATCGCGATCGGGCTCGCGCGCGATGTCCCGGCGCTGCGGGCGCGCGGAGAATACCTTGATTGAAGGGGCGGCATGCATCCGTTGGACATTCCCACGCCCGCCGCGCTGATCGATGAAACGCGCCTGATGCGCAACATCGCGCGCATGCAGCAACGCATGGATGCGCTCGGCGTTCGCCTCCGTCCCCACGTCAAGACCACGAAGTGCATCGAGGTCGCTCGGCGGCAACGGGATGCCGGCGCGGTTGGCATTACGGTATCGACCCTGAAGGAGGCCGAGCAGTTCTTCGCGGCCGGCTTCAGCGACGTGCTGTATGCGGTGTGCATCCCGCCGGCGAAACTCGACCGGGCGCTGGCGCTGCGCCGCCAGGGATGCGCACTGACCATTCTCGTGGATTCGATCGCGTCGGCATCCGCGGTCGTCGCCAAGGGCAAGGCAGAAGGGCACCCCTTCGATGTGATGATCGAGGTCGACAGCGATGGCCACCGCTCCGGCGTCAGGGCCGAGGACCCAAGCCTGATCGACATCGGCAGCGTGTTGCATGATGGCGGCGCGGCGCTCAAGGGCGTGATGACCCACGCCGGCAGCTCCTACGATCTGGATACGCCGGAAGCGCTGCGGCGATTGGCGGAGCAGGAGCGGCGCGAATGCGTTCGCGCTGCTGAAAGGCTGCGCGCAGCAGGCAAGTCCTGTCCGGAGGTGAGCGTCGGCTCCACGCCCACCGCGCTGTCCGCCACGCATCTCGACGGAGTGACCGAGGTGCGGGCCGGAGTTTATGCGGTGTTCGATCTGGTGATGGCCAATGTGGGGGTCTGCGCGCCGCGGGATGTGGCGCTGTCGGTGTTGACGACCGTCATCGGGCACCAGGCCGAGAAAGGCTGGACGATCGTCGATGCCGGCTGGATGGCCATGAGCCGCGACCGCGGAACACAACGACAGAAGATCGACTATGGCTACGGTGTCGTGTGCGGTGTGGACGGCAATCCGATTGATGGGCTCGTGCTGACGGGGGTAAACCAGGAGCACGGCATCGTGTCGCGCATGGACGGCAAGGTCGATCCCGATATGGCGACGCGGCTACCGATCGGAACGCGGCTCCGGATCCTGCCCAACCACGCCTGTGCGACCGGCACGCAGTTCTCGGAGTATCAAGCGATCACCGTGGATGGTGTCGTGCAGCAATGGAGACGTTTCGATGGCTGGTGAGATCGTTCAAAGTAATCCCGCGACCATGGCCGCGCCGGGCGGGCATTACAGCCATGCCGTCTCGGCCAACGGCTTTGTATTCATATCCGGGCAATTGCCGATCGCGCCTGACGGCAGCAAGCTGAACGAAGCGCCGTTCGAGCAACAGGCGCAGCAGGTGCTGGACAACGTCGCGCATGCGTTGAAAGCGGCCGGCAGCTCAGTCGCGTGCCTGACGCAGGTGCGCGTCTACGTCACCGACATCGAGTCGTGGCCGGCCTTCAACACGCTCTACGCCGCCTGGGCCGGCTCCGCGCGCCCGGCGCGCGCCGTGGTGCCGGTGCCCAAGCTGCACTACGGCTTCAAGATCGAAGTCGAAGCCGTTGCGGTCAAATCCGCGCCTTAGCTCCCTTCGCCGCTTTCCGCCTCCGCGAGCTTGCTGCGCCAGTCCTTGCGGGCGCGGATGACCGACAGGGCGGCGAGCGCCAGCAGCAACGCGCATACGGCGATCAGCACGGCCGCGATCGGACGCTGGACGAAGATCGTCCAGTTGCCGTTCGACATGATCAGCGACTGGCGCAACGACATTTCAAAGGTCGGCGCGATGACGAGGCCGAGCACCAGCGGCGCCGGATCGAGGCCGAATTTGCGCAGGCCGTAGCCGACGACGCCCATGATCAGCATGATCCAGACGTCGACGATCGAGTGGTTCACCTCGTAGACGCCGACGATGCAGAACATGATCACCAGCGGATACAGATAGGCATACGGAATCCGCAGCACGTTCACGAAGATGCCGACAAGCGGCAGGTTGAGCGCCAGCAGCATCAGGTTGCCGACATACATCGAGGCGACAAAACCCCAGAAGATGTTTGGGTGTTCGTTCACCAGCGTCGGCCCCGGCGGGACGCCGTGGATCATCAGCGCGGCGATCAGCACCGCGGTGATCGGGCCGGTGGGGAGGCCGAGCGCCAGCATCGGCACGAAGGCGCCGGTCGAGGCTGCGTTGTTCGCCGATTCCGGTCCGGCGACGCCGGCCACCGCGCCCTTGCCGAATTGCTCCGGATGCTTGGAGAGGCGCCGCTCCAGCGCATAGGACAGGAAGCTCGAGATGATATGGGCGGAGCCGGGGGTGAGCCCGACCAGGAAGCCCAGGAGGGAGCCGCGGGCGATCGGCATGACCGATTCGCGCCATTCCTGCCGGCTGGGCAGGAGCTGGCGCAGCTTCGGCGCGATGACCTTGCGGATCATGTTCGCAGCCGGCGTCGACAGGATCTCGCCCAGGCCGAACAGGCCGACCGCGACCGGCACGATGCCGATGCCGTCGCCGAGCTCGGGGATGTCGAAGGAATACCGGAAGTGTCCGGTCATGTTGTCGATGCCGATGGTGCCGAGCAGAAGCCCGAAGCACGCCATCAGCAAGGTGCGCGGCAGCGAGGTCGACGACATGTAGGCGAGGAACACCAGGCCGAGCATCAGCAGCGCGGTGTATTCGGGCGGTCCGAACCGCAGCGCGAAGGTGGCGAGCGGCGGTGCGATCAGCGTCAGCATGATCACGCCGAACGTGCCCGCGACCCATGAACCGACGGCGGCGATGCACAACGCCGCGCCCGCGCGGCCCTTCTGCGCCATGGCATAGCCGTCGATGCAGGTCATGACCGAGGCCGCCTCGCCCGGGATCCGCATCAGGATCGACGTGGTCGAGCCGCCATATTGCGAGCCGTAATAGATGCCGGCGAGCATCACGACCGACTTGGTGGTGTCGAGCCCGAAGGTCGCCGGCAGCAGAATGCTGATGCCGGACAGCGGCCCGATGCCGGGCAACACGCCGACGATGGTGCCGACCAGGCATCCGAGAAAGGCGTACCACAGCACATCGGGCTGGAGCGCAACCGAGAACCCGAGCAGCAGGCTTTCCACCGTCCCCATGGCTAGAATCCGAGAATGCCGGGCTCGAGCGGCGTCTTGAGCACGACGGCGAACAGCAGGTAGGTGAGCGCGACCACGCCCAAGCTGAAGGCGGCCGCGGCGAACAGCGGGCGGCGCTCGGCGCCGAAAGTCAGCGTGAACAGCAGCAGCACCATGGTGACGACAAAGCCCAGCGGCTGATAGAGCGCGATGGCGACCGCGGTGATGGCGACGATGCGGGCGGCGTGCGTCAGGTCTCCCCACGGGAGGCTGGCGAGCGGCGCGCTCTCGCCCGCGCGCACGATGAGCAGCAGACCGAATAGGATCATCAATCCGGCAACGAGCTTCGGCATCATGCCCGCGCCGGGAAACGAGAGCGTACCGACGGGAAGATCGCCGCTCAGTGCCAGCACGGCGAGCCCGAGCGCGACAAAGACGCCACCCGCGATGTGATCGGTGCGCAACGTCACGATCTCTCCGTTCCCCTCCCCCCGCGCATCGCGCGGTGGGGGCCGCACGTCACAGCGCCGGTGAGCAGCTGAGGGCTTACCCCTCGACCTTGCCGATGGAGCGGATCGCCGCTTCGATGCGCTTGGCATCGGCCTCCCAGAAGGCGGCGAATTCCGGCTGGTCCATGTAGGCCGGCTCCTGCCCGAGATTGGCGAGCGCCACCTTGAACTGCTCGCTGCTCGCCGCCTTGCTCAAGACCTCGCGCAGGTAGGTGATGACGTTCGCGGGCGTGCCCTTGGGCGCGAACGTCCCGACCCAGAGATAATATTCGACGTCGTAGCCGGACGCCTTCATGGTCGGCACGTCGGGCAGCGCCTTCGAGCGCTCGCCGCCGAACAAGGCGAGGGGCCGCGCCTTGCCCGCTTTGATCTGCGACAGACAGGCGGACACCGACGAGACCAGGACCTGCGAATTGTTGCCGAGCAACGCGGTCAATGCCGGTCCGCCGCCCTGGGTCGGCAGATGCCGCAGCTTGACGCCGGCCGCGGCGGTGAACAAGGCGGTGGGAATGTGGAGCGCGCCATAGAGGCCCGAGGAGCTGAAGATGATTTCGTTGGGGCGCTTCTTGGCGTCATCGACGAACTCTTGCAGGCTCTTGTACGGCTGCTGATCGTTGCAGACGAGCACGCAGGGATCGGCGACATAACGCGCGAGCGGGATGAAATCCGCGTTGGTGAACTTCGGCTGCCGGCCGAACAGCCGGTCGACCTCGGCAAAGCCGGAGATCGAGGTCAGATGGGACAGCAGCGTATAGCCGTCGGGCTTGGCGTGGGCGGCGACCTGAGCACCCACTTGCCCGGCGGCGCCCGCCTTGGTGTCGATCACGACAGGCTTCTGCACCATCGGCTCCAGAATGGCCGCGAGCGGACGCATGACGACATCGACGGCGCCGCCCGGCGGAAACGGGTTGATCACGGTGATGGCGCGCGAGGGATAGGTGTCCTGCGCGAGGGATGGCCTGAAGGCGGCTGCCGCAGCGGCGGAACCGATGACGAAGCTGCGTCGATCCACGCATTCCTCCTTTGGAAAAGCCGGACTTCGGGGCCGGCGTCGTTATCGAGGATGGTAGCGAGCGTGCCTGTCGCGGGCAACCGCGGCCGGTGTGCGCTTTCGTCTCGGCACGCTATCGCGTTGTCGCTTCGTCGATGATGGCGACTGCGCGCGTCCAGCCGGCGGAACCGCCCCGTACCTTGACCGGAAAGCAGCTTACCATGAATCCCTTGGCCGGCAGCGCCTCGAGGTTGTGCAGCTTCTCGATGTGGCAATAGCCGATCTCGCGGCCGGCCTTGTGGCCTTCCCAGATCAGGCTGGCGTCATGGCTGGCGAGATATTTCTCCCGGGTATGGACGAACGGCGCGTCCCAGCTCCAGCCGTCGATACCGGTGACGCGCACGCCGCGTTCGAGCAGATAAAGCGTCGCCTCGCGCCCCATGCCGCAGCCCTTGGCGACATAGTCCGGGCGCCCATAGGCCGCGCCGGCACTGGTGTTCACCAGCACGATCTCGAGCGGGGAGAGCGCATGTCCAATGCGCTCGAGCTCGGCTTCGACCTCGCGCGCGCTGGCGACATGGCCGTCGGGCAGATGGCGGAAGTCGAGCTTGATCCCCGGCTGGAAGCACCATTCGAGCGGCACTTCGTCGATGGTGATCGCGCGCTTGCCGCGATCCATGGTCGAGGCGAAATGCCAGGGCGCGTCGAGGTGGGTGGTGTTGTGGGTCGAGAGCGTGATCCATTCGATCGCCCAGCCTTCGCCATCGGGCAGATCCTGCTCGCGCAGGCCGGGAAAGAACTTGACGATGTCGGCCGCGGTCTGGCGGTGGGTGGAATAGTCGATCTTCGGCCCGTAGCCCGGCGGGTCGGCGGCCACGTCGTTTTCCAGCGGCACGGAAATGTCGATCAATCTGCGCGGCATGTGAGCACTCCCAAGTCAGCGATATCCGCTGTCGTCCTGCGCCCTCGGGTAAGGCTTCGCCGTGCCGAGGACAAGCTGCCGCGCATGATCCGGTCACACCGACGCTTGAGATTTCGGGCCGCGGACACGACAGTGTCAGGCCGAGGAACACGTTCGCAAGGAGACCAGCATGCCGGCCTATTGGGTTGCCCGATCGAAGATCAACGATCCCGTCGAATACAAGAAGTACACCGATCTGGTGCCGGGCATCATCGCCAAGTTCGGCGGCAAGGTGCTGGCGCGCGGCGGCCGCTTCCAGATCATGGAAGGGCCCGACAAGTTCCAGCGTTTCGTGGTGATCGAGTTTCCGACCTTCGAGCAGGGCGTCGCCTGCTTCACCTCGCCGGAATACGACCGCGCCGCGGCGTTTCGGCGCAAGGGCGCAGGCGAGGTCGAAACCATCATGGTCGAAGGCGGCGATCCCAGCCGTTGATGGGGCAGCGGCCCACTAGCCGATCCGTGTGGGTTGCCGATAAGATCGACCCGAACCGAATACCAATGGGAGGAAGAAAATGCCCGATACAACAGGACGCGGATCAATCGTTGGCGCAATCCTGGCGCTGACGGCCGCGACGCTGGCTGCGGCTCCGGCGGCCGCGCAGAGCGGCGAGCCGATCAGGATCGGCTTCAGCATGGCGCTCACCGGCGGGCTCGCGCCCAACGGGAAGTCCGCGCTCCTGGCGCAAAAGATCTGGGAAGAGGACGTCAATGCCAAAGGCGGGCTGCTCGGCCGGCCGGTGAAGCTCGTGTACTACGATGACAAGAGCTCGCCCGCGGAGGTGCCGGCGATCTATACCAAGCTGCTCGACGTCGACAAGGTCGAGCTCGTGATCGGGCCCTATGCAACGGCGCAGATCGCGCCGGCGATGCCGATCGTCATGCAGAAGAAGAAAATGTTCATCGGCCTGCTCGGGCT
This sequence comes from uncultured Alphaproteobacteria bacterium, assembly GCA_963835165.1. Lineage (GTDB taxonomy): Bacteria > Pseudomonadota > Alphaproteobacteria > Rhizobiales > Xanthobacteraceae > VAZQ01. Next base: position 32,005 of record CAWIGD010000034.1, read on the forward strand.
CGCGGTCAACACCGAGTTCAATTACCCGAATTACTTCGCCATGATCCCGTCCGGTCCGGACGCCAAGCCGGCGTTCACCAAGGGCTTCTTCGACATCGCCATGGCGCAGGGCCAGAAGCCGCAGACGGTGGCGATCGTGGCGGCGGACCAGGAGTTCTCCCGCAATGCCGCCGACGGCGCGCGCGAGAATGCCAAGGCGGCAAACCTGCGCGTGGTCTACGACCGGACCTATCCGCCGTCGACGGCGGACTTTGCACCGATCGTGCGCGCCATCCAGGCCAGCAACCCCGACATCGTCGTCGTGTGCTCCTACCCGCCCGACTCCGTCGGCATGGTGCGCTCGGTCAATGAGATCGGGTTCAAGCCCAAGGCGATCGGGGGCGCCATGGTCGGGCTGCAAGCGACCGCGATCAAGACCCAGCTCGGTCCGTTGCTCAACGGCTGGACCAATTACGATTTCTGGCTGCCGGTGCCCAAGATGGAGTTCGCCGGCGTTGCCGATCTGATCAAGCGCTACCAGGCCAAAGCGGCGGCTGAAGGGGTCGATCCGCTCGGCTACTACATGGCGCCCTGGGGTTACGCTCAGCTGCAGGTGCTCCAGCAGGCGGTCGAGAGCACCAAGAGCCTCGATGACGCCAAGCTCGGCGACTACATCCGCGCCAACACCTTCAAGACGGTGGTCGGCGACGTGAAGTTCGGCGCCAAGGGCGAATGGGAGAAGTCGCGCGTGCTGCAGGTCCAGTTCCAGAACGTCAAGGGCAATGACGTCGCCCAGTTCAAGGACATGTCCACGCAGGTCGTGGTGGCGCCGGCGGAGTACGAGTCCGGCAAGGTGATCTATCCGTACGAGAAGGCGAAGTAAGACGTAGCGTAGAGAGCGGCAGCGCCGCGTCGCACTTTCGGTGTGTCATTCCGGGGCCCGAGCGGAAGCGAGGGAGCCCGGAATCCATAACCACCGCCTGGGAATATGGATTCCGGGCCCGCCGCTACGCGGCGACCCGGAATGACGAATTTTGTCCCCATCAGCGGGTAGGAAGCATTGCTACCAGCCGATCACAGCCCGAGATAAAATTTCCGGATCAGCTCGTTGTTGTTGAGCTCGTCGGCCGAGCGGCCCTCGAAGGCGATCTGGCCGTGCACGATGACGTAGCCGCGGTCGGCGATGCGCAGCGCCTGCGGGAAGTTCTGCTCCGCCATCAGCACGGTGAGCTTGTACTGCTCCTTGAGCTCCTTGATCTTGTCGATGGTGCGGCTCACCAGCACCGGCGCCAGGCCCACCGACGGCTCGTCGATCAGCAGAATGCGGGGCGCCAGCATCAGCGCGCGCGCGAGCGCGAGCATCTGTTGCTCGCCGCCGCTCATGGAGCCGGCGAGCTGACGGCGGCGTTCGGCCAGCCGCGGGAAGCACTCGAAGCAGAAATCCAGGTTCGATTTCAGCGCAGCGCGCGCCTTCCTGCGGAATGCGCCGAGCAGGAGATTCTCCTCGACCGTCAGGCGCGGGAACAGGCGGCGGCCTTCCGGCACCAGTGCGATGCCGAGATCGACGATCTGCTCGGTGCTGCGGCCGACGAGGTCGTGCTTCTCGCCGTCGATCTCGACCACGATGCGGCCGGCGCGCGGGCGCACGATCCCCATCACGCATTTCATCAGCGTGGACTTGCCGTTGCCGTTGGTGCCGAGCAGCACCACGGTCTCGCCCGCATTGACGTTGAGCGACACGTCCTCGAGCACGCGCACCGCGCCATAGGCGGCATCGATCTTCTCGATGGTGAGGCTATTGGCCAAGGTAAGCCCTCTCGACCTCGGGGTCGCGGATCACGTCGGCCGGCATGCCGTCCGCGATCTTCTTGCCGGAGACCAGCACGACCAGCCGCTGCGAGAACTTCATCACGGCGCGCATGATGTGCTCGATCAGGATGATGGTGATGCCGCGCTCGTTGAGCTGGATGAGCAGGTTGACGATGTCGTCGACTTCCGATTGCGAGAGCCCGGCCATGAACTCGTCGGCGATCAGGAGCTTCGGCTCCGCCGCCATGGCGCGGGCGAGCTCGAGCTTGCGCATCTCCACTTGCGTGAGATCGCGCGGAAGCTTGGCTGGCCTTGCCTGCAAGCGCGACGAGCTGCAACAGCTCGGCGCAGCGGGCATCGAGCTCGGCCGGCGACAGCGCGGAACCCGGCCGCGCATTGACGGTGTAGAGCAGCGGCACCCGCAGGTTTTCCGCCACCGTCAAGGTCGCGAACGGGCGCGGCAGCTGGAAGCTGCGGGCCATGCCGCGGCGCGTGCGCTCGTGGGTGAGCAGGCCGTTCACCACCTCGCCGTCGAAGCGTACCGTGCCGGTCTCGTTGGTGAGCGTGCCGCAGATGCAATTGACCAAGGTCGACTTGCCGGAGCCGTTGGGACCGATCAGGCCGACGCGCTCGCCGGCGGTGACGGCAAGATCGATGCCGTCGAGCGCGACGAAGCCGCCGAAACGTTTGCTCAGACCCGCAACTTCGAGCAATGCGCCGGCCATTATTTCTCTCTCCTGCGCACCCAGCTCTGCACCAGCCCGACGATGCCGTTCGGTGCGATGATGACGAAGGCGACCAGCAGCAGGCCGACGATGAGCAGGTTGACCGCCGAGGAGATGGTGACGGTGGCGATCTGCTGTAAGGACCCCAGCAGGATCGCGCCGATCAGGGGCCCGACCCAGCTGGTGGTGCCGCCGATCATCGGCATGGCGATGGAGTTGACGGCGTATTCGAGCCCGAACGCCGACGAGGGCTGCAGATAGCCGATGTAATACGGAAACGGCGCACCGGCCATGCCCATGAGCGCGCCGGAGATCGTGGTGGCCACGAGTTTGAGCCGCAGCGTCGGCACGCCCGAGGCTTCCGCCGCGAGCTCATCGTCGCGGATGGTGGCGAACCCGTAGCCGAGCTGCGAGCGCTCGATCCAGCGCGCGATCGTGATCGAGATGACCACCAGCGCCAGCATCAGCAGGAACAAATATTGGATATAGGGTCCGATCCACGCGATCTCGTTCGGCCGGATGATGTAGGCGCCGCGCGAGCCCCCGACATAGTCCCAGTTGACCACGAGGGTTTGCAGCACGACGGCAAGGGCGAGCGTGGCGATGGCAAAGAAGGCGCCACGCAGCCGCAGCGTCAGGTAACCCATGCCGAGCCCGACGATACCCGACATGACGCCGCCGATCGCGATCAGGATCGGGATCGGCATCGGGAACGCCTTGTGGAAGAACACCGTGGTATAGGCGCCCATGGCAAAGAATGCCGCCGAGCCGAAATTTACGTAGCCGGTGTAGCCGCCGAGAATATTCCAGGCGGTCGCCAGTACGATGAATTGCAGCACGGTATAACCGGCGAAGAACACGTAATCGTTGTTCACCATGCGCGCGGCGAAGAACACGACAGCCGCGACCGCGATCGAGATCAGCAGGAAGACGCGCGTCCGCACGATCGACAATCCTATCGTCCGAGAAGACCCGCCGGCCGGAACGCGAGAGTGAGGAGGAGCACGCCGAACGCCACCGCGGGCGCCCAGGACGGCCCATAGAAGGTGGCGGTGAAGCTCTCGATGATGCCGAGCAGCATCGCTGCGATCACCGTCCCGGGCAGGCTGCCGAGGCCGCCGAGCACGCAGATCGCGAACACGCGGCCGATATATTCACGTCCCACCGAGGGCTCGACCGGCTGGATGATGATCAGCAACGCGCCGGCGACCGCCGTGGTCGCGATCGAGATGCCGAAGGCGATGCGCTTGATACGGGTCGGGGAGGCGCCCATGAGCCGGAGTGCAAGCTGGTCCTGCGCCACCGCCGAGATCGCGCGCCCGATGAACGTGTAGGACAGGATGATCTGCAGCACGCCGAACATGGCGAGCGCCGCCAGGCACGGCACCAGCATGCGCAGCGGAAAATCCATCACGCCCAGTCGCCAGCTCGGTCCGATATAGGGCGCCTCGACGTAGCGGTAGTCGACCCCGAACACCAGGATGAGCATCACCTCGGTGACGAACAGCAGCCCGAAGAAGAACGAGAGGCCGCGCAAGGCGTCCTGCCCGTGCTTCTCGAACGATTCGTAATAGACCTGGTAGATGCCGGCACCGAGCAGATAGAACACGGGCAGCATGACGACGCTGACCACGATCGGGTCGATGCCGAGCCGGGTGTTGACGATATAGGCGATGTACGAGCCGAGGATGATGAAGGCGGGATGCGCGATGTTGACGATGTCGAGGATGCCGAACGAAATCGAAACGCCGATGGTCACGGCGGCGTAGAACCCGCCGAGCAGAATGCCCGCGATCAAGGCGTTGATCACCAGATCGAAGCTAAAGCCCACCTGTTCCCCCCGTTAGCCCGGTTAACGCCGAATCACCGTTCGTCGGCGGACGAGCGCATTTTGTTGGTCGCCAGTGTGCAGGAAGGGTGCACCCTTGGCTAGTCCGCACACGCAAGCATGTGCGGCAAGCAGGCGCGCCCGTCTAGTGTCCCGTTTCCGACGTTCGTATCATCTCGCAGCACCCGCTTTTACGAACGTCGGAAACAAAGGGACACTAGCAAGTCATGATCCCTAGTGTGGCTTTGCATTTGACGTTCCTATGAAGAACTCGCGGCCAATACTGATAGGAACGTCAAATACGCCACACTAGTGGCCGGCAGTCCATGGCGGTGGATGGGCCCCCGATCCGAGCCCGGCCGAATTCCGCATTCTCGAGTGCCGCTCTTGCTTACGCCGCTGCCTGCTGTCGCACGTTTTCGGGCAGCGGCATCGGCTTGTTGGCGCTCTGCAGGAACTCGATGGTCATGAAGACCATGTCCTTGTCGCCCAGGTTTTCCAGATCGTGGACCTTGAACTGGCCCGGTCCATAGGTCTCGTGCCGCGTCTCACCGGGTGCATAGGTGTACTCGACGGTCGTGCCGTCATGCACGTGCTGGCGCCCGCGGCCGCCCGTCACCGCCGTCCAGAAATAGTCGAGCACGTGGCGGTGGAAGCCGATCCGTTCACCCGGCTTGAGGCGGATGGTCCAGACCCGGACGCGATCGGTCTCGGATACCAAGGCGTTGCCGACGCAGGGGTTGGGATTGTTCTTCTCCCGCTCGAATTCCGCGATGAGCTCCGGCGACCACGCCGACTTGTCTGATTTCTCCGCCTGCTTGTCCAACATCGTCAGGGCCATGGCATTCCTCCAAGTGTCCGCGCTTCCGAAGTTCGCAAACCAGCGCGCCGCGAAATGATACGAACTTCGGAATCGGGACACTAGCAAATTTATGATTCTAGTGCGGTTTTGGATTTGAAGTTCCTAAGCGGACTTGCGGCTACAATGATAGGAACTTCAAATCCACCGCACTGGTTTGGCCCGATATATAGCAACTTTTGTCGGGCAGGAAATGGGATCGAGGCAATTGCGCAAGGCGAGCAAGGGGCGCGCGCTGGTCGTCGGCGGTTCCATGAGCGGCCTGCTGGCGGCGCTGCTGCTGCGGCGCGCCGGCTGGGACGTGGACGTCTTCGAGCGGGTGGAGAGCGAGCTTGCGGGACGCGGGGCGGGCATCGTCGCGCAGCCGGATCTGATCGCGACGCTGCGCCGGCTCGGGATCGATCCGACCGACCTCGGGGTGGAGATCACGGAGCGCAAGATCCTCGATTCGTCCGGTCGGCTGGCGGGCGTATTTGCGTGTCCTCAGGTCTTGACGGCTTGGGAGCGCGTCTACCGGGCGCTGCGGGATGCGTTCCCGCCCGAGCGCTATCACCGTCGCCGCGGCGTCAGGAGCTTCGCGCAGACCGACCGGTCCGTGATCGCCCAGTTCGCCGACGGCGAAACCGCCGAGGGCGAGCTCCTGGTCGGTGCGGACGGTCTTCGCTCCACCATTCGTCAGCAATGCCTGCCGGAGCTGACACCGCTCTATGCCGGCTATGTGGCCTGGCGTGCGCTGATTCCGGAGGCGGCGTTTCCACCCGCGATTCATCGCGAGCTGTTCAATTACATGACGTTCTGCCTGCCGCCGGGGGAGCAGTGCCTGGGCTATCCGGTCGCCGGTCCCGACAACGATCTGCGTCCCGGTCACCGCCGCTACAACGTGGTCTGGTACCGGCCGGCGGATGAGAAGGTCGAGCTGCGGGATCTGCTGACCGACGAGAGCGGCACGACCCACACGATCTCGATCCCGCCGCCGCTGATCCGGGGCGAGGGGATTGCCCATATGCGCGCCGCCGCCGAGCGGTTGCTCGCACCGCAATTCCGCGAGATCGTGCGCATGATCGACGAGCCGATCCTGCAACCGATCTACGATCTCGAAACCCCGCGCATGGCTTTCGGCCGGGTGGCCATCATCGGCGATGCCGCTTTCGTGGCGCGACCGCATGTCGCGGCCGGGGTGGCCAAGGCGGCGGACGATGCGGCTGCATTGGCGGTGGCGCTCGAGGTCGACGACGTCGCGTCGGCGTTGCAACGCTTCGAGGCCGCGCGGCTGCCGGTCGGCCAACGCATCATCGAGCGCGCCCGCCATCTCGGGGCTTATCTGCAGGCGACGCAGACCGCCGAGGAGCGCGCCCGCTCCCGGCGCCACAGCATTCCCGAAGCGGTGCTGGCGGAGACCGCGGTGCTCGATTTCTTGCGGGAGTGAGCGCAACCGATCGGCGTCGCGGCCCGACCGGGCGCGGGTGTCCGCGTCATGGGGCGCACTTGCAGGGATTGCCAATCCTGCCAATCTCCCGGCTCCTCGGCCTTCGATTCCTGCCAATGGAGCGGGCCGCGCATACGTCGCCGTTCAAGTTGCTCGGATGCTCCTTGCCGCTGCCAGTGAGGTAATCGAATGAAACGCCGCGAGTTCATGACGCTGCTCGCCGGCGCGGCGGCCGTATCTTCGGTTGCCGGTTCTGTTTATTGGCCTTACGGCGCCCGCGCGCAGCAGCCGTCGGGGCCTGCCGGCTTTCCCAACAAGACGCTGCGCATCATCGTGCCGTTCACCCCCGGCGGTTCCAACGACGTGGTGGCGCGGGAAATCGCGACCGGTCTGCAAGCGAGCCTCAACCAGACCGCGGTGGTCGAGAACAAGCCTGGCGGCGGGGGCAACATCGCGTATTCCTATGTGGCGAAGTCGCCGCCGGACGGCCATGTCATGCTGATCGCGCCGGCCTCGTTCACCATGGGCCCGCATCTGTCGCGCAATCCGGTCTACAACCCGGTCACCGATTTCGCCGCAATCAATCTGGTCGCCGACGTCCCGTTCGTCATGGTCGTGCCGGCGAGCCTGCCGGTGCGGACGGTCAAGGAGTTCATCGAGCTGGCGCGGAGCTCGCCGAACAGGCTGAGTTTCGGCTCGGTCGGCGTCGGCACGCCGCAGCATCTCGGCGGCGAACTGTTCAAGATGCGCGCCGGCGTGGATCTGGTTCATGTGCCGTTCCGCGGCGCTACGGCGGTCCTGCCGGATCTGGTGGCCGGACGTATCGACATGTTCATCGGCGCGGTCAATTCGCTCCTGCCGCTGATCCGGGAGGGCAGCCTGCGCGCGCTGGCCGCGACCAGCCTCGCCCGCATCGCCTCGCTGCCTGACGTTCCCACGCTGTCCGAGGCCGCCTTTCCCGGCTTCGAGGTCGGCTCGGGGGTCGGGCTGGTGGCGCCCGCCGCCACGCCGTCCGACATCATCGAGACGCTCAACCGCGAGATCGGGGCCATCATCGCCACGCCCGGCTTCCACCAGCGCATGGCGCTGATCGGGGTCGACGTGGTCGGCACCACGCCCGCGGCCTATGCGAAGTTCATCAGCGACGACTACGCCAAATGGGGCAAGGTGGTCGCGGCGGCCGGAATCAAGCCGGAGTGAACGCGTCATACGCGCCGGGGTTGAAAACCTGGAGCAGGGCGACGCTGGGCCGCCGCCGACGGTAATCGAAACTAAACATTTCCCACCGATCGTGCGCCCGGACCACAAGGGACAATCAGTCGATGCATCGGATGACAGGGTTGGCGGCCGCCATTGCCGCAGCGGTGACGTTGGGCATTGGCATCGGGTGGATGCTCAGCCCCAAGGAACAAGCGCCGACAGCGCCGGAGGCCACGCTCGCCGAACGCGAACTGGTCACCGGGACGGTGGCGTCGCGTGCGAACACCGCAGCGCCCCCTCAGCCCCAGGCCGCCCAGCCGCAATCGTTCACGCCGCCGGCCGCGCCGGCACCGCAAGCCAGGCCGACCCCCGCGATGATGGCGCCCGCGCAAGCCAAGGCCGCCGCCGGCGCGAGATGCGAGAACCCCGACGCGCTCGGCATCTCCCGCACGGTGGAGATCGACACGACGGGCGGGCCCGGCTTCGGCGCCGACCAGTTCAAGGCCCACGATTTCCTGGAACCGGGCGAGATCGTGCTGACCTTCGACGACGGTCCATGGCCCGGCAATACGCCTGCCGTGCTGGCGGCGCTGGCGGCGCAATGCCTGAAGGCGACATTTTTTCCGATCGGCCAGCATGTGAGCTGGCATCCCGACATCCTCAGGCAGGTTGTCGCCAGGGATCACACCATCGGATCCCATTCGTGGTCGCACGTGAATTTGGCCAAGAAATCCCTGCCGGAAGCCAAGGATGAGATCGAGAACGGCGTCAGCGCCGTCGCGATCACGGCCGGACGTCCGCTGGCGCCGTTTTTCCGCTTCCCGGGGCTGAGCCAGACGCCGGAACTGACCGCTTATCTCGCGGAAAGGAACATCGGCATCTTTTCGATCGACGTCGATTCCTTCGACTTCAAGCTCAAGAATCCCGACAAGGTGATCACATCGGTGATGACCAAGCTCGAAAAGCGCGGCAAGGGCATCGTCCTGATGCATGACTTCCAGCACTCGACCGCGCTCGCGCTCCCCACGCTGCTGCAGCAGCTCAAGGCCAAGGGCTTCAAGATCGTGCATCTCAAGGCGAAGAATCCCGTGATATCGCTGCCGCAATACGAGGCCGCGATGGTGAAGACACGGACCGGCCAGACCGTCGATGGAAGGCCGACCGCGAGCGTGGTGCGCACGGTCCAGGAGCCGCAATAACCGGCTACGATCTGCGCGTCTTGACGCGGGCCTTCCTCCCGCGCTTCACCCCGGCCATCTTTTCCAGCACCGCGCAGACCGCGGCGGTGTCGTGCTCGGCGTGGCCGGATTTCATCGCCTGCTGGTAGATCGGGATGGAGGCGTCGAACATCGGGGTCGGCACGCCGATGGTCTTGGCGAATTCGCCGATCACCGCCATGTCCTTCTGCCAGACCGATATCTTCATGGTGACGTCGTCGTACCGGTCCTTCACCATCATCGGCGCCCGCAACTCGAACACGCGCGAGTTGCCCGCGCCGGTCTTGACCATTTCGAACACGGTCTTGGGATCGAGGCCGGCCTTGAGGCCGAGCACCATCGCCTCCGCGCTGGCGACGTTGTTGATCGCGACCAGCAGGTTCGCGACATATTTCATGCGGCTGCCGTTGCCGAATGCGCCAAGGTCATGCATGGCCCGGGAGAAGCCGGCGAACAACGGACGCAGCCGGCGGATGGTTGCGGTGTCGCCGCTCGCATAGATCACGAGGTCCTTCACTTGCGCCTGCGAGCCGGTGCCGCTCACCGGGCAGTCCAGCATCACATGGCCGGCCTTGCGCAACGCGCGCTCGGCCTTGAGCTTGTCCTCGATCGTGAAGGTGCTGGCTTCGATGATCACGCGCGGACGCACCCCGGCGTCGACGATGGCGGCAACCGTTGCATCGAGCGCGGCGGGCTTGGGCAGGCTGGTGATGATGGTGGCCACCTCAGCCGCGAGCGTCTTCGTATCCGGCGCGATCTCCACCCCGGCGCGCGCCATAGTCCGGCGACGGGCGGGATCGATGTCGTAGCCCACCACCCGCCAGCCGGCGGCGACGAGGTTCTTCGCGAACGCGCCCCCCATGATCCCGAGCCCGACGATACCGACTTTGCCCTTCGCCATTCCCAGCCTCCGTGACCCGACCATGCGGCGGCGGACGCTACACAGCCGCGGTCGCTGCGTTCAAGTTCAATGTGCCGATCGGTGCACGTCCATAGCCGTCTTTCTCGCGGGCGCATAATCCCCTATCGTCGCCGCTCACCGCCGGAGCGACACGGCAGAGCAGGGGAAGCCAAGGGGAAAGCTCATGACGATGTCACGAAACGTCTTTCGGTCCTGCGCCGCGCTCGTCGGTCTGTTCTACGCGTCGGCTGCGCCCGCGCAGGGCCTGATCGCGGAGCATCGCCTTGCGGCGGTCCTTGCCAACGAAGCGGTCGCCGAGGCGGTCGCGGCCTGCGTCAAGAATGGCTATGCGGTCACCGCCATCGTGGTCGATATCGACGGCGTGCGGCAGGCGGTGCTGCGCGGGGACGGCGCGCCGGTGCACACGCTCGACAGCGCCTATGCCAAGGCCTACACCGCGGCCTCGCTCGCGCCCGTGCGCAAGGAAGATTCGACCAAGGCGATCTTCGAGCGCCTGAGCAAAAATCCCAGCACCACCGCTTCGCTCGGCAACCTGCCCAACGTCACCTTCACCCCGGGTGGCGTGACCATCATGGCCGCCGGCAAGCCGATCGGCGGCATCGGTGTCGGTGGCGCTCCCGGCGGCAATTTCGACGATGAATGCGCTCGTGCCGCGCTCGACAAGATCAAGGACCGGATGAAGTAGGACCAGAGGAGAGTGCAGTCGATGCAGATCGGGATCGCCGGAATCGGCAAGATGGGCGCGGCGATCGCGCAACGGCTCATCGAGGCCGGGCACACGGTGACGGTGTGGAACCGCTCCGCCGACAAGCTCAAGGCGGTTACGGATGCCGGCGCGAAGGCAGCTGCTACGCCGGCCGCGCTCGCCGACAGTGCCGAGGCCGTCATCAGCATCCTCACCGATGCCGCCGCCATCGATACGGTCTACAACGGCGCATCCGGACTGCTCGCGGGCGATGTGCGCGGCAAGCTGTTCATCGAGATGAGCACCGTGCAGCCGCAGACCGAAGTGGCGCTGGCCGAAAAGGTGCGCGCGAAGGGCGCGGCCCTGGTCGAATGTCCGGTGGGCGGTTCGACCGGTCCCGCGCGGCAAGGCAAGCTGATCGGCCTGATGGGCGCCGCGCCTGCCGACGCCGCGCGGGCAAAACCGATCCTCGACCAGCTCTGCCGGCGGCTCGAACATTGCGGCCCGGTCGGCTCGGGCGCCGTCATGAAGCTCACGATCAACATGCCGCTGATGATCTATTGGCAGGCGCTCGGCGAAGCGCTTGCGCTCTGCCGCCCGCTCGGCCTCGACCCCGCGCGGATCATGGAACTGCTCTCGGATACGTCCGGCGGCCCGAACGTGCTCAAGGTGCGCGGGGCGGGCGTGGCGGCAATGCTCAAGGGCGGTGATGGCGGGCCGGTCACCTTCGACATCGACAGCGCGGTCAAGGATCTGCGCACCATGCTGGCCGAAGGTCATGAGCGCGGCGTCGAGCTGCCGCTCGTCGAACGGACGCTTGCCTGCTACGAGGAGACCAAACGAAACGTCTCGGGCGCGGCGGAAGTATCGGCGGTCTCGGTCTATTGGGCGAACCGCGCGAAGCAGTAATCCGCCGCAGCAATTTCACTGAACCCTGTTCTCTCTCTCATCAACCTCGGAGCCCATATGTCCGTCACGCTCGCTCAAGCCTCGACTATCGTCGACACCGCGCTCAAGAAGGGCCGCGACACCGGTTGCGCGCCGCTCACCGTGGCCGTGCTCGACGCCGGCGGGCACCTGGTTGCGTTCAAGCGCGAGGACAAATCGGGCCTGCTGCGTTTCGACATCGCCTTCGGCAAGGCCTGGGGCGCGCTCGGCATGGGCTTCGGCTCGCGCACGCTGGCGGCGCGCGCGGCCAAGACGCCGCAGTTCTTCACCATGCTGGCGGCTGCGAGCGAGGGACGCATGGTCACCAATCCGGGCGGCGTGCTGATCAGGACGCCGGCGGGCGACATCATCGGCGCCGTCGGCATTTCCGGCGACACGTCGGACAAGGATGAGGCCTGCGCCATCGCCGGCATCGAGGCGGCCGGCCTCAAGCCCGATCCCGGCCAGGATTAGCCAGGTTGCGCCGCTGACTCTTGCGCTTGCGGCCATTCGCCGCGACCGGCCCTGCCAGCGCCCGGTCCCAGATCGCCTGGATGTGGGCGATCTCGGCTTCGAAGCGTTCGAGAAACAGCCGCGCCGGCACGCTCAAGGTGCGCCGCGCCGGCTGGATCACCACGAACTCGGCGTGCAGCGGCGGATCCACGATCGGATTGACCACGAGGTCGCCCTTGCCGAGATCGTTCACCGAAATCACGCTCGGCAGCACGGTGAGCCAGTCGGAGCGCGCGACGAACTCGAGCGTGCCGATCATGGCGTCCATTTCCAGCATGGCGGCGATCTCGACCCCGTGGGTCTGGAAATAGGTTTCGAGATTGCGGCGGCGAATGTTGTCAGGGCCGGGAACGACGATCTTCAACGGAGCGCAGTCGGCGAGCCGCACCGGCGCGAGCGGCGTCAGCCCGCGCTTGCATCCTGACAGCAGCATTTCCCGATCGCGGACCAGCAATCGCGATTTCAGTCCCACCCGTCCCTCGAATGCCGGCACCAGGGCAAAATCGAGTTCGTCCGCCAATACCATGTCGGTCAGCACGCCGCTGTAGCCCTCGAACACATGCAGGCGCACATCGGGATGGCGCGGCACGAAATCCTCGAGCGTCGGGGCCAGCACCGCGCGGGTGAATGTCGGCATCAGCCCGATGCGCAGGTCGCCGGTGACGAGGCCGGCGAGGCCGCGCGCCTCCTCGTTGGCGTTTTCGAGCCGGCCGACCGCTTCGACGCAGCTTTTGTAGTAACGCAGCCCCGCCGGCGTTGGCGCGATGCCGCGCGCCGAACGTTCGAACAGCTTCACCCCGAGCGTGCGTTCGACGGTGGCGACGTGCTGGGAGATGCCGGATTGGGTGGCGTTCTCGCGCTCCGCCGCGCGCGTGAAGGAGCCTTCCTCGCAGACGGCGATGACCGCGCGAATCTGCCTGAGCGCGATATTGGCCAGCGGACACCTGCCATCAAGAAAACTAATGCCTTGACGCAGAATATATTATTTCGGCCGTGGGTGCCATGCGGCTAGGATTCCCGCCAACAGCACAGGCCGCGGACGAGAACGCGGCTCATCACCGGGAGACGTTCATGGGAACGGCAAATTTCGGCATCGCCGGATTGGACTGGCAGCAACGCGTCAACTGGGACCGGATGAGGACGTACCGGACCGAGCGGGCGCGCGCGCACATGAAGAAGCATGGCCTCGGCGCCATGCTCTGCATGTACGACGAGAACGTGCGCTATCTCACCGGCACGCTCACCCCTGGATGGAACCGGCTCAAGCCGGGACTGCGCTACGCGCTCCTGTGCGGCGACGGCGCGCCCGTCCTCTTCGAGCAAGGCGACCTCGGCTTCCAGATCGAGCGCCACTCGCCATGGATCCCGAAGGAGAACGTCCGCTACTCCTATGCCTGGATCAAGGGTGCGGCCGGCCCGGCCTCGCAACAGCAGGTGAAGAAATTCACCGATGCGATCCTGCAGGAGATGAAGCGCCACGGCGTCGCCGGGCAGAAGCTCGGGGTCGACTTCATCGACATCAACATGATCAGCATCTTCAAGGAGAAGAAGATCAACTGGGTCGATGGCATGACGCCGATGATGGAGGCGCGCGCCGTCAAGAACGTCGACGAGCAGGAATGCATGCGCATCGTCGGCGCGATCGGCGACGCCACCCATTGGGAATGCATGAAGTTTCTGCGGCCCGGCATCACCGAGAACCAGGTGACGGCCCATCTGATGAAATATCTCTACAGCATTCCGGGCATGGAGGACGTGGAGGACGTGATCGTCTCGTCCGGCCCCAACACCTGGCCGAACTGGCGCAATTTCTCCGACCGCATCATCCAGCCGGGCGACATCGTGTTCATGGATTTGGCCGCGCTCACCTGGAACGGCTACAAATCCTGCTATTACCGCACCTATTGCGTGGGCAAGGAGCCGAGCAAGGAGCAGAGGGAAACCTACGCGACCGCGCTCGAATGGCTCTACGATTCCATTCACGCGGTGAAGGCCGGGACCACCACGCGCGAGATCGCGAAGAAGTGGCCGTCGGCGAAGGAGGCCTGGGGCTACAAGGAAGAGGACCAGGCGGCGGCAAATCTCTGGGGCCACGGCCTCGGCCTCGCGCAATACGACCCCCCGGTGATCTCGCGCATCTGGTCGCTCGACCATCCGATCGAAATCAAGGCCGGAATGACGTTCGCGCTCGAGACCCAGCACGGCAAGCGCTTCCGCTACGGCGTGCGCATCGAGGAAATGCTGATCGTGCACGACAAGGAGATCGAGATCATCTCGAACTTCCCGGTCAAGCAGATCACCGTGGTGGATCCGATCCCGGGGTACGGCGATCACGTGAAATGACGTTGACCGCCGGTCCACGCCTCCAAGGACCGTCGCGAAGCGACGGAACCGGGAATCCAGGCCTTAGCCTCATCGAGGGGTGAAAGGGGTGGATGGCCGGAACAGGCCCCGGCCATAGCGAACCGAGCGGGCGAAGCGACAGCAAGGCACCGCCGAATGACCGCGTTCATCGTTCCACTGACCGCCGCGACCGCCGTCGACGCCGAGCGCATCGGACCGAAGGCGGCGAACCTCGCGGCGCTCATGCGTGCGGGCTTGCCGACGCCGGGCGGCTTCTGCCTGAGCGCGGACGCCTATCGGGCGCAGATCGCGGCGCTGGGGCTCGGGCCCATGGTCCGCGGTTTTGCCGACGCTCACCCGGGCGAGCAGCGGCGTCTGTCGGTGGAGATCCGGCTCGGCCTCTACGAGCAGCCGATCGCGCCCGAAATTCTCGCGCCGCTGCGCGCCGCATGGCAGGCGCAACGGGAAGCGAGCCGTGGTCCGAGCGCGGTGCGCTCCTCCGCCCTGATCGAGGATCGCAAGGGCGCCAATTTCGCCGGCCAGTTCGAGAGCTTTCTGGGCATCGACGAGGACGCCGCGTTCCTCACCGCCGTGCGCGCGTGTTGGGCCGCGCTGTGGACCACGAATGCCCGCCGCTACATGGAGAACCACGGGCTTTCGCCCGCGGACACCGCCATGGCCGTGCTCATCCAGCCGCTGGTGCAGGCGCGCGCGTCGGGCGGCGGCTTGAGCGAGACCGCCGAGGGACAGATGCTGATCAGCGCGACCTGGGGGCTCGGCTCCGCGATCGCCCAGGGCGAGGTCGTGCCCGACCGCATCGTGCTCTCGCGCCAGGGCTTCCTGCGCAAGATCGATGCCGGCCGCAAGGATCACCGCGAGACCTGCGGCCATGGCGCCGGCGCCGTCCCTGAGCGCGTGCCGACCGAACTCGTTGCGGCCCCCTGCCTCGACGCCGGACAGGCGGTCACGCTCGGGCGCATGATGCGCAAGGCGGAAACCGTGGTCGGCGGCCCGGTCGAAATCGAATGGGCGCTCGATGACGCCGGGTTCAAGCTGCTCCAGGCGCGGCCGCTCACGGTCGAGCCGATCACCGTGCCCGACGATATCTGGCTCAAGCATCCCGGGCTCAACGGACACCCGGCCGGAATCGGCTGGGGCGCCGGGCGTGCGGTGGTCGTGAACTGCGAGTGCGAGCTGTCACGTGTCGCGCCCGGCGACGTCTTGGTCACCCGTGTCGCCGGTCCGGCGCTCAGTCATGTGCTGCCGCGCGTCGCCGGCGTGGTGGCCGAGCTCGGCGGCTCGACCTCGCATCTCGCCTCGCTCGCGCGCGAGCGCGGCATTCCGATGGTGCTGGGCGTGCTCGATGCCACCAGCCGCATCCCCGACGGCTCGCAGGTCGCGGTCGACGGCGTCGCCGGCGTCGTGCGGTGGATCACCTGATGCGCTCAAGTCCTGCTCGACCGAGAATCTTCGTCACCCAGCCGGTCGCCAAAAGCGCGATCGCGCGTTTGCGCAAGGTCGCGACCGTCAAGGTCAATCCGGAGTCGAGCCGTATCATTCCCAAGAAGGCGCTGGTCGCCGCCGTCCGCAAGAGCGACATCTTGTTTTCGCTCCTGCATGACCGGATCGATCGCGACGTGATCGCGGCCAATCCGGCGCTGCGCGCCATCGCGTCGCAATCGATCACCCCCGACAATATCGACGTCGCCGAGGCCACCAGGCGCAAGATCCCGGTGACCGTGGTGCCGGCCATCGTCGCGGAAGCGACCGCCGACATCAATTTCGGGCTGATGCTGATGGTCGCGCGGCGCATGGTCGAAGGCGACCGTATGGTTCACAAGGGCCGATTTCCCGGCTCGCAGTCGAATCACCTGGTCGGCGCGGCGGTGTACGGCAAGACCATCGGGCTGGTTGGCGGCGGTGGCCGCATCGGCACCGCCGTGGCGCGCCGCGCCCGCGGTTTCGGCATGCGCGTCCTCTACTGGACGCCGCGGCGCAAGCCGGAGAGCCTGGAGCGCGAGATGGCAATGATCTATGTGCCGCTCGATCAGCTTCTCAAGGAAGCCGATTTCGTCTCGCTGCATTCCCCGCTCCGGGCGGAGACGCGCCACCAGATCGGCGCCCGCGAGTTTGCCTTGATGAAACCGACCGCGTTCCTGATCAATACCGCGCGCGGGGCGATCGTGGACGAGGCCGCGCTCGCGCGGGCCCTCAAGAAGCGCCAGATTGCCGGTGCCGGCCTCGACGTGTTCGAGCACGAGCCGGATGTCACGCCGGGGCTGCTGGCGATGCCCAATGTGGTCACCACGCCGCATCTCGGCAGCGCCGTGATGGAGGTGCGCGAGCAGATGGCCAACATCGTGGTCGACAATATTCTCGCGCTGCTGGACGGCAAAACGCCGCCGAACTGCGTGAACCCAGAGGTCTTGCAAGGGTAATGCGCGCGTGTGGAGCTAAGCCATGCCCCGTCCCGTGATCGCCGTCACCGACAGCCCGTTTCCCTCGCTCGATCCGGCGAAGGCCGCGCTCCAGCGCGTCGATCCCGAATTGCGCATGGCGAAGAGTCCATCGGCCGATGACATCCTGGCGGTGGCGCGTGACGCCGACGCCATTCTCGTCACCTATGCCAAGCTGCCGGGCGAACTGCTGCGGCAGCTCACGCGCTGCAAGGCGATCGGCCGCTTCGGCCTCGGCGTCGACAACATCGATATCAAGTCGGCCGCGGAACTCGGCATCATGGTGACCTATGTGCCGGACTATTGCATGCACGAGGTCTCCGATCACGCCATGGCGCTGTTGCTTGCGCTGGCGCGCAAGATCCCGTTGTCCAACAAGCTGGTGCAGGCCGGGCGCTGGGAGATGCCGGCGGTGGTGCCGATCCATCGCCTGGCCGGACGCGTGCTCGGCCTGGTCGGCTTCGGCAACATTCCGCGCGCGCTGACGCCGAAGGCCAAGGCGTTCGGGTTGCGGGTCGTCACCCATGATCCTTACGTATCTCAGGAGGTGCTCGCCGCCGCCGGCGTGGAGGCCGTGACCTTCGACCGATTGCTCGACATCTCCGACTTCGTCTCGATTCATGCGCCGCTGATGCCGGCCACGCGCGGCCTGTTCAACGCCGAGACCTTCCGCAAGATGAAACGGGGCGCCGCCCTCATCAACACCGCGCGCGGACCGCTGGTGGATGAAGATGCCCTGGTTGCGGCGCTCGATTCCGGCCAACTGGGCGCCGCCGCGCTCGACGTGGTCGCGGTCGAGCCTTTGCCCAAGGACGCCAAGCTGATCGGGCGCGACAACGTCATCCTCACGCCCCACACCGGTTTCTATTCCGTCGAGGCGCTCGACGAGCTGCAGACCAAATGCGCCGCCGATGTCGCAAGGGTGTTGAGCGGCGAAAAGCCGATCTACCCGGTCAAGGCGGCCTGACTCCTCCTTGTGCCCGCTCGAGCGCGCGCTCGGCGGTTTGTTGTGCTCGCTCTGCCGTCATGAATTAATGCCGGCGGCAAAAATCGCGGGCCGCTCCGGCAACGGGGCCAAGCGTCGCGGCAAGCGAGGGAGGATTGAATGTTCGTAGAGCAACGTCTCTACACGTGCGCACCGGGGCAAACCGGGCAATTCCTGAAAGTCTACGAGCAGGAGGGGCGCGCCCCCCAGATGCGGCATCTGGGACAGCCGGTCGGATATTACATCAGCGAGATCGGCATGCTGAACCAGGTCACCACGCTGTGGGCGTATGGCAGCCTCGACGAGCGCGTGGAACGACGGCGGGCGCTGTTTCGCAATCCGGACTGGAACGCCTATTTGGACAAGGCGCGGCCGCTGCTGACGACGCAGGAAACCCGCATTCTCGTTCCCGCACCCTTCTTTCAGGAGCGGCTGGCGGCGATTGCGAGCCTTGGGAGCGCGCCATGATCGTGCGACGAACCGCAGGGCCCATTCCGGCGATGTTCGCGTGCGTCGCGTTTGCGGTCGCGAGTCCTGGCGCGGCGGCGCAGGACGGCTTTCCGGCAAAGCCGATCAAGCTCATCGTGCCGTTGGCGGCCGGCGGCGGCATCGACTTCACCGCGCGGACCACCGCGCAGAAGCTGTCCGACGTGCTCGGCCAGCAGGTGGTGGTGGAAAATCAGGGCGGCGCCGGAGGCGTGCTCGGCGTGAACGCGGTGGCGCGCGCGGCGCCTGACGGCTACACCCTGCTTTATCATTCCGTGTCTGGCGTGGTGAGTTCGGTCGTGGGCAAGGACCTGCCGTACGACTGGCTGCGCGACCTTGCCCCGGTGTCGCTGGTCACCCGCTTCGCGCCCGTGCTGATCATCAATCCTTCGCTGCCCGCGAGCGACCTGAAGGAATTCATCGCGCTGGCCAAGGCCAATCCGGGAAAATTCAGCTACGGCTCATCCGGAGCGGGGACCGCCATCCATCTTGCCAGCGAGCTGTTCAAGGCGGCCGCCGGCGTCGACATCGTGCACGTTCCCTATCGCGGCAATGCCGGGGTCATGCCGGACCTCCTGGCCGGGCGTATCGCCATGCTGATCGACGGCGTTCCGGCGCAGGCCAAGAACATCGACTCCGGTCTCGTGCGGGCGCTGGCGGTGACCACCAGGACGCGATCGGCGGCCTTGCCTGACGTGCCGACCATGATGGAGCAGGGGGTCGACTACGAGGTCCCGTATTGGACGGCGATCTACGCCCCGGCCGCGACCCCCAAGCCGATTCTCGACAAGCTCGCCGCGGACATCGCCAAGGCGATGAAGGACCCCGGCGTGGTGTCGCGGCTGAAGGAGGCGGGCACCGAGGCCGTCGGATCGACGCCGCAGGAGCTCGACACGTTCAACCGGGATCAATTCGCGCTCTACCGCGGGATCGTTGCCGACCCGAGGCTCAAGCTCAATCTGCAATAGACCGCACTCGCGGAGAGCGTCTCGCCGGACATGCCGAGCGTGGCGCAGCTCATCTTTCGCGATCCCAGATCACGATCACGCGCACCACCCTGTTGTTCTGGTTGGGATGCGGCATAGGTGGGCTCTCGATGAACAGCCGGTCGCCTTCGAAGCGGATGAACCGGGTCTGCTCGCCGCCGACCCAGCCCTCGTTCCAGGCGGCTTCGACCTTGGTGACGACCTTGCCGTCCTCGACCCGGTAGCGGCCGGTATAGGCGATCATGGTGCGCAGCGCCTGTGCGCGCTCTTCATCGGTCTTCGGAACGGTCCGGCCCTCGGCGGTGACGAGCGCGAGCCACAACCCGTCCGCGGTCGCGATCTGGCGGCCCCTGGGATGCTCGCCATAGACCGGCGTGCGCGCCTTGCTCTCCTGGTCTTCGTAGACGACCGAGACGAGCTTCCAGGTGCCGACGATTTTTTGCTTGAGCTCGGTGTCGTCGGCACGGGCCGCATTGGCGACGAGCGTCAGCAGGCAGAGCAGCAGGACTCGCATTTATTTCCTCCTCCGGGGGTCGCCGAGCTTCGCGGCCAGTGGCGTTTCCGGTCCAGTTGATGATCGTGGCGTAGGCCCGCTTGGCGCACTATCTCGTGTCGCCCAGCCACTTCGTGCGGATCTTGCCCAGCGTACCGTCCAGCTCGATCTGATCGAGCCAGATGTTGATGTAATTGAGCAGCGTCTGGTCGTCCCGCCGCAGCAGAATGGCCACGTAGATCGGGTGGAACACCTTGTCCGGGCTCATCGCCGCGAGCCGCGCGTTCTGGCGCCCCATGTAGATCGCCGCGGTGGAGTCGGAGACCTGCGCGTCGACGCGGCCGGCGAGGAGATCGGCGGTGGCAAGCTCGTTGCTCTCGAAGCCGACCGGCGTCGCCCGGGTGAACATGTTGTGGGCGAAACGGTCGTTCAACCCGCCCCTGTTGTAGGCGATCTTGAGACCGGGGCGGTCGAGGTCCGCGAGCGTCTTGAAGCGACCCTGATCGGCGCTGCGGATCAGCAGCAGCTTCCCGTAGCGCATATAGGGCTTTGAGAACGTGGCGACCCGTGCACGATCGAGCGTCCGTCCCATCCCCGACATTGCGATGTCGAACTTGTCGGCGGCGAGGTCAGCGAGCATCGAGCCGAACGTCATCTTCACATATTCGAGCTTGACGCCGAGCGAAGTGTTCAGCGTTTCCAGCACGTCCATGTCGAGGCCATGAAGTTTTCCGGTCGCCGCGTCGCGCATGCTGAACACCGGGGTGTCCATGGTGGTCCCGACCCGCAGCACGCCGCGGTCGAGGATCATCTGCAGGCGGTCGGGCGCCTGGTTTTCAGCCGCCGCCGGCAGGGTGGCGAGGACCGTCGCGAAGCCGAGCACCAGGGATTGAAGGTTCATCATGGGGCGCGTCCGTGTGCTGGTTGAGTTTGCCGCACCGTTCATTCCGCCGTCCACCCGCCGTCGAGGACAAGCGCCGAGCCGGTCATCAGCGACGAGGCGTCGGAGGCGAGAAACAGGATCGCGCCGGTCAGCTCTTCGAGCTGGCCCAGGCGGCCGAGCTTGATCTTGGAGAGCACCTCGTCGCGGAATGCCTTGTTCTCGAAGAACGGCCGCGTCATCGGCGTCTCCAGGAAGGTGGGCCCCAGGCTGTTGACGCGGATGTTGTGGGGGGCAAGCTCGATCGCCATGGCCTTGGTAAAGCCCTCCATGGCGTGCTTGCTGGCGCAATAGACCGTGCGGCGCGCGGCGCCGACATGCCCCATCTGCGACGAGATGTTGATGATCGAGCCCGGTATTTTGGCCTCGACCAGGCGACGTGCCACCGCCTGCGCCATGAAGAATGCGGCGCGGACATTGAGCGCAAAGATGGCGTCGAAGTCCTCGACCTTGACCTCCATCAGAGCGGCCGGCCGATTGGTGCCGGCATTGTTGACCAGCACGTCGAACGGCTCCGCCGCTGCGATAATCCGGCGAACGGCGGCGAGATCGGTCACGTCGAGCTGCAGCGCGGCGGCCTTGTCGCCGCGCGCGGTGATCGCTTGCGCCGCGGCCTCGATCTCGGCCGCGGTGCGCGCGAGAAGTGTCACCTCGGCGCCGGCCTGCGCCAGCGCGGACGCCGCCGCGAGCCCGATGCCGCGCCCGCCGCCGGTGACCAGTGCACGCTTGCCGTCGAGGCGGAAGGAAGGTGTCTTGGCGAGGTCCACAGAAGGCATCGCCCTCACCGCGCGTTCGGCCTGGTGAGCAATGCCGTCACTCCGCCGCCTGGGCATAGGGCACGTTGCGGCCGCCGTAGCGGCGCACGCGCACATTGGCCTGCTCGGCATGGGCGGAGAAGCCCTCGAGAATGCACAGCCGCGAGCAATACTCGCCGATCAGCGCCGACGCTTCGTCGGTGAGCACCTTCTGGTAGGTGCAGGTCTTGAGGAATTTTCCCACCCACAGGCCGCCGGTGTAGCGCGCGGCCTTTTTGGTCGGCAGCGTGTGGTTCGTCCCGATCACCTTGTCGCCGTAGGCGACGTTGGTGCGCGGCCCCAGAAACAGCGAGCCGTAATTCTTCATGTTGGTGAGGAAATAATCGGGATCGCGCGTCATCACCTGCACGTGCTCGGAGGCGATGCGGTCGGCCTCGCGTACCATTTCCGCGTCGTCCTCGCACACGATGACCTCGCCGAAATCCGCCCAGGCTTTGCCTGCGGCGTCGGCGGTGGGAAGGATCGCGAGCAGCCGCTCGACCTCATGCATGGTGTCGCGCGCAAGCTTCTCTGAATTGGTGATGAGGATGGCGGGCGAGGTCGGGCCGTGCTCGGCCTGGCCGAGCAGGTCGGTGGCGCACAGCTCCCCATCCACGCTGTCGTCGGCGATGACCAGCGTCTCGGTCGGCCCGGCGAGCAGATCGATGCCGACGCGGCCGAAGAGCTGGCGCTTGGCTTCCGCCACATAGGCATTGCCGGGCCCGACGATCATGTCGACAGCGGCGATCGTCTCGGTGCCGAGCGCCATGGCCGCGACCGCCTGCACGCCGCCGAGCACGTAGATGTCGTCAGCGCCGCCGAAATGCATGGCGGCGACGATGGCGGGGTGCGGGCCGCCCTTGAACGGCGGTGCGCAGGCGGCGATGCGCTTCACGCCGGCGACGCGCGCGGTCACGATCGACATGTGGGCCGAGGCGACCATCGGATAGCGCCCGCCCGGCACGTAGCAGCCGATCGAATTCACCGGGATGTGCCTGTGCCCGAGCACCACGCCCGGCAGCGTCTCGACCTCGAGATCGCGCAGCGTTTCTTTCTGCTTCTGCGCGAAATTGCGCACCTGCGCCTGCGCAAACTTGATGTCGTCGAGGTCGCGCTTGCCCACCCGCGAGATCGCGGACTCGATTTCGGAGGCGGTGAGCTTGAATGATGGCGGCGACCAGTTGTCGAATTGCTGCGACAGCGCGCGGACCGCCGTGTCGCGGCCGGTTTCGACCTGCTCGAGGATCTGCTCCACCGTCGCGCGCACCTTGGCGTCGGCGGCCTTGATCGCGCTCGCGTCCATTCCGCGCTTGAGATAGCGGGCCATGGGGCATCTCCGTTCTATCGCCGTCATCCTGAGGTGCCCGCGCCTTCGCGGGCCTCGAAGGATGACGGGCACGATATCGGGGCCGTCGCCCTTCGAGGCTCGCCGAAGCGGCGAGCACCTCAGGGTGACGGACGAAGGGTTTGGCTCAGTCTAGCTTATTTAATCGCCTGCGGATTGATCGGCGAGCCGGTGCCGCCGCTGATGATGAGCGGCGGCCCGCAGAAGAAGAATTCGTAGACCTTGTCTGCCGCGCAATCCTCCGCCAGCTCCTTGAGATAAAAGATTTCGCCCATGCACAGCCCCATGGCCGGGATCACCACCCAATGCCAGGGCTGGTTCGCCTCCGTGGTTTCGTTCGGCCGCACCTCGACGCCCCAGGTGTCGGTGCAGATGGCGGCGATCTCCTTGTCCTGGCACCAGTAGCAGTTCTCGAACTTGACGCCCGGCGCGTCGCCGCCGGCATAGCCGCCCCACTTCTTCTCCTCGAGGCAGCGCTCCATCTGCCCGGTGCGGATGATGACGAAGTCGCCGCGCCCGATCTCGACCTTCTGATGCTTGGCGCAGGCGTCGAGCTCGTCGTTGGGAATGCCCTCGCCATCCTTGAGCCAGTCGACGCCGCGGAAGCGGGCGATGTCCAGCAGCACGCCGCGTCCGGTCATCTTGTTGCGGGAATGCTCGATGCCCAGCACGTTCAGCCCCTTGGCGTCGATGAGCTTGGCGTCGTAGCCGTTGTAGGCCTTGTCCTCGTAGAAAATGTGCCCGAGCGCATCCCAGTGGGTGGCGCCCTGCACACACAAATTGAGGGTGTCGTCGGCGTAGCGAATCTTGTTCCAGTCCTGGCGGCCGGCGATGGCGTCGGTGCCGGTCGCGAGCATCTGGTGGATGGGATTGAAGCGCCCGCCGAACAGGCCGGTCTGCGGGCCGTTGCTGTCGAGCGGGATGCCGAGCGCGAACACCTTGCCTCTGCGGATCAGGCCGGCGGCCTTGACGACGTCCTCGGGCCTGACGTGATTGAGCGTGCCGATCTGGTCGTCCTTGCCCCAGCGCCCCCAGTTCTTGAGCTTCTCCGTGGCCTCGGCGATTGCCTGTCTGCCCACCTTGATGTCCATCGGCTCGTTCCTTCCCATGCTCTTTCACGATCCGCCGCGTATGCGCATCGCGCCGAATGCCAGTCCGCCACCCCGAAGATGCATCGTCTGACAGCGGCTTGATTGTGCCCCGCCCCGCAATCCTCGTCCACGAAAAGGGTTAGATGCGACTGAGCGCGCTTAAAATGCGGCCCGGCGTGAACGGCATGTCGGTGAGCGGCTTGGCGCCGAGCGGGCGCAGCGCGTCGTTGATGGCGTTCATGACCGCGCCCGGCGCGCCGGCGGTGCCGGCCTCGCCCGCGCCTTTGGCGCCCAGCTCGGAGTCCGCCGTCGGGGTGACCACGTGGCCGACTTCGATGTCGGGCATCTCGGCGGCCATGGGCACCAGATAGTCCGCCATGTTGCCGTTGGTGAGCTGCCCGCGCTCATCGTAAATGCAATGCTCGA
Source organism: uncultured Alphaproteobacteria bacterium (assembly GCA_963835165.1). Taxonomy (GTDB): domain Bacteria; phylum Pseudomonadota; class Alphaproteobacteria; order Rhizobiales; family Xanthobacteraceae; genus VAZQ01. The sequence goes on from CAWIGD010000034.1 coordinate 56,440, forward strand.
GCAGCGCACCGCCGAGACCCTGTACCACGCCGCCGCGGATCTGCTCGTCGACGAGTTGCGGATTGATCACGGTGCCGCAGTCCTCCACGCACCAGTGCTTGAGCAGCGTGATGAAACCGGAATCGATGTCGACCTCCAGATAACTCGCCTGGATGCCGTTGGTGAATGCGAACGGCCAAGCGCGCGGCACATAGTGGCGCGTGGCCATCAGCTCCGCCTGGAAGCCCGGCGGCAACGTATCCGGACGGAAATAGGCGATGCGGGCCAGCTCATGCAGCGGCAGGCGCTCGGTGCCGGTGCCGGAATCGACGATAGCGCCATTGCGGATGTCGAGGCCTTCGGGCTTGGCCTGCAGGATCGAGGCGGCGCAGGCGAGCACGTTGGCGCGCAGCGCCTTGCCGGCCTGCCAAGCCGCTTCCCCGCCGATGCCGGCCGCGCGCGAGGCCCAAGTGCCGCCGCCATAGGGCGTGTTGTCGGTGTCGCCGGTGATGACGCGCACGCGCTCGATCGGCACGCCGAAGGACGACGCCGCGACCTGCGCGATGACCGCTTCGGCGCCCTGGCCCTGCTCGGTCACGCCGGTCTGGCAGATGATCGCTCCCTGCGCATCGAGCCTGATCGTGACGCCGTCCTGGGCCGAAATCTTCGCGCCGCCGATGCCGTAGAAGGCCGCGCTCGGATTGGTGACCTCGACAAAGGACGCAAAGCCGATGCCGCGATGGATGCCCTGCGCGCGCAGCCGCTTCTGCTCGGCCCGCAGCCCGGCGTAGTTCATCATGGCGTCGAGATGGGCAAGGCATTCGTGGTGCGACAGCGCCTCGAACTTGATGCCGGAGGGACCGCTGGAAGGGTGGGCGTCGTCGGCAATGAGATTGCGACGCCGGATCTCCAGCGGGTCCATGCCGATCCGCGCGGCGGCAAGCTCGACCAGCCCCTCCGTCACGGCGGTTGCGATCGGATGGCCGACGGCGCGGTATTGACACATGACATTCTTGTTCTGGAACACCACGCGGGCGCGGGCGCGGTAATTCGGGCAGGTATACGGCCCCCCGGTGAGATTGACGATCTGGTTGGCCTCGATGCCCGAGGTGCGCGGATAGACCGAGTAAGGACCGATGCCGGTGAGGTCGTCGATCTCCCAGGCGGTGATGCTGCCGTCGTTCTTGACGCCGATCTTCGCTTTCACGCGGTGGTCGCGGGCATGGATGTCGGTGACGAAGCTCTCGATGCGATCGGCGACGAACTTGATCGGACGCCTGAGCAGTTTCGAGAGCGCGACCGTCGCCATCTCGTCGGCATAGGTATGTACCTTGATGCCGAACGAGCCGCCCACGTCCTTGGTCAACACGCGGACCTGATGCTCCTCGAGTCCGAGGTGCTTGGCGAACAGGTTCTGCATCATGTGCGGCGCCTGCGTGCCTTGGTAGACGGTGAGCCGCTGTTCGCCCGGGTTCCAATCGGCGACGATGGCGCGCGGCTCGTTGGTGACCCCGGTGTGGCGTCCGAAGACGAAGGTCGTCTCGACCACCGCATCGGCGTCCTTGAAGCCCTGGTCCGGATCGCCGGCGACCAGCACGCGCTCGAAGGTGAGATTGTCGCCAAGCTCGGGGTGAATCACCGGCGTGCCCGCATCGAGCGCGGTCTCGGCGTCGGTGACCGCCGGCAACTCCGCGTAGCCGACTTCGACCAGTTCGCACCCATCCTCTGCCTCGGCGCGGCTGCGCGCGACCACCGCGCATACCGCCTCGCCTTGCCAGCAGGCGCGCTCGACCGCGATCGCATGCTGCGGCGCGGATTTGATGCCCTTGAGGTGGGTGAGGACGCCGACCCAGGGCGTGATCACTTTTGCCAGTTCCGCGCCGGTGACCACCGCAATGACACCCGGCGCCGTCTTCGCTGCCGCCGTCGCGATCGCGGTGATGCGCGCGTGGGCGTGGGGTGAGCGTACGAAAGCCACATGCGCCATGCGCGGCAGCGTCACGTCGCTCACGAACTGGGCGCGGCCGCGCGTCAGGCGCGCGAGATTTGGCCGCGGCACCGAGCGGCCGATATAGGAGTTCGGCCGGTCGAGAGCGGAGAGAACCGGAGGCGAGTCCTCGGTGATTTTCATCGCGTCCCCTGCGAAGCGTGGCGCGCCTTGGCGACGGCTTCCACCGCATCGACGATCGCCTGATAGCCCGTGCAGCGGCAGTAGTTGCCGGAGAGATGCACGCGGATTTGCTCGCGGGTCGGCACGCCGCCGGCGGCCAGCAGTTCCTGTGCGGTCAGCAGCATGCCCGGCGTGCAATAGCCGCACTGCAGCGCGTTGCGGGCAATGAACGCCTCCTGCAGGTCGGCGATCTCGTCCGTGTCGGCGACGCCCTCGATCGTGTCGACGCGCGCACCGTCGCATTGCACGGCGAGCATCAGGCAGCCGCGCACCACCGCCCCGTCGACACGCACGCTGCAGGCGCCGCACACGCCGTGCTCGCAGCCGACATGGCTGCCGGTCAACGCCACGTCCTCGCGCAGGAAGTCCACCAGCGTCTTGCGCGCATCGACGGACGCGCGGGTCTCCTCGCCGTTAATGGTGACGATGATGTCGTGGACGCGGGCATTCATGACGGGGCCTGATCGAGCTGGCGGGCGACGCGCCTGAGCAGCACGCCGGCGAGATGGGTTTTCACCGCGCCCGATGCCTGCACGTCATCGGGCGGGTTCAGATCCTGCGCGAGCGCATGCACCGCCGCGTCGATGTCGCGCTCGGTCAGCGCCTGCTCCGCATGATGTGCGCGGACCGGCGTGGAGGCCACGCCGAAATAGGCCAGGCGGAGATCGCGCAGGCGTTGGCCGTCGGCCCGCGCGCAGGCGGCCAGTCCCACCATGGCATAGTCGCCGTGGCGGCGCGCGAACTCCGCGAAGCCGACGCGAGTGTCGGCGCCGGCGGCGGGGATGCGGATGGCGGTAAGCACGTCACGGGCGGTAAGCGCGGTCTCGAACAGGCCCTTGAAGAAATCGTCGGCTTTGACGACGCGGGATCCCTGCGGCCCGGCAATCGTCAGTTCGCCACCCAATGCGAGCACGCACGCCGGCAACTCCGCCGCCGGATCGGCGAAGGCGACCGAGCCGCCGATGGTGCCGCGGTTGCGGATGGCGGGATGACCGATATGCGGCATGGCCAAAGCGATGAGGGGTGCCCGCCTTGCAAGCTCGGGCGAGCGCTCCGCTTGCGCGTGGCGGACCAGCGCGCCGATTTCGATATGCCCGTTGTTCGAGGCTATCCTGTCGAGCCCGCCCACACCGTTGATGTCGACCAGCAGGGCGGGATGGCTCAATCGCATATTGAGCGTCGCGATCAGGCTCTGTCCGCCGGCCAGGAGGCGCGCGTCGTCATCCACCAGCAATTCGATCGCGTGCGCGACCGAGCGAGCCTTGGCATAGGCAAACGGCGCCGGCTTCAATCCATTCCTCCCAGCGGCTTTTTGGCATTGTCGCCGCCGGGAGCGGATCGTCAATCCTTGCCGGCCGCCGCTCTGTTGGTGAAGCGGGCATTGCCGAGCCCGGTGCCGATGGTCAGGACACCCCAACGCTTCACATCGCTCATGAATGGTGTCTCGCTCAGGCCCTGTACCACCGCGTCATTGTGCAACAGGACGGCGGTCTCGTGGTCGCCGATCTTGGGGATCGCCTTGTGCAGGCTGAGCGGCAAATTGAAGCGGCTGCTCTCCCAGTTGCCCGGCAGGTTCTGCGCGCCGCGGTCGATGGTGCCGTCCGACTCGATGATGCCGGGGCAGCCGATGCCGATGAACGGCGCGAGGCGAAGTCCTTCTTTGCCGGCGCGTGTGATCAGGCCCTTGAGCATATCGATCAGTTCGTCGATCGCGTCCTCGCGCTTGAGTTTCTTCTCGTCTCCGTGCCGCCATAGCTCGAACTTCCAGACCGACGCTTTGGACAGGTCGGACGCCTTCTTCAGGTTGAGCTCGACCACGCCGGCGCGGATATTGGTGCCGCCGATGTCCACGGCCAGGATCGCGTCATGGGCCTCGAACATCCATTTGGGCGCCAGATGCGCGGCGCCGATCAGGCCGGCCTCGTCGGGTTCATGGCGGATCGGCACCAGATCGATGGCCACCTTGTCGGCTTTGAGGATGACCGACGTGCGGCCGATGGCGAGTTCACCGACCCGGCTGCCGCGAAAGCCTCCACCCACCACGATGCGTTCGGTGTCGCGCCACGCCTTGAGCTTGAGGAAGCGCCGGATGATGAGCGCGAGCTCCTGGGCGAAGTCCTCGATCGCCCCTTGCACGATGCCGGCCGCCTCGGGATCACCCTCGACGAGCAGCGCGTCGAGCTTTTTCTTGCTGATGTCCTCGGTGGCCTCGTCGCCGAAGGGATCGTTGCCGGCCTTGCGCAGAGGTTTGCGCCAGTTGTCCATAATGGCGCGGAACGCGCCCTTGCTGGCGCGATCGCCGATGAAGCCTTCGTCATCCTTCAACTCGACATTGTAGCTGTCGACATCGACGGAGGGCAGCCGGGTCGCGCCGTGCGCCGCGACGGTCGGCAAGGTCGTGCTCTGATCGGCCATGGAACCCTTCCCGTGACAAGTGCAGGACAACCGCAAAGCGGCCGAAAAGTTTCATAGCGCCAGCCCGGGCGACGCCGGTCAAGGGCCAAGTGGTGCCGCGACGATCCGTTTCACAATGTCGATCGCCCGCCGCATCAGGGTCATCGAGGCTTCCAGGGTGCGGAAGGCGGCATGGGAGGTGAGCGTCACGTTCTCCATCCGCACCAGGGGATGGTCTGGTTTGAGCGGTTCGGCATGAAAGACGTCCAGGCCGGCGTGGCGGATGTGGCCGCGCCCGAGCGCGTCGATGAGGGCCGTTTCGTCCACAAGCGCGCCCCGCGCGGTGTTGACGAGGATCACGCCGGGCTTGGTGCGCGCCAGGCGCTTCGCGTCGAGGAGACCGCGGGTCTCATCGTTGAGCGCAAGATGCAGCGAGATCACGTCCGCCCGCGCCAGCAGCTCGTCGAGACCGACCAGGGGCACGCCGGCGTCGGGGCGCGGGGAACGATTCCAGGCGATCACTTCCATTCCGATGCCGCGCGCGATCCGGGCCACCTCCCGGCCGATGCCGCCCAGCCCGATCAGGCCAAGCGTCTTGCCGTTGAGCTGCATGCTTTCAAGCGGATCCCATACGCCTGCGCGCACTGCGCGGTCCATGCGCGCGAGGCCGCGGCCGCAGGCGAATATCAGCGCCATGGTGTGCTCGGCAACCGCAATGTCGCCATAGCCCTTGATGGTGTGGACGGTGATGCCGAGGCCGGCCAGCGCCGGAACGTCCATGTAGCTCGACGCGCCGGTGCCGAGAAAAACAATGTGTTTGAGCTGGCGGCATTCGGCCATGACCTCGGTCGGCATATACGAATGGTCGTCGAGGCAGATGTCGTAGCCGGCCAGGAGCCCGGGCAGATCGGCGGATTGGAATGCATCGGTGTTGACCGCGATCGGCGGGTCGTCGGCGTTTCGCGCGCGGGCAAACACCGGGGCGAGCTGATTGTTGCAGTCGATGAAGATGGATTTCATGGGTTGCCCTGTTCCCTGGCCGTTCGCGGACATAGTAATACGGCATGAACTGCTGACCATGGAGGGTGGGAAATGCCGGGCGAATTCAGGGATAAAATCGTCGTCATATCGGGGGCGAGCCGCGGGATCGGCCGCGGCATCGCGCTCGCCTTCGCGCGTGAAGGCGCGCAGACCGTGCTGGCCTCGTCATCGGCGGAAAATCTCGCGGTCGCCGCCAAGGCGATTGCCGCGGAGGGACCGGAGCCCTTCACCGTCGCCGGCGATCTGCGCACGCTCGCGGCCTGCGAGCAGTTGTTCCAGCGGGTCAACGAACGCTTCCAGCGTTGCGACGTGCTGGTCAACAATGCCGGCGCGACGCGCGCCGGGGCATTCGTCGATCTGCCCGATGCCGTGTGGCTCGAGGGTTATGCGCTGAAATTCTTCGGCTGCGTGCGGCTCACCCGATTGTTCTGGCCGCTGCTGAAGGCCTCCCACGGCAGCGTGGTCAACATCATCGGGGGCGCCGCGCGCACCCCCGATCCCGAATTCCTGATTGGCGGCTCGGTCAATGCCGCGATGGCCAACTTTACCAAGGGCCTGTCGAAGCTCGGCAACCGCGACGACGTCAACGTGAACGCCATTCATCCCGGCAATACCGACACCGAGCGGCAGGAACAGCTGCGCCAGCAGCGGGCGGCGGCGCTGGGCAAGACAGTCGAGGAGCTGCGGTCGGAGGCGCTGGTCAAGAACAACATGCGCCGCTTCGGCAAGCCTGAAGACATTGCCGCGCTCGCGTTGTTCCTGTGCTCCGAACGCGGGCGTCACATCCAGGGCACCGCGATCGCAGTCGACGGCGGCGCGACTCCCGGCCACTACTGATCCCTTTCACATTTCTGAATGCCGGCTGCAGGGCGCTTGCATGCGCCCTTGGAGGCTGGTCTCATGGTGAAAACCCCGGACACCAGGAATAAGCCCTGGTCGCGGAGGGTTGTTCATTTGCCGGGTGCTTCGCCGGCGACGGGATTTAGGGAGGACGACATGAACCAGACCACACGGCGCGTTTTCGGAGTAGCCGGCTTCGCCCTGCTGCTTGCCACATCCGCGAGCTTTGCCCAGCAGCCGGCGCCAGTCCGCGTGCGCGGGACGGTGGAGGCGGTCGACGGGCCGCTGCTGACGGTCAAGTCGCGCGACGGCCAGACCACGTACAAGGTCAAGCTGACCGACAATGCCGCGGTCCGCGGCATCGTCAAGGCGCCGCTCAGCGACATCAAGGACAACTCCTTCATCGGCGTCACCGGCATGCCGCAGTCCGACGGCAGCCAGAAGGCGGTGGAAATTCACATCTTCCCGGAGCCGATGCGCGGCACCGGCGAGGGGCATCGCCCGTGGGATCTGATGCCCAACAGCACCATGACCAACGCCACCGTGGCGCAGTCGGTCAAGGGCGTGGACGGGAACGAGATCACCCTCAAATATAAGGAGGGAGAGAAGAAGATCGTGGTCGTGCCGGAGACGGTGATCGTGACCTATGTTCCCGGCGACAAGAGCGAGCTCAAGCCGGGGGCCAAGATCTTCATCGGCGCTGCGAACAAGAAGGACGACGGCACGCTCGAGGCGTCCGCCGTCTCGGTCGGCCGGGATGGCCTCACGCCCCCGATGTGAGCGGTTTTGCGCTTGCGCGTGCCGTCGTCGACGGCGGCACACGCCTCTTTAGCGAGGACGCAACATGAGCGCGATGACAAGACGGATGCTCGCGGCCGCGGCGGTCTTCGGAGCTCTGGCCGCAACGTCGGCTTGGGCGCAACAGCCGCAAACCGCCCGCGTGCGCGGCACCATCGAGAAGGTGGACGGCAAGACCCTGCTGGTGAAAGGGCGTGACGGCGCTCCGCTCACGCTGACACTGGCCGACAATGTGCAGGTCGTGAGTGTCCTGAAGGCGTCCCTGGCCGACATCAAAGAAGGCGCTTTCATCGGCAGCGGAGCGATGCCGCAGGCGGACGGCAGCCAAAAGGCGCTGGAGGTGCATATCTTTGCCGAATCTCAGCGCGGAACCGGCGAGGGACATCGGCCCTGGGATGGCGCTCCCAACAGCACCATGACCAATGGCACCGCGGGCACGGCCGTCACCGGCGTCGACGGTCCCACGATCACCGTGAAATACCGGGACGGTGAGAAGAAGATCGTGGTGGGGCCCGACGTGCCGATCGTGCGGTATGAAATCGGCAGCCTGAGCGAGCTCAAGCCCGGTGCCGCCGTCACCGTGCCGGCCGCGATAAAGAAGCCGGACGGAACGTTCGAGACTGCGCGGGTCAATGTCGGCCGCGATGGCGTGGTGCCGCAGTAAGGCGTGGCGCCTGTTGCCCAACCCGTTCCGGCACGCTGATCCGGTTAGCCGCGGGTGATCTTCGTGCCGCCGCGCCGGGAGGGCGCGTGCGCCGAGCCGCGCGCCGGAACGTCGAGGTCGCTGGCCACAAAATCCGGGAGTTCCGCCGGCGCGGCGATGCGCGGCGGATTGCGACGGCCGCGTGCGCGGCTGTCGATGTCCTCGTCATGCGGGCGCTTGACCGCGTCGGCGCGCGCGAGCGACTCGATCGGGGGCGCATCCTCGGTCAAACGCGCAAGCAGGCGAGTGAGATCGTCGAGCTTGCTCGCAACTACATGGATGACGTTGGATTCCTGCTGCACTTCTCCAGTGACCGCCACATAGCGCGCGCCCAGGATGATGGGACGAAAGCGCTCGAACGTCTTCGGCCAGACGATGATGTTGGCGATCGCGGTTTCGTCCTCGATGGTCATGAAGATGACGCCATTGGCCGAGCCTGGCCGTTGGCGAATGGTAACGAGACCGGAGACGCTGACACGTGTGCCCGACGGGCATACCCGCAGTTCCTCGTTGCGGATGATGGCGCGCCGGGCGAGGTCGGCGCGCAGGAAGGACGCCGGGTGCGCGCGCAGCGACAATTCGAGGAAGCGATAGTCGTTCACGACCTCTTCGCCCGGCGGCATGGGCGGCAACTGCACGTCGGGCTCGCGCGGAACTGAACGATACGCAGGTGCCTGGGGCTCGACGACGGCCGCGGGCGACGGCATCGCACCGGCCCTGAACAACGGCAGATCGTCGTCCTTGCCGCCCACGCGGCCGAGTGCCTTGGCCGCCCACAACGCCTGCCGCCGCGTAAGGCCGAGCGAACCGAAGGTATCGGCGTCGGCGAGACGCTCGATGATGCGAGGTGAGAGCCCGGTGCGCAGCCAAAGGTCGCGGACTGAGCTGTAAGGTACGTTTCGTTGCGTGACGATCAGCGTCGCGTCCCGATCCGACAATCCTTTGATCTTGCGAAAACCCAGCCGCAGTGCGTGCGTCGTGCGGATGTCGCCCGCCATTTCGCGGTGGAGCGCCTGCATGCGCTCGATTACGTGCGAGCCCGGCTCGAGCGTGGCGTCCCAGTCGGAATGATTGATATCGACCGGCCGCACTTCGACGCCGTGTTCGCGCAGATCGCGCACGATCTGCGCCGGCGCGTAGAATCCCATTGGTTGCGCGTTGAGCAGCGCAGCCGCGAAGACGTCCGGATAGCGGCACTTCAGCCAGGCAGAGGCGTAAACCAGGAGCGCGAAGCTTGCGGCGTGGCTTTCCGGGAAGCCGTATTCGCCGAAGCCCTCGATCTGGCTGAAACAGCGCTCGGCGAAATCGCGCGGATAGTTTCTTGCGACCATTCCCTCGATCATCTTGATCCTGAAAGTGCCGATGGTGCCGGTGCGCTTGAAGGTCGCCATGGCGCGGCGCAGTTGATCCGCTTCGCCCGGTGTGAAACCGCCGGCGACGATGGCGATCTTCATCGCCTGTTCCTGGAACAGGGGGACGCCGAGCGTCCTTTCGAGGACGGCTTCGAGCTCCTTCGAGGGATAAGAAACCGGCTCGATGCCCTGCCGGCGGCGCAGATAGGGATGCACCATGTCGCCCTGGATCGGGCCCGGCCGCACGATCGCGACTTCGATCACGAGATCGTAGAATTCCTTCGGCTTGAGACGCGGCAGCATCGACATCTGCGCGCGGCTCTCGACCTGGAATACGCCGAGCGAGTCGGCGCGCTGCAGCATGTGATAAACCGGCTGCTCTTCTTTCGGGATCGTAGAGAGGGCGAAATATCCCTGTCCGTTGTTTTCCTCCGGCCGCGGCGAACGGAACGCAACGCCATAGTGTTTCTCGGTGAGCTCGAATGCCTTGCGCAGGCACGTGAGCATGCCGAGCCCCAGCACATCGATCTTGAGGATGCCGAGCGCGTCGAGATCATCCTTGTCCCATTCGACGAAGGTACGGTCCTTCATCGCGCCATTGCCGATCGGCATTACCTCGTCGAGCCGGCTGCGGGTAATGACGAACCCGCCGACATGCTGGGAGAGATGGCGCGGAAAGGATTGAATCTCCATGGCGAGCGCGCGCATTTTCCCCATACGCGGGCTGTTCACGTCGATACCGGCGCGCGCAAGCTCGGTGGTGCGCACCGCGCCGCCGCCCATGCCCCAGATCGAGGAGGAAAGCGCGCCGATCGTGTCTTCCGACAGCCCGAAGGCTTTGCCGACCTCGCGGATGGCGGAACGGCCGCGATAGGAGATGACGGTCGCAGCTATGCCGGTATGGTCGCGTCCGTAGTGATCGTAGATGTGCTGGATCACTTCCTCGCGCCGCTCGTGCTCGAAATCCACATCGATGTCGGGCGGCTCGCCGCGATCGGAGGAGATAAAGCGTTCGAACAGGAGGTTGCCATCGCGCGGGTCGACGTCGGTGATGCGCAGGCAGTAACAGACCGCTGAATTGGCCGCCGAGCCGCGGCCCTGACAGAGGATGTTTTGACTGCGGGCATAACCAACGATGTGATGCACGGTGAGAAAGTAAGGGGCGTATTTGAGCTGGGCGATCAGCGCCAGCTCATGGTCGAGTGACTGGCGTACACTGTCCGGAATGCCGCCGGGATAGCGCGCGGCAGCGCCTTCCCAGGCCAGATGCACGAGCGCGTCCTGCGGTGTCGCAAAGCCTGCGCGCATTTCATCGGGATACTCGTAACGGAGCTCGTCCAGCGAGAAGGTCAGCACCCGATCGAGCGCCAAGGTCTCCTCGATCGCTTCCGGGGCTTCGCGGAAGAGCCGCGCCATCTCGGCGGGAGGCTTGAGATAGCGCTCGGCATTGACGGCAAGCCGCCGCCCGGCCTGGTCGATCGTCAGGTGCTCGCGGATGCAGGTGAGCACGTCCTGCAATTCCCTCCGGTCGGGGTGATGATAGAGCACATCGTTGACGGCAATGAGCGGCACGTTGGCTTGCCGCGCGGTCTCGGTGCGTCGTGCCAGCCGCGCGCGGTCATTGCCGCGATAGAGCATGTTGGTGGCAAGCCGCACGCGGTCGGGGGCGGCCGCGCGCAGAAGCGCGAGCAGATGATTTGTCTTTGTGCCTGCTTTTTTCTCGTTTTCAACCAGCCGGAGTTTTGCCCTTGGAGTTCCTTCCTGGGAAGCAGCCGGGCTCTCACTGACCTTGCTGGGATCGATGGCAAGTCGGGCAGGCCCGCCATGCGCCGATATGGGCTGGGGGAGAGCCGGCGGTAATGTCGGCTTTCGCAACAGGGGAAGTGATGGAAGCTCCCATGTGGACGTCTCCATCACCACCAGCTCGAGCCCATCGATGTGGTCGAGCAAATCATCGAGATAAAGGATGCATTCGCCTTTCTCCGCGCGCAGGTTGCCGCGCGTGAGCAGGCGGCAGAGCCGTCCCCAGGCCGCCCGGTCGCGCGGATAGGCGAGAATGTCCGGTGTATCGTCGGCAAAGACGAGACGCGCACCCGGGTGATAACGCAGCGTCAGGTCCTTCTCGCGTTTGATGAGATGGGCGCGCACCACGCCGGCGACCGAATTGCGGTCGCAGAGCCCGAGCCCGTCGAGCCCGATATGCGCCGCCTGCAGCATGAGCTCCTCGGCATGCGAGGCCCCGCGCAGGAACGAGAAGTTGGAGGCGACGGCGAATTCGAGGTAGCGGGGCATCTCACGCATACATCCCGTGCAGGAACCAGCGCGGTGTTGGCAGGCCGCGCGCCATGTCGCGGTAGAGGCCAGCGCGAAACAGCCAGAAGCGCAGCCCCGCCTTGTCCTCGACGCGGAAATAGTCGCGCGCGGGGCCGCCTTCTTCGCTCCACCAGGCGCCTTCGATGCGCTCGGGTCCTTCGACCGCAATCACTTCGTGCAGGGCGCGACGCCAGCGGAAGCGCACCGGCGGGCCGTCGGGCACCAGCGCAAAGACATCCTCGATCGGCTCGGGCCTGGCGAGAAAGCGCAGCGGCCTGGGGCTCAAGTCAGCCTGGACGCGGAAGCGGCGGAACGCCTCCCAGCCGAGCTCGGCTCGCGCCGTGGCCTGCGCCGGGAAAGCTGCGGCGGCGAGCTCCGGGATATGGCTGTCATGGGCAACGAGGCGCGAAACCCGCCACCGGCCGAGCCGCGCGCTCAGGCGGTCGACGAGGCGATCGAGCTCAGCCCGATCTTCATGTCCGCCGAGGCCGATCTGTTCGTCCGGACAGGGCTCGGCGGTGAGCACGGAGAGCCGCGCCAGATCGAAACCAAAGCCGGGATCGATCTCGTCGCCGAGCGCGGCGAGCCGCTCCACGAAGAGCGCGCGGATCGTATGCGGATCGCGCACCGGGCGCGAGGTGCCGGCCGCAATGCGCTTGACCACGCCGTCGGTGCGGAAGAGAGCAAGCTCGAGGCGACGGGCGCCGTCCCCGCGCGCTGCCAGCGCCGTCTTGAGCCGCGCCGCGAGCCGCTCGACGGTTGCGAGCACGTCCTCTTCGCGCGCGATTGGTTCGTGAAAGTTTTTTTCGGCGATATAGGGCGCGACCGGCAGCCGCGGAGTGAGCGGCTCGTATTCGCGTGCGAGCGCGCGATCGAGCATGCGCAAGAGATCAGCGCCGAAGCGGGCGGCGAGCGGCGCGCGCGGCAGGTCGAGGATGTCGCCGATGCATTTCAAGCCGACCCGCGCCAGCGCGGCGACCATGTCACTCGACAGCCGCAGCGCCGCGAGCGGCAGGGGCGCAAGAAGATCGCGCTCCTTATCGGTTGGGGTAATTGCCGCCGCACCGAAACGCGCGGCGGCGGAGGCCGCACCGATGCTGGCGGCAATGGCGGCGCGTGCCGAAAAGCCGAGCCCGGTCACCCGCGCAAGGAGATCGTCGCGAAGTTTCTCTTCGCCGCCGAAGAGATGCGTGCAGCCGCCGATGTCGAGCAAAATGCCGTCGGGTGGATCGGTGGCGAGGAGGGGCGTGTAGCGCTGGCACCAGTTGGCCATGGCGTCGAGGAGGCGCGCGTCGGCTGCCTGGTCCTCCGGCATCGCGGTGAGGGTGGGGTACATGGCGCGGGCCTGTGCCAGCGCGAGGCCGGCGGTGAGTCCGAGCCGCTCCGCCGCGGCATCGACCGCGACGAGAAGATCGAGATTGCCGCGCTTGCCGAATACCGCCAGGGGAGAAGGTAGCTTCACGCCACTGCCGCGCGATGCGGTCGGTCGAAAGCCGCTCCAGCCACAGGCTCAGAATGCGTTGCGAGCTCGAAACGCTGCTCCACACTGTTCCACTCCACGATCCATGCTCCGAGATGACCACGGCGGTTGCGCACAAGCCGCGCGCTCAACCGCGGCGGACCGAGGCCGTGACATCTTTCATCGCCGCCGCCCGAGCGCAGGGAGGAGGACGGCGTCGCGCCGATGATCCAGCGCGTCGCGGCGGCGGACGGCTCGTCGTGCGGCGCGGTGCGCAGAAGCAGGCCGAGTGTGTCGCCGGCGGCGGCCGCGAGCGCGAGCCGCCGCGTCATCACCTGATCGATACCGCGTGAGCGCATCTCGCCGATCACCACGCCGACGGCGCGGCAGCGCAGCGCTTCCTCCATCGCCCACAGCACATCGCGCCCGCGCGCGGCGGTGACCGTGATCAGCCGCTCGGGTGCGATGCCGGCGCCGTCGAGACCGGGCCCATAGGGCGCGCCATTCTCGGCGAGCGAGAGGTCCTCGGCGATCCAGAGCACGTTTCGTCCCGCAATGCCGGTCGAACCACCTCTCTCTTCCGCGCGGGACGCGCCCCGCCATGATGGGAAGCCCTGCCGCGCCGCGAGCGCCAACGCGAAGCCGGTGGCAGCGGCGGTTTCCGTCTCATGCATGGCAGCAATTTCGTGCAACGCGCCGCAGCTGAGTCCCCCGCCGAGAACGCCGTCGATAGCCGGGATGCCGAGCGCGAGCGCAGCGCCCCCTGCGGGCGCGAGGCCGGCGGCGGCTTCGGCCGCGCAGAGCTCCCGGCGCAGCCGATCGAGGGCTGCCGGTGCCCCGGCGGGAGAACAGAAGCCCGGTCGCGCGGGGGTGCCCATGGATCAACCAAGAAGAAGAAAGTTCACGATTTGTTCTATTGATTCCCGAGACCGCCGGCGCCGTCAAGGCAGATGCATAAGGCATTGAAAATGCTGATTTCCTTCCGCCGCGCGCGGGCAAATCCTGCAGCCGTCCCACGCCCGCAGGCTCTGGCCCAGGATTGGATTGTGCTCATCCCAGGCCGGATCACGGTTTGATGGGGGCAACGCCTTTCGCGCGGCACGGATTGCTGCTCGTTCAGGCTCGCGCAATCACCCTATCGTCGATGTCGCTGACGTTGCTCACCCCGCAGAGCGCCATGGTCACGTCGAGCTCCTTCGCCAGAATGTCGATCGCCCTGGCAACGCCCGCTTCGCCGCCGGCGCCGAGGCCATAAATATAGGAGCGCCCGATCATGCAGGAGCGCGCTCCGCGCGCGAGCGCGCGCAGCACATCCTGGCCCGAGCGAATGCCGCCGTCGAACATGACCTCGATCTGATCGCCCACCGCCTCGACCACTTTCGGCAGCGCCGCGATCGAGGAAGGTGCGCCGTCGAGCTGACGTCCACCGTGATTGGAGACCACAAGCGCGCTCGCGCCCGCCTTGGCGGCGATCCTGGCATCCTCGACGTCGAGGATGCCCTTGAGAATGAGCTTGCCCGGCCAGACGCTGCGCACCCATTCGACATCCTTCCAGCTCAAGGCTGGATCAAATTGGCTGGCGGTCCATTGCGCCAGCGAGTTCACGTTTTCCATCCCCTGCACATGGCCGGCGAGGTTGCCGAAGGTCTTGCGCTTGCCGCGCAGGATCGAAAGCGCCCAGGCCGGTTTCGTTGCAATGTCGATGAGATTGCCGAGCTTGATCTGCGGCGGCACCGTCATGCCGTTGCGGATGTCGCAATGGCGCTGACCCAGCACCTGCAGATCGAGGGTGAGCACCAGCGCGCTGCATTTCGCCGCCGCGGCGCGCTCGATCAGGGCGCGAATGAAGCCGCGGTCCTTCATCACATAGAGCTGGAACCAGAACGGCTTGTCGACCGCCTGCGCCACGTCCTCGATCGAGCAGATCGACATGGTCGAGAGGGTGAATGGAATCCCGGCGGCCTGCGCCGCCCGGCAGGCCAGGATCTCCCCGTCGCCGTGCTGCATCCCGCAGAGCCCGATGGGCGCGAGCGCCAGCGGAAGCGAGACTCTCTCGCCGAGAATGGTGGTGGCGAGACTTCGTTGCGACACGTCGAAGAGCACGCGCTGGCGCAGCTTGATGCGCTCGAGGTCGTCGCGGTTGGCGCGCAGCGTCTCCTGCGAGTAGGAGCCGGCCTCGGCATAGTCGAAGAACGCGCGTGGCACCTTGCGGCGGGCCACCTGCCGCAAGTCTTCGATGCAGGTCATGGTGCGCATGGTCTTGGTTATACTTGCCGCGTCAGAAAGGGGAAACGGGGGGAACGCCGCCCTGTCCCGGGCGTTGTCACGGGATGGCGCATCCGTCGCCGGCAGGGAGAATTTTCATGGGAATTCCGAACGAAACCGTCGCGGAGCACGAGGTCGACGAAAAGACCAGGCGCGAGCGGGATGAGGCTCAGAAACGCAAGCTCGAAAAGTCCCTGGAGCAAGGGCTGGAAGACAGCTTTCCGGGCTCCGATCCGATCAATGTTACCCAGCCGCCCCCGAGCGCGGCGGACAAGAAGAAAAAATAGCATCTGAGGACATTAACCAAACGGCGCCCCCGGCCCGGCCGGCGGCGCCGTTCATCATGGGCGCAAGAGTCCTGATATTTTTGACGTTTTGGCCATCGAATTGCCTTATCATCGCGTCGAAACGCTTCCCTTCATTGGGTTTGGGAAACATGGCTCGTAAATATTTTGGCACCGACGGCATTCGTGGCCGTGCCAATGGCGAGATCACGCCGGAATTGGCGCTCAAGGTCGGCCAGGCGGCGGGTCTGATCTTCCGCCGCGGCGACCATCGCCACCGCGTGCTCATCGGCAAGGACACCCGTCTCTCCGGCTACATGATCGAGACCGCGTTGGTCGCGGGCTTCACCTCGGTCGGGATGGACGTGTTGCTCACCGGCCCGATTCCGACCCCCGCGGTCGGAATGCTCACGCGCTCCATGCGCGCTGATCTCGGCGTGATGATCTCGGCCTCGCATAATCCTTTCGACGACAACGGCATCAAGCTCTTCGGCCCGGACGGCTTCAAGCTCTCGGACGAGGTCGAGCACCAGATCGAGGCGTTGATCGATTCCGAGCTTCTCAAAAGGCTGGCGAAAGGCACCGACCTTGGCCGTGCCAAACGCATCGACGGCGTGCAGGATCGCTATATCGAGTTCGCCAAGCGCACCTTGCCGCGAAACCTCTCACTCGGTGGGCTGCGTGTGGTCGTCGATTGTGCGCACGGCGCCGGCTATCGCGTGACGCCGGAGGCGTTGCGGGAGCTCGACGCCGAGGTGATCACGATGGGAGTCGAGCCCGACGGCTTCAATATCAATCACGAATGCGGCTCTACCGAGCCCACGGCGCTTTGCCAGAAGGTCAAGGAAATGCGCGCCGATATCGGCATCGCGCTCGATGGTGACGCCGACCGCGTGCTGATCGTGGACGAGCGCGGGCGCATCGTCGACGGCGACCAGCTGCTGGCGGTGATCGCGGAAAGCTGGCAGGCCGATGGGCGTCTTGCCAAGCCTGGCGTTGTCGCGACCGTGATGTCCAATCTCGGCCTCGAGCGCTATCTCGGCAGTTTGGGAATTGCGCTCATCCGCACGCCGGTCGGCGACCGTTACGTGCTCGAGCAGATGCGCACCCACGGCTACAACGTCGGTGGCGAGCCGTCGGGCCATATCATTCTGTCCGACTACACCACGACCGGCGATGGTCTACTGGCCGCACTGCAGGTGCTCGCCGTGGTCAAGAAGCAGGACCAGCCGGTCTCCAAGGTCTGCCACCGCTTCGATCCGCTGCCGCAGGTTCTCAAGAACGTGCGCTACAAGAGCGGCAAGCCGCTGGAGAACGCCAAGGTGCGCAGCGCCATCGAAGACGCGGAAGCCCGCCTCGATGGGCACGGCCGCCTGATCGTGCGTTCGTCCGGCACCGAGCCCGTCATCCGGGTCATGGGCGAGGGCGACGACAAGGTGCTGGTCGAAGAGGTGGTCGACGATATCGTCGATGCACTCACCAACGCCGCGTAAGGCCAGCGGCGCGCCCCGCGCCGGAGGGCTCATCCTATTGGTGTTGCTGGGAAAAACCGGCGCGGCCGCGGCTGCTCCTGGACACAGATTGGAATATCTACAAAATCAGCGTTTTGTTTTTGCCTGAATGAATGGCCTCATGTATCGATAGTTGCATAGCGAACTAAACGGGCTGGGACCGCCGGGTTTCCATGATCGTCTGCTCCTGCAACGTGCTCACCGACCACGACGTTCGGACCGCGCTCACGGCTGAGCGAACGCCGCGCACCACCGGCCAGGTTTATGGCTGTCTCGGTTGCAGCCCCCAATGCGGGCGTTGCGCGCGCACCATCCGTCGCATCATGGACGAAGCGGTCGCGGGTGCCTGTGGCGCGGGTTGCCAATGCTGCCCGAGCGGCCAGCACGGCGGTTGAGCCGGACCACCCCGCTAAACAACCTTTGATAATTGCGGTCTGGGCGACGAGGGTGGCTCCATCCCCCTTGTCGCGCCATGCATTATGCGCAAGGTTAGATTAATTCCAAATTGGTGACGACAGATTTTCCCTAAGGATGGGCCCATGCAAGGCGATGCAAGAGTCATTGAATATCTCAACCGCAGCCTGCGGCATGAGCTGACGGCCATCAACCAATACTGGCTGCATTACCGGCTTCTGGACAATTGGGGCTACCGGGACCTGGCCAAGAAATGGCGCAAGGAATTGATCGAGGAAATGGAGCACGCCGACAAGATCGTCGAGCGCATTATCTTCCTCGACGGCTTCCCCAACATGCAGGTGCTCGATCCGCTCCACATCGGACAGAACGTGAGGGAGGTGCTCGACTGCGATCTCGCGGCCGAGATGTCAGCGCGCGCGCTCTATCAGGAGGCCGCCACCCATTGCCATGCGGTCAAGGACTACGTCACCCGCGACCTGTTCGAGAAGCTGATGCACGACGAGGAAGAGCACATCGATTTTCTCGAGACCCAGCTCGATCTCGTCGCCAAGCTCGGCCTCGAACTCTATGCCCAGCACCACATCGGCAAGATCGACGACGATCACGACTGACCGATCCCGGCATCGGCGCGCTCCTTGCGGGTGGGCGCGCGGCCTCGCCCCCGGCATTTTCATGGCGTGACATTCGCGCAAGCCCTGCTTGTCGCGCCAGCCCGCTTGACGGGGCTCGCCTCCTTCCGTATGTCCGGCGGCGGGACACCCCTCCCCACCGAGGGGCGACTATCTGGAAGGATAGGCCATGACCAATGCTATTCCCGCCGTGCGGCCAGCCGTTCCGCACTTCTCCTCCGGCCCCTGTGCCAAGCGCCCCGGCTGGAGCCTCTCAGCCCTCACCGACGCCGTTCTCGGCCGCTCGCACCGATCGAAGATCGGCAAGGCGAAGCTCAAGCGCGCCATCGAGCTCACCCGCGAGGTGCTCGAAGTCCCGGCCGATTACCGGATCGGCATCGTCCCGGCCTCCGATACCGGTGCGGTCGAGATGGCGCTGTGGTCGATGCTGGGCGCACGGCCGGTCACCATGCTCGCCTGGGAATCGTTCGGCGAAGGCTGGGTGAGCGATGTCAGCAAGGAGCTCAAGCTCAAGAACGTGACCGTGCTCAAGGCCGGTTACGGTGAGCTTCCCGATCTCACCAAGGTCGATCCGGCGTCCGACGTGGTGTTCACCTGGAACGGCACCACCTCGGGAGTGCGGGTGCCGAACGCCGATTGGATCGCCGCCGATCGCTCCGGCCTGACCATCTGCGATGCCACCTCGGCCTGCTTCGCGCAGGCGCTCGACTGGCCCAAGCTCGATGTTGTCACCTTCTCTTGGCAGAAGGCGCTGGGCGGCGAGGGCGCGCATGGCATGCTGATCCTTTCGCCGCGCGCGGTCGAACGGCTGGAAACCTACACACCGCCCTGGCCGCTGCCGAAGATCTTCCGGCTCACCAAAGGCAACAAGCTCAACCAGGGCATCTTCGAGGGCGAGACCATCAACACGCCCTCGATGCTGTGCGTCGAGGACTATCTCGACACGCTCGGCTGGGCGAAATCGCTCGGCGGGTTGAGGGCGCTGCGCGCGCGCGCCGATGCCAACGCCAAGGTGATCGCGGACTGGGTCGCGGAAACCCCATGGATCGATTTTCTCGCCCGCGATCCGGCCATCCGTTCCAACACCTCGGTATGCCTCAAGATCGTTGACCCCGCGGTCGGCAAGCTTTCGGCCGAAGCGCAGGTGGCGTTCGTCAAAGGCATCGCGGCGGCGCTGGAGAAGGAGGGTGTCGCCTACGACATCGATGCTTATCGCGACGCGCCGTCGGGCTTGCGCATCTGGTGCGGCTCGACCGTCGAGCGCGCCGACGTCGAGGCGCTGACCCTCTGGCTCGACTGGGCTTTCGCCAAGAGCAAGGACGCGCTGCGCCAGGCAGCGTAGCCGCGTCGCTTGCGATTCTCGATCCGTCATCCTGAGGTGGCCGCGCGCGATGCGAGTTCAGTCTCGGACGAATCGAGGCTCGCGCACCGAAACTCACATTAATCCCAAATCGGTATCCGTGATGTGCGCGAGCACCTCAGGGTGACGGTTCAAGAGCACAGGTTCTCGCCATGCCCCCCAAAGTCCTCATCTCCGACGCCCTCTCTCCCGCCGCGGTACAGATCTTCAAGGATCGCGGCGTCGAGGTCGACTTCCAGCCCAAGCTCGGAGCCGACAAGGAGAAGCTCGCCGAGCTGGTCGGCAATTTCGACGGCCTCGCGATCCGCTCCGCGACCAAGGTCACGCCGAAGATTTTGGAGAAGGCGAAAAGTCTCAAGGTGATTGGGCGCGCCGGCATCGGCGTCGACAATGTCGACATTCCGGCGGCGACCGCCAAGGGCATCATCGTGATGAATACGCCGTTCGGTAATTCGATCACGACGGCCGAGCATGCGATCACGCTCATGCTCGCGCTGGCGCGGCAGATCCCGCAGGCGGATGCCTCCACCCAGGCCGGCAAGTGGGAGAAGAACCGCTTCATGGGGGTCGAGATCACCAGCAAGACGCTCGGTGTCATCGGTTGCGGCAACATCGGCTCGATCGTGGTCAATCGCGGGATCGGACTGAAAATGAAGGTGATCGCCTATGATCCCTTCCTGGCACCCGAGCGCGCATTGGAGCTCGGCGTGGAGAAGGTCGATCTTCCCGAGCTGATCAGGCGCGCCGACTTCGTGACCCTGCACACCCCGCTGACGGACAAGACCAAGAACATCATCGACGCCCAGGCGCTCGCGGCAATGAAGAAGGGCGTGCGCATCATCAATTGCGCGCGCGGCGGATTGGTGGACGAGAATGCCTTGCGCGACGCCCTCGATTCCGGTCACGTGGCCGGCGCCGCCTTCGACGTGTTCACGGAGGAGCCGGCGACCGAGAATCCATTGTTCGGTCACCCGAACGTGGTGTGCACTCCGCATCTCGGCGCCGCCACCAGCGAGGCGCAGGAAAACGTCGCGCTGCAGATCGCCGAGCAGATGTCGGACTACCTCCTGCGCGGGGCGATCTCCAATGCCGTCAACTTTCCCTCGATCACGGCGGAGGAGGCACCGCGGCTGCGGCCCTTCATCGCGCTCGCGGAGAAACTCGGCTCGTTCGCCGGTCAGTTGACCGAAACCGGCATCACCAAGGTGCAGCTCTCCTATGAGGGCGGGGTCGCCGGCATGAACACCAAGGCGCTGACCTCGGCCGCCATCGCGGGCCTGTTGCGGCCCATGCTGCAGGAGGTGAACGTCGTCTCCGCCCCGATCGTGGCCAAGGATCGCGGCATCGTGGTCGAGGAGATGACGCGCGAGGCGGCGGGGGACTACGACAGCCTGATCACCGTCACGGTGGTGACGGAACGCCAGACGCGCTCGGTGTCGGGGACGGTTTTTGCCGACGGGAGGCCGCGCATCGTCAATATCAAGGGCATCCGCATGGACGCCGAATTCGGCCAGTCGATGATCTACATCACCAATCTGGACAAGCCGGGCTTCATCGGCCGTTTCTCATCCACGCTGGGCGATGCCGGAATCAACATTGCGACGTTTCATGTCGGCCGCGACGCGCCCGGCGGCAACGCCATCGCGCTGATCGAAATCGATGGGGAGTTGCCGCCGCACGTGCTCACCGCGGTGCGCGCACTGCCGCAGGTGCAGCAGGCGCGGCCGCTGAAGTTTTGAGCGTAGCGGTACGAGGTTGGCACCACTGCACCGAGATTGGTGCTAGGTGCTTTGCGCGCTCAATTGATGAACCGCAGTCCCCGCCGAGCCGTTTATTCGCTTGGTTACGCGTTCTTTCGACGCCTCCGCAGCGGCCACCTCCAGGAGATAGGCAAGGTCATCCAGCTCGACCTTGCGACACATCCTGCAGAGCTCTCGCGTCAGGGTGGCGGCGTAGTTGGCGACTTGTATCCTGCTTTCCATGGCTCCCTCCAAGATCCTGGCGAGGCCAGGATAGAAGGCGACGACCTCCGGCTCGTGTGAAGTACCTTACACAGCGCGCCGATTCTTCCGCGCCGATCCGGTCACCACGGGTGAAACCTGCGGCGTCACGCCCCGGCCCTCGGCCGCCGAACCCCGCTCGTTGCAGGGAGCGTTGGCGGACCAGGCCGTCGTCGCCGCGATGTTGCCGCGAGATGGCCTTGGAGAGAGCGGAATCATCCGGTGTGGTTGCCTTGGCGCGACGGCAAGGGGTTGATAAGGCCCGCAAAATCAGGTGGCTGACCTACGGACGGATGTTTCGTCCGGGTAAGGTTGGCTTGCCTGCGTGGGTACTATCCCTTATCCCATAGAGGGTCGCGATGCCGGGCAAGCCCTTGTTGCTGCGAGGATATCCCGGGCGTCAGCGACGCGGAGGAAAGGCGCCTCATGGCCAATGTGGTCGTGGTTGGTTCCCAGTGGGGGGACGAAGGGAAGGGGAAAATCGTCGACTGGCTGTCCGAGCAAGCCGACATCGTTGTTCGCTTCCAGGGTGGACATAATGCGGGTCATACGCTCGTCATCGACGGGACGACCTACAAACTGTCGCTGCTGCCATCGGGCGTGGTGCGGCCGGGGAAGTTGTCCGTGATCGGCAACGGGGTCGTGATCGATCCACGCGCGCTCCTTGAGGAGATCGATCGGCTCAAGGGGCAGGGGGTCGACATCACGCCGCAGAACCTGCGCATCGCCGACAATGCAACGCTGATCCTGCCGCTGCACCAGGAGCTCGACACCATTCGCGAATCCTCCAACACGCTTACGCGGGTCGGCACCACCCGTCGCGGCATTGGCCCGGCTTACGAGGACAAGGTCGGCCGGCGCGCCATCCGGGTCAACGACCTCGCCGATCCCGTGGCGCTCGGGCGCAAGATCGAGGGACTCCTGATCCATCACAATGCCCTGCGCCGCGGCCTCGGACTTGAGGAAGTGGGGGTCGACACCGTCCACCGGCAGCTCCAGAGCGTCGCCCCGCGCGTGTTGCCCTACATGGATTCGGTGTGGTCGCTGCTCGACCAGAAGCGGCGGGAGGGCAAGCGCATCCTGTTCGAAGGCGCGCAGGGCGCTCTGCTCGACATCGACCACGGCACCTATCCGTTCGTGACGTCGTCCAACACGGTCGCCGGGCAGGCCGCGACTGGCTCCGGCCTGGGGCCGGGAGCGATCGGCTACGTGCTCGGCATCTGCAAGGCCTATACGACGCGGGTGGGGGACGGGCCGTTCCCGACCGAGCAGACCAACGAGATCGGGCGCCTCCTCGGGGAGCGCGGACGCGAATTCGGCACCGTGACCGGCCGTCCGCGGCGCTGCGGCTGGTTCGACGCCGTGCTTGTGCGACAGACCGTGCGCACCAGCGGCATCAACGGCCTCGCTTTGACGAAGCTCGACATTCTGGACGGGTTGGAGGAACTTAAGGTTTGTGTGGGATACCGTCTCGACGGTCGCGAAATCGATCATCTCCCGGCGAGCGAGCACGGCCAGGCCATGGTCGAGCCGATTTACGAGACGGTTGAAGGTTGGGAAGCGGAAACCGCGCGCGCACGCTCATGGGCCGAACTGCCGGCGCAGGCGATCAAGTATGTGCGCCGCGTCGAGGAATTGGTCGGGTGCCCCGTCGCCTTGCTGTCGACCAGCCCGGAACGCGAGGACACGATCCTGATGCACAACCCGTTCGAGAACTGAACGAGAGCATGATGCCGAACGGATGCAGACTTTTCGGACGAGATCACGTGACCAAGCAAGGGCGGCATTTCGCACACGCAACGAGTAAGCTCCGATGGCCGATTATTATCCACTGATCTCCCGCGCCGTCGCCGGTCTCGAAAAGAACAACGGCGAGAACCGCCGTGCGCTCTACGAACGGGCGCGTGCCGCCCTGCTTGCGCAACTGCGCGGGGTCACGCCACCGCTCAACGAGTCGGACATCACCCGCGAGCGCCTCGCGCTCGAGGAATCGATCCGCAAGGTCGAGGCTGAATCGGCGCGTCAGTTCGTCGAAGCATCGCGCCAGTCCCGGGCGGCCAAATTCCGCTCGATCGAGCCGCGCTCGACCTTGTCCCGTCAATCGGAGGAGCCGCCGCCGGCCACCACCGGCCCGGCCGAGCCGGTTGCTCCGCCGCGGCGTTACGCGCAGCCGCCGCGGGAGGCTCCGTCTGAATTCTCGCCCGACTCCGCGCGCCGTTCGGGAACGCCTTCGTCGTCGCCGAGCCTGCCGGATTCGCAGCAGTCGGATTCGATTTTCGATCGGCCGCTGCGGCCGGAGCCGCCACCGTCGCCGCGGCGCTTTGGCGCCGAGCCGCGCGCCTTTTCAGACGCCGGCCTCAGGGATGCTCCCGGCGTCCCGGCACCCGACATCGAGGGCGCAGACCGCCCCTACGACCGGCCGCAATTCGACCACGCCGAGCCCCGCATGTTCGATCCGCAGGCGCCGCAAGAGCGCATGTTCGATCGGGACGCGCCGCACGAACCCGCGACACACGGCGATTTCTCCGAGCCGATGCTGGAGCCGGCATCGGGGCTCGACGACTCCCATTCCGCTATCCCCCAGGAACGGCGAGCGCCGCCGCCGCCGATCGATGACGACCTGGAATTCGAGGAGGAAGTGGAAGAAGAGGCGCGGCCAGCGCGCTCCTATCGCAATCTCATCAAGGCTGCCGTCGTTGCCCTGGTCTTCATCGCGGTCGGAGGCTTGCTGCTGTGGCAGTGGCCGAACATGGTCGCGCTCTACAGCTCCTTCCGCGCGCCGTCGGTCGAGACCGTCCGCGATACGCCGCCCGCCAACACGCGGCCGAAGATCACCGACCGGATCGAGCCCGGCACCCAGCAGGCACCGGCGACGCCGGCACCCGGCGCGCTGCCTGGCGCCGGCGCGGCGCAGAAAGTGGTGCTCTATGAAGAGGATCCCGCCGATCCCAACGGCAAGCGCTTCGTTGGTTCGGCGGTCTGGCGCACCGAGACCATCACGCCGGGCCCGGGACAGCCTCCCGAGCTTGCAATCCGTGCCGACGTCGAGGTGCCGGAGCGCAAGCTGGCGATGACCTGGTCGTTCCGCCGCAACACCGACAAGGGCCTGCCCGCCACCCATACGGTCGAGATCATGTTCAAGCTGCCGGCGGATTTCCCCGCGGGCGGCATCTCCAACGTTCCCGGCATCCTGATGAAGCAGGCGGAGTCGACGCGCGGGGTGCCGCTCGCCGGTCTGGCCGTCAAGGTCACGCCCGGTTTCTATCTGATCGGCCTCTCCAACCAGGAGGCCGACAAGGAGCGCAATCTTCAATTGCTGAAGGAGCGCGGCTGGTTCGACATCCCGGTGGTCTACAACAACAACCGCCGCGCCATCCTCGCCATGGAAAAGGGGCCGCCCGGAGAGCGTGCCTTCGCCGACGCCTTCAAGGCGTGGAAACAGTAGTGAAACAGCAAGAGCGGCGCGAATAGCGATTCGCGACTAGCGAAATGGGGAGACGCGCCCCCTAGTCGCTATTCGCCATTCGCTATCGGTCAGTGCGCCTGCAGCGCCGGCGTGGACGGGCGGGTCTCCATCGCCGCGATTCGGTTCTTCACCGCCCGCTGCACCTTCTCGAACGCCCGCACCTCGATCTGGCGCACGCGCTCGCGTGAGACGCCGAACTCGGCCGCCAGATCCTCGAGCGTGATCGGGTCGTCCGCCAGCCGGCGCGCCTCGAAGATGCGCCGCTCGCGCTCGTTGAGCACGGAGAGGGCGTCGCCGAGCGCTTTGCGGCGATTGTCCGATTCCTCGCTTTCCGCGAGCCGCGTCTCCTGGTCGGAGACGTCATCGACCAGCCAGTCCTGCCATTCGCCGGAATCGCCATCCTCGCGAATCGGGGCGTTGAGCGACACGTCGCCGCCGAGGCGCCGGTTCATGTCGACGACGTCCTGCTCGGTCACGCCCAGGCGCTTGGCGATGAGCTTGACCTGGTCGGGACGCAGATCGCCCTCTTCCAGCGCCGAGATCTTGCTCTTGGCCTTGCGCAGGTTGAAGAACAGCTTCTTCTGATTGGCCGTGGTGCCCATTTTCACCAGCGACCACGAGCGCAGGATATATTCCTGGATCGCCGCCTTGATCCACCACATGGCATAGGTCGCGAGGCGGAAGCCTTTCTCGGGCTCGAACCGCTTGACCGCCTGCATCAGGCCGACATTGCCTTCCGAGATCACCTCGGAGATCGGCAGGCCGTAGCCGCGATAACCCATGGCGATTTTGGCGACCAGGCGCAGATGGCTGGTCACGAGCTTGTGGGCCGCATCGCGGTCGCCGTGCTCGCGCCAGCGCTTGGCCAGCATATATTCGTTCTGCGGTTCCAACATCGGGAACCGCCGAATCTCTTCAAGATAGCGGGTGAGGCCGGATTCGGCCGTCAGAATTGGCAATGCGGCAGTACGGGCCATTTAGCGCCCTCCAAAAAGTTTGCCCCCGGCCACACCGGCGGGCGGAGCGCACCGTCGCTCCCCGAGCCGACAGTGCATATCCATGCTGCGACCGCGAAGACTGATCGCGCCGCAACATTACAGGACAAACGGGGACCAAAGGAAGTGAACTCGGCGTCACGTCACCGTGACCCCTCCGTGTGCGCCTAAGCCATTGATTAACCGGATCATTCTCGATCAGGTCGGTGTGCCCTGTGCACCGAGGCTATGGCGTAAACGACAGAGATGGTCCGGCAGTTCCGAGCGGAACGCCAGTTCCTTGCCTTCTGATGGATGTTCGATCGTCAGTAGATAGGCATGCAAGGCCTGCCTGCCAAGGGTCTTGAGCGCCGCCTGGGCGTCCGGCCCGAGTTGATTGGCCTTGGTCCTGAAGCCTGGACCGTAGACGTCGTCGCCCAGCAGGGGATGCCCGATCGAGGCGAGGTGGACCCGGATCTGGTGCGTGCGCCCGGTCTCCAGCCGGCAGGCCAGGAGGCTCGCCACCGGCGCGCCGTCCGTGCCGGAATAGCGCTCGAGCACCTCCCAGTGGGTCAGCGCCTCGCGGCCGCCCTCGCGCACCGCCATCTTGTCGCGGGCGTGCGGGTGGCGATCGATCGGCTTGTCGATGGTGCCGCGTGGCCGGTCGGGTACGCCCCAGACGAAAGCCAGATATCCCCGCCGCAGCGGGCCGGTGCGGCCGTGGTCGGCGAACTGGCGGCTGAGCGAGCGATGGGCGCGGTCGGTCTTGGCCACCACCATCAGGCCGCTGGTATTCTTGTCGAGGCGATGCACGATGCCGGGGCGCTTCTCCCCGCCGACGCCGGACAGGCTGTCGCCGCAATGGGCGATGAGCGCGTTCACCAGCGTGCCGGACCAGTTGCCGGCGGCGGGATGGACGACCAGCCCGGCCGGCTTGTCGATCACGATGAGCTCATCGTCCTCGAACACGACCGTGAGGGGGATATTCTCCGCCTTGATCTCGACGTCCTGGGCGGCCGGCAGGTCGAGCGCGATGGTGCCGCCGGCGTTGACGCGGTGGCCGGGATCGCGGATCGTGGCGCCGTCGATCGCGACGCGACCCGCCAGGATCAGCGCCTTGTGGCGCGAGCGCGACAGTTCGGCCACGCGCGCAGCCAGCACGCGGTCGAGCCGTTCGCCCGCCTCCTCGGCGGCCACCACCAATGTCTCGCTGCGCGCCTGCGTCAAATCCATGAGCAATCCGTTGGCCGACGACGACCAGCCACTCGATCCCGAGGCCGCGCGTATGGTGGCCAAGGTGCGTTGGCTGATGCTGATCTCCGGCGTCACCACCCTCATCGCCATCGCCGCGGTGATCGGCGTCATCGGCTATCGCGTTTTCAAGGGCGAGGGAAGCGCGCCGGCGGCGGATGTGACCGCCCTGCTGCCGAAAGGGTCCCGCATCATTGCCACCGCCGTGGCGGAGGACCGCATCACCGTCACCGTCGATACCGGCAGCGGCATCGAGATCCGCACCTTCGACGCCAAGACGCTCAAGCCGGCGGGGCGGCTGCGGTTTGCGATCGAACCCTGAGATATCTGGCCGCCAGTGTGGCGCATTTGGCGTTCCTATCAGTATTGGCCGCGAGTCCTTCATCGGAACCAGCCGTCCGCTCAGGAGCTCCGTCGCGGCGTCTTTTTCTTCTGTGCCGGCTTGCGGCCGCTCGCCGCGGCCCGGCGCGGCTTCGCGCGCCGCGGGTGGCTGGCGCCCGCGCTCTTGCCCACGCGCCTTGCCGATTTGGGGTTCACGCGCCGGTCCGCCAGCGCGGTCAGCTTCTTGTCGGCGGCCTTCTCCTCGCTGAGATTGCGCGCCAGGATGGTGGCATCCTCGCCGTGTCCGAGCTCCTGGGCCCAGGCGATGAGCGCGCCGTAGCGCGTGATTTCGTAGTGCTCGACCGCTTGCGCCGCGGCAATGATACCGACGTTGAGCACCGCCTTGTCCTCGACCTCGCCCATGAGGTCGCCGCCTTCCTTGATGATGCCGTCGATGGCGGGGCATTTCGTGCCGCTCGGCCGCTCGCCGTGCAAAGCGAATACCTGCTCCAGCCGTCTGACCTGCTCCTTGGTCTCCCGCAGATGCTGTTGCAGGCCGCGCTTGAGCTCCGCATTGGTGGCGTTCTCGATCATGTCAGGCAACGATTTCACGATCTGATTCTCGGCGTAATAGATGTCCTTCAGGCCGTGCTGGTAGAGGTCTTCGAGATTTTTGATGTCCTTGGAAAACAGCCCCATGGTTGCCTCCTCGCAGGTGGGTACGGATGAGAGAAAAGTGCATCGGATAAGTCGCGGTGCGCGGCGCCGGTTCCGCCACGCGGGGAAGGAATGCTTCGCGGCGTCTGCCGGTCGCGCACGGTTCACCACGACCGCCGCCGCTCGAGCCCCGTTGGGCTCGCATCCGCCCTGACTTCGGCCGGGCGTTCGCACCCCAGGAACGCGCCTCGTGCCGTTCGCCCCCATAGAACTCCCGTCCACGGGCACGCTCGTGTCGGCGTGCTGATGGTCCGGCAGGCGATCGAGCGCGCGGGATGGCGGTCGGCCGGCCGTGAGGCCGGCGCCGGACGAACCGGGTCGACCTCGCTTGCGCGCGGCCGCGATCAAGGCTATTTGCGACCCTTCTCCGCTTTGCTCCCTTCGTCTAGCGGCCCAGGACGTCGCCCTCTCACGGCGAAAACAGGGGTTCGAGTCCCCTAGGGAGCGCCAACGATTTCAGCATCTTAGTGCCAAAAATTGAGCTGTCCCCGGCCGGCATCTCCAACTTTTCTCCAATGGACGGTGCTTCAGACGATCTGTTCGAGGTCACGCTGTGATCGTGAGGAGGCCGGCATGCGCCCTGTCCGTGAGAAGACGGAGCAACTGCTGGTCTGGACGGCTGCTCTCGCATTCGTCCAAATGCTAGTCGCTGCCATCGCGGGACGTGGTGCCGCGACTCCTTGCTAGCTAGGAAGACCTCGTCGCGAGGCTTCTCGCGCTCAACAGAGAACGTGGCAGGAGACCCGCGGCCTAAGGGCGCCGCACGGCGTTTTCTTTTTGTTTCACGCCGCCGCCGGCACGGCACCGAGCGCCACGGCCGCGTCCCAGGGCTTCCACCACGGCTTCAAGCCGAGATCGCGCGCGATGACGCCGGCGCTGATGTAGCCGCCGCCGCCCGAGATCGCGCCGCCCGGATGCGTGGCCGAGCCCGCCATGTAGAGCCGCTCGATCGGCGTGCGGTAGCCGAAGTGGTTGTACATCACTTGGTCGGCGCTGAATGCGCCCATGAAAATGTCGCCGCCCCGCATCTCCGGGAAGGTCTGCGTGTACTCGCGCGCAGTATAGACATGCTGCGCGATGATGTTTTTTCGCGTCATGTTGGGGGCGTAGCGCGCCCATTTCTCGATGATCCGCTCGGCGAACTCCTGCTTGAACGTCTCGTAGTCGCGCGAACCGATGTCGGGATTGAGCGGCATGACGTGCCAAGCGTAGGTCGTGTGCTTGCCCGGCGGCGCCTGCGCGGGGTCGAGCACGCTGAGCGCGCCTGAGCCGAACTAAGCGCACCGGCTCGTGCAGCGCCAGATGCAGGCCGAAGATCGTCCACTTGGTGTACTCAAATCCGTCCAGCTTTTTAAGGAACGCGGCCGGAAGCTGCGCGCGTCCGATGTAGTCCTCGAAGGTCTGGTGCACGTTCAACGTGCTGGCGACGAACTGCCGGGCGCGCACGGTGCGTCCGTCCTTGAGAGCTATTCCAGTCGCCTTGCCTCCCTCGATCACGATGCGTTCGAGCTCGACCTGAGGTGCGAACCGCCCGCCGGCCGCGATGAATGTCTCCATCAGGCCGCGCGCCAGGTTGGCCGAGCCGCCCTTGCAGAGCTGGTAGCCGCTTTGCAGGTCGAAGGCGCGGATCACCGAGCCCATGGGGCTCGTCTTGGACATGGTGTCCACGAGCCAGGTCCCGAACAGCGAGATCTTGAACAAGAACAGGAGCTGCACGTGTTCGTTCTCGAACAGCTCCTGCACAACGTCGAACGGCTGGCGCTTCGTCGCCGCGAGAAAATCGCGGCCGATGTCACTGCGCGACAGCAGCGCCTCGCGCTCGGCTCGTGGCAGCGGCTCGGAGAAGCGCTCCGGCAGGAATATGCGAGCCGTGATCTCCTCGGCCTTGCGGTTCCAGTCGCGAAAGGTCGCGGCGTCCCTCTTGGAGAAGCGCGCGACGTTGGCGAGCGTCTCCTCGAGATCGCGCCCGAACACGAGCGCCGATCCGTCGAGGTGTGGCTGGCCGAACTCGTAGCGCGGCGTAATGTAGGTTACTCGGTCGCCGAGGCCCAAATCCTTGAACCAGGGTGTCTCGCTGATGTGGAAATGATTGATCGAATGCAGGTTGTGATAGAAGCCGGGTGCCGTCACTTCCTCGGTCACGAGTGCGCCGCCGTATTGTAGGCGTCGGTCCACTAGCAGGATGTCGAGGCCGCAGCGCGCGAGATAGGACCCAAGCACCAGGCCGTGGTGGCCGGCGCCAATGATTATCCCGTCGTAGCTTCGCTCCAGCGCCGCAGGCATGTTCGAACTCTCACTTGAGTTAAGGTCAAAGGACGGGGCTCGGGCTCAGCTAGGGATCGCGTCGCGACGCGCCAGCTCGTTCATAGTGGGCTCCTGCCGCTACCAAGCCGCTGTGCCTTAACCTTGCTCCCCCTCTGCCGGGGCCAATGAATGGCAGATGAAGCCATTAATCGCGCTCTGGATGGCTGCATGATCCTGCGGGCGTTCCGGTCTCAAAAATCCTTTATTAACAAGGGAATCGATTTCCGTTTCGTGTAACACGACACGCAGACAGCGAAGACCATTACGCCGTCGCTTGCGATGGTGCCGCATCCGCTCGGCTGCGGTGACGGGCTCTTTAGCTTCGCTGCTCATGGCACGCCGCCGGTAGTGGATCGGGACCAATCCCCGGGGGCTCCTTTCGGTCCTTCCGGTACGATCCGGCTCCGGCTGTTTCGTCACGTCAGGTTCCGATCTGAAAAGTGCGATTGCGTTGCCTGCAGAAATACCCCGATACGTCCTCAGCCGTCACCAGCACCTGGCGTTGCACGTCACGGACTACGCCGCCGGACCTTTGGTTACACGTCACGGCTGCGCGCCCGGCAAAGCGCGAAACCGATCAGCTCGGTTGTCTCTAGCGAGAGCGCTGTCTCACTGTCTCGCGATACAGCGAAACAGCGACGAGACGGCCCTGGCCTAGATTTCTCAAGCATATCAATATGATCGGTTTTCGTCGTAACAAGGCTGTCTCGCTGACTCACGGCATGAGACGGATGCTATGGCAACGCGTAGGTTCATCCTCATCGAGGCGCCTCTGTTGCAATGCGCTGCACCGTGCCCGTCCCCACCCCGAACTGCTTGGCAATCTTGTGCAGGCCAGCCCTTTACGGCTGCGCCAACCTCTCAAGGCGGCGTCTGTGAAATGCA
Organism: uncultured Alphaproteobacteria bacterium; assembly: GCA_963835165.1. GTDB lineage: Bacteria > Pseudomonadota > Alphaproteobacteria > Rhizobiales > Xanthobacteraceae > VAZQ01. The sequence continues at coordinate 87,873 of CAWIGD010000034.1, forward strand.
TTAGGGCGCAGTTTAGGACGAGAGATTTGCTGCGCGATTTCCGTCGCCCGCGCCCGTGCTGCACTCACGGCTGCCTTCCCCCGATCGAGCCGCTCCTCAGCCCGGCGCACTACTTTCGGCGCAGCAAAAAGCTGCTCCCTCGTCATTTTCATGATCCGCCCCCCGACGGCCAGAACCCCATCCGATGATTCAGATAACGCCCCCCGATCGCGGCCTTCTCATGGTCGTATTAGTTAACTGTCTCACCAGCTGCGCTCGGCACGACCGCGCTGCGGACACCTCGATACCATCGAAGCGCAGTTCCTCCTGTGGTCGGTCAGCTTTTGGCGAGGTACGCAGGAGGCAACATGCTCCGGAAAGTAGGGTGGCAGCGCCGGAATGCGAGTCGAGGCCCGCCGCCCGATTACGTCTTCTTTTTCGGGAGATCAGCGCGGAGCTCTCGAAACTCCCCAGGCCCCTTCAGAAGCCGCCGCTTCCTCTGCTGCTGTTCTTCTGCGGTCGCCGACGGGTCAGCGAGCTTATCGATTTGCTGGCCTGCAAGGTCGATGGCCTTCGATGTGGCTCTCGGGCTTCGCCGCTTCATGAGCTGCGATCCTGCCAGCCCCAGCTCGACAAGCCGACGGATGGCCTCGGAGCGGTCCGGTTTATCGGTTTGCCTCGCTGCCCAAGCGTCCACATTTTCACGCAATTCGGACGAAAGCCGGATTGCCGTCACTGGGTCTCGCCCAGTGGCCGGCCTGCCTCTCTTTTTTCGCACTACGTTTTTGCGTGACGCCTTCATATTTCTTGTACTACCCAAGGAGGCAACAACGACTTGCCGAAAGATAGGGGACGGGCCTGCGGAATGGGAGTCCGCGGTCAGTCCTGGAGAGCTTCCGCGACCACGACGGCCGCGCCGATCACGTCGGCGGGGCACTTCTCACCTCGGGGGCCTTTAGGCATTTCGAACCTTTACGTATGGAATCATGTCGAGAAGGGGCGCATAACACCCGCGAGCGACTTCTGAGGAGCCGACAAGGGCCTCTTCTCGGCCACCGGGGTCGCTCGGTCCCAAGGGAGGAAGGCCCCTTGGGGCCACGCTACCCCCGAAAATTTGTGCTCGCTTGACGTGACTCGCCCGCCGGCGCTTGCCGCCGATTATCGGTACGGCGATGCGCTGCATCACCTCGGCGCCGGTGCCATGACTCCACATGATCGGGAGGAGGCCCGTCATGATGGCGCAGACCGTCATCATTTTCGGCCGCACGCGCTCGACCGCGCCGCTCATGATCGCAGCATGCAGATCCTCGTGCGTAAATTACCGTCCCTCGGCGCGGCGGCGCGCGCAAGCAAGCCAGACCTCTGCTGGCCCCCGCGGCCTGAACTGCGTGCAAGTCGCGCAACTCATTGCCTTCGCCACCCAATCACTTTGGCTTCAATCTGATGGTCGGACCTGATGCTGCGCCACGCGCCGTCAACCCAACGACAGGGAAAAGGAAGCACGTAGGTGCCATTGTGATCTTCGCAAAGCAATTCCATCAGATACCCGGCCGGCGGGTCGCCGCCTGAATTGAAGTCGTCGATACGGTGCTGCCTAGTTGCCATTAGCGGAATGTTTTCATTTCAGCAGCATCTCCCTTCTTGTCCAAGCGCAAGGCTTGATAGCCTTGTTCTTGTTCTTCGGATCGTAGATGCAAACATATTGTCCCTTGTTCGCGTACACACGCGCGCGCCCTTCAGTGCGTCCGATGCAATTATGACGTTGTACATAACAGATGTGTTCCTGAGGTAATCCGCCGCGTTGATTAATCTGCAGCAGGCGATCGAGTAGATCTCTTTTACAGGCAAGGGAATCCTCTCGCACACGTACGTCCGGTTTAATTTGGAAGTTAGGCTGATGTCCCGCCGCCTGAATTGGCATCATCAGCATGGCCACATAACCACCACGTCGCACAGATTACCCTACGCTAACATCGTTCGGCGGTTCGGCTCTTATAAAGCTCACTCCCGGCCCGCCGGTGTTGCTGGCCTGGATACCGCCTAATCGCGTTTGGCTGCGGCGATCTCCTGCACAACGTTAACGATCCGGGAGCGCACGGCCGACGCGGAATCCGCATGAACTTTGGCTAGCAGTAGTTCCTTTAACTGCACGCAAGCGCAAGGCTCTACTGCGTTCTCGCCGTGGCTGAAACGGAACCTCAACGCCGCTTCCATCATTGGTAGTTCGGCGGGCGGAGGTCAATGTTGCCGCACCAACGGGCTTGGCTCCTTGCGATTGGGCGTCGGCTCAGGGCCGACTACGACGCTACCGCGGAGCCTATCCCTCCGCGTCTAGCTGAACTCGTCAACCAACTAGAAAGGCCCGCCAAAACAAGCGAGGATGACGCTGAGACCGCGCCTTTGGTCGCACGGGTCGCCAATGACCATTCTTAATGTTGGCGGCGGGGGAAGTTCGAACCACCGTCTCGTGCTGTTCACACACGCGCTCTGCCGATTGAGCTACCCTGCCACTCTAAGAACGACCGCGCCCGGATTTAGGTCTGGTTTGTTTCGCGATCGGGCGAGGCGCTCGGAGCGGTCATCGTGGGCATTGCCATCGTGGAATCCGCTTCGATCTCATCGGCCCGACCCGTGTAGTCCTGGGCGATCGCAATCAATCGATTCGCCACCTCTTCCGAGGAAGCGATCATCGAGAGGCGAAGGCAGATGTCGGCTTGTCGGCGGAAGTATTCGGAACTTGGGATTGTGCAGATCCCCTGCGCCCTGCCGTGCAACGCACAACGGTTCGTACGGTTCCTGATAGACATTAATTTTTTTTGGCGGGAATGTGGACCCCTCGGCGCGGCGCTGTGGGGATCGTCGGGGGGGCTGCGAAAGCGCCGGAACTGCCCAGGGGTCCGCACCAACAACGCGCTCCGTTGGCGTAGCTTCGATCAAGGTGGGTTCAGGAACGGAAGGTTCCCGGAACGTGAAAACAAACAGTAAAGCCCCAAAACGGGCACTGTTTTCCCGGCCGACCTAAGCCGGCAATGACGTAGATAGCATTCTGGTTTGTGTTGCTTCGCTGCCGCATGCCGCGCAGACGAGCTTCGTCTGTTCCTCGTCGTTCACTAACTCAATTGTCCTCACGCGCATGAGTTTTTGGCAGGAGCGGCAGATCCAAATAGGCGGCTCAACCCGCCGAGGATAAGGCATTGGCGCCTCCGTTTTTGCTAGTGATCGGGCGCGCAACAGCGACTGGTCAACCTTCGAAACGCTGAATTGCTATCGCAAGAACATTGAAGCCAATGGCGGCGGCTAGAACTGTCGCGGTCAGGGCAAGCCACATATTCTCACTCCCGGAAAACAGTTGGCGTCAGCTTCTCACTCCCGGAAAACAGTTGGCCTCAGCGTGAAGGGAATTCCTCCAGCTCAAAACGCTTAACGGCCCGTTTGGTTCCCGATCAGGAACCTTGATTTCAGTTCTCTCTTTGTTCTCTACCGCTCCTCCCATGCCCTGGCCGACCGTCACTGAGGAATTGCGCAACGACGTGCGCTTTGCACTGCGGTTCAAGGTCGGCAGAAAACAGCAGCCCCTCACAGACACCCGAGC
>CAWIGD010000035.1:0-47176 GCA_963835165.1 uncultured Alphaproteobacteria bacterium
TCGCGAAACAGGCAATCGGTCGCCATGGCGGATCCTGACATGCAGTCAATCCGAGGTCAGACTCGTTCGTACGGCACCTTCACGCCGCTATGCCGCTCCAGCCATGCGGGAACCGGAAGTCCTTTCTCGCGCAAGAACTCCGGATTGAACAGCTTCGATTGGTAGCGCGTACCGAAGTCGGCGAGAATGGTAACGATGGTGTGGCCTGGTCCCATGTCGTTGGCGAGTCGGATCGCGCCCGCGACGTTGATGCCGGTCGAGCCGCCCATGCACAGCCCTTCGTGCTCGAGCAGGTCAAAAATCACCGGCACCGCCTCTTCGTCGCGGATTTGATAGGCGACATCGATCGGGGCGTCCTCCAGGTTCTTGGTAATGCGTCCCTGGCCGATGCCCTCGGTGATGGAGGAGCCCTCGGCCTTGAGCACGCCGCTGGTGTAATAGCTGTAGAGCGCGGCTCCCATCGGATCGGCGAGCCCGATGCGCACGTCCTTGTTGCGCGCCTTGAGCGCCATTGCGACGCCGGCGAGCGTGCCGCCGGTGCCGACCGAGCAGATGAAGCCGTCGACCTTGCCGTCGGTCTGGTTCCAGATCTCCGGACCGGTGGTCTCGACATGGCCTTGGCGGTTGGCGACGTTGTCGAACTGGTTCGCCCAGATCGCCCCTTTCGTTTCGCTCTTCGCCAACTGTTCGGCCAGCCGGCCGGAAACCTTCACGTAGTTGTTGGGATTGGAGTAGGGAACGGCTGGCACCTCCACCAACTCGGCGCCGCAGAGCCGGAGCATGTCCTTCTTCTCCTGGCTCTGAGTTTCCGGGATCACGATCACGGTGCGAAAGCCGAGGGCATTGCCGACGAGGGCCAGTCCGATCCCGGTATTACCAGCGGTGCCTTCCACGATCACGCCGCCGGGCCGCAGGGCGCCCTTGCGGATCGCGTCCTCGATGATGAAAAGCGCGGCGCGGTCCTTCACCGACTGGCCGGGATTCATGAACTCGGCCTTGCCCAGGATGGTGCATTGAGTCGCGGCGGAGGCGCGCTTGAGCGCGATCAGCGGCGTGTTGCCGATGGCTCCGACGATCCCGTCGCTGGTCTGCATGTCGAGCCTGTCCGCGCTCAAAAGGGATCGGAACCTAGATGACGAACTTTCATTCGACAAGCGCGCTCGCCCCGATGTTGGAATTCGTGTTTCGTCGCGTTCCCGCCGTCGCGCAATCGCTGGCGGCAAGGAACGAGCGAGAACGGCCCGGAACGAGCCCGCGAGCGACCAGCCGGCAAAGGACGGCAGAACGCTTCGTGCACCGGCCCGGGCTCATGGCGCGGTCGTGAAACCTACTTCGCCTCCTCGACCAACGTCAGAGTTCCCGGCCCTTCGCCCACGATGAGCACCCAGGCTTCTTCGTCTTTGGCGCCGTCCCAATGCACCTGCTTGCCGAAATGCGTGACGAAGCTGCCGGCCGGCATGGGAACCATATTGTTCTTGTCGGCCTTGTTGCCGGTGGCCACCCACCAAGTCCCTTTGACCACGGTGATGAAGCGATCGTTGGGATGGAAGTGCGGCTTGCTGAAATTGCCCGGCTTGAACCGGTTGAGCGCTACATACAGGCCCGTCTTGGTCGGGTCTCCATGCAGGATAACCTGGTTCGTACCGGCGGCGCCGGTCGGATCGCGCCACTTGTACTGCTCCGGCAAGGTGTAGACGACGGCGCGCGGATCAATGCCGGACAACCGGCCCGCGGTTTGCTCAGCCGGGGTGCTCGTCCCCGGACCGTCGCCCACGATCAGCAGTGTGGCATCCTCGTCCTTGGCTCCGTCCCAGTGCACCTGTTTGCCGAAATGGGTCACGAAGGTGCCCGCCGGCATGGCAACACTGTTGTCGGGATCGAAGGTCGTTCCGCTGCCCATCCACCAGGTGCCGCCGAGCACGCTGATGAACCGATCGTTGGGATGAGAGTGCGGCTTGCTGAAATGGTTGCCTTTCAGCCATTTGTTGAGGACGACGTAGAGGCCGGGTTTCGCGGGGTCCCCCACGAGCACCGCGTTTTGCGACCCCGCGGCGCTCGGCGGATTCCATTTGATCTGGTCAGGCAGTTTGTAGACGAGTGCGGACGGATCGAGCTCGGCCGCACCGCCGGGCATCACCACGCCCAAAGCAAATATCGCAGCCGTTAACACCAAGCGCCTTCGGCTCAGGTGAGCGGGCATTTTTTTCCTCCCGTTCGTGACCTCCCAAACTGCTCCGAGCATAGTCCGTTAGGTTGGGCCGGCAAAGGCCGGATCCGGCCGCGATACCGTTGAATGGTTACTCCGCCTTCCACGGGATGATGACCCGCTCGAGTTCGTTGAGGGAGAGCGAGATCAGAAATCCGATGATCGCGATCACGAACAGACCGACATACATCTGCTCGACCGCGAACGTACTCCAGGCGCTCCAGATCAGGTATCCGAGCCCGCTCTTGGCGCCCACCATTTCCGCCACGGCGATCAGAACGAGCCCGATGCCGATTCCGAGCTTGAAGCCCGTCATGATCACCGGCAGCGCCCCCGGCAGCGCGATCGTCCAGAATGTATTCCAGCGATTGGCTTTGTAGTTCTGTCCGACATCGAGATAGATCTTGTTGATCTCGAGCACGCCGGTGGTGGCATTGATCACCACCGGGAAGAACACGCCGATGGCTACCATGAAGATCTTCGAGCCCTCGCCGAGGCCGAAGATCAATAGCGCCAGCGGGAGGATGGCGCTCTTGGGGACGGGATAGGTCGCCGCGATCAGTGGATCGAACAGGGCACGGATCGGCCGGTTGAGTCCCATGGCGATGCCAAGCACCAGCGCCGGGACGCCGCCGAGGATTGCGCCATAGAGCAGGCGCTGCATGCTCACCGCGGTGTGGGTGACGAGCTCGCCCGTGCGCATCATCTCGACCATCGTCGAAACCACGCTCGACGGCGCCGGGAAGAACCGCGTGTCGATGAAGCCGAAACGGGCGCAAAACTCCCACAGGCCGAGGAGCGCCAGCGGAGAGATCACACTCAACAGTCGGTCGCGCGTGCGCGCGGACATTTTCGAGCTGGTCTCCGACCCGGTCGCGACCGTTTGCACGCTCATGACTTCCTCTCCTCTTCCTGCTGGCGCGCGCGGTGGACCTCATCGCGCAAGCTGGACCAGATGTGCGCGATCAACTCGCCGTATTGCGGAGTCTTCTGCAGTTCCATGATGTTGCGGGGCCGCGCAAGCGGTACCGGCACGAACGTCTTTACCTTCCCGGGCTGCGCTGTCATCACCATGATGCGGTCGCCAAGAAACACGGCCTCGTCGACCGCGTGCGTAATGAAGACCACCGTCTTCTTGTGCTCCTCCCAGATGCGGAGCAACTCCTCCTGCAGCAGCAGCTTATTCTGCGCATCGAGCGCCGAGAACGGCTCGTCCATCAGCAGGATTTCGGGATCGTTGGCGAAGGCGCGCGCGATCGAAACGCGCTGGCGCATGCCCCCTGACAGCTGGTGCGGATAATATTTGGCGAAGCGGGTGAGGCCGGTACGCGCGAGATAGTGCCCCACCACCTCCTTGATGGTTGATGCGGGCGCGCGGCGCATCTTGAGACCATAGGCGGCGTTGTCCCAGACCGTCATCCAGGGAAAGATCGAGTCGCCCTGGAAAATCATCGAATTCACCGGGCGCTGCGAATTCGGCGTCTCGATCTCGATCGAGCCGGACGTGATCGAATCGAGACCGGCGAGAATGCGCAACAGCGTGGTCTTGCCGCAGCCGCTCGGCCCCACAATCATGAAGAATTCACCGTGGGCGATGTCGAATGACACCCCATCCACGGCGGTGAGATCCCCGAACCGCTTGTAAAGGTCACGGATGCGGATGGCCGGGGGCAACGGGTCGGCGGCTTCGAGCTTGGCGAGCGGAAGCGTCATGGATCGTCCTTGCGCGGCTGCAATTTGCCGGGACGAAGCGGTGTTCACAACCTGTTATTTCGCGCCAATGGGTCGCGGGCACAGCATCGGCCGATGCGTCCTGCGCGCGAGACCGACATTGGGCAGCTTCCCGCAACCGCACGCTGCAACGGTGCCGGTGCAGCCCACGGCTTTCAATTTCGCCGTGCGTATTGAACAATCGGCGGCACGAAAAATCAGTGTGACTGTACGGGAGGACTTGGACCATGGTCGACGCGTCACATCTCAGCCGCCGTCGCGTCCTGCAGGGTGGTATTGCGCTTGGCGCGCTTGGAGCGGCGGGCTTACCCGCGGCGTCGGCATATGCCGCGCCCGCGGCCGCCCCCAGGCTGCCGGCGCGCGGCAACATCGTCATCCGCAACGCCTATGTGATGACCATGGAGCCGGCGACGCCGGACATCAAGGACGGCGACGTGCACGTGAAGGACGGCGTGATCGTAGCCGTCGGCCAGAAGCTAAGCGCGCCCGGCGCGACGACGATCAATGGCGCCGGCATGATCGTGCTGCCGGGGCTGGTCGAAACTCACTGGCATATGTGGAATACCCTGCTTCGCAGCATGTCGGGTGAAAAGGCTGAGTTCGGCTATTTCCGCACCACCGCGGCGCTCGGGCAGAAATACGAACCAACCGATATGTACCTGGGCACCCGGCTCGCGGCGGCTGAGGCGATCAACAACGGCATCACCTTCGTCCATGATTGGTGCCACAACATCCGTTCACCCGCCTATGTCGAGCAGGATTTGCGGGCGCTGCGGGAATCCGGGCTGCGCGCTCGTTTCTCCTATGGCGCTGCGCAGGGGATGCCGAACAACCAGGGCATCGTGCTCGCCGATTTGGAGCGGCTGGCGCGGGACTGGCCGAACTATTCCAACGACGGTCTGATCACGCTCGGCCTCGCTTGGCGCGGGATGGGGGGCAACAACCCCGCCACCGCAATCCCGGAGGAGATCTACAAGGCAGAGATCGAAGCCGCCCGCAAGCTCGGTCTGCCGATTTCGGTCCACGCAAGCGGCTCGCGCCCGGCCATTGGTCAGGTCGCCACCATTGCGAAAGCCGGCCTTCTCGCCAAGGACATGCAGATTATTCACGGGGTCGTACTGACCCCGGAGGAAATTGCGGCGATCAAGGAGGCAGGCGCTTCGGTGAGCCTGTCACCTACCAGCGAGCTGCGCATCGGCTTCGGCTTGCCGCAAACTGCGAACCTGCTGGCGGCAGACATTCCGGTCGGGTTGTCGGTCGACACGGTGGAGCTCACGGGCAACGCCGACATGTTCGGCATCATGAAGTTCATCCAGAACATCGAGAACGGCAAGAGCGAAAGCGAGTTCAAGCTCACTGCCCGCCGCGTGCTTGAACTTGGCACCATCGAGGGCGCGCGCTCGATGGGCATCGCCGACAAGGTCGGCTCGCTCAAGGCGGGCAAGCGCGCCGACCTCATCATGGTTTCGACGCGCGACGTCAATCTCGGCGTGTTCGGTGATCCCGCGCACATGCTGGTGACGGCGGCACAGCCATCGAACGTGGACACGGTCGTGGTAGACGGGCGCATTCTCAAACGCGGCGGCAAGCTCACCGCTGTGAACACTGTACAGGTTGCGGCCGAAGCGGCTGCAGCCAACGCGGCGCTGCGCAAGCGCGCCAATTGGTGGTGAAATGATCCCGCAATGCCTTCCTCCAACAGCGCCGTCGAAGTCACGCACCCCATGAAAATTGTCCGTGTCACGGCCACGCCGCTCAACGTGCCGCTGCAAATTTCGCTTCCGGGCATTGAGCGGACATCGTCGCTCGAGGGCTGTTTCGTAGAGGTCGCGACCGATGTCGGCATCATTGGCCACGGTCTGGCGGCGATCACCCGCGAGACCGTGATCGCCGAGATCGTGAACGGCGTCATCGCGCCGGCGATTATGGGCGATGATCCGCTGGCCAGTGAAGCGATCTGGGACAAGCTCTATTGGACATTGACGCCGCGCGGCCAGACCGGTTTCGGCGCGCAGGCGCTCTCGGCCGTGGACATTGCGCTCTGGGATATCAAGGGCAAGGCGTTCCGACAGCCGGTATGGCGGCTTCTCGGCGGAGCTCGCTCGCGCGTGCCACTTTACGCCACGTTCGGCTTCAACTTCTTCGATCGCGATCAGCTCGCCGCTGCCGCGAAGCTCTGGGTATCGCAAGGCTACCGGCGCCTGAAAATGGTGGTCGGGCACGAGGCGCTACGCCGGCGCGAGACCCGGCCGCTATCGGAGGTCATCCGCGAGGATGCGGCGCGCGTTCGCGCCGTGCGCGACGCGGTCGGGCCGGACGTCGAGCTGTTCATCGACGCCAATTGCAGTCTCGACCACTATCACGCGGTGCGCCTGGCGGAGATGGTGAAGCCATGCGGGATTTCGTTCTTCGAGGAGCCGATCACCCAGAACGATGTGCTGCAGATGCGCGAGATGCGGCGTGCAACCGGCATGGCGCTGGCCTGCGGCCAGAACGAGGGCCTGATCTTTCGCTTCCGCGATCTCCTGCTGCATGAGGCGGTCGATTATGTCCAGCCCAACGTGGTGAGCAGCGGCGGCTTCACCCAGTGCGCCAAAATCGCGGGACTTGCCGCCGGTTTCAACGTGCCACTGGCGAACGGCGGGGCCTGGCCCTACCACAACATGCACCTCCAGGCCGGCGTGGCGAACGGCGGCCTGGTCGAGATGCATTACCTCGCGGTCGAGTTTTGCCGGCGAATCTATCGCGACCTGCCGGAGCCGACGGACGGATGGCTTACGCTGCCCGACGCGCCGGGACTTGGCTTCGAGCCGGATCGCGACGCGATCCGCGACCTCGCAAAATCATCGCAGGCGAGCGCAGGCTGATCCTCGGTGGGCAGGAGCCCTGGCATGCGGGCGTTTGGCGGCGGCCACGATGGCTGCTAGAAGGCCGCACCATTTTCATCGGGGCACGAAAAACAAGATGAAACGAAGCATTGATCGCATCCTCACCACCCATGTCGGCAGCCTGATCCGGCCGCAGCCGCTGCAGGAGTTCCTACGCGCCAAGCAGGCACGCAAACCCTTCGACTCGCAGGCATACGAAAATTGCCTGACCCAATCGGTCGCCGAAATCGTGCGCCGGCAGGCCGAAGCCGGCATCGATGTGATCAGCGATGGTGAGTTCGGAAAATCCATCAGCTGGTCGCAATACGTGCTCGAACGCCTGAGCGGGTTCGAGCGCCGGCCGGTCAAACCGGGAGGCAATCCATTTCAGCGCGGCGCCGATCGGGAGCGCTTTGCCGAGTTCTATGCCGAGCTCGACGCGCACGAGGAGGTTGCGACCCGGACGGACTCGGTTTGCGTTGGGCCTATCAGTTACACCGGGCAGGCCGAGCTCCAGCGCGACATAGAGAACTTCAAGGCTGCGCTGAACGGCGTGCAGGTCGAGGAGGCGTTCCTGCCGGTGGCGGCGCCCGCGAGCGTCATCCCGGACCGCAAGAACGAATACTACAAGAGCGACGAGGAGTGCCTGATCGCGATTGGCGCGGCGATGCGCACGGAATACAAGATGATCGTCGATGCCGGCTTCCTGCTGCAGCTAGACGACGCGCGTGCCGCCGTGACCTACGATCGAATGGTCCCGCCCGCAGGTTTCGCCGACTACCGCAAATGGGTCGACATGCACATGGAGGTGCTCAATCACGCGATCGAAGGCCTGCCGCCGGATCGTATTCGCTATCATGTCTGCTGGGGGAGCTGGCCGGGCCCGCACACCACGGACGTGCCACTCAAAGACATCGTGGATCTCATCTTGAAGGTGAAGGTCGGGGCCTATGTGATCGAAGGCGCCAATCCGCGCCACGAGCACGAGTGGAAGGTATGGAAGGATGTGAAGCTGCCGGAAGGCAAGGTGCTGATCCCCGGCGTCATCAGCCACGCGACCAACGTGGTGGAGCATCCCGAACTCGTTGCCGAACGGATCGGCCGTTACGCCCGGCTCGTGGGACGCGAGAACGTGCTGGCGGGAACGGATTGTGGCTTCGCGCAGGGGCCGTTCTACCGGCGGGTCCATCCGTCGATCATGTGGGCAAAACTCGACGCGCTGGCACAAGGCGCGCGCCTTGCCAGCAGGGAGCTGTGGAACTGACGATCGGCCGGAGCTGTCAGCGAGTCTTCGACAGGATCCGATCGATGCTGAAGCGGCCCGGCCCGGTCACGAACAGGAGTAGCGTGCCGCCCAGGATCGCCAGATTTTTGAGGAAGTTCGTTTGTTGCGCGGCCATCTGAGCGGGCGGGTATTCCCAGTAGCGGTGCGCCAGCGCGGTCGCGCAGATGAGGAACACGGCGCAGAGCAGGGCGGCATAGCGTGTGCCGATGCCCAGAATCAGGGTAATGCCGATCAAGAACTCCACCGACGCGCCAATCCAAGCCATGATCCCGGGGGCGGGCGCCTTCAGAGCTGTCAGGTAGCCTTCGAAGCCTGCGATGTTCGCGAGCTTGCCCCAGGAGCTGGAGAGAAAGAGCCAGCCGATCAGCACGCGGCCTACCAGCAGCAAGATGTCGGTGGTGCTGGCCGCCACACCATCTGTGCACGACAGCAACGGATGAGACGATTCGCTTGACTGGACGGTCATGGTTTCATCCTCATATTGTTACCGATGGACTCGTCGCTTACACGAATTTCGCCAATGTAGTTCGGGTGGGCACGCTCGCTTCGCCCACCTTTGCTCGATCAGATCTCCCGCCCGATCATGCGGTCGAGCGAGCATCGGCCGCCGCCGCGGATCAAGAAGAACAGGGCGCAAATCCCGATCAGCAGGGGATATTCATAGCCGCCGGCGCTCCAGAAGAAACCTTTGGCGGATGTGAACTTGATCGCCACGATCATGAAGATCAGCACCGCAGCGGCGGCAAAGCGGGTGAATAGTCCGAGCACCAACAGGATGCCGCCGACGAACTCGGTGCAACCGACCAGCGTTCCCCAGAACATGCCGGGCGTGTAGCCGAGCCGCTCGAACAGCGCGGCATTGCTGGTCAAGCCCATGCCGCCGAACGCTCCGAACAGCTTTTGCATCCCGTGGGGGATGAGAATTGCGCCCAAGCCGACCCGCAGGATCGGCTCCGCATACTCGTTGAGCGCGCTGTAGATTCCGCCGAACGCCGGAACGTAGAGACGCGATGCCGCTTCAGCCATGGACTTCCCCCTCGACGCGTTTCCTGGAATTTCGCCTTCATCGGATGACCGAAGGGCGAAAATTCGCGCTTCTTCGCGGAGCGCTATGGATCAGCTTATCGGCCCAATCGATGTGTGCAAAGAGCCTTGCAAATGCTGTCCCCCACCTTGTCCGTCAGCCAACCCGGTGGAGATTGCGCCAGCCGGGCGCACTCGTGACCTTTGCGGCCCCGTGCTCTGCGATTCGGTCCGGCTTGGTGACTTGGAAGTGAACCTGCCGTCGCTGGCTTGCGCTTCGGGCGGCGAAGCGCCTCATTGAAGGCCCCCGAGCGGTTGTCTATGGTCGCTTGAAACGCGTCAAAGCCCGGGAGGAATTCGAATGTCTGTGTCGCTGCGTGCCGTCGCGCTTGCTTTGACGCTTGCCGTGTCCTCAGTCGTCCCGCTCTCGCCCGCTGCTGCCCAGGCGCAGGACTATCCGTCGCGCCCGGTTAAGATCGTGGTGCCGTTTGGTGCCGGCGGACCTGCCGACGTCTATGCCCGCGTTCTCGCCCAGCACCTGTCCGAGGCACTCAAGCAGCCGTTCGTGGTCGAGGACCGGCCGGGTGCGGGCTCGCTCATCGGCACCGATGCGGTCGCGAAGTCGCCTCCCGACGGCTACACGCTGCTCGCAATGTCGAACACCCACACCACGAACGAGTCGCTCATCCCCAACAAGCCGTTTCAATTGATGCGCGACTTCGTTCCGGTCGCCGGGATCAACTATTCCGATCTCGTGATGGTGGTCCATCCCTCCGTGCCGGCGAAGGACCTCAAGGAATTCATCGCCTACGCGAAGTCGAAGCCCGGGGAACTCAACTATGCCTCGTCCGGCGCCGGCACCCCCTATCACATGGCAGGCGAACTGTTCAAAGCCATGAGCGGCACCAATCTGGTGCACGTGCCGCACAAGGCGTCAGGCGAAGCCCGCAACAGCGTGATCGGCGGCCACGTCCAGATGATGTTCGACGCCATCACCACCATGGCACCGAACGTGAAGGCGGGGCAGGTGCGCGCGCTCGGCACCTCTGCCGCCAAGCGCTCGACGGTGCTGCCCGATGTTCCGACGATCGCGGAAGCGGGCGTGCCCGGTTACGAGTCCACGATCTGGCTCGGCATCATGGCGCCGGCCGGCACCCCAAAGGCGATCGTGGATAAGCTCAACGCCGAGATCAACAAGTCGATCAGCCGCTCCGACGTCAAGGAAGCGTGGGACAAGCAGGGGGCGGTGCCGCTGGTGATGACGCCCACCGAATTCGATGCCTATCTGCGCAAGGACATCGAGAAATGGGCCAACGTGGTGAAGGTCTCCGGCATCAAGGCGGAGTGACGGCAACGAATGCCCGGCAACCCCGGTCGGTGGGCCAGGCGTTCCTCGGCATTACTTTTTCGCGGCTGCCTTCACCGGGTCTTTCACGTCCGGAATCGTTTCGAATTCGATGTTCCAGAGTTCACCGTCCTTCTTTTCGACTCGTCGGATGTAGATGTTCTGGATGATGTCGCGGGTCTCCGGATCGATCGAGATCGGGCCGCGCGGGCTTTCCCATTTCATCCCTTTCATGGCGCCGACAAGCCCATCGCCATCGGTGGAGCCGCCGGTCTTCCTCAGCGCTTCATAGAGGACATGCATTCCGTCGTAGCCGCTGACCGCGAAAAAGTTTGCCCGCATGCCATTGTTTGCTTTGCGAACGCCGTCCACGAAGGCCCGATTCTTCTCCGAAGGATGCGCCGCCGAGTAGAAGTAGGCAGTCACCGTGTCGAGCATGACGTCGCCCATATTGTTCAAGGTATCGTCGTCGGTGAGGTCGCCGGCTCCAAACAGCCTGATCCCGGTCTTGTCGAGCCCGCGCTCGACAAACTGCCTCATCAGCGCAGCCGCCTGACCGGCAGGGACGAATACGAAGAGACCATCCGGCGTCGCGTCGCGGGCCCGCTGCAGGAACGGCGCGAAATCCGGATTCTGCAGCGGGATCCGCAGCGCCTCGACGACTTGGCCGCCCGCCCGGGTAAAGCTGTCCTTGAAGAAGGTCTCGGAGTTGTAGCCGGGAGCGAAATCGGAGACCATGCTCACGGCTTTCTTCATGCCGTGCCTGGCCTGCCAATCACCGATCACGACCACCGGCTGCGCCTGCGCGAAGCTCGTGCGGACGATATAGGGTGAACGTTCGGTCACAATGGATGTCGCCGCTGCCATGACGATCATCGGGGTCTTTGACTGCGTCGCAAGCGGTGCGGCGGCAAGCGCAAGCGGGGTCAACCCGAAACCCGCGATGGCATTCACCTTGTCGTTGACGATGAGCTCTTGCACGAGGCGTCGCGTTTGATCCGCGATGCCGGCATCGTCCCTGATGAGCAGCTCGATCTTCTTGCCCGCGACGGCATTGCCGTTCTGCTGCAGGTAGAATTGCGCGCCGGCCGCTACCTGCTTGCCGGTCGAGGTGAACGGCCCCGTGAGCGGCGCGACCAAGCCGATCTTGTACGTCTCTTGCGCTTGCGCGGATCCGAGGAGCGCGAGAGCCATCGTCGCCGCGAGCACGGGTCGAACCATCGAGACCTCCCTGGAGTTTTTGTTGCCGAATTGTCGTGCTTGCCCGGTTTTTTGCAAGCGGCAACGGCACTCGATTCGGCCATCCGGAATCAGGAACGATGCTGCGTGGGACCCGCCTGCCACGACACTGGCTGGGGGCAGTAAGGTCTGGAGGCCGAACGTGGGCGCTCTTAGAACAGTAGTGCATTTGAGGTTGCGCGCGCGCGCCAAAGGGCCGAAAATATCGGCATATCCCAAGATCGTCCCAAGATCGCGGCGTGCAGGCCGGTGAGGAGGAGACCCCATGCTCTCGGCGATGAAGTTCCGGATCATCCTGTGGGGAATGGCACAGCTGCTCAAGTTCTCAGCCTGGCGGTATCCCGTCTTCAAGGCGCGACTCAAGGAGCGCAACCTCGTGGCGCAGCTCAAGGCGCGCGACGAGGAGATCGGCCGCTGGTACGCCATCCGCGACGGCAAGGTGACTTCGGGGCACGGGCTGCGCGCGGATGCCGACGTGACGCTCGCCTTCAAGAACGCCGCGCTCGGCGCCGATCTGCTGATGCCGCCGATCAACTGGCTCGATCAGATCAATGCGCAGAAGGATTTCAAGCTCACCGTCGACGGCCCGGAGGATCTCACCAACTGGTTCGCCCAGACCATCATGATGAGTCAGAGCGTGGGCTTGAAGATCGGCATGCGCCTCGCCGACGGCACCATGCGCTACTGCAATATGACCAATGGCGGACCGGTCTTCGTCTACGTCAAGGACGGCAAGATCGTCCGCATGACGCCGATCGACTTCGACGACGACGATCCGCCCCCGTGGACCATCGAGGCGCGCGGGCTAAAGCTTACGCCGCCGCGCAAGACCACTCTTGCTCCTCATGGCCAAAATGCGAAGTCGATCGTCTATTCGCCCGATCGCCTGCTTTATCCGATGAAGCGCGTCGACTTCGATCCGAATGGCGAGCGCAACCCACAGAACCGCGGCAAGTCAGGCTACGTGCGGATCTCCTGGCAGGAGGCGCTCGATCTTGTCGGCGGCGAGATCAAGCGGCTCAAGTCCACCTATGGCCCGGGTGTCATGGCCGTCTCGCACGGTTCGCATCATACCTGGGGCAACATCGGCTACTATCTGTCTGCGCTATTCCGTTTCCGCAACGCGGTCGGCTACACGCAGATCCACCATAATCCCGACAGCTGGGAAGGCTGGTACTGGGGCGCGGTCCACCACTGGGGCTACACGCTGCGCGTTGGTCAGTCGGAGACCTACGGCACCGTCGAGGACTGCCTGCAGAACTGCGACATGATCGTGTTCTGGGCCGCCGATCCCGAGAGCACCAGCGGCTCCTACGGCGCGCAGGAAGGCACCGTGCGCCGGCAATGGCTGAAGAATCCGAAGCTCGGCATCAAGGTCGTTCACGTCGATCCGTACTACAACGCTTCGGCGCAATTCCTGCCGGGCAAGTGGTTTGCACCCAGGCCCACCACCTCGGTCGCGATGGCGATGGCCATCGCCTATGTCTGGATCAAGGAGGGCCTCTACGACAAGGAGTACGTGAAGACCCACACTGTCGGCTTCGACAAATGGAAAGCCTACCTCCTGGGCGAGGAAGACGGCATCGCGAAGACGCCAGAATGGCAGGAGGAGGAGACCGGCGTTCCGGCGAAAGACGTGCGCGCGCTGGCGCGGGAGTGGGGCCGCAAGCGCGTCTATCTTGCGCCCGGCGGCTGGGGCAATGGCCACGGCGGCGCCTGCCGCAACCAGACCGGCATCCAGTGGGCGCGCGTCATGGTGTGCCTCACGGCAATGCAGGGGCTCGGCAAGCCGGGCGTCAATATGGGCAACCTGCAATGGGGTTGCCCGCTCGACTTCCAGTTCTACTTCCCCGGTTATTCCGAGGGCGGGATGTCGGGCGATCTGGAAGGCACGGCGTTGCCGGTTTCGCTCTATCAGCGCATGCCGCAGCTGCCGACGATGACAACCACGTTTCAGCGCATCCCGCGGCTATGGACCCCCGAGGCGATCGTCGACGGCAAGGCCGAAGGCTATCCCTGGATCGGCAAATCGATCGAGCACCAGTTCGCCAAGTTCGCCTATCCGGCGCCCGGTCATGCGCCCGTGCGCATGATGTTCAAATACGGCGGCTCGATCCTGTCCACCATGAACAACACGAACCGCTGGGTGCGGATGTATCAGTCATCCAATCTCGAATTCGTGGTCAACCAGTCGATCTGGTTCGAGGGCGAGGCCAAGTTCGCCGACGTGATCTTGCCCGCATGCACCAATTTCGAGCGGGTCGACATCAGTGAGTGGGCGGGGCTCGGTGGCTATGGTCATCATGGCCAGCAGCAGCTCAATCATCGCGTCATCATCTTCCAGGCGCCGGCGATCGAGCCGCTGGGCGAGTCGAAATCCGATTTCTGGATCTTCAACGAGATCTGCAAACGACTCGGCCTGGCCAATTATTTCTCCGAAGGCGTCAACGAGATCGATTGGGTCAAGCGCCTGTATCTCGCCTCCGACATGCCCAAGGTGATCTCGTGGAAAAAGTTCATCAAGCGCGGTTATTACGTGCTGCCAGCGGAAAAGGAAAAGCTGCGGGCGCCGGTCTCCTTCCGCTGGTTCTGGGAAAACCGCAAGAAAGACGTGCCGGAGGCGCAGCCGTTGCCCTCAGACTACGCAAAGGAATATCTGCAAGGCCTCCAGACCCAGTCCGGCAAACTCGAATTCGAATGCAACAGCCTCAAGCGTTTCAACGACCCTGAGCGGCCGCCGATCGTCAAATACGAGCCGTCATGGGAGGGGCCGCATTCAGGCGAGATGTACGAGCGCTTCCCGCTGCAAATGCTCACGCCGCATTCAAAATACTCGTTTCATACTCAGGGCGACGGCAAGGATTCCTTCCTGCTCAACATCGAGGATCACCGGGTCAAGGTCGACGGCTATTACTACTGGATCATGCGGCTCAACGCCGAGGATGCCGCCGCACGCGGCATCAAGAAGCATGACCTGGTCAAGGTCTTCAACGAACGGGGAGCGGTGATCTGCGCCGCGTTGCCGACGCAGCGGTTGCCGCGCGGCGTCTGCCATGGCTACGAGTTGTCGGCGGTCTACGACCCGATGGGCGAACCGGGAAAATCGGTCGACCGGGGAGGGTGCCTAAACCTGCTCACGCCCGAGCGCACGCAGACCAAGTCGACACACTCGATCGCCGGAGCGAATTCGCTCGTTCAGGTAGAGCTCTGGGACGGCCGCATCGAGCACATGTCGGAGACCTTCGCGCGCATGGAAAAGGACAAGGAAGTCCGCGAAACGCTGAAAGCCGCGCAACTCGTGCCGGCGAAGTAGTTTGCGGCACGAGCTGCACCCCACCTCGTCATTACCGGGCGTGTCCCGGCAATCCATCGTCTTCGAGGGAGGATGGGTGCGCGGGTCAAGTCCGCGCATGACGGAGCAAGGATCACAGGCGGAGGTACGCCATGCAAAAATGGAACATGATCATTGACGTCGCGGAGTGCACGAATTGCAATCTGTGCACGCTCGCGGTCATGGACGAGTATGTCGGCAACGACTGGCCGGGCTATGCCGCCCCGATGCCTAAGCACGGCCACAAGTGGATCAATATCCTGCAAAAGGAGCGTGGGCAGATCCCGATGATCGATATCGCCTACGTCCCGACCATGTGCAATCACTGTGACGACGCGCCCTGCGTGGCAAAAGGCGGAAGCGCGGTGAAAAAGCGCGAAGACGGAATCGTGCTGATCGATCCGGAGCAAGCGAAAGGGCGCAAGGACCTGGTGGAGACCTGTCCCTACGGCCATATCTGGTGGAACGAGGAGTTGCAGCTTCCGCAGATCTGGCCGTTCGACGCCCACCTCCTCGACCAGGGCTGGCAACAGACGCGCGGGCAGCAATCGTGTCCGACCGGCGCCATGCGTGCAATCAAGGTCGAGGACGAGGAGATGGCGCGCATGGCGCGCGAGGAGGGACTGGAGGTGATGAAGCCGGACGCCGGCACCAAGCCTCGGGTCTATTACCGCAATCTCTGGCGCTATTCGAAATGCTTCATCGGCGGCACATTGGCAGCGGAGACGAATGGCACGGTCGATTGCGTGGAGGGAGCACGCGTTCGCTTGACCAGGGACGGCCGCACGGTCGCGGAAGTGATGAGCGACAACTACGGCGACTTCAAGTTCGACAAGCTCGACGAGAATTCGGGCCGCTACCAGGTCGAGATCTCCACGCCAGGGCATGCCAGCAAGACGGTCGAGGCGAATCTCGGCGCGAGCATCAACCTCGGCGAAATAAGGCTGTAATCTTTGGTGAACGTGGAAGCGCAATCCGTAACCGGTGTTCGGCGGATCGCCATTTAGCCGGTTGGCAAGACGTTCGTTGCCGACTTGCGCAGCATCAGGCCGGCGAGGGCGACTGACACAACCGCGCGGATCATGACGGAATGACGGACGCGACTCCGCTCATCTTCCCGGACCTGGGTCCGCTTTATCAGGCACTGGCGCCGTGGTCGGAGGTGCTGCTGCGCGCCGTGGTCGGGCTTGCGCTCGTCCCCCACGGGCTGCGCAACACGTTGGGACTTTGGCCGAGCACAGGGGTGCGCTCGCACAGTCTCACGGAATTGGCGCAGCAGCTCGACAACGATGGGTACCGCCCCGGAAAATTCTGGGCACTGGCGATCTCCTTCACGCAATTGGTCGGGGGACCGATGCTCGCGCTCGGTTTGTTCACCCGTCCTGCCGCGTTGGCGATCGTTGTTTTTCTGATCGTCGCCAATTACGAGCGCTGGCGCGTGGGCGGGTATTTCTGGAACAAGACCGGCCTCGAATACACGCTGATGTGGACCGTGGCCGCGTTGTATTTTCTGGTCCACGGCGGAGGTGCGATTTCCGCCGACCATCTCCTGATCGGACGCGAGTTCTGACCGGCGTGGCGGCCCTGCCGACGCGCCGCTGGAATGCGGCCGCGAATTTCACTACCCTTGCAGATCAGAGCGAGCGAAGCCGGCGTCATGTATCGCGTGGGTCAGCCGGCCAAAGGGAGGTCCTGCAGTGAACATTCATGCCAAAGCAACGACCAGTGCGCCGGCGATGTCATCCGCAGAGTGGCAGGCGCGCGTCGACCTTGCGGCGGTTTATCGCCTGGTCGCCCAGCACGGCTGGGACGACGTCATCTACAACCATTGCTCCATGCGTGTTCCAGGCGAAGATCGAAAATTCCTGATGAAGCAGCATGAACTCCTGTGGACGGAGGTCACGGCCTCCAATCTCGTCAAGGTCGACATGGACGAGGATCTCGACGAGCGCGCCGGCGTCAATCGGCCCGGCTTCACGCTGCACGGCGGGGTCCTGCGCGGGCGGCCCGACGTGAATTGCGCGGTGCACGTGCATACCCGGATCGGAATGGCGATCGCCGGCCTCAAGAGCGGGCTGCGGATGATCTCGCAGGAAGCGGTGCGCTTTCACGACCGCGTGGGCTATCACCCCTATGAGGGCATCACCGAGGATTTCGGCGAGCGCGAACGGCTCATCGCCCATCTCGGCAACAATCGCGCCATGATCATGCACAATCACGGGGTGCTCACGGTGGGCAAGACCGCGCGCGAGGCTTTCATCCTGATGAAGCATCTGTTGGAGGCGGCCGAGATCCAGCTGGCCATGGAAGCAACCGGCGGCGAGATGATCGAGATCCCGCCCGACATCTGCAAGAAGACGGTCGCTCAGTACGAAAAGCATGACAGCGGCCGCGGCTCCGCCGATTGGCCCGCCTACCTTCGGCTGCTCGATCGGGTGGATCCTAGCTATCGGACCTGATCGGCGCGGGTTCGGCTGGCGGCCTGCCGAGAGAGCAGCGCGGCGAGGCTCGCCTGACGCCGCCGCCATACCGCTCTGACCCTTTCCTCGTGGCCTTCTTGCCGCGCGCGGCGCTGAGCGCGTCGGTGATCGCTCTGGCTTTACAATCCAGACGTGCACTAAGATGCCTCAGCCGGAGGTACAGGCTCCGCAATGGAACACAGTCATGCGAACGCAGAAAGTGTTTCTCGCGTCTCTCGTCGTGGTCGCCGCCGTTGTCGCTGGCGAGCCGGCATGGTCGCAAATCTGGCCGCAGAAGCCGGTGAGGATCGTCGTTCCCTTTGCCCCCGGCGGTAACACCGACGGCATTGCCCGGCTGATCGCCCAGCCGCTCGGCGAGACTTTTGGCCAGCTGTTCGTCGTGGAGAATCGGCCAGGCGCGGCCGGTGCGATCGCGGCGGAAGCGGTCGCTCGCGCGCCGGCCGACGGGCACACCCTGCTGATGGGGACCCCGTCGCAGATCGCGATCATTCCAGCGATGACGAAGACGCCATACGATCCGGTCAAGGATCTCGCTCCTATCAGCGTCGTTGGGACCAATCCGTACGTCTTGGTCGTCCATGCCGGCATACCCGCGCGAACTCTCGCAGAATTGGCGGCTTATGCCCGTCGGCAGCCTGACAAACTGGCCTATGCGGCCCCGGTGTTCGGCGGCCTCAGTCACCTTTCAATGTTGCTGTTTCTCAAGCGCGCTGGGCTCGAAATGACCCCTGTGAGCTACAAGGGCGGCGCGGCGCCCCTCGCCGATGTGGTCGCGGGCCATGTGCCGATCTATTTCGCGACGTTGTCGGAGGCGGTGTCGCAGGCGAGAGGCGGTGCCATTCGCCTGCTGGCGGTGTCGAGTGAAAATCGCGTCCCGCAGATTGCCGACGTTCCCACGTTTGCCGAGTTCGGGTTTCCCGGGTTCAAAGTGCTCACCTGGAACGGCCTGATGGCGCCCGCAGCTGTGCCCAAGGAGACCATCGACCGGATCGCGAAAGAGGTTTCCCGCGCGGTCAAGGACGCGAAATTCGCCGAACGTCTTGCCGCCTTCGGCATTGACCCGCTCGGCAATACTCCGGTCGAGTTCGCTGCCATGATTGCCGCCGACATTGCGATGTGGAGCGAAGCGATCAAGATTGCCGGTGTGCAAGAGAAATGATCCGGTAACGGGGCGCGTGCGTGCTTCGCGCCCACTGCGGTCGCGGGCAGGGGCCATGGCAAGATCGTGTCGCCTCGGTGTATTATTGGGCGAGACACCGCCCTCATTGCCAATCAAGATCGCAACGCACTGAGCCGCATCAGCACGTACAGTGCGCTGTGCGTTCCACAAAGGAGCTTCGATCATGCTCGACGTAGTCAAGCAAGTTGCACCCTCCATCCCCTTCGACGCGGATCGGCTCGATCGCTTGATGGACGAAGCTGGCATCGACATCCTGCTCGTGACCTCGAAGCACAACGTGCAATATCTGCTTGGCGGACATCGTGCCTTTTTCTTCGAATCCATGGATGCGATGGGACTGAGCCGCTACCTGCCGGTCCTCGTCTATCCCAAGGGCGGCCGTCAGAAGGCGGCCTATTTCGGCCATCGAATGGAGGGCTTCCAGAAGGAAAACAATCCGTTCTGGGTGCCGGAATCGCAGACCAATTCGTCCGGATCCGTCGATGCCATGGAGAAGGCAATCGACTATATCCGTAAGTCAGGTGTGAAAACGCGCCGGATCGGCGCCGAGCTTGCCTTCCTGCCGGTCGATTCCGGGACGGCATTGCGCAATGCCTTCCCCGGCAGCGAAATCGTGGACGCTCTGTTCGTGCTC
Source organism: uncultured Alphaproteobacteria bacterium (assembly GCA_963835165.1). GTDB lineage: Bacteria > Pseudomonadota > Alphaproteobacteria > Rhizobiales > Xanthobacteraceae > VAZQ01. The sequence continues at coordinate 19,322 of CAWIGD010000035.1, forward strand.
GAGCGCCAGCGCGCCGTGAAGAGCCCGGAAGAATTGCAGCAGCTGCGTATCGCGTCCGAGCGCGTCATCGAGTCGATGATGGCGGTCATTGCAAACCACGGTCCGGGGACGACCAAGCGGGACCTGACCGAAGCGCTTCGGCGGGAGGAGACCAACCGCGGCCTCGTATTCGACTATTGCCTGATCACGGCCGGAACGAGCCTCAACCGCGCTCCATCGGAGCAGAAATGGGGAAAAGGTGACGTGCTTTCCCTCGACTCCGGCGGCAACTATCACGGCTATATCGGCGATCTTTGCCGCATGGCGATCCACGGGGAGCCCGACGGCGAGCTCGAAGATTTGCTGGCCGAGATCGAGGCCATCCAGCGCGCGTCGATGAAGCCCATCAAGGCGGGTGCCCTGGGCAGCGTGATCTACGCCGCCGCCGAACCGCTCGTCCACAAATCAAAGCACCACAATCATATGCACTTTCTCGCTCACGGGATGGGATTGGTGAGCCACGAAGCGCCGCGGCTCACGGCATCGGGGCCGGTGCCGTATGACGCCTATGACGCCAGCCGTCCGCTCGAAACGGGAATGGTGATATCGGTCGAGACCACGCTGCAGCACCCGAAGCGGGGGTTCATCAAACTCGAAGACACGGTGGTGGTTAGCGATACCGGCTTTGACATCTATGGCGAGGGTGGTCGCGGTTGGAACCGCGGCGGTACTGCCCTCCGCGCCTGAGCGCGCATCCTCTTCAATGTCCGCGCGGAGCCGTGGGGTTGTATCGGGCGGCCTGCCGTTTGCGGGATAGCGCGTCCGCCGCAAGCCGCGCAAGGCGGGACAGCAAGGGTGCAAGCCGGCCTGGGCTGAGCACCCATCGACGGGCAGGAGGCTGCGCCCCTGGATAGGGAGCGGAAGGGCGCGGGGCGGGGGCGTCGTGACGAGGGGTCGCCGGCGAGGGAGAGACGGCCGGCGCATCTTCAACAGCGCTGACCGAAGGGGCCGGCCAGACGGGCGACGCCGCGGGCCGGACGAATAATCAGCCCGACGGCTTCCGGAAAATCAGATGCTCAGCGCGAGCAACGCGACCGCGCCAATTCCCACGACCAGGATCACAAGAGCGACCGGGTCGTAGTCGAGCCAATGTCCACTTTGTGCACGCATGACGCACCTCGCCCTGAGAGATCGGTCCGCGGCCACTCTTGTCCCAAATCCCCGATCGAGGGTGGCTGGTGACCTGCGTCACCATTAGTCGCGGCTGTGTATCGAAAGGTTCAAATCTGCTGCTGTGCTCAGAGCCCCTTGCCGGGCTGCGCGCCCAGCGCATCCATTGTCTAACAATATCATCATATATGATTGGTATTGCAGGAATATTCCCCGTTGGACGTGGTCACTGCATGGACCAGCCATGGCTGACGATGAGGGATTGCCCGGTCAGCGCATTGCTTTCGAAACTGGCAAAAAACAGCGCCGTTTCGGCCACGTCGGCAACCGTGGTGAATTCGCCGTCGACCGTATCCTTCAGCATGACCTTCTTGATCACGTCAGCCTCGGAAATGCCGAGCTCCTTGGCCTGCTCCGGGATTTGCTTGTCGACCAACGGTGTCCTTACGAAGCCGGGGCAAATGACGTTCGCGCGCACGCCATGCTTGGCGCCTTCTTTCGCCACCACTTTGGCAAGCCCGATCAATCCGTGCTTGGCCGTCACATAGGGCGCCTTCAACACGGATGCCTCCTTCGAATGCACCGACCCCATGTAGATGATGCTTCCACCAGTGCCTTGCTTGTACATGCGCCGAAGCACGGCACGCGTCGTGAGAAACGCGCCGTCGAGATGAATGCTCAGCAGCTTTTTCCAACTCGCGAACTCGAATTCTTCCAGAGGAGCGACAATCTGGATACCGGCATTGCTCACCAGCACGTCGATTTGGCCGAACTGTTCCATGGTGCGCGCGACCCCGGCCTCCACCTGTTGCTCGTTGGTCACGTCCATGGCCACGCTGAGGGCCTTGGGCGACCCGCCGAGCTCCACCGCGGTCGCGTCGGCTGCCGCCTGATTCAGATCGGCAATCACGACGCGCGCGCCTTCGCGCGCATAGGTCTTTGCTATCTCCTTGCCGATCCCGCTGGCGGCGCCGGTCACGATCGCAACTTTGTCCTTCAGACGCATGTCACGCGACTCCTGCGGTGGCGGGGGCGAACGCCGGTTCGTGCCTGGAAGCGGAAGGATGCAGGTAGTCGTGGGCAACCTTGCCCAGACCAAGGGTGAGATCGCAGACCAGATGCACGGCCGAAACGATCTCGAGCACGGGCAATTCGGCAACCGGCGCGAGCGCGTGAGGGATCAGGGAGAGCGCCGCCGGGCCCGTCCACGCGCCCTTGAGCGCGACGTCTTCAAGGCGATACTCGACCAGTTCGCAAATTCTCGCGGTGCCGTCGACGTGGGGAATGATCTTGAGCAGAAAGTTCGGCGTCGCCAGTGAGGCGCGGACCGCATCCAGATCAGCACCTTTGTGCTTGTACCCCATAGTGCCAGTGGCCACGCGGACGGGACCGTAATCGAGCGTGCCGACCAATGTGTCGATCTCCACACGCAGGCTCGGATTGGCAAGCTTTTTTGGAAAGCCCCAAAGCTCGCGGCCGGCCGCAATCGGCGGTTCGTCATTCAAGAACATGCAGTGGGTGTATCCGCCTTTCCGGCCTCCGAACTTGACCGGAATCACCTGGCCGGTTTCGGTGTAGTCGCCGAATCCGGTGGAATCTGGCATGCGGATGAACTCGTATTTGACCAGAGGCTCATCCATCTCGAGCGGCTCCGGTATGACCGCGCGCAGCCGATCCGGATCGGTTCGATAGGTGATGACCATGAACTCTCGATTGACGAAACGGTAAGGGCCCGGCGGGTAGGCCGGGCTTGTCAGCGGCATGGCAAACGCCCGTGCCTTGACCTCTGCTTCCTTCATGCTGCGCTCCGGTCCGGGTTTTCAGGTCCGCATCGTCGTGTCTTGCTTGCAGTAGGCGTGGCCTCAGGGGCATGGGTCGCTCGCCAGCGCGCAGCCACATGTTTGCGAGCCAAGGGCGCACCCGCGGCGAGATGGGATAAGAAGAGCGCATTGACGATCGGTGTCATTGTCAGTTGCCTTGGCGGCTGCCTGCCTGAGACCTGTCGATCTGGCCGGCGTCGCGCCCCATCTGCAGGCATACAAGGACTTCGACATAACTGGGGTCGCCTCCGGTCTGCGTGGTGGCGACGCAACGCTGCTGCAGGGCGGGCGCGAATTGCGTCCATTCCTTCTCCAATTGGTCACGGGCGCTTTTTTCGTCAGCCAGACATTGTCGGAGCGTCGTATCCAAACTCAAACTGTCGCCCATCTTCGCGGCCGCACGACAGGCGGGCTCGACGTTGAGACTGGGGACCTGGTCGGCAACGGCAAGCAGTAACGTCCCACCGAGCCCAAGTACCACACTCGAGGGAAGCATGTGGGGCCTCTTGTGTGTGCGTGCGTCGGTCGCAGCGAAGCTGCGCCCGACGCGAAAAAAAAGCCGGCGACCCACCGACTGGAGCGGTCGTCGCCAGTGTTTCGACTTCGATCAGAATGGCCTGCTAATGCTGCCTGCCGTCACTCGACCACTTGCAATTCAGTCGAACTGCGCCCGGCGCGCCCTTGGTTGTGGGCATAGCCGGTCTTCGACCGGCGCGCAAGAATGCGGGCATTCCTTAGATCGGTTGAGGCTATTGCGCGCCCGTTGGAGGTGGGGGCTCGAGCTTGCAACCGTTGAGCACGGCATAATAGCCCTTCTCGCCCTTCTGAAAGCTCACGTTCGCGGTGAAAACGTAAGAACCACGCTTTGGCTCCTTGAGTTCATACACCCACCAATTCGTCACTTTACCGGGCTGATTGGAATATTGAGCGCAGGTGCCGTCGGATCCGTCGGTGAGAGGAACGCTTTGCATCTCGTACTTGTAGTCCTTCGGGTTGGGCCATGCGACGCCGATCCCGATTTTCGGCTGCCAGTAATCCAAGGGAAACGCCTGCGACAGATTGTTTGGCCCTCCGCAGTTCGGGAAAGCCGAGGCGTAGTCCGCGTTGGCGGTGCAGATCATGACTGGTGAGGCATTCGTCCAGTCGATGCCGCCGGGCAGGGCGCCCCAATGGGTCTGACAGCAGGGCTCCACCGGGACCGCCGGCCAGTCCGGCGGAGTCTGAATCGATACGCTCTGGCTTCTGACGCAATAGTTAGTGGTGCAGGCATACTGCGCGTGTGCGGGCGACGTGGCGGACAGGATAAGCAAGCTCACGATCAACGCCAGCAAACGGCTTGAACTGTACATCGCCGGATACCGAATAGACCTCGTCATCGACATCGTCCTCGCGCAGCCACGCTCTTTGCCGGGCTGCCAATGCTGATGTACATTACCATACCCAAGACGCAAAGGACTGACGGACGCTATCCCGCAGTCGCTCGTCCGATCCAAGGGGACGATGGCCCTTGCTTGGCTCGGGTCTCGAACGCTTCGAGTGCCACCAGCAGCCGGCGAGCCCAACCATTATGGACGTCAGATATTTGCTCGCTAGCCTGCTCGCCGCAGTCACGCTGATTGCGAGTGATCCCGGCGATGCCGAGGAAGCTGCCGATCCGAGCATGATTGCGCGCGGCAGCTATCTCGCCCGTGCCGCCGACTGCATGCCCTGTCATACGTCCGCCCGCGATAAGGCTTATGCGGGAGGACTGCGGATGAACACCCCGTTCGGCGTGATGTACTCGCCTAACATCACACCGGACCGCGAGACCGGGATAGGGACGTGGACATTCGACGAGTTCAAGAAAGCCCTTCACTCCGGCATCCGCGCCGACGGCAAGTTTCTCTATCCCACCATGCCGTTCGACGCTTTCACCCAGATCAGCGAGGATGACCTCAAGGCGTTGTGGTCGTATTTCCGCAGCCTTCCACCCATCAGGCAGCAGAACCGCGAAAATGAGCTGACGTTTCCCTTCAGCATCCGGTACGGCATGTTGGTGTGGCGGACGCTGTTCTTCCGCGCGCAATGGTTCGAGCCGGATCCGACCAAGAGCGCCCAATGGAATCGCGGCGCCTATCTGGTCGAGGCGCTTGGTCATTGCGGTGATTGTCACACGCCGCGCAATTTCATGGGCGCAACGGTCGCGAGCGAGCGGTTCAAGGGGGCACGGATCGATCAGTGGTACGCCCCCGACATCACCCCCGAAGCCCTGGCCAAGACCAATCGTTGGGATAAGTCCCAACTCATCGCGTTTCTCAAGAAGGGCGCTGCCAACAATTCCACCGCATTAGGTCCGATGCAGGAGGTCGTGCACGACAGTCTGTCGTTCCTGACGCCGGACGATCTCGACGCCATGGCCAGCTACCTGCTCGATGTCACGAACGGCGGTAGGGCGCCCGCGCTGGTGGCGGCAAAAAAGCTGCCGCCCGAGATTGCGACCCATGCGGCCAAGCTTTACGCGGACAATTGCGCGACCTGCCATCAGGCGAACGGCCAGGGTATTGCCGGCTCGATCCCAGCACTCGCCGGCAACCCGGCGGTGATCGCAGCCAAGCCGTTCGACACGCTCTCGGTGGTGCTGCAAGGCGTTCCGGCCCGCGACGGTATCCCGGCAATGCCGAGTTTCGCGGGATCGCTGAACGACAATGATGTTGCAGAACTCGCCAACTACGTGCGCACGAATTGGGGCAACGCGGCAGCTCCGAACGCCACGCCTGCCTTGGCTGCGAGCTGGCGCTCGACCCTGTCCCTGCCGGTCTATGCGAGCGATGCGGCGCGGAGGTTCGAATGCGCCGACGTCGGCCAGGGAGGTAGCGCCGACCTAGATCCCCAGCTGATCGCGATGTTGGGCGGCGAAATGGCGCAGCGCTCCGTCGCCTATGCCACGCTGGTTGATTTGTACAAGGCGTCGCATCCTGATGCCGACATGGCGGACATCGTCAACAATCTGGTGGCAGCCTATTGTCCTGTCGTGGCCAAGAGCGGCGGTTCGGACCAGGAGAAGAGCCTGGCCGTCAAGCGGTTTGCGCTCGACATCACTTCATACCTGTCCAATCAGAGCGTGGTGGCGGAGGCCGAGCCTGATGTCGGCATCATCTGGGCAGTCCCGGTCGGCTATTCGCTCGCGGAGCGCGACCCCGGTTGGCAGCCAGCGCTCAAATGCCCGGCCAATGACAACTCGCGCGTGCCTGCGTCGTTGGTCGCGGCGGCCGTGCAGATTAGGGGCAAGCCGGACTTGAATTTCCTCGCCCCTGCGGCGATCGCGCAAGCCGATAGCATGCTCGCACAGAATCCAAAGGCCAAGCCGGCGGATCTCGCCAACGCGCTGATCCTCGCCTATTGCGAGGGCGTCGTGGACCTCTCGAGCGTCGGGGATGCCGAGAAGAGCGGCGCACTCGTACGATATGGCCAGGAGGTCATCCAGGAACTGCAACTCAAGGCGGAAACGAAGGAGCGGGCGCCCGCGGCCAACGCGTCGCGCTAGACGTTGCTGGCGCGCAATCTGCTCCATCGTCTTGACAATCGGTCTGGCTCGCTGAGCGAAGGTCAAGTATCCAGTCGCCGGCGCTTGCAGGCGCGGTTGCAGGGCGCATTCGTCAATTTTTGTCGCAGTTGAGCTAAGTATTGGCTGGCGCGAAAATATCCACACGTCGTAACCTGCGCCCAGCTCGCTTCGAGGAAATCGATGTCCTTGGTCACGTGCTCGGACGATGCTGGTGACGGGCGCAGGACCGGAGTGATGAATATGAGATGTGCTGCCCAGAACATCTCGGGCGCCTCTGCAGTTCGCCTCACGCAGGGCCGGCGGACCGCAGGCGACCGGCACAGCACGGGTCACCCCTCACGGATGCAGACGAGCGGCCACGCAGCCCTGTCCGTGATGGCGTGTGCGGCGGCTGTCGCCTTGTCGGCGTGCGGCCAGGAGAATCGCTTCATCGCGCCGCCGCCACCGAAGGTGACCGTGCAGTTGCCGGTACAGCAGACGGTCACGCCTTATCTGGAGGCCACCGGCAATACAGCCTCGATCAACAACATCAAGCTCGTGGCCCGCGTGCAAGGATACGTGCAGGAGATAAAATATCAGGACGGCCAGGCCGTGAAGAAGGGCACGCCTTTGTTCGTGATCGAGCCCCAGCCCTACAAGGTCCAGCTGGAGCAGGCGCAAGCGGCGGAGGAGGGCGCCAAGGCGACGCTCGTCAATGCCGAAGCCGAATTCACCCGGCAGCAGGAGCTCCAGGCCAAGGACGTCTCGACACAAGCCAACCTCGACAAGGCACGCGCCAACCGCGATACCGCGCGGGCCAATGTGCTGCAAGCGCAGGCCAATACCCAGAACGCGGAGATCACACTCGGCTACACCACGGTGTCGGCCCCGTTTGATGGCGTCGTGACAGCGCGCAAAGTTTCGATCGGCGAACTGGTCGGTGGTAACCAACCAAGCGAGCTCGCGACTATCGTCCAGATCAACCCGATCTGGGTGTGGTTCAATCTCAGCGAACGTGACGTGCAGCGCGTCCGCGCCGCGATGGCGGAACGCGGCGTGACCGTCGCCGAGCTCATAAACAAGGTCCCGGTCGAGGCCGGGCTGCAGACCGAAACCGGATATCCGCACCAGGGTCTGCTCGACTACACCTCGCCCGAGGTCAATCAGTCGACCGGTACGCTGCAGGTGCGTGGCGCTTTCGAGAACGCGAAGTTCGGTTTGCTGCCGGGTTATTTCGTTCGGGTGCGGGTGCCGCTACGCCCGGAACCGGCCCTGCTCATTCCCGCCGTCGCGGTGGGCAGCGATCAGGCGGGCCGCTACCTGCTGACGGTCAACGCCGACAATGTCGTCGAGCAGCGCCGGGTGCAACTCGGCCAGGTGGTTGGCGAGATGCAGGTGGTGGAGAGCGGGCTGACGCCGGACGAACGCGTGGTGGTGTCCGGCATCCTCGACGCTGTTCCCGGCCAGAAGGTCGATCCGCAGCTGCAGACGCCGAAGTCCGCGGCGGCGGATCCGGCGGCGCCGAAATAGCACCTCGTCATGATCTCGAAATTTTTCATCGAGCGTCCAGTTCTCGCGAACGTGCTCGCGATCCTCATGGTGGTCATTGGCGCCGTGTGCCTGCTGAGGCTGCCAGTGGCGCAATATCCCAACGTCGTGCCTCCGACCATTTCGGTGACCACTCGATACCCCGGCGCCGGCGCCCGCGCCGTGGTCGACACCGTCGCCCTGCCGATCGAGCAGCAGGTCAACGGCGTCGACGGCATGATCTACATGCAGTCCTACAGTGCGTCCGACGGAAGTTATTCGCTTACCGTGACGTTCAAAATCGGCATGGATATCAACTTCGCGCAGGTGCTGGTGCAGAACCGGGTGTCCAGCGCCCTCGCTCAATTGCCGCAGGCGGTGCAAGCCCAGGGTGTGACGGTTCAGCAGAAGTCCACCGCCATTCTGCAGTTCGTCACCCTGACATCCCCCGACGGCCGCTACGACAGCCTCTTCCTCGCCAATTATGCAACCATCAATCTGCAGCCGGAACTCGCCCGCCTGCCTGGTGTCGGCCAGGTCAACATCTTCGGGGCTGGGCAGTATTCCATGCGGGTGTGGCTCGACCCCAACAAGCTTTACGCGCGCTCGCTCACCACCCAAGATGTCATCGATGCGCTCAAAGGCCAGAACCAGCAAGTGACCGCCGGCCAGCTCGGCATGCCGCCGGCACCGAGCACCCAGCCTTTCCAGTATACTCTCGACATTGCGACCCGCCTCGACGACGTCAGTCAGTTCGAGAACATCGTCGTCAAGACCGAAAGCAACGGGCAGATGACGTATCTGCGAGACGTTGCGCGCGTCGAGCTTGGGGCCCAGGTTTACAGCCAGGTTTTCACGCTCAACGGCAAGCCGGCGGCGGGCATCGGCATTTATCAGACGCTGGAGGCGAACGCGCTGGACGTGGCCGGCGCGGTCGGCACCAAAATGACCCAGCTCGCGAAGAGCTTTCCGCAGGGGCTGACCTACAGCATTCCGTTCGATACGACGACCTTTGTCCGCGCTTCCATCAACGAGGTATGGAAGACGCTGTTCGAGGCGGCGATCCTGGTTCTGATCGTGATCGTGGTGTTCCTGCAAGATTGGCGCGCCATGCTGGTGCCCATGACCACAGTCCCCGTGACCATCATCGGCGCTTTCGCAGGCATGGCCGCACTCGGGTTCACCGTCAACCTGTCGACGCTGTTCGCGATCGTCTTGGCGATCGGCATCGTCGTTGACGATGCCATCGTCGTGGTCGAAGGCGCGGCACATCACATCGAACGGGGATTGGCGCCGAAAGAGGCGGCCATCCAGGCCATGAACGAGCTGTTCGGCCCGATTATCGGCATCACGCTCGTGCTGATGTCGGTATTTCTGCCGGCCGCTTTCATTCCGGGCCTCACCGGCCAGATGTTCGCACAGTTCGCGCTCGTGATCGCCGCGACTGCATTGCTGAGTGCCATCAACGCCGCAACGTTGAAGCCGACCCAGTGCGCGTTATGGCTGCGGCCGCCGGTGCCGCCGGAACAGCGCAACTGGTTCTTTCGCGGCTTCAATGCGATCTATAATCCGTTCGAACGGACGTATACGCGGTTGATCGGCGGCATGGTGGCGCACAGCGGCCTCATGTGCATCATCGCGCTCGTCGTGATCGGCGGCGCCGGCTATGGTCTCTCCCGGGTGCCGACCGGCTTTCTCCCGATCGAAGACCAGGGTTACATCCTCGTGACGGCGCAGCTGCCCGACGGCGCTTCGCTCGAGCGAACCCAGGCGGTGCTCGATCAAGTCAGCGCAATTGCCGGCAAGAACCCGGCGGTCGAAAACGTGATCGCGATTTCCGGGGTTTCCGCGCTCGACAACAACTCGACGCTTGCCAATGCCGGGGTCGCCTATGTCGTGCTCAAGGATTGGAGCGTACGCGGCAAGGGCGAGGACTTGCGGTCGCTGTTTCAGCAATTCAACCGGGATTTTGCCGTCATAACGGAGGCGCGCATCGTCGCGTTCCCGCCGCCTCCCATCCAGGGCATCGGCAATGCGGGTGGCTTTGCCATGCAGCTGGAGCTGCGCGACGGCAGCTTCGATCTCACCAAACTGCAGACCCTGACCAACGCGGTGGTGAAGGACGCGCAGACGCAGAGTGGTCTGCAGCGGGTGACTAGTTCGTTCCGTTCTACGGTGCCGCAGATGAAGGTCGACGTGGACCGCGCCAAGGCCGAGACGCTGCAGGTCTCCATCGATGAAGTGTTCTCCACCCTCGCGGCTTATCTCGGATCGAGTTATGTCGGCCAGTTCAACAAGTTCGGGCGCGTCTTCCAGGTCTATGTGCAGGCGGATTCGCAGTTTCGCCTGCGGCCCGAAGACATCGAGCTTCTGCCGGTCCGCAACAAACAAGGCGCCATGATCCCACTCGGGACCATGATTCACATCACGCCGTCGGTCGGGCCGTCGCTGCTGAGCCTGTACAATCTCTACCCATCGTCGACGGTGCTCGGGTTGCCGGCCACGGGGTTCAGTTCCGGAGAGGCAAACGCCTTGATGGAGCAGATCGCCACCAAGGTCTTGCCGCCCGGCGCGGGATTCGAATGGACCGCGATGTCGTACCAGGAAAAGATCGTAGGCAGTCAGATCTACTACATCTTCGCGCTCGCCATGCTGCTGGTTTACCTGGTGCTGGCCGGTCAGTACGAGAGCTGGTACATGCCCGTGGCCGTCCTCCTCGCGGTGCCGCTCTCTCTGATCGGGCCGGTAGTGGCGCTCAAAGGACTTGGCATCGACAATAACCTCTACACCCAGATCGGCCTCGTGCTGTTGATTGCCCTCTCGGCCAAGAACGCCATCCTGATTGTGGAAGTGGCGCGCGAACGGCGTGTGTTCGACGGCAAGCCCATCCTCGAGTCCGCCGTCGAGGCCGCGCGCGCCCGCTTCCGTCCCATCCTCATGACCTCATTTGCCTTCATCTTGGGGGTGCTGCCGCTGGTTCTGGCGACCGGGGCCGGGGCCAGCGCGCGCAAGTCGATCGGCATCGCGGTGTTCAGCGGCATGCTTGCCTCCACTTGCCTTGCCGTTCTGTTCGTGCCGTCGTTTTTCGTCGTGGTTCGCCGGTTCGAGGAATGGCGCGCCGCGCGCAAGGGGGAAGCGGACAAACCGGTCCCGGCGCAATGAGTCGCCGGTGCTTCGCATGCAAGGGCAGGGCACAATCCGCCGGCCCCGTGACGTCGCCCGGATCAAGGGCTAAAGATGACCTGCAGAGCATGAAAACCGCGGCCGCGCCCAATTCGTGGCAAAGGGTACCCGCTGACAGGAGGCACTCCCATGTCCGAACTATCACGCGACGAGGTCATCGAAATCCTTGGCCCGGTGGGTGACGCGATGGTGGCGGAAATTATTGGCACCGGCATCACCAAGGAAGGATTGGTGGCGGCGCATGATCGCGTGGTCCGGGACCGCAAGGCCCACAATCCCGGCGCTCGACTGGACCCCGGCGCTTATGCCCAGGTCGTCGATATTTTGGAGCGATCGCGCGGGCTGCTGGGTGAGGGTGGCTCGACGCTCGAATGAGCGAACCCGCCCCGCGCAAGCGTCGGGATCGGGCTGATCGGGCCCTGTCGCCCCTGATGGCCGCCCGGTCGCGGGCGCCCAAATGAAAACCCGCCGCGGATTTCTCCGGGCGGGCCCATCTACGCAACTATGCCGGCTGCGCCATTGCCACCACCGGTACATCCGCGGTCGTTAGCGCCGACGCGTCGACGACATCCATATAGCCCGTGATCATGATGGTTTGATGACGCGACGCGCGTGCCTGGTGCGGATCGTTGATCTCGCTGGCAAGGCCGTTGAGGTAACCGCTCAGGTCATGGTGAAGGCGACGGCAGCGGCGGCCACGATCAGAACGGCCGTAGCTGCCGTCAGGACCGTCACGCAGGTCGCGAGCTTGGCCAGCAGCCAGGTTCGACGGGTCCTAAAGGCGACCTGTCTGGGGGGCACGATCGGCATGGCAGGTCGTGGATCGACCGGCATGGGAGGCTCTCCTCGACGCGAATGCGCAAGAAACGCACACTGGCAGTCCGATTCTCGAGCCGTCAGCTCTGCCCGCCTACTCCGCAGCCCCGGCCAGGAACGCGGCCATGAGCATGATGAAGCCAGTCGATAACCACACAACTTCCATAGGAATGACTGAGATCATGGGGGTCACGCACAGGCCGGTTCACGAGGGATGACAACTCTCGAAGCATTAGTGTCGCGAGCGCCCGAAATGGTTCATTCCTTTCGCGAGCCGCGAGCAAAAACCTCGCCCAGGAGAAGGAATGCTTGCGCTGCGTGGCGGCTCAAACTTACGCCCAACGTGATTGGAGGCGTGAACGACGGTGTGTCGAGCTGCCGTGGTTTGAGGAAATAAAGAACTGAAATTATTGTTCGTAAGTTCTTGAAAGAGCTGGCTCCATCGAGTTATGTCGGCCAGTTCAACAAGTTCGGACGCGTCTTTCAGGTCTATGTGCAGGCGGATTCGCAGTTTCGCCTGCGGCCCGAAGACATCGAGCTTCTGCCGGTCCGCAACAAACAAGGTGCCATGATCCCACTCGGGACCATGATTTACATCACACCGTCGGTCGGGCCGTCGCTGCTGAGCCTGTACAATCTCTACCCATCGTCGACGGTGCTCGGGTTGCCGGCCACGGGGTTCAGTTCCGGAGAGGCAAACGCCTTGATGGAGCAGATCGCCACCAAGGTCTTGCCGCCCGGCGCGGGATTCGAATGGACCGCGATGTCGTACCAGGAAAAGATCGTAGGCAGTCAGATCTACTACATCTTCGCGCTCGCCATGCTGCTGGTTTACCTGGTGCTGGCCGGTCAGTACGAGAGCTGGTACATGCCCGTGGCCGTCCTCCTCGCGGTGCCGCTCTCTCTGATCGGGCCGGTGGTGGCGCTCAAAGGACTTGGCATCGACAATAACCTCTACACCCAGATCGGCCTCGTGCTGTTGATTGCCCTCTCGGCCAAGAACGCCATCCTGATTGTGGAAGTGGCGCGCGAACGGCGTGTGTTCGACGGCAAGCCCATCCTCGAGTTCGCCGTCGAGGCCGCGCGCGCCCGCTTCCGTCCCATCCTCATGACCTCGTTTGCCTTCATCTTGGGGGTGCTGCCGCTGGTTCTGGCGACCGGGGCCGGGGCCAGCGCGCGCAAGTCGATCGGCATCGCGGTGTTCAGCGGCATGCTTGCCTCCACTTGCCTTGCCGTTCTGTTCGTGCCGTCGTTTTTCGTCGTGGTTCGCCGGTTCGAGGAATGGCGCGCCGCGCGCAAGGGGGAAGCGGACAAACCGGTCCCGGCGCAATGAGTTGCCGGTGCTTCGCATGCAAGGGCATGGCACAATCCGCCGGCCCCGTGACGTCGCCCGGATCAAGGGCTAAAGATGACCTGCAGAGCATGAAAACCGCGGCCGCGCCCAATTCGTGGCAAAGGGTACCCGCTGACAGGAGGCACTCCCATGTCCGAACTATCACGCGACGAGGTCATCGAAATCCTTGGCCCGGTGGGTGACGCGATGGTGGCGGAAATTATTGGCACCGGCATCACCAAGGAAGGATTGGTGGCGGCGCATGATCGCGTGGTCCGGGACCGCAAGGCCCACAATCCCGGCGCTCGACTGGACCCCGGCGCTTATGCCCAGGTCGTCGATATTTTGGAGCGATCGCGCGGGCTGCTGGGTGAGGGTGGCTCGACGCTCGAATGAGCGAACCCGCCCCGCGCAAGCGTCGGGATCGGGCTGATGGGGCCCCGTCGCCCCTGAGGGCCGCCTGGTCCCGGGCGCCCAAATGAAAACCCGCCGCGGATTTCTCCGGGCGGGCCCATCTACGCAACTATGCCGGCTGCGCCATTGCCACCACCGGTACATCCGCGGTCGTTAGCGCCGACGCGTCGACGATATCCATATAGCCCGCGATCATGATGGTTTGATGACGCGGTGCGCGTGCCTGGTGCGGATCGTTGATCTCGCTGGCAAGGCCGTTGAGGTGACCGCTCAGGTCATGGTGAAGGCGACGGCAGCGGCGGCCACGATCAGAACGGCCGTAGCTGCTGTCAGGACCGTCACGCAGGTCGCGAGCTTGGCCAGCAGCCAGGTTCGACGGGTCCTAAAGGCGACCTGTCTGGGGGGCACGATCGGCATGGCAGGTCGTGGATCGACCGGCATGGGAGGCTCTCCTCGACGCGAATGCGCAAGAAACGCACACTGGCAGTCCGAACCTCGAGCCGTCAGCTCTGCCCGCCTACTCCGCAGCCCCGGCCAGGAACGCGGCCATGAGCATGATGAAGCCAGTCGATAACCACACAACTTCCATAGGAATGACTGAGATCATGGGGGTCACGCACAGGCCGGTTCACGAGGGATGACAACTCTCGAAGCATTAGTGTCGCGAGCGCCCCAAATGGTTCATTCCTTTCGCGAGCCGCGAGCAAAAACCTCGCCCAGGAGAAGGAATGCTTGCGCTGCGTTGCGGCTCAAACTTACGCCCAACGTGATTGGAGGCGTGAACGACGGTGTGTCGAGCTGCCGTGGTTTGAGGAAATAAAGAACTGAAATATTGTTCGTAAGTTCTTGAAAGAGCTGGCTCCCCTTCCTGGATACGTATCGAACCATGTGCTTGGCCCCGGAGCCAGCCTTTAGGCAGATTTTGGAGGGTATCCGGGTGAGGCCCTTCGCCGGTTAATAAAGCCGGGCTCCTGTGGAGGGGCCTTCGGGCGGAACGCGCTACGGCCATCCTGCTGGCCTACCGACATGGGCTGCGCGCCAGCGAGCTGGTGGCGCTGCGCTGGGACGACATCAACCTGCAGGCCGGAAAGCTGCACGTGCGCCGCTCCAAGGGCGGGGAAACAAGCGTCCACCCGCTAGGCGCTCGGGAGCTACGTGCCTTGCGCCGCTTGCAGCGTGAGACGCCCGAGGGGCAGCGGTCGGTCCACGTCTTCGTATCCGAACGCCTCGCCCCGCTAAGCGTGTCCGGCTATCAGCGGATGGTGGCACGCGCCGGGGGGCGGCGAAATTCCCGTTCCTGATTTCCAGCCACGCGCTGCGGCATAGCTGCGGGTACAAGCTCGCCAACGATGGCCAGGATACGCGGGCGATCCAGCACTACCTGGGCCATCGTTCGATAGCCTCAACTGTGCGGTACACCAAGCTGGCCCCAGACCGGTTCAAAGGGTTCTGGAAGGATTGAAATAGCCCACCGGGCACCGAGCGACCAGGGCGTGCACAGAGGACGCGCTGCGATGAGCCAGCACCGGTTATTTTATTTCATGGAGTTAAAGGAGCCGAAGGCGGCGTGCGGGCTTTTTCCGTCGCTGTCGTGGTGTTGTTACCGGGTTGAATGGCGGCCGGGTCAGAAGTTTCATGATACGCACCGCGACGTCGGCGACGGTGTGATTGAGGTCTGGCAGGATAGGTTTGTGCTTGCTGCTGATCCTGGCGGCGTCGAGTACGATGCTGGTCAGACTGATGCGTTGATGGCTGCGCGGTTTAAGAAGCGGAGCGCGGAGGCTGCCCAGGATACGTCCCGCGCGGCCATTTCATCGCTGAGCGGCCTCATATGCGGCTTTCCTTCCTAAAACAAGCCTGCGCGAGCAAGCTCAGTCGCGGACCGCCGCACAGCCCTGCTGCTCGGAGCCGCGGACCGGCGGCGCGTGTTTGGAGCGCAAGATGGGGGCCGCTCTACTTCATTTCACGTTTCTAAATCACCCCGCACCCGCTTGATTCGCTGCTACAATCGCAGTTCTTGGTAGGGATTCCCTACCAACACGGGACTCCTCCCGTTCCTCGCGGAAGTACGTGCACTTACTCAGCTTTTGCGGGCAGGCCCCAGCACTCGGCGCAAAACCTCCCGTCGAAGGATGGCGGCGCTTCGGGATTGGGAGTCCGCGATCGCATCGAATGCGGCCACGCGGACTGTCCCTCGGTTTCGCCCGGCGTTGCCGTCTCGGGGGAATCGGATATCGGTGGTTTCTTTGGAGGAAGCACAGGTCTGCGGCCGCTGCAGTTTACGCGTCGCCGGCTTGATCCTCTTGCTTGGTGCCTTGGCGGCCTGCTTTGGGATTTCCGCCGGCGGGATCAGACGGGTTTCTGGCGCGTATCCAAGCAGCTCTTCGCCATCTCCCGTGAAGTTCACGGGGTCTAACCATTGGAAAATGCTAACTTTCAGGTCATCAATTGCAGCGCATCCCGTGAGGCCAAAACCGGCGGACAAGGTCAAGGAAACGAGCGCAACCCGAGCACAGCCGCCCAATTGGTACTCTCCGTCCGTGGCGCGGGTTTCTCTCGGGGCATAGGGTAGGGATGGACGGGAGGGTGACACCGCACGGTTGCCGGGGGGTTAATAGCCCCACCCGCCGATTGACCTTTCAAGCAACACATCGGCGCAGTTCAACAAGAGCCCATCGTTAGAGACAACGCGATGGCGCGGTTGGCCAACCCGGGAGTCGAATTCATGCCACTGTGGCCTCCGTGCCACAGATCGAGAGGTCGTCAGCAGGTATAAAAGGGGCGATGTGGGAAAGCTAAATGGGGGCTGCCTCTATAATGGGGGCTGCCTCTATGAAGAAGATTCTCCTGACAACCGTTGCTCTCACGGCGTTGGTCGCGACTTCCGCGATGGCGGCAGACGTGGGCGTGTACGGGGCACCCCCGCCGGCTCCGGTCTATCCGGTCTATTCGCTCTACTACAAATGGACTGGCTGCTACATCGGCGGTCACGTTGGCGGCCTGTGGGCGCACAAGGAATGGGTCGACCACGAGCCGTTCTGGGCCGGCTGCGATTATCAATTCGCGGGCGGTTTTGTTGTTGGCGTTGCGCGGGCGACTACGCCTGGAGCGGCGCCAAAAACAGCAAGGCCAGCATCCTGTTCCCCGGGGCCATTAATCAGTCCAAGGTGAATTCGCTGGCGTCGGTGACTGGCCGTCTCGGATACGCGTGGGATCGTTTCCTCGGCTATCTGAGCGATATCGCGGCTTCCGAGCCACTTGTAATTCGCCCTTTCCCGCTCCGCCCGGGCTTGCGAGCCGGTGCTTCACCTGCCGCTCGCCAGTTGCTCGCGGTTCGGCGAGATCCGCCATTTTGTGACAGCCATCACAGGCGGGGGGTGGGTTCTGTGTGAGGTTAATCATCTATCACACGGGATGGAGGGACAATCCAATGCGTAAACTCGAGATCATCGGTTTGGCTTTTGTCGCCGCGACCGCATTCGGCGTCTGGTCGGCTTCTACGGTTGCGCAGTCGAGGGTTGGGAAGGCGGATGTGCTTGCGGCGTCGGCTCCGATCTCACCGCATGCGATTATGGTGAAACTGGGCAGTAGCCTCCCGTCGGAATACTGGTCGCATCCTTACTGAGCGATATCGCGGCTTCCGAGCCACTTGCTTCTGTGGAGAGGTGCTTCAACTGCTGTGGGAGGATCCGATGGACCTCACAACTGTGTTTGAGTGGTTTGCGCAAGAGAGCATAAGCATCGCTGACCAGGCGAACGAGCCGGAGCAGCGAGAGACCTTCACTCATTTGGCGTTGCTGTGGGCGACCGCTGCGCAACAGTGCAGCGGCGGAGCACCGGCGATGCAATCTAGTCACGCCGCCGACGTCAGTTCCTGTACCTGTGCCCGCGCCCGGAACCCGATGCCAACTGTGCACTCTCCCACATGACAACGCCCAACATGGATTTCGCTTACCGCATCGACCGCTGGGATTCGAGTAACAACGAAATTCAGCACGTCGCTAATATCGATGATCTAACGGTGGCGTTGGCAACCTACGAAGCTGCGTGCGAACGGTGGCCGAAACATTGCCTTACTCTGCGGCAGGGCTCCCGCGTAATCGCGGACAGCCGACAGACGCGTAACAAGTAAAAGGTGCGGCAGTCCCTGCGTGCTCGCGGTGGCCAAGCTGACGAGCAGCCCCCGCGATCAAGCCGAGCCTCAACCCCGCCTCCGCCTGCGGCAGTGCTTACAGGTAATGTTTGGCTACCGGCTGCGCCCCGCCACGATGCCGCGCCCGCGCGGTACAAGCCACTGCCGCTGAGTCATCAGGAGGCTTTCGCTCGATAGGCCCTGCAGTCAGGACAGAAAGTCTCGACTGATTGGGCACAAGTTCGGGTTGGGTCGGCGTTCTCGTCACGACTGTTCCGCTGCGTCGGCACCGGCACGATACTGGCGTCGATGATCTGCCCGCCACGCGCCATCTAGCCCTTGGCCGCAAGATGCTGGTCGAAACGGTCAAACAGCTTTTCGATCAGCCCAGCCTTGGCTAGCTTCTCGCGGAACAGCCACAACGTCGTGGCATCCGGAATGCTGTCCGCGATCGCGAGCCCTAGAAAGCGCGAGAACGACAGCCGGTCGCGCACCTGATATTCCACCTGCTCGTCCGACAGATTGTTGAGCGCTTGTAAAACCAGCATCCTGAACATCAGGATGGCATCGAACGGCTTCCGGCCGGCGCTACTTTTCTTGAGCTCGTCCGGTGTGAGCACCACCGCCTCGATCTCGGCACGAAAGCTCTCCCACGGCACGAGATGATCGATGGCTTCGAGCGGATCCGCCCCTCGCTGACAAGGCTTGCAAGCGCTTATCGGCATCGAAAAATCCCAGATGACCCATCGTCGCCTCTGCGAATCGAAATCTCACACATCAGATTCGCACAGGTCGGGAGAAGCAGCTATTTTTCGAGGTGCCCATTAGCTAGTTCGCCAAGCCTGGATGTGCCCCGGTAGTGGTGACTGCTCCTAGATGCACGGATGGCCTTCGGCCGCCGTGACCTCGGAAGCGCTTGATTTTCGTGAGTAGAGCGCGAAATGCAATTGGGAGACGGCGTCAAAGACTGTCTCGACTGAGGCGGAAGCCGTCTTAGTAAGATTTTTATAGCGAATCATCTCTCGCTCAATTCGCTTTCTTTCCGATTGTAAATAGCCTTTCAGCTCGTGAAGCTCAGCCATCAGTCGGTCGATTTCTGCAATCGACATGGCTTCGACCTTCTGCATAAGTAGTGCAAGTTCGGGTTCTGACCGCGTCGGAACCTCCACACGGGGAGGGAGATCGCAAGTTCCCCCTCCAACAGTCAAACCCGCGACGACACCTTGGAAGTTCGACAGATCAAGTTTCATGAGACGATCCCATCACCGCGAAGATATCATTCTTTCCGAAAGCAGATTTCGATCTTTACGAAAAAGGTTAACGAATGCAGACGCCGCGATGACGCCACAGCTCCGTCGGGAACATAGTGAAACGCCGAGCAAGTGTGCAGTTGTACAAACGCTAGATTACGGCCGCGCCATTTTGCAGGCCGGATTGTACGACCAATTGCGATCGAGCCCGACCACGCACCACTCGATGCCCCAGCTGGCGCCGATCATCCCGGTGTCCTCGGAGATCGAATAGTGGATGGCATGTTTGCGGCCGTCGGTGACCTCGACCACCCCGCTGCAGAAGCGGCGTGGAATTGCGTTGGCAGCCCAGGGCCGGAACGCGGTCTCGCGGATCTTCTCGAAGAACAGGATGCGCAGATCGGTCGCCCAGTACATGTTTTCGCGCTGATTGAAGCGCGAGGCGATCTTGACCAGCGCGTCGCGGTAATCGCACGGCGGCAGCTTGCCCTCGTATTGCGGGCCGGACAGGTAGAAGTCCATCTCCAGCCAGTTGGCGGCGCCGGCGGTCCGCGCCAGCAGCGCGGCGAGCGCCGCGACGAGCGCGCTCGCGAGCAACAGGGCGCGGCCGGTCATGTTCGGGCTCCTTCCTGCGATCACTGGCGGCGACGGTGACGGCCGACCCCGGCGGAATCAACATGCCGACGGTTTCGCCGTCCTAGACTGCGACTCCACCCGTCCCTGCCAAATCTATCTGATGCACATCGGGTTTGACAACGACGAGCCATCGGTCGGAAGGCAGCATGCTTAATTTTGTTTAACGACCCGAGGGGTGAAAAAAAGCTCGGCTCGATAAAGTCGATCGATCAAAACAATGCGCCGATGACGGGGCACCCAGGAACTGGCCGCCCAGTCAATGATCCAGCAAGATCACGAGATCTGACTGGCGCACACCAACGGATGGGGGAGTGCACTTAAGATAGTCTTGTGCGTGAATCCGCCACCATTCAGACTGCCAATGTGGCCATTGGCAGTCCTCGCGTGACCACTAACAACGTGGACCAATCATTCTCAGTCTTGGTGCCCCGCCGGAACTCCCCCGAGCGAAGCCCCTTCGGCGGGGCATCTTTCTGGGGCGCCGCCAACCATAACTGATGAACGATCTGGCGGCACCGCTAGCAAGGTCGCGTGGCCTGAGCGCACCCACCGCGGGCAGCGTGACCGTAGGTCATGATCAAATTCATGCCTGTGTTCGTCATGGGCTGCCAACCAGATCACGCGCGCTTACACCTGAAAGGTCCTGCGGCCCCACGAGGTCTGATTCGACACGGTGAGCGAGGACGAAGGAGGAGGTCGCCGAATTGAAGCAATTGCACACGCCGAAAAGCGGAGGCCTGATTAGGGGTTGTCTTGGCTGCATCTTAAATCTGGGCCGCAGACAGACCCAACGTGGAAAAGTCGGCCCCTTCAAATGGAGCTTGCCGCCAGAGAGGAACCGTCAGAATCAGCCGTCGCCAACTTTTGGTTACCCTCGTTTGCACAAACAATAGCGACCTGGGTGCGGTTCGACACGCCGAATTTGCGCATAATCTGCCGAACATGAACCTTAACGGTACCTTCCCTCATCCCCAGCCGGCGGGCAATAGCTTTATTCGACTGGCCACGGCCCAAGAGCTCAAGAACGGTCTTCTGCCTCGCCGTTAGATTGTGGCCGTTTTGACCTTCGTCTCGCAAATCTTCCGCAGCGCATTCAGCTTCGTCCAATTCGCAAAAGGGTACAGGACTGCAATTGATCGTCCGTGACGTCTGTTTTGGATAACTCTGTTTTGGCCGCATAGCTCCTGAATGATGTGATCTGTCATTGAGTATGAAGGAAAAGGCTTGCAGGGCAACCTTAGCATCCGTCCCTGCATACACGAATCCCTGCGCGCCGATATTCAACGCCGATATGATCTCTTCCCGACATTCACTATCGGAAATGATCACTAATGGAACGTCCGGAGCAAGCGTCGTGAGAGCCTTGAGTCGTTGCAAAGTTTCCCGGTCAGCAAGGGAAGCGCTGCCAACATTATAAATCAGCATCTCGCAGTTTGCGCCGGGATCGATGCATTGTTCCATTTCATCAGGAGTATGTAAGGTGAGCCGGAACTGTCCGCGGGAGGCCGAACAATCCAGATGAGTAAGGATGCTGATGAGGTTCAGGCTTCGCAGTGGCAGCGCGTCTATAATTACAACGACAGGTTCATCGCTCAGAGCTGCCATGGACGCGGTCTTCCCTGTTTCTTGGTTGTTTTATTGAATTTTCTAGTCCGCTCTCTCGCCGTAAGTCGCACAGACCTGCGAACGTTCGAGGCGCAGCAGACGGCATGTTTGTACCTTATGCCGTGACAAGTTCCAATCGGCATCGTTTCAAAGCCATGGAGTATGGTTAACGGGATTGTCCCGCATGGTGCGAAGGTCAGATCGCGTCAAGATGGCTGCGCTGCGACCCGCCTCGTTATCCTTATGGGCCTCACCTTTTGGGGTATGATCCAAATCGCGAATTGTATGCCATTGGGTCAATGTCCTTTCCGCGCTTGAAGCCGTACTATCGCTGAGTCGACTTCACCAAGGCGCCTGCGCATGCCTCCATCACCGATCGGCAAAGCTTGCGAACTTGATCCCCCAGGCCCATTCCGCAACCGGTGGCCTGCGGACCCCGGCGATGACTCCGGGCTCGACCATGGCGGCATGAAGCTCTCCGAGCATCACAATGACGGGCCCCAGGGCGCACCTCATCAAGAGACGGGAGCGTTAGGGGTATCGCATGAAGGTCTGGTGGCACTCCTTGGCGGCAGCGCCGTCGCCGCTGGTCAAGACACTTTGACCACCGGTCTTGTCCAAAACTTTGCCGAGGACAGGATTACCTACTCAATAGCGACGGGCGACGCGATCTTTAAAGCATCAGCGCACTCTCCCGAGCCGGGCGGTGCGGTTGCCGCCGCAGATGCGTTTCTGGTTGTGTCGCACGCTGATTTCATCATTGAAAACGAGAGGAGCTATGGGGGACACGGCCCCAACGATGCGTGGGCCATTTCGGAGCTCGACTACGTTGCAATCGACATTAAAGGATGGTCACCGCCAGGAGGCACGGTGGTTATCGATCTCAGCCAATGGCTGGAGTCCTGGGGGCACGACCTCCCCCATGGTAATTACGCGGACGTCATGGCCATGGCCGAGGCGCACGGCGCCGGAAGCCTGTCCGCCACGCTCACCAACGCGCTCACATTCGAGAATCATTTCTCGTTTGTGAATGCCATGGGCATGGTGGCTGTTTGAAGACGGGTAAAACTGGCGAGGCAGAGACACGACGACGATCAAAGGGAGATGGGTGTCATGTTCGCGAACAACAACATGCTTTTCGTGATGCTGAACGGAAAGGCCGACGCTTTGGGCGACCTGTCAGCGACAAACACTTCGAACACGACCTTCGCGGGCGCGGGAATGGCTGTGGGCTTTGCGGCGGCTGCGGCTGTCGCCAAGGGCACGAGCGCAGCAGCGCCATACACGGACGCGACGACCGCCTGGCTTGCGGACGGCGGATATGTAACCGCTTCGCACACCGGCCATATGTCGATCGACTTTCCGTATGGGCCGACGCCGGTCTCGGTATCGGTCTCCATTACGTCCGTCATGACGCACGGTGTCGGCGGTCTTTTGTCGGCGAGTCTTTCCGATTACGGACTTTTCTGATCAGAGGCGAACCATTTATCGCCCACGCGTTTGTCCGCGCTTTGATGCGGACAGCCCCGTGTTGGAAGTCTTTCCAGCTCAGGCCGCGAGCACGCGAGACGCGAGCAACTTCGTGGGCATGACGGAGCGATTGAACCAGACAGACCGGCGGGCTTGAACCGGAAGCCCATCAGGCCGGGAGAGAGCGCTTTCAACATGGAGTTGCGCGGTCGACGCCGCGTCTGCCCACTCCGATGCCGATCGCCTTCGGGGCGCTTGTCGGCGCGGGCCCTAAACGATCGCTCGCTCCATTTGACCTTAAAGCGTAGATGCTCGCTCCATTTGACCTTAAGGCGTAGAACCTTAAGGCGTAGATAAATGGCGGCTATGCCGAAAAGTCCTCATTCCAATGAACCTTTGCTCTGGTGACCCGCACATCGTTAGGTAGCCCTGTGGGCGAGTTGTCCCTTGTGGGCGGCGACAAAGCCCGCGACCGAGAGCAATAGGAGAACGACGATGACCGACTTCAGTGTCTACTTCAACAAGTACGTAAACGTGCGCGATACTGTCCACGTCGACAAGGACTTCGACGTGAGCGCGTACGTAAAGGGTACCTCGGCTATGGCCAACGCCACGGCCGATGCCTTGGGCTACAACTCGCATACAGAGACCCTGACCCAGACAACGGCCGTCCAGGGTATTGGATCGAGCTCTGTTTCGGAATCTATATCCCTAGCTACCAAGCAATACGATTTCCATTGGTAACTGAGTGGCGTTCGTGATCGACTGCCGCCGGCAGCGGCTTCAAACCGCTGCCGGCGGCATCGGACCGGCCCGGGCTCTCTCGAAAAGTTTCTCAAGTGGTCCCGGGAAATGGTGCATTTGCGAGGGTGTAGCCATGCGCACTTATCGGGTCGATAGCAAGACAGTGCGTCTCGAGGCGAGTGACGACGCTGAGTCGGTCGTGCTGGAAGTGTCACGATCGCGGGCCTATCGCGACGATCCTCCCGTCATAAGCAGCACTTACGCGCGGGCCATGCGCACCGGACCAGGCGGTTCCTCAAGTTCATCGCATGCGGCGAACGTTGCGGCGAGACCTGGGACGTCGGAGGCCGCGGCAGCCGGAATCCGGCGGTACCGCATCAAATTGTCCGACTAGAAAACGCGCCGCCTCAGTTCGCTTGCTCGCGCTCCATTATCCAAGCCCGCGCCAAAGGGAAGTCATGCCGGAAAAATCATCCGATGCCGGTCGGGCCTCGAGCGACCCCACAGAACTCGAACGAGCCGTTGGGGCTTGCCGCTCGGCTTTCACCGTGTGCGCGGTGTTCAGCCTCGCCATCAATCTGCTCATGCTGGTCTCGCCAATCTATATGTTGCAGGTCTACGACCGCGTGTTGACCACAGGCCGGGTGGAGACCCTGCTCATGCTCACGCTGATCGTGACCATTGCCCTGGTCGTGATGTGCGCCCTCGACGCTTTGCGTACATCGATCACGATCCGCGTCGGCTGCTGGCTGAACGAACAGCTCGGTCCGGCATACCTTGCCTGCGCGGTTCGCGGTCGCCTCCAAGGCGATCTTTCAGGGGCCGAGCCTCTTCGCGACATTTCCCAGATCCAGACCTTCATCGCGACGCAAGGCTTGACCGCTTTCTTCGACGCTCCGTGGGTCCCCATTTTTGTCGCGCTGATTTGGATCCTCCACCCCATGCTCGGGCTGGTGGCGATCTCCTCAGCCGTGGTCTTGTTTGTGTTGAGCGCTGTGAACGAGCTGGCCACACGCAAGGCTAACCAGACAGCGAACCGCAAGCAGACCGAGGCGATGCTGTTGGCCGATGCGACGATCCGCAACGCCGAGATCGTGCAAGCCATGCACATCTTGCCAGCCATGGTGAATCGCTGGGCGGCTGTGAACGGAACTGTCATCGACGGATTGCGCCGTTCAGGCGACGTCGGGGGCCTCGTGCTGGCGACGACGAAGTTCGTCCGCTTCTTCGTCCAGGTGGCAATTCTTGGGGTCGGGGCATGGCTAGTGGTGAACTCGCAGCTTACGGCCGGCGCCATGATCGCAGGATCCATACTGCTCGGACGCGCGCTTGCGCCGGTGGAGCTTGCGATTTCCGTGTGGCGCAATTTCAACGCCACCAGGTTCTCCTATGATCGCCTGAAAAAGACGATCGGCGATTACCCGGCGCCGCTCCAGCGGACGCGGCTCCCGGCGCCGCAAGGGAAGGTGGTCGTGGATGCGGTTAGTTACCTCACGCCGAATACAGCTCAGCTCATCCTTAGCCAGGTCTCTTGCGCCGTCGAGCCGGGCGAAGCTCTGGCAGTCATCGGTCCTTCCGGCGCAGGCAAGAGCACACTGTGCCGCTTGATGGTCGGACTTGCAATTCCTAATGTCGGTGAGATCCGGCTTGACGGCTCTCCGATCCACCATTGGGATCCGGCGCAGTTCGGACAGCATCTCGGCTTTTTGCCGCAAGACGTCGAGTTGTTCGCCGGCTCGGTACGCGACAACATCGCGCGGATGCAGTCCGTCGACGATGAAGCGGTCGTGAGGGCGGCAACGCTCGCCTGCGCGCACGAGATGATCCAGCATCTTCCGCAAGGCTACGACACCCGGGTCGGCGACGGCGGCGTTCGCCTTTCAGGCGGTCAACGTCAGCGCGTCGGGCTCGCACGCGCGGTGTTCGGCAGCCCGCGATTCATCGTTCTCGATGAACCAAACGCCAATCTCGACCAGGCCGGAGAAGCGGCTCTCACCGAGGCGATCTTTGAGCTCAAACAAGTTGGTGTCGCCCTTGTGATTGTTGGACATCGGCCCTCCACTCTATCGGCTGTAGATAAAATTCTGTTCTTGAAGGAAGGCCGCGTCGCCATGTTCGGCCAACGCGACCAGGTGTTGAACGCTCTCAAAGAGGCTTCGATGGGGTCACTTCCGGAAACTCGCAACGGAGAGGCGCGGCAGCGCATCAACGCTCTCGAAGCGCGTCAGCGCATAAGCGCTCTCAAAGAACGTTTAGCGGGGTCGCTCCCGCAAACCAACAGCCGCGACGCGCGCCAGCTCATATCGGCGGGCAACGGCTCCGATCGCAACGGCAAGGCTCCGGTAGGCGTATCGTGACCCCACATGCCGAAAAGTTCGCGCCGGACGGGGAGCGTTCCTCCCAAATGCTCTCGACGAGCTGCGCTCCCCGAATCGAAATCGATCGGCTTCGGTCGAAGGCGGACATTGGTCTTGGCGAGCTTCTCGATATGCCCTTTGAACGGCATGAGGGTCTCAGCCGCCAGCGCGATGTTGGCGGCGAGGATGGCTCCGGCGGGCTAGGCGTAGCTGTTTGGCACAGCATGAGCGACCGCCTGGCTTGGGTTGCGCGTTTGGTATTGCGGAACCGATTAAGCTTTGCCGGATGGAAGTGGGCGCCGGCGAGTTGTAAAAGCAGCGTGGTTGGAATGCCGGTGAGCAATGCGTCTCCCGCGATGTCCGGCCCACTGAAACCGAGCATTGCCGTTCCTGTACGCTTGGGCAATGCGATAATCCTGGTGTTTGCGGCTGTGTTTGGCGGTTGGGGCTATTTCGCGCCCCTTGATGGAGGCGCCGTGGCGCCTGGTGTGATCAACCCCGACAGCGGCAAGAAAACCATACAACATCTTGAAGGGGGCATCATCGCCGAAATGCGCGTTCGGGAAGGCGAGGCAGTGACCGTCGGCCAACCCCTCGTCGTCCTTGAGAGCACGCAAGCGCGCGCCGCGTACGACTCGCTTGCGCAGCAACGCTGGTCCCTCCTAGCCAAGAAGGCCCGACTAGAGGCCGAAAGCGCCGGACAGAACCAGATCGACTTACCTCCGGAGTTGATCTCGACCGACCGGCGAATCAGAAGCGTTGTCGAGGCGCAGCAAGAGGTCTTCGATGCGCGGCGCCTGACTTACGCCACACGAAAAAACGTCCTCGGCCAGCGCAGCGAGCAATTGACGCAACAGATCAATGGCAATGAGGCTCAAGTGGAAAGCGCCTCGCGTCAGATCGATTTTGTTTCCGAGGAATTGCGGGCAAAAGAGTATTTGGTTGGACGCGGCCTGATGGCGAAGCCAGAGGCTCTTCGGCTCAAGCGCGTGGAAGCCGAGCTTTCGGGAAAACGCGGAGAATATCTTGCTACCATTGCGCGATTGCACCAGCAGATCGGCGAAACCAACTTGCAAATCGTCTCTGTGGATGCGGAGCGAGCGGACCAGGTCGCTACTGATGCGGAGAAAGTCCGCGCCGATCTGACTGAGGTGACGGAAAAGCTGCACGCCAGTGCTGACATCCTTCAGCGCACCGTCGTGGTCGCTCCCGTGAGCGGAACTGTGGTCGACGTCAAATTCAGGACCGTTGGCGGCGTCGTCCAAAGAGGAGAGCCGATCATGAGCATCGTGCCCTCGGGTGACGAACTGATGATAGAGGGCCGTTTGACGCCGATGGACCGGAAAGCGGTGCATGCCGGCTTACAGGCGCAGATACACTTGTCCGCATATTCGAGCCGTTTGGTGCCGAAAATCCCCGGCACGGTGCAGACCGTCTCAGCGGATCGCCTCATCGACGACACGACCCATCAACCCTATTACCTCACTCGAGTTGCTGTCGACCGACATACGCTAGAACGCCTAGCGCCTAACGTCGATCTTATTCCAGGAATGCCGGTGGAAGTGCTCATCGTCACTGAAAGACGGACGATGTTCGATTACATCTTCAAACCCTTTCATGACGCGTTTTGGCGTAGCTTTCGCGAGATTTGAGATTAATTTTATGAACGCAATTGCGCACAGCCAGCGAGAGGTCGAAGCGGCTCACAGTCTCCTTTCCAAGGCAACCCTCCTTTTTGATGAGTCGCTCGCCTTGACTTACGCCCTTGTCATGGCGTTGGCACATACTCCGCGCAATGAGTTGTCGCAGGAAGAGATTGATGGACTGTGTCAATTAGCCTATGAGCTGCTGAACAAACTCAACAAAACGAATGATATTTTTCAGGAAACGCGGCAA
>CAWIGD010000036.1:0-75116 GCA_963835165.1 uncultured Alphaproteobacteria bacterium
TGACCGGCAGGTAGGGCGTTGCGTGACCGTAAGAAGCGGAGTTGGACTCCAGAACAAGCCAGCCCGCCGTAGAGTTCGAATGAACGAATTCGCGCACCAGACGCGACTTGCCCACCCCTGCTTCACCAATGATTGCCACCACCTGACCGCGACCGCCGCCGGAAAGCTGCTGGGCGCGGCGGATTTGCTCCAGTTCGACATCGCGGCCGACGAAGCGCGTCAGGCCACGACCGGCCGCGGCCTGGAGGCGAGTCCGCGCGGCGCTGGCGCCCGTGACCTCATAGGTTTCCACCAGATCGGCGATCCCCTTCACCGATACGGCGCCAAGCGGCTTCATGGCGATGTAGCCTTCCGCCAACTTGAGAGTGTCGGCCGTCGTAACCACGGAACCGGGCTTTGCCATCTGTTCCATGCGAGCCGCCAGGTTCGCTGTCTGGCCTACGACAGTGTAATCCATGTGCAGATCGTTGCCGATCGCACACACGAGGATCTCCCCCGAGTTAAGTCCGACTCGGATCATTACCGGCACCCCATGCGCCCGCTGAACCTCGTCCGCATATCGGGTTACGGTCTCTTGCATCCTCAGCGCCGCGTAACACGCGCGCACGGCATGATCCTCGTGGGCGATTGGCGCGCCGAACAGCGCCATAATCCCGTCGCCCATAACCCGGTTCACGGTCCCCTCGTAACGTTGGACCGCCTCGATCATGCGTTCGAGCACAGGATCGAGGAGCTTCTGCGCATCCTCGGGGTCGCGGTCCGCGATCAGATCCACCGAGCCCTTGATATCGGCGAACAGCACGGTGACCAGCTTGCGCTCACCCTCGATGGCTGCTCTCGAATTGAGAATCTTATCGGCGAGGTGCCGGGGGGTATAGCTCTTGGGCGAGGCAAACCGGGGATCGTCAGTGGCGGGCTTCTGAGGATGGCCACACTGGGCGCAGAACTTGGCTGTGGGCGAAACCTCGCTTCCACAATTGGCGCATATCCTGGCCGGAGCCAGCGACGCAGCACACTCCTCGCAGAACTTCGCCCCAGCAGTGTTATCGTGCTGGCACTTTGGGCATTTCATAAAAAGCCACCGGAAGAAGAAACGAGCCGGATGCGCTGCAAGCGTAACGCCGCACATGATGGACAACAAGGCACATGTTCCCTTTCCCTAGTGCGCTCAGGCAACGAGAGCCCCGCTATCGATCCCCAGGCGATTCGGCGAGCACAAAGACGATGATTGCGCTCTACGCCAAACGAACGGAGATGACCGATGGTGTTGAAAAAGGGCTCTTGATTTTCGGCGAACAGTGATTCCGTCTGCTGGAGGCATTCAGCGGCGGAGGTTTGCCATGATGGGTCGACAGACGGGCAATCAGAGCCAGTTGTTTTACCTGTTCAACCTCGAAAGGCGCATCCCAGCGGACCATTTGTTGCGCCGGATCAATCCGAGTGACACGGATACTGGTTGAGGTTCGCGAGCAGCTCGCGCCCTTCTATAGCGACATTGGCCGGCCTTCGATTGATCCCGAGCTTATGATCCGAATGCTGATCGTCGGCTATTGCTATGGCATCCGCTTCGAGAGGCGGTTGTGCGAAGAACTCGAACTTCACCTTGCGTACCGGTGGTTTTGCCCCTCGATCTCGACGACAAGGTGCCTGATCATCACATTGTTTGCGCCTTCACAGCCCATTGGTGAAACCATGCGCTGCTCGTGTACGCGCGCACAATCGCGACGCCATCGCTGTGCGCGAAAAACTTGCGTAGCCAGGGCACATGGCCATTGCGCCGGCCAAACGGCGGATTCATGAAGACCGTCCCGCTCCACCCGCAATAAAGTGTGGAGCCCGGAGCCCTGCATTAACACGTGGGATACGGCATGCTTGCCTAAACCTAGAAGGCGCGCTTCGAAGCCCGTTCAAATCGCGGCGCGTCACGATCCCATCTGGACAGCACCCGCTTTGGCTCGAGCTCCGGCGCCCGGAGGAATTGACGTTGGGCCTCACGCGCCGCCCTTCCGACCAGGCCATCGCCGATTTCGTGGCCGTTCAACATCTCGGCCACCTTCTCAAGATAGGGGCCCCGATCCTGCGGATGGAGCGGGGCGGCTGCTCTCTGGATCGTGAGCAATTGTTCGTCGGTTAGGCCAATCGGCTTCATAGACGCGCTCCCTGTTGCGCGGTAAGGCGAACCGCGCGATGGTCGAGGCGTCTAAAGACTGCGGGATTGCGCTCGGAGCCCCGCGGCGTCCGCGTTGCGGGGCTTCTTTATTGTAGCCTTATCAGGCCGCCGATTTCGGAGGCCGTAGTCTCGGCCGAACTTGCCTCCTCGAGCTCGCGGATTATCTTACGCCCGCGCCGGCGCTCCTTCGTCCATTGCACGAGCAAACTCTTCGGGACGTCAGCCCACTCATAATGCCGACGCCGCGCGGGTGCGCCTTTGAGGAAGCGTCCGGGGCCGAGACAGAGCCAGAAGTCCGCCGCCTGCGCCCGCTCAAATTCCCGACGCCACTCGCTCATGAGTGCGGCCGCCTCCTCCTCGCCTAGGATCCCGGCCTGATAGAGCGTCGATTGCTCGCGATCGTAGCCCGGATACCGGAGATCGCCGGCCTCGAACTGCCACCACGCCGCCGGCCTATGCCCGTGCCGGTACCAGGCGAGAAGGCGGTCGCGATTGCGGATCCAGGCGTCCCGGTGCTCGTCCTCGTCGCGAAAAGCGTCGGCCCAGCGGTCGTCGGCGCCGTATTGCAAAACCATGTCCTGCTCATGGGTGAGCCGGCCACGCCGCAGGTGGCGGATCGGGGTTCGGTTAGTCGCCATGTCCCCTCCATGCCGGGCCGGATGGACGCCCGGGCGCCATTCGCACCGCCTCGAGGTTGATGCCAAGCCGTTGCAGTGTTCGGCAAACGAAAGACCTCGACGCCAGCTCGGCTTTGAGCCCGGGATGTTCCCGCGGCCCGTTGCGCGTGTGAAGGATCTCGCCCGCTGCATCGATCTCGGCGCGAAGGCGCTCGGCGCGGTCGCAGGCGAGCGCGGCCTGTTCCAGCAATGCCTGCCCGCCGGCATCCGAGATGTCGTATTCGGCCATGATCGATCGCCAGAGGTTGCCGCCCGCTGGACCGAGGTTGGCGGGCGGCTTGGGCGCGGTCGACGGCAGGTTGACGACGGAGAGATCAGAATTTTTGGCCACGGAAATTTCTCCCCAATGTTTTTGCAAGCATAATCATTTTCTTGATTACACGCACGCGCGATGTGCGGGGCGGTCTACATCCGGCGAGCTTCGAATTTTCTGAATCCCCCCCTCCGCCCATCGAAACGAACGAGGCGATCGAGTTGATCCCCGTGGCACCCGCCAACATCCATCGACGTGCTCAAGCACCATGCCCTGGTTAGCGAGTTCCTTTGAGGCCTTGGCCTATTCGCCGGATGGTTGGGATCGATCGGCCAGCCATCAACCCCGACGTCGCGCTGGTAACCGTATGTTTCCAGCTGTTTCTTGCGGCTGCTGTGGCAGCGTTGGCACAACGACTGCAGCTCCCCGAAATAGAACAGCTGATGATCACCGTGGTGGGGCGTGATGTGGTCCGCCACGCGTGGCAGGGGTGATGACATTCCTAGCCAGACACGTAGCGCATAGGGGGAATTCTGTGAGCTGCAGTCGGGC
Organism: uncultured Alphaproteobacteria bacterium; assembly: GCA_963835165.1. Taxonomy (GTDB): domain Bacteria; phylum Pseudomonadota; class Alphaproteobacteria; order Rhizobiales; family Xanthobacteraceae; genus VAZQ01. The sequence continues at coordinate 3,653 of CAWIGD010000036.1, forward strand.
CCGACGTTGCCAGCGCCTGGTGTTGTAGAGATGGTGCCAGCGTCCAGTTTGGTTCGGCATGACCTTGATGATCCTTGAGCCGGGCTCCCCGCCGTAGAGCCGCGGATTGCAGCGAGAGAACAGGAGGTCGTGGGACGTGGCATGCCGGGCCATGCGAACTGTCACGACAACCTCGCCCGCGGATCGTGAACATGACCGGATCCACGGCGGCTTGGACCAAAGCTGGCCGCTTGGCCTCGGACGCGAACTACATCGATGCCGCACCCGCCAGTCCCACCGGCGAGCTATCCACGATCTTCGACCGGGAGAGTGGCACCGGTGGTTTCGACGGCTCGACACCGCAAAAGCCCAATAAAGACGACGGTTTTCGACAGCGCGCACACGATGACGCCGCACTGGTCCGCACTGATCGCACCGATCCGCCACCTCCTCTTTTACAGGTACGTATTCTTCTCTTATTGCCCTTTCCTATTACCTACTTGCTACCATTTACGACCGATCGCGCGCGCGAAGAGAGACGTTAAAAAGAGCAGGTGGCGGACCAGTGCGATCGGTGCGATCACTGCGGTCGCTAGCTCGTCTTCAGGTCAAAAGCTGCAGCGATATGAGCAGCTTACACGCTCACCGCGGTTCAATCGATCGATGCCGGCCAGTGCTGTCGTCGGACCCTCCCTACGGCTTAAAATTCAGAGCGGCTTTCAGCCGTGCGGCGCCGCGCAAGCTGACCTTGACGTAGAGCCGCACCCGGCGGTCGCCGAACTGCCACAGCCCGCTCTTGGTCTTGGGTTTGCGGAACACGCTGTAGCCGCTGTCCTTGAGTCGGTGCGGCACGACCCGCTTGTGCTTCTGCTCGGTCATCCAGGCCAGCTCGACGTTCTTGCCGACCAGCTGCTCGATGGTGATCACGTCGGGTTCGCCCAGCTCCTCGATTGCGGCGCAGAGCTCGTCGCTCTCCGGTGCGTAGTTGGCCTCCACGTTCGCCCAGAATGCCTCCGTCTTCGGTGGCGGCGCCTTCGGGTCGAAGCGGGATATATCGAAGCTGTGCAGAAAGGCGGCAACGTGTTGGTTGCCGTCTTTCGCGTACCAGCCGTAGATGTTGTTCCAGTAGTCGGGTGGAAACTGGTCCTTGTTCCAGTCCGACCAGGCGAGATAGTGCCGGCGGTCATCGGCCGGCAGATATAATCCGTCGGTCTCGTGGTTCGTGGTGATGAGCAACCCGAGACAGTTGAACACTGAGTATTCGCGCAGGTTCTTCTCGTCGACCCGCAGCACGTCGGGTGGCGCTGCGGCGTACACTTTGGTGTGGTCGTAGAACGCGAAGCGGTCGACGTCGCCCAGATCGCGCGCCTCGTTGACGCGCAGGATGACCGACTTGACGAAACCGTTGAAGCGCCCGAGCATCTGCTTAGGCGAGATCTCGTGAAAATTCCACGGGCCGATGGTGTACTTGACTGGCTGAAGTATGGTGTCCTTGCCGATCCCCTGCATTCCGCTCAGCACCAGCGCGTGATTGATCTTGATCTCCGGTTTCTGCACCCGTTGCGCCAGCCACGCAATGATGTGGTCGGCGTCGTTGGGGTAGATCTTGCGCACGTGGTTGACCCACAACCCCGCCTGACCAGCGTCGCCGAGCGTTATGCGCGGCGGGCGGTAGAGGTTGAGGCAGGTCACCTTCGGCTTTTCGATCCAGCCGCCGTCAACCACCAGCCGGTCCTCGATGAGCTCGGGCTCGCCCGGCGCCCACGTCATTTGCTCGACGCTCTGGTTCTGCTCCAGCCATTTGCTGGCCGGGATCATGACCACCTTGCCTCTGGCGTTGCGCACGGGGTTCCCGTTTTTGTCGAGCAGCGGCTGGGCCGGCAAACGCGTGTCGACGCTGGCATTCGGCCAGGGTTCCTTGCACGGCATGTAGATGCACGCGCGCGCCGCAGCATACGCGCGGAAGTCCGCGAACGTGTGCTTGGGGCCGTGCTTGGCCTGCCGAGCGTCCGCGTCCGTCGGCGGCTCCGGCATCTCCTCGATGTCGTCGTCGAAGTCGCTCACGCCCGCCTCCTCAGCACCACGTCGTTGAAGTCCCAGCCCGCTTGCTTCGGCACCAGTGGCACCACGGCTCGCCCTGCAGCGCGCCAGATCTGCCGGCAGCTCTCGGCAGCCTTCTGCCCCTCGCCGTTCGCGTCGTTGTCGACCAGCAGGACGAGCCGCTGCACGCCGGGCAACACCGGTAACTTGCCAAGTCCGCCCTTGGCCACGGCCGACCACGCCGGCGTCAACAGCGCGCCCCGATATGAGATGCGGGTTGCGGCGGCGAGCACGGTCTCGATGCCCTCCCCGACCACGAGCTGCTCGCCCGTGCGCTGCCAGAGCTTCACCACGCCCATACGCCCGAGTGCCTTGCGGTCGATCTTGGTGATCGCGCCGTTCTCCTGCGCCAGACCGATGCGGTGAATCCCGACCGGCGCATCGGTCACCGGGTCGCGCATCAATGCGATGATGCAGGGGTGCCGCGCCCCCGCGCCGAAGACGCAATTCGGATGGAAGCGCAGCGCATCGTGGATTGTCGGCGACAACTTGCTGACGTCGATGCCGCGGGTCTCGGACAGATAGCGCTCGCCGATGGTGCCTCGGAGCGGCAACGCCCCGTCCCAAATGCCGAGCACGAAGCCGAGCTTCTCCTCGGCGCTCTGCTTTTGCTCTATCGTTGCCGGCCCGCCCCAGTCGTAGAGCGCGGCCATGGCCTCGTCCGGGTCATGCCTTCGACCCGCATGAGCCAGTCGAGCCGATCGCCGCGCGCGCCGCAGCCGAAGCAGTAGTAGTGGTCGGGGTAGATCTTGCAGGAGGGGGTAGGATCTTCGTGGAACGGACACGACACGTGCCGGCTCGTGTTCATCGGCAGCGACACAAGATCGGTGAGCGGTGCGAGCGTCTGGCCGAGACTGGCGAGGAAGTCTCTTCGGCGCCGCGCTCGACCGCCTTGGTGTCGGGGAGACGTGTGGCGTCGGCGACGAAGGCGTCGACCGCGCGCTCGACGATCTCCGCGTCGGTCTTCGGTGGCGGAGGCTCAGCCGTCTCCGGCGCCTCGAGATAGAGCGCGCCGCAGTGCACCTTGCCTCCTAGCGGCAGACCGGCGGCCCATGCCGGCGGCTCCAGCAGGAGCGCGAGCACCTCCTGCTCGGAGACGGAGCCCTGCGGCACCTCGATGACGATCTCGTCGTGGCAATGGAACACGACCGGCCAGCCGCGGGTCTCGAACGCGGACGATGGCGTCGCGCGAGCAGATCGCGCGCGGTGCCCTGCACCACGTTCTCGACCAGCAGGCCGAACCACGCGCGAGCGCGCTTCCACTGGCCCTTGTGCGTTGTCGCAGAATTCGACGTCGGGGTCGCCGTCCTCAAACTTGGCGTTCGGCACCAGGCGTGCCTGCGGATAGCTGATCGCGCGGCCGCTCGGCAGCGTCAGGGTGAGCGTGTCGTGGGCGAAGGCGGCGATGATCGGCGGGCGTGCGGGCGGGCGCTACCAGGATCGGCTGCCCGGTGCGGATGGCGATGCGCGCGGCTCGCGCCAGCTCTGCGCCACAGCTGGCGCACGGCTGGATGTGCGTCGCGCCATTGACGGATGATGGCCGTGATCTCGGCGTCGGTGCGCGGGTCGTCGGGATTGATACGGCGCCAGGCGCCGACCGATCCGCCGAATCCCGCAGGCCAGCTCGGCGGCCTTGCCCAGCTGACGCTCCGCCGACGCGATGGCGTAGACGTCCTTGTGCAGCATCGGTGCGGCGATGACGCGATAGGGCTCGAGCTGCTTGTCGCCGGTCACGTCGTATTGCCGGTAGGCGTCGAGCTTCCACTGCTCGCCGGCCAGCCACGCCAGTTTGCGGCTTTCGATGGCGCCGAAGTCGGCGCAGACGAGCACGTGCCCCGATCTGGCGCACAGCGCAGCGCGCGATAGTTCGCTCACGACGTTGAGCGGATTCCCGAAGCGGGCGAGCTCGGCGTGGTCGCCGGCAATGAGAGCATCGACCAGACAGGACGGATGCTCCGCGTCGTTGCGCCGGAGATTGTGCAGCTGCGCTCCGATGCTCGACCACCGGCCGGGACCGGCACCGTAGATGCGCAATGCGCCACGGATGCGGTGGTCGTCGGGGTCCGCGAACGCCAACAGTTTCTTGGCCTTCTTCACGCTGGCGAAGGCGCCGCGTTGGCGCAGCTCCAGCAGCTCGCGCACGAAGCCGTCGGGCTGGTGCGCCAGGACGGCGGCGACGGAGCGCTTATTGAGCGACGTCATGGCGTGACCGTGCTTGTTGACCGCTTCCAGGATCCGCTTCACCTGGTCGACGGAGGTGATGACGCCGCTGGTCAGCTCGTCCAGCCGCACGTTGATGGCGTTGCGCTCTTGCACTGCGAGCGTGCGGACGGCCTCGAGGAACGGCACGTTGGCGCAGACGCCGCGCGCGTTGATCTTCGCGTCGAGCAGGAGCAGCTGGCGCTCCTCCGGCAAGAGGCGCCGCAGCTGCGGGGCGTTGTAGCAGGCGCGCGTCGTGGCGACGTCGAGCTTGCAGCGTTCGAGCAGAAGCTGGAGATCGCGCTCGCGGGCCTCGTCGGGCGCGTCGTCGGTTTTCTTCTTTCGCTTCTTCGCGGTCTGCGGCCGCGACAGGCGCAGCATCGCCTTGCGGGCCTCGGGATCCTTGCGATAGGGCAGACCGAGCGCCTCCGCACGCAGGCCCAGCTCGGCCGGATAGCGTTCGCCAACGCCAAGCGCTGCGCGCAATCTTGATTTTCGATCGGGAGCGGAGGGAAGCCGTAGCGCGGAACAAGAATGTGTTCGTGAATGGAGCGCTCGAACTTCCAGTTGTCGCTGATACGAACGTATATTCGGCGGGGTTGGCGAACGGTTCCGGCTACCGGATCGCCAGGCGTCGCCACACCTGCACTTCGCCGTCGTCAATAGCGAAACAGAAGAAGAATATGTCGGTCGACGGATGGCGGGCGTAAATGTGCGCCCCGTACTCTTTCAAGGTGATCTGTGAAAACGTCTCGACGTCCCAGTAGACACTTCGGCATCGTAGCCTCCTCGGAAGGTGCGAGAGGCTAGGCGCCTCTCGCGCTGTCGTTGGATGTCGCGTTCACTGCGAGCATCAGGCCCACGGCGGCAGCTCGTCGGCGATGAGCTCCGCCACCGTCACCGGTTTGACCGGTTGCGTGTTGTCGAGGACCGTCGACGCCGGCGGGGTTGGAGCTGCAGCCGGTGCTGGAGCTGGAGCTGATGAAGCCGCCGGAGCAGGAGCCGCCGCAGCAGGAGCCGCCGTAGCAGTCGCGGCAGGTGCAGTCGCAGCAGGAGCCGGAGCCGCTGCTTCTGGGGCCGCAACCGTCGCCGGTCCGGTGAGCTGCGGGCGTCGACGACTGCGGTGCCAGCATGGGGCCGCCATCACCCGGTGCGCGCCAGTCGATGATCTGAAGGTGCGGCCGCGACTTCATCCCGAACTGCGTCTTCATCGGCCGCTGTTCGAGGCGCACGATCGGAAGCACATTGCTCCCGCGCAGCATGCGCATGACAGCGATCTGCTCTTCTAAGTTGCTCGAAGCGAGCTGGCGCCGCCGTCGAGTTCGACGTACGTGAAGATCGCGCCCGTCTTCAGATCGATCATGTAGATCACATAGACGAGCTTCCACGGCGGACGTTGGCTTGCCGTTCAGGCCGATCTCCCATTCCGCCATCGGGATCGCGGCGTTGAGTGTCGTCCGCATCGGGAAGCGGATGTTCGGGGATCGTCTCCGGCTTGTCGGTTCTTCCAGCGCTGCAGGGCGGTGGTGGTGCCGATCGACGAACATCGTCTAGGGCAACGGCAGACCGTCGCGATCGTCCCAACCCGTGGTATCGTTCCACTCGGGCGATGGTCCCACGAGAGGAGACGATATGCGCGACAACTTGAAGGGTGATATCGCCGCCGGACGGCGGACTGTTACGTTTGTAGTCATGATTGAATCTCCTGATGCTGCGATGAGCTGTTATTCAGGCCGGGCTGCGCCCCGGTGGGCGCCCTCGCACGGAGGGGAAGCGGTGAGCACGATCCCGCAGATCGTGCGGAAGGGCGGTGTCGGTGCCCGGCAAACCGTCGTCGATGGGCTCCAAGCCGTGCTTCTCGCGGAACGTGGTGATGGCGACGTTCAACTCGTGCACGACGACCAATCGCGTGTCGTAATAAATCAGGCGTGCGGAACGACCCCTCCAATCTCGGCAATGAGCCGCCATCGCCTGTAAACCAAAGCGAGTGCGAGTTGACGGTCCAGCCGAGAAGCGTGGCCGACCTAATGGATCAGCTCGTGAAAAACCACTACGTAGTAATGTGCCCTGTTCTGGAATGACCAGGACAGCGGCCCGTCACCGCATTGGTAGGAATGTTGAGTCCGGGTGTCTGTGACCATGGCTGGAGCCACGGCCCGAACACCGGCTTTGTTACGCATGACCATTCCTCGAAAGTGAAGCACCGCCGGCGCGACCGAGAACGGAAGCCTTGAACTGCTGAGCGATTTTCTGCATAAGGGCGATATTGCTCGCCCCCAAAAGGAGCGGGTGTGTCGGCTCCCCGCCGGCCGCCCGCTCAAATTTTCAAACGGGACGCGCCGCCAATCGCAAGCGCGCCCCAATACTGACCCTCCACCAGGATCTCGCGCGTATCCTTCGGATTGCCCGAACGTTCGAGGGCGTCGCGATACTTTGGTGGTGTGGCGGCCGGAGTCGATCCGTTTATAGTTGCCGCCAGTCCCCTTCCCCTCGCCGCATTCCGCGGTGGCACTGCCCCTGTCGAGACAGCGCTGGGTTGCCCGATGTCGTGGCCTGTCGGACTCCCTCGTTCCGCTCGTCGGCCAGTCCTCTCCCGTCGTCGCGGACACACCGCAGCAGCCTCGCGCCGGGTACCTGTAATTCCGGGGGATTTGCTCGCCCCCCGGTCGCCCTGCCATTTTGATTCTCGTCCGCACGTCAGGGCGCTTACGCCGGGCGAATTCCATCAATCCTCAGGCAGCATTCAATCGTGACGCGGCTCTTCGTCGGCGTCGCCATACTTCCTTCCGCGGATGACGGTGGGTTTCTTGATGATGCCGGGATGGGCCCATCTAGGGTTGTTGGGATCGATGCCGAGCTTGCGCGCCAGAACGTGCAGGAGCGCGACTTTGCCGCGCGGCCCAGTGGGAATGGTCGGAATCACCGGGTCTGGACCACTGGCCAACCGGTATGACTTCCCTCGATTTGCACCAAAGAAAATATCACCCGCCAGCGGAACCGATCCCGTGACCGGTAAGGGCAGCGAAGCGCCTGCGTCTTTGGTCTTGGCCACTGTCTGATGCTCCAAGTTGTAGATTGTGTCACCAAGATAGATTTGGCGCTTGCGCGCGTCACTACCGCGTTGTAAACAAGTGTAAACAAAAAATTCGAAGGCAGCGGATGGCGCGCAAAGAGCGAAAGGTGGGAAGGCCTCCCGGCACCCAGAAAGAGCCGGAGCCGGTGGTCGCGGCTCGTCTATCTCCTAAAACGCGAAAGTTGTTGGAGACGGAAGCGCGAAGAAACAAGCGGACGTTAAGCCGCGAGATAGCGGCTCGCCTCGATTATACGTTGGGGCGGTATCAGAAGTTAAAAGTCGAGGGGCGGCCACCGCACATCATGGCGCTTTCAGACGCAGTCGCGGTCGCGGCTCGGGTGATGGAAGAGACGACGGGGCGGCCATGGAACAAGGATCAGTACACTAGTGAACATCTGGCTAGGTCAATCCGCGCTGTCATGGCTGATTTCACGCAACCCGGCGAGGTGACCATACCACCAAAGGTTATTGAGGAAGCTAAGCGCCATCCTGCCGGCGACGCTTACCCCACTCAGCTCGGCGAGGACAAAGCTAAAGGGATCATTGCTTTGATAAGACTCACGCCGGATTGGCAATGGTGGGGGCCAAACTATCCTGATGTTGTGCTGGAAGTCGGGAAAATCCGACGCGATCTTGAACCGACGAGGCGGAAATGAGGGGCCACATCCGCGAGCGATCTCCTGGCCGTTGGGCGATCGTCATCGACATGCGCGATCCGCATACTGGCGAGCGCAAGCGCCGCTGGCATAGCTTCGCCGGCACTAAGAGGCAGGCACAGGTCGAGTGCGCCCGCTTGGTCTCGGAGGCGCAGAATGGCGCGGCAGTCGAATTGTCGCGTGTGACGGTCGGAGCCTACCTCGATCGCTTCCAATCTGATTGGGTTGCCGTCCACGTGTCTGCCCGAACGGCGGAACGCTATCACAGTCTGCTCGACCATGCGCGCCGCCATCTTGGCGACCGGCAGCTCCAGAAGCTTAGGCCGGCCGATCTCGCGGCTTTTTATGCAGACTTGTCTCGATCAGGATTGGCGCCCCGAACGATCCGTCACGTACACGGGCTCGTCTTTCAGGCGCTCCGGCAGGCCAAGATTTGGGGCGTGATCCGCGACAATGTCGCAGAGAGCGTGAAGCCTCCACCGGTGCCGGACCATGAGCTGCCGATCCTGCAGCCCGATCGCGCACGGGAATTGCTCGAAGCCCTGCGCGGCCGTCCGTTCTATTTAATCGCCTCGCTCGCCCTGGCGACCGGGATGCGGCGTAATGAAATATTGGGCCTGCGCTGGCGGGACGTGGACCTTGATGCCGGCCGGCTGCGGGTGGAACTGTCGCTTGAGGAGACCACGGCTCACGGCATCAGGCTTAAGGCACCGAAGACGCGCAACGGTCGGCGCACGATTTCGCTGCCGCCACATATTGTTACGGAGCTGCGGGCACACTGGCGCGCCCAGCAGGAACAGCGCCTTGCGATAGGCATGGGGAAGGCCCCGCCAGATAGTCAGGTGCTCGCCGGGGTTGACGGCAAGCCGCAAAGCCCAAGCACAGTTACCAAGGCTTGGCCCCGCGCCATGGCCGCAGCCGGCATGCCGGGGGTTACGCTACACTCCTTGCGCCACACGCATGCATCGATGCTGATTGCATCCGGCATGGACGTGCTCACGATCAGCCGCCGCCTAGGCCACGGCTCGCCTACGATCACCCTGCGGGTGTACGGCCACTTGATCCACGGCACCGATGATCGTGCCGCCCAGATCATGGAGGCGGCATTCGGCGGAACAATGGTAGCAATTCGGTAGCAGAAAGCGGCAAAAAGCCCGGAAATCAGCGGTAAATTGAGGTTTTGCAGAGGTGTGATACACCGCTGCTGCTCGACCTGCCAATACTCGACTTCACAAGACTTGACCTGCCACACGACTTCAACTCGCAGGACAACGGGAGCGGCCAGCCTTGCCGCACGACCGCGATATCACACAAGTGGACAGCCGGCTGCTCGACGAGCTCACCACCATCGTCTCGATGGCTGCCGCCGCCATCCTTGCCGCCCGCGCGCACTCGCTTGACGCGCGGACCAAGGCTGACCTTTCTCCGGTGACCGCCGCCGACCACGCCGGCGAAGCCGTGATCCTCGAAGGCCTTGCCCGCCTGCTTCCCGGTGTGTGCGTGGTGTCGGAAGAAGCCGCGGGCTGTGCGCCGCCGGCCAGCATTCCGGCGAGCTTCGTCCTGGTCGACCCGCTCGACGGAACCCGTGAATTGTTGGCCGGCCGGGACGAATTCACCGTCAATGTTGCAATCGTGACCGGAGGACGCCCGCGTCTCGGCATCGTCGCCGCGCCGGCTAGGGGCTTGCTGTGGCGCGGGATCGAGGGCCAAGGCGCCGAGCGGCTGCGCCTGTCCCCGGGCGCGCCGGCAAGTGCCGCGCAGGAGCGCACCGCGATTTACACCCGAACCGCGCAGCGCGCGGGATTCGTCGCGATGGTGAGCCGCTCGCATCTCGACCCCCAAACCGAGTCATTCCTCGCGCGGCTGCCGATCACTGATCGCCGCGTATGCGGCTCGGCGTTCAAATTCTGTCGCATCGCCGAAGGGGGCGCCGACGTCTATCCGCGCCTTTCGACCACCTGCGAGTGGGATGTGGCCGCCGGCCACGCGGTGCTGGCAGCCGCGGGCGGCGCCGTGATCACGCCGGAGGGAAAGCCGTTACCCTACGGCCGAAAGGCCGAGAACTTCCGTGTCCCGGCCTTCGTGGCCTGGGGCGACCCGTCATTGCCGAGCGCGCTCGGGGTCTAACGCCAGGCGGAACCGACCGGGTCGGCTCGCCTCGCGGTACGCCATCGCGGCCACCTGACCGCTTGACCCGGCGTTCCCTTGTTAGCCCGAGACGGGATATCCGGCGCCGCCACCGCCGCTCCAGGCCCCCATCCGCGAGCGCCGCCGTAAGGTGGCAAGACTTCGTTAGCCCCGCTGCGGTCATAGTGTTGCCGATGATGCGGCGAGTTGGTTGCGGTTTGGCCGCAAAGCTGCGGTATCCCGTCCATAACGGGTTCAGCGGAGTTACCTCTCGATTTTAGGAGCACTCGATGCGCCCCGTGATGCGGACCATCGCTCTTTTCCTTCTCCTTGTCGGCGCCGGAACTGGACAGTCAGCGGCCCAGTCCAATCCCCAGGCTCAAGACAATCCTCAGGGCGGCCCGCCGCCCCCGAATTATCCTCCGCCGCAGGGCAATCCGCCGCCGAACAATCCTCCGCCCCAGGCCAGACCCAGCCCCCAGGGCCAGCACTTCTCCTCGAATGAAGTCATCGACGCGGGCCACCGGTTCTTCGGCACCGTCTCGCGCGGCCTGGCCCAACTCGTCGAAAAGGCCGGGAGCCAATGGGGGCTGCCCAACGGCTACGTGCTCGGCCAGGAAGCCGGCGGCGCGGTGGTCGCGGGGCTGCGCTACGGCGAAGGGGTCCTCTACACCAAGAATGCCGGCGACCTCAGGGTTTTCTGGCAAGGTCCTTCGCTCGGTTGGGATTTCGGCGGCGAAGGCGCACGGACCATGATGCTCATCTACAACCTGCCGGCCACCGAAGCCGTGTACCAGCGTTTCGCCGGTATCGACGGTTCGGCTTATTTCGTCGGCGGCTTGGGAATGACGGCATTGACCGCCAGCAATATCGTGGTCGTCCCGATCCGCACCGGCGTCGGGCTGCGCCTGGGCGCCAATGTCGGCTATGTCAAATTCACGCCCACGGCGACATGGAACCCGTTCTGAGCCAGATCATCCGGCCCAGGCAGGCTTCCCGTTCTTGGCCGCGCGGTTGGCGGGGCGGATCGCCCATGACGTGCGGCTCTCCCGGAGTGCTCGCTCTGGTTTAGATTAGTGGCCGCCGATGCTGGAAGCGCCCGGCCGGGCGTGCCATTCTGTCAAAGTACGGCTGAGATGGTCCAGGAGGGGTGATGATCGAACCGATCATGTATATCGGGATCGGGTTTCTGGTCGCGGGGTTGCTCGTCATCGGCGTCATCCCGTTGGTGCATGCCCGCGCGGTGCGTCTCACCATGCGTCGGCTGGAAGCGCTGACCCCGCTGTCGAGGGCGGAAATTCAGGCCGACAAGGATCAGCTGCGCGCCGAATTCGCCATGTCCATGAGCCGGCTCGAAATGAACGTCGAGCAGATGAAGGCGAAAACCACCAGCCAGGCCGCCGAGATCGGCAGGAAAAGCGAGGCGATCGGCCGGCTCAAGTTCGAGCTCGGCGAAAAAACCGCGGCGCTGTTCGCGCTCGAAGCCAAGGAAAAGCAGCTGGCCGACGATGTCCGAGCGCTCGAGAGCGAGCTCGCGGCGAGAACGGGCGCGTTGCAGGAGGCCGAAGGCGCGCTCGCGAATGCGCAGGCCGAACTCACCCGGATCAGCGCCCACTTCCAACAAAACACGCTGTCGTCCGACACCCAGCGCGTCGAGCTGGCGGCTGTGCAGGCACAGGCCGCGCTCCTGCAGGATCACGTCGGTGGCTACGACAAAGAGAACAAGGAGCTGCGGGATCGCCTGAGCAACAAGACCGCCGAGGCCGAGGCGGCGCGGCAACAGCTCGCCGGGGAGCGCGGCCGGGCCGACCAGCTGGGCGCCCGCGTCGGCGAACTCGAGCGTCAGCTCGTCGCGCAGACCACGGAAGCGGAAGTTCTGGCGCGCCGCGTCCAGGAGCTCGGCACCCAGCTCGAAGAGCAGGGGCGCTTCCTGACCGACTACGAGAACGCGTCCGGCCGCTTGCGCAACGAAGCGGTGAGCGCGCAGGAGAGCGAGTCCACGCTTCGCGCCGAACTGGCCGAGTTGGAAGGGCGCTACCGCCTTGCGATCGATACCGTGACCACCGAGAAGTCGCTGATCGAAAGCGAGCTCAAGCGGTCGCATGACGAACGCGCCAAGCTGCAGCGCGACATTGCGGCGATGAGACGTGACGCGGAGAATGGCGGCGCGAACGTGCGCAAGGAAAATGCCGTGTTGCGCGAGAGCATCAACGACGTTGCGGCCGAGGTCGCGCGCCTCACCGCCACCCTGGAAGGGCCGGACTCGCCCATTGCTGCGATCCTCGATGGCGACGTCGGCCGTCCGGCGGCGAGCGGGGCGAATGGAGCACCCCCGGCCCGGATGCCGCGGGCGGGAGAATCAAAGGACACGCTTGCGGATCGGATTCGCACTTTGCAAGGCGGAGCGTCGCGCGCTGCTCCCGCTTCCGAACCAACCCGCGGTCCCGCCCGCAACGCGCGCCGATAAGTCTGCGCAATCCGTATGCGATCGCTCGCGGCGCGATGCGCCGGAGACCGGGAAAGCGCGCGTTCAGCAGGTCGGGGCTAGGAGCCCGCGATCGATCGCCGGCCTCCATCTGCAGTTCCGCGCGCGCGGTCCGCGGCCTAATGGGACGTTTCACCGAGGCTCACTTCGCTTGACACTGTCCGTAGCTGCCTTAAATGCTGGCCTCGGTGCGGGCGCTTAGCTCAGCGGGAGAGCGTTCCCTTCACACGGGAGAGGTCGCAGGTTCAATCCCTGCAGCGCCCACCATCGACCCCGTCAAGCCGGGTCCGCATCTCGCTCGCCGCGGAAGCTGGAAACGCTCCGCGATCCAGCTCTTGCGAGAAGTCATGCAAAGACAATCCGGCGGTTAAACATGACGGCAAGCGCCGCCGATCAACACCGGGAGATCTTCTCATTGCGCCGGGGGTGTAATGCGCGGCTAACAAAATCCTCCGCCGAAAACCTTTCAGCCAATACAGCGATAGCAAACCAATGCTTTCGCTCTTAGGGTCGTCTGGCGCGCGCGGTACAACCGGGCGACGCTTTCGCCCTTCCGATCCGACCAATCGCTATTGTACGACAATGCTGCACGAGAGGACGTCGAGTTTGCGTCCAACGGTGCATTTCGGCAGGAGTTTATTTGCGCTTGCGGCGGGATTTCTTCGCCGCAGGTCCCTTGCGCGCGCCAGCCGATTTATTGATGGCAAACTCTTCGATCTTGTGGCCTTCCTTGACGAGCGCCGTGAGCCATCGCGGTCGAGCGCCGCGGCCCGCCCAGGTTTCGCCGCCGGGTCCGCGGAACTTCGGCGCCACCTTGCGCCCTTTCATCGCAGAGCGCCGACCGGATCCCCAGCCGCGCGCCGCGCGCGCATGACCGCCGGAATTGCTTTCGAGGCCTAAGCGAGAAAGCTGCTGCTCAAGTTCGCTGCGCTTTTCGCTAAGCTTCTTGTCGATTTCGGCTCGAAGCGAAAGCAATGCATCGACATCCATGCCTCTTAAGTTCATCGTGGCCATACCAATCTCCCATTTGTGGCAGGTTGCGGTTTGATAGAGCTATTCAACTGAAAGGCAAGCACGCTAAGGTGGCATGGAAATGTTGGACATACTTATCCTTCCTAAGCTGTCCTAGTCCACCGCTAATTTGCCGGGGCTCATGAGGGGTTATCGTCAGGGACCGGTCGCCGCAATTCCGGGCGAATGTCCGGCATTAGTATTGCCATCCACCGACGGCACCGACAAGGGAGGGAGACTTGCAGCGACGCACTTTCATGGCGGGCTCAGCGGCTGTACTCGCCGGCGCCGTGTTGCCGCGCGTGGCACGAGCAAATGTGCCTGCGCCATATAGCTGGGATCTGCAGCCCCCGACCACAAGCCGCGAAGCTTTCATCAAATGGGCGGTCGAGAACCGCGGTGAGAATCCCAAGCTTCTTGCCGCGCGCTGGGACCGCTATGTTTTCTTGCGCGCAAACAACGATTTCATAAATGCCCGCAACGGGCGCGCCTTTCTCTTGACCCCGCGCGACGAATTCGTGCTCAAGCGGGATGTCGGACGCGCCTACGAGCGCGACTTCCACGATATCGGGTGGGGGGTGACAATTTCAGGCCCGCTCGTGGTGAGCCGCATGACTTCGACCATCGATGTGCAGATGGGTGAGAAAGTGCTCGAAATCGGTACCGGCTCGGGTAACCAATCGGCCTATCTTTCCAATCTTACCGACAAGGTCTGGACTATCGAAATCATCAAGCCGCTGGCGGAACGTACCCGCGGCATCTACGACGACCTGATCGGACGCGGTTATACCGAGTACAAGTCGATCAACAGCAAGAATGCCGACGGCTACTACGGCTGGGAAGAAGCCGCGCCGTTCGACAAGATCATCGTTACCTGCGGCATCGATCACATCCCGCCGCCGCTGCTCAGTCAGCTGCGCCCGAATGGCATCATGGTGATTCCGGTCGGCCCGCCCGGTCAGCACGTGATCTTGAAGGTGGTGAAGCAGCAGGGTGCCGACGGAGCCATCAGGGTCGCGCGCTCGAATGTGTATAACAAGGTCGTCCCATTCGTCGCATTCACCAAGCTCGACGGCGAGGCCATCAAGGGCACGCATAACGGCACCCGATGAAGGGGCGGTTCGAGATCCGAGTTAACCTTGGGGTCGAGTAATGTTTGGGTCGGCCGCGCGTTGACGGTAGAATATTCCTGTCTGGTAAGGGGCGCTCACCGCGAAAACCGACAGCGACTTTTCGGCAACACTGCACCGTAATCTGCCCAGCGCCGGAATGCAGGCCGTCGACCACCCGTCCTGCCGCCTGTAGACTCCCAAGCTCCGCCTTAAGGGGATGGAATTCCGACATCTAGAAATCAATCATACGAGGTCTTGCGATGCTTGCGCGCTTCCTCGCCGGCGCCGTGTGCGCGGCCGGCGTCCTCACTGCAGTCTGCACCCCGGCCGCCGCCCAGTCGTTTTTCTCCAGCATGTTCGGGTCGTCGACTGGGCGCACCGTTGTGAGCTATCCCGGCAGCCAGAAGCCGGGCACCATCGTGATCAACACGCGGGATCGCCGCCTTTATCTCGTGCTCGGCAACGGACAGGCCCTGAGTTACGGCATCGGCGTCGGACGCGTGGGCTTCACCTGGAGCGGCGTCACTCACGTCAGCGCCAAGCGCGAGTGGCCGGACTGGACGCCGCCCGCGCAGATGCGGCAGCGCCGGCCCGACCTGCCGCGCCACATGGCCGGCGGCGTCGCCAACCCGCTCGGCGCGCGCGCGATGTATCTGGGCTCGAGTCTATACCGCATTCACGGCTCGAATGAGCCGGAGACGATCGGCCAGGCAGTCTCTTCGGGCTGCTTCCGCCTGACCAACGACGATGTGGTCGACCTCTATAGCCGGGTTCGAGTCGGCGCGACTGTCATCGTTCAGCAGTAGGAGACCGAGCGCCTAGTGTGGCGCAAAAAGCCACACTAGGATCATGACTTGCTAGTGTCCCTTTGTTTCCGACGTTCGTAAAAGCGGGTGCCGAAATGATACGAACGTCGGAAACGGGAAACTAGCGCTGCAGGCCCTTGCCGGCGAGGTCGTCGAGATATTCTTTCCAATTGGCCTCCCGGTTACGGCCCAGCGCAAGGAAATAGTCCCAGCTGTAGATGCCGGTCGAATGCATATCGTCGAAGACGAGCCGCACCGCGTAATTGCCGATCGGGTTCACTTCCAGGATGGCGACGTCCTTCTTGCCGCCGACGGTCTTGCGCTCGTCGGGTGAATGGCCCTGCACCTCGGCGCTTGGGCTCTTGACCCGCAGGTATTCCGCACCGAGGTCGAACGTCTCGCCGCTGTCGAAGGCGACGGTCAGCGCCTTGCCTCCCTTGTGCAGCCGCAGTTCCGTCGGCCAGGGTTTTGACGCCGCGTCGCTCATGTCGACCTCCCAGGGAGCGCCGAGAAACCTCGATTGCCCCTACAGACGTGCAGAAAGCTCATAGCTCGCCGGACAGCCCCGCGCCACCGTCAGGCCTGGGCATTGCGCGGTACCCGGCCGGCCGCCATGATGATGACCCGAAGTTGCGGCACATGTCGCCCATGAGAGTCACCGCAGTCACCGCTTTCGCGCTTGCCTTCACGGCGATCGCTGCGGCCGCAGCCGAGCATCACGAGATCAGCAGCCGGCGCGCGACCGAGCGCAAAGCGTTTACCGACGCCGAAATTACCGACGGATTCTTCAAGACCGCTTTCGGGGCCGAATTGCACCTCGCCGGCGCGGTGAACCGCATTCGCAAATTCGATGGTCCGGTGCGGGTGTATGTGGAGAATCGCGCCCGGCCGGACCGCGGCGCCCAGGTCAGCCAGGTGGTCGAAGACATCCGCGCGCGCATTCAACATCTCGACATCACCATGACGGAGAACGCCGCGGAAGCCAACGTGGTCGTCACCCTCGTGCGCGATCGCGATCTGCCTCGCGCCATCAATAAAATCTACGGACCTGATCGCGCGCAGCTCATTCAGCGCTCGCTCGTGCCCCAGTGTCTCGCCAGTTTCCGCAAGGACGAGAGCTTCCGCATCACGCGTTCGGATGTCATCGTCGTTGCCGACGCGGGGGATTTCATTTTCTACGATTGCGTCTACGAAGAACTGCTGCAGGCGCTCGGTCCGATCAACGACACCAGCCTCGTGCCCTGGACGATGTTCAACGACAACGTCCAGATGGGCTTCTTCGACATCTACGACCAGTACATTCTCAACGTGCTCTACGATCCGCGCGTCCAGCCCGGGATGGACTCGGACGAGGTGCGCGCCGTGTTGCCGCAGATCATGCCCGCGGTGAGAGCCTGGGTCGCGCGCGTCAACGATCTCGATCAGTAGTTCAACGAAACGATCCATCGCTCGTCGTGTGCAGATCGGGGCCGACCCGACGTGCATTCGAGAACGAACGCGCCGCGGGAGCGCGGACCCCGCCTCACGCCCCGGTCGGGCGATGGCCAATCCCGTCCGACCGTTCAGGGGGCGGATCGACGTGAAAATCGATCACGCAGACGCCTCCTGATTTGAGCACGGCAACGCCTTTGGAGATCGCCGCCTTTACCTCCGCAGCGGTCCTGACCGGCCCGATCCCGACGGCGCCCTGCGCTTCGGAGAGCTTGGCGATGTCCGGCGCGGGGTCTTCCATGCGCAATCCGATCCATCGGTTCTTGACCTCGCGGCCGCGCGTGCGTGCGACCGTCTCCTGGTGCAGCTCGTCATTGAAGTAGGACCGGTTGTTGTTGACGAGGACGAGCAGCGGAATGCGGTGGCGCACCGCGGTCCAGATCGCGGTCACGCCCATGCAGAAATCGCCGTCGCCGAGCATCGAGATGGCATGACGGCCGAGGCCTTGCAGCGCGAGCGCCGCGCCGACCGAAAGGCCGGGCCCCGAACCCAGGCCGCCGCCACCGTCCTTGCCGAGATAGGCGAGGCCGTTCTGAAACGGCCAGATATCGATCGGCCAGCCACGGCCGAGCGTGCAGAAGCTCACGTTTTCGGGGTCGTTGAATTCCGCGCGCAAGGTCGAAGCGATGTGCTCCATGGTGATGCCCTGCCCGTCGCTCGCCTTCGGCTTTGCCGGCGGGCGCGCCTTCCATGGCTCCTGGCGGCGATCCGACCCCAGCGCATCCAACAGGTCCGCGACCGCGGCGTCGCCCGTCGTCGCCATCGATACGTCCACGGCGGGAAGCGCCTGGTATTCCATGTTGGCGCCGGTATGCAGATTTTGGTCGAGCGTGGCGGCGATGATCTTGGCCGATACGTTTCCCACGGTCCGGGCCTGCCGCAACGCGCCCCCGAGATCGATCCAGTCCAGCGCGATGATGACATCCGCCTCGCCGAGAAGCTCGCGCGCGGGCTTGGGAAGAACATTGAAGGGCGGCAGGTAATGCGCCGGATGGTCGGTCGGAAACATCGCGCCCTGCTTGAGATCGCTTACCACGCAGGCGCCAAGCCGCTCGGCAAGGCGGATGCGCGATTGCCAGAATTCGGGTTTGCGCGAGCCGCGCCCGAACATGATCACCGGCCGCTCGGCGCGCGCGAGCAATGCCGCGGCCTGAGCGACCGCGCCCTTCCCCGGTCGCGATGGCTCGGCGGGCCCGAAGCGCGACACCTGCGGCCATTCCGGCGGCTTGTCGAGCCGGGCTTCTTGCAATCCGGCATCGAGGCAGATGTAGACCGGGGCGGTTGGCGCGGTGCGGGTCGCGAGATTGGCGCGGCACATCGACTCCACCAGCGCCTGCGGCGACGAGGGCTGGTCATCCCATTTGATGATCGAGCGGATAAAGGCGCCTTGATCGCGCGAGGTGTGAATCCAGTCGATCCAGGGGCGGCGCTTTTCGGCATCAAGCGGGCCGGTCGCACCGAGCACGATCATGGGCACCCGGTCGCACCAGGCGTTGAACAGGCTCATCATGCCGTGCAGGAGCCCGACATTGCTGTGCAATACGCAAGCCATGGGCTCGCCGGTGGCCTTGGCGTAGCCATGTGCGATCGCGACCGAATGATCTTCGTGCAGGCACAGCAGAATTCCCGGCCGTTCGTTGCCGAGATGGTTGACGAGGCTGTCGTGTAACCCGCGATAGCTCGCGCCGGGGTTGAGGCTGACATAGGGAATGCCCAGGCGGCGAAGCATCTGCGCCGCCACGTCGCTGCCCCAAGCCACGGTCTCGTCGGGTTTTCCTTCAATTCGATCCAGCTGCATCTTCCACCTCGTTAGAAACCCGTGCGAAGCTCGGCAGGCAGGCGCTCACCCGTCCGAAGCCGACCCGTCAGGCCGCGGCGTGTCAAAAGTGCCGCACTCGGGCAAGGCTGGGCGCGGCGCCAAACGGCTTTCCCATCACCTGATCTTCTGATTACATGCCATCT
Source organism: uncultured Alphaproteobacteria bacterium (assembly GCA_963835165.1). Classification (GTDB taxonomy): domain Bacteria; phylum Pseudomonadota; class Alphaproteobacteria; order Rhizobiales; family Xanthobacteraceae; genus VAZQ01. Next base: position 22,654 of record CAWIGD010000036.1, read on the forward strand.
AAAATAAGTGAAGCCGGGCGCCATGACGTCCCGAGGGTTTGGTCGTCGCGAAGAGCTCGGGGAGGGGCGGACAGTCAGATGCGAACTCAACTTGGCGTGATGCACGCTTTCATTCCGATTTCCTGAACTGGCCCTGCAAGGCCGAATGCAGGGTCGAACACGGGTGCGCGAGCATTTGGTTGCTGCTTGCGCGCGCGTGACGGGACATCTCCGAAAGGGCGGATGAAATGGAAAGTATCGTGGGGGAACTCGGCTTCATGGCCACCTCCGCGGGCAAGGCCTTCGTGACGCTGATGGAGCCCCACCGGCTGATGTTCCTGGGGCTCGGCTGCATCATGGGCCTGGTGCTCGGCATCATCCCTGGGATCGGCGGCCTCACCGGAACGGCGATGCTGCTGCCGTTCACGTTCAACATGGATCCCTACTCGGCGTTCGCGCTGCTGCTCGGTCTCGGCGCGACGACCGCAACCGGCGACCCCATTCCAGCGATTCTGTTCGGCGTGCCCGGAGGTGCCGCCTCCGCGGCAACGGTGCTCGATGGCTACCCGATGGCGAAACGGGGTGAGGCCGGCCGGGCACTCAGCGCCGCCTACATGTCATCCCTGATGGGTGGCATCTTCGGCGCGCTGTTGCTGGCGATCAGCATTCCCATCCTGCGGCCGGTCATGCTGTTCATCGGGTCGCCGGAGCTGCTGGCCTTTTCCATCCTTGGCATATCCATGGTCGCCGTCCTGTCCGGCAACGCGCCCCTGCGCGGGGTCACCGTCGGCTGCCTCGGCGTCATGATCGCCATGATCGGCACCGATCCGCAGACGGGAACGCTGCGCTGGACCATGGATAGTCTCTATCTCTGGGACGGCCTGCCGCTGACGCCGCTGTTGCTCGGCGTGTTTGCGCTGCCGGAACTTTGCGACCTGTTGATCGCCCGGGTCGCGATCGCGGCCAAGACTGATGGGGCCAGCATCTACAAAGGCCAGTGGCAGGGCGTGAAGGACTGTTTCAACAATTGGTGGCTGATCATGCGATGTTCGTGGATCGGAGGCGGCATCGGCTCCATCCCCGGCATCAGCGCATCGGTGGTGGACTGGCTCGCCTATGGCCACGCGCTCAAGACCGAAAAGGGCGCAAGTGCGACCTTCGGCAAGGGTGACGTGCGCGGCGTGATCGCGTCCGAAAGCTCGAACAATGCCAAGGAAGGCGGCGCGCTGGTTCCCACCGTCGCGTTCGGCGTTCCAGGCAGCGCCACCATGGCCATCCTGCTCGGTGCGTTCCTGATCCACGGATTGGTGCCGGGCCCCGACATGCTGACCAAGAACCTCAGCATCACCTACGCCATGGTATGGTCGGTGGCGTTGGCCAACATTCTGGGCGCAGGACTCTGCTACGCGTTCAGTCCGCAGTTCGCCAAGCTCGCGACGCTGCGATACACGCTCATTCTCCCGGCCGTGCTCGGCATCATCTATATCGGCGCCTTCGAGGCGTCGCGGCAGTGGGGCGATCTCTTCACCCTGCTGTTCTTCGGTCTGGTCGGCTGGACCATGAAGCAGTTCAAATGGCCGCGACCGCCGCTCATTCTCGGGGTCGTGCTGGGCGACACCATCGAGCGCTACATGTTCATCTCGATCGAGCGCTACGGCCTGACCTGGATGCTGCGTCCGGTCGTCGTCCTGCTTTTCGCTCTCGCCATCATGGGCCTCGTGCGGCCGCTGTTGCAGGACGTCCGCAGCCAAGGCGGCCTGAAGCAGATGTTGACGAGCTTTCAGCGACCGACATTCCATCCGTCGCAACTGTTCACGATGTTCATGATCGTGCTCGTCGGTTCGGCGACGTCCATGGCGTTGCGATGGGATTTCAGTGCCAAGATCGTACCACTGGTCGTGGGCACGGTGGCCTTGTGCGCGGCGACGCTCAGCCTGTTCAACGAAATGTGCCGCAAGCCCGCCGCAGCCCGTGCGGAAGGTCTGGCCGAGCGCGCCGAGCATGAGGTCGGGGAAAAGATCCACATGGATCTGACCTCCGACACCGGCCATCTGCAGGTCCGGGAAATCCTCCTGCGCGGTGCGCTGTTCTTCGGCTATCTCATCGGCTTCATGGGGATGATGGCCGTCATCGGACTTATTCCCACGGTGGCGCTGTTCGTTGTCTTCTTCATGCGATTCGAGGCGCGAGAGCGGTGGTCGCTGGTGATCCCCTATGCCGCCGCTTTGGTGCTTCTTCATCTGGTTCGCCTTCGACTACTTCATGGCCGTTCCCTGGCCACCCACGCTGATGGGCGAGTGGTTCCCGGCACTGAAGGCGATCCCCTCGGTGTAGCCCGCAACGATGCTGTTTCCGGCGCTGATCTCCAGGCGCCGATGACCGATCGCTGACCCCCGGCGACGTGCGTGCGACAAGTTAGTAGCGCTCGCTTTGCAACGCAGGCGCGCTGAACCGAGGCTCGCCCGACCTTTGACCCGAAAGCGGTGAGGTCCTAAGAAGACGCATGCAGGCGTGGGAGCGGGACGTGCCGGGGATGAGCGCAGCGAAGGCCGAGCAGAGCTTGTTCCGCTCGGCGGTCAGCACGTTGCAGGCCAAGTCGCTCGCCATCGTGGGCGCATCCGAGCGCGCGCGCTGGCCGAGCGAAATTTTCAAGAACCTGCGCGAATTCGGCTATTGCGGACGGATTTCGCTCGTCAATCCGCGGCAGACGGAAGTGTTCGGGCAGCAGTGCTTTCCCTCGCTGCGCGCTCTGCCCGAGCCGGTCGACCACGCGCTGGTGATCGTGCCCGCGGCCGCCGTTCCCGACGTTCTTTCCGATGCCGAGGAAGCCCGCGTCCAATCCGCCACTGTCTATGCCTCGATGATCGGCGACGGCGATGAGCCGGAATCGAAGGCACGGGGCGCGTGGCTTTCGGCCTTCGTGGCGAAAAGCCGCCTGCGCGTGGCGGGGCCGAACTGCATGGGGGCGTATTCCTATCGCGAGCGTCTTTTCGGCTATCCCAACACCGAGCTTTGCCGGCTGACCCCCGGTTCGGTCGCATGCCTCTTCCAATCCGGCGGCACCATCCAGTTCTGGATGAAGGCCGGGGCCGAGCGCGGATTGCGCTTCTCCTACTGCGTCACGTCGGGCAACGAGCCAGATCTCGGCTTGGCCGACTACCTCAACTTCGTCATCGATGATCCCGAGACGCGGCAGGTCGTGCTGTTCATCGAAGGCATCCGCCGGCCGGAGGCGTTCATGCACGCGGCCGGCCGCGCGCTGGCGATGGGCAAGCCCATCCTTGCCATCAAGACCGGGGCGACGGCGCAGTCGCAGGCAGCCTCGCAGTCCCATACCGGCGCGATCGCAGGCGACTACGCCGCCTATCTCGCGATGTGCGAGCGCTACGGCATCGTCAACTATCGCTCGCTCGACGACCTCATCGAAGCCGCGCTCGCGTTCGAGGGCGGACGGCTGCCAAAAGGGCCGCGCATCGGCTTTGTCACCACCTCGGGCGGAACCGTCGACCTGCTGTACGACTATGTCGAGGCCGAAGGCGCGGCGATGCCCGACTTCACGGACGCGACCAAGGCGGCGCTCCTGCCCATGATGCAGGAAGGCATCGCGCCCAAGAATCCGCTCGACGTCGGCATTCCCTCCACCCTCGAAGTTGCCGCCAGGATCTGCGCGACCGCGGCGCACGATTCCAATATCGACATGGTGGCGTGGGCCTCGCCCATGCCGCGCAAGACCGATGCCTGGGGCGACGTAACTCCGCTGCGACAGCTGCTGACCCAGACCGACAAGCCGATCGTCGGATTTGGGCGCATGATCTACCAGATCAGCGACAACCACCTCGCCGCGCAGGAGGCCGCCGGGTTTCCATTCCTACAAGGCATCGAACCGACCATCCGCGCCCTCAACGGCTTGTGGTTTCACGCCGCGCGCCGAGGCCGCGTGCCGCCAACGCCGCCACCTGCACCGCCAAGCGACCTGTCTGCGGACACGCTGGACGCCACGCTCGCACGCTACGGCATCGCACTGCCCAGGAGCCGCCTGGCCGGCAATGCCGCGGAAGCCGTGGCCGCCGCCGAGCACATCGGCTTTCCGGTGGCATTGAAGATTCACTCGCGCGACATCTTGCACAAGACCGAGGCCGGCGGCGTGGCGCTCGGATTGCGGGATCGCGCGGCGGTGCAGGCTGCCGTGGATGCGCTCGCCGCCGCGCCGCGCGCCGCGCAGCCGGGCGCGCGCATCGACGGCTACCTCGTGCAGGAGATGGTGTCCGGGGTCGAGGCCATTGTCGGCGCACGCAGCGATCCGCTCTACGGCCCGATGCTGCTGGTCGGCTCAGGCGGCGTGCTGGTCGAGCTCGCCAAGGATGCAACGCTGCGCCTGCTGCCGGTGAGCGCGGATGAGGTCGGCGCGATGCTCGACCGCCTCAAGCTGGCAACGCTTCTTTCCGGCTTTCGCGGGCGGCCGGCGGCCGATCGCGCGGCGCTCGAGGCGACTGTGCTCGCGCTCGGCCGATTCTTTCTCGACCATCGCGCAAGAATAAAGGATATCGAGATCAACCCGCTCATGGTGCGCCCGGCCGGTGAGGGTACGGTCGCGGTCGATGTGCGGGTGTTGTGGCGGGAGGACGCCCAAGGAGCCTAAAGGGATGGATTTTGAATTGCCCGAGGAGCTGCGAATCCTCAAGGCCGGGCTGCGGCGCTTCGTCGACAATGAGTTGATTCCGATCGAGCGCAAGACCACCAACGGCGAGACCGTAAAGCCGGAATATCTCGAGCGTTTCGAGAAGCGCGCCAAGGAACTCGGCATCTGGCAGCTCGACGTTCCGGAGGAATATGGCGGCGGCGGCATGCCCGTTCTCGCGCGCGCGATCGTATGGGAAGAGCTCTCGCGCACCATCGCCATCCCGGCCCGCGGAGAAGGCATCACCGGGCCATCCGCGCGCGGCATTCTCTATTCGCTCACGGGCGAGATGAAGGAGAAGTACCTGCTGCCGCTGCTGCGCGGGGAGAAGAAGGCCTGCTTCGCGCAGACCGAGCCCGACGCCGGATCCGACCCCGGCGGCATGCGCACCACAGCCGTGCGTGACGGCGACCATTACGTGATCAACGGCGTCAAGCGCTTCATCACCGGCGCCGGTCATGCCGATTTCATGCAGTTGATGGTCGCGACCGACCGCAGCAAAGGCTCCCGCGGCGGCATTTCCTGTTTCATCGTCGACATGGATACGCCGGGCGTGAAGCTGGGGGCCTGCTACGAGACCATGATGGGCGACAAGCCGTGGGAGATCGTTCTCGAGAATGTGCGCGTCCCGACCACCCACCGCGTCGGCGAGGAAGGTGACGGCATGCGCTTCGGCCAGCAATGGCTTAATATCGGCCGCGTCAAGCACGGCGCGCGTGCGCTCGGCGTCGCCGAGCGTTGCCTGGAAATGGCGACGTCCTACGCCAAGCAGCGCTCGACCTTCGGCCGGCCGCTGGCCGATCGCCAAGCGGTGCAATGGATGTTGGCCGACATGTTCATCGAGTTGCAGGCCGCCCGCCTGCTCGTCTACAAGACCGCGGCGCGTCTCGACCAGGGCGAAGAGGCGCGCGAAGACGCCTACGTCGCCAAATATTTCGCCGACGAGATGGCGTTCAAGGCCGCCGATCAATGCATGCAGATCCACGGCGGAATTGCGCTCACCACCGATCTTCCGATCGAGAAAATGTGGCGGCAGCAGCGCAGCTACCGCATCACCGAAGGCGCGAGCGAGGTGATGAAAATGGTCATTGCCCGCCATGTGCTCAAGACTTACGGCTAAGGGAAACGCCATGATCAAAGTGCGACGCATCGGACACGCCACCTTCGAGACGCCCGACCTCGAGAAGCAAATCGAGCATTACACGCAGGTGACCGGCCTGGTGGTCGCCGCGCGCGAGAAGGATCGCGCTCTGCTGGCAACGAAGCTCGGCCAGCTGGTGGTGCAGCTCAAGAAAGGGGACGCGGCGCGTTGCGCGAAACTCGCGTTTCAGGTGGCTCCCGATTCCGACTTCAAGGCGCTTGCCCGCGCGCTCTCGGAGGACGGAATCAAGAGCGATCTTCGCAGCGATGACCTTCCCGGCACGCCCAAATTACTGGCCTTCGAGGACAACAAAGGGACCACCATCGAGGTGTTCACGGAGTGGGATTATCTCACGCCCAACCAGCAGGTGGTGGGCGTCGGTCCGATCAAGCTCGGCCACTGCGCGTTCGTCGTCCCGGATGTGCAGCAGACCTGCGAGTTCTACGAGCGCGTCATGGGCTTCAAGGTATCGGACTGGAACGGCGACTTCTTCGTGTTCATGCGCTGCAATCCCGACCACCACACCGTGAACTTCATCCGCGGCAAACGCGCCAAAATGCACCATATCGCCTTCGAGGTGCGGGACTTCTCGGCGGTGGAGCAGGGCTGCGATGTGCTGTCATTTCACCGCATCCCGATCATCTGGGGGCCGCTGCGCCACGGCCCCGGACACAATGTCTCGATCTACCACCGCAATCCGGACGAGCACGTGATCGAGTTCTTCGCCGAGCTCGACCAGGTGCTGGACGAGGAGCTCGGCTTTTTCGATCCGCGGCCCTGGCACGCGGACCGCCCCCAGCGGCCAAAGGTGTGGAGCCGCGATAACCGCGCGGTCGCGGGCTGGGGCCCGCCGCCTACGCCGGATTATCATCTCAATCGGGATGAATAGGCTGACGAGAGCGCGCAAGCGCCCACCATGAGTACTTCCCGCTATCGCCTTGGCGTCGATGTGGGCGGCACCCATACCGATCTCGTGCTGCTCGACACGACGACCGGGGAGCTTTTGATCGAGAAGGTCGCGAGCACGCCGCGAAACCCCGCCCTCGGCGTGCTGGATGGGATCGCCAAGTTCATTGCCAGAGGTATCGCGCCGGACGAGATCGGCTTTTTCGCCCACGGCACCACCATCACCACCAATGCGCTGCTTGAAATGCGCGGCGCCAAGGTCGGGCTGCTGATTACCAAGGGCTATCGCGCGGTGCAGGAAATCCAGAACCAGGCGCGTGACGGCAACCTGTTCGACTATTTCTATTCGAAGCCGGCGGCGATCGCTCCGCAGAGCCTCACCAAGGAGATTCCCGAGCGCTGCGACTACGCCGGTCGCGTTCTCCTGCCGCTCGATGAGACCGCCGTTCGCGAGGCCGCCCGCGAGCTCAAGGATGCCGGGGTCGAGTCGATTGCGGTGTGCTACCTCTTCTCGTTCATGAATCCCGCGCACGAAGAGCAAACGCGCGCACTGATCCATGATCAGTTTCCCGCCGTCCAGGTCTCGCTGTCGAGCGAGGTCTTGCCCCGCATCCGGGAATGGGCGCGGCTGTCGACGACCCTGCTCAACGCTTATCTCGAGCCGGTCATGGTGCGCTATATCGCCCATCTCAATGGCGGATTGGATTCCGCCGGAGTTCGCACACCCCAGCGCTTCCTGATGCAATCGAACGGCGGCGTGATGCCGTTTTCGGCGGCGATCGCCGGCGGCCGCACCGTGCACACGTTGTTCTCCGGCCCCGCGGCGGGCGCGCAGGCGAGCGCGTATCTCGCGCGCGAGGACGCACAGCGCGGCCTTGTCACCCTCGACATGGGCGGCACCAGCGCCGACATCGCCTTCATCGAAGGCGGCGCGCCGCTCGAAGTCACCGAGGGGGTGATCGCGCGCCGCCAGATCGACGTGCCCGCGCTCGACATGACTACGATCTCCGCCGGCGGCGGCTCGATCGCCTGGATCGACGGCGGCGGCTTTCTCAATGTCGGCCCGCAGAGCGCCGGCGCCGATCCCGGTCCGGCATGCTACGGACGCGGTGGAACGCGGCCGACGGTCACCGACGCCGACCTCGTGTGCGGCTATCTCAATCCCGACTATTTCCTCGGCGGAGCACAGACGCTGGATGTCGCGGCGTCGCGCACAGCTCTCAAGGAGTATGTCGCAGACCCGTTGCGGATGGATGTGATGGCAGCCGCCGCCGGAATCCAGCGCATCGTCGACATGCGCATGGCCGATGAGGTGCGCGTGTTCGCGGCCAAGCGCGGCGTCGATCTCTCCGCCTTCACGCTGTTGCCGTTCGGCGGGGCTGGTGCCGTTCATGCCGCCGCAGTCGCCGAGGAACTCGGTATGCGGCGCATTCTGGTGCCCCCGCGTCCCGGAGCGTTCTCCGCGCTGGGTCTTCTCTGCACCGACGTGGTGCACGACTACATCCGCTCGGAGCTCCGGCCGCTCGCGGAGATCACCGCCGATCATGCCGAGGATATTTTCCGACAATTGGAACGCAAGGCGGGCGACGAGCTTGCCGCCGAAGGAATGTCCGCCGCCGATGCCCGCTTCGCACGCGAACTCGACCTGCGCTACACCGGCCAGGGATACGAATTGCGTACGCCGCTCGAAGGACTGTTCGCTGACCGGCTGACCGCCGTTGCGCTCGCTGCGGCGCGGGACAGGTTCGACGAGCGTCACGCCCGCAGCCATGGCCACGCGGCCAAGGAAAGGCCGGTGGAAGTGGTGAGCTACCGCCTGCGCGTGCGCGTGGCCGTGCCCAAATACGAGCCGCGCGAGGTTGCCGCGGCACCATCGCCGCGCTTCGTCGCCAACGCGGTCAAGGGCAGACGAGGCGTGTCGTTCAATGGACCGATGATCGACGCGGTGCTCTATGAGCGCGATGGCCTCGATATCGGAGCGACGATCACGGGGCCGGCTCTGGTCGAGCAGTTCGATGCCACAACCGTCATTCCCCCGGGCTGGAACGGGCAAGTCGACGGCTACGGCAACCTGATCATGGCAAGGGCATGAGTATGGATGCCATCACCATCCAGATCCTGCGCAACAAGATCGCGAGCCTGGTCGATGAAATGCACTACCATTTCTATCGCTCCGGCTACTCGACCATCATCCGCGAGTCGCGCGACTTCAGCTGCGTGATCCTCGATCGCAACGGCCGGCTGATCGTGGCGCCACCCATGTTCTTCCACGCCCCGGTCTACCGGCATCTCGTCGGACGCATTCTCGAACTCTATGGCGGCCTTGCCGAAGGCTCGGGGATCAAGGACGGCGACGTGTTCGTCTCCAATCATCCCTATGCCGGCGGTCTGCCCCACGTCTCCGACATGGCGTTCGTCGCGCCGGTTTATGCCGCCGGTGAACTCGTCGCATTCTCGGGCACGATAGCGCACAAGGCAGACGTGGGGGGCGCCGTCGCCGGTTCGACCTCCGCCAACGCCACCGAGATGTTTCAGGAGGGCCTGCTGCTGCCCCCCATCAAGATCGTGGACGGCGGCGTCGCGCAGACCGATATCGAGCGCATCATCCTCGCCAACAGTCGACAGCCGGGCCTGGTTGGCGGCGATATCCACGCCCAAATCGCTGTGACCCAGATGGGCGCGGCACGAGTCCGGGAATTGTGCAGTCGTTTCGGCGCGGCCACCGTCACCGACGCCTTCGCCGCCATCCTCAAGGGCGCAGCGGATGAATTGCGCGCGGCCATCGCCAAATTGCCGGAAGGAGAAGCGTCCGCGGAAGGTCTGCTCGACAGCGATGGGGTCGCGCTCGACCAGCCGATCAAGCTTGCAGTCACCGTTGCAATCAAGAATGGGGTCGCGAGCTTCGACTTCTCGAACAGCGATCCGCAGGCCCGCGGCCCGGTCAACCTGCGCCCGTCCATGGTGGAAGCCTGCGTCTTCTACTCGCTCATCGGCTGCCTCGGCCCGAACCTGCATTTCAATGACGGCATGCGCGACGTGGTGCTGCTCATCTACGCGCCGCGCACGGTGACCAACGCCGAGGCGCCCGCATCCGTCTCCAATTACCAAATGGTCAACCTCAAGCTTGTCGATGTCATTCTCGAAGCGCTCGCGCATTTTCATCCTGCACGGGCGATCGCCAATGCCGGCTCGTCGAGCGCGTTGACCATCGCCTGGGCCAAGGGCAGGCCCGGACAGTCGAACATGCAATACGAGATCATGGGTTCGGCCTATGGCGGGGGAATGGGCCATGACGGCGCCTCCGCCACCGCCACCCACCTGAGCAACCTGCACACCACGCCGATCGAAATCCTGGAATCCGAGTTTCCCTGCCGCATCACGCGCTTCGACCTGGTGCCGGATTCCGGCGGCGCCGGCCGGTGGCGCGGCGGACTGAGCCTCGAGCGCGAATACGAGCTGCTCGAGGACGCAACCGTCATTCGCCGCTACGACAAGAGCCGTTTTCCACCCAAGGGCGTCGCCGGGGGCAAGGCCGGGCGCGGCGCGCGCTTCGTGATCAGGCTCGGCACCGCGCAGGAATATGTGACGCCGTCATCGGGCCGTTACGAGCTAAAGGCGGGCGAGCGCTTCCTGCTGCAAAGCGCGGGAGGCGGCGGCTGCGGCGAGCCGCCGGCGCGCGACGGCGCCGCACTCGACCGCGATATCGCCGAGGGATATATCTCGGCCGAGGCGGCGAAGAAGGAGTACGGTAGGTAGCATGGCGTGACGAGTCGTCATTGCCAGGCTGACCAGACTTAAACGGCACCATCGAGCTAAACGTCAGCCTTGTCTGACTGATGGATGCGCGGGGCAGGCCCGCGCATGACGCGAGAGGGTCATGGCCTTTTCGAGTTGGCGCGGCGTCGTAGGCATGATCAACCCGACCTTGCGGCCGGGCGTGACCGAGGAGGTCATCCGCCTGCTGCCGGAGGGCATCGGACTGATTCCGCTCTTCCTCAATGTCCGTCGCGGCACCGCGGACGAGTTCGAAACCTTGATGCCGGCCTACGAGGAGCTCGTCGCGGTGCTGGCCGAATGCGGCTGCGACCTGATTCATCCCCACGGCGCGCCGCCGTTCATGGTGCAGGGCCGCAGGCGCGAAGCCGAGATCATCAAGACCTGGGAGAGGAAATACAAGACGCCGATCATGAGCGTGGCGCAGAATCACGTGAACGCGCTCAAGACTCTGAAGGCCAAGACCATCATCGGCGCCACTTACTTTCCCCCCAACCTCAACGCCATCTTCGCCAAATATTTCCGCGACGCCGGCTTCACCGTGCGCGGCATGGAAGGAATCGACGTGCCCTTCAGCAAGGTGCAGGAGCTGTCGAGCCACCAGGTGTACGCCCACATCAAGCGCAATTTTCTCCGGGCGAAAGGCGCCGACGCGATCTACATGCTCGGCTCCGGCTGGCGCACGCTCGACATCATCGAGACGCTGGAGCAGGACCTGCAGGTGCCCGTAGTGCATCCGGTGACGGCACGCGTCTGGGAAATTCAGAAGCGCCTGCACGTGCGCGAGCCGAGGCAGGGCTTCGGCCATCTGCTCGCGGCGTTGCCGTAAGCGAGAAGAGCCATGTCCGACAGGCTGCGCACGGCGCTCGTCGTTCTGCTTTGCGCCTCGTGGTGCGACATGCTGGCAGCCACGCGGTACGCGGCGGCACAGTCCGTCGAGCCATTCTACAAGGGCCGCACCGTCACGATGCTGGTTGGCACTTCGCCGGGGGGTATCAACGACATCTCGGCGCGGCTGGCGGCGCGACATCTGTCGCGTTTCATTCCAGGCAACCCGAACATCATCGTCCAGAACAATCCGGGCGGCGGCGGCCTCGTCACCGCCAACCGCCTCTATTTCAATTCCGACAAAGACGGCACGGTCCTTGCCAAGCTCGAGCGCGCCGTGCCGCAGCTCGCCATCCAGGGCAATCCCAACGCCCAGTTCGATCCGGCAAAGTTCACCTGGCTTGGAAGCTTCTCGTCCTATGACGACGACGCCTACCTGATGCTCGTCAATACCAATCATGCGGCCAGGACCATCGCCGACCTCAAGACGCCCGGCGTGTCCGTGACGCTGGGCGCGGACAATGCCGCGTCGAGCAACCTGATCTTCGCCGTGATCGCGAAGGAGGTGCTCGGCCTCAACGTGAACGTGGTGCGCGGCTATACCGGTGCGGCGCCGCTGTTTCTCGCCATGCAGCGCGGCGAACTCGATGGCCAGATGGTGGGCCTGAGTTCGGTGCGAACCGGGCAGCGCGATCTCTGGAATAGAAAGACATTCCGGCCGCTCATGGCCTTTGGCCGCACGACGCGGCACCCAGAGTTTCCGGACATGCCGACCGCGCGCGAGCTTACCGATGATGCGACTACGCTTTCGCTTCTGGAGTTCGCGGAGCTTCCGTTCTTCATGGCGCTGCCATTCGCCGCGCCGCCCGCTATCCCGGCGGATCGAGCCAGGACGCTGCAGGCGGCGTTCCTTGCGATGTGCCGGGACAAGGCGTTTGTCGACGAGGCCGAGAAGCTCGGCATCGACATGAGTCCGGTCGATGGCGATGCGATCTTAAAGCTGCTGGCGCGGACCGCGGCTACGCCGAAGGACGTGATTGCGCGTTACAACGCGATCGGCGGGGAGAGGAAATAGGCGAGGCGGCGGTTCCGTAACCTCGGCGCGACCAGCGCTCACGCCTTCTCCAGAATCCGGTCCTGCTTCCTGAAGTGATAGCGCGGCAGCACGTCGAGGTCGGTGCCGGTGACGCGGATCACCCAGGCCTTCTCCGGATGCGCCGTCGAATGGATCACGCCCGGGCCATAGGCCTTGGTCTGACCGGGGCCCAGGCGATATCTGCTCACCGGCTCCAGCACGGCGTGGTCCTCGCTCTCCGGGTTGGCACGGCGCCACTCCGTCATCTCGGTATGCTCCCGTGCGTTGCCGTAGATCGCCCATGACGCCCCATGGCTGTGCGGCTTGCCGATCTTGTTTCCCTCCTGCACGTGCGCGAGCACATAGAAGTCGGTCTCAGGATCGTGGTAGAGCACGCGCCGGCCGGGCGGCGTGGCATCGCTGAAGGTTTCGGCGACAAAGGACGGATTGGACAGAAGCCGTCCGAGTCGTTGCGAGATTTGCGCCAGCGCATTTGCCTGCGGTTCGGCCTTAAGCAGCGCGCGACTTTCCGCGCAGAACTCATCGAGCGTGTAAGCCATGGTGGTCTCCGTCCCGATCTGCTCTGTCATACACGAGATCGCCAACATGCGCACCCGCGATCCTGTCGGGTTGACGCCCGTCCTCGCCCGGCGCTGATAAGCGGGTCGAATCCCGGCAGGTTTCCGCCCGGAAACGCAACGGCTACGATGGGTCAAAAGGCCCGCGAATGATGTGGAGGAACGAATGTCCCGCTTCGGTGCTGTGATCGCGCTCGCGACCGCCATGGGGGCGGCGCTTTGGCCGTGGCCAGGCGCCGCGCAAGAGCCCTTTCCATCGCGAACGGTGAAGATCGTGGTTCCGGCCGCGCCCGGCTCGACCACCGACACCCTCGCGCGCATCGTGGCGGACCAGCTCGGCCAAAAGTGGGGCAAGACGGCGATCGTCGAGAACGTCCCCGGCGGGGCGATGAATATCGGCGCCGGCAACGTCGCGCGCGCGGCGCCGGACGGCTACACCTTGCTGGTCGCGCCGCCCTCCCCGCTTTCGTTCAATCATATGCTGTTTCGCGACCTCGGCTACGAGCCGACCAAGTTCGTCGCGATCACCATGCTGGCGAAAATCCCCAACGTTTTGGTGGTTCGCAAGGATCTTCCGGCAACGACGTTGAAGGAGCTTCTCGACTACGGCAAGGCCAATCCCGGCAAGCTCTCCTATGCCTCGCAAGGCGTGGGCTCCACCGCGCACCTGTCGGCGGCGCAACTTGAAGTGCAGGCCGGCATCAAGATGGTGCACGTGCCCTATCGCGGCGCACAGCCGGCGCTGACGGACGTCGTCGCCGGTCATGTCGACATGTTCTTCGACACGCTCGCGACCTCGGTCCCGCTCTACCGCGAGAACAAGGTCAAGCTCTTGGGCGTGGCCGATCTGCAGCGCGCCGGCGTCATACCGGACGTGCCAACCTTCTCAGAAGCGGGGCTGCCCGGCTTCAAGTCGATCACCTGGTTCGGATTGGTCGCGCCACCGGGCACGCCCGTCGCCCTGGCGGAAAAGATCAACCGCGACGTCGTCGAAATCCTCAAGAGCAAGGAGGTCGGCGACATGCTGCGCCGGATCTCGCTCGAGGCGGGAGCGACGACGCCCGCCGACACCGCGCGATTCTTTGCCGAAGAGACGGCCTTGTGGACCAAGGTGATCAAGGAAGCGGGGATCGAGCCGCAATAACCGCCGATGTCCCGGACCCGGCGGCGGAAGATCCGGCGGCGGAAGATCTGATCCGACCGTCGCTCACGTGAGCAGCCCCGCCTCGCGATAGGCACGCAGCGCACCGGGATGAAGCGGCACGCCGCCAAATTCGAGCGCCGCACGGCCCTGCGACCGGAGCGGCCGGAACAGATCGCTCATGCCCAGGAACAAGGGATTGATCCGGCCGAGTTCGTCGCAACTCGCGACGATCGCCGCGACCGCCGCGCAAACCGTTGCCTCCGGCACGCGCCGATGGCTGACCAGCACGTTGACCACCGCGACCTGGGGCAGGTCCGCATCAAGACCGCGGATGGCGCCCTTGCGCATGACGGTACGACGATAATCGGGCACAGCCTGCATCACCCTTTCCAGTTCGTCGCGTTCGTAGGGCAGGACGCGCAGCCCGACGCGCTCGGCGAGGTCGGTCATGACCGCATTGGGAATGGGACATTGGAACTGGGCATCGATGTCGCCCGCGGCCAACGCCTCGGCGCCAGCGGCGAAGTCGAGATAGACCGGCGTGAACTGCGAAAAGCTCATGCCGAGCGCGCCGAAAATACCGTGGGCATGCTGTACCATGCCGCTCGTGCGCGGGCCGACCGCGACGCGACGCGCCCGCAGGTCGGAAAGCGATCGGATCGGCGATTGCGCCCGCACGATGAAGAACAACGGGCCGGCGTTCATCAACGCCACCATGGCAAGGTCGATCGGCTGGGCGAACGGAGCCTCCCCGTTCTTCGCGCGGCCGATCCAGTTCGAGGCCATGAAGCCGAACTCGATCTCGCCCGCCTGCAGGCGATTTGCGTTCTCCGTGCTGGCGGACTTGGACTCCAGAAGTTCGACCGGAACGAGTTCCGGTTGCCGCTCGAATATGATCTTGAGGGCGCGGCCCTGGCTGTAGAAGGTGCCGTCGTATTCCGAGGTGCCGATCCGGATTGTCATATCATCGCTTCGCGTTCAATACCGCGCAACGCCTCGACCCGCGCGCCACGCTGAAACTGCGACCATCACCGTGTTCGCGATACGACGATATCGCCGCACTGTCACGGATTGATTCCTGCCGCGGGGTTGTGCAAGAGCCGCCCAACAGGGGGCCTGCCGTTGCGGTATCGGATGCCCTTGTCCTCGCCCTGCACCGCATCGCTGCCGCTTCGCCGCGATGGGTCAGCCATGCGGTTTTGGGTCCGGCAGGCCGCTTCCCTTCGAACCCGCACGGTCGTACGCTAACCAAAAAATGCTGCCAATGTCGGGGAGGAAGGCGATGAGGCTGGTCGCAACGGCGTTCGGGGTCTCCACGGTCTTGCTCGCGCTTGCGATGTCGCCAACGGGCGCATCGGCGCAGCCAACAGTCGGCGATCAAGCCCTCGATGACAGACAGCTCCTGGGCATGCGGCTGTTCAACCAGTCGTGTCGCGTTTGCCACACCAAGCCGCAGATGGTGAGCCCGCTCTACGGTCCCGAACTGTCCCGGAGTTCCCTCGGCGGGCAGGACACGGTGATGCGTGAGGTCATCAGCAACGGCACTCCCCGCATGCCGGGCTTCAAGTACCATTTCGAGCCCGCCCAGATCGACGCGATCGTCGCATATCTGAAAACCATACCCACCCCTCCGCCGCCGGCGCCGGCCGCACCGGTACGCTGAGGACAACGGGAGACAACGTCATGAAGAACGCACGAGGTGCCTTGCTCGCCGCCCTGATCATCACGGGTGCGGCGGTGCCTTCGGTAGCGGCCCATGCCGCCGATGCCATCCTCAGCGGAGCGATCACTTCGGCGGCGGGCGAAAAGCTGGGCGGGATCACCGTCTCCGCGAAGCCCGTGGGCGGGACCGTGACGACCTCGGTCTTCACGGATGAGAGCGGCGACTATTATTTCCCTCCGCTTCCCGCCGGAAAGTATCGGGTATGGGCGCAGGCGGTGAGTTTCGAGACCGCCAAGGCCGAGGTCGATTTGTCGGCGGCACGCAAGCAAGGCTTTGTCCTCGTTCCGATGAAGGATTTCGTTCGGCAACTGCCGGGCAACGTCATGCTGTCGGCGTTGCCGGAGGAGAGCGAGCAGGACAAGCGCATGAAACGGATGGTGCGCAACAATTGCACCGGCTGTCATACGCCGAGCTACATTCTCCAGCACAGATTCGACGAGGCGGGCTGGAACGCCATCATCGAGCTTATGAAGAATGCCAACGTCTACGGCACGTTCGTCGGTAACGACCGCAAGCCGGCGGGCATTCTCGACTACCATCAGAAGGAACTGGCCGCCTATCTCGCCCGCGCCCGCGGCCCGGGCGAAGGCGCGATGAAGTTCAAGCCGGATCCGCGTCCATCCGGAGAATCGGCCCGCGTGATGTTCAAGGAATACGACGTCCCGCTCGATGCGGATGCGGGCCTTCCCAGCAACTTCGTGCAGAATGACGGCAGCGACTGGTCGCTGGGGACGCCCTCCGTCCTCATCCCGGGGTGGGGCGTGCATGACGCGTGGCTCGACCTCGACGGGCAGCTCTGGTTCACCTGCAACATTCCCAACAGACGCACCACCATCGGCAAGATCGACAGCAAGACCGGCGAGGTGAAATTATTCAAGGTGGCGGCTCCCAACGGTCTGGCGGCGCAAACCCACGGTATGACCCGGGACGACAAGGGCATCATCTGGTTCAACGTCAATAATGGGCGCGGCGGTTTGGGGCGCCTCGATCCCAAAACCGAGAAGATCGACGTCTATCTGCCGCCGCAGGGCATGTCGCCGACCGGCGGTGCCACCACGGTGGATCACGACGGCAAGGGCAGGATTTGGGCCTCCGCACCGGACGGCGCTTTGCGCTTCGATCCCGCGACCGAGACATTCACCGAGTTCAAGTCGCTCACCTACAAGACCCCGAACGGCACCGGCGTGACCTATGGAGCGGCCGGTGATCGCGACGGCAACGGCTGGTGGGCCGAGATGACGCTCGACATCATCGGCAAGGGCGACGATGCCACAGGCAAGTCGCAGGAAGTCAAACTCGCTGCCGTGAAGGAGGAGATGAATCGAGTCACTCCGGAGGCGCGCACGTTCTACGAGACCTACAACCAGCCTGACTTCAACAACCCGTTCCCATGGGCGCAAGGGCCGCGCCGCATGGGCACCGACAAGAATGCTGACGTGCTGTGGATCGGCAATTCGTGGGGCGCCAATCTCGCTCGCATCGACACCCGAACCCACGAGACCACCTACGTGCCCCTCCCCGGCGAACAGCAGCCCTATCACGTGGCGGTGGACACCAAGCACAATGCCTGGACCAACCTTTGGGGCGCGGACCGCGTGCTGCGCTACGATCCGAAGACGTCGGCCTGGACGGCCTTCGACCTGCCCACGCGCGGAGCGGAACCCCGCTACGTCTCTCTTCTGGAGCAGGAGGGAGCGCCGATGCGGGTCGTGCTTCCCTACTTCAGGGCACGCAAAGTCGCGGTCATGACGCTCCGCAGCGAGTCCGATTTGCAGGCATTGAAGACCCAGGCCGGCAGTCGATAATCGGCTTGGCTGTAAGCGTCTCGCGCCGTTTTTGTCGCGACGGCAGAACTGCCGCCGGACTAACGGCCGCCGGTGCGCGGCGGTTCGCGCCGGGGACCGCCCGCACGCGCGATGATCTCGCCCACGCGCTGTCCGAAGCGTGCGAAATCGACGGGTGCAACAGCTCCGCTTGAAGCAAACAACGCGGACACGATGAGCTTCGGGTCCGAGGCGACCGCCTGTTCGTTGTTCTGCTCGTTCTGCTTCTCGGACACAGGGAGCACCCAATTCTGCTTCGAGGCTGGGGAACTCCAAGGGTTCACCCACATGCGCTCCTCCTGTCGTTAACCCCTTTTACTGTCGCAAGTTCCAGTCGAAATCGTCAGCGACGCCTTTCGATTGTTCCACGACCAACCTACATAAAGGGTCCATTGCCGCCGCAGGCGAAAACAGCCGATCTCCCAGCCCACAGGAATGCGTGCAGCGGATCGCAAACGACCCGTGACAAAACCGGCGTGCAGACGCTGTGAACCATCGGATCCTTCCGGCGCGCCATGAATTCATCCTTCGACTGTCTGATCATCGGCGGCGGGCCGGCTGGGCTCACCGCTGCGACCTATCTCGCCCGGTTCCGCCGCCGCACCCTGGTGGTCGACAGCGGTAACAGCCGCGCGGCCCTGATCCCCAACACCCACAATTATCCCGCGTTCAGCGGAATTTCGGGGCCGAACCTGCTGGAGAAACTCAGGGCGCAAGCCTCGCAATATGGAGCCGAACCGCGTGCCGGCTGCGTGCGCAGTCTGGATCGGCACGGTGAGGAATTCGTTGCGGTTATGACGGATGAGACCCCGGTCACGGCTCCCAAAGTGATCCTGGCCACCGGCATTGTCGACGAAAAACCCAACCTTCCCGGCATGCGGGAGTTCATCTATCGCGGCCGCGTGCGGTTCTGTCCCATTTGCGACGGCTACGAGGCCATGGATCAGCACATCGCCGTCATCGGATTGTTCAAGCCGGCTTTGAAAAAGGCGATATTCCTGCGAACCTATTCCCGGCGGGTCACCTTGCTGCTGATGGCCGACGTCAGCCCTTCAAAGCAGGATTTGCGGTTGCTGCAGGAAGCCGACGTGGAGCTGCGGCGCGCGCCTGTCGTCGACCTCCTGGAGCAGAATGATCACGTCAAGGCCGTCCTGGCGGATGGAACGAGCCTTGTGCCTGATGTGCTCTACCCTGCGATGGGCTGCCGCGTGCGATCCGACCTGGCGCTTCCGCTCGGCGCCAGCCATGATGACCTTGGCTCCCTGTTGACCGGCGGCGATCAGCTCACGAGCGTGCCCGGTCTTTACGCGATCGGCGACATTACGACCGAACTGCATCAGCTCAGCGTCTCGGTCGGTCAGGCCGCGATCGCGGCCACACACATCCACAACCATCTGCCGAGAAACGATCGCTAATCGAGCGCGCCCGCGCGGCCGGGCCGCTCAGGCAGCGTCTGCGTTGATCAACTGGTCCAGCATCCGCCGCGCCTGCAGCTGCGCGGCATCCGCTGCTATGTCGACCAACCCATCGAGCGAGCCGCCGCGCCGGTTCGCCTGCACCGCTTCGAGCATCTCCGCGTCTTCGAGGAACGTCGCCTTCGAGCCTTCGTAGAGCAGCTTGGACATTTCGGCATCGCCGAGCGCGAAGTCGCGCGCGAACGAAAACATGTAATGGCTCGAATTCTCGGTCTCGGGGGTGATCAGGTGGCTCGACCAGATCGATATTCCCTGGCTGCGATCGCCTTCGGGGGCGCCGGTTCCGGTCTTGGCGCAGCCGACGTCGAGGTACACCGTCGAGGGCGGATTCCAGGTCACGAACTGCCAGCGGTCCACGTTGCCGTTGAAATTGCCGGCTTTGGCAAACAACGGCGGCGGAACGAAATCGATCATCCAGCGGCCGACGCGCACGCCGTCCGGCAGGCGTTCGGTCTTGGTCGGCGTCGTCGCTTCGCGCGGGTCGCCCGCCAGAGTCTTCTTGTGAACGTAAGTGACATGCGTCAGGTCGAGCAGGTTATCGATGAGGAACTGATAATTCGAGTTCAAGTGAATGTAGCCGGGCGTGGCCGACCATTTCGGATCGGCAAGCCAGTAGAGGTTGGGAATCTTCGAAGTGTCGGCCTTTGCCGGCTCTCCCATCCAGATCCAGACGGCGCCCCACTGCTCGCAGACCGGATAGCTTCTGACCTTGGCGCCGCGCGGAATCAGGCTCTGGCCCGGCACCTCGACACATTGACCGTTGATGTCGAATTTCAGCCCGTGGTAGCCGCACGCGAGGTAATCGCCGGACCGTTCACCCCGCGAGAGCGGGGCGGCACGGTGGCAGCAGCAGTCTTCCAGCGCGCCGACTTGGCCGGAGCCATTGCGGAACAGCACCACCTTCTCGTTGAGAAAGGTGCGTGCAACTGGCTGCTCCTGCAGGTCACGCGACCAGATCGCGGCGTACCAGCCATTTCGCAGAAACATGCGCCACCTCCGGCATTCCATGACAAGGGCCCGCGACGAATGTTAGTTGAGCCCGCGCCCGCAGGCGAGAGTGCGGGCAGGCGCGTTCCTTCATCGCAGCGCACGGGCAAAGTGCGGCATCACCTCGCGGGCAAACAGACGCATCGAGCCCTCGGCCTCGGCGCGGTTGATCATCCCGAAATTCACCTGCAGCGAAGCGGACTCGAAACCCCCGACCTCGCGGTCGTAGATCTCGATGGCCTTGCGGATGTCGTCGGGAGTGCCGACCCAGGCCGCGCTCTTTTCGACCTGCGACTCGAAGGTTTCCTCCGAGATCATCTGGATCATTTTTTGGTAATTGGGATAGTCGCGGGAAGACACGCCGGACATCCAGCCCGAGGCAGCGTCCACGATCGACTTGAGATATTGATTGAGCGGCGCGCGCGCGATCGCAGCCGCCTTCTCCCTGGTCTCCGCGCAGTACATGTGGAACGCGAGCATCACCTTGCCGCGGCCTGGGTGCCCCGCTCGCGTCCAGGCGTCGCGATAGATCCGAAGCAAGCTCTGCATATGCGCTCCCACCAGCGGAATCCCCATGAGGTGGTGCCCGAGCGTGCCGGCATTCTCGAACGACTCCTTGGTGGACAGCGCCGCGATCCAGAACGGCGGCCTCGGCTTCTGGGTCGGCCGCGGCAGCGAGGTCACGTTTTCGAAGCTATGGAAGCGTCCGCGCGCCGTCACCTGCTCCTCCTCGAGCAGGCGCCGGACCAGGTCGAGGCCTTCATCGAACCGGGCCCGGCTCTCGTCCATCGAGATGCCGAAGCGTGCGAACTCGTGGGGCAAGAAGGCGCGCGCGAAGCCCACCTCCAGGCGGCCGCCGGAAATTGCATCCACCATCCCGATCTGCCCGGCGAGCTTGAGCGGATGATTGAACACCGGCAGCACCGCGCCGGTCACCAGCCGAAGCGAGCGCGTCATCGCAGCGGCGGCACTGAGAAAGATGAGTGGATCGGGACTGTAGCCGCCATAGGACAGAAAATAGTGCTCGACCGTGCGCACATTGGTGAAGCCCAGCTGCTCCGCCAGTTGCGTGAGCTCGAGCGCCTCGCGCCAATAGTGGTCGGCGCCCTTCTGATCGGGACCGACCGCGGGAAAGAACTGGACGCCGAATTCCATCAGTCGGCTCGTCCGGTCTTCGCTTCAGAGCTCGACGCCGATCTTGCGATCGATCGAGTATGGTCCCCCGCCCCGCAACGCGATCGCGAAGCAGACGAGGCCCCAGAGCAGCGTGTATTCGTAACCGCGGTTGAGCCAGGAGAACCCGGTTTTCCAATAGAGCACGGTGATGATGAGCAACTCGATCGCAGCCGCCGCGGCGAAGAACCGCGTAAACAGTCCGAGTATGAGCGCGATGCCGCCGACGAACTCGATGATCAACGCCGCCCAAATCCACGGCAGCGCCGGATCGAATCCCTGCTCCATGAAGGGACGGATATAGGCTGACGGCCCGCGTGCGACCTTGCCCCAGCCGTGCACCAGCAGGTTCCAGCCGACCGCGATGCGAATGACTGGCCAGGCCAGAGGGATGACGATGTCGTAGAACGATCTGAGACCAGGAAACAGCGGCCTGGGCTCATGGTCGATGTGTTCCGGCACGTGGTGTCCTCCCTGATTGACCGGTTTTTCTCATTATAGCAGCAGGCTTTCCCCGGTGTGCGGGCGGCTGGAGCAGGGAAATCCGGATACGGTCTCATCGCATTTCGGCGGCGCGACACCGACGGCATCAAAAGCTCCACGGTGCGGCTCGCAGTGTTTCAGGCCGTATTTTGGTAGCAAAAGTTCAAGCGTTGTGCGGTCGCCCGTTTTGCCGATAGACGCTCCCTGTAAATAACAGACAAAAAACAGGACGCGCGGGTACAACCCAGCGTCCGCAGTTTCCCCGTAACCCGCCGGATGAAAATAGGAAATGGGCGCAGCCTCGCTCGCGTTTGGCGACCGCGGCTGTCCTTGGATAACAGGACATTAACAGGACGAAAACAGGACACGGGCGCAACCTGGCCTTGAGCAGGTGTGGAGCGGTCAAACATCTTCGCAAGCCGGATCCCGTCGCGCGTCAGTTGATTTTTCCAGCGGATCGCGGCCAGTCACCGCGCAAAAAAGCCCGCGGCGGCCTCCGGCGCGGGCGTCAATGCGTAGCAATGGATGCTGCTCCTTTCTCAGAGATTCTCGTAACGCGTGTCAAGTGGTTTGTGATGCGTCCCCGGGCACGGCAGACCCGACTTCGCGTTCCGAGCAGCGTGGCGGAAAAGCCACAGGCGGCGGCCATCCGCGCCGAGGCGCGCATCCGTTAATTGATCACGACCGGCTGCGCCCTTAGCGTTAGCCGCAAGGCCAGTTCCGTCCCCGCGGGGATGTCGGGAGTGCGGCGGGAGCGCGGGGATTGTGGGGATGCGTTCGTATCAGTGGCGTTCGCAGGCAGCATGCGCCGGGGCACTGGCCGTGCGCGGTGCTGCGTTTCATCACAGCGCGATCACGACTTCGCTGCGGCCCGCGCGGGCCGGATTGCGCGCGACGCTGCTGGCAAGCGTCTGGGTAGGCGCACTCGGCATGTCAGTGCCCGCGACTGCGCAAGTGAGCGGCACCTGGACCGCTCCATTACCAAATCCCAAGGAATGGACGCAGGGCACGAACTGGAGCTCGAACCCGGACGTGCCGGACACCACGGCGACGTTCACGAATAACGGTGCCGCCACGTCGGTCACGATCTCAAATACCACCTCGATTGGCACCATTCAGTTCACATCTGGCGCGCCGGCGTATTCCTTCGCCGTCAATCTTGCGCTCTTCGAAATCAATGGCCTGGGCATTGTCAACAATTCCGCGTTCGCGCCGAGTTTCACTAACAATGGTGCGACAACGTTTACCAACGCAAGTTCGGCCGGAAATGCGAGCATCACAAACAATGGCGGCTTCACGCTGTCGTTTACCGACACCAGTACCGCCGGCAGCGCCATCATCACCACCAACAATGGCGCGCTCACGCAATTCGCCACCAACAGCACCGGCGGCAACGCCCGATTCATCACCAATGCCGGCGGCACGGTCGACTTCTCCGGCACCTCTGGGCCGAGCGGCAACAATCAGGTCACGGCCGGGTCGATCGAGGGCGCCGGCACGTATTTCCTGGGCTCCAACCAGCTCACCGTCGGCGGTAACAATCTTTCCACCACCGTCAGCGGAGACATCCAGGACGGCGGGACTTTCGGCGGCAGCGGCGCATCCTTGGTCAAGACCGGAACCGGCACGCTGACATTGTCCGGCAACAACACCTATACCGGTGCCACCACCATCAGCGCCGGCACGCTGGTGGCGGCGTCCGAGCACAGCGCTGCCGGGCCAAACCGCTCTCGCCGTGAATTTGGGCGCGACGCTGAGGATCGGCAACGGTCGTCAACGTCCAGATCGGCTCGCTCGCCGACGGGGCTTCGGGCGGCGGCAGCGTTGTCATCGGAGCTTCCGACCCCACCACCCTGCTGACCATCGCAGGCAACGGCAGCACGACATTCTCGGGCGCGTTCTCCGGCGCGGGCTCGCTCGAACTGGACGGCGGCTCGCTGACGCTGACCGGCGCCAGTAACGGCGGCAACATCGGCACAATCGGCGGCGATCTCTCGCTGTGCAATTGCGACAACGGCGGGCTCACGATCAGCGGCGGCTCACTGACCGTCAACGGGTTCGCCCAGGGCGTGACGGTGGAAAGCGGAACTCTCGCCGTCATCAATGGTGGCAAGCTGCAAGTCGGCGACACGCCGGCCGCCAACGATCTCCTCGTCGCGAGCAACATGATCATCAGCGGCGCCGGCTCGAGCGTGACGGTGAACGGCGTTACCGGCATCGGCATCTTCGGCCCGGCAACGCTCTCCATCAGCAGCGGCGGCGTGCTCAATAGCCAGGGTGGCGCCGAGATCGATTCCATCCTTGGTACGCCGACAGCGACGGTGACCGGCCCCGGCTCGACCTGGAATGTCGGCGGGCTCGGCCTCAGCGTCGGCGGCGGCAGCATCGGCAACCCCGGAATGTTGACGATATCCAACGGCGCCGTCGTCAACACCAACGTCACCTTCATCGGCGACAGTGCCGACGGCTCGTCCACCGCGCTGGTGACCGGCACCGGCTCGCGCCTGACGGCGACAACCGGGCTTTCCATCGGCGGCGAGGACTGCGGCTGCGGCCCCCTGGTCGGGACGCTCGCCATTGCCGACGGCGGCGTGGTCGAGGCGGCAGACACCAGGATTCTCGCCAACAGCACGCTCAGGCTCGGCATCGGGGGGCTCGGCGGCACGCTGATCACGCCTACGATTCGCAACGACGGCACGATCGTCGCGAACTTCACCGACACGGTCACCCTCGCCGCCCGCATTTCCGGCAGCGGCACGCTGAGCAAGGCCGGCACGGGGACGCTGATTCTCACCGGCAACAACACCTATAGCGGCGGGACCACGATCACTGGCGGCACCCTGCAGCTCGGCAACGGCGGCACGAGCGGATCGATCGCCGGCAACGTAACGGACAACGGCACGTTCGCGATCGACCGCTCCGACACTGTCACCTTCGGCGGCGTCATTTCCGGAACTGGGACGCTTCGCGCAGATCGGTCCCGGAACGACCATCCTCACCGCCATCAACACGTATTCCGGGGGAACGGCCATCAACGGCGGCGTGCTCGCGGTGGCGGCCGACGCGAATCTCGGCGCCGCCTCGGGCGGCCTTGCCTTCGGTGGCGGCACGCTGCAATTCCTCTCCGAGTTCACCACCAACCGCGTTGTCACGCTCAGCGCCGGTGGCGGCGCCTTCGACACCAACGGCAATAGCGCCACACTCGGCGGCACGATCTCCGGCACCGGGACGCTCACCAAGCTCGGCAACGGCACACTGACCCTTTCCGGTGCGAGCACGTACTCGGGCGCGACGGCGGTCAATGCCGGCACGCTACGGGCTGGCGCGACCAATGCCTTCGCCTCGGGAAGCGCGTTCACGGTCGGGTCCGGCGCCACGCTCAACCTCGCGAGCTTCAACCAGACCATCGGCTCGCTCGCCGGCGCCGGCGCCGTGACCTTAGGCGCGGCCACACTCACCCCTGGCAACGACAACACCAGCACGACCTTCTCCGGCGCGATTTCCGGCACCGGCGGCCTGACCAAGACCGGCACCGGCACGCTGCTGCTCACCGGGATCAGCAGCTATAGCGGCGCGACCACGGTCAACGCCGGCACGCTGTCGGTGAACGGCTCGATCGCCAGTTCCGCCCTCACCGTCAATGCCGGCGGCACCATCGGCGGCAACGGAACCATCGGCAACACCACCATCAACGGCGGCACGCTTTCGCCCGGCAACTCGATCGGCACCCTCACGGTGCAGGGCAACCTGGTGCTGACGTCGGCCTCCGCCTACCTCGTCGAGGTCTCGCCCACGAATGCCGACCGCACCAATGTCACCGGCACGGCGAGCCTCGCCGGCACCGTGCAGGCGGTGTTCGGGCCGGGGAGCTACTTCGCGCGCACCTACACCATCCTCTCGGCCGCGGGCGGCCTCGGCGGCACCAGGTTCAATAGCTTGATCACGGCGAACCTACCCGCCAACTTCGCCACGAGCCTCAGCTACACCCCGACCGATGTCCGTTGAACCTGACCGCCGTTCTGGGCGGCGGCGCCACCGGTCAATGAGCCGAGCACCAACAGACGAATGTCGCAGGCGCGCTCAACGGCTTCTTCAACAACGGCGGCACGCTGCCCCCCGGCTTCGGCAGCGTGTTCGGCCTCACCGGCGGCAATCTCGCCAATGCACTGAGCCAGCTCTCCGGCGAAGCCGCGACCGGCGGTCAGCAGGTCGCATTCCAAATGGGCAACCAGTTCCTCGGGCTCATGCTCGATCCGTTCGTCGATGGACGCAACGGCGCCGCGGGAGGCGGCGGGCCGGCAATCGCGTTTGCGCCCGAGCGCGAGCCCGTCCCGGACGAGATCGCGCTGGCCTATGCCGCGGTGCTCAAAGCGCCGGCGGTGCCGGCGCCGACCTTCGAGCAACGCTGGAGCGCGTGGGGCTCGGCCTATGGCGGCAGCAATCGCACCTCGGGCGATCCGGCGGTGATCGGAAGCCACGATCTCTCCGCGCGGACAGCGGGGTTCGCCGGCGGCCTCGACTATCGCCTCACGCCCAATACGGTCGTGGGTGTTGCGCTCGCCGGCGGCGGCACCAATTGGAGCCTGGCGCAGGGGCTCGGCGGCGGCAAGAGCGATGCCTTCCAGGCCGGCGTCTACGGTGTGACCCGTTCGGGCCCGGCCTACCTGGCGGCGGCGTTCGCCTTTACCAATCACTGGATGTCGACCGACCGCTTCGCCTTCGCCGGCGATCACCTCACCGCCAGCTTCAACGCGCAGAGCCTCGGCGCGCGGGTGGAAAGCGGCTATCGCTTCGCCACGACCTTCGGCGGCCTTGCGCCCTACGCGGCGATCCAGGCGCAGAGCTTCCGCACGCCGACCTACAGCGAGACCGACGTCAACGGCGGCGGCTTTGCGCTCGGCTATGCCGGTCGCACCGCGACCGATACGAGGAGCGAGCTGGGCGCCCGCTTCGATCGCCTGCTCGCGCTCAATCCCAACGCGGTGCTGGCGCTACGCGCCCGGCTCGCCTGGGCGCACGACTGGGTGAGCGATCCGACGCTTGCCGCCGTATTCCAGGCGCTTCCGGGCGCGAGCTTCATCGTCAACGGCGCGACGCCGGCGAAAAACTCCGCGCTGGTGTCGGCCGGCACCGAGCTTCGCCTCGCCAACGGCGTTTCGCTCCTCGGCAAGTTCGACGGCGAGTTCGCCAGCCGCTCCTCGACCTATGCCGGTACCGGCATCGTGCGTTACTCGTGGTGAGGCAATCTGCACCGTGTCCCGGGCGCAGCGCAGCACGCAGATAAGTGTACGCAATCGCGTACACTCGATCGCGTGGCTGATGCGCTGCAGAACCGGGACCGTTACCACACCGACTCGCGAGCACGAACGCAGACCGAGTTCTTGGCGGTCCCGGCTCAGCGGTGCACCGCTCGCGCAAGCAGCTACGCGCTGCACCGCGTCCGGGACACGCAGTTTGCTACAGGGCAAGTTGGTCGGACAGGTCGCGCCAGTCCGGATTGAATTTATCCACCAACGCTATCTTCCACGCTCGCCGCCAGCGCTTGAGCGTCGCTTCGCGTGCTCGAGCTTCCAGCACGGACGAATATTCTTCGTAATAGACGAGCAGCACGACGCCATACGCTTTGGTGAATCCCGGCACCAGCTTGGCCTTGTGCTCGGAGAGGCGTCGAATGAGGTCGTTGGTCACACCGACATATAGGACGCCGCGCGGACCGTTGGTCAGAATGTAGACGAAGAACCGCCTGTTCATACCGGTCTCCCGCGCTGCGCAGGGTAGCGCAGAACGAAGCTTTATCCCGTGTCCCGGGCGCGGCGCAGCGGAGCGAAGTGCACGGTGCGCTGCAGAACCGGGACCGTTACGGCGCACCGAGCTTCGGACGGTCCCGGCTCAGCGGTGCACCGCTCCGCAAGAGCTACGCGCTGCACCGCGTCCGGGACACGGGGTGGCTACAGCGCGAGCTCATCGGTCAAGTCGCGCCGGTTCGGATTGAACTCAGCCGGGCACATAGACGGCAAGCGTGGCAGCGGGGACGCTCGTCCTCCAGAACCGCACGGCGCGGTGGTAGCCGTCGAGCAGGACCGGCAAGCCTGAATAGAACCCAACTGTCATTGGATCATCTCGCGTCGCGGGAGCCACGGCGTATGCGGCGTAGCGGGCATGATCCTGGTGAAGAGGTCTGACCGGATCGGCCTCGATCCATTGCTTGAAGGTCACCTTCAGGTGTTCGAGGCTCGAAACGTCGCGGACGAAATAGGGGATCACGTGGACAGCCGCGAGGTCGTCCCTGCTCCAAAGGACAGGCTTAAAGTTCGGGATGCCAATTATATAGCGGTTGAAGTAGTGCCCCTCACTCGGTCGAACTGGTCGATCAGAAGGTAGTGTTCCGCCTTACCCAGCTCGTCGAATGGCACCTTTAGAGCCAGTTTCTCCTTCAAGTCCTGGACACCTGGCCCTTGGTACAGATGGCCATGGC
The DNA here is from genome assembly GCA_963835165.1 of uncultured Alphaproteobacteria bacterium. Taxonomy (GTDB): domain Bacteria; phylum Pseudomonadota; class Alphaproteobacteria; order Rhizobiales; family Xanthobacteraceae; genus VAZQ01. The sequence goes on from CAWIGD010000036.1 coordinate 50,896, forward strand.
CCCACGATAATAGCTCGGAGTATGCCCATCGAGCGCGGACGTAGTCCGGGCTAACTTCGTCCGGCATGGCGCACCTCCTCCCATCGCGGTTTCTCAGCCTATCAGCGAGTGCCGCCAGGTTCTGCAGTGTCATTGTGGAGCGTGGTCCGCCGGGGCGGCAAGTCGGCAAGAATGCTACGCGGCATCCGGGAAGCCTCTCGGAGCTGATGCGGTCGAGCTCCCGCCGTACCGGCCCGACGACGAAGTCCACCAAGCTATTTGGTTGACTATGGTATTCGCCTAACATGCGATCGGGCGGGCATGGTTCATGCCCTGTCGTCGCACGCCACCGCAGGGGGTTTGACGTGGGATTCCAAAGCCGATAAATCCCGATCAGGAGTTGGCCCCCGATCCCGAAGGAGATCATGGCAGCCTGCTGCTGCTCGTCCTGCTGGCGTGCGTGGTGGGCGCCGGCGCGGGCGCGATCGGGACGCTGTTCCGCATTTTCCTGGAGCATGCGGATGCGTGGCGCGACGCGCTGATCGGCTGGGCTCACGGCGCACCGATCGTGGGCTTCGTGCTCGTGACCAGTGGCTGCGCGGGCGCCGTCGCGCTCGCGGCCTGGCTGGTTCGCCGCTACTCGCCGGAAGCTTCGGGCAGCGGAATTCCGCACGTCGAGGCGGTGTTGCGCCAGGACGTGCCGCCGGCGCCGATCATCGTGTTGCCGGTCAAGTTCGTCGGCGGGCTTTTGGCGATCGGGTCCGGACTGGCGCTCGGCCGCGAAGGCCCGAGCGTACAGATGGGTGCGATCGTGGCCCATATCGCGGGAAAGTTAGGCAACCTCAAATGGCCCGACGCCAGAGCGCTGATCGCGGCCGGCGCGGGTGCGGGTCTCGCGGCCGCGTTCAACGCGCCCACCGCGGGTGCGGTATTCGTGCTGGAGGAACTGGTGCGGCGGTTCGAACCCCGCATGGCCATCGCCGCGCTGGCCGCTTCGACGGGTGCGATCTTCGTGTCGCGCATGCTGTACGGCGACGCCCCTGACTTCCATGTCGATGCACTGGCTTTCGCGAGCGCCGCAACGATCCCGCTTTACGTCGTGCTCGGCGCCGTCGCCGGGCTTCTGGCGGTCGGCTACAACCGCGCGCTGCTCGGAGCGATCGCGGGCGCGGCCTACTTGCGGCGTTGGCCGCTCGAGCTGCGCGCGGGAGCGATCGGGGCGGCGGTCGGCGCGCTGGCTTGGTTTGCGCCCGACCTGGTCGGTGGCGGCGATCCGCTCACGCAGCGCGCGCTCAACGGCGGCGGAACGCTCGCCGTCCTGCCATTCATTCTGCTGCTTCGGTTCGGCCTGGGCGCGGTGTCCTATGCAGCGGGCACGCCGGGCGGCCTGTTCGCGCCCCTGCTGGTCGTCGGCGCGCAGCTCGGATTATGCTTCGGCCTGCTCTGTCGCGTGGCGTTTCCCGAACTCGACATCGCGCCGCAAGGGTTTGCGGTGGTGGGGATGGCAGCCTTCTTTGCCGGCGTGGTGCGCGCGCCGCTGACCGGCATCACCCTCGTGGTCGAGATGACCGCCAATGTCACCATGCTGCTGCCGATGCTGGGGGCCTGCTTCGTGGCCATGCTGGTGCCGGCCCTGCTGCGCAATCCGCCCATCTACAACTCCCTGCGCGAGCAAACTCGACGCGACGGCACGCGCTGAACTTGAACCTCGATTGGAGCTTCGGCATGACCTCCTTCGCGACCGCCTGGCAATGGCTGCGCGCGGCGCTGCGCGAGCGCGGCGCCGAACTGCGGCTGTGCCTGCGGGTGACGATCGCCGCCACGCTCAGCCTGGCGGTCTCGCATTTGTTGAACCTTCCCCTCGCCCTGTGGACCGTGTTGACGGCGGTGATCCTGACGCAAATGAGCGTCGGCAGATCGCTCAAGGCGACCATGGACTATTTCGTCGCCACCGTCGGCGGCGCCGCCTATGCCGGCGCAGTGGGGGCGCTCATCCCGCACGACAACGAAGCCGCGCTGCTGGCGGCGCTCGCCCTTGCGGTTGCGCCGGCGGCCCTGCTGGCGGCGACAAATCCGCGCTTCAGCGCCACGCCGTTCACGGCGGTCATGGTGTTCCTGGCGCCCTTCATCACCCATACCGGTCCGATCGCGTCCGCAATCGAACGCGTCATCGAGGTCGCGATCGGAGGCGTCATCGGCCTCGCGGTGTCGTTGGTGGTGTTTCCAGCCCGCGCGCATGACCTGGCGATCGAGGGCGCCGCCAATCTGCTCGAACCTGATCAGGCGGCTGTTGCCCGAACTGTTTGCTGGTTTTTCCCACGGCCTGGACGAGCAGACACTCCGGCACATGCAGGCCAGCATCGGCGCGGCGATCGTACAGCTCGACGCGGTCGCGGCCGAAGCCAGGCATGAGCGGATGACCCGTCTTGCAGCCGAGCCCGACCAGGGCCCCTTGCTGCGCACATTGCTGCGGCTGCGGCACGATCTCGTGATGATCGGCCGGGCCGCGGCCGAGCCGTTGCCGGAGCCGTTCCGGGCGCGACTCGGACCCTGGCTCGCGCGCATCGCCGAAACCGCGGACGATTATCTGCGCAGGAGCGCCGCCGCGTTGTTGGCGCGCCGCCAGCCGCCGCCGCTCGACGCCTCCGCAGCCGCGCTCGACGGTTTCGCCGCCGAAATGGCCTCGCTGCGCCGCGAGGGCTTGACGCGAACACTGACCTTGGAATGGGTGGAGCGCATCTTCGCACTCGGCTTTGCGCTCGATCAGCTGGGGCGGAACTTCAACGATCTCGCCCGCTGTGTGGCCGAGTCCGCCCAGACGCGCGCCGCACCTCCGACCGTCGCCGCAGTTTCGAAACCGTCACCGCAATAAAAACGTATCCTGTTGAAATGGAATGGCCGCAAGCGGCCCCCTCCGCTTTCCCGCTCGCTGTCTCAGCTGATGAGGGATTGAAAGCGCCCGGGCGGCGACGCGTCGAGCTCGGACCAATCGAGCTCTTCCTCGAGCCGGTGAAAAACGTCGTCGCCGACTTGTCGTTGCGCGCGCAGACGATGCAGCGCCTGCCGTTGAGCTTGGATCGCTCGCAACCGGAGCCGATCGTACTCGGTCGCCGCTTGCGGCGCGCTCTCGTCGCCGGCCGTCGTGCGCGCGGCCTGGTATTGGTCGCGCAGCGCCGCCGCCGCCGGTGACCTATCGCCGTCGAGCATGTCGAGCGCCGCCTGCATGACCGCAACCCGCGCCGCCGAAAGCTCCCGCTCGACCGTGCCGTCGTCCTTGAAATCCAGCAAGTGCAAGAGCGGCCGCAGCGTCAAGCCTTGGATCACCAGCGTGCCCAGGACAACGCAGAACGCGCAGAGCACGATCAGGTCGCGCCCGGGGAAGTCCAAAGGCAAGGCAAAGGCGGTGGCCAGGGTCACGAGGCCGCGCATGCCGCTCCAGGACACCAATATGGCGCCCCGGGGATCGCGCGCCCCCAGATCGGCGTTGAACCAGCGTCGCGCCGTCTCGATCATGAGCCGGTAGGCGGCAATCCACGCGATCCGGGTTGCGATCACGATTGCCAATACGCTCAGACCGAACAGCAGCGAGCCCCAACGTTCCGCTTCCGACAATCGCTCGATGATGTGTCGCGCCTGCAGCCCCATCAGCACGAAAGCCAGCACGTTCACCACGAAGATGGCGGTTTCCCACACGGAATAGGAGCTGATCCGCAGGCGAGCGCTCGACCTTCGCGGCACCGCTTGCGCGAGCGCCATGGCGTAGATCACGACGGTGATGATGGGGGAGAGCGTGAGCCGTTCGGCGAGGAGCCAGACCGCGAAAGTGCTGACGAATTGCAGGACCGTGCTGCTGGCCGCGTCGCGGATCCGTGACGTCAGGACGAGATACAGGCGGGCAAGGACATAACCTGCAATCAGACTGCCGGCAGCCGACAACAGGATGAGCGGCCCGTCGCTGGCAAGCGAGAACGAGCCCACCGCCATGGCGACCGCCGCGCGGTAGATCAGCAGCGCGGTGGCATCGTTGAGCAGGCTTTCGCCCTGCAGAACGGCGCCGATGCGTTGCGGCAGCCTGAGCTCCTTCAGCACGGCGGCCGCGGCGGCGGCGTCGGGCGGCGCGACGATGGCGCCGAGTGCGATCGCGGCGGCGATCGGAAGTCCGGCGAAGCGCCAGCCGATAAATGCAACCGTGGCGGTGGTCAGCACGACCGCGAACACCGCTAGCGAGACGACCGGTATGACGTTGCGCCGCAACTCCTGGGGCGAGGTGTCGAACGCCGCGTCGAGCAGGGCCGGGGCCACGAACAGCGCCAGCGCGAGATCAGGCTCGATCCGGATATTGGGCGCGAACGGCAGGAACGCGATGCCGGCGCCGGCGATGGCAAGCAGGGACGGATACGGCACACGCAGGCGGTCGGCGGCGGCCGTCAGCACCACGGCTGCGAACAGGAGAACCAGTATCCATTCGAAAAGAATCATGCCCGACGTTCTCTCCCGCTGAACTCCACCCTCTCGGGTACGATGATAGCGAACGGCTGCGCTTGCCAATCCTCCCATACCGCTTCGGCAGCCGCACGTCAGCCGCCGGCAGTTGTTTCGCATGCTCCGGCGGATGCAGCCGACCGTCCGACAATAAAACGCAGACGGCGCGGAACCATCTCTTCGACGAGGCGTTTGTCGGCTGGGGATAGCCCTGTGGTCATCGCGGGGCAAAAACGGGGGCGCTAGATATGCACATGCCGGACGCAGACTATTTCCGTCAACAAGCCGCAACATGCCTGCGGCTTGCGCAGTTCTGCAGAGATCTTGAAGTCGCGCGCCGGCTGTTCGGCATGGCGGGAGAATTCAAGAGCAAGGCCGCCGAGATGGACGCCGGCCTGCAGACAATGACCGTCCCTGCGATCGAGCCAAACCGTGAGTCGGCACGCGATTAGCGTGGCTCGGCGATCGCTGGAGGGCGTCTTCCCTGCGAACAAGCGCCGCGCTGATAAGCGCGACGTGTGCGGGCCAACCGGCGAGCGTAGCTCAGTTCAGTGTGGGGTTGCTGCAACAGTCCTGATTTTTAAGTCGAGGTCGCACGTCTTGATCGGTCATGCCTGGGGGGCGGACGGCATGGCCGGATATCGGGGTACCGCCGAGCAGTTGGGGGGCGAATGATGAGCATCGGAAACATGCCTATGATCGAACAAACGACCGCTATGAGAGACGGGCTTGCGTCAGGCAAGGTCCGTGCGCTCATTGCCAAGCATCTGGGGGTGGCGATCGAACGTGTCACGGATGACGCGCACTTCGCCTACGATCTCGGGGCCGACTGGCTCGATCGCGTTGAATTGGTGATCGCAATCGAAGACCAGTTCGTGGGCGTGGAAATCACGGACGACGATGTGGATCGGATGAACGTGGTGGCGGATCTCATCAGGTGCATCGAACAGCCCGCCGGTGAGCGGGCAGAAACGATAGCAACCGGCTATCGAAGCGCCTCTCCGGTCCACAAGTTGTTCGCGCCGCACCGGCCTCGCACCGAGTGGAACTCGCCGGACAGCGCCACCAAGTAGCTGCCAAGGCTCGCTTCCGAGGTCGAGGCCTGGGGCCAGGGCGCAGGATTTGGCGGCCGTGGCTGTGGCGGATGCTCGTCGGCCGCTGGCGCACCGTTCGGCCTGGGCCAATCAGGCGCCAAAAACTCAAAACGGCGAGGCTCTCGACTTTTCTTTCGAACGAGTGCATTCGGTAAGGAACAACCGGAACTCGCACTCGTTGATGATTGGGCGCGAGAGTGCTCACAGCGAGCGATCGCCCCCCTTACGCGAGACCAGCGAACCTACTCCCCCGCCCGCTTTGCGCAGCGGCCGATTGTACTGTCCTGAGGGACGTCTCGACATGCCGACTGCAAGCGAATGTCGCCAGCACGCCAAGGAGTGTCTGCAGCTTGCAAGCACGGCCGTTGACTTTTACGTGCAAGCCGCACTCACCGAGTTGGCGGGCGATTTTCAAGAAATGGCGGCAATCCGCGAACGGACCAAGCCGGCCGATCCGCGTTGACCGCACGACCTGACGCTCAAGGTGAGCGATAGGCCAGTGCTATAAGCGCGGGCCTGTTGCGTGTGGCCGTCATCGAGCCGTTTACGGCTGGTCCCCTGGTTGAAGTATCAAAATACGGAAAGATGTCTTCGCCTCCTGATGTCATTCCTTGAGAATGATAGTCTGCGAAGTGGATAAGATCGCGTCTCAGGTGTGGCGGCCCTACCCGACAAATTCTAGACCTCACAAATTCCGACTCGCAGGAACGCATAGAACCATCATGATCGCGAGACGCAACCTCCTCCTTGCATTCTCGACCGGCATCGCCTTCGCACTTTCGATCGGCATTGCCTTCGCTCCCGTCGAGGTGACGGCCGCCGAACCGTCCGCCACATCGTTCGTGGAGGGAGTCTACGCCCCCTACAAAGACAAAAATGGAAAGGGAAATCCGCTCGACACCGACGCAGCGGTGAAGCGCTATTTCGAGCCCAGGCTCGCGACCCTGATCATCAAGGACCGCAACAAAGCCGCCAAGCGCGGCGACGTCTCGACGCTCGACATGGATCCCTTCATCGACGCCCAGGATTGGGACATCAGCGCCTTCGATGTCGCAGTCCGCGATACCGGCGCCGACAAGGCGACCGCGACCGTCTCGTTCAAGAACCTGGGCAAGCCGACCACCGTGGTGCTTGACCTCGTCAAGCTCAGAGAGGGCTGGCGGATCGCCGACATCAACTGGGGCCGCAAGCCAACCTTGCGCGGACTTTTCTCCAAGAAATAAGCCGCCCTCAATGTGCGGGTTCGTGCGCGCGCCTTGTTTGCCGACCTGATCATTGTGGGCGGCCCGTGACCGCCTTTGCCCACCGGTGCGGTGGGCCGCGACGAGCGCACCTCAGCACAAAAAGCGAATTAGTGTGACGGACATCACAGCCTGTCCCCGGGCGTGGGCGGCACAACATTCGTCGTCGGTGCCATGGCGGCGCGCGAGCGCGCGCCCGAGGGAGATTGTCATGATGAGGATTCGCACTACAATGTTCGGCGTGGCCGGTTTGCTCGCCAGCGTGCTTTCGACCGCGGCGCTTGCCAGCGTCAGCAAGCCGACCGCGGAAGAACGTGCTGCCTGCATGGGCGATGCGATGACCCTTTGCATTAGCGGCGATTCCGAACAGGGCACGCATCGCTTCGTGCCTCGCGTCGAAGATGTCCCAACTCAGCCCGCGGTGCCGGGCGCAGTTCGACAAGGCCGCTGCCGGCCGCCAATGACCAGGACCGGGCAGGACATCGCGCCGCCCGGTGTGCGCTCTATCGAGAGGTCGGTCAGTATGATCAAGTCCGGACGATCCCTGCGCCTGGGGCGGCTATTCAAAACAGACGAGACGCCGCTGTTTCTCGTCCCCCTGGACCATACCGTCACCGACGGGCCATTTACCGACGCGCGCGGATACGACGCGTTATTGGGCATACTCGCCGACAATGGCGCCGACGCGATCGTCGTTCACAAGGGCCGCCTGCGGCTGCTTCCACGATCCGTCTACGCCAAGCTTTCCGTCGTCGTCCATCTCAGCGCGTCGACCAAATACGCCGCGGATCCCACGTTCAAATATCAGGTGGCGGAGGTCGAAGACTGTTTGCGCCGGGGGGCGGACGCCGTGAGCGTTCACGTCAATCTCGGCTCGCTCACGGAAGACCGGCAGCTCCGCAGCATGGCGGAGGTGGCGGATGCATGCGACCGTGTCGGCCTTCCGCTGCTGGCGATGCTCTATCCCCGCGGCCCCGGAATCATGGATCATCCGCAGCTGGAAACCCTGCTGCACGCGGCGTCGCTGGCGGTCGACCTCGGCGCGGATATCGTGAAGTTGCCGATCGGTGGCTCAGTCGCGACAATGAAGCGGGTCGTCGATTCGTGTCCGATCCCGGTGCTTGCCGCCGGTGGTGCCCAGGTATCGGACCACCAGTTCGGCGCCTTCGTCGCCGACGTCATGACCAGCGGCGCGCGCGGGCTCGCGGCCGGCCGCAACATCTTCATGGCGGCGGATCCCGCGGCAAAGGTGCGCGAGGTCCGACGACTGCTGTCCTTCCCCGTCGACGATTCTCATCACCAGGATACACCGCCGCTCGCGGCTTCAGGCAACGGCCAAATGGGGATCCTGACGACCTTGGACCTGGACCGTCAGGAGCGCGTGCGATGACGACGGCGTGGATCGATATCCGGGGCTGCAAGAGCGACGACATACCCGACATCATCTCGGCGGCCGCCGAGCATCGCATCGAGGGCGTGATCTTCGACGGCGAAAGCGACAACACGCCCGCGACACGCCAGGCCGGCGTGCAATGGGTCGCGTTCAAGAACGGCGGCAACGGCGCCGGCCCGGGCAGCGCCGACGCCGACATCTGTGTGCATTGCTACAACGGAGGCGCCTCCGGACTGGCCGCGTCGCATCTGCGGCACAGCAAGAAGGACGGCATCCTCGTCGACGTCGAGAACATGGAGAGCCTGGAGGAGGCCTGCGCGGCGGTCCGCGCCGGGCTGTTGACCGTCATCCGATTCAAGGACCCGACGAAAATCCCGCTCGAGATCGTGCTGGCCGCGGGCTCGCGCCGCGGCGCAAAGATCATGACCTTCGTATCGGATTTGTCCGAAGCGAAGGTGGTCATGAGCGTATTGGAGTCGGGCCCCGACGGGGTGATCATGACGCCGCGATCGGCGGCCGAGGTCGAGGCACTCGGGCGACTTTGCACTCCGGTGCGCGGGCAGCTGGCGTTGAAGGAATTCTCGGTGACGGAAATCGCCGACGCGGGCACGGGCGATCGCGTCTGCGTCGACACCTGCTCGAATTTCTTCCGCGACGAGGGCCTGCTGGTGGGCGCGTTCGGCGGCGGATTTCTGCTCTGCTGCAGCGAAACTCACCCGCTGCCGTACATGCCGACGCGACCATTCCGCGTCAACGCCGGCGCGGTGAGCTCGTATATTCTTTCCTCGCCCGAAAGGACCAATTATCTGAGCGAGCTGCGCCAAGGGCACACGGTGACCGCGGTCAGGGTGAACGGCGACACGCGCCCGGTCGTGGTCGGGCGTGCGAAGATCGAAACGCGTCCGCTGCTCCTGATCAAGGCGCGCAGCGCCGACGGCGATGAAGCATCGCTCATGCTGCAATACGATTGGCACGTCCGCATGCTCGGGCGCGCGGGCGCCGTCCACAACATCACGGAATTGACCCCCGGCGCGGTCATTCTGGGATACGCCGCCGCGCGCGCGCGGCATGTGGGTATGGCGGTGGACGAATATTGCCTGGAGCAATAACGCGCGGGCGCCTGGACCTGACTCGAGGTCCTCGGCAGCGTTGATCAGCGCTTGCCGCGTCCGCGATCAATGGCCATCCCCCACAAGGCGAGTTGATGGCCGTCAAACTCCGCCCGACAGGTCTTAGCTCAGGGATCGACCAGGAATGCGCGGACCACACCGTGTTCTAGCGCTCGGGCAACTACCAAGGACGCCAAAGACGAACGACGGGCCAAACTTCCGAGTGAGCAAAGCGCCAAAACTGGACGACGGCGGGGACTGCCATCAGGATCGTTAGAGCTGTCATGACCACGTTCAGCCAGCGCGTTGTGGCTGTTTGTCGTTCAGTGGCCGCTTGCTGTCTCTCGATCGCGACCCGCAGGCGGTCCACGGCATCGCTGGCGGACCACTGAGGGATGTTGTCTGCCATGGCGGTCACCCCGTCGCCCGCATCCAGCGCCAAGCCCGCACAAGGAGCGGACCGGCCACAAGCTTTCCGTGATCGGAATGACCACGGCTCTTGAGGACGTAGAAGCGCCCGGCCGGTGAGAGCATTACACTCTGATGCCATTAACGAGCCGTTAACTACGGCGCTTCCCGCCGCCAGCTCTTCGCGAACGCGGCCATCGCGGCCTCGCGCGTCGCTTCGTACAGTTGCGCCGGCGCGTGCGTCGATACGTCTACCGACTTGGCTAATTGCGGGAGATGCGGAGGCCGCTGTCCCACGGGCGGAACCTGTGTACAGCGATTTCGGCGATTCTCCTCCGGTCTATGGCAAAGAATTGATTGTGGTCGCGCGCGTTCGATGACCGCGCAGCCGCATGCGTTCCCGTTTGAGAGTCCTGTCTGCGCTGCTCAGCGTAATCTGAACTGCCGTAGGGCGCTGTTTCGTTCGCCGCAGTCTGATCCGAATTCGTTAGCCATCCGATCCGAATGCAGTTCGAACTCCAAACGACGCTTAGTCCCCCAAAAAAAGGGGGCGAACGTTTCGCCACCGGGGCGCAACATATTGAAAGGCTTGGCGCTCCCTAGGGAAGCGCGCGGAGCTAACTGCATCAACGGCTTAGCCGAAGGTTTGGGGCGAGGCTGCCCCATTGATCTTCAATGCATTCGCAGTTGCGCACCCCAAACCACCGCGCAATCCTGCTGAGCATTCTGATGCTGTGCGGCCAGGGTGCGAACGCAGCACTGCCGCCATGAAGGCCGTCGCGTCTCCGTACCTGCGTACTATTGAGACGATCGCTAGGTCCGTCCATGATTGGACTCGGACGATGGGGAAGTCGGCCGACGTCGTCCGGAATTCAAGCGGATGTGGGCGGAGCAGCACGTCAGCAAGACCCAGGTCTCCGCGCTGGGCGGGCTGCCGAAGGCGATCGGCGAGGTGCGATATCTCGACGATCGCGCCATCGACGAGGAGTGCCGCTATTTCAGAGCCGTACTCGACGAGATGCCCGGCGCCTTCGTCGAGCCGTTCATGAGCGCGCCCTCCCCCGGCATTCTCGCCATGGCGGTGCGCAACGAATACTACGATACGCTCGAGGCCTACCTGGCCGCGCTCGGCGCCGCAGCCTTCGTCACTCACGGTCGAGCCGCGCCACGAACCCATGGACAACGATCGAAGCCGGCGTAGTATCGACACAACCAGAACACGCGATCTCGGGAGGATGCAATGCTCTGCACGCCAAGGACGGCGCTCTTCGCCGCTGCGATCGCCGCCGTTTCCATCGTTGCGCCGTCGAGCCACGCCCAACAGGCGGTCACCCTGCACGGCGCGGTCCAGTTCAACGACGAGCACGCCTTCAACAAGGCGCTGCTGAAATTCGAGGAGCTGGTCAAGAGCTACTACGGCAAGCCGATCAACTTCGTGCTCCATCGCAACAGCGAGCTGGGGCTGGAGAAGGACTACTTCGCCTACATGAACCAGGGCATCTCCGTCGACTACGGCATCGTCTCGCCCGCCCACATGTCGACCTTCTCGAAGGCCGCCCCGTTCATCGACGCGCCCTTCCTGTTCCGCGACCTCGACCACTGGAACAAGGTGCTCGACGCCGACTTGCTCAAGCCGATCGCCGACGAGATCGCGCAGAAGGCGGACGTGATGCTGATCGGCTATGCCGGCGGCGGCGTGCGCAACATCTTCGTCAACAAGCCCGTGCGCAACCTCGCCGAGATGAAGGGGCTGAAGGTCCGCGTCCAGGGCGCGCCGATCTGGAGCCGCACCTTCTCGGCGATTGGCATGTCGCCGACCGTGATCGCCTACAACGAGATCTACAATGCCATTCAGAACGGCGTCATCGCCGCCGGCGAGAATGAGGCCGCCGGCGTCGAGCAGATGAAATTCTTCGAGGTCGGTCCCAATCTCTCGATGACCGAGCACGCGATCACCATCCGGCCGATCTGCTTCTCCGGCAAGACCTTCAAGAAGCTTCCGCCCGAGCTGCAAGCCGCGGTCATCAAGGCCGGCAAGGAAGCCGGCGCCTACGGCCGGCAGATCAAGTCCTCGGAGGACAGCGCCAAGCTCGACGCCTTGGAAAAGGCCGGCAAGCTCAAGCGCATCGCCTTCACCGATCGCGCGGAGATGAAGAAACTGGTCGATCCGGTGATGGTGGCTTACGCCAAGGAGATCGGCGCGGACGCGATCTACGCGCAGATCAACGCCATCAAATAGCTCGGCCGTTCCACGACGCGGTCCCGCGCGGACCGCGCCCTTCATCGGCGTCGACCTCCCGCGCATGAAAAAGCTGATCGACGGCTATTGCCAACTCCTGACCTGGCTGATGGTGGCAACCGTCGCGATCCTGGTCGTTCCGGTCTCGCTGCAGATCGTCTCGCGCTATACCCAGCTGATCCCGAGCTACATCTGGACGGAGGAGCTGTCGCGCTTTCTGTTCATCTGGATGGTCATGCTCGGCGCCATGATCGGGATCAAGGAAGGCACGCATTTCGAGGTCGACATCTGGCCGGAACTCAGCCGGCGCGCCAATGCCATGCTGAAAATCGTCTCGAACCTTTTCGTGCTGATCTTCGCGCTGGTCTACCTCTATTGGGGGATCAAGTTCGTGGAGTTCGGCTGGCATCAGGAATCCGAGCTCGCCGAGCTGCCCATGCCGTTCATCTTCGTCGCCTGGCCGCTCGCCGGCGCAACCTGGATCGTCTTCCTGGGCGAGGCCTTCGTCGACAATATCCGTATCCTGGCCGGAAGGCCTGCCGCATGACGCAGGTCGCAATGTCGCCCGGCCAGGCCGCGCTGGTGCTGTTCGGCGCGTTCTTCGTGCTGATCGCGCTGCGGGTGCCGGTGGCGTTTGCGCTCGGGCTCGCGTGCCTGCCGCCGCTGCTGTTCGAGCAGCGGCTGTCGCCCCTGGTGCTCTTCAACGAAACCTTCAAGTCCTACAACTCTTTCATCCTGCTGGCGGTGCCGTTCTTCCTCTTGACCGCCAATCTGATGAATATCGGCGGCATCACCGATCGCCTCGTGCATCTCTCGCGCACGATGGTCGGCAATTGGCCGGGGTCGCTGGCGCAGATCAATGTGCTCCTTTCGGTGTTCTTCGCCGGCATCTCCGGCTCCTCCACGGCCGACGCCGCGAGCCAGAGCAAGATCTTCATCGAGGCGCAGACCAAGGAAGGCTACGACCTGTCGTTCTCGATCGCGATCACCGCAGTGTCGGCGGTGCTCGCCGTGATCATCCCGCCCTCGATCCTGATGATCGTGTGGGGCGGCGTGTTGTCGGTCTCGATCGGCGCGCTCTACCTCGCGGGCATTCTTCCGGGCCTGCTGATCGCCGCCGCGCAGATGGCGACCGTGCACGTCTATGCCAAGATCTATCACTACCCTGTCTACCCGCGCGCGACGTTGCGGGAGTTCATCTGCTCCGCGGCGCAGTCAGTGCCGGCGCTGATGACGCCGTTCATCATCGTCGGCGGCATCCTGCTCGGCTGGTTCACCGCGACCGAATCGGCATGCGTCGCCGTGATCTATGCGGCGGTGCTGTCGATCTTCGTCTATCGCGAGATGGACCCGAGGCAGCTCTATCATGCATTGGCCGAGACCGGCCGGCTCTCCGCCGTCGCGCTGTTCTGCGTCGGCACCGCTTCCGCGTTCGGATGGATGCTGGCCTATTACCAGATTCCCCGCGCGCTGCTGGCCAACGTCACCACCTGGGGCATGGGGATCACTGAAGTCGGCTTCTTCATCGCCTTCGTCTTCCTGGTGGTGGGCTGCTTCCTCGATGCAATCCCGGCGATCATCATCGTCGGCACCACGCTCGAACCGCTGGCGCGGTCTGTGGGCATGCACCCGGTGCAATTCGCCATCATCGGCATCGTCTCGCTCGCTTTCGGGCTGGTGACGCCGCCCTATGGGCTCTGCCTCATGATCTCCTGCGCGGTCGCCAGGGTGCGGTTGCGCTACGCATTGAAGGATACGATGATCATGCTGGTGCCGATGCTGTTGGTGCTGGCGGCGATCATCGCCTGGCCGGAGATTCCGCTGCTCCTGCCGCGGCTGATCTCGCCCGAATTCTTGCGCTGATGCGCGAGGGCTCGCTGACGATGCTGACGCAGCGCAAGCTGTCGAATGTGCTTGGCAGCGCGATCGAGGGCATCGATCTCTCGCGCGAGCTCGCCGATGCCGAGTTCTGCGAGCTCGCTCGGGCGCTGTGGGAAGGAGGCGTGCTGGCGATCAAGGGGCAGCGCCTCGCGCCCGGCCAGTTCCTGGCGTTTGCGCGCCGCTTCGGTCGGCCCGAGCCGCACGTCATCAATCAGTTCCATTATCCCGGCTACCCTGACATCCTCATCCTCTCGAATCGACGCAACAACGGAGAGCCGATCGGACTTGCCGACGCGGGCAGCTACTTCCACACCGACTATTCCTATCTCGAGGTCCCGGCCCGCCTCACCATGCTCTACTCGATCGAGGTGCCGAGCCGCGGCGGCGATACGCTGTTCGCCAACATGTCGGCGGCCTACGACGACGTCGCCGAAAGCATGAAGCGGCGCATCGACCACCTCGTGGTGCTGCACCATTACGGCAACCGCGACGATCTCGACGAGGACTCGCGCACCGCCGCCTCGAAGCTGACGGCCGAGCAGAAGGACAAGGTGAGCTGGGTGCGCCACGAGCTGGTTCGCACGCATCATTTTACCGGACGCAAGGCGCTTTACGCGGTTTCGGGCAGCTCGTTCGAGATCGAAGGCATGCCGGCGGACGAAGGGCGCCGCCTGCTGGACGAGTTGAAGGCACATGCGCTGCAGGACAAATATCGCTTGAGCTACTCCTACGAGGTCGGCGACGTCGTGCTCTGGGACGACTTGTCGACGCTCCATTCCGCAACGCTCACGGATGCCGCCGATCCGCGTACCCTCTGGCGGATCACGGTCAAGGAGCCGGGCGCGCGGTACGGGGCGGAGGCTCGACATCTCGATTGACGGGTAGATCGAGCAATGCCGAGCAGCCTGCTCCGCGTCAATGCACTCGCCGTCACGATCAGACCACCATTGCCAAAACGCGCGAAGGCGGTAATTCCACGCTCCATCTCGCTCGGGTCGCGCACATTGACGGGGCTACCTCCACTCAAGCGACGGCGCGGCAGATTGGATGGCGCCGAACATGCCAATCTCTGCGGTGATAGCGGGATCGCGAATGACCGCCGCTCGCGTCACGGCCGGCGGGATCTCATTGAGAAGTTCAACGATTTTCCGGCGATGCCATATTCGAACTGAGTAAAACCGGTGGCGTTGCCGCCGGCTGGGCCAAGCTGCTGACCAGGCCCGATCCGACCGGGTCGGGGGTGTGGACTCTTTCGACTACCGTTGCGCTGCTCGCTGCCGGCTTCGCCGCAATTCAGCTTGTGCCGCAGGCGGTCGGCCAGACCGGCCCGGGCTGGGTCACGCTGACCGACGGCAAGACCATGGGCGACTGGAACAGCACCGGAGAGGCTAATTGGCGCATCGAGGACGGCGCACTCGTCGCAGATAAGGGTAAAGGCGGCCACCTCGTCACCAAGAACTCGTACAAGAACTTCCAGATCAACGCCGAGTTCTGGGCTGACGAGGAAGCCAACAGTGGCATCTTCATCCGATGCAAAGACCCCACTGCCATCGGCGCTAGGACCTGCTACGAGGTCAACATCTTCGACAAGCGTCCTGACCCGAGCTACGGCACCGGCTCAATCGTCTATTTCGCCGAGGTGAACCCGATGCCCAAGGCGGCCGGCAAGTGGAACACTTTCGAGATCACCGCTGATGGGCGGCATCTCGTCGTGGTGCTCAACGGACAGAAAACCGTCGACATCAGGAATGGCATGTTCGAAGAGGGGCACTTCACGCTGCAATACGGCGCGGGCGTTATCAAATTCCGCAAGGTTGCGGTCAAGCCACTTTAGTGCCCGGTCGGCCGGTCGTCTTGCCTACGCCGAAAACGATCCTGGCGGCCGGGGCCTCAGGCTTTTCTAATGGCAGATAGCGGTAGCCCCCCGGGGGATCATGTGCCTCACTTCGTGCCCCTAGCGGCTACGCCACGGCGACGCTTGCGCCATCGGATCACAGATCGCCCGGAGCGTCCGAAGCGTTCGTGAATAGACACCGAACGGCATCGACTTGCGGCGGCCCAGCCGGCGGCGGACGTGTGCTCAATCGTAAATCTGCGTCGAAGTCAGCGCCGAGGCGCTGGTTGCCGCGAAGGCGCGCTTGATCGCCCGCTGCACCGACCCGCGGCCCTTAGCCGGCGTGCGCGGCCGTTTGCGCAAATTAGGGTGATGTGCCCATTTCATTGGCGGCTCGGGGCGAATTCATCGGTGAAGAGACCGTCGAATTTGGCCAGCGCATCCTTTGGTTCGAGCAGCCTTGCTTCGAGGCTGACCTGTTGCGAGTGCTCAAGGCCAGGGATCGTGACGCGCACGTCCTTGGGATGGGCGGCAGAGACGACCTGCCAGGCGGCGGCGAGCACGGCGGGATCCATCTTCTCGAACCGCTTCCTAAGAAGATCGAGCGCGGCCGCGGGCTGATCGTTGATGAGTGCGTTGGCGCCGGCGAGCGCTCGCGCCAGGCGCGCGCATTTCTCCCGCTGCCTGCTGCAGGTGTCGGGGCGGGTGTAGACGAGCCCGTAGGAAAACGGCAGGAGATCGGTTGCATCGCGCACCGCGCTGGCCAGCATGACGGCCTTGCCGGTGACCACCGCCTCGGTCGTGAACGGCAGCGAAGTCGCGTAGCCGTCGATTGCCTTGGTCTGCAGCGCCGCAAGCATCGCCGAGGGGTCCATGGGCGCGATGCGCACGTCCTTTTCGATATCGAGTCCGCCGCGGTTCGCGACCAGTCGCTGCCACGCGTGCACGATGCTGCCGACGCCTTGGATGCCGATGGTCTTGCCGCGCAGCGTCTTGGCCCGGGCGGTGAGCGGCGTCGCGTCGGTCAAGCCGGCGGCGTCCGCGACATCCTTGCGCAACACCAGTTCGACCAGCGGCTTGTCGATGAGATTGGCGATCGCGTAGAGACGCTGGCCCTGCGCCGCGGCGCGCAGGAAGACCGGCCCGGTGCCCATGGTGAAGTCGGCGCTGCCGGCGATCACCGCATTGACCGCGCCCACGCCGGCGATGGTGCGGTGGCTGACCTTGAGGCCTTCCTTCCGGTAGAAGCCAGCGTCCTCGGCGATGAACGGCGCGCTGAATGTGAGCGTCGCTGCCGGCAGCGTCATCAGGATGTCGATCTCCTGGCCCATGACCGCAGCGGGACCAAGCCCGACTGCGACGCCGACGGCGGCAGCGATGACGCGGTTTGGCATCGAGTCCTCCCTGCAGAAGCTCGCCGCTACTCTAGACGCTTGGCCGCGTTCCGTCATTGCCGGGCTTGACCAGGCTTGACCCGGCAATCCATCGTTCTTACGAAAGACGAGCCTGCGAAAACGACGGATGCGCGGGTCGAGCCTGCGCATAACACGACGATGATCCCGGGAGTCCAGCGGAGGGCGCGCGTATGAAAGTGCCGTTTGCGGGCGCCATCGATTGCGATCTTCATCCGCTGATGCCGAGCGCGACAGCGCTGCTGCCGTATCTCGACGAGTACTGGCGCGACCAGCTCGTCAACCGCCACATCGATCGATACTCCTTCGTGCTCACGAGCTATCCGCCGTATTCGCCGCTCAGCGCACGACCAGACTGGCGTCAGACATCGGGGCTTCCCGCCGGCGACATCGACGCGATCCGGCGGCATGCGCTCGATCCCTTTGGCACGCGCTTAGCCATCTGCAATGTGCTGCATGGCGCGGTCGCGCTGTTCAACGAGGACATGGCGGCGGCGCTGTGCGCAGCCGTGAACGACTGGACCGCGAAGGAACTGCTCGACTGCGAGCCGCGCTTGCGGGCGTCGATTCTTCTGCCCGCGCATAATCCGGCGCTGGCGCTGAGGGAGATCGAGCGACTCGCGCCCGATCGCCGTTTTGTGCAGGTGCTGCTGCTTGCCATGGGCGAGATGCTGCTCGGCCGCCGAACCTATTGGCCGATTTATGCGGCAGCCGAAAAGCATGGGCTAGCGATCGGCATTCATGCCGGCAGCACCTATCACCATGCGCCGACCCCGTCGGGCTGGCCGGCGCACCGGGTGGAGGATTACGTCGCGCAATCGGCGGCGTTCGAAATCCCAGCTGCTGAGCTTCCTGACCGAGGGCGTGTTTCAGAAGTTCCCCGCGCTCAAGCTGGTGCTGATCGAGTCGGGCGTTACCTGGCTGCCGACGCTGCTGTGGCGGACCAACAAAACCTGGCGCGGCGTGCGGCCGGAGGTGCCGTGGATCGATCGGCCGCCGGCGGAGCTTCTGCGCGAGCACGTGCGCCTGACCTTGCAGCCGCTCGACGTTCCACGGGGCGATCCGCAACGGTTCGCGCGCGTGCTGGACCATGTCGGCTCCGACCGCATGCTGCTGTTCTCGACCGACTATCCGCACTGGCATTTCGACGGCGAGGACGTGCTGCCGGACGGGCTCACGGACGATACCCTCCGCAGGTTCATGATCGACAACCCGCTCGAGACCTATCCGCGCCTGCGTGACGGGACGGTCGCCGACCACGCCGTTTTGCGCGATAATGCCTCCGCAAGCCAGGAGCACGTGCGATGAACGTTCCGTTCCAGCACGCCGGCGCGTCGCAGCACCTAATGATCGTCGACTGCGACATCCATCCGGCCTATCGCACGCCGGCGGATCTGCATCCGTTTCTGCCGGCGCGTTGGCGCGAGCACATGACCACCTTCGGCGAGCATCTGCGTCAGGGCTTGTCGGGGCAACTGGCCTGGCCGCGCATGATGGCGGCGGGGATGCGCCTCGACGCGTTTCCGGAGGCAGGACCGCCGGGCTCCGACCTCGAGCTCATGCGCCGGCAGCATCTCGACGCCAACGGGGTCGAGTACGGCATGCTGATGCAATTGAGCCGCGGCGGCATGGAGGAGCGCAATCTCGACTTCGCCGCCGCACTGTCGCGCGCCGTCAACGACTGGCAACTCGAGGAGTGGGTGAAGCCCGAGCCGCGGTTGCGCGCCGGCATCGTGGTGCCGCAAGAGGATGCGGCTTTTGCTGTGAGCGAGATCGAACGGCGCGCCAACGATCCGGCCTTCGTCCAGATCCTGATTTCGCCACGCGCCAGCGATCCGCTCGGCCATCGCCGCTACTGGCCGATCTACGAGGCAGCGCAGCGCTGCCGGCGGCCGATTGCGCTGCATGTGCAGGGCTACAGCGGCGGCCACGCCTCGACCGGGTCGGGCTGGCCGACCTATTACATGCAGGAGCATTACGCCACTACGACCGGCATGCAGAAC
Source organism: uncultured Alphaproteobacteria bacterium (assembly GCA_963835165.1). Classification (GTDB taxonomy): domain Bacteria; phylum Pseudomonadota; class Alphaproteobacteria; order Rhizobiales; family Xanthobacteraceae; genus VAZQ01. The sequence continues at coordinate 69,971 of CAWIGD010000036.1, forward strand.
ACCGTCACGAGCCTGGTGTTCGAGGGCGTGTTCGAGCGCTTTCCCGATCTGAAGGTAGTACTGATCGAAGGCGGGTTCACCTGGGTGCCGTCGCTGTGCTGGCGCATGGACAAGCACTGGCAACGCATGCGCAAGGAAACTCCCGATCTCAAGCGGCCGCCGTCTGAATACGTGCGCGACCATTGCTGGTTCACCACCCAGCCGATCGAGGAGCCGGAGGTTCCCGCACATCTCGCCGACGTCATCTCCTGGCTCGGTTGGGACCGGGTGATGTTTTCTACCGATTACCCGCACTGGGATTTCGATCACCCGCAGCGGGCCTTCAAGTTCGAGCTCAGCGAAGAGCAGAAGCGCAAGGTATTCCGGGACAACGCCAAGGCGTTGTACGGACTGACGTGAGCCGGCAGGTGGTTGCCCGGGCGAGCGAGGTGGTGCCCGGGACCTCGAAGATCGTGACCGTGAAGGGTCGCGACATCGGCATCTTCAACATCGACGGGAGCTATTTCGCGCTCGCCAATCGATGTCCTCACGCCGGTGGCCCGCTGTGCAGCGGCCGCATCGTTCCGCTGGCGATGTCCGACGGACCCGGCCATTACCGCCTCGCGCGCCATCAGGAATTCCTGCGCTGCCCGTGGCATGGATGGGAGTTCGACATCCGCACCGGTCAATCCTGGTGCGATCCTCACTCGACCCGGGCGCGGCAATTTGCCGTGACGATCGAATCGGGCGCGGAGTTGGTGAAGGGGCCCTACGTCGCCGAGACCTTCACCGTCTCCGTCGAGGAGGATTACCTCGTCATCGAGCTGGCCGGGTAACGCCAAAATGGGTGGGGAGAAGGGATGCCCATCTATGCCGGGCGCGCCGCCGGACTGTCCGAGGCTCGGCTCCAATTGGGACCGCTGCGGCGTCCACTACGTCGAGCCGATAGGAGAACCACGCAGAGGATAGCAGAGCGCAGCGGATCGGTGCGCTATGCTGCGGTCACGCGATGATGTGCCAGTCCTGGCCCGGATTGAACGAGCCGGCCGCGCCCGCGGAAATGACGTTCATGCCGTCCATGGTCCAGATCGCCGGCGTGCCGTTGTCGTTCTGCCACAGGATGTCAGACTTATTGTCGTCGTTGTAGTCGCCGGTCCCCTCGATGTGCCACGTGGGCCCCGGATTGAACGGGCCGACGGCGCTGTTGGCCAGCACGGTCGAGCCGTTCATCAGCCAGATCGCGGGTGTGCCGTTGTCGTTCTGCCACAGGATGTCGGACCTGCTGTCGCCATTGAAGTCGCCGGTGGCCTTGATGTGCCAGGTAGGTCCCGGATTGAACGAGCCGGCGGCGCTGTTGGCCAGCACGGTCGAGCCGTTCATCAGCCAGATCGCGGGCGTGCCGTTGTCGTTCTGCCACAGGATGTCGGACTTGCCGTCAGCGTTGAAGTCGCCGGTGGCCTTGATCTGCCAGGTAGGTCCCGGATTGAACGAGCCGGCGGGGCTGTTGGCCAGCACGGTCGAACCGTTCATCAGCCAGATCGCGGGCGTGCCGTTGTCGTTCTGCCACAGGATGTCGGACTTGCTGTCGCCATTGAAGTCGCCGGTGGCCTTGATCTGCCAGGTAGGTCCCGGATTGAACGAGCCGGCGGCGCTGTTGGCCAGCACGTGCGAGCCGTTCATCAGCCAGATCGCGGGCGTGCCATCGTCGTTCTGCCACAGGATGTCGGACTTGCTGTCGCCATTGAAGTCGCCGCTTTCCTTGACGTGCCAGCTCGGCCCCGGATTGAACCCGCCGACGGCACCGACGAAAACCGTGCCGAGGCCGTTCATCAGCCAGATCGCCGGCGTGCCGTCGCTGCTCTGAAACAGGATCCTGTCGTTGACGTCGTTGATCAGGATGCTGGTGGTATTGGAGCCGAAGTTAGCGGTCGAAAGGTCGAGGACGCCGTCTTCGTTGAAGTCGCCCATCACGATGCCGCCGGGCGAGACTCCAACCGCGAAGGGTGAGCCGTCCGCAGGTGTGAACCCAGCCGAGCCGTTGTTGCGGAATACACTGACGGAGCTACTACCGGAGTTGGTGGTCGCGATATCGAGATCGCCATCGCCGTCGAGGTCGCCCACCGTCACGGCGTAGGGGTTGTTCCCGGTCGCCAGGGGCGCGCCCGAGGGAGTGAATCCGCCCGAGCCGTTGTTGAGCAGGATCGACAGGGTGTTGGCGCCGAAGTTGTCGACCACAAGGTCGGTATCTCCGTCGCCATCGAGATCACCCGCCGCGATGCCCCGCGGGCCGGTTCCTGTGGCCGCGGGCCCGGCGGCCGTGAAGGTGCCATTGCCGTTGTTGAGCAGGATCGAGACGTTGTTGTTGCTGTTGTTGGTGACCGCAATGTCGAAGTCGTTGTCGCCGTCGAGCTTCGCCACCACCACGGCCACCGGACGTGTTCCAACCGCAATGGGCGATCCGGCAGCTTGCGCAAAGGTGCCGTTGCCGTTGTTGAGCATCACCGAGACGGTGTTCGATATGTAGTTGGCACTCACGAAGTCGAGATCGCCGTCGCCGTCGAGGTCCCCCAGCGCGACGCCTCTTGGCACAGTCCCGACCGGGACGGCCGCGGCGGGCGTGAAGGTACCATTGCCGTTGTTGCGCAGCACCGAGACGCTGTTGCCGCTATAGTTGCTGGCTATGAAATCGATGTCGCCGTCGCCGTCGAGGTCACCGGCTTCGACTTCGCGCGGGCCATTCCCGACCGGGACGGCCGTGCCGGCCGTGAAAACGCCGCTGCCGTTGCCGAACAGAACGGAGACGTTGTCGCTGATATAGTTGGCGAAGAGAAGGTCGAGGTGGCCGTCACCGTTGAGGTCGGCCGTGGCATTAGAGACGGGGTTGGTGCCCGTGGGAAAGGGCGAACCAGTGCCATTAACGAACATCGGCATTGAGATTTCCTCCGTCCGAGCAAGAATTTGCCCAGTTCCGCCGGAGGCGAAACCTCCACACCCACTCCGCACTATGCAAATTGCTGCGACATAGGCAATTCAAATCTTTCATACGGTGCAGATAACCTCATGCCGACCCGGTCGGTCACGTCTGCTCAACCGTGATCTCGCGCTTGATATCGTCGGATTTGAATCCGATTGCCTCTGCAGCCCGCACGCGCGGCAATACCGCGACGTCATAGAGTTCATCGATCGTGTGCTCGAAGCGCACCCATTCCACGGCGTTCCCGCTGTCGATGTCGACGATCAGCATGCCACAACGTGCGACAGCGTCGTTTTCCGACAGACGGTCGTCGAGCGCCAGCCCGGCAAAGGTCTGGCTGTGGCGCGGCCGCGACAATCCGATGACGGCGTAACGGCCGATGAAGGCGAGACCCCGTGCATAACCGGGACAAAAGCACACCGGTGTGAACGTGCCATCCACCGGATCGACGACGCCGAGTTCGCCGGCGCCGGAATTCAGTAGCCAAAGCTTGCCGTCGTAGAGTCGCGGCGAATGCGGCATCGAAAAGCCGCTGGCGACGATCTCGCTGCTGGCCACGTCGATCACGATGCCACCGTCGTGCCGCCGGTCGCGCCAACCGTCGGCGACATCCGAGCGGCTCACCGCGCTGACGAACGCGGGACGGGCGCCGTCCATCGCCAGTCCGTTCAGGTGGCACCGATCCTCCGGCACCAGAGCGGAAAGGAAACTTGGCCGCCACAGCGGTCGAAAATTTGCGGTTTCGCTGATGGTCGCCAGGCAACAATACAGCGTATTGACGAAGATCGGTCGCCGCGCGCCGTCGACGTCTCCGACCCCGATGTCGTGCGTGTCGATCCCGCCAATGACGCGGCCTTCGACGGGTACGAACTTGCGGTCCGCTCCCGTCGGCGTGACCTCGCCGTTGCGCAGCATATTCTCGAACCGCCACAGCATGTAGAGTCCGCTCGTCCAAAGCGTCTGACCGTCGGTCCACAGGCCCTGACATTGCTCGATCATGCGCTCATGAGCACGCACACCACCGTCGCCCTTGCGACCGATGAAAAACAGTCGACCGGCCTGGTAGGTCGTGAGCGAGAGACATGCGTCAACTGACGCGAGCCAGTCGGAGAAGCTCGACGACAACAGCAGCAATGGCCCCTTGTCGCTTGCGGCACCGGAGGGGCTCGTGCTCATGGGCGTTCCTTATTGCGAACATGACCTGCAAATTCAGAGACCGTTGTATCCCAGCATTCCAGTGCTGAACGCGAGCCGCTTCCCGTTGCCGGGGGAATCTCGTCAACGCATATGAAACGGCCGATGAATACTCCGCTTGGCCTATAGATTTCCGACCCTGGAAATTCGGGATACGTGCCCCTGTGCGCAGCCCTGCAATGGATCATGAGCGAGGGCGGAACGCGGCCTGTGATGATAGAGCAAGGCTCGTGGGATGCCGGCGTAAAAAAGTTATGGCCGCAAATCTGTAGCGACGAAGTAGAACTAATCGGATTAGCGCTGGTCAACCGATGCCCTCCAAAATTCCCGGGCATTCGCTGACGCTCGTGAAGGTGTTGCCACCGCTGCACACGTCAATAAGCGATATTCTTCTTAGCGCACACTCGTCTAACCCATTGAAATAACTGGCGCTCCCTAGGGGACTCGAACCCCTGTTTTCGCCGTGAGAGGGCGACGTCCTGGGCCGCTAGACGAAGGGAGCAAAGCGGAGAAGGGTGGCAAATAGCCTTGATCGGGGCCGCGCGCAAGCGAGGTCGCCGCTCCATAGGCGCTAAGATAAGCACATTTCGTGTCCCGGATGCGGTGCAGCGCGAGCGTAGCGAAGCGGTGCGCCGCTGTTCCGGGACCTTCACGAAGGTGGTGTGCGTTACGATCCCGGGTCTGCAGCGCACCACTCGCCTCCGGCTCGCGCTGCGCTGCGCCCGGGACACGCCCGTTATCTTAGTGCCTATGGGGCGCCGCTCCCATGCGGCGCCGGTTTCGCGAAACGGGCCGACCGCCACCCGCGCACGCCCGCGCGCTCGATCGCCTGCCGGACCATCAGCACGCCGACACGAGCGTGCCCGTGGACGGGAGTTCTATGGGGGCGAACGGCACGAGGCGCGTTCCTGGGGTGCGAACGCCCGGCCGAAGTCAGGGCGGATGCGAGCCCAACGGGGCTCGAGCGGCGGCGGTCGTGGTGAACCGTGCGCGACCGGC
>CAWIGD010000037.1:0-338347 GCA_963835165.1 uncultured Alphaproteobacteria bacterium
AGGGGGTATTTATCCAAGTGATAAGGTCCCCGGCGAGTTATTTTAAAGGGGGAAGGTTAGTCGGATATCTAATTGGGAGAAAACGGTCCCGAGGCGGCCTCTGAGGCCGTCTCGTGGGCAAGAGAAGCGCCCCGCATTAACGCTTCCATCCTACCCGCCAATAAATCGGGATCATGCTCGCGAGAACATGAGCGCAAGTCCGAGTTCTGCTTCAGGTTGGGAACGAAACTTGAAATCCACGACGGCCAATCAAATGCTGAGGCGTGGCCTGCGCTCAAGTAGCCATAAAGCCAAATCACAACACCGGCTGCGTAAATCGTCCAGCCGATACTTTTCGTCCATCCGGCATCCTACTCAGCCCCGGTTTTCATTCGGTTTGCCCACCATTACGAACGATCCAATTCATCGCCGCTATACGCTGATCGGCGGCGAACATTTCGGTCAAACTGAACTTGTCGCAGAAGACATTGCTCCGAATTGCTCGACACACCGCTGTTAGTAAATCGAAATGCCACGTTTGGCGGTCGACAATATCGTTTTGCGTGATGCGCGGCACGAAAGCAATGCCAGGTTTGCGCGTGATAGGGGATCGCGGACCAGTCGTGACGGATTACTTCAGGCGCTGCAGCCCTGACAACGTCCGCAAGGTCTCAGGCACACCGTGTAGTCCGTGAGGTCGGTCCAGGAAGATCTTTCTACGACGAGCGATCTGGACGGCTCAAGGTTCTTGCGGCTCCTGCCGTGGGAACTCCGCAGCAAAGGCGGTGTATTCGCCAGGATTTGCAGGCCAAGGAGTGTTCGGAGATTCCCCGATAGAAATAGCAGGCGATGAAAGTAGCCTCCGCGACTGCTGTTCGACCAATCCGCGGCATAAAATAGCCTTCGATAAAGACCCGGCGCGGCGAAATCTCGAAGTTCGCCGGGTATGGTTTGTATCGAAACGGCGTGAACAGCAAATATCCAAGGTGCTTGCAGTCCTCCGGTACGCGGGGCTTTGTCTCTTCGATGAGTTTCGAGCAACTCTTGCTCTTGAAGCGTGTCCGTTAATTTCATCGTCGAGACTTTTGATTGAGCCTCGACAACGCGCCAGCAGTGCCCCCGTCAAAGAAGATGGCGCTAGATTTGAGGCGCGTCTGGCGTCCAAATATTGGATGACATCAACCAACCCGTTTACATGCTGGATCAGGTTTATCGGCGCATCGCCCAACGCGCTGTTTGGGCTGTTCAGCCAGCCCCTCGCAACATTCTGATCTCCGCTCACGATTGGTCATCCAGAGAGCGGTAGAGGCGCACGAAGGGGGCGCTTGAATTCGAACGCCTTGTTGGTGCGCTCTAGTAAATATTTCCCGTTGTTCATCCTGGAAATGGTCGGCTCGGAAAGCCCGATGACCGCCGACAACGTTCGGGGCTTCAGGCCGAGGTTCTGTGCCGCTCGGACAGTGGCTTTGGTGAGCGTCCGCTCTCCGTAGCGACAAGGTTCGTTTCCGCTGTGCCTTCAGGCATGATCCTAGCCCTTGATTTCTGCAGAACGAATATAGCGGATTTATTTCTTCTGAAAAGAAAATTCTGAGGGTGCAAAAAGGTTTCAGAAATCATCTGAGAATATTTCTCTAGTCATAACAGTGGGTTACGGCAGACGGGAAGCTCCAGTACGCCGCAGCGAATTCGGGGTTCCCCCCCTTCTCCCATCGCAAAATCTAGCAGCCCTAGCGCGGACACCGGCAGACGGCCCCCGTGTCCGGGCAAAAAGGCCCCATTGATATCATTGAGCTTTTACCCCCCACTGCCGGACGGGACACCGGCTCCCCTAGGGAAATAAGAATTGTGTCCGGGCCGCTCATTGGGCGGCTTCCGCACGGCTGACCAGCCAGATCAGGGTCTTGTCGTCCTCCCTTGCGCGGACGCCTACGAGCTTCCTCGCCTGGGCATCACCGAGCTTTCGGCTGAACTGCTTTCTGATCGCCTCCTGCCTGCCCTTCTTGCTGTCACTGTCGACGTGGGTGATCTTGGCGAACTCATCGCGGACCAGATGAAGGAACGCCACGCGCACGGTCGGCCCGCCTGGGAACGGCCTGTCCTCGAAGGCACCGTCCGCTAGCGCCGTCTGCAGCGCCTGCCGGAAGACCGCCAGGGCTTGAGGCCAATCCGATGCAGGCTTGGCCGTGCCTTCCGCCGCGACCGCAACCATCGACCCCCAGGGCGGCCCGAATCGTCTAGCCCGAGTTCGACCGGCTTGAGGGTGAACGGCGTAAGCGCCCCCTGCGCGCCATCCCGGTCCTTGGCGACGGCTAATTGCCGGTTCGTCACGTTGCCGGTTTGCGGGTCATATCGGCCATCACGGACAGCACGAAATCGGCATTAGCCCGCCATGCAGACGCGCCACGCAGTCCGACCGCAGCGTTTTTTCCGTAATGGTGGATTGGTACGACAAGGGCCGAGATGGCATCGCCAATGCGGCGCATGACCTTGCACACCCGCGCCGCCTCGGCATTGTCGGCTTCCTCTTTGATGTCGAAGGATGCCGACACGGTGTCAACGAATACGAGTCCCAGGCGAACGCCGAATTGGTCGCGGAAGTGATTGTCCAGTGCCCGCAGTTCTTGGATAAAGGCTTGCTGCCCTTCGGACCGATTGAAGTCCGGCACCTGCTTAACCCAAGCTATCGGTGCGTTTTCTTCGATGCCTAATTCCTTCATGGCTGCAGCGATGCGGGCTCGCAGCATGGCCTTGCCCTCGGCGGCCACGATGACGGAGCCGACGCGCTCGTTCACTGCGTGGCCGAAAAGCGTCTTCCCACTGGCCGCGCAGGCCGCAATCAAGATTGCGATAAAGGTTTTTCCAGCGCTCGATTGACCCCCGATGAAAGGCAGCCCCTCAAGGGGCATCACGCCTTCAATTAACATCTTCTGCGGAGCAGCGGTGTCGTCCCCGAGGAATGTGAAATTCCGTAGACCGGCTGGCCTAGTATCGCTTGACCCCTCATAGGGCTTCGCGTGTTGCAATACCTCGCAACGCAGCGCGGCTAATTCCGTTAGTTCCTTGACCGCATCGGCGGCATCCCATCCCTCCGGTTTGCCGTCAAACCCCACGACGGAAATCTCGCAGTCGAGATCCTGCAGGATTGTCGTGACCGTTTGCCTGTAACCCGCCCCCGGCTCATCGGCGTCAGGCCAGATCAAGACTTGACGCTTGGCGAGTGGTGTCCAATCGGCCTTGGCAGCGGCGTTCGAGCCTCCGGGCGAGGTCACGCAGATGCTATCAGGAAAGATTCGGGACGCTGCGTCCGCAGCTTTCTCGCCCTCAACCACAACCACGGGAGCACCCGGATTCTCCGCAAGCTTGTCGAGGCCATAGAGCGGTCGCGGCTCAGGTAAGGCCCGCCATTGCCAGCCGTCTGCCCAATAGGATAGCGGACGGATCGTCTTTTTTCCTTCGGACTCGAACCGCCAAACCTGAAATGATTGATGACCGCTGGCGTCGAAATAATTCCAGGTCTCAACGGGTAGCCCCAGAATTGGATGTTCAATAGGGGGAAATGGAGCGTTGTCAGGAATGGGGAGAATGATTGCCGGGCTATCTAGTTTTTCTGCAAAAGCCCCTCGCATAGTAGAAGTCCCTTCATGACCATTCCATAAACCTTTGGCCTGCAGCGCCGCGATCACGTCGCCCTGCTTGCATCCGGCAAAACAGTGAACCAACGCCCGCCCGTCCTTGCTTTCACCAATCGAAAGCGACGGGTCGCTGTCGTCGTGAGCGGGGCATTTAGCTTTCCAGCGGTGCGGACCCTCACGGCGCGCGTTTAGCCGCTCAGCAATCTCCTCAGCGGAGGTCATGTGTTTTCCCCCCATGAGCGCTGGAGCGCACACTCACTCCGAAACCCTCTGCGATCTCGCGAGCGTCAAGGACGGCGGCATCATGGCCGCCGTGAAGCCAGCCATGTCCGTTTGGGGCCAGGACGAGCCAAGCCTCGCCATCGCGTTCACGCTGAATGCGGATGGGGGGCGGAGGGAATTTGAGGATTATCGCGCTCATCACTCGCCTCCCGCGGTCGAGGGAGGTAAGGAAGGCGCTATCGAAAAAGGGACATTGCCCGCGCTGTCGCGGACGGCTATTATGTTTTGCATTCTCCGATCATCTTTCCCCTCCCCCTTTGATGAGGTGTGTGGTCGGACCCCTCGCCCGAGGAATCCTTTCGGCTCGTCGCACCGCGACGGGCCGAAACCTTATGCGCTCGCGTTTTCCTCGGATTCGAGGGAGCGCTGGAGCCTGAAAATCACTTCCCCCGATAGGCTCCGAACAGCGCGCTTTGCAGCAGCTTCGAGTTGCTCTCTTAGATCGTCGTCAATACCCACGCTGATCTGGGTCCGGATGGGTTCACGCTGCTTCGCCATGTTGTGTCTCCTAAACTTCCCCCACTAGATATCGCACGGAATCTACCGTGCGCAGGAATATCTCGCGTTTTAGCCCCTTGTCAAGATAGGGCACGAGGATTATCGTGCGTAATAAGGGACAGCAGAGGAGGGAAAATGGCAAGAAAATCGAAGGCTGGCCGCAAGCCCCGACATCCGGGCGAGGTGCTCAGGAAGAATCGGACATTCCGAATCCGAGGCCGCCTGGATCAGCTACTGGAAGAGTCAGCGGCTGAAAAACGGGCGCTCTGCTTCCGAGGAAATCGAGCATAGGCTCGAAACCAGCTTTCATGACGAGCGAGTAGCCCTGGCGCAAACCGGCAGCGATGTGGGTGCTCAACTTTTGCGAATGTTCTACTCGGCTATGGTCCATGAAGGAATCGTATCCGGACTGGACCGGAGATCGTGACAGAGCGTTGAATTTTCGCGTTGCCATAAACGCAATTATTGCCACCTGCACAGGGCTGCCGCTCGAATACCCGCCGCCATGGCAACAACAGGAGGGCTTGCAGCTCGCGAAGTTCTTGCTGCTCAACTCTTCGGTACGGCGAGACTTGCCGAATGAAATCATGTTTTCTGATCTTGAGCCCTTACCTTCGAAGCTGCCCGGCGATGACAGCCGCTAAGGCACATTCATCGCTTCGGCGCGGCCTCTCTCGCCTCAACTCGGCGGCCTATGTCGGCGTCGGGCCGACCAAGTTCGATGAAATGGTCAGCGACGGACGAATGCCGCCCCCTAGACGCATCGACGGACGCAAGGTCTGGGATGTTCACGAACTCGACGCTTGCTTTGACAGCTTGCCCCACGAGGAGGTGGCGTCAGGCAATTCATGGGATGACCGATGACCCGTATCAATCTCGCCTTTGTTCATGAATACCGTGATCGTCATGGCAGGCTGCGCCGTTACGTGCGCCGCCCCGGATCGCGCCGTGTCGCCCTCCCCGGTCTTCCCGGCTCGCCCGAGTTCATGCAGGCATATCAGGACGCACTGAGCGGGCCTGTTCTGCGCGCGCAATCCGAAGGCCGGGACGCTGGCGGCGCTCGCGGCGGAATTCTTCGGTTCGACGGAATTCGCCAATCTCGCGCCGTCATCGCAGGCAACGTATCGTCTGACGCTAGGCCCCGTCCTTGCAATGGACGGGCACCGGCTGGTGCGAGACCTCCCAACCGACAAGGCCCGTAAGATTATTCAGGAGATCGGTGCCAGCCGTCCGGCAATGGCTAATCTCACCCGGGCCATCCTGCGCCGCATGTTTTCGTTCGCCATCACTATCGGGCATCGGCGAGACAATCCCTTCGACCAGACTCCGAAATACAAGATCGGCACCCACCACACTTGGACCGACGCCGAGTTGGACGCCTATGAAAAGCGCTGGCCGCTCGGCACCCGCGAGCGACTCGCCTTCGATGTCCTGCTCTACACCGCGCAGCGGGTTGGTGACGTGGTTCGGATGCAACGTTCGGATATCCGCAACGGTGTTATCTCCGTCGCCCAGCAAAAGACCGGCGTGGAGGTTTTCGTTCCGCTGCACCCCGCCCTGGCCCGCTCGATCAAGGCCGGCCCCTCGAAAGGCATCTATCTGATAGGCGACAAGGATGGCCGCCCCATCAAGCGCGCAAGGCTGTCGGCACTGATTGCGGCGGCTACCAAGGCGGCGGGACTTCCCGCTGAATGCGTTGCCCACGGGCTCCGCAAGGCTTCCCTGCGCCGTCTTGCTGAATACGGATCGACCGCGAAGGAAATGCAGGCGATCAGCGGACACAAGACGCTAGGCGAGATCGAACGCTATACGCGCCAAGCGGATCAGCAACGGCTCGCCCGCGCCGCAATCGGCAACCTGCCGGACAAAGATTGAACATGGCGGTGGCTAACCTAGCGCCCGGTTAGCCACTCAACCGCCGAAAGAAGTTTACTTTCCAACTACTTGAGAAGACGCCAACTTAACTAAGGGTTAATTTCACCGGCGGGCGCGCGCGCTGCGGAGCGTTTCGTTGCCGCCGCCTGATTCCCGCCACGTCCACATGCGCTCTGATTCCCGCCGCCCGGTCTGACTTCTGATCCGCCTTCACCCATACTGACGATTGATTCGCAGGACGAAACGCCATGACTGCTGCGCAGGCCGCCGGAACGCGAAGCCCGCGCTCCCCTCGCCCCCGGCGCGGGAGCCATCGGCTGCTCTGGCTGCCGCTCCTGGTGTTCGCGGCGGTCGCATCGATGGCCTTCATCTATGTGGTCTATGTGCTGTGGCCGCGGTGGCCGGGACCGCCGGTCGGCGCCGACGCGCCGGCGCTGCCGATCACGATCGCAGGCGTCACCTTCAACGTGCCTCCGGCTGCCATCCGCGTGCCGGTGCAGCGTCGCCCCGGCGCGCAGGAGCGTCTCGACCTCGCCTTCCTGTGGCCCTCGCTCGAGCCGCCGGACGTGAATGCGAAGCCGCAGCCGGCATCCACCGCGGCAGCGGCGCCGCCGCAGATTGTCGGACGCGTGTTCATGACCATCTCGGCCGCCGCCAACACGCTCGCACCGCTCGAGCGCATGGCGAGCATCTATCCGCGTTATGCCGTCGCCGAAGCCGTGCCGGGCCCGGATGGACTGGCCGTGCTGGCGTTCCGCGAGGGCACTCCCTATCAGGGCGAGGATCTGATCTACGACGCTGCCGGGCCGGGGTTTCTGGTGCGCTGCAGCCGCGGCGCCGCGGGCCCCACCCCCGGCATATGCCTGTACGAGCAACGGATCGAAACCGCCGATGTGGTGGTGCGCTTCCCGCGCGATTGGCTCGAGGATTGGCGCACGGTCGCCGGCACCATCGATCGCCTGGTCGCGCGCCTGCGTCCCGCGCACGGATGATGCGCGGCGCAGAACGCCGCCCTGCGCGCTATCCCTTCAGCAGGCCGGGCTCGTCCAGATCCAGTGCGAGGATCGGCAGTTCAAAGTAGGACGAGCGGGCGTCCTTTTCGTCGAAGAACAAGACGCCGATATATTCCTCGCCCACATAGACCTCAGCCGAGTCCTTTTTCTTGAGCCGCGGCACCACGCGGATGCGCTCATTGTCGAACTTGCGCTTGAGGTAGGCGTCGAGCTTCTTGATGTCGGGGGCCGTGGTGGTCGCGTCGCCCAAGGTGATCTTCACTTCGAAATTATAGGAGCGCTCGTCGTCCTCTTCGTCTTCGTCGAGGACAAGGGAGCCGATGGCCTCCTCACCGACGAAGACGTCGGCGGAATCGTTTTTCTTCGGCACCACGCGGATGCGCTGATTGCCGAACAGCCGCTTGAGATAAGCGTCGAGCTTTCTGACTTCCTGAACGTCCACCGGTCGCGCTCCCTCTGTCAAACGTCGCCGTCTTGGAACAAATGGTCCATGGTACGCGACGGTTCGGGGCAGCCGGCTTCGCCGATGACCCTCGCCGGAACTCCGGCCACTGTCGTGTTGTGCGGCACCGGCTTGAGCACGACCGAGCCGGCGGCGATGCGGGCGCAATGACCGATCTCGATATTGCCGAGGATCTTGGCGCCCGCCCCGATCAATACGCCGCGGCGGATTTTCGGATGGCGATCTCCCGCCTCCTTGCCGGTGCCGCCGAGCGTCACCTCCTGCAGGATCGACACGTCATCCTCGATGACCGCGGTCTCGCCGATCACGACGCCGGTGGCATGATCGAGGAAGATGCCGCGCCCGATGCTCACCGCCGGATTGATGTCGGTCTGGAATACCGCCGACGACTGGCTCTGCAGATAATAGGCGAAGTCCTTGCGTCCCCTGCCCCACAGCCAATGGGCAAGACGATGGGTCTGGATCGCATGGAAGCCCTTGAAGTAGAGCACCGGCTCGAGAAAACGATTGGTGGCCGGATCGCGGTCGACCGTCGCCACGATATCGGCGCGAAACGCATCCCCGATCGCAGGCTCGTGCTCGAGCGCGTCAGCATAAGCCTGGCGGATCAGTTCGGCCGAGACCTGCGGACTATCGAGACGCTCGGCAACGCGGTGAACGACCGCCGCCTCCAGCGTGTCGTGATGCAGAATCGTCGAATAGATGAAAGTCGCGAGCTCGGGCTCGCGCCGTGCGATCTCCTCGGCCTCGCGGAGGATTCGGGTCCAGACCGGGTCTACCTTCTCCAGTCCTCCGGCTCTCACCTGCTGCTGGGCCATGGTCGTCTCCACACGCTCCGTCACTCGCGCGAGCTTAGCATATTCGGCCCTGCGATGGACCATACCTCAATATAGGCCTCTTCACGGGAAGGTGCATTGCCCGCCGCGCTGCGGCAAACGAAGAGCCCGCCGGTTCGGCGGGCTTGCACAAGCTTTACTCATCTGGCGAGCATCAACGCGCGACCAGGCGAAGCCTTCGCGCAAACTCCGGCATCAAAACCAAGCGGTTCCCGCGCTCGAACGAACGCAGGATGCCTGCCACAACGTCCGTCATTGCCGGGTCAAGCCCCATAGGCGCTAAGTCTGACGTGTCCCGGGCGCTGCGCAGCATGGAGCGAAGCGAAATGATGCGCTGCAGACACCGATCTCGGGTCTACCCGAGATCGGCACTCAAATATGCGCAAGTCGGGTAAACCCGACTTGCGTGGACCGTTACACACACCGCCTTCGCGACGGTCCCGGACCAGCGGTGCACCGCTTCGCTATCGCTCGCGCTGCACCGCATCCGGGACACGTGCACCTTATCTTAGCGCCTATAGGTTCAAGCCCGCGGGTGACGCCAGAGAATGCGTATGCGCTGAGTCGATGCGAACGGAAGCGCTTTAGATATCTCGGAAACTACGATTCGCGCTGGTCTCTCGTCGGCGCGCCCACCGCCGACGCAACACCAAGGGCCCACGACCACATAGCGATATAAAAAAGGATTGGCATGGCAGTTCCTCGAATCAAAGACACCGAGAGAACTTTTCAGGCGGGCACTGGTTCGCACGTGCGGCGCTCGCCGGCCCGGGTTTTTTTCGCGTTGCAGGCGGAACTTTTGGGTCCATGGCGTTACGCCCTTGCGTTCGAAGCGTCTGGAGCCGAATCCGCAAGGAAGCGCAGCACGCCTTCCTTGAATACCTTGTCTCCCACCGCGAGCATGTGATCCCGACCCGGGATGTCGAGCGCGCGGCCTGCCGGCAGCAGAGCCGCGAGCTCGTGCGCGGAGCCCGCAACCGTGTCCTTGCTGCCGACCGCCACCAGCACCGGAGCGGGGATCGCCGCGACCTGATCGCGCGTCAGGGTCTGACGCGAACCGCGCATGCACGCCGCGAGCGCCTTCAAATCGGATTTGGTCTGCTCGGCGAAAGCACGAAACGTGCGTCCCACCGGGTCGTGAACATCCGCGAGCGATGGCGCCTCGAGCGCCTCCGCGATGCTCACGGGCAAACCGACTCCGTCGACCAGATGGAGGCCCAAGCCGCCCAGCACCACCCGGCGCACGCGCTGGGGATGCGCGAGTGCAAGGAATGCGGTGATGCGCGCACCCATGGAATAGCCCACCACGTCGGCACGGCCGAGACCGAGGTGATCGAGGAGCGCCCGCACGTCCTCCGCCATCAGGGCGCTGTGATACGCCGCCGGATCGTAGAGCTTGCTGGACCCGCCGTGCCCACGATTGTCGAGCGCGATCACGCGTCGTCCGGCGCGCGTCAATGTTGCCGTCCAGCCGGGATAGACCCAGTTGACTTGCGCCGTCGAGGCAAAGCCGTGCACCAGCACCACCGGGTCGCCCTTCCCTTCGTCGAAAAAAGCAATGTCGACGCCGTCATGGGAAAAGCGCTGCATGTCGTTCCGATGGCGCGAAGGCTGGTTGCTGGGATCGTGACGCGAAGTGACGGGAGGCTATGAGTTCCTGGCGCCAACGCTCGCCGCGCGAGGAAACGGGATGGCGGTGCGTACGATCGGTTCCGGAGGCGTGGGGCTGCGTTCCGGCGCCAGGGCCGGCGCGGGGAATAGCAATGACCGTCGGCGCTTCCGCGGTCGGCGATACCGCACCTTGTTCGCACTCGCGCCGTCCGGCCTGTTCGCGCACTTGAAGTTCGCGCACCTGGCGTTCGCGCGCGCGGCGCCGTCGGCGGCGGGCGCAATAGCGCTCGGTGCTGCGTTCGGTCATCCGTTTGAGCGCCGATACCAGGCCGAAGGCCGTGACCAGCGCCCACAACATCCAGTTCGCCAGATTGAACGCGCCGACCGTGAGCACGATGGCGCCGCGGCCCGCAAGTTTGAGGACCGCGCGGGTCTTGCCGCCCTTGGCGGCGGCCAGGCGCGCGACCCGCGCCATGTCGCGCGGTCCCTCGGCAAGCTTCAGTCCATCGAGCGCCGCCTGCGTTCCGGCGCGGGTCTGTACCCGACCCACGTCGCCGACGAGGCGCACCAGGTCCCGCGCCTTTTCGACCTTGACCGCCTCGCGCGCGGCCCGCACCGCGGCCGCGGGCTGCGTAATGCTGGCACCCCTGAGGGCGCTCGAAAGCGACGTCCAATCGATCACCTCGCGCACGGAGCGATTGATCCAGGCCGCCATCTGGCCGCCGATCCGGCCGGTCTTGCGCGCGGCCTTGACCACCGTCATTCCCACCCGCGCGGGCACCGCCGCACCGAGCGTGGCATAGGTTCCTGCGGTGATCGCCAGCCCGACGCAGGCCAATCCGAGGATCAACTCGTCGGCCTGCTGGCCGGTGGCAAACCGTGTCCCTTCCCGCACCGCATCGCGGATATCGCCGAATACGAACAGATCTCCGAGCGCCGTTCCGGCGAGCCCCGACAGGTCCTCGGGCTCACCGGTGATGAGGCCGCGCGTGAAGCTCTCGACCGAGCGCGCGGCGGTGGCGGCGGCGGCATTCGCGGTGTCGACCTTGGCCGCCAGCGCAGCATCGACCGGGACATTCCGATCGCGGGCGAGATCGAGGAAGCTCTTGGCCAGGTCGGCATCGTTGACGGCAAGCGCGTCCTCGATCTCACGCGCGGCGACCGTGGCGTCGAACGAGCGCGCGATAGCATGATCGGCGAGCGCCACCGGATCGTCCTGGGAGGACAGCAACAATCCCGCCTCGAAGGCGCGGGGCGCAAGCGTGAGCGTGGCGATCGCCAAGGCAACCGCCACCGCCAGCGGCACCGCGATCCGCCCTCCGGTCATGGGACTCGCGTCTTGCATCCCACCAATCTCGTCAGCCGTCCTTGCGCCGACAAGATGCCGGCGGGGAAAATCAGCAGATTTGCCGCCACCCGGCCTTGGGCCGGGCGCGGCAATGTCCGAAAACCCATTGTCCGTCCGCAGATTAGCACGGTTTGTTCTAGCCAGCGCCGGCGCGGATGGCTATGGTCCGCCGCGCTCGCCGCCGGCTTGTTTCGACGCGGGCGCGGCGCGGCAATCAACGCGATACGTGTTCTGGCGCTGCCAGCGCGGGACAGCGCACAGAGCGGACGGACAGCATGGCGGACAGGGTCGTTCCTCACTTCCACAACACCCCCGGGGTCGCGGTGATCGAGATCGGCGCGCGCGAGTTCATGTGCGAGGGCGAGGTGGCGCCGTTCGATCATCCCCACGTCTACCTGGACATGGGCGACGCCACCGAGATCATATGCCCCTATTGCTCCACGCTGTTCCGCCACGATCCCACCCTCGACCCGCATGCGGCGCGACCGCCCGAGTGCGCGCTGGCGGATGGGATGACCGCCTAGTCTTACGCCACACGAGCGGTGTGCTCCCCTCCCCCTTGCGGGGAGGGGTTGGGGGTGGGGGTAGCAGTTGGCGGACACAGCTCGTCAAACAACGACGACCCCCCTCCCCACCCCGAGGGAGCAGACCGAATTTGGCGCTTGCACTGATTCCATTCCGAGAAGACAAGCACCAATCTCGTTCCGGCGAAGGAGACGTCGATCGTGACGTCCTCGCGCAGGGTCATCATCGCCGGCGCGGGCATCGGCGGCCTGACGGCGGCGCTGGCGCTCGCGCAGCGAGGATTCGCCGTCGCCGTGTTCGACCAGGTGCAACGTCTGGAAGAGGCCGGCGCGGGCCTGCAGCTTTCGCCCAATGCCTCGCGCGTTCTGCTCGCCCTCGGCCTCGGCCCGCGGTTGCAGCCCCACGTGGTCGCTCCGGAGGAGCTTCGGGTCCGGGACGCGAAGACGGCGCGGGTGCTGGCGCGGGCGCCTTTCGGTGCGACCGCGGCCGAGCGCTACGACGCGCCCTATTGGGTCATCCATCGCGGCGACCTGCAAACCGTGCTGCTGGAATCGGTGCGCGCGCATCCGGCTATCGCGCTGACGCTCGGCACTCGGGTCGACGACTTCGCGCAGGACGGCAACGGGGTCACGATCTCGGCGCGCTCCGCGCGCCCATCGGAGGAACGCGGCGTGGCGCTGATCGCGGCCGACGGGCTGTGGTCGAGCTTGCGCGGGCGTCTCGGCGATCGGACAGCGCCTCGCTTCGCACGCCATACCGCCTGGCGCGCACTTGCCCCGGCCGACGCGGTGACCGCCGATCAGCGCGCGCCGGCAATCGATCTGTGGTTGGGGCAGAACGCCCACCTGGTGCATTATCCCGTACGGAGTGGCGCCCTCATCAATATCGTTGCCATCATCCGGGACGATTGGCGCGAGCCCGGCTGGAGCGCCCCCGGCAACCGCGCCGACATCCTCGCGCGATATCCCGGGGGAGCATGGTCACCGGCGGCGCGCGCCGTGCTGGCCGCGCCGCAGCAGTGGTGCAAATGGGCGCTCTACGACCGCGCGCCGCTTGCGCGCTGGGGCCAGGGGGCGGTGACATTGCTGGGAGATGCAGCCCATCCAATGCTGCCATATCTCGCCCAGGGCGCCGCCATGGCGATCGAGGACGCCGCGGTGCTGGCGCAACGATTGGCGGATATGCCGGACGATCCGGCCGGGGCCATGCGCCTTTACGAGCAGCAGCGCCAGCGGCGGACCGCCCGCACCCAGCGCGCCGCACGCCGCAATGGCGCGGTCTATCACATGGGCGGGCCGGCGGCGTTTCTGCGTACGCTCGCGCTCGCGGCCATGGGCCGAGAGCGGCTCCTCACCGGCTACGATTGGCTCTATGGCTGGAAAGCAGCCTGACGCGTAGAGGTACAGTCACCATGCCGGTATTCCCAACGACGATCGCGGGCAGCCTGCCTAAACCTGTCTGGCTCGCCGAACCGAACAAATTATGGGCGCCGTGGCGCGTCGCAGGCCCCGAACTCGACGAGGCCAAGCGCGACGCCACCCTGCTCGCCCTCAAGCTGCAGGAGGATTGCGGCATCGACGTCGTGACCGACGGCGAGCAATCGCGCCAGCACTTCGTCCACGGCTTTCTCGAGTTCGTCGACGGGATCGACTTCGCCCGCAAGGTCGAGATCGGGATCCGCGCCGACCGCTACAAGGCGATGGTGCCGACGGTCACCAGCGAGCTTCGCCTCAAGGGGCGCGTGCACGCACGCGAGGCCCGGCTCGCGCGCGCCCACACCACGCGCAAGCTCAAGCTCACCCTGCCGGGACCAATGACCATCGTCGATACCATTGCTGATGCCCACTATGGCGACCGGGTGAAGATGGCGATGGCGTTCGCAAGCCTGCTCAACACCGAGGCGCGCGCGCTCGAAGCCGACGGCGTCGACGTCGTTCAGTTCGACGAGCCGGCGTTCAACGTCTACATGCGCGAGGTCAAGGAGTGGGGCATCGAGGCGCTGCACCGCGCCATCGAGGGCCTGCGCTGCACCACCGCCGTCCACATCTGCTACGGCTATGGCATCAAGGCCAATATCGACTGGAAGGCGACGCTCGGCAGCGAATGGCGCCAATACGAGGAGATTTTTCCGGCGCTGGCCAGCAGCCGCATCGATCAGGTCTCGGTCGAATGCCGGAATTCCCGCGTGCCGATTGCGCTGTTGAAACTCCTCGACGGCAAGGACGTTCAGGTCGGCGTCATCGATGTTGCCAGCGATCAGATCGAGACTCCCGATGAGGTCGCGGCCGTCATCGGCGAAGCGGCGAAATACGTCGCCAAGGAGCGCATCATCGCCGGCACCAATTGCGGCATGGCGCCGATGCGGCGCGACATTGCGCTCGGCAAGCTCGACGCACTGGGCAAGGGCGCGCGGTTGGCGAGGAAGAATTTCGGTTGAGTTCCGCTGGTTGCCGGCCGTCGCCGCGGCCGACTACTTCTTCGCCGGGCAGTTCTTGGAACGCGCGGTCGCATCGAGCACCTTGACCTCTTCCGTGGCCGAAACGTAATCGGTCTGGTAGGCGATCACGTTCACGATCGCGCCGCCGGTGCTTTGCTCCGCCTTGTCCATAAGCATCTTCAGGTCCTGCGCGCGCTTGGCCTGGGCGTCGCGCAGCGCGGCGATTTGCTCGCAGCTGTGGTACTGATACTGGCCGGGATCGGCAAACACGGTAAAGGGGTTGTTGTCGCCGGTGAACGACGAGCATGCACTCAAAAACCCCGCCGCGATGCAGGCAAGCGATGGTGCGACGCGCATGGGCCGGTCTCGGCGATCCTGTTCTGCATGGCGGGCAGCGAGTTCCGCCCCCGACCTTCGCACGAAATTCGTAGCTATTCACGTCCCGAGCTTGCGTCTATGGCGGCGGAATATGCCTTAATCGTGGTGCAGGCGCCGGGCGGGATCGCATCGGCGCTAGTGTGCCGATTCTGAACCGCCACACTAGCGTTCAGTTGATCTGGACCAAGGCCCCGCCATCGACCGGCAGTGCAACGCCGGTAATGAAATTCGCCTCATCTGACGCGAGGAACAAGGCCGCGTTTGCGACGTCCCACGCCGTCCCCATCTTGTGCCGCAGCGGCACGCGGGCATCCCGCCCGGCGGCAACCTCGGCGCGGCTTTTCCCGCTGGCGCGGGCGCGGGTGTCGACCGCCATGGGCGTATCCATCAGTCCCGGCAGGATGACGTTGGCGCGGACCCCGAATTCGGCGTTCTGGATGGCGACCTGCTGGGTGAACGCCACCATCCCGGCCTTGGTCGCCTTGTAGACCACGTTGGGATACTGCTCCCAGGCCGCCACCGACGAAATCATGATGATGGAGCCGGAGCGCTGCGCGCGCATCACCGGCACCACGTGCTTGCAGGCCATGATCGCGCCGCGCAGATTGATGGCGGCGATGCGGTCGAACGCCGCCTCGGTGATCTGGTCGAGCGGCGCGTCGCCGCCGGCGATACTCACACCCACATTGTAGTGCAGCACGTCGATGCGGCCCCAGCGCTGTCGTGCGGCCTCCACCATCGCCGCGAGCGTCTTCTCCTTGGTAACGTCCGCCTCGAATGCCACGCATTCTCCCCCGCTCCCCCCGGCTGTCGCGCCATCGCGATTGTCTCCTCGGCGGACGCAAGGTTGCTGTCGACGGCCAGCACCTTCGCCCCCTCCTGGACGAAGCGCATCACCGTGGCGCGCCCGTTGCCCATGCCTTCGCCCGGCGACTGGCCGGCGCCGACCACGATGGCGACCTTGTCCCTGAGACGCATATGAACCTCGGCTGCGTGGGTTTCACCGCCAGCTTAATCGAAATGGCATCGCAGGCACGAACCTTGTGGACGCTCCATTGATCGCGCAGGGGCAGGCCGGGTAGTCTGGCCGGCGAGACATCGCGTTGAGCGCCGCCAATGGCGCGCCGGGAGGCAGCAATGCCGAAACTCGTTGAAGTGCCGTCGGTGCGTGCGCGGGTGAGCGAGGACGAATGGCAGGCGCGGGTCGAGCTTGCCGCCGCCTATCGCCTGGTGGCCCATTACGGCTGGACCCACCTCATCAACAACCACATCTCGCTGCGGGTGCCCAATACCGAGGATCAGTTCCTCATCAATCCGTACGGCCTGCTCTATGAGCAGATCACCGCGTCGAGCCTGGTCAAGATCGACGTCGATGGCAACGTTCTCGAGGACTCGCCCTACCAGGTGAACCGTGCCGGCTTTGTCATCCACAGCGCCATTCACATGGCGCGCAAGGACCTGCACGCCATCATCCACACCCACACCGTCGCCGGCCAGGCGCTGTCCGCGCTCGACTGCGGGCTTTTGCCGCTCAATCAAAGCGCCATGCGCTACTACAAGCGCATCGGCTACCACGAGTTCGAGGGTGTGGCGAGCGATCTCGACGAGCGCGAGCGCATCGTTGCCGATCTCGGCGACCACAAATGCCTGATCATGAAACACCACGGGCTGCTCACCGCCGGCGTCAATATCGGCGAGGCGTTCAATCTCATGTACTACCTGGAGAAGAGCTGCGAGACGCAGATGATGGTGCTCGCCTCCAACCAGCCCTACAGCCTGCCGACCGAAGCGTCGTGCGAGAAGTCGGCGCAGATCTTCTGGGGCAACGGGCGGGTTCACGATCGCGACTGGCCGGCGCTCATGAAACTTGCCGACCAGATCGACCCGTCGTTCCGCAATTGAAGATATTCGGCGCGCACCATTTCGTAGGGTGGGCAAAGGCGCAGGATCGAACTCTGAGCATGAGCACGGTAGAGCGCGCCTTTGCCCACGCGAGGGTGCTTTGCAAACGGAATTTGCCGACGCGTGGGCACGGCGCTGCTCCGTTTGATTGGCGAGAGCGGACGCTCGTCTCGCGCCTTTGCCCACCCTACCGCCGCGGCGGAGTACTGCCGCTCGCCCTAGCGGCGCTTGCGACAGCGCTCGCGCTCGCACCCGCCCGCGCGCAGGACTATCCGACCCGGCCGGTGGAGATCATCGTTCCGTTCGCGGCCGGCGGCGGGTCCGAGCTGCTGGCGCGGCTGATCAGCGACGGGCTCAGCAAGCGCCTCGGCCAGCCGTTCGTCGTGCTCAACCGCCCGGGCGCCAACACCAATCTCGGCACGCTGGCAGCGGTCCGCTCCAAGCCCGACGGATACACGCTGCTGATCGCGAGCATCGGTCTCGCCGCCAATCCATCGCTCTACAAGAAGCTCGCGTTCGAGCCGCAGAGCGACCTCGAGCCGATCACGCTGATCGCCAACTCGCCGACCGTGCTCGCGGTCCCCCCGTCGCTGCCGGTTCACTCGCTCGCCGAATTCGTGGCCTACGTGAAGGCGCGACCGGGCGAGCTCAACTACGGCTCCTACGGCGTCGGCAGCGGGCCGCACCTCGCCACCGAGCTGTTCCAGGACATGACCGGCACCCGGATGGTGCATGTGCCCTATGGCGGCGGCGGCCCCGCCGCGCTGGGCGCGATGACCAACCAGGTGCAGGCGCTGTTCTCGAGCGTGCTCCCGGTGCTCGGCATGCTCCGCAGCGGCACGCTCAAGGCCATCGCGATCGCGTCCGACCACCGCTCCGAGCTGCTGCCGGACGTGCCCACCTTCAAGGAAAGCGGGCTCGACTACCAGACCGGCACCTGGTTCGGCATGCTCGCTCCCGCCAAGACGCCGCCCGAGATCATCGGCAAGCTCCACGGCGCGACGGTCGCCGTTCTCCAGGACCAAGCCGTGCGCGCGAAGATCATCGAGCAGGGCGCCGAGGTGATCGCGAATTCGCCGGCGGAATTCCGCGCCTTCATCCGCGACGAGACCGCCCGGTTGGCGGGTGTGATCCGCAATTCGAATATTGTCCTGGACTGAGTCCCGCAGGGCGGGCAAAAAAAGCTCGACCTGCGCACATTTACTCCCTGGTTTGTGACTCTGACAGCCGTTTCCATGTCCCGGGCGCAGCGCAGCGCGTCTTCGCGGTGCGCTGCAGACCCGGGACCGCCCAATGTCTGCCCTTGTGGCGGTCCCGGATCAGCGGTGCAGCACACGCAGTCAAGCTTGCGCAGACTGCGTAAACTTGTCTGCGCGTGTGCTGCACCGCGTCCGGGACATGCAATCTGACTCAGCTGTCGGAGATCAGGACACTACCGCGTCGCCGGCGCCGGCGCGTTCTTGAGGATCACCTGCGCGCCGGCATTGATCAGGACGGTTTCTCCGGGCGCCTGGAAAAAGCTGAATCCGGGCCGGTCCTTCCACGCCAGCGGGCCGCCGAGCTTGAGGCCGCGCGCGAGCGTGGCGTCCTTGATACGGGTGACCAGCGCCTCGTAGGCCGGCTCGCCCTGCTTGTGACCGGAGAAATTGCCGAGATCGGTCGACGCCGCAAAGATCACGTCGATCCCCGGCACCGCCGCGATCTTCTCCGCGTTGGCGACGCCCTCGGGCGTCTCGATCATGATCACCACCATCATGTTGTCGTTGGCGGTCTGCCGGTAGTCGTTGCCCCAGAGC
Organism: uncultured Alphaproteobacteria bacterium; assembly: GCA_963835165.1. Taxonomy (GTDB): domain Bacteria; phylum Pseudomonadota; class Alphaproteobacteria; order Rhizobiales; family Xanthobacteraceae; genus VAZQ01. The sequence continues at coordinate 18,576 of CAWIGD010000037.1, forward strand.
TCGCGGTACTGGCCGCCGCCCTGGCTGCGCCGTCCGAACGGCGGATACTTGGTCCACTTCACCGCGGCTTCGGCCTTCTCGACGGTATCGACGGTTGGAACGATGACGCCGATGGCGCCGATATCGGTCGCCTTCTGGATGTCGCTCTCGGTCGCATCGGGAACGCGGATGAACGGCATCCCCGCCGATCCCCGGCACGCGAAAATCATCCGCGCCACCTCCTGATAGGTCAGCGGGCTGTGCTGCATCTCGATCCAGAGAAAATCGAACCCGGCATTCGCCATGGCGCAGTACATCGCGGGATCGGGTGAAAACACCGTTCCGCCGACGACCTGCTTGCCGTCGAGCAGCTTCTGCTTCGCGGTGTTGTAGATCTTGGGGGCCTGCTGCGCCTGCACCGCGCCGCACATGCCGACCAGCAGGACGGCGCCTGCCAGAATGAGCCTGCGCATCATCGCTTCCTCCCGCTTTATGTCTTGGTGCGGACGGCGTCGCTCAATCCGCCCGATGGCCGTTCGCGATACCGCGATATTACGCGGAAATGGCCAGTCCGTCATGCGCGGACCTGCCCGGCATTCCCCGATTTCGCCCAGCGGCCGTTCGCGCTACGATCGTCGGCAAGAACAAACAGAAGCTCATCGGAGGAAACCGCCATGATCAATCGCCGCACATTTGCCGCGCTCCTCGCCGGCACGGTCGCAGCCCCCAAGCGTGCGTGGAGTGAGCCAGTGACAGCCAAGACCGTCTTCTACACCAGCGTCGGACCGGAGCTGACGCTGTTCGACATCGACATTGCCGACGCCGCGCTGCAAAAGCGCGGCGCGGTGACGCTTCCCGCCAACATTCAATATGCCTGGCCGCATCCGTCGAAACGATATCTCTATGTCGTGTCGAGCAATGGCGGGCCGGGGCTCGCCGGCGACAAGCATCTGGCCAGCGCATTCCGCATCGATCCCGCGTCGGGCGCCTTGCAGCCGCACGGCGAGCCGCAAGCGTTGCCGTCACGCCCCATCCATACCAGCGTCGACAAATCCGGCGAGTATCTCCTCACCGCCTACAACGATCCGAGCAACGTGACGGTGCATCGCATCAAGCCGCGACGGCACCCTCGGCGACGCCGTGAGCCAGCCGGGCAAGCCCGATGCCGGCATCTATGGACACCAGGTCCGCACCACGCCGGGAAACCAGACCGCGATCCTGGTGAGCCGCGGCAACAATGCGGCCGGCGGCAAGGCGGAAGATCCGGGCGCGCTCAAGCTCTACGCATTCAAGGACGGCGCGCTGACGAATCTCGCCTCGATCGCGCCGGGAAACGGGCTCGGCTTCGGGCCGCGGCATCTCGACTTTCACCCGACGCAGCCCTGGGTCTATGTGTCGATCGAGCGCCAGAACAAGCTCTATGTCTATCAGCTCCAGCCGGACGGCGCGCTCTCCCGCGATCCCATGTTCATCAAGGACACCTTGGCCGATCCCGGCAACCAGAAGCCCGCCCAGGGCGCGGGCCCGATCCACGTCCATCCCAATGGCCGTTTCGTCTATGTCACCAACCGCAACCAGGGCGAGATCGACGTCGACGGCAAGAAGGTCTTCAACGGCGGCGAGAACAACGTCGCGGTGTTCGCGATCGATGAGAAGACCGGCGAGCCGAAGCTGATCCAGACCATCGAGGGCCACGGCATCCACCTGCGCACCTTCGGCATCGATCCGACCGGCAAGCTCTTGGTGGCAACGAGCATCCGGCCGATGCCGTTGCGCGACGGCAAGACGCTGACCACGGGCATCATGGTCTATCGCATCGGCAACGACGGCAGGCTCGAATTCGTGCGCAAGTACGACGTCGACACCGCCAAGGGTCAGCAGTTCTGGAGCGGCATGGTCACGCTGGGGAGCGTGATGCGACCGACACTGCTGGGAGCGACATCGTAAATCGGGGTCGCCGCTCTTTTGCTGTGGTGTCCGCTGCGGATCGGCAACAGCGCATCCATTGCGACTACCCAACGAGCATTGCTGTGCTTGTCATGCCTGCCGGGTCAAATTCGGGGCGCGCGATTGTCGGCCCGCGCGCCACGAGGGATGACGTTGGTCAGGCGGACCCCGATACTCGCCATGGAGTCCAACTCCTTGATTGCATCGTCCGCCAGCACGCACTCGGCCGCGGCGAGGTTCTCCCGCATGTGGGCGACGGATGAGGTGCCTGGGATCAGCAGGATATTGGGGGCGCGGCGTAGCAGCCAGGCCAGCGCGACCTGCATCGGGGTGGCGCCGAGCCGCGCGGCAACCTCGGACAAGGAGGATGACTGCAGCGGCGTAAAACCACCGAGCGGAAAGAATGGGACATAGGCGGCGCCGTCGCGGGCAAGGTCGTCAATCAGGGCGTCGTCCTCGCGGTGCGCGAGGTTGTAGTGGTTCTGAACGCAGACAATCGGAGCAATACGCCGTCCGTCCGCGACTTGTTTTGCCGTGACGTTGCTCAACCCGATGTGACGTACCAGGCCCTGCCGTTGCAGGTCCGCCAGCACCGTGAGCGGCGCCTCGAGCGACCCCTCAACCGGATGATGAGGGTCGAACATGCTGCGAAGGTTGACCACATCGAGCACGTCAAGCCGGAGATTGCGCAGATTGTCGTGCACGGCTTGCGTCAGTTCTTCGCGGGAGAAGGCCGGCAGCCAAGAGCCATCCTTGCCGCGCTTGGCGCCGATCTTGGTGACGATGACGAGATCGTCCGGATAAGGGTGAAGCGCTTCGCGAATGATCCGGTTGGTCACGTGCGGACCGTAGAAGTCGCTGGTGTCGATGTGGTTCACCCCGCGCGCGACGGCCTCGCGAAGCACGGCCAGCGCCGCGGCGTGGTCCTTGGGCGGACCAAAAACGCCGGGCCCAGCGAGTTGCATCACGCCGTAGCCAAGGCGCTTCACGGTACGCTCGCCAAGGGGAAACGTGCCGGACCGGTCAATATTGGACATATTTGGTCTCCTTCTCGTCTGATCCGCATTTAGCGGTCGCCGGCCTGTCCGATAATCGCCTATAATCAGGACAGGTCGTGCGGAGCAGCGAACAGTGAAATTTGACCTGGCCGATCTGGACGCCTTCGCGGCGGTGGCCCGCGCCAAGGGCTTTCGCGATGGCGCCCGCGCCAGCGGTGGCAGTGCATCCGGGTTGAGCGAGGCCGTGCGGCGCTTGGAAACCAAACTCGGCGTGAGGCTGCTCAACCGCACCACGCGCAGTGTGGTTCCGACCGAGGCGGGCGCACGCCTGCTAGAGCGGCTCGGTCCGGCACTGGCAGAAGTAGAAGCCGCCCTCGACGTGGTGAACCGTTTTCGCGACCGGCCGGCCGGCACGCTCAAGCTCAACGTTCCGGTCAGCGCGGCGCGGCTCGTGCTGCCAGCCATCGTCCCGGCGTTCCTTGCCGCCTATCCGGACATCAGCATGGAGGTGATCGTCGAGGAGAGTTTCGTCGATGTGCTCGCGGCCGGTTGCGACGCCGGCATCCGCTACGGCGAGCGGCTGGAGCAGGACATGATCGCGGTGCCGATCGGGCCGCGCCAACAACGGTTTGCCGTCGGCGCCGCTCCGGCCTACCTCGATCAGCATGGCCGGCCAAAGCACCCGCGCGATCTGCTGACGCATCGCTACCTGCGAGGCCGGTTCCCGAGCGGAGCGACGCCAACCTGGGAGTTCGAGCGCGACGGCGAGGTCGTGAAGGTCGAGCCGACCGGGCCGCTCGTCGTGAGCATCGGTGGGGCCGTCGATCTCCTGACAGACGCGGCGATCGCCGGCACCGGCATCGTCGCTTTGTTCGAGGACTGGCTGCGCCCGCATTTCGAGAGCGGCGTCCTGGAGCCGGTCCTCGAACCTTGGTGGCAGCAATTCGACGGGCCGTTTCTGTACTACCCGGGCCGGCGTCTGGTGCCGGCGCCGTTGCGGGCGTTCATCGACTTCATCAAGGCGTCGCCTCACCAATTTTGACGTCTGTTCAGGCCGCTTGGGCGTCCGGGTCAATCGCCGCAAGGTTCTTCTGCCTGACATTGTTCATGGCGCGGTCCATCGGACGCACCGCGAATTCATTCAGGTCCAGCAACAGTTTCTCACTGAGCAGTGACTGCTTCGACAGATCAAGCCAGGCCGCGACCTTGTCGTCTGCGAGCGCCAAAGGCATCCGGTCGTGATAGGAGGCGACCAGCTCGTTCGGCTCGTCGGTCAGGATGGCGAAGGCGATACGCTTATCTCCCTTGTACTCGGCCTCCTGCCAGATGCCCGCCAGCATCAGCGGCCTGCCGTCCTTGCGGCTGAAATAATATGGCTGCTTGCCGCCCTCCTCCCGCCATTCATAAAAGCCCTCCGCGGGAATGACGCAGCGCTGCTTTTCCAGGTGGGTGCGGAACTGTCCTTTGCGCATCCCGTCCGTGCGCGCGTTGAGCAGCGGCGGGCGCGCCTTCCCTCCGCGTCCGGTCATGTGAATGCCGAAGCGGGCCAGGACAACGCCGTCGCCCGCGATCAGGACCGGGACGGTTTCGGTCGGCGCGACGTTCGGATTGAACTCGAAATTGATGCGCGGCCCGCTGTGAAGATGGCGTGGGATATCGGACCATTCTTTGATCGAGCGGAAGCGGTTGCACATGGAGGTAAGGTGGGTGCTTCGCCCCATGAATCAAGCGAGGGACTTGCCGGGTGGCGGCTTTTCACCTGTGGCGTTCGAAGGCATACGCTGAGAACTTCGCCCAGGCGCGTACTCACTTCACCATACGCGGAGCACGTTTTGTTTTTGCTTTTGATTTTGTTTTCGCCTTTCCCACTTTAGCCGTGGCCTCCTTATCCGCCTTCTGCCGTTGTTTAAGCAGTGCGTTGTGAAGGTTGATAATGTTCTGATTGAGCTCTTCGATCATTTCTACAATTTCTGTCGCCTTCTCTTGCGCGGCAACCGGATCGTTCCTGAACGATTTCATCGCATACAAAGCCTTCCGCACGGACCTCTTGCCACCCTTCCCCTGCTCGCCATTAATACGATCATCTGCGGGATTGTTGTGGTCATGCTGGCTTCGACTGTCGTCGTCGCCAAGCCGCGCAACCATCAGAGCAATGGTCAGACCAGAGAGCAGTATTGCCGTCAACTGGTCGGCCCGGAAAAAGGGGAAGGCGAGGCTGGCAAAACCGCGACCATGCGATCGCAGATAATGCGATGGGATGATTGCATGATGCAGCGTTCGGGCCGACGCGGGCTTCCTTCAGCGCGCCGCGAAGCACGTCGCCGAGACCGGCGCCGACCCGGACGACTTCGTCCATGCGCGACTGATCGGCGACAGGCGCCGTTTCACTTCCAGATCGAAGCCCAGTCGCATCATTCGGTGTGGGGGCTTGAGGCGGTGAAGACCGGCGTCTTCGCTCCGCCGGCGCTGATCGGGGCGATGCCTTTCGCCGGGCTGCGGGCGTTGGTAGACGAGGCGATAGCGGCGCTGGAGGCGCTCACGCCCGCCGCGGAATGGCTGGGCCGGCAAGGCGCTGAACATTGCCCTCTCCCGCCCGCTCGGGGAAGATGATCGTTCCTCGGCCTGGGCGCCGCGACAACTCGTTTTCACGTCGGAGTACTTTCCTTCTTTCCTTTTCGCTGCCCAACTTTCATTTCCACGTCGTCACCGCCTATGACATCCTGCGCTCGCGGGGCGTGCCGCTTGGCAAGCGCGACTACGAGGGGCAGCTGCGCACTAGGTCGACCTCGCCCAAATCGGACTCTGCGACACACGGCTAGGGTCTATTCTCACAGTTGACTTCCGGCCCGAAACCGGAAGTTTGATCGATAGCATCGCCACCGGACCGCCGGGACTCAAGCGTCAGATTTTGACCACTAGCAAGGTTGCCCAAGTCTTCGTCGGGGTGAGCGCCGGTCCGGCGACCCGGCGGCAGCAGACCATCTTTAACCTTTCATCAACCATGACGGTTCAATGCTCGCCTCTTGGCTGCGCTCGACGGCTGAAATGGGGAGGATGGCTTGCAGACTGTCCTAGGCATTTCCGAGACGGCGCTGGGTGAGGTTCCGGACCGCAAGCCAACCGGATCAATTGGGAGCCGCCTGCATCAGATCGCCAATGACGTGCCTGCCGCATGCAAGTCGATTGTCGCCACTCTGCGCGAAGTGCTCGACGATCGGTTCTGGGAAGAGAGCCCCTAAAGATGGCTCGCTTCCCGTCGCTCTCGGTCACCGGCTTGGGTATCAACTGAATTCCGGCCTAAGGGCACGAATGCACAAATTCTATGGTGGCCGCGGCCGGACTCGAACCGGCACTCCGGTTTCCCAGAAGCAGATTTTAAGTCTGCTGTGTCTACCGTTCCACCACGCGGCCCGCGCGCACGCGTTCTAGCACCGCCGGTTCACGCGCCGGAAGCGCATGAGCGACGCTCAATCCTTCAACGCGTGGCCCCAGACGCTTTCCCAATCCTGGCCGCCGAGGTCGGTCACGCGGCCGTCGCGCTCGTGGAATTTGTTGGGGATCTGGAACATCGCCAGCATCAGCCCGCCCTCGGGCGTCCAGGCGACGTGGCGGCTGCCTTCCTCGCGCCAGACGAATTCGCCCGGCTTGACCTCGAGCCCGGCTGCCGGCCCCTCCTTGTCCACGAGCGTGCCTTCGAGCACATAGGTCTGCTCGATCTTCACGTGCTCGTGGTCGGGAAGGATCGCGCCCGGCTCGAAGCGCATCAGCGCGGTGACGAGCCCGGTCGCGGGGTCGAACAGCAGCGTCTTGACCTCGCAGCCGGCGAAAGCGCGTCTTCTGCCATTCCATGTTGGCGGGACGCACCACGTGGGAATGCTGGTCGGCGGATTTTCGTGTCTGCGGCGTGACAGCATCCATGGGCAATCCTCCTTCGGTCGCGACGTCGAGCCAGTATTGCCACCGATCATAGCCGAACGCGGGGCCAGTGTCCCGAGTCCGAAGCTCGCAAACCCTCGCGGCACTCCCTGATGCGAGCTTCGGAATCAGAGGGACACGAGCAACTTTATCTGGCGTCACCCGCGGGCTTGACCCCATAGGCGATAAGATAAGCGCGTGTCCCGGGCGCTGCGCAGCATGGAGCGAAGCGGAATGATGCGCTGCAGACCCGCGGACCGTTACACACACCGCCTTCGCGACGGTCCCGGACCAGCGGCGCACCGCTTCGCTATCGCTCGCGCTGCACCGCATCCGGGACACGTCAGACCCAATCTTAGCGCCTATCGGGTCAAGCCCGGCAATGACGGAGAAGAGACTGTGCGTGCCAGCCAATCTTGCCGCACGACGCGCGCCGCTATAATTCGCCGTCCCGGATCGGGGGCACGAAAGCGAGGCCGGTGTCCCAGGGAAAATAGATCCAGGTGTCCTGCGACACCTCGGTGATGAAGGTGTCGACCATGGGCCGGCCCATGGGCTTGGCGTAGACGGTGGCGAAATGCGCCTCGGGCAGGATCTCGCGCACCACCTTGGCGGTCTTGCCGGTGTCGACGAGATCGTCGACGATCAGCACGCCCTTGCCGCGGCCGCCGCCGATCCCCACGATGCTGCCCGCCACGTCCTTGAGCACCTTGAGCTCGCCTTGCAGGATGTGGTTGTAGCTTGCGACGCACACCGTCTCGATCAGCCGGATGCCGAGCTCACGCGCCACGATCGCCGCGGGCACCAGGCCGCCCCGGGTGACGCACACGATGGCCTCAAACGGTCCGGCGCCCGCGAGCCGCCACGCGAGCGCGCGGGCATCGCGGTGGAATTGATCCCAGCCCACCGGAAAGGCCTTCTGCGGTTGCGGTTGCGGCTGCGGTTGCGAAAGCGGCTGCGCCATGAACTCCCCTCGCCGGCTGGAACGGCGCTCGACGGCGTTCGCCACCGAAGGCGCGCCGATTCCATAGGCCAAAGCCGCTCCCGATTCCAGATTGCGCCGACGCGGCTCGAAAAATACGGGGGAAATCCGGCCCCGGCTACGGAGCCGGCCGTTCTCAATGCGGGCGCGGCCCGGACACCGAAAGGGCTTCACGCGGGCGGCTGGTGGCGGGCGGACACGACTTTCGCCGCCTGCCGCAGCATGCCGCGCTCGACCGCCGCGAGATGGGCAAGCCCCTCGCCCACCATATGCCGGTCGAGCGCTTTGCGCCCCGCTTCGAACGCGGCCAGCCCGGGATCGTCTCTGGGCACCAGGGCATAGACCGACCTGGCGCCGGCAAAACCCTTGAGCTCGAGATCGTCGATGCGCAGCAGCACGTTGCTTCCGAGCACGCTCGCCGCGCCCGAGGTCGAGCCCATGATCATTTCGGCGGTCGAAGCGGCGAGCAACAACGGAAGCCCGTACACATCCGCGACTTTTTCGATGCGGAAGGTCTCGTTGACCGCCGGACCGATGATCGTGAAGTTGCTCCTCTGCTTGGCGCCGATGTCGCCGACATAGACTCTCCCCGAGCACACCACGGCGCGCGCAGCCAGGCGGCTGTTGTCGGATCCTTCGGCGGCACTCACCGCCTCGACGATGTCCTGCGCGGTCGCGAGCGCCTTGACGGCATGCTCCGGCTCATCCGAAAGCCCGTTCCAAAACGCCAGCACGGCATCGCCGAGAAACTTGTCGCTGCAGCCGTCGTGCCGGTCGATCGCCGCCTGCATCAAGGTGAAGTACCGGTTGGCCACACGCACGATCTCCGATGCGGTGAGATCGGGCCGGTTGGAGAAGGAGGTGAACCCCGCCAGGTCCGCCAGCAGGATCGAGACTTCCCGCTCCTGGCCTTCGAGCGGGTCGGAGAAACTGCTGCGCGCCAAAGTCACCAGCCGTTCCGGCGGCAGATAGCGGCCGACGGTGCGGTAGAGCCGCCGGAAGAATGCCCGGTGGCGCACCGATCGAAACCCGAGGATCGTTCCGAATGCGAGGATCGTGGCCAGGACGGGGTATCCCATCGGCAGCCAAAGATCGGCCAGCACGAGCGCGCTCGCACTGAGCAGGCAGCCGACCAATGCCGGGCCCACCAGGCCGAACGCAACCGACCGCGCCAACTGCACCAGGATCACCGAACCCGGCGAGATATCGCGTTCGCCCAGCGCCAGCGCGCTGTCATCCCGGAACGCCATGACCGCGAACAGAAAAGCGAGCCAGGCGCCGGCGCCGAGGCGCAGCCAGGCCGGTGCGAGCAGTACCGGCCGATTGCTTGCCGCCGACTGGATCGCCGCGATCTGCAGCAGCGCCCCCGGCACCTGGTCGCCGTGCCGACGCTCGACCAGGCCCGTTCGCGGTGCACAGCGATCGCCCGGCGACGGGGCCGCGGCAGCGCCGAGAAATCGCGCCGGTCCGCGGTGCTCGTCTTCGCCGAGCACCGTTGTGCCGATGACGACGATCCGACCTTCGACCGCCTTTCGGACCTCATCGATGCCTGCCGTCGACGAGAGGCAGGCAAGCAGGGTCCCCAGGCTGTAGGTCGCCGTATCCGCGAGCGGCGCCGAGGGTGTGAGCAGAAGGCGTTGCACCGACGCCGCCTCCCGGACGCCCCAGCCGGCGCCGAGCGCGGCAAAGCCCAGGGCGACCCGCCCGTCGGGCAGACGCACAATCGGAGCCGTGCTTCGCACCCTCCCGTCCGACTCGACCTGCAGGTCGAGAACCCCGACCCGCGCCGCCCCCATCGCCGCGAGGAACGGCGGCGCCGGCGCAACGCTGGGAAAACGCGCGAGCACGATCCGCTCCCGGCCGGCTGCGAGGCTGTCAATCAGGCTCCGGTCGTAACCGGGCAACGTGAATGCTCCGATCTGGAAATCGGCGCCGGCATAGGCAAACACCACATCGAACGCGACCCGCCGCGCGCCGGCGGCGAGAAGCCCGTCGATCAGCCGCGCCCAGACCGGTTGAAACAGCGCCCGCGGCAGCGCGGCAAGCTCGGGACTTGCAAGGGACGCATCATCGATGGCGACCAGCACGACCGGCGCGGTCGGGAGATGTCGGCGCCACGGCTGGGCAATCTTCAACGTCAGATCGTAGAGCAGCGCGTTGGGACCGCCCAGCGCCGGCAAGCTGCTGTCGTAGGTGCTGAAGTAACCCGCGAGGGCGCCCAGCGCGACGAACAGCGCGGTGGTCAGGCCCGCGAGCGGCCGCCAGTTTCGGATACTCCAGTCGCCGATATCCACCAGGCCGGCCTCACCGGCCCACGACGATCGGTGGACCGGTCCGGGTACCCGCGCTGGTTGGAAGCACTTTGTTCAACGCGCTGCCGTGGCCTGGTTCAATGCCGCTGCCGGCGGTCAGCGGACTCCGTAGCTGGCGAATTCGTCGGCGATGTCGGGGGCGATACTTTTCGCCGCTGCGATGTCGCCGTTGCCGCCGGCGGCATTGCCGATCCGCAACTTGGCTATGCCGCGTCCATAGAGCGACGAGGCGTGCCTGGGATTGATCTTCAGCGCCGCGTCGTAATCGGCAATGGCATTGCTCGCCTGGCCCATCTTCAGGTTGACGAAACCGCGACTGTCGTGCGCATCGAGGTAGCGTGGCCGAACCTCCAGTGCGTTGTCGCAATCCTTGAGCGCCGGCTGCAGCTCCCCGATCACGGCGCGCGCCCAGCAGCGGTTGTTGAGCGCCTCGGCGTCCCTGGGATTGAGCCGCAGGACTTCGTCGAAGTCTTTCACCGCGCGGGCGTAATCGCCGCGTTGCGCATGGAGCTGACCGCGCTTGTAGTAGGCGACCGTATCAGCGGGATTGAGCCGGATCTTGGTGTCGAGCTCCTTGATGGCGGGGTCGTCGGCGCGAGCGGCAGGAGCAGCAGGAGGCGTCAATTTTGCAATCTGTTCGCGCGCCAGGTCGGCATAGCGTCCGGACGGGTACTTGGCCACGAAATCCTCCCAGCCCTTCTTGGTGCCGACGCGCTCCGCGGATTGGTACTCGCGGCGCGCATTGGCGTCCGGATCGGGCGGCGGCGCCGCGGGTTTTTTCTCAACCTCGGCCACGGGCGGCGGAGCCGCAGGCTTTTTCTCGACCTCGACCACGGGCGGCGCAGGCTGCGGTGTCGCGCGTGCCGACGTCGCGAACGAGAAATCCTCGACCAGCGAAGAGGAAAACCACGGGATCTGTTCGCCCTGGGATGAACGCGACACGCCGACCAGGGTACGGTTGAAGGCCTCTTCGATCCTGCCGGGGTTGCGAATTTCCTTGATCAATTCGTTGACGAAGATCGCGCGATCGCCGTCGCGTGCGACGGCACCTGGGGCGGCCGCGTACATCACCACTGTTCCCTTCGGAATGATGACCGGGGCAAGCCCGCCGGCGACGGCGCGGAAGCGGCGCTCGAACGGATTTCTTCGCGACGCGTCGAGGATGGCGATCTTGACGCCGGCGCCGCGCTTGTTCATCTCGGCCAGCAGCAGATCGAGACTGTAACCGTCACGCCGCACGTCGGCTTCGGTCCAGATCTGCGCATTCACAGGGATCACATAGGTCTGCCGGTCCGACTGGATGCCGTAGCCGCTGAAAAAAAGCAGCGCCGTCGAGCCGGACTTGATCTTGCCGTAGAAGCGATCGATCGCCGCACGCATCGCCTCTTTGGTGAGGTTCTCGCCAATGTCGACGTCGAAGCCGTTCTGCCGCAATTCGTCAGCCAACGCGCGCACGTTGTTGACCGGATCTTTCAACGGCGCTTCGGCGTCGGGGTAAGCGGCGTTGCCGATCAACAACGCCACCCGTGTATCGTTTTGCTGCGCGGCAGCCGGAAAGACACCCGCAAGACACGTCAAAAGGACGAGAAGGACGAGGCGCGGATTCCGGTACAGCATTGCGTATGTCCTCATCGTCGCCAATGCATCGCATGCCATCGTCGCGCGCAGAGCCGTTCTTGCCGCGCACCGCGCCGGCCGCTGGTCGCAACCAAAAAGGTGAGGCAAATCATAGCGTCTCGGCCGCGATCGGGCAAATTGTCCGGGTCGTGCGGGTGCTACCCTTTGACCCCCTTCTACCTCAGCTTTGGGCTAAAGGACTCGAATGAGAATTTCTGTGATGGTTATCACATTGGCTATCGACGTTTTTATGTAGCCTGTCTCACATACCGGCTCGTCCGGCATCGCTACTCCAGCTCGCGTGACCAGCCAGCCGAGGGCGCCAAGAACAGGGAGAGGAACATGTCAGCGCACCGCAACACGCTCAGAATCAATTTGGCTTGCATCATCGTGGCCGCCGGCCTGGCCCTGCCCGCAGGACTGGGCACCGGTTTCGCCGCGGAGCAGCCTTCGCCGGAAGATATCATCAGGGCGCTGAAGCCCGCGCGGATCACCCGCGGACTCACCGCATCCCCCGGCGACGCCACCCGCAGGGCGGAGGAAGCGGCCTTTGTGAACACCTTGCGCAACCGGCCGACCCGTTCGCTCACGACCACCGAGCGTGACCAGATCGCCTCGATCGCGCAGAAGCGGCCGAGCATCGATCTCGAAGTCAACTTCGAATACAACTCGGATGCGATCGGACCGAAGGCGACGCCGCAGGTCACGGCTCTCGGCCAGGCGCTTTCGAGCACCGACCTGAAGGGCAGCACCTTCATCGTGGCCGGACATACCGACGGCAAGGGCGGCGAGTCCTACAACCAGGGTCTGTCCGAGCGCCGCGCCGATGCGGTCAAGCGTTTCCTGCTGGAGAAATACGGGATCGAGGCAGCCAGCCTGGTGACCGTCGGCTACGGCAAGACCCAGCTGAAGAATCCATCCGATCCGCTCGCGGCCGACAATCGTCGAGTTCAGGTTATCAACGCGAGCGACAAGTAAGGCGGGACATCGCGCCGGCCCGACCCGGCCGGCAACCGTGAGTTCCATTCTGAGGAGATGAAGGATGCGACTCCATTCCTGCGAATATCGCGGAACCAGCGAGAAGGCCTCGACGGCGATGGTATTGGTCGCGGCCGCGCTCATGTTCTCGGCCACGGCGGCGGGAGTTGGCCCGGCACATTCGGCGGCGCAGGAAAGTGCCGCCGACGTGGGCTATGTGGAAGACGTGAGCGGTCGCGTGGTGGCCTTCTCGCAGGGGAAGCCTGTTCTGCTCGACGCCCTCGATGTCATCAGCGACCGGACCCGGGTGGATCTCCAGGCCAACAGCGAATTGCGGATCTGTCACTACCCCACCCACAAGCTTCTGACCTTGAAGGGGCCGCTGCGGGTCTCGATTTCGCGCGACGGCGTGACCGCTGAAAACGGCAAAGCGGTCGTCGTCGCCACGGGATCGTGCGTGGCGCCCGTGGTCTCGACCTTCCAAGGCGGCATCGTTTCCCGGGGCACGGGCGCGAAGACGACAAACGTGTCGCTGCAGCCGAACATCAAGGTCGTCAATCGCGGCGAGCAAGCGATCCGCAGGATCGCGCTATGGGACGGTGACGCGCAAAAACTCCTGGTCACTTTCGACCGCGATGCGGCCCGGCCGGTGCTCAATGAGGGCCAATCCTATCTTCTGGTCGTCGAACGCAACGACGGCAGCGAATTCAAGATGATGCTCAAGGCCAGCGCGGTGACCCAAGCCGAACCGCTGATCGTTCTGCTCCGGTAGCCCGGTCGCACCGGAGACCCCCCGGGTCATTACTTTTGCCCGTCGAGGAGGGCGGCCTTGAACCGGTTTCCTCGGCCACGACACCAACCGACAGGGCCATAACGGCTTTGCGGTCGCAGCACTCTGTCTCGCCACGTGGAGGCTCAGCCCATGTCCTTGCGAAATCTCATTAAGCTCGCTGCTCTGGCTACGACCTGCTGGATGAGCGTCGGCCAGGCGCTGGCCGAGACCCGGATCGCCCTGGTGATCGGCAACTCGAGCTACACCGCGGTCACCGCGCTGCCGAACCCGGCCAATGACGCCAAGGCGATGACGAACTTCTTGAATTCCGCCGGCTTCCAGGTCGTCCAGGCGCCCGACCTCACCCAAAGCGACATGCGCCGGACGATCGCCGATTTCGCCAAGACGGTCACGGAGAAGGGCCCGGACACCGTCGCGCTCGTGTTCTATGCCGGCCATGGCCTGCAGGTCGACGGCGAGAACTTCCTCGTTCCGGTCGACGCGCGGATCGAGCGGGAAGCCGACGTGCCGCTGCAAGCCGTGCGGCTCGCCGACCTCATGAATGCGCTGTCCGCGGTTCCGAGCAAATCCCGCATCGTCATCCTGGACGCCTGCCGCAACAATCCGTTCTCGGCGATCAACAAGACGGCCGGCCGCGGGCTCGCGATCGTCGACGCCCCGAACGGCTCGATCGTGTCCTATTCGACCGCACCGGGCACCGAGGCCCTCGACGGCGACGGCCAGAACAGCCCCTTCACGACCGCGCTCATGAAGATCGGCCACGAGCCGGGATTGCAGATCGAGCAGTTGCTCAAGCGCGTCCGGCTCGACGTGAGCAACACGACGGCCCGCCAGCAATTCCCGTGGGAAAGCTCGTCCTTGACCGTGGAATTTTCCTTCTTCCCGGCCGGAAGCACGCAGGAACGCGCCACGCCCGCCGGCAACAGCCAGCCCGGCGCCGCCGCAAAGGCCCGCTCGGAAACGCGTTCAGTGGAGGCCTGGCAGAAGGAGTTGAAGTCGAAGACCCCGCGCGAGGCCTACGAGATCGTGGTGCGCGAAGACCAGGTCGAAGGCTATCAGGCCTACCTCGCGCTCTATCCGTCGCAGTCGACGGCCTCGGCGGTGCGCAGCCTGACCGAGCGGCGGCAGTTGATGGTCGCCTGGTACACCGCCGTGACCGTCAACACGGTCGCGTCCTACCAGGCTTTCCTCGCCAGCTACGGCACCAGCGATTTCGCGGCAACCGCCGATCGCCTGATCGAACGGGCGCGGACGCGCTCGGTCTCGGGCACGGCCGCCGCCGCGTTCGCCTCCGTCAGCCCGACCTGCCCGTGCAGCCTGCCTGCGACACCGACGCTGCGTCAGCGGCGCACCGATACGACGCCCACGCAAACCCCGACACAGAACACGGGCTCCAATTCGAACTCGGCCCCGAAATCGAATGTGGCGGTCATCGATCCAATCCCGGTGATCGTCCCGACCAATCCGGTCGTGACGCTGCCGCCCCGGATCTCGGTCTATCCGAAGCCGCCCCGCGGCCACGACAAGCCGAAGGACACGTCCGGCAACGACAAGCCGAAATCGAGCGGCGGCTCCTATGGCGACAAGCCGAAATCGAGCGGAGGTTCAGACAATCCCCGTGGCACGCGCGGGCGCAACACCGACAACACCCATGTGACCAACAACGCCGGAGCGAGCAACGTCGTGCGCGCAGCCGCGGTCAAACCGATTATGTCACCGATCTCGATGGGCATCGGCATGCGGGCGTTCGGTGGTATGGGAATGGGACGCGGCATGGGAGGCGGAGGAGGCGCGCCGCGCATGTCGTACGGGCGCGGAATGCACTGACATCGTTGACCGAAAGAAGAACCCCGCCAAGGTGGGGCCTTGGCGGGGGGGATTGAGACGGGCGGCTCGCAGAGGTGGTGGGTTGAGCCGAGCGTCAAGCGCAAATATGCCACGCTCGTCCACGAAAGCGTTCGTGCTCCGTTACCGGGACGCGTCCGAGCGCAAATTCAGGTCGGGTGTTGCGTTTTCACCACAGTCTCGCCGACGCTTTCGGCACGACGCCCGCCTCAACGAACATCCAGCACAAAGGCGAACTGCGCGGAGAGCCCGTCGCCGGCTTCCGCCACACGCATCACCAGTTCGCGGCGGAACAGGCCATCGCGGCTATTGCCCGGCTCGTCCGGAAAATACAGCTGGGTCGTGAGCACCGGCTGCTGCGGGGCCTGAACCTTGACGTGGTAGTGGCGCGTGCGACCGGGATAGAGCGCCGGCAAGATCGTGCGAAATCGATAGCGCCCGGCGTCATCGGTAAACAGGTGTCCGCGATAGCGAAAGCCGGCATTGTCATAGTCGCCGCGTTCGTCGGCGTGCCACAAATCCACCAGCGCGCGGGCGACCGGCCGACACGAGCGCGTCAGCACCAGGCCGGCGAGCTCGACGACGCGCCCCTTGCTGCCGGACTCGACGAGATCGGCCCGCTGCGGCGAACTCGGCTTGAAATACGGCCCCGCGGTCTGACGGACGGTCGGTTCGTCGCCGTCATGGCATTGCGGCGTGACCGGGAGCGGCGCCGCTGCGGCGCCGCCGTCCCCGATGATCCCTGTCATCGCAAACGCGCCCGCGGCCAGCAGTCGGCGGCGCGTGGGATGAGGTACGCTGGGCATGACGGCCTCCTTCTGTCGGCTTCACGCGCGTGCCCCCGCCCCCCTCGCTCGCCGATCTTATCCGGGGTCGAATTCGCCGCAACATCACGACCGCGTTAGCAGGCAGGCCGCAATCGCCGCACCTGTCATGCGCCGGCGTGAGCCCATAGGCGCTAAGATTAAGGTGTGACGTGTCCCGGATGCGGTGCAGCGCGAGCGATAGCGAAGCGGTGCACCGCTGATCCGGGACCGTCGCGAAGGCGGTGTGTGTAACGATCCCGGTTCTGCAGCGCATCATTCCGCTTCGCTCCATGCTGCGCAGCGCCCGGGACACGCGCTTATCTAGCGCCTATGCGGCAGGAGCCGCATCCATCCTGCCCGACATGAAGGCTTTGCACGCAACGGGGACACGCCCGCGTTCCGGAGGTGCCGCCCTCGCAACGCGGCATGCGCGGAAGGACCGCGGGCGAATCAGCCGCCGCTCGATTGCGCGCCCCTCACCCGCTGCAACATGTCCTCCACCGCGCGCGTGGCGCTTGCGAGCTTTTGCGCATCGCGGGCGCGCAGGACCACGTTGGTATTGGGCCCGTGCTGCGGATCGAAGAACGGATAGCTGCCGATCGCGACATCCGGATTGGCTTTGGCGATCTGGCCGAGCTGGGTGCCGATGTCGCCTTCGCGCGCATCGGCGCGCACGGTCTGCGACAGCATGCGGATGCCGGTCTTGAGCTTGGGCGCGACCTCGTCGAGCATGGCCTGCATGATCGACGGCACGCCGGCCATGACGATGACGTTGCCGAGCCAGATGCCGGGCGCGCCCGACACCTTGTTGACCACGAGGTCGGCGCCCTTGGGAATGCGCGTCATGCGCATGCGCGCGTCGTTCATTTCCGTGCCGGTCGCGACCAGCCGCTCCTGCATGATGGCGAGCGCACGCGGATCGACGTCGATCGACACCCCAAACGCCTTTGCGACGCAGTCGGCGGTGATGTCGTCGTGGGTCGGGCCGATCCCACCGGTGGTGAAGACGTAGGTGTAGCGATGGCGAAGCGCATTGAGCGCATCGACGATCGAGGCTTCCTCGTCGCCGACCACGCGGACCTCCATGAGGTCGATGCCGACCGCGGTCAGATATTCGGCGATATAGCCGATGTTCTTGTCCTTGGTGCGCCCGGACAGGATTTCGTCGCCGATCACCAGCAGAGCGGCGGTGACGACGTCGTGGGGCGTGGATGAATTTGCAGTTGTCATGAGGACCCGCGTGCTACCGGCCCCAGCGGCGGGCCGCCCCTACCCTGCCATTGTGGGTTATGATGCATCAAGTCACTCGCCGCCGACTTCAGGTCCGGCCCGGTAAAATTCCCCGCTCGGCATCGGGGCCGGCCCTTGATCGGATCGGGCGATCCCCGCTCAAATCGAGGACCAGACACGCAGGGACGCCGAAATGCTCACACCAGCGCCGCTGCGCCCGATCGCCTATGCGGTTCCCCGAATTGTGCACGAGCGCGCCGACGACGGCAGCCTGCGCTGCCGCTCCCGCGAAGCCCTGGCGCCGCACCACCCGAGCCTCGCCCGCCTCTTCCGTGCGGCGGTCGAGCGCCGACCGGACGGCCTGTTCCTCGCCGAGCGCGAGGGCAACTGGCGCAAGCTGACCTACCGCGCGGCACGGCAGATCGTGGATGGGCTCGCGCAAAGTCTGCTCGCGCGCGGACTGTCAGCCGAGCGCCCGATCATGATCTTGTCCGGCAACAGCATCGATCATGCGCTGCTCACGCTTGCCGGCCACACCGCCGGAATTCCGGTAGCGCCGATCTCGGTCGCCTATTCCCTGCAGAGCCAGGACCACGCCAAGCTCAAGCACATCGCCGAATTGCTCGCGCCCGGCCTCGTCTATGTCGCCGACACCGGCCCCTATGCCAAAGCCCTTGCGGCCCTCGACCTCACGCAGGCCGAGCTGGTCGCGAGCCGCAATGGCGCCGGCCTCGCCGCCGTCACCGCCCTGGACGACATGGCGCAAAGCCGGCCGGGCGCGGCCTTGGACGAAGCTGCCGCGGCCATCGGCGCGGACACCATCGCCAAGATCCTGTTCACCTCGGGATCGACCGGCCTGCCCAAAGGCGTGATCAACACCCATGGCATGCTGACGGCGAACCAGCAGCAGCTCGCGCAGATCTGGCCGTTTCTCGATGAGGCGCCGCTGGTGCTGCTGGACTGGCTGCCGTGGAACCACACCTTCGGCGCCAACCACAATTTCAACCTGGTGCTGCGCCACGCCGGCACGCTCTTTATCGACGGCGGCAGGCCGGTGCCCGCGCTGATCGCGGAGACCGCGCGCAACCTGGGCGAGATATCGCCCACGATCTACTTCAACGTGCCGGCCGGTTACGCGGCGCTGCTGCCGTTTCTCGAACGCGACGAGGCGCTGGCGCGCTCGTTTTTCGCCAAGCTGCGGCTGATCTTCTACGCCGGCGCCGCGCTGCCGCAGGACCTGTGGGACCGGCTCGAAGCGGTGGCGCTGCGCACGACCGGCGAGCGCGTGCCGATGACGTCGTCATGGGGTACGACCGAAACGTCGCCGCTCTCGACCGCCGCGCATTTCCTGATCGAGCGCGCGGGCCCGATCGGCGTGCCGGTCCCGGGCGTCGAGCTCAAGCTCGTCCCGACGGGCGGCAAGCTCGAAGTGCGCGTGCGCGGCCCGAACGTGACCCCCGGCTATTGGAAGCGGCCGGATCTCACGCGCGCGGCGTTCGACGCCGAGGGCTTCTACCAGCCCGGCGATGCGGTGTCCTTCGCCGATCCGGCGAAACCGGAAAACGGCATCGTGTTCGCCGGTCGCCTGGCGGAGGAGTTCAAGCTCACCACCGGAACCTGGGTGGCGGTGGGCGCGCTTCGCGTCGGCGTGCTCGCCGCTGCCTCGCCGGCGCTGCAGGACGCCGTCATTGCCGGCGAGAACCGGGACGCGATCGGCATGCTGGCCTGGCTCAACGCCGCCGGCTGCTGCAAGCTCATCGGCCGCGAGGCTCCGCTCGCGGAGCTTGCCCGTCACCCCGCCGTGCGCGAGCACGTCGCCGCCGCGATCACCCGATGGAATATCGACCATCCCGGCTCGTCATTGCGGATCGCACGGGTGTTGCTGCTGCCGGACACGCCCTCGATCGACGCCAACGAGATCACCGACAAGGGCTACATCAACCAGCGGCTCGCGCTCGAGCGTCGAAAGGCCGACGTGGAGCGGCTGTTCGCGGCGGCGCCCGATGCCGACGTCATCGTCGTGCCGCCGTCCTGAAGCAAGGCCCGTCATGACGGCCGAGCCGGTGCGGAACGCATTCACCTGCCGCCTGAAAAGTGTCATGCTCTTGCACCTGCTCCAACATCGAGCGCGGTGTCGCGGCGATCGGCGGCTCGCGGTCGCGCACAGCTGAAATTCAGGGAGGACGATCATGAAGCGGATTGCATCGGTTTTGCTTGCGGCGTCAGCCGTGCTGTTGACGGGCGCGGCACGTGCGCAACAGCCGCCAACTCCGCCCGCTCCGCCGTTGATCGATTGGGAGAAGATCCAGATCAAGACCACGGATCTGGGCAACAAGACCTATATGCTTGAAGGACAGGGCGGCAACATCACCGTCGCCGTCGGCACCGACGGCATCATCATGGTGGACGGCCAGTTCGCGCCACTCTCCGCCAAGATCAAGGCCGCCATCGCGGCCATATCGCCCCTCCCCATCAAGTACCTCATCAACACCCATTTCCACGGCGATCACACCGGCGGAAATGAAAACTTCGCCAAGGACGGCGCCACCGTCGTGGCGCAGGACAATATCCGGGTGCGCCTCGCTGCCGGCACCATCAATGGCATCACCGGCGCCAAGACCGCGCCGAGGCCGGCGGACGCCCTGCCGAAGGAAACCTACATCGGCGGCACCTGGACGGTGCAGGTCGGGGGCCGGACGGCGCAGCTCACGCACGTCACCAATGCGCATACCGACGGCGACACCTGGGTCTACTTCGCGGACGCCAACGTGCTCTGCACCGGCGATACGTCGAACAACACCAAGCGCTACCAGACCATCGACTTCGCCAATGGCGGAGACATCCGCGGCATGATCGCCGCCAACGACGCCTACCTCAAAGCAGCCAACGACGACACCAAGATCGTGGTCGGCCACGGACCGCTTGCGAAGAAGTCGGATGTTGCCGAATTCCGCGCGATGCTGGTGACCGCGCGCGATCGCATCGAGAAACTGGTCAACGAGGGCAAGAGCGAAGCGGAGGTGGTGGCCGCCAAACCCCTGGCGGATCTGGACGCGAAATGGGCCGCGAGCGAAGGCGCCGCCGTCGCCTTCACGCGCATGGTCTACAACTCGTTCAAGCGCTCGTAACAGCGGCGCGTGCGGGAGCGACGATGGGCGACCGGGTGACGAAAATCGTGGTGGCTGCGCTCCTGGTCGTCCTGGGGGTCTACCTCGCGCAACCGTACGTCGACCGCCTGTTGTTTTCGGCGTCGACCTCGCGCACGGTCGAGCCGCGCGGCGCGCTCGCCGACATCGAACGCACGTCGATCGACATCTTCGAGCGCGCTTCGCCGTCCGTGGTGCAGGTCGTCGGCGCGCGCCCGGGCGCGCTCGAGGCTTCGCAATCCGAGGGCGAGAACGGCCCGGCCCAGTCGGGCACCGGATTCATCTGGGACGCGGCCGGTCACATCGTGACCAACGATCATGTCGTCGAGGGCACCGGCAGCCTCGCCGTGCGCCTGGCAACGGGTCAAGTGCTGCGGGCGCAGCTCGTCGGCACCGCGCCGAACTACGATCTCGCCGTGATTCGTGTGGACAACACCAGGTCGTTGCCGCCCCCGATCGCAATCGGCACCTCCGACGACCTCAAGGTCGGGCAATGGGTGTTCGCGATCGGCAACCCGTTCGGGCTCGACCAGACGCTCACCACCGGCATCATCAGCGCGCTCAAGCGCCGCCTGCCCAGCAGCGCCGGACGCGAGATCACCAACGTGATCCAGACCGATGCCGCCATCAATCCCGGTAATTCCGGTGGTCCGCTGCTCGACTCCGCGGGACGCGTGATCGGCGTCAACACCGCGATCCTGTCGCCGTCCGGGACCAGTGCCGGGATCGGCTTTGCCATCCCCATCGATTCCGTCAATCGCGTCGTGCCCGAGCTCATCCGCCGCGGCTCGGTGCCGACGCCGGGCATCGGCATCGTCGCCGCCAACGAGGCGACGGCAACGCGGGCCGGTGTCCAGGGCGTGGTGATTTTCAGGACGGTCCCGGGCTCGTCGGCGGAACGCGCAGGCCTGCGCGGCATGGACGCCAACACCGACAAGCTGGGCGACGTGATCGTCGGGGTGAATGGCAAGCCGGTCCGCAGGCTTGCGGACCTGACCCAGGAGCTCGAGCGCGTCGGGGTCGGAAAGAAGGTGCCGCTGACGGTACAGCGCGATGGCCGCGAGACCTCGGTCGAGGTGGACGTGATGGACATCGGCCGCCGAGGGTGATCGCCGCTCGGGCGGGTGGCCCCCTCCTCCGCCGCATTGCTTTTCCGCATCGACGTTGCGCCGATTTCCGGCTACTGACTGACGCGCCATCAGGCCACGTCTCCCGTGGCAGCCCAACTTCCAAGCAAAGCCGCGCTAATTGCGAGCACAGGAATCAGAACCGTGATCGATCTCTACACCTGGACCACCCCCAACGGCCGCAAAGCTTCCATTCTGCTCGAGGAACTCGGCCTGCCCTATACCGCGCACGCGGTCGACATCAGCAAGGACGAGCAGTTCAAACCGGAATTCCTGAAGATCAGCCCGAACAACCGCATCCCCGCCATCGTCGACCGCGATACCGGCATCAGCCTGATGGAATCGGCGGCGCTGATGATCTATCTCGCCGACAAGACCGGAAAGCTGCTGCCGAAGGACGGTGAGCCGCGCTACCGCGTGCTCGAATGGCTGATGTGGCAGATGGGCGGCCCCGGCCCGATATTCGGACAGGTCCATCACTTCGTGAAATACAACAAGGGCAAGGCGCCCTATGCCGAAGAGCGTTTCCTCAAGGAGGCGCAGCGGCTGTACGGCGTGCTCGACCGCCGGCTCGCCGATCGCGAATTCGTCGCCGACACCTATTCCATTGCCGACATCGCGATCTGGCCGTGGGTCTCGCGCTACGAATGGCAGACCGTCGACCTCAACACGTTTCCGAACGTGAAGCGCTGGTACACCACCATCGCCAAGCGGCCGGCGGTCCAAAAGGGCTACAAGGTGCCGAAGGACGTCGGCGAGATCCCGATCCCTTGAACGGCGTCGGCACAAGGAGCTGACCAACTCATGCGGTCGCGTTCGTCTGTCCTCGCAGGTGCGTTGGCGCTGGTCGCGGCAGGCGCACAAACCGGCCATGCGCAGGACACCATCGACCGTCCGGTGACGCTCTACGTCGCCGGCACGGCCGGTGGCGGCATCGATCTCTATGCCCGCCTGGTGGCGCGCCATCTCGGCCGCCATATCCCGGGCAAGCCGACCGTCACGGTGCAGGTGATGCCGGGCGCGGGCGGCATCCGCGCGGCGAACTACCTCGCCGAGCAGGCGCCGCGCGACGGCACCGCGATCACGACGTTCGCCGGAGGACCGATCCTCGAGCCGCTGATCGGTGCCCGCAATCCCGGCTACGACATGAGCGCGTTCACCTGGATCGGCGCCGCGACCAAGGATATCGGCGTCTGCATATCGTGGGGCCCGACGCCGTTCAAAACGATCGACGACGTCAAGAAGCAGCAGATGGTCGTCGCCGGCACCGGAGCGGGCTCGGAAACCGATACCTGGCCGATCGTGCTCAACGACGTGCTCGGCACCAAATTCAAGCTGGTGACCGGCTATGTCGGCTCCCAGGAAACGATCCTGGCGATCGAGCGCGGCGAGGCGCACGGCCGCTGCGTGTTCAGCTATTCCGCGCTCAAGATCGCCAAGCCCGATTGGCTGCGCGACAAGAAGATCAACGTGCTCGTTCTCACCGCGCTGGAAAAGAGCTCCGATTTTCCCGGCGTGCCCGCGGTGGTCGACCTCGTCACCAAGCCCGAGGACCGCCAGCTGCTTGAACTGATGGTCGGCCCCGGCGCCGTGGCGCGGCCGTTCGTCGCTCCGCCCGGTCTGCCCGCCAACAAGGCGGCCCTGCTGCGGCGCGCTTTCGACGCCACCATGCAGGACCCGGAATTCCGCGCCGAGGCGGGCCGGATCCAGGCCGATCTTGCGCCCAGCACCGGCGAAGAGGTGCAGGAACGGGTCAAACGCATCTATGCGACACCGCGGCCGGTGATCGAGCGCGTCAAGAAGCTGTTGGCGCCGTAGCGCGGCCCACGCCCGCCGGGTGCTCACCGGCCGCCCAAAACATGGGCAAAGAGCCGATATCTGGGCGTCCGCGGCCCGGGCGAAATACCCACTTGGGTTGGCGCGAGGCTTGCAGCTAGGATCGGATCGCGCGCGGTTCGCGTGGTAACGCGGGCGTGCGACGGGGTTGAGGTGTATGGCGGCCGCGTTCGACGAGATGAAAGGCAGCGACGGGACGTTGCGGCCCGCCTATGGCGAGTTGTCGCGCTGGCTCGCCGAGGTGCCGCCCGACGTGCTCGATTATCGCCGGCGCGAGGCCGAGGTCCTGTTCCGCCGCATCGGCATCACCTTCGCGGTCTACGGCGAGGCGGACGCCCAGGAGCGGCTGATTCCCTTCGACGTGCTGCCGCGCATTCTTGCGGCCGCCGAATGGGACATCCTGCGCGCGGGGCTTGAGCAGCGCATCAAGGCCATCAACCACTACCTTCGCGACGTCTACTCGCGGCGCGAAATTCTCAAGGCCGGCGTGGTCCCGGAAGACCTCGTGTTTCAGAACCCGGTGTTCCGGCCGGAGATGAACGGCCAGAAGGTGCCGCACGACATCTACGTCCATATCGGCGGCATCGACATCGTACGGGTCGACGCCGAGGTCTTCTATGTGCTCGAGGACAATACCCGCACTCCCTCCGGCGTCTCCTACATGCTGGAGAACCGGGAAATCATGCTGCGGCTGTTTCCGGAATTGTTCGCGCGCCACCGCGTCGCCCCGGTCGAAAACTATCCCGACGAGTTGCTGGCGACATTGAAATCGGTGGCGCCCACGAATTCCAGCGCCGATCCCACGGTGGTGCTGCTCACGCCCGGCGTCTACAACTCGGCGTATTACGAGCACTCGTTCCTGGCGGACAAGCTCGGGGTCGAGTTGGTCGAAGGCCGCGACCTCTTTGTCAAGGACGACCTCGTCTTCATGCGCACGACGCAAGGGCCCAAGCGCGTCGACGTCATCTATCGCCGCATCGATGACGATTTCCTCGATCCCCTGGTGTTCCGGCCGGACTCCGCGCTCGGCGTGCCGGGATTGATGTCGGTGTACCAGGCCGGCAACGTCACGCTGTCCAATGCCGTCGGCACCGGCATCGCCGATGACAAGGCGGTCTACAGTTACATGCCGGCGATCGTGAAGTTCTACCTGGGCGAGGAGCCGATCCTGCGCAGCGTGCCGACCTGGCGGTGCCGGGAAGACGAGCACCTCGCCTACGTGCTCGACCATCTGGAAGAGCTGGTGGTCAAGGAGGTGCACGGGTCCGGCGGCTACGGCATGCTGATCGGACCGAAGGCCGACAAGGCGACCATCGCCCTGTTCCGCGCCAAGCTCAAAGCCAATCCGAAAAATTTCATCGCGCAGCCGACGCTGGCGCTCTCCACCTGTCCGACCTGCGTCGAGGAAGGTGTTGCGCCGCGCCATGTCGATCTGCGCCCGTTCGTGCTGACCGGCCGCGACCGCATCCGCATCGTGCCCGGGGGGCTGACACGGGTCGCGCTGAAGAAAGGCTCGCTCGTGGTCAATTCCAGCCAGGGCGGGGGAACCAAGGACACGTGGGTGTTGGACCGATGACTGGATTCTGCAGTTCGTCATTCCGGGGCAAGCAGCCCTCGGCGCGCGCCGCGACGACAGGCGTCGGGGGTTGAACCGGATGCTCTCCCGCACCGCCGACAACCTGTACTGGCTTGCGCGCTACGTCGAGCGCGCCGAATACCTCGCGCGCATTCTCGAAGTGACGCAGCGCCTCACCACGCTCCCGCTCGCCTATGTCGGGACCTCGAACGAATGGGAATCGGCGGTCGCGACCGCCGGCTGCGCCCACGCGTTTGCCGCCGCCTATCCGGAAGCGAACGAAGAGGCGGTCACGGATTTCCTCTGCTTCTCTACCGCCAACCCCTCCTCCATCCGCAGTTGCTTCGAAATCGCCCGCACCAATGCGCGCGCCGTGCGCACCGCGCTGACGGTGGAGATGTGGGACGCCATCAACGGCACCTGGCTCGAGCTCAAGCGCTTCGGCAACGGCCCGACCTCGCGCGAGGAGTTCATGCGCTTCCTGCGCTGGGTGCAGGAATCATCGCTGCGCTTCGACGGCTCGGCCTACCGCACCATGCTGCGCAACGACGCCTACTGGTTCTCCCGCCTCGGCGTCTACATGGAACGCGCCGACAACACCGCGCGCATCCTCGACGTGAAGTATCACATGCTGCTGCCGGCGCACGAACGGGTCGGCGGGCCGCTCGACTATTTCCAATGGACGGCGATCCTGCGCTCGGTCTCGGCGCTCACCGCCTACCACTGGGTCTATCGCGAAAGCGTGAAGCCTTGGCTCATTGCCGACCTGCTGATCCTGCGGGATGAGATGCCGCGCTCGCTCGCAAGTTGCTATGAGAACCTGGTGCTGTATCTCGACCACATCGCGCGCGCCTACGGCCGTCAGGGACCGGCCCAGCGCCAGGCGCGTGCGGTGCGCGCCCGGCTGGAAAACAGCCGCATGGAGGAGATTTTCCAGCAGGGGATGCATGAATTCATCGGCGAATTCATCGACAACAACAACCGGCTCGGCGCCGCCATTACCGAGCAATTTCTGATGTAGGCCAGGACGCGCGTCGGGAAAGGAGGAGCAACTCGACCGTTGCCCCGATATCATGCGCCATGCTTTGTCTCCGCCGTTAGTCTTCCGTCATTCGTCGTTCGCTTCATGCGCATCCGCATCTCGCACCTGACGAGCTATGTCTACGGGACGCCCGCGACCAGCGTGATCCAGATGCTGCGGCTGACCCCGCGCAATCACGACGGGCAATACGTGGCGCGCTGGCGGATCGACGTCTCCATAGATTGCCGGCTCGACCAGCATGAGGACGCCTTCGGCAACCTCACCCACACCTTCAGCACCGACGGCCCGTTCAGCGACCTTGCCGTCATGGTCGAGGGCGAGGTCGAGACCCGCGACACCCAGGGCATCGTGCGCGGCACGGTCGAGCGATTTCCGCCGAGCCTCTATCTGCGCGCGACCGCGCTCACCACGCCCGATGCCGACATCTGCGCCTTTGCCGCCGCGAGCCGCGACGCCGAAGATGGCAACGTGCTCAACCTCCTGCATCACATGCTCGAGCGCCTGCACGACGACATGGTCTACGACACCGATCCCACGCAGGTCGCGACCACGGCCGCGCAAGCCTTCGCGCTCAAGCGCGGGGTCTGTCAGGATCTCACCCATATCTTCATCGCGGCCGCACGCAGCCTGGCGATTCCCGCCCGCTACGTCGGCGGCTATTTCCGCCGTGACGACGGCGTCGACGAGCAGGGGGCCGGCCACGCCTGGGCCGAAGCTTTCGTGCCCGAGCTCGGCTGGGTGGCTTTCGATCCGGCCAACGGACTGTGCGCCACCGACGCCCATGTGCGGGTCGCGGTCGGGCTCGATTACCTCGGCGCGGCACCCCTGCGCGGCACCCGCTACGGCGGCGGCGGCGAGGTGATGTCGGTCAAGGTCCGCGTCGACCAGGCCAGCCAGCAGACGCAGAATTAAGGCAGCATTGCCGATCAGCCATTGGCCCCGGTATATCCATTGGGAATGGGTACAGGGAACCGGGCCGGTCCGGTGGGGCGTCGGACGTCATGACATATTGCTGCGGAATCCTGGTGCGCGACGGTCTGGTGATGTTCGCCGACACCCGCACCAATGCGGGCGTCGACAACATCGCGACCTTCCGCAAGCTCCACGTCCTGGTGCAGCCGGGGCAGCGCATCATGGCCGTGGCCTCGGCCGGCAATCTGTCGATCAGCCAGTCGGTGGTCAGCATCCTGCGCGAGGGATGGGAAAATCCCGACACCGGCGAGCACGAAACGCTGATGAACGCGCCCACCATGTTTCAGGCCGCCCAGCGCGCCGGTCGCACCATCCGCCAGCTTTACGACGAAGAAGGAAAGGCGCTCGAAGCCTCGGACGTGAAGTTCGACGTCTCGTTCCTGCTCGGCGGCCAGATCAAGGGCGAGCGCCCGCGCCTGTTCATGCTCTACGCCGCCGGCAATTTCATCGAGTGCACGCAGGACACGCCCTATCTGCAGATCGGCGAGCACAAATACGGCAAGCCGGTGCTCGACCGCGCGATCACCTACGACATCGATCTCTACGACGCGCTCAAGGTCGGGCTGGTCTCGGTCAATTCCACCATGCGCTCGAATCTCAGCGTCGGCCTGCCGATCGACCTGCTCATCGCGCGGCGCGATGCCTGCGACGCCGAGCTCAACTACCGGATCGAGCCCGGCGAGCCGTACTTCCACGACCTGCGCGAGCGCTGGTCGGCGGCGCTGCGGGCGGCGCACGCCGGCATTCCGCGTCCGCCCTACCGGAACATCCGCTGAGTTCTCTCAGCCGTCATTCCGGGACGCCGCGTAGCGGCGGGCCCGGAATCCATACTCCCAGCCCGTGATTATGGATTCCGGGCTCGCGCCTGTCGGCGCGCCCCGGAATGACGGCACTGCGTTAACACTCAATCGAGCTTCAGACCGATCGCCTTGATGACCGGACCCCAGCGGGCGACCTCTTCCGCGACGAAGCGCCGGGTCTTGTCGGGCGTGGACGCGCGCTCCGGCTCGAATCCCGACGCCGTCAGGCTGCGCAGGAACGCCTCGTCGTCCATCACCGCACGCGTGCTCTGCGCCACCTGCTCGATGATAGCGGGCGGCGTGCGCGCCGGAGCGAACAGACCGATGAAGTTCTGCGCGATCATGCCGGGCAGACCCTGCTCGACCGCGGTTGGGATGTCAGGCGCGCCGGCGAGCCGGCGCGGCGTGGTGACCGCGAGAATGCGCACCTTGCCGGCGTGATGCAGTTCGAGGATTTGCGCGGTGACGTTCGGGGTCGCGATCGGAATTTGCCCGCTGATGAGATCGGTAATGGCGGGACCGGCGCCCTTGTATGGCACATGCACGATGTCCGCGGCCCCGCTGAGCGACTTGAACAACTCGCCCGTAAGCTGGTTCATCGAGCCGACGCCCGCCGACCCGTAGGAGAGCTTGCCGGGATTGCTCCTGGCGTGATCGATCAATTCGGCGAGTGTCTTCACCGGCAGCGAGGGATGAACCACGATTGCGAGCCCGGTGGTGACCAGGAGCGCGATCGGCTCGAAATCCCGCACCGGATCGAACGGCGGCCGGCTCGACGCAATCGGAGTGAGCACCAGCGCACCGCCGCCGCCGAGCAGAAGGGTGTAGCCGTCGGACGGCGACCGCGCGACCGCGGCGGCGCCCAACGAACCGCCGGCGCCGCCGATGTTCTCGACCACCACGGTGCCGAGCGATGATTTGACCCGGTCCGCCCATGGCCGGCCGACGGCATCGTAAACGCCTCCCGGCGGGAACGGGATGACGAGCCGGATCGGACGCTCCGGATATTTCGATTGCGCGGCGGCGCGACGCCCCGCCATCGGCAGGGCCGGAAGGGCGAGGCTCCATGTCAGCAGATCGCGTCGGCGCATCGGCGGCGGCTCCTCCTTGTTATTTTGGCTCGATAGTACCGCATTGCTTCCGCGCATGCGCAACGACGATAATGCGGTGAATTGAGGAGGACCCAACGATGGCTGCGTCACAAAAAGTCGCTCTTGTCACCGGCGCCGGAACCGGCATCGGCAAGGCTGTCGCACTGGCACTGATGAAGGAGGGCTACGCCACCGTCCTCGCCGGACGCCGACAGGACAAACTGGAAGAAACCGTGAGCGCGGGAAAGTCCACCGGCGCCAAGAGCCTCGCCGTCCCCACCGACGTGGCCGATCCGGCGGCGATCAAGGCGCTGTTCGCCAAGACCAAGGAGACGTTCGGCCGCCTCGACGTCCTGTTCAACAATGCCGGGATCGGCGCGCCGCCGGTGCCGCTCGAGGACCTGCCCTACGAGACCTGGAAGCAGGTCGTGGATACCAACCTTACCGGCATGTTCCTGTGCACGCAGGAAGCCATCAGGATCATGAAGGCGCAGGATCCGCGCGGCGGCCGCATCATCAACAACGGCTCGATCTCCGCGCATGCGCCGCGCCCGCGTTCGGTCGCCTACACCGCGACCAAGCATGCGGTCACCGGGCTCACCAAGTCGACCGCGCTCGATTGCCGCGCGTATGACATCACCTGCAGCCAGATCGATATCGGCAACGCCGCGACCCCGCTGACCGAGCGCATGGTGCAGGGACAAGGCGTCATGCAGGCCGACGGCAAGATGGCGATCGAGCCGCGCATGAACGCCGACGACGTCGGCCGCGCCGTGGTCTACATCGCCAATCTTCCGCTCGACACCAACGTGCTGTTCATGACGGTCATGGCGAACCTGATGCCGTTCGTGGGACGAGGATGAGCGCATGCCGGCGCAGATCAGACGCGGGAACGCCGGGTGCGACGACGCCCCGCCGTCCCGCCCGATCACTTGGCTCGGGCTCATCATTGCCGGGACGGTGGCGGCCGGCATGAGCGCGCCGACACGTGCCGAGGATCGGCTGTTCGACGCGAACCGGCCGCTCGAGGTCGCGGACCAGGGCGTGTTCTCGATTCCCGGACGCTATGTCGAGGTCGACAAGCAAACGGTCATGGTCGGCCAGATGTTCGTGCAGTATCAAATTCCCAAAACCAGGACCCGTCCCTACCCCGTGGTGATGATCCACGGCGGCGGGCAGACGGCGTCGAATTTCCTCGCCACACCGGACGGACGCCGGGGCTGGGCCGACGACTTTGTCGCCAACGGCTATGCCGTCTACGTCGTCGATCAGTCGGGACGAGGCCGGTCGGGGTTTTTCGGCGACAGCTACGGCAAGACGCGAAAGCCCTCGGTCGAGAACGTGGAGCAGCGCTTCACCGCCCCGGAGCGCAAGCAGCTTTGGCCGCAGGCCAGCCTGCATACCCAATGGCCCGGAACGGGGACGCAGGGGGATGCGGCGTTCGACGCCTTCTATGCCAGCCAGGTCGAGACCATCGGCGACGAGGCGCTCATCGAGCAGATGAACCGTGACGCCGGGGCCAAGCTGCTCGACCGCATCGGGCCGGCGGTGCTGTTGACGCATTCGCAGGCCGGCGTGATCGGCTGGAGCATGGCCGACGAGCGGCCGCACCTCGTCAAAGGCATTCTTGCGGTCGAGCCCAGCGGGCCGCCGATCCGCGAGACCGTCGCAAAGGGTGCACCCGACTATTTTGGAGACGGCGTGGTCGCGCGCCCGTGGGGCGTCACGCGCGGGAAAATCCTGTTCGATCCGCCGGCGCAGACGCCGGACGAACTCAAGCTCGTGCGGCAGGAGCAACCGGATGGTCCCGGGCTCGTGCGTTGCTTTCTGCAGGCCGAGCCGGCGCGGCAGATCCCGCACCTGCGCGGGATTCCAATTCTCATCCTGGTGAGCGAAGCGTCCTACCACGCGCCCTACGATCACTGCACGGCCAGGTTCCTGGATCAGGCCGGCGTGAAGAATTCATTCGTCAGGCTCGCCGATCACGGCATCCGCGGGAACGGGCACATGATGATGCTCGAAAAGAACAATCTGGAGATCGCGGCGTTCCTGCGCCGCTGGGAGCAAGCCAACGTGCAGTGATAAAGCTGCGGCCGTGGCGCTCACGCCGCCGGCGCATCGAGCAATTCCACCCGCACGCGGCCGGCGAGATCGGCGATCTCGGCCGCGTTGCGTTTGCGCGGCCGCGCGGCCGCGATCGGAACCGTGGCGGCAAGACGTCCCGGCTTGCCCGTGATCGCAACCACCTCGTCGGCGAGATAGACCGCCTCGTCGATGGAGTGCGTGACGAACAGGATGGTCTTGCCGGTAGCGGCGTGGATGCGCGCCAGCTCGCCCTGCAGGGATTCGCGCGTGATCGCGTCGAGCGCGGCGAACGGCTCGTCCATCAGCAGGATGTCGGGATCGACCGCGAGCGCACGCGCGAGCGCCACCCGCTGGCGCTGGCCGCCGGACAGTTCATGGGGATAGCGGCCGGAATAGCCGGTCAACTCGACCAGCGCGAGCGCGGCTTCCGCCTTTTCCCGCCGCTCGGCCGCGCTGAAGCGCCCGTGCTCGAGGCCGAAGCCGACATTGCTCACGACCTTGCGCCAGGGCAGCAGCCGCGCGTCCTGGAACACCATCGCCACCGGAAGCCGCCCGTCATCGCGACGCGTCCTGATGGTCACGCGTCCGGTGGTGGGCGGCAGCAGCCCCGCGATCACACGCAGCAAGGTGGACTTGCCGACGCCGGACGGGCCGATGATGGCCACGAACCGCCCGGCCGGAACGTCGAGGGTGAAGTCGCGCAGCACCTCGGTGGACTGACCGTCGCGATGGAACGTCAGCCCGATCTGATCGAGACTGATTATCGCTTCCATCGGAGCAACCAGGATTGCAGAGCGACAAATCCGCTATCGAACATGCCGTAGAGCGCCGCCATGGTGGCCATGTAGACGACCACCACATCGCTCGCGAGCAGGTTGGCGGCCTGCATCATGCGCTGGCCGAGCCCAGGCACGCCGAAGATCTCCGACGCCACCACCGCCATCCATGCTTGTCCCAATGCGGTCCGCAGGCCGGCGAGGATCCCCGGCGCCGCCGACGGCAGGATGACCTTGATCAGCTTCTGGTCGGGCGCGCCGGAAGCCGAATGCCTCCGCCACCTCGATCAGGTCGCGGTCGACCGCCCGCACCGCGCCGTGCGCCGCAAAGTAGGAGATCCAGAACACGCCGATGCCGATGATGAAGATCGCGGCGGTGGCATCGATGCCGAACCAGAGAATGGCGAACGGCACCCAGGCGAGGCCGGGAATCGGCCGCAGCACCCGGATGACCCACGCCAGCGAGGCTTCGAGCGTATCGGACATGCCGGTGGCCACGCCGAGACCCACGCCGAGCGTGCAGCCGATCACCAGCCCGGCGAGATAATGCCGAAGGCTGGTCAGCAAAGCCGCGAACCAGATGCCGGAACTCAGTTCGCGCAGGAACGCCTGCGGCAGGACGCTCGGGGGCGGCAGCACCGATGCGGAAATGAAGCCGAGCGCCGGCGCCAGCTCCCAGATCGCGAGAAAGAGCGCAAAACCGAGTGCGGCGAGCGCGACCGCCTTTGTGCGTGTCACCTCACATGCCGTTCGGCACCCAGCGCCGCCTCAGTTGCCCGCCAATGCCCGATCATACACCGAGAGCGCGAACAAACCATCCAGCGGCGCCGCCTTGTCCAGCGCACCGAGCTTGACCTGGTAATCCTGCAGCTTCGCCGTCGACTCGATGATGCGGCGCGGGTCGGAGGTGAATTGCGTCTGCGGCGATTTGATCGCATCGAGCAGGATGCTCTCCGCGACCAGGCCCTTGCCGAACGCCGCGCCGACAAACGAAGCCGCCCGCTTGGGATCTTCCTTGAGCAGATTGGTCGCGCGCACCACCACGCGCACGAGGCTCTCCACCGCCTTTGGATTCTTGTCGGCGAGTGCGCCGAGCACGGCCACCACGACGCCGGGAAAATTCGGGAACATCTCGGCGCCGGTCGCGATCAGCTTGATCTTGGGGTTCTGCTTGAGCGCGATGGTGAGCGCCGGCTCGCGGATCGAGCCGCCTTCGACCGCGCCGGTCAGGATCGCCCCTTGCGTCGCATCGATGCCCATTTCGATGATCTGGACGTCGGCCTTGTCCGCCTTCGCGACCTCCCACAGCCAGTAGTTCAAGGTGGTGTGCGGTCCCGACCCGATGGGCTGGGTGGCGAGCTTGGCCGGACGGCCGTTCTTCTCGCGGAACGCCTTGAAGGCCTGCGCCGGCGTGCGGCCGTCGAAGAACGGCGCAAACGACGCGCCGGCGGCAAAGCCCATTTCCTCGACCACGGTGGCCGCGACCACGCGCACGTCGATGCCTTTCGAGCGCGCCACCAGCAACGGCGCAAGGCCGGCGACATAGACGTCGAGCGAGCCCGAGCTCAGCGCCTGGATCATGTTGGGGCCGGACTCGAAGGCCGACATCGCGAGCGGAATGCCGGCCTGTTTGGTCCAGCCCTCGCCCTCGGCGACAAAGATTTGCGCCACCCCCATCACCGGAATGTACCCGACCCTGAGCGGTTGCTGCGCGAATGCGCTGGTTGCGGAAACCAGCAAGCCGGCGGCGAAGGCAGCGGTGAGACGACGCATGCAACTCCTCAAGGAATGACGGGCGGGATGTTCGGCGATGATCAGAACGCGCGTTGGCGCCCAATCTAGGAACTGGGGCGATTTCGTCCAGCGAACGCTTTTCCATATTCCCGTGCGGCCGCGCCAGAATCTTTCCGCGCGAGGCCGGGAGGCAGTAGCAAACTTCTTCCGCAGCCGCTAGTGCGGCGCATTTGACGTTCCTATCATTATGGCCGCGAGCTCGTTTAGGAACTTCAAATCCAAATGCCGCACTAGAATCATAAAGTTGCTAGGGCGCGTACTCATAAATTGGTTTTGTAATCGCGGCTCGCTGAATGTCCGCTTCGCTCCGAAAGCGACTGAATTGCTGCGCCGCCGCGAACTAACGCGATGTGCCAACAACAGACATCGCGCATCGAGCGGTTAGATATTTATACGCGCCCTCTGGATCACGTTGGCCCACTTGTCTGCGTCGGCTGCGATGCGTTGAGCGAACTCGGTCGCGGATCGCGCTACCACGGTCTGACCCAGGTCGATCAGCCGGGCCTGTAACTGGGCGTCGGCGAGACCTGCGTTGATTTCGTTATTGAGCTTTTGCACGATTTCCGGCGCCGTGCCTTTCGGCGCGACGATTCCGAACCACTGATTCGCTTCGTACCCGGATACGACTTCAGCTACGGCCGGGATGTCCGGGAATGCGGCCGTACGCGTTTTGGAAGTCACCGCGAGCGCGCGAATCTTTTCTGCCTTTATGAACGACGTTGATGCGGCCGGTCCCATGAATGCAACCTGCACCTGCCCACCCATGAGATCGGTAAGCGCCGGCGCGCCGCCGCGATAGGGTACGTGGACCATATCGACGCCTGCCATAAGCTTGAACAACTCTCCGGCGATATGCGGCACGGTGCCGTTGCCAGGCGACGCCATGCTGAGCTTGCCGGGATTTGCCTTGGCATAAGCGATGAATTCCTGGAGGGTCTTGACCGGAAGCGACGGGTTGATGCTCAGAATGATCGGTTCTTGACCAATCATCGCGATCGGGGCGCTTTCACGAACGATGCTTACCTTATCGTTCTGAGTATTGATGACATTCGCCGAAGCCGCCATGAAAAGCGTGTAGCCGTCAGCCGGTGAGCGCAGGACCATCTCGGCGGCTACGCTCCCTGCGGCGCCCGGTCGGTTCTCGATGACGACAGATTGGCCGATACGAGCCGAGAGCCATTCTCCGATCAGCCGTGCGATGATGTCGGTCGCCCCGCCCGGGGCAAGCCCAACAACGAGCCGCAACGGTCGCCCTGGGTAGCTCTGCGCCGCAGCGTTTCGCGGCAGGATTGGCATCAAGGTCGTGCAAAGTCCAAGAAGAATAAAGTCCCGACGTATCAGCCGTCTCATGTTCGCCCTCCAATCCCACAGGAGCTTTAACGAACCTAGGCTGGTGCCGATCAAAGCAGAATTGCCTAATTCGTTGTGGCCCTATAAAAATTTCCTATGACTAATGCCATCTCAGAAAATCGCATCAGCCGCCGCCTCCGCTTTCGCGACCTCCAGGTCTTTTTCTCGGTCGTGCAATGCGGCAGCATGGCCAAGGCCGCCAGCGAACTTGGCGTTACTCAACCGGCCGTCTCGGAAGTCGTTGCCGGCCTGGAGCAAGCATTCGGCGTTCGCCTCTTCGACCGCAGCCCCCGGGGAGTCGAGCCGACGATCTATGGTCGCGCACTGCTCAACCGTGGAATCGCAGCATTCGACGAACTCAAACGATGCATCAGCGACATCGAGTTCCTTGCTGATCCGACCAAGGGTGAAGTGCGGCTCGGTTGTCCCGATTCGCTTGCGGGTGGAATTCTGGCGCCCTTCGTCGAGAAATTTTGTAGCCGCTATCCTGGCGTCGTCATCAGCGTTGATCCCGTGCCGTGGCCTACGTTGGAGCTGCCGGAGTTACATGCACGGAAACTGGATGTCGTGGTAACGCGGCTGTCAAAGCCGCAGGCTGATGATCCGTTCGGTGACGACCTCTACGTCGAAATCCTTTTTGCGGACAAAGCCGTCGTCGTGGCGGGAGCGAACAGCCGATGGGCACGCCGCCGCAAGATCACCCTCGCGGACCTGCGCGACGCATCCTGGGTCGGGACTCCGCGGGAAACCCTGACCAGAACCCTATTGGAACGCGCCTATCAGACCGCCAACATGCCGCCGCCTGCGATGCGCGTGATGACTTTCTCGGTGCAGCTGCGAGCGCACCTGCTAACGACGGGCGACTTCCTGACGACGATGCCGAAATCGATGCTCAAGCTCAATCCCGAATGCCGTGGGCTGCAGGAACTGCCAATCACATTGCCCAGGCCCAGCTTTCCAGTGGGTCTCGTCACGCTGAAGGGTCGGACCCTGACGCCTCCAGCCGAGCTATTTCTCGACGGGCTGCGGGAGCATGTCAGAGAGCTGGGACTTTAGTGTCTCCCGGACTTAAACGCAGACAAGTGTGAATCGGGTCATTTCGCTACCTAGTGTTCCTTTGTTTCCGACGTTCGTAAAAGCGGGTGCTGCGGATGATACGAACGTCGGAAACGGAACACTAGCCGATGCGCGTGACCTCGACCTTGGTCCCTCCCCTCACCGCGCCCAGGGTCTTCACGTCGCCGAGGGCCTTGGCGAAGACGTTGCATGGACTGGCGAGCCGGGTCTCGTCACCGCGGCTGATCGGCGTGCGGCCGAAACCGAGCGCGATGCAGTGGCCCTCGGGCCAATAGGCGATCTCGCCCGGGATCACCACCGCGCGGGCGTCGGTCTCGGTCGCAACCTTCACCGGCACCTCGAAATAGACCTCTTCGCCCCAGGTGAGCGCCGCGGACGAGATCGGCAGCGCCGCCGCGACCGCGCGGGCGGTGGGCGTGTCGAGCAGCTCGGCGTCGAGCGTGACTGCGCCGAAATCGAAGCGAACGCGCGCCATCCCTGGCCTCCCCTGATTCCTGGCTTGCCGGCCGCTGCCGCCGGGCAGCGCATCTTGTTCGCTGGCGGCGCCCCATTGCAAGGCGCTCGCCCAAGATCGTGCCGTGGCGGGGCTTGACCGGGCAATCCATGTCGTCTTCGTAAGCAGGGTGCGCGGGCCATGCCGCGCATGACCGAGACGGCGGGGCAATGCAACATCTCCAATCGCTGCTGGGCATCTTCGCCCTCCTCGCCTTCGCCTGGATCATCAGCGAACATCGCCGTGGCGTGGCGTGGCGATCAGCCGCCGCCGGCCTCCTGCTCACGTTCGTGACCGCGCTCATCCTGCTCAAGCTGCCCGGCGTCGCCCGGGCCTTCGGCGCGATCAACGATGCCGTCGGTGCGATCGCCGCTGCCAGCAGAGCCGGCACCTCCTTCGTCTTCGGCTATCTCGGCGGCGGTCAGCTGCCCTACGATCTCAAGGTGCCCGGCGCCGAATTCGTGCTCGCGCTGCAGGCGTTGCCGATCGTGCTGCTGATGAGCGTGCTGACGACGCTGCTGTTCCACTGGCGCATCCTGCCGCCGATCGTGCGCGGCTTTTCATGGTTGCTCGAGCGCACGCTCAAGGTCGGCGGCGCCGTCGGGCTGTCGACCGCGGCCAACATCTTTCTCGGCATGGTCGAGGCCCCGCTCTTCATCCGTCCCTACCTCGCGAGCCTCACCCGCAGCGAGCTGTTCATGGTGATGACCGGCGGCATGGCGGGCATCGCCGGCACGGTCCTGGTGATCTACGCGACCGTGCTCGGGCCGCTTATTCCCGACGCTGCCGCGCATTTCGTGATCGCCTCGGTCTTGGGCGCGCCGGCGGCGATTCTGGTCAGCCTGATCATGGTGCCGGAGCTGGACGTCCGGCGCACCGGCGGCACCGCGGTGCCGGACGTGGCAAAGGTCGCATCGAGCACCATGGACGCAATCGTCCGCGGCACGGCCGCCGGTCTCGAACTCCTGCTCAACATCTGCGCCATGCTGATCGTGCTGGTTGCCCTGGTCCATCTCGCCAACGCCATCATCGGCGTGCTGCCGCCGCTCGCCGGCGCGCCGATCACATTGCAGCGTTTGCTCGGCATCGCGATGGCGCCGGTATGCTGGCTCATCGGCATTCCCTGGGATCAGGCGGTGACCGCCGGCGGCCTGATGGGCATCAAGACGATCCTCAACGAGTTCATCGCCTATGTGGAGCTGTCGAAGTTGCCCGCTGACGCGCTCGACCCGCGCTCGCGCCTGATCCTGCTCTACGCCATGTGCGGGTTTGCCAATTTCGGATCGCTCGGCATCATGATCGCAGGACTTGGCACCATGGTGCCCGACCGACGCGACGAAGTCGTGTCGCTCGGCATGAAATCGATTGTGTCGGGAACCATCGCGACCTGCCTGATGGGCGCGATCGTCGGCGTGCTCACCTAGTGTGGCGCATTTGACGTTCCTATCAGTATTGGCCGCGAGTCCTTCATAGGAACGTCAAATGCAAAGCCACATTAGGATCATGACTTGCTAGTGTCCCTTTGTTTCCGACGTTCGTAAAAGCGGGTGCTGCGAAATCACACGAACGTCGGAAACGGGACACTAGCGCGGGCGCCAGCCGGTTGCCCCCTTGCACCGCGCCGGCCTATATGCTACGCGCTGTAGCGCTACAACATTAAGCACTACGAAGAATCGCATTTAAGGGAGGCGGCCCCCATGGTCCGTGTTCCAGCTTTCTCCGCGATCCTGCTGATATCCGGCCTGACCGGCGTAACCTTGATGACGGCTCAGGCAAACGATCAACTCGCCCCGCCGCAAACCGCAGTCGAGCGGCTCGCCGAGCGAACGATCGTGTGCAACCGCCGCCGTTGCTGGGCCATCCGGGAAGGCTGCCGGTTCGTGGCTCGCGCCACACTATCCCCGCGACAACCGGATCAGATGTGGGCCGGCGCGACCGGCGTGACCCCTCGCCCGCTGGTTCAGCGATCAGTGCAGGCCGAATTCGCCGTTCACCGCGCGGATCTCGGCCGGCCTGATCAGCCGCGAATGCGCGACGGTGACCGAGTGCAGCGGTCCCTCCAGGGTTTCGAGCCAGAATGTAAGAAACCGATTGA
Organism: uncultured Alphaproteobacteria bacterium; assembly: GCA_963835165.1. Lineage (GTDB taxonomy): Bacteria > Pseudomonadota > Alphaproteobacteria > Rhizobiales > Xanthobacteraceae > VAZQ01. The sequence goes on from CAWIGD010000037.1 coordinate 57,238, forward strand.
GCGCGGGAAATTTCGGACAAAGATCGTAGTCCTGCCAGACGTAAGTCTGCAGCAGGGACGGATGGTCGGGCAGCCGGTAAAGAATTTGCGCCGTGGTCAAACCGTATCCTTGCAGTTGACGTTTGAAGTCCCCTGAAACGAATTGCTTGGATTCGATCTGCGTTGCCATGGTAGATGCCCTCCGATTCGAGCACCAAGTTTGATTGTTCCATCTAGCCGATGACAAGCTTAAAAATTGAATAAAGTTCCCAAAATCAAGGCGTTAGCAGCATTGTGTCAGTAGTGCTGACAAAACGGCCTCTGACCCCTTTCCCCTCGCAATCGACGTTGGCACTCCCATCGATCGAGTGCCAAATTTAGCTTGGCACTCCGGCTCTGGGAGTGCTAAATATCTGCCGGACGCCTCTTGCGGGTCAAAACACCGCCCCCTATGTCGCGCCTGGAACGATCGGCAGAGCCGCTTTTGCCGGTCTCGCCAACCCGAAATCTTAAATGTCATTAGAAACTTAGGAGGACATCATGAAGTTTCGTCCGCTGCACGACCGTATCGTCGTCAGGCGTATTGCAGCCGAGGAAAAGACCGCCGGCGGCATCATCATTCCCGACACCGTCAAGGAAAAGCCCTCCCAGGGCGAAGTCATTGCGGTTGGCCCCGGCGGCCGCGATGAGGCCGGCAAGCTGATCCCGATCGACATTCGGGTCGGCGACCGCGTGCTGTTCGGCAAGTGGTCGGGCACCGAGGTCGTGATCGACAGCGAAGACCTCCTGATCATGAAGGAGAGCGACGTCTTCGGCGTGGTCGAAGAGGGCCTGGCCAAGAAAAAGGCCGCCTGAGCACTGCTTCCTCGTCCCGGGAGCCGCGCAGAACGCGACGCCTTCAAGGACGGGGTCCAAGAATTCATCGGCTCATTCCTCACGACGCGGACACCGCAATCCACTCGATTGCACCAGCGATCGTCCCGCCGCCGGGAATGAGAACCCCAACGGAGTGAACGGAAATGGCTGCCAAGGAAGTCAAATTCGCGGTCGACGCGCGCGACAGGATGCTGCGCGGCGTCGACATTCTCAATAACGCGGTGAAGGTGACGCTCGGCCCGAAGGGCCGCAACGTCGTGCTCGACAAGTCGTTCGGCGCTCCCCGCATCACCAAGGACGGCGTCACCGTCGCCAAGGAGATCGAGCTCGAAGACAAGTTCGAGAACATGGGCGCCCAGATGGTGCGCGAGGTCGCCTCGAAGACCTCCGACATCGCCGGCGACGGCACCACGACTGCGACCGTGCTCGCCGCCGCCATCGTCAAGGAAGGTGCCAAGTCGGTCGCCGCGGGAATGAACCCGATGGACCTGAAGCGCGGCATCGATCTGGCGGTCGAAGCCATCGTGGAAGACCTCAAGAGAAACTCCAAGAAGGTTACTTCCAACGAGGAGATCGCCCAGGTCGGCACCATCTCCGCCAATGGCGACGCCGAGATCGGCCGCTTTCTCGCCGAGGCGATGAAGAAGGTCGGCAACGAAGGCGTGATCACGGTGGAAGAGGCGAAGTCGCTGGAGACCGAGCTCGACGTGGTCGAGGGCATGCAGTTCGACCGTGGTTACATCTCGCCCTATTTCGTCACCAACGCCGACAAGATGCGGGTGGAGATGGAGGATCCCTATGTCCTGATCTACGAAAAGAAGCTTTCGGGACTGCAAGAGCTCCTTCCCCTGCTCGAATCGGTCGTGCAGACGAGCAAGCCGTTGATCATCATCGCCGAGGACGTCGAGGGTGAGGCCCTCGCCACGCTGGTGGTGAACAAGCTGCGCGGCGGCCTCAAGGTGGCGGCAGTGAAAGCGCCGGGCTTCGGCGATCGCCGCAAGGCGATGCTGCAGGACATCGCCGTTCTCACCGGCGGCCAGGCGATCTCCGAGGATCTCGGCATCAAGCTCGAGAACGTCACGCTCGCCATGCTCGGCCGCGCCAAGAAGGTGACGATCGACAAGGAGAACACCACCATCGTGGGCGGCGCCGGCAAGAAGGCCGACATCGAGGCCCGCATCACGCAGATCAAGGCGCAGATCGAGGAGACCACCTCCGACTACGATCGCGAGAAGCTGCAGGAGCGGCTGGCCAAGCTCGCCGGCGGCGTCGCGGTGATCCGCGTCGGCGGCGCGACCGAGATCGAGGTGAAGGAGCGCAAGGACCGCGTCGACGACGCGATGCACGCAACCCGCGCCGCGGTCGAGGAAGGCATCCTGCCCGGTGGCGGCGTGGCGCTGCTGCGCGCGAGCGCCGTCCTCAAGAAGCTGCGCACGCAAAACGACGACCAGAAGACCGGCGTCGAGATCGTACGCAAGGCCATCCAGGCCCCCGCGCGCCAGATCGCGATCAACGCCGGTGAAGACGGCTCGGTCATCGTCGGCAAGATCCTGGAAAAGGACCAGTACAGCTTCGGCTTCGACGCCCAGAACGGCGAGTACGTGAACATGGTCTCGAAGGGCATTATCGACCCGACGAAGGTGGTGCGAGAAGCCTTGCAGGGAGCAGCCTCCGTGGCCGGCCTCCTTATCACCACCGAGGCCATGGTCGCGGAAGTGCCGAGGAAGCAGGCTCCGGCCATGCCGGGCGGCGGCGGCGGCGGGATGGGCGGAATGGGCGGAATGGACTTCTGATCCGTCCCGACCTGCTCGATTGAACCAAGGGCGCGGCCACGGCCGCGCCCTTTCGATTCGAGCCCGACCCGGGATGCTCGCACAGGCCCGATGTCCGATTGCCGATGTGGGTCGCAGGAAAAGGGCGGCGATCAGCCAAGCGCTATCGTCAGCCCCAAAAAGCCAACGACCACGAACCAGGTGGGTGCGCGTACATCCGGCGTCACCGACTTAGTCGTGGTCGTCCCAAGTGATAGAGCCTTGCGGCTACGACATCACCTCAATCGATAATGTAAGAACCCGGAGAAGGTTCCGCAAGGCCGCATGATTATTCCGCCGGCACCACCGCCCGCGTGCGCTCCTTCTCGACGCCATTGACCAGGACCGCGATCACGGCGGTCGCGACCACGAAGCCGAGCGCGATCAGGGCCGTCGTGCCGAGGACGAGGCCGAATCCCCCGCGCCCATGCAGAAGGGCGATTGCTGAAACCGCTGCCCCCGACACCAGGAATGTGAGGAAGTATCGCACCGCGTAGACGCGGCCGCGCCAGGCGTCCGCGGTGTAGCGCGCGATGACCAGGTCGTTGACCGTGACTTGCGCGTAGATCGCCGCCATTGCCACCGCCAGCGCCACGATGAGCATCTTTCCGCTGGCCTGCGCCGCCCACAGCACGCCAAGGAATTGCAGACTCGCGATCACGGCGAAGAGAATGTGGGGAGGGAATTTCTCCACCAGCCGGCCAACCGCAAGCTGCGCGAACGCCCCGCACAGGAACACCGCTGTCGCCACGCCGCCGACCAGAATCAGCGGCACGTCCGACCCGAGCCGCTCGTCCAGGATTTTGGGCAGCGCGACCGAAATGATATTGAACACGAGGCCGGCACAGAGCGCGATCACGATGAACAGGCCGAAGATGGTCGCTGCCAGCCAGAAGCCGAGGGGAACGTCAGCCACCGTGCCGCGGCTCGCCGCCTTTCGCTCCTCTTTCGGAACGAGACGCAGGTAGACCACCGCGGTCGCAATGCAGATCACGCCCGGCACCAGGAACGCCGCGCGCCATCCGAACCCCGCGGCCAACGCCGCGGTCACGCCCGCGGCCAGCGCCGCGCCGACATTGCCGCACACGCCGTTGAACGCAAGCGAGCGCCCGCGCGCGGTCGCCTGCTCGATCAGCATCGCGGTGCCGACGGGGTGGTAGATCGCGGCAAACACGCCGAGCGCGAACAGCGCGACCGCAAGTCCCACGAGATTGGGTGCGAAGCCCGCCCCCACCAGCGCCAGCCCGCAGCCGGCATAGAACATCACCATCATGTTGCGCCGGCTCCAGCGGTCGGCAAGCCAACCAGCAGGCAGCGAGAAGATACCGAAGGCTACAAACGAGGCGGTGCCGAGCGCGATCAGCTCGGCGTAGCTGCGCCCGTAAACGAGCTCGAGCCCGATCACCACGGTCGGGAAAATCAGCATCACGTAATGGTCGAGCGCGTGCGCCCAGTTGATGAAGCCGATCGACAGTCTGGTTTCGCGTGCTTGCGGGGTCATTGGCGGGCGAGCTCAAACGGTTGCAGGCCCCCGTGCGGGGCGCCGGCGTTGATATAGCGCGATTTTCCGCCGGATATCCATGTCCAGATCGCGGGGCAGGTTTCCGCTGCTCTGCTGGTCCCGCGGGCGCCCCGTGCCCCAGCCTAGAAAGCGTCCGAGGTGGGCTTGGATCCCCGGTCCGAGGATGGAGGCGCCGGCTGTTCGATCGATACCGGATCGGACGCAGGAAAGCTGTTGCTGAGCGCTTCGTCGAGCGCCTCTTCCTGGCGCCGGCGGCGCTCGCGCTCATCGCGTTCGGCCTCATCCTTGAGACGTTTCCGCTTCGCATCCGCTAACATGTTTGAATTCTCCGGCCGCGCTCATTGTGGCGCGGGTTTGCGTTCCTTGTAAGACGCCGCCGCGCGGCCGCTCAATCGAGCGTCCGCCGGAAGCGGGAGATCGCAACGATCATGGCGATCAGCGTCAGGCCGGCGAGCGCAAGCGTATCGTAGCGCAGGTCCGAAAGGCTCGTGCCCTTGAGCATGATGCCGCGCACGATACGCAGATAATGCGTCAGCGGCAGGAATTCACCGATCCATTGCGCCCATTTCGGCATGCCGGCAAACGGGAACATGAAGCCCGAGAGCAGGATGTTCGGCAGGAAGAACATCATGGACATCTGCATCGCCTGCAGCTGGTTCTGCGCGATGGTCGAGAACGTGTATCCGACCGAAAGGTTGGTCGTGATGAACAGGGTGCTCAGGAGCGCGAGGAGCTGCAGGCTCCCGAGCAGCGGCACACCGAACAGGCCGATACCGATGCCGATGATGAGAGCCGCCTGCACGAACCCGACGATGATGTAGGGGATGATCTTGCCCAACATGATCTCGACGGGCGTGATCGGCATGGCCAGGAGGCTTTCCATGGTGCCGCGCTCGATCTCGCGCGTCACCGAAAGCGCGGTGAAGATCAGCATGGTCATGGTGAGGATGGTGCCGACGAGGCCGGGCACGATGTTGAACGACGTGTTGGCCGCCGGATTGTAGCGGGCGTGGGTGCGGATCTCGAATGCCGGCGTGGCGCTGTCCGGGATCGCCCGATCGTGCCGGAGCGCGCTCTGCACCAGGTTGCCGAGCGCCGCCATGGCCGAGCCTGCGGCCACGGGATCGGTGGCGTCGGCGGCGACCAGCAGCGCGGGCCGGTCTCCGCGTCGCACCAGCCGCTCGAAATTGGCCGGAATCTCGATCGCGAACAGCACCGTGCCCGAAGCCAGCAGGCGGTCGAACTCGGCCTCGTTGTCGACGACATGGGTGACGTCGAAATATGCGGTGTTCTGAATTGCCTTGAGCACCGAGCGGCCGAGATCGCTCTGCTCCTGCAGCAGCACCGCGGTCGGCAGATGCCGGGGGTTGGTGTTGATGGCATAGCCGAACAGCAGGAGCTGAACGAGCGGGATCATCACGATCATCGCGAACGACACGCGGTCACGCTTGAGCTGGATGAACTCCTTGATCAGCATCGCCCAGGTTCGACGCCAGAAGTCCCCGAGCCGGGACGTGTATGACGTGCGTCGGCGCGGCGCGCTCGGAGCGGCAGGCGCACTCATTGGAAATTGTCCTTGGCCTTGCCCATGAGGTCGATGAAGACGTCCTCGAGCGAAGGCTTGGAGCGGGTCCAGGTCAGGTCCGGCCGTTCGCGCACCGGCGCAATGGCGGCTTCGAGCGCCGCCGCATCGCGCCCCGAGACATGCAGGCTGGTGCCGAAGGGCGCCACCATGTCGATCCCGGGTCGCCGATTGAGCTCCTCGGCAAGCTTCGCCAGTCCCTCGCCGTTGTGCGCGCTCACGGTGTAGGTGGCGAGATTCGCGCCTGCGATCACGTCCTCGACGGTGCCATGCGCCAGCAGCACGCCGTAGGCGATATAGGCGATCTCGTGACAGCGCTCGGCCTCGTCCATGTAGTGGGTAGAGACCAGCACCGTGAGCCCGTCCGCCGCCAGCGCATGGATTTCGTTCCAGAACTCGCGCCGCGCCTTGGGATCGACACCCGCGGTCGGCTCGTCGAGCAGGAGCAGCTGCGGGTTCGGCAGCGTACAGGCGCCGAGCGCCAGCCGTTGCTTCCAGCCGCCCGAAAGCTCGCCGGCAAGCTGCTCTTCGCGGCCCGCGAGGCCGAGCCGTTCGATCATCGCGCGCGCGGCCGCGCCGGGTCTGGACAGCCCATAGAGCCGGGCGACGAATTCCAGGTTCTCGCGCACCGAAAGGTCCTGATACAGGCTGAAGCGCTGGGTCATGTAGCCCACATGGCGCTTGATCTCGTCGGACTCGGTGCGGATGTCGTAGCCGAGACAGGTGCCGTAGCCCTGGTCGGGGGTGAGCAGCCCGCACAGCATGCGGATGGTCGTGGTCTTGCCCGAACCGTTGGGACCGAGGAATCCGTAAATCTCGCCGCGTTTGACCTGCATCGACAGGTCGCGCACGACCTTGCGGCCGCCGAACGATTTCGTCAGCCCGTGAACGTCGATGGCGACGTCGGGCGCCGTGGTCGCTGCGTTCGTCACTGTTCCGGTCCCAGGACGACGCTCACCGGCTGGCCGACGCGCAGCAGCTCCGGCCGCTCCGCCCGCGCTTCGATCAGGAACACCAGCTTGGAGCGCTCGTCCATGCTGTAGATGACCGGCGGCGTGAACTCCGACGTGCGGGAGATGAAACTGATCTTGGCGGCGATATCGGGGGCGCAGCCGTCGCACCGGATGAAGACGGGATCGCCGAATTTGAGCTTGGGAAGCGTCGCTTCGTTGACGAAGAAGCGCACTTTCAGGTTGGCCGGAGGCAGGAGCGCGACGATCGGCTTGCCGGCCGGCACCAGCTCGCCGGCACGGTAGTAGATCTGCTGCACGCTGCCGGCGACCGGACTGAACACCTTGCGGCGCGCCAGCCTGGTCTGCGCCGAATTGAGCCTTGCCTGCGACGTGCGCAGCGCGGCCTCGGCATCGTCCAGCGCCTTTTGCGTGCCGGACATGCTCTTCGCCAGCGCCGCCGCGCGGTCATAGGCCTGTTGCGCGTTCTTCACCGCGGCCTCCTGCATGGCGACGTCGGCGAGCTGCAGCTCGGTATCGAGCGTGAACAGGAGCTGACGGAGCTCGACCTGGTCGCCCTCGCGCACGGTGAGCGTCTCGATGCGGCCGGATTCGTCGGGACCGACGAAGATCAGCTCGGCCTCGACCCAGCCCTGAAAAGCAGGTTCCTTGGCGTTGTCGCAGCCGGCGAGGACGACCAGCGCCGCGAGCACCGCAAGGGCGATCCGGCGCGCGCTCATGACGTGTCCCTCGTCCCGAGCAGCAGCTCGACATGGGCGCGCATGAGTTCCCGCACGTCGAGCGGCGCGAAGCGCTCGAACAGGCTGCTCCACAGGATCGCGAGCAGCGCCGGCGCGACCAGCAACTGCGGAAAGCGCGCGAGCGCATCGTGGTCCAGTTCGCCGCGCTCCACCGCCAGCATGAGCCGGCCGCGAATGACGGGAAGCACGCGGGCGATAACCTCGCGGTAGTAGAATTCGGCGAGCTTGGGAAAGCGCGGCCCCTCGGTGACGATGAGCCGGATCACGTCCTTGCGGTGGCTTCCGTAGATCTCGTTGACGAATACGTCGACGATCATCTCGACCACGGCGCGGATGGGCAGATCGCGCAGCGGCGCCGCCTCGATGGCGCCCACGAGCGGGCTCAACATCGTGCGCACCAGCTCCTGGAACAGGCTCTGCTTGTCGCGGAAGTAGAGGTAGATCGTGCCCTTGGCCACGCCCGCGCGGCGGGCCACGTCGTCGAGCCGGGTCGCCTCGAAGCCGCGCGCGGCAAATTCATCGAGCGCAGCCGACAGAATGGCCGTCCGCCGCTCGTTGCGCCGCCCGGCGCGCGCTCCACCCCGTTCGGCGCCCGCCCCTGGGCGCGCCGCCGTCGGCCGTTTCCGCTTTTTGCTGGTGGTGCCTGCCATTTCGTCCCCTCTGGAATTATGACTGACTGGTCAGTCATTTATATGTGGGGCGCGGGCAAACCGCAAGCCCCGCGCAAAAATGTGAAGACCCGCCCTGCCCGCCCATCAAAAATCCACAAGCGACGTGGCAGGTCGGGCGCGGCGGGGCTGTTAGGGGCGCCGTCTTGTCATGACGGAAGGAGAACAAATGGTACGCATTCTGGCCTCGATGGCCGTCGCGGCGACGTTGCTCGCGGGGGCTTCGTCCGAGGCTTCGGCCTGGGTTTGCCGCGCGGCCGGTCTCGGCTCAGGCGGATGGGCGCGCAGCGTCTCCGTGGTCGATGCCAAGATTTGGGCGTTGCGGCGGTGCGAGCGCAACAGCCCGGTGCCGGTGTGCACGATCCTGTGGTGTCGGCCCGGCGGCTGAGGCAACGCGCGCCGAGGCGATGCTATCGACGCAATGGTTGACCCCGGGCTTGCGCCCGGGGTTTTTCATTTGGCGAAAGCGCCCTCGATCTCTGCCCGCACGCCGACAAGCGCCTCCGGCGTGTCGACGTCGACCAGCGCGGCCTTGCCCGCGAGCGGCACCTCGACCACCGCCTCGCTGTAGCGGCCGATCAGGTGGCGCGCGCCCACGTCGCCTTCGATCGCCGTGAGATCGGGAAAGAACCGGCGCGACCACAACACCGGATTGCCGCGCCTGCCCTCGAACGTCGGCATCACGACCAGCGCGCCCTGGTCCGGATCGAACGCGGCGATCAGGCGATCGATCAGGCCCGCATCGACCTGCGGCATGTCGCCGAGGCAGACAATGGCGCCGTCGGCATCGGCCGGCACCGCCGCGATTCCGGCCCTGACCGAGGTGCCGAGGCCGTCGGCAAAATCCGGATTGTGCACGAACTGCACCGGCAAGCCCGCAAGCGCCGTCTCGACCTGCTCGCGCTGGTGGCCGGTCACGACAATCACCGGCTTGGCGCGCGATGCCAGAGCCTCCTCCGCCGCGATCCGCACCAGCGGGCGGCGCGCGATGTCGGCGAGAAGCTTGTTCGGTCCACCCATGCGGGTGGAGCGGCCGGCGGCGAGCACGACGGCGGCCACCCGCCGCGGCGCGACCGCCGGAGGCTCCGCGCGCGGTTGCGGCCGGGTGACGATTTCCATCAGCAACCCGCCCACCCCCATCCCGGTGATGGCCTCGCGCGGGACTTTAAGGCCGGCAAGCAACCTCATGAGAACCCAATCAAAACCGTTTTCCTTTGGTGAGCGCGCGCAGCCCGGCGCTCCGAGCAGGGGGCGGCCGCGCACGTCGGCGATCAGGAGCAGGTTCCCGGGATCGACCGGCATCCCGAAATGCTCGATGCGTCCCCCGATCGTCGTTACGGCGGCAGGAATGACGTCGCGCCGGTCGGCGATGGCCGAGGCGCCGAACACCAGGACGAGCTCGGCGCCCTCGCCCAGCACCTCCTCGATCGCCTTCGCCAGCGCCCCCTGATCGTGGGCTACGCGTCGCTCCGCGACGATGCTGGCGCCGGCGGGCATCAGGCGCTCCGCGGTCACTTTCAAGGTCTTCTCGATGACCTTGGTGGCGAGGCCCGGGAGCACCGTGGAGACGACCCCGATCTTGCGCAGACGATAGGGCGCGACCCGTACCAACGGGCGGGCCGCGGCGGCGGCCGCGAGCGCGGCATCGCGCGCCGCTTCCGCGACCGCGAACGGAATGATCTTGACCGTGGCGATCATCTCGCCCGCGACCACGGGCTTGTAGGCCGCAAGGGTCGCAAAGGTGATCGATTCGTCGACCTGGTTGAGGCGATCGATGGCGTCCTTGTCGACCACCAGCACGCCGGCGCTCTCGGCGAACAGATTGGCCCGGCCGGTGAAGGCGCGATCGACGCGCACCCCGGTGCCCGCGACCGCCGCGGCGATCTCGGCCGCCGCCGCGTCCTCCGAAACGTCGCCGGGCTCGATCCTCGCCACCACGATCTCGGCGATGCCGGCCGCCTGCAGGGCGGCGATCTCCGGCTTGCCGATCAAGGTGCCTTTCTTCAATACCAGTCCGCTCTGGCGGATCGAATGCACCGCCACTCCGCCCTCGGCCTGCGCCACCGGCACCGCACCGAACTTCATGCCGCCTTCTCCGGAGACTGTCGCAGCCGGGCCGTGATCTCGCCCATGATCGCCACCGCGATCTCGGATGGCGACACCGCGCCGATGTCGAGCCCGATCGGAGCGTGGATGCGCGCAAGCGTGGCGTCGGACAGGCCCTCCGCCTTGAGCCGATCGAGGCGGCGCCCGTGGGTCTTCCTCGAACCGAGCGCGCCGATATAGAAGCAGTCGCGCGCCAGGGCGTGGGTCAGCGCGGGATCATCGATCTTGGGGTCATGGGTGAGCGCGACGAAGGCGGTATAGCGGTCGATGCCGAGCGGCGGCAGCGCCACGTCAGGCCATTCCGCGATCACCTTCACGTCGGGAAAGCGCTCGATCGAGGCAAAGGCGGTGCGCGGATCGACGATGGTCACGTCGTAGCCGAGCAGCTTCGCGATCGGCGCGAGCGCCTGGCTGATATGCACGGCGCCGGTGATGACGAGTTGCGACGGCGGCACGTGCACGGTGAGGAAGACCTTGCCGTCTGGCGTTTCCTCCATCCCGCTCTTGCCGCTGCGAATGCGTTTTTCGATCAGGTCCTTGAGCGGGTCGCGCGCGACGTCGGCCGCCTTGACCAGCCGCTGCTCGCCGCTCGCGACGTCGGTGACCACGACTGCGGCGCGGCGCGCCGCGCGCTCGGCGTTCAGGGATTTGAGGATGTCGAGCTTCATGACCGCTGATCCCACACACTCGGTGCGTTCCCTCCCCCTTGCGAGGGAGGGTTAGGAAGGGACCGACCGAGTACGCTGCGCCTGCATACTTTAATCTCCGCTCCACCCTAATCCACCTTCTCCACAAAAACCCGGATGGTGCCGCCGCAGGAGAGCCCGACCTTCCAGGCGGTCTCGTCGGCGACGCCGAATTCGAGCGTCTTGGGCTTGCCGCTCTCGATCACATCGAGGGCTTCCGTCACCACCGCGCCCTCGACGCAGCCGCCCGAGACCGAGCCCAGGAAATTGCCCTCTTCGTCGATCACCAGATTCGAGCCCACCGGCCGCGGCGCCGAGCCCCAGGTTTCGACCACGGTCGCGAGCGCCACCCCTCGCCCTTTCGCTCGCCAGTCTTCTGCCGCTTTGAGAATGTCTTCGTCGCGCGCGAACATGATGAAACCTCCGCTGTCTAAACCATCATCCGATAACGGATCGAGCCGCCATTCCCGCTAAATATGGTCATGCCACCTTATCCAGCCAAGCCTTCGGGTCGCCGGCCCGCGAGCCGGTCGCGGACAGGGCACGCACCAGTTCGGTCATCGAATCCAGGTTGTGGATCGGTCGCAATTCGTCGACATGCCGCACCATGGTGCGAATGCCTTTGGCCTTGGCCTCGAAGCCCGAAAAGCGCAACAGCGGATTGAGCCAGATCAGCCGCCGGCAGGAGCGGTGCAGCCGGTCGATCTCGAACGCCAGCCGGTCGTCGGGATCGCGCTCGAGGCCATCGGTGATGAGCAGCACGATCGCGCCCTGGGTGAGCACCCGCCGCGCCCACAGCTTGTTGAAGGCATGCAGCGAGGTCGCGATGCGCGTTCCGCCCGACCAGTCCGCGACATTCGCTCCGACCGCGGCCAATGCCTCGTCCGGGTCCTTGGCCTTGAGCGCACGGGTGACGTTGGTCAGGCGCGTTCCGAACAGGAACGTGTGGACGCGTTTGCGCGCATCGGTCACGGCGTGGAGGAAATGCAGGAACAGCCGGGTGTACTGGCTCATCGAGCCTGAAATATCGAGCAGGGCCACGATCGGCGGCGACTTGGTGCGTGGTCCCAGATATTTGAGATCGATGACCGCGCCGCCGGCCTTCAGGCTTGCGCGCAGGGTGCGGCGCATATCGACGCGATGACCGTGACGGTCGGGCGCAAGGCGCCGGGTCTTCACCTCGTCGAGCGACAGCACCAGGCGCTTGATGGCGTCCTTGGCGGCCGCGATCTCCGCGGCCGTCATCTGCGCGAAGTCCTTCTTCTGCAGCACCTCGCGGTCCGATACGGTGAAACGCGCGTCGACATCGAGCTCCGGCGGCTTGCGCTCGCCCTCGCCGAGGTTCGAGAACAGCGCCTCCTGCACGCGCTGGGCGCCCGGCGGCGGCTTCTCGTCCTCGCGCGGCGGCGCTTGCGGCAGCATCGCCGCCAGCAGCTTGTCGAGCGTGCCACGCCGGCGAAAGAAGATGCGGAATGCCTGGTCGAACAGCAGGGTGTGCTCGTGGCGCTTTACGAACACCGCATGCAGCGTCCAGTAGAAATCGTCCCGCGTGCTGACCCCGGCTGCTTCGACCGCGGCCAGCGCATCGAGCACCGAGCCGGGACCAACCGGAATGCCGGCCGCGCGCAATGCGCGGGCGAAGTGAACGATGTTTTCCGCGAGACGGCCGGTCTCTTGCGCCATCACATCAACTTTCAATCCGTCACCCTGAGGCGCCCGAGCGAAGCGAGGGCCATCGCAAGTCGGCTATAGCCGACTTGCGCACTTGAAGTCCGATCTCGGGGCAAGCCCCAGATCGGTGGGCGACGGCCCCAATCCTAGCGAGTTGGCGGCTTCCGGGCTGTCATCCTTCGAGGCTCGCTTCGCTCGCACCTCAGGATGACGGTCGAAACCACGACTCGCTTCCTACTCCGCCGCCCTGAGCTCCGCGCGCACCTCGTCGATCAGTTCCTTTGCCCGGTTGCCCTCGAGCCGGGCGATGTCGTCCTGATACTTGAGCAGCACGCCGAGCGTGTCGGAAACGGTCGCCGGATCGAGCGCAACCACGTCGAGCTCGGCGAGCGCCGATGCCCAGTCCAGCGTCTCGGCGACACCAGGCGCCTTGAACAGGTCCTCCTTGCGCAGGGCCTGCACGAAATGGACGACCTGCTGCGACAGCGCCTTGCTGATACCCGGCACCTTCGCCCGCACGATCTGCAATTCGCGCGCGGCGACCGGATAGCCCACCCAGTGATAGAGGCAGCGACGCTTGAGGGCGTCGTGGATTTCGCGGGTGCGGTTCGAGGTGATGACCACGATCGGCGGATGTTCGGTCTTCACGGTGCCGAGCTCCGGGATGGTCACCTGGAAGTCCGCGAGCACCTCCAGGAGAAAGGCCTCGAACGCTTCGTCGGCGCGGTCGAGTTCGTCGATCAGCAGGACCGGCGCTCCCGCCGGATCCGGCTCCAGCGCCTGCAGCAGCGGGCGCTTGATCAAAAATCGCTCGGAGAACACGTCGTGCTCGAGCCGTTCGCGGTCGTGGCTGCCTTCGGCCTCGGCGACGCGGATCGCGATCATCTGCGCGGCATAGTTCCACTCGTAGACCGCGGCCGAGACGTCGAGGCCTTCGTAGCATTGCAGGCGGATGAGGCGGCGCCCAAGCGTCGACGAGAGCACCTTGGCGATCTCGGTTTTGCCGACGCCGGCCTCGCCCTCGAGAAACAGCGGGCGGCTCATCTTGAGGGCGAGAAAGAGCACGGTCGCGAGCGAGCGGTCGGCGAGATAATCCGCCGACGCCAGCAGGTCGAGCGTAGCGTCGATCGATGGGGGCAGAGAACGGGGCGCCAGCGTCGGGTCCATGGAGCCGAGCTTATAGCCCGTCATCGGCGGGCTTGTCTTGCCAAGAACGCAGACGTGCTCCGCGCGTTGGCGCCGATAGGTTGCTAACGCAACCCGCGATGCCGAGGCGCTACCCCACCGCCGCCGCGACCGCCCGGCGCGCCAGCACGCCGACCAGATGGGCGCGGTATTCGGCGCTGCCGTGGATGTCGCTCGCCATGCCGTCGGCCGGAATGGTCAGGCCTTCGAGCGATTTCGCGCCGAAGCGCTTCTTGAGCGCCTCCTCGAACGTCGGCACGCGGAACACGCCGCCGGCGCCGGCGCCGGTGACCGCCACGCGGATCTCCGAACTGCGCTTCGACACGAACACGCCGACCAGCGCATAGCGGGACGCCGGGTTCGCGAATTTCACGTAGGCCGCCTTGTTGACCTTCGGGAACTGCACCTTGGTGATGATCTCGTCGGGCTCGAGCGCGGTTTCGAACATGCCCTTGAAGAACTCGTCGGCGTGAATGCGCCGCTTGTTGGTGATGATGGTGGCGCCGAGCCCAAGAACGCCGGCCGGATAATCCGCGTTCGGGTCGTTGTTGGCGATCGAGCCGCCGATCGTGCCGCGATGGCGGACGGCGGGATCCCCGATCTTGCCGGCGAGATCAGCCAAGGCCGGAATATTCTCCTTCACCACCGGCGAGGTCGCGACCTCGACGTGAGGGGTCATCGCGCCGATGATGAGCGAGCGGCCGGTCATCTCGATGCCGGTCAAGCCCTCGACCTTCGACAGATCGACGATGTGCTTCGGCCCCGCAAGGCGCAGCTTCATGGTGGGGATCAAGGTATGCCCCCCGGCGAGGAGCTTTGCCTCCTCCTGCTTGGCCAGGAGGCTCGCGGCCTGGCGCACGGTCGCGGGCCGGTGCTGGGTGAATGCGTACATCGTGGTTGCTCCTATGCCGCTTGGCGTCTGCTGTTGGCCTTCTGCAATGCCTGCCATACCGCCTGTGCGGTCGCTGGCATCGCCAAATCCTCGGTGCCGATCGCATCGGTGATGGCGTTGATGACCGCCACCGGCGCCGCGATCGCACCCGCTTCCCCGCAGCCCTTGATGCCGAGGGAATTCGAGGGCGATTTCGTCGTGGTCATATCGACCTTGAGCGTGGGCAGATTGTGTGCCCGCGGCATGCAATAATCCATGAGCGAGCCGGTGACGAGCTGTCCATCCTTGTCATAGATCACGCTTTCGAGCAGCGCCTGGCCGACGCCCTGCGCAATCCCGCCATGGACCTGGCCCTCGACGATCATCGGATTGATGACGGTGCCGAAATCGTCGACCGCGGTCCATGCAACGATCTCGCTTTCGCCGGTCTGCGGATCGACCTCGACCTCGCAGATGTGACAACCGGCGGGAAAGGTGAAGTTGACGGGATCGTAGAACGCCCCTTCTTTCAGTCCCGGCTCCAATTCCTCGCCCACAAATTTGTGGGCGATATAGGCGTTGAGCGTGACGTCACCCCAGGCCGCCGACTTGTCGGTTCCGGCCACCGTGAACTTGCCGTCCTTGAACACGATGTCGCCTTCCGCCGCTTCCATGAGGTGCGCGGCGACCTTCTTTGCCTTGATCTCGATCTTGTCGAGCGCCTTCACGATCGCGGAGATGCCGACCGCGCCGGAGCGCGAGCCATAGGTGCCCATGCCGAATTGCACCTTGTCGGTGTCGCCATGCACGATACTGACATTGTCGATCGGGATGCCGAGCCGTTCGGCGACGACCTGGGCGAACGTGGTCTCGTGACCCTGGCCGTGCTGGTGGCAGCCGGTGAGGACTTCGACCGAGCCCGTCGGATTCACCCGCACCTCGGCCGATTCCCATAGCCCGACCCCGCAGCCAAGCGAGCCGACCGCCTGGCTCGGTGCAATCCCGCAGGCTTCGATGTAGGTCGAGATGCCGACGCCGCGCAGCTTTTCATGGCGTGCGGATTCCCGCTTGCGCTTGCCGAAGCCGCTGTAGTCGGCGATCTCCAGCGCCTTCTTGAGCGAGGCGTGATAGTCGCCGGCATCATAGTTCATGATCACGGGCGTCTGATGCGGAAACGTCTTGATGAAGTTCTTCTTGCGCAGATCGGCGGGGTCCACGCCCATCTCGCGGGCGCCGACCTCGATCAACCGCTCGACCACGAACGTCGCCTCCGGACGGCCGGCGCCGCGATAGGCGTCGACCGGCACGGTGTTGGTATAGACCGCGTCGACCTCGCAGTAGATCGCCGGGATGTCGTACTGGCCGGACAGCAATGTGCCGTAGAGATAGGTCGGCACCGACGACGAGAACGTCGACATGTAGGCGCCGAGATTGGCGATGGTCTTGACGCGCAGGCCGGTGACCTTGCTGTCGGCGTCGAACGCCATCTCGGCATGAGTGACATGATCGCGGCCATGGGCGTCGGTGAGGAACGCCTCCGAGCGGTCCGACACCCATTTCACCGGCCGCCCGACTCTGCGCGCCGCCCAGAGGCAAACGACCTCTTCCGGATAGATAAAGATCTTGGAGCCGAAGCCGCCGCCCACATCCGGCGCGATCACGCGCAGCTTGTGCTCGGGCGCGATGCCGACGAAGGCGGAAATGACCAGGCGCGCCACATGCGGATTCTGCGTGGTGTTCCAAAGGGTGAGGCCGTCGGTGCCCGCATCGTATTCGCCGATCGCCGCGCGCGGCTCGATCGCATTGGGCGCCAGGCGGTTGTTGATGAAGTCGAGCCGGGTCACGTGGTGTGCCGCTTTGAACGCGGCTTCGCAGGCCTTCTGATCTCCCAGGTGCCATTGATAGATGGTGTTGCGCGCCGCGACCTCGTGGATTTGCGGCGTGCCCTCCGCCTGCGCCTTGGCGGGATCGGTCACCGCGGGCAGCGGCTCGTAGTCGACGCGGACCTTCTCGGCGGCGTCCTTGGCCTGCGCCAGCGTTTCGGCGACGACGACGGCGACCGCGTCGCCGACATGGTTGGCCTTCCCGTGCGCGAGCGCCGGGTGCGGCGCCATCTTCATCTGCGTGCCGTCCTTGGACGTAATCATCCAGCCGCAAATGAGATTGCCGACCTTGTCGCCTGCAAGCTCGGCGCCGGTGAGAACCGCGAGCACGCCCGGCATTTTCGCCGCGGCCGTGCAGTCGACCGCCTTGATCCTGGCATGGGCGTGGGGAGAGCGCAGGAAATAGGCGCAGCATTGCCCCGGACGGTTCACGTCGTCGGTATAGTGACCTTTGCCCGTGATGAAGCGTTGGTCCTCTTTGCGGCGCACCGCCGCACCGATCCCGGTTGCGCTCATGGCGGTCTCCTCCCTGGATGACGCCCTTCGCTCAGTTTTCTCGTTACGTTGTCGGTTGGACTTGTCCTTTTCCCATTGCCTTGGCGCCGGCCGCGATCGCCTTGACGATGTTGTGGTAGCCGGTGCAACGGCAGAGATTGCCCTCGAGCTCGTGGCGAATGGTGGGATCGTCGAGCTCGTTTCCTTTCCGGTTCACCATATCCACGGCGGTCATGATCATGCCGGGGGTGCAATAGCCGCATTGCAGCCCGTGGTGCTCGCGGAAGGCCTCCTGCATGGGATGCAGCGGTCCGCTCGGCTCGGCCAGGCCCTCGATGGTGGTGACGTTGGCGCCCTCGAGCTGCCAGACGAACACAGTGCAGGCTTTGACCGCCTTGCCGTCGACGTGGACAACGCAGGCACCGCATTGAGAGGTGTCGCAGCCCACATGGGTGCCGGTGAGCCGCAGGTGCTCACGCAGGTATTGCACCAGAAGGGTGCGCGGATCGACGTCACCGGTGACGGCTTTGCCGTTCACCGTCAATGCGACGGCGGACATGGCTTTCCTCCTCGAGATCCGGCCAAAGGCCTTGTTTTTCGCACCGACGGGCCAGGCCGACGGCCGAACGGGTCAAAATCGGGTCGATTTTGCCCCGGGTCGTGGATTGGAACAAGTCAACTCTGAACCGCCGGCGCACGGCGGGTCAAGGGTATTTGGCAATAATAGAAGCGCCTGATCCCGACCCGTTATCCGGATTGCGCGACCGCCGCCGCGAACTTGACGAAGAAATCGTCGGCGGTCTTCTTCGCCGCGCTGTTGATGAGACGCTGGCCGAGCTGCGCGAGCTTGCCGCCGATTTGCGCCTCCACGTCATAGGTGAGCAGCGTTCCGCCATCCTTGTCGGAGAGCGACACCTTGGCGCCCCCTTTGGCAAAGCCCGCGACGCCGCCCTCCCCTTCGCCGGAAATACGATAGCTGTTCGGCGGGTCGAGGTCGGTGAGCCTCACCTTGCCCTTCCAGCGCGCCTTGACCGGACCGACCTTGACCGTGGCAATGGCTTGAAACTCGTTGTCCCCGATCCGGTCGAGCTGCTCGCTGCCGGGGATGCAGCTCTTGAGCACCTCGGGATCG
Organism: uncultured Alphaproteobacteria bacterium; assembly: GCA_963835165.1. Taxonomy (GTDB): domain Bacteria; phylum Pseudomonadota; class Alphaproteobacteria; order Rhizobiales; family Xanthobacteraceae; genus VAZQ01. Next base: position 75,416 of record CAWIGD010000037.1, read on the forward strand.
TTGAGCTTTTCCCACACCACCTGGCGGGCGGCGGGAAGCTGGACCTGCCCATTCATCGTCATCGCCATCGGTCGTCTCCATCTTCGTATCGATCGCGTCATGGCCAAGCTTGGCGCCGCAGACAAGTCCAAGCCGTCTGCGCAAGCGTGACTGCGGGCCGGGCATGACGAATGAGCTATGCCGGGAGTTATAAGGCGTTGGCTGGCGATCGGGAAAGGCCTTTCATCGAGGCCCTGCACTGCAAGCCCATTGGGTGGCCTTGTGGGCCCTTGCACGCGAGCGCCATTGGGGGTTGGCGGCCGCCGTGCGGGCGGCTAAAGCTGTCCGGCGGCGCATCGCCATGACCAGCCCTGCAGTCCAATCGTCACTGCTGACCCCGCTGATTTCGAGCGCGGCCATGCGCGCCATCCTCGACGATCGCGCGCGCGTGCAACGCATGCTCGATTTCGAGGTCGCGCTCGCGCGCGCGGAAGCGGCGGCCGGCATCGTGCCGGCGCTCGCCGTCGACCGGATCGCCGAGGCCGCCCGCGCCGAACGCTACGACCTCCCGGCGCTGGGCGAAGCCGCCGTGGCCGCCGGCAATATCGCCATCCCGCTGATCAACGCGCTGACCGCCGAGGTCGCCAAGACCGATGCGACCGCGGCCGGCTACGTGCATTGGGGAGCAACAAGCCAGGACGTCATCGACAGCGCGCTCGTGCTCGACCTGCGCGCCGCGATCGATGCCCTGCTCGCCGACCTCGACCGCGCCATCGCAGGGTTCACCACGCTCGCCGGGCGTCATCGCCGCACCGCCACCGTCGCCCGCACCTGGATGCAGCACGCCGTGCCCATGCCGTTCGGGCTCAAGCTTGCCGGCTACGCGGCGGCGCTGGCGCGTTCGCGCGAGCGGCTGCAACGACTGCGACACGAGGCGCTGGTGCTGCAATTCGGCGGCGCGGCCGGCACGCTCGCCGCGCTCGGCGATCGCGGCCTCGACGTCGCGGAGCGGCTGGCCGCATTGCTCGATCTGCCGCTTCCGGAGGCGCCCTGGCACAGCCACCGCGATCGGCTGGCCGAGGTCGCATCGGCGTTTGCGATCCTCACCGGCACCTGCGGCAAGATCGCGCGCGATGTTTCGCTCCTGATGCAGACCGAGGTGGCGGAAGCGTTCGAGCCGGCAGCGCCTGGACGCGGCGGCTCATCGACCATGCCGCACAAGCGCAATCCCACCGCCGCGGCGACCGCGCTGGCGGCGGCGACGATCGCGCCCAATCTGCTCGCGACCATCTGTGCCGCGCAAGTGCAGGAGCACGAGCGCGCGCTCGGCGGCTGGCAGGCGGAATGGCCGACCTTCCCCGCCCTTGCGCTCGTCACCTCCGGCGCCCTCGCTGCCATCGTCGACATTGCGCAAGGACTCGACGTCGATAGTGAGCGCATGGGCGTCAACCTCTCCGCGACGCAGGGACGCATCATGGCCGAGGCGGTCTCGTTTGCGCTCGCGTCCAAGCTCGGCAAGCAGGAGGCGCATCGGATCGTCGCGGAAGCGAGCCGCAAGGCCGCCGCCGCCAAGCGCGACCTGCAGGAGGTGATGGCCGAGGATGACCGGGTGACAAAGCGGCTCACGCCCGGCGAGCTTGCCAAGTTGTTCGAACCCATGGCGTATCAAGGCGCCGCGCAAATCTTCATCGACCGCCTCGTCGGTTCGCTACAGGGACGCGGCAAGCGCTAAACAGCAACCTGATGTCCCGATTCCGAAGTTCGCAAACCCTCGCGGCACCTCTGATGCGAACTTCGGAATCAAAAGGGACACCAGCAAATTTGGATTTGAAGTTCCTAACCGAGTTTGCGGCTACAATGATAGGAACTTCAAATCCACCGCACTGATGTCCAGAGGGGAAATCATGCCTGTGATCAATGCCGACGGCTGTCCCATCCATGTCGAAGTCGAGGGTCCGGAAGGAGCGCCCGTGCTGATGCTGTCGAATTCGCTCGGCACCACGCTGCAGATGTGGGACCCGCAGGTCCCGTCGTTCACGCAGCACTTTCGGCTCGTGCGCTATGACCGGCGCGGCCACGGCGGATCCGGTTGTCCGAAGGGCCCCTATTCCATGGAACGTCTCGGCCGTGACGTGCTCGCCGTGCTCGACCACCTGGGTATCGAGAAGACCAACTGGTGCGGCCTTTCCATGGGCGGCATGGTCGGCCAATGGCTCGGCGCCAACGCGCCCGAGCGCATCGAGCGGCTCGTGCTCACCAATACGTCGAGTTATTTTCCCGACAAGACGGCGTGGAACGACCGTCTCAAGCTCGTACGCGAGAAAGGCGTTCCGGCGTTCGCCGCGCCCAACATGGAGCGCTGGTTCACCAAGGGATTCCGCGAGCGCGCGCCGGACCGGGTCGCATGGTTGCAGGAGATGTTCGCCGCGACGCCGCTCGAAGGCTATATCGCCTGCGGCGAAGCCGTGCGCGACATGGACCAGCGCGACCTCCTGCCGAAGATCAAGGCGCCGACGCTGGTGGTCGCCGGCAAGCATGATCCGGCAACCCCACCCGAGGCGAACGAGTACATCAAGAACCACATCCCGGGCGCACAGTTCGCCACGCTCGACGCCGCGCACATTTCCAATGTCGAGCAGCCGGAGGCTTACGCGAAAACCGTGCTGGGATTTCTGCGGGCCGGGAAACAGTAGCCGGGTGCGGGGCAGACGACGGACGTGGACGCAAGACGCGGGCCGCGCCATCCGTCCTCTGCCCCCTGTCACGGGGAGCGAAACGATGGACGACAACGAGCGCTACCGAAGCGGCGCGGATGCGCGCCGCAAGGTCCTGGGTGCTGCCTGGGTCGATCGCGCCGACGCCAACAAGACCGCCTTCAACGCCGAGTGGCAGGATTTCATCACCCGCTGCGCCTGGGGCGAGGTCTGGACGCGCCCGCATTTCGAGGAGCGCACGCGCCGCATCCTGGTGATCGGCACCATGATGGCGATCGGCAGGTGGGAGGAATTCCGCATGCACGTGCGGGCCGCGCTGGTCGAAGGCGGGTTCTCGGCGGACGACCTCAAGGAGATCATCCTGCAGCAGGCGATCTATTGTGGCGTGCCGGTGGGCAATCACGCTTTCCGGGAGGCCGCCGAGGTGCTCAAGGAGGTTGGCAAGTCTTAGCGCCATCGCCGGCGCCGGGAGCGTCGAGCGTCCAGGCGGCATCGAGGGTCGGGACGAGTTGATGCCAGGAACGATGATGACGATGCAAACGGGATATCGAATTCATCCGCGATGCAAAGAAGGTGGAGGTGAGCGAGAAGGATGCGTTCAATCCCTGGGAGCAGTGGCGCGGTCACGCCGGCGGCGGGACTGCACACGCGACGCTGTGCTCGGGACGCGTAGCGATTGACTGGCGTTACCGAATCTGGAAGAAAAAGTTCGTGATGCAGGATTGCGTTTGATGCCCGGGCGGGCGACCGCGCCGGGTTTTTTCATGCGTGCGCGGCAAGATGGAGAGAACAGGGCGTGCCGGTATTGTTTTTCATTGTTCCGGCATGGTTTTTCATTGTTATTGCGACCTGGCGTGACCGCTCGGCGAGCACCTTGTCCCCGTTCCGCGGGCTTTTTGCGCGGCCGCGACCGCCGCGATCATTGTTAATTCCCTGTTATTAACAATGGCCGGACGCTGGACTGCAGCCCTTGAGGCTCTGTCGGCCGACCAGGCCACCCTACCCGCCGCGCGCCGCCCGAAACTCGTGCGGCGTCGTGCCGGTCTGCTTGCGGAAGAAGCGCGCGAAGTGAGAGGGATCGGAGAATGCGAGATCGTAGGCGATCTCGTGGATCGGCTGGCTGGTGAACACGAGCTGACGCTTGGCCTCGGTGAGCACGCGCTGGCGGATGAGATGGCCGGCGGTGACGCCGGTCGCGCGCCTGACATGGTCATTGAGACGATCGACCGTCATGGCGAGCTTGTCGGCATAGAACGCGAGCTGCCGCTCCTTCTGGAAGTGCTCCTCGACCAGCTTGCGCAATGCGTCGACGGTCGCACCGGTCGGTTCGAGCGCGATCGCATCCGTCCCGGCACGCGCCCGGCCGGCCGCGAGCCGTGCCACCTCGACCGCGATCAGTGCGAGCAGGCCGCGCATCGCGATCCGGAAGCCGGCACGCGCGAGAAAGCGCTCCTCGTGCAGCTCGACGGCCCGTTGCGACAGGCGCGCGCCGTCGGCCTCGCCGAGCGGCACGACCGGTTCGCCGGCAAGCGCCTTGAGGCGCGCAAGCGCTTCACCGCGGCGATCGCCCATGGCCTCGGCGACATCCTCGGTGAAGGTCATCACCCAGCCGTCGGTGACGGCGGGCTGGAAGCGGAAGCCATGCGCGATCGTCGCGGGCACCAGAATGGCGCAGGGCGCCTCGAAGGCGATGCTGGCGGCCTCGAAGGTCATCTCGCCGCCGCCGCGTTCGATCAACAGGATCTGGAACAGGTTGCGGTGGCGATGGGCCCGGATCGTCCAGTCGTGAATCGAGGAACGCGACGCGATGGTCTCGATATGAATGAAGTCGAAGGCCTGATCGTCAGGCGGATCGCCGTAGAGATGAAACAATGGGAGCGCGGCGGTGGCCATGCGAAATCATAGGCCACCTCGGGCGCGGAGAAAACGCGTCAAGCTCCGTTGCCGGGCGTCATGCACAAAACAGGCGGCCCCGCGGAAGGCGGGGCCGCCCTGCCACGAAACGACCCGTGGCAAACAAAGTTACGCCGAGAGCGTGGTTCCTAGCGGTTCATGCCGCCCTGGCCACCCTCACGGCCGCCCTGATGACCGCCGCCTTGGCCGGGCTGCTGACCCGGCTTCTGCTGGCCGCCGCCCTGCTGCTGTTGACCGGGCTTCTGCCCGCCGCCGCCCTGCTGTTCGCCGGGACGCGGATTGTTCTGCTGCTGTTGGCCGGGCTTCTGCTGGTTCGGATTGGTCATGCTTGTTCCTCGCGAATTAAACGCCCCTGGTAAACCAACGCAAGGAACCCGATTAGGTTGCGCCGCGAGAAGTTCCATCCTGCGCTCATTGCATGCAGGATTTGCGTCGATATCGCAGCCGATTGTTGTCGAAATTCATCACCCCGCGCCGTCACACGCGTTTGTAGGCGCGGTCGTGGTAGACCAATGCCTGGCCGAGCGGCCCGACACGCACCGTTTCAACCGCGCCGAAAAATACGTTGTGGCTCGCGACCGACCTCACCTCGATGATGCGGCAGTCGAACGCGATCACGGAAGAAGCGAGTACGGGACTGCCGGTCGACAGCGTCAGCCATTCTCCGCTGGTAAATCGATCGCTTCCCGAAACGCCGGTGCGGCCGGCGAATATGTCGGCGATCTCCGCTCCGCTGTCCCCCAGCGTGTTGATGCAGAACACGCCATTCTCGACCACGGCCGGATTGGTCTGGCTGCGGCGATTGAGGCACATGAGCAGCGTGGGCGGCGCGTCCGAGACCGAGCAAACCGCCGTTGCGGTGGCCCCGGCCTTGCCGCCCGGGCCGGCGGTGGTGATGACATGGACGGCAGCGCCCAGTCGGCTCATCGCTTCGCGGAAGATGCCGGGCTCGACCGTGCGTACGACCTCGGGCCCGACCGCCGTGAAGGCGCCGTCCATGGCGTCATCGGGACGTTGGTCGATCCAGCTCATGCGGCCTACTCCGCGGCGCGTTTGACCCCGGGCACGCCCGGATACGCGACATCATCCGGGTCGAGCCAGGCGCCATCGCGCCAGCCGTTCTCGTCGTAATCGGAAAGACACTGATCCGCGAGCGCGATCATGCTGTCGAGCGTGCCGGTGGTGCGCGCGTTCCACATCGCCTGGATGCGGATGTCCTCGTGGTTGCCGGCGTAGTTCATCTCGTAGAGTTCGTGGCGGCCGCCAAACTCGGTGCCGATCGCGTCCCACAGAAGCTTCATCACCTTGATGCGCTCCTTGTAGCCGATGCCGTGCGAGCCGCGCACATATTTCGCGAGGTACTTGTCGATGACGGGATTCTTGAAGTCCTTGGCCGACGACGGGAGGTAGATGAGCGCCGAGGCGACGATCTTCTCCACGATTTCCTTGACCCGTCCGTAGGCTTCGCCCGCGAACACACGATAGCTCGACCCCGATTGCACGTTCGGCAGCACGGCGCCGTCGACCCATGGCGTCGGATTGGCGGCCATGGCGTCGGTCAGCGCCCAGAACAGGTTGCGCCAGGCAATCACCTCGCCCAGCATCGCCTGGTTGCCGCGGAACTCGTCGGCGCCGGTCGTGCGCAGCGCCTTGGCGATAATGCCGACCAGAAAGTCGAGCTTGACCGCCAGCCGGGTGCAGCCCTGAAACTGGTAGCCGGCGAGGAAGCCCGACTGCGGGAAGAAAATTTTGAGCTTTTCGAGATCGCGATGCAGCAGCACGTCTTCCCACGGCACGAACGCATTGTCGAAGACGAAGATGGCGTCGTTCTCGTCGAAGCGCGAGGACAACGGATAGTCGAACGGCGTGCCCATGACGCTCGCCATCATTTCGTAGGAGGTGCGGCACAGGAGCTTGACGCCCGGGGCATTCATCGGCGCGATGAACATCACCGCGAGATCGGTGTCGTGGGTCGGCACCGCCGCGTTCTGGCCCAGGAAGTTGTAATGGGTGAGCGCGGACGACGTCGCCACCACCTTGGCGCCGGACACATAGATGCCGGCATCGGTCTCCTTCTGAATGGTGATGAACACGTCCTTGACCTGGTCGGGAGCCTTGGCGCGGTCCAGCGGCGGATTGACGATGGCGTGGTTCATGAACAGCACGTATTCCTGCGCGCGCCGATACCAGGCCTTGGCGTTGCCGGAGAACTTTCCATAGAACTGATGGTTGGCTCCCAGCGTGTTCATCAGGGAGGCTTTGTAGTCCGGCGAGCGACCCATCCAGCCGTAGGACATGCGCGCCCACTGGGCGATGGCATCCCGTTGCGCAATGAGCTCGTCGCGCGAGCGCGCCGCACGGAAGAACTTGTGGGTGTAGCCTCCCGACCCGGTGTCGGTCGGCGACGTAAGCAGGTCCTTGGTCTTTTCGTCGTGCAACGCATCGTAGAGCCGGGCGATCGAGCGCGCTGCGTTGCGAAACGCGGGATGCGTGGTCACGTCGTCCACGCGCTCGCCGTAGACATAGACTTCCCGGCCGTCGCGCAGACTGGCGAGATATTCCGCGCCCGTGAACGGCCGCCCCTTCGCGCCGATCGCGTCCTCGGACTTCGTGGCACTCATGGGGAACAGGCTCCTTGCAACATCGCGGCAGCAAGGCACTCACCGGGGCAGGTGTCAATGCGTCGACCAGGCCGGCATTCGCCGAAGATCAGCCGCATGCGCGCGAAGCACTCCATCGCATTCGAGCGTCGCGAGCAGCTACAACCGGCAAGAGTAGCTAGGGCGCGCGAACCGTTCGCCACCTGTTGCGAAGTACGCATTGATCGACCATTTGCGTAGCGGCGATCGAAGCTATCGCGAGCTTTCGACGCCCGTCACGTATCACGCGCTGGCCGTGTCGACGGAACGTGGACACGCGACATTTCCGGTATAGTTCTTCCGGCGTGAGCGCAGCCGCCTGCGCTTGCGGTGCGAGTCGCAGGCCGTCCGGGCTGGGCAAAGTCAGGAATAAGAACAGCGTCGCGCACAAGGCGGGCAGCAGCGGTCGCATGACACTCCCCGAAATGATCCGCCGATAGTAGTATACCTGTGGTTGTTTAGCGACCTGGTCGCATGATCTTCCCACCGTGGCCGCTGTCGGCGACATCGTCGCGGAACGGCTGCGTCAGGAGCCGGTCCACACGCAGCTCGCGGGGATTGCGAAAGATCGGCAGCCCGATTGTCATGCCTTGGTGGCCGGCTGCGGGCGCGGCGCGGTAGGTCCCGAACAGGCGGTCCCACCACGGCAGATTGAAGCCGAAATTGCTGTCGGTCTCGTTGCGCAGAATGGAATGATGCACCCGGTGCATGTCGGGCGTCACGACGACGAGGCGCAACACCCGGTCGAGCGCGGCCGGCATCGACACGTTGGCATGATTGAACATGGCAGTGGCATTGAGCACCACCTCGAACAGCAGCACCGCAACCGATGGAATGCCGAATGCGATCACGGCGGCGATCTTGACCAATAATGAAATGAGAATCTCGAACGGATGGAAGCGAAGGCCGGTGGTGACGTCGATGTCGAGATCGGCATGATGCATGCGGTGCAGCCGCCACAGCACCGGCACCTTGTGGAAGACAACGTGCTGCCCATAGATGACGAAATCGAGGATCAGAAAGCCCAGCACCGCGGCAAGGGAGAGCGGCAGCGCGGCGAGATGGAACAGTCCCCATCCACGCTCGGCCGCGAACAGCGCGGCGCCTACCGCCGCGGTCGGAACGAGGACGCGCACCGCGAGCACATCGACGATGAGAATGCCGAGATTGTTCGGCCAGCGCGGCGCGCGGCCGACCGCCCACGCGCGGCGCGGAGCCAGGAACTCCCACCCGGCCATGACCGCGAAGACGAAGGCAAAGCTGCATATGCGAATCAAGAACTCGCTGTCCATGGACGTCGACCGATTCAACATATTCAAGCGCAGGCCCTGCGGACGCTCCGGTTATCGCCCGAGCGCACCTGAAAACCTAGCCTGGGGCCTGACCAAATGCCGCGGACGACCCGTCATGCGATCCCGCCCAATGCCCGGATCGGGAGCAGGATCAGGATCGATGCGGCCCAGCTACAGCACAGAACGGCCCATTTTCGTCTTTGAACTCACCTGTCGGCTGCTCCAGGCCGGACGGAACCGGGTTCCGGGCGGCGCCGGGGCGGCGCGGCGTCCTGTCCCCACAAGGCCTGCCGAGTGGGGCCGCCGCCCGTTGCTGGTCTCGCAGCCCCCTGCTAGAGCTTCATCGCTTGCCGGATAGCGGGGGACGAATCGAGAGGGGGCGCGCGGGTATGGAAGTCTTCACCCAGCAGCTCATCAACGGCATCACACTCGGTTCGATCTACGGCCTCATCGCCATCGGCTACACGATGGTGTTCGGCATCATCGGCATGGTGAATTTCGCCCATGGCGACGTGTTCATGGTCTCGGCTTTCATCGCCCTGATCACCCTGCTCGTGCTCACGACCATGCTCGGCATGGCCTCGGTGGTGCTGGCGCTGCTGATCGTGCTGGTTGTCGCCATGCTGCTGACCTCGCTCGTCAACTGGACGATCGAGCGGGTCGCCTACCGGCCGCTGCGCGGCTCGTTTAGACTTGCGCCTTTGATATCAGCGATCGGCATGTCGATCTTCCTGTCGAATTTCGTGCAGGTCGCCCAGGGCCCGCGGGTCAAATCGATCCCACCGTTGTTCAACGAAGTGATCGTGCTGATGTCGAGCAGCGACGGCTACGAGGTGTCCGTGTCCTACAAGCAGCTCATGGTCTGGGCGGTGACGGCAGCGTTGCTGGTGGCATTCTGGTTCGTGGTGACCAAGACCGCGCTCGGGCGGGCGCAGCGCGCCTGCGAGCAGGATCAGAAGATGGCGGCTCTGCTCGGCATCGACGTCGACCGTACCGTCTCGATCACGTTCGTGATCGCGGCCGCGCTCGCGGCGGTCGCGGGGACAATGTATCTCGTCTACTACGGCGTGGTGAGCTTCGCGGACGGGTTCGTGCCCGGCGTGAAGGCATTCACCGCCGCGGTCCTTGGCGGCATCGGCTCGCTCCCGGGCGCGGTGCTCGGCGGCCTGTTGATCGGCCTCATCGAGACGATGTGGTCGGCCTACTTCTCCACCGACTACAAAGACGTCGCCGCCTTCTCCATTCTCGCCATCACCATGATCTTCCTGCCCCAGGGGATTCTGGGCCGGCCGGACGTGGAGAAGGTATAAAATGGCGCAAGAGGCGTCCCTGTCCGCCTCGCGCGTCGACATTGTTCGCGCCCTGCGCGAGGCTGCGCTCACCGCCCTGATCTCGTTCGGCATGTTCCTGCCGCTGATCGGGTTCAACACCGTCCAAAACATCCATAACGAGCTCGTTCTCGAAACCCGCTGGCCGCTGCTCGCAGCGCTGGTCGGGATCATCACCGTCGGGCGCTTCCTCCACGCACTCCTGATCGCGCCCTGGCTGGCGCGCCGCGCCATGCGGCCGCGGCCGCAGCACGGCGCGGGCGCGGCCTGGCGCGCGCGGCTTGGACGCTGGCTGATCCCATTCACGCTCGGCTTCGCGGTCGTCTATCCGCCGCTGGCGCTCTCGGTGGTGGGCGTTCAAGGCGCGGTGAAGTGGATCGACAATTTCGGCGTCCAGATTCTGATCTATGTCATGCTGGGCTGGGGCCTCAATATCGTGGTCGGCCTCGCCGGCCTGCTCGATCTCGGTTATGTCGCCTTCTATGCCGTAGGCGCCTACTCCTACGCGCTGCTCGCAAAGACCTTCGGCTTGTCGTTCTGGCTCTTGCTGCCGCTCGCGGGCTGCCTCGCGGCGTTCTGGGGCATCCTGCTCGGATTTCCGGTGCTGCGCCTGCGCGGCGACTATCTCGCCATCGTCACGCTCGCCTTCGGCGAGATCATCCGCCTCGTCCTGATCAACTGGGTGCCGGTGACCAATGGTTATGCCGGCATCAGCAGCATTCCGCGGCCCACTTTTTTCGGCATTCCGTTCAACGCCTCCGACGAAGGGTTCGCTGCCCGCCTCGGGCTCGAATTCAGCCCGATCTACCGCACCATCTTTCTCTACTACGTGATCCTCGCGCTGGCGCTCGTCACCGCCGCCATCACCTTGCGGCTGCGCCGCTTGCCGATCGGACGGGCCTGGGAAGCATTGCGCGAGGACGAGATCGCGTGCCGCTCGCTCGGCATCAACACCACCAATACCAAGCTGACCGCCTTCGCCATGGGCGCGATGTTCGCCGGCTTTGCCGGTTCGTTCTTCGCCGCACGGCAAGGGTTCATCTCGCCCGAAAGCTTCACCTTCATGGAATCCGCGGTGATCGTCGCCATCGTCGTCCTCGGCGGCATGGGAAGCCTGCTGGGCGTGGCGATCGCCGCCGTCATCATGATCGGCGGCACCGAGATCATGCGCGAGCTCGATTTTCTCAAGCTCGTGTTCGGCAACGAATTCGACCCGACCCAATACCGCATGCTCCTGTTCGGCTTCGCCATGGTGCTGATCATGGTGTGGAAGCCGCGTGGGCTGATTGCCACGCGCGAGCCCTCGGCTCTGCTCGGCGATTATCCCGGCGCTGCGACCGCCCCGCTGCGGCCGCGGACGGACCTGGCGGAACCTCCGCTCGCACGCGAGCACCGCCCATGAGCGCGATCGCCCCGCAGGCAGCGCTCAACGCTGCACCACCGAACCTTGCCACGCCCCCGGGCCCCGCTCCCATCCTGCGGGTCGAGCACCTCAGCATGCGCTTTGGCGGGCTCGTCGCCATCAACGATTTTTCTTTCATCGCCGGCCGCGGCGACATCACCGCGCTGATCGGACCGAATGGCGCCGGCAAGACCACCGTGTTCAACTGCATCACCGGCTTTTACAAACCGAGCGAGGGACGCATTGCGCTGCAATTCGGCGACCCCGCCGTATGGGATGAGCTCGAGGCGCTGACCGACCGCGGCACGCGCAGTGCCGCGCGTGGGGACGGCATGCTGTTTCTGCTCGAGCGCATGCCCGACTATCTGGTGACGCAAAAGGCCCGCGTCGCGCGCACGTTCCAGAACATCCGCCTGTTCCAGGGCATGACCGTGCTGGAGAATCTGCTGGTCGCCCAGCACAATCCCCTGATGTGGGCGTCGGGCTTTACCGCGCTCGGGGCGCTGGGGCTGCGCTCCTACGCGCGGGCGGAACGGGCGGCGATCGACAAGGCGCGCTACTGGCTCGACAAGATCGCCCTCACCGACCGTGCCGACGATCCGGCCGGCGAATTGCCCTATGGCGGGCAGCGGCGGCTCGAGATCGCACGCGCCATGTGCACGGATCCGGTTCTGCTGTGTCTCGACGAGCCCGCCGCCGGGCTCAATCCGAACGAGAGTGCCGAGCTCGGGCGCTATCTTCATTCCATCCGCGACGAGCATGCGACCTCGATCCTCCTGATCGAGCACGACATGACGGTGGTGATGGAGATATCCGACCATGTCGTCGTGCTCGACCACGGCCAGAAGATCGCGGACGGCACGCCGGAGGAGATTTGCAACGATCCGAAGGTGATCGCAGCCTATCTCGGGGTCGAAGAGGACGAGGTCGCCGAGGGCGGGATCGAAACGCCGTGATGAGCGCCGCCCACGCATGCGAGGTGAGGGTGAAGCCGCTGCCGCGATGCCTGCTGCTGGCGCTCATCGCCGTGAGCATGTCTGGCGCATGCGCCCGGGCGCAGGGCTATCCCACACGCCCCGTCACGTTCGTCGTGCCCTTCGCCGCCGGCGGCGGCACCGAATTCCTGGCGCGCCTGTTGGGACAACGGCTGGAGCAGCGGCTCGGCAAGCCGTTCGTCATCGAGAACCGCCCGGGCGGCGGTGGCGTGACGGGAGCAGTCTCGGTCGCGCGCGCGGCGCCCGACGGACACACTATTCTCATGGCGCCGGCTCCCGTCATGGCAATCAACGCCAGCCTGCACAAGAAGCTTCCGTATGATCCAGCCGCCGACTTCGTGCCGCTCGCCCTCGTCGTCGCCAGCCCCTATGTGCTCGTCGTTACCCCTTCGCTTCCGGTGCATTCGGTGCCGGACCTCGTCAACCTCGCCAAGGACAAGCCCGGACAGTTGGCCTTCGCTTCGGCCGGTGCCGGTACGCCCCATCACCTCTTTCCCCACCTGTTCCAGAGCAAGACCGGCATCGAGATGACGCATGTCCCCTACCGCGGCTCGGTGCCTGCCCTCACCGATGTCGCCGCCGGACATGTTCAGCTCATGTTCAGTGATGTGCCGCCGGCGTTGAGCCTGATCAACGAGGGCAAGGTGCGCGCGATCGGCGTCTCCACCAAGGAGCGTGTCGCCGCACTGCCCCATCTCGTGCCCATCGCGGAACAGGGTGTTGCGGACTTTGACGCCGCTTCGTGGCAGATGGTGGTCGCGCCCGCCGCCACGCCGAAGGACATCGTCGAGCGCCTGCACGCGGAGATCAAAGAGTTCATGGTGCAGCCCGACGTCAAGGAGCACGTCTTCAGGATGGGCCTGCTGCCGGTCGATACACCGTCGGTCGCCAATCTGAAGATCTTTGTGCAGACCGAGATCGCGCGCTGGAGCACGGTCGTGGAACAGGCCGGCATCGCCCGCTCGCAATGACAGATATCGCACAGAACTTGTCCCCAACACGATGGGACATGAACACGCCGGACGCCGATCACCGGAGGGTGCGATGACATCGCCCCTCCTCTCCGTGCGCGCAGTGAAGGCCTATTACGGCCATATCGCCGCGCTCAAGGGCGTCGACGTCGACGTCGGAGAGGGCGAGATCGTGGCCCTGATCGGCGCCAACGGCGCCGGCAAGTCGACGCTGATGATGACGATCTTCGGCAATCCGCGCGCACGCGAGGGCAGAATTACCTTCGCCGACCGCGACATCACGCAGCTTCCCACGCACGAGATCGCGCGGCTGAAAATCGCGCAGGCGCCGGAAGGCCGGCGTATCTTCGTGCGCATGACGGTGTTGGAGAACCTGCAGATGGGCGCCGCCGTTGCCGGCTCCGCGCATTTTCGAACCGATCTCGAACGCGTGTTTGCATTGTTTCCGCGCCTCGAGGAACGCATCGACCAGCGCGGCGGCACGCTCTCGGGCGGCGAGCAGCAGATGCTGGCGATTGCCCGCGCGCTGATGGGCCGCCCCCGCCTCCTCCTGCTCGACGAGCCTTCGCTGGGGCTGGCGCCGCTGATCGTCCGCCAAATCTTTGGCGCGATCAGAAAGCTTAATACGGAAGAGAAGCTTACCGTGTTCCTGGTCGAGCAGAACGCGTTCCATGCCCTCAAGCTCGCGCATCGCGGCTATGTCATGGTCAACGGCTCGATTACGCTGAGCGGGACCGGGCGGGAGCTTCTGGCGCGGCCGGAGGTGAAGGCGGCCTATCTGGAAGGCGGCAGGCGCTGAGGACAGCGATGGATTTCTCGATCCCCGAATTCCTGTCCGACGAGCACTCGCTCGGCGTCTTTCTGTTGGTCACCGTTGTGATGGGCGGAGGCGCCGCCTGGCTCGCCGGCCGGGCCATTGCGGCGACCTGGCGGCACTGGTGGCATCTGGCGCTCTACATGGTGGTGCTGAGCCTTGCCGTGCGTTTCATGCATTATGCCTTGTTCGACTCCAAGTTCCTGTCGCTGCACTACTATCTCGTCGACTACGCGGTCTGCCTGGCGTTCGGACTGCTCGGCTTCCACCTGATGCGGGTGACCCAAATGGTCACCCGATACGGATGGATCAACGAGCGTGCGGGCCCATTTCGCTGGCGTCGCCGCGACGATACGGCCGCCGCGCAAAGGCCAGAATCTGGATGACAATTCCATCCATTTGGGGCTTGAATCGAATCATGAGGCCGTTCCTGCGCGACGCTGAGATAGGCCTCCCCGTTTTCATGCAGAGGTGGACACTATGAGACAATGGCTCTCGCTTGGCGTGGCCTTCGGTCTTGGCCTTGCTTTCGCGGATCCCGCTTCGGCGCAGATCAAGATGGGCGTCGCCGGCCCGCTCACCGGCGGTAGCGCCGCGTTCGGCGCCCAGCTCAAGAACGGCACCGAGCAGGCGGTCGAAGACATCAATGCCGCCGGCGGCATCCTTGGACAGAAGATCCAGCTTTTTGTCGGCGACGACCGCGCCGATCCCAAAGAAGGCGTCTCGGTCGCCAACAAATTCGTCGGCGACGGCGTGAAATTCGTCATCGGCCATTTCAATTCCGGCGTCACCATGCCGGCCTCCGAGGTCTACCAGGAGAACGGCATCCTCGAGATCACGCCCGCGGCTACCAATCCGCGCGTAACCGAACGCAACATGTGGAACATCTTCCGCACCTGCGGCCGGGACGACCAGCAAGGCGCGGTCGCGGGCGACTACATTCTCAAGAAATTCAAGGGCAAGAAGATCGCCGTCATCCACGACAAGACCACCTACGGTCAGGGTCTCGCCGACGTGACCAAGGCGACGATCAACAAGGGTGGATTGAAGGAAGTGCTCTACGAGGGGGTCAACAAGGACGACAAGGATTTCTCGGCCCTGGTATCCAAGGTCAAGGCGTCCGGCGCCGACCTCATTTATTGGGGCGGGCTCCACGACACCGGCGGCCTGATCCTGCGCCAGATGCGCGCCCAGGGCGTGAAGGCCCCGCTGATGGGCGGCGACGGCATCACCGATGACGAGTTCGCCTCGATCGCCGGCCCCGGCGCGGAAGGCACGCTGATGACCTACGGGCCCGATCCGCGCAAGCGGCCGGAAGCCAAGGACGCGGTGGCAAAATTTCGCGCCAAGAACTTCGAGCCGCAGGCCTACACGCTCTACAGCTATGCGGCGGTCCAGATCATCAAGCAGGCCGCCGAGGCGGCGAAATCGCTCGATCCCAAGAAAGTCGCCGAGCAGATCAAGTCCGGCATGAAATTCAAGACCGTGATCGGCGACTTGTCCTACGACAAGAAGGGCGACGTCACGCGCCTCGATTACGTGATCTATGTCTGGAAGAAGGATCCCTCCGGCAAGATCACCTACGCCGAGATCGAGTGACCGTGTTCGGCTGATTCTCGCTTCTACAGGCTTGACCGCGCAACCATCGATGCGCGGTCAAGCAACGCGTATGCCGAGAGCAAGCGGGCTCAGCCGATGCTCTGCAGCACCGGAAAGGTCTCGATCAGCCAGCTGTTCAATTGCGTGAAGAAGCCGGACAGAAAGCCGATGCCGGTGAGCACGAGCAGGCCGCCCATGACCCGCTCGACATGGGCGAGATGAGCGCGAAAGCGCGCCAGGAATGCCGCAAACGGCTCTACCGCGAATGCCGCAACCAGGAACGGCAAACCGAGGCCGAACGAATAGACTGCGAGCAGGCCCGCGCCCTTGGCTACCGTCTCCTTCGACGCCGCAACCGCCAGGATCGCGGCGAGGATCGGCCCGATGCAGGGCGTCCAGCCGATCGCAAAGGCCAAGCCCATCACGTACGCGCCCCATAGTCCGACCGGCTTTTGCACGTCGAGCCGCGCCTGCCGATAGAGAAACCCGATGGGGGTGAGCCCGAGGAAATGCAGCCCCATGACGATGATGGCAATGCCGGCCACGATCGCGAGTTCGTTGGAGTAAAAGCGCAGCAGCGCGCCGATCATGCTGGCGCTTGCACCGAGCGCGACGAAGATGGTCGAGAACCCCGCCACGAACAGGGCGGCAGCGAGCACCGTATCCCGCTTCACCCGCGGTGGCGGCTCCTTGTCCGCGAGGCGCTCGAGCGAGGTGCCGGCAAGGTAGACGAGATAGGGCGGCACCAGCGGCAGCACGCAGGGCGACAGGAAGCTCACCAGGCCGGCAAAGAGCGCGGCGAAGATCGTGACGTCGGCTGCCATGAGGGCTAGATGCGATGCATCGGCATCCCGACGCAAGCCGCCATTGCGTCCCTCCCTATGATGTGAACTTCCTGCTACGCTTTCGATCGTCCATCTTCATCCGGGAAAAGCAAGCCGGTTGCGGAGCTGCTCGATGTCGGCGCGCTGCGCGCCGCGAGGCGAGCCCCAAGCATTCTCGACGAGGCGATCCTTGCCGCATCGAAATCTGATCACCGACGTCGCCGGCATCCTGGTCGGTCAGGCCGATGATGCGCGGCTCGCCTCGGGCGTCACCGCCGTGGTGTTCGCGGAGCCTGCCGTCGCGGCTGTCGACGTGCGCGGCGGCGCGCCGGCCACCCGCGAGACCGATCTGCTCGAACCCCATCGCACCGCCGAGCGCATCGACGCCGTGGTGTTGTCCGGCGGCTCGGCCTTCGGCCTGGACTCCGCCGCGGGCGTCCAGGCGCTCCTGCGGGAGCGCGGCCGCGGCTTTGCAATCGGAAATATCCGGGTGCCGCTGGTTTGCGGCGCCGCGCTGTTCGACCTGCTCAATGGCGGCGACAAGAACTGGGGCCGCTTTCCGCCCTTATCGCGATCTCGGCTACGCCGCCGCCGCCCTGGCCGGCGACACCTTTGCGCTGGGCACCGCCGGCGCGGGCTTCGGGGCCACGACCGTCAATCTCAGGGGCGGGCTGGGCTCCGCCTCCGCCGTGACGCGCGACGGCCACACCGTCGGGGCGCTCGCCGCGGTGAATGCCTGCGGCAGCGCCAATGTCGGCAGCGGGCCGCACTTTTGGGCGGCACCGTTCGAGATCGATCACGAATTCGGCGGATTGGGTTTTCCGGCAACCCTGCCGCCCGCCGCGCTTGCCCCGGTCGCGAAAGGACGGCCGGGCGAGAATACGACCATTGCCATCGTTGCCACCGACGCCGCGCTGACCAAGGCGCAGACCAAGGAGCTCGCGGTCATGGCCCAGGACGGCCTCGCCCGCGCCCTCTACCCGGCGCATACGACCCTCGACGGCGACACCGTGTTCGCCGTGGCAACCGGGCGGCGGCCCCTCGCCGACGCGGTCAACGAACTCACGGAACTGGGGGCAGTCGCCGCCAACGTGCTGGCGCGGGCAGTGGCCCGGGGCGTATTCGAGGCCAAAACCCTGCCCGGCGGCCCACCCAGCTGGCGGGATTGTCACCGGAAGTGACTTTTGCAGGAATAATCGGCGGGTTGGTTGACTCCGCCTCGAATTGGCCACTTAAGGCAGGATTAAGGATATAGACGGAAACTCAGGCTCTTGGCGTCCGAGGGCTTGCGGAATCCCAGGCTTGGAGATCGGACATGCGTCTGGCAGCAATAGCGTCCGCACTCGCGATTCTCTTGTGCGCGGCTGTGTTTGGCGCGATTTTTTTGCAAAGAACCTCAGTGTCTGGTCCGGCGCCCTCGCCGGCGCTGGCAGCGCCCGGGGAAGATCAGGCTCCAGCGGCGGCGACGAATGCACGCGCTGAGGCCGTGCGGGCCGCAGGCCCTGCCGAACAGCCAATCGTGGTGGCCCAGCAGGCCCCCGCGGCGCCGGTCGCATCTAACTGCAGTAATCCCAACGCTTTGGGGATCTCGCGCGTGGTCGAGATCGACACCACTGGCGGACCCGGCTTCGGCTTCGAGCACTTCAAGAGCCATGACTTCCTGCGCGAAGGCGAAGTGGTGCTGACCTTCGACGATGGCCCCTGGCCGAAGAACACGCCGAACGTATTAGCCGCCCTCGCCGCACACTGCACCAAGGCGATCTTCTTCCCGATCGGCCTGCATGCCACTTACGAGCCCGGCATCCTCAAGCAGGTTGCCGCCGCCGGCCACGCCGTCGGTTCGCATACCTGGTGCCATCAGGATTTGTCGAAGACCAAGGGCAAGTGCCAAATCAGCGGCAAGACCCAAGCCTACGATTACGACCCGAAGGACGAGATCGAGAAGGGCATCAGCGCCGTGCGTTGGGCCGTCGGCGGCCCGACCGCACCCTATTTCCGCTTCCCGGCGCTGCGGCAGCCGCCGGAACTGGTCGAGTATCTCGGCAAGCGAAACATCGCGATCTTCTCAACCGACCTCAACTCGTTCGATTTCAAGATGCGCAAGCCCGAGCAGGTCAGGCAGTCGGTCCTGGCCAAGTTGAAGAAGCACGGCAAGGGTATTGTCCTGCTTCATGATTTCCAACACGCGACCGGTGATGGCGCAATGGACCTGCTCAACGACCTCAAGGCCGGCGGCTACAAGGTCGTGTTCATGAAGCCCAAGTTCCCGGTGACCACGATCGCGTCCTACGACGAGGCGATCCTCAAGCAGGTGAAGGGTCCCGTGAGCGACGGCCGCCCGACCTCCAGCGTCGTGCGCACGATCAACGAGTAACCAGCGCGCGCTCACGTCCCGAACCGTTCCGCCCGGTACGGCGCCGGATCGCAGAACGGCGTCGCGCCCGTCACCATTTCGGCCAGGAGCCGTCCGGTCGCGGGCCCGAGCGTCAATCCCCAGTGGGCATGGCCATAAGCGAGCCACAGCTCGCCGTGTCCCGGCGCGCGGCCGATGACCGGCCGCGAGTCCGGGAAACAGGGCCGGCTGCCCATCCATGTCGCGGCCTCGGCCTGCTCCCCGAGCGGAAACAGCTGCTTGGCGGCTGGCAGCAACCGGTCGAACTGCACCGGCGTCGGCGGGGCATCGCGCGGGGCGAACTCCGCCCCGGTGGTGAGCCGGATGCCCTGCTCCATCGGCGCGAGGCAGTAGCCGTTCTCGATATCGACCACCGGACGTCCGAGGGCAGCGTTCCCAGCCGCCCGATAGTGCCGGTGATAGCCGCGCTTGAGGCCGAGCGGCAGCTTGATGCCGAGCGGCGCAAGCACATCGGGGGCAAACGGCCCGAGCGCCACCACCGCCTGCGCGGCATCGACCGGCCCCTCGGTGGTCTCAACCCGCCAGCGCCCATCTGCGCGGTGAAGCGAGCGCGCATCCCCGCGCACCACCACGCCCCCGAGTGCGGCGAAGCGCGCGGCAAAAGCCTGGGTCACCGCGAGCGGATTGGTGATGCTGGCGACGCCCTGCCAATGGACCGCATGGCGGAAGACCGGCGCGAGGCTCGGCTCGACCTCGCGCGCGGCCTCGGTGTCGAGTGCGCGGTAGGGAATGCCGAACTCCTGCGCCAGCGCCAGCTCACCCTTGAGCGCGCCAAAACTGCGGTCGCCACGATAGAGCTTGAGCCAGCCTTCCTTGCGCAGATAGCGGAGCGCGCCCGCTTCCGCCAGCAGCGCTTCGTGCTCCGCCACCGCGCGCGCAAACAACGGGCGCATCACGCGGGCGGTGTCGATCAAGCGCCCGGGGGACGATGCAGCAAGAAACTTGAGCAGCCACGGTGCGACCTGCGGCAGGAAGGTCAGGTGATAATTGGCCTCAGGGGCGCGTTTGAGCGCGACCCGCAGCAAGGTCACGGGGTCCGAGGGAAAGGCCGGCGGAAACACGGTGTTGCCTTCGATCGCGCCGGCGTTGCCGTAGGAGGTCTCCTCGCCCGGCGCGCGCCGATCGAGCAGCGCAACGGCCAGGCCACGCTTCGCCAGCTGCAGTCCAATCGAGGTGCCGACAATGCCGGCACCAAGCACGAGGGCATCGACGCGTGCCATGGAATTCCTTTTCAACGTCAGCGCGGCGCGTGCGCACCGGCCCGCACATTCGGCGGCGAGTGCCGCCGCGCTCTATATATGGGTTTGAGATCCCGCGCGCGGCAGGCTGCTCGATTCGATTTGGCGTGGTTTGAACAGCCCGCGATGCGCGTTGCCCCTTCCCGGCTCCCGTGTTAGGCGAACAGCGCGTTACGGAGGATCTGATGCTGCGTCCGCTGATCGTCGCCCCGTCGATCTTGGCCGCCGACTTCGCAAAGCTCGGCGACGAGGTGCGCGCCATCGATGCGGCCGGCGCGGATTGGATTCATGTCGATGTCATGGACGGGCACTTCGTGCCCAACATTTCGATCGGCCCCGATGTGGTGAAGGCGCTGCGCCCCCACACCAAGAAGGTGCTCGATGTGCACCTGATGATCGCGCCGTGCGATCCTTATCTCGAAGCCTTCGCCAAGGCCGGCGCCGATATCATCACGGTTCACGTGGAAGCGGGACCGCACGTGCACCGTTCGCTGCAGACGATCCGCGCGCTCGGCAAGAAGGCGGGCGTCACGCTCAACCCCGGCACCCCGGAGAGCACGATCGAACCGGTCATCGACCTCGTCGATCTCATCCTGGTGATGTCGGTCAATCCGGGCTTCGGCGGCCAGAGCTTCATTCCGTTCGCTGCCGAGAAGATTTCGCGCCTGCGCGCCCTCGCGGGTGCGCGCCCCATCGACATCGAGGTCGACGGCGGCATTACCGCGGACACCGCCCCGATCGTCGCGCAGGCCGGCGCCAATGTCCTGGTCGCGGGCTCGGCGGTGTTCAAGGGCGGCAAGCCCGATGCGTACCGTACGAACATCGCTGCGATCCGGAACGCGGCGGCGCTCGCGCGCGGGGAAGCGGCGTAATGGGCGTCCTGATCGACGGCGCGTGGCGCGACGGCGAGCTTCCGCAGGAAACCGGCGCCAGCGGCGAGTTTCGCCGTGCCGACAGCCGCTTTCGCGAGCGCATCACCGCCGATGGGTCATCCGGTTTCAAGGCCGAAGCCGGGCGCTATCACCTCTACGTCGCCCATGGCTGTCCATGGGCACACCGCACCTTGATCTATCGGTCGGTCAAGAAGCTGCAGGGCGCAATCACGGTCGCCTATTCGGTCCCTGGGCTCCGGCAGCAAGGCTGGACCTTCGCCGATGATCCCGCCTTCCCGGACTGTACGCCCGACGGCGTGAACGGCTTCCGCTATCTGCATCAAGCCTACACCGCCACGGATCCGCACTATACCGGCAAGGTCACCGTCCCGACATTGTGGGACACCAAGACCCGACGGATCGTCAACAACGAGTTCCCCGACATCATCCGCATGCTCAACAGCGAATTCGACGCCATCGCAGGCGACGATGCCGACTTCTACCCCAAGCCGCTGCGCGCCGAGATCGATCGCCTCAACGACCTCATCTACGCCAACGTCAACAACGGGGTCTACCGCTGCGGCTTCGCCAAGTCGCAGGCCGCATACGAGCAGGCCTACGATGCGCTGTTCGCCACCCTCGACGAGCTCGAGGCACGACTATCAAAGCAGCGCTACCTGCTCGGACGCCAGGTCACCGAGGCCGACTGGCGGCTGTTTCCCACTTTGGTCCGGTTCGATGTCGCCTATTTCTCGTTATTTCGATGCAACAAGAAGCGCATCGCCGACTACCCCAACCTCTCGAACTACATGCGCGAGCTCTACGCCCTGCCCGGCATCGCCGAGACCGTGAAAGCGCGCTATTACGTGATCAACTACTGGTCGATCGCGCGGCTCAATCCGCTCGGCATCATTCCAAAGGGAACGCCGGTCGATTACACGCAGCCGCACGATCGTGCCCGGCTCGCCAACTAGGGCCGCGCCGGGCTGCGCGTGTCGGTGACGCGCAGCCCGGAGGGCGCACAGCACCAACCGATCTCAATTCGCCTTAGCGACGAACGCGCGCGCCGCGGCAATCTCGGGGCGGACCGGCTCGGCGGTCTCGCCGAGCGCGACCGCGGCGGCATAGTATTGCCGAGCCTTGGCGGCATCGCCCAGCTGCTCCGCCGCCTTCGCCGCCCCGAGGGTGGCGCCGAGGCGGTGCGGCTCCTTCTTGAGCGTCGCTTCGAAGGCCGCGAGCGCGTCCTTGGGCTGGCCGCGCCCGAGCAGCATCGCACCATAGAGCTCGCGCGCCGGCACGATCGGACCCGGCGTCACCGGCGCCTTCTCGGTCTTGTCCTCGGCCGCGGCGGCTGCGGCCATGGCGGCGAGCGCCTCGTCGTACTTGCCTTGTGCGTAAAGCAGCCACGCGTTGGCGGTCTGCCACTGGATATCGACCTGTTCGGCCCAATAGGCGTCCTTCGCCTCGCGCAGCTTGTCGCGCAACTCGGCGAGCTTGGCGATGTCGGCGGTGGCCGCGTCGGGCTTGCCCGAGCGCGCCGCACCCACCGCGCGGGCGAAATGGGTGATCGCCATGACATGGGGGAACTTGCTGGGGCGAACCTCGAGCGCCGCGGCGCCGCTCCAATCACCACGCTCCATCGCGTAGCGCGCAGGCGAGGCCGCGAGCGCGAAACTCGCACCGGGAAGGTCGGGATTGACGGCGGTTGCCGCCGCCATCTCGTCGATCACAGCGCGCGCGTTCTTGTCCTGCGCGAGCTGCAGATAGGCATAGACCATGTAGTCCTGACCATGGAGCTGATCACCATACTCCTTGTCGGCCTTGGCAGCGCGCACCGAGCCCGCATTGGCCGCGATCGATTCCTTCCAGTAGCCGACGCGGGTGAAGATGTGGGACGGCATGTGCTGGGCGTGGGGTGCCGTAGGCGCAATCTTGGAATAGCGCGTTGCGGCGTCGAGGCCCTTTTCAGCGATCGGAGGATAGTCGTAGGAGTGAATGAGATAGTGGGCGACGCCGGGATGTTGCGGCTGGCGCTTGAAGATGTCTTCCAGGATCGCGGCCGCCTTGAGCTGATTGGAATAGGTCTTGTCGGCGGGCGAGGCCGCAACGTCGAGCGCAAGGGCGTAGTAGATTTGTGCCTCGTCGTCCTGCGGATAGTGTTGCGCCACCGCCGCCATCGCCTTGAGATAGGCCTGCACCCGGGTACGGTGATCGATCTTGTCGTAATCGGTATAGAACGCGCCGAGCGCGTCGATAAACTCTCGTTCGCGCGGCGTCTTCGCGCCGATGGCCTTGCCCTTTTGAATGGCCGCAAGTCCCTCCGCGAGATTGGCGGCGGGCGGCACGCCGAACGGATTGAGCAACAAGCTCGTTGCGATGCCCCAGTACGCGATGGCGCAGTCGGGATCGGCCTTGAGGACATCCTCGAAAATATCCTTCGACGCGCGATACCAGAACGAATGCTGGTAGCGCATGCCGCGATCGAACCGGCGTTGCGCCGTCTCGTTGCACGACGTCTCGAAGTGGACGGCGCCGAGCCGTTGCTCGGCAGCGTCCTGCGCCGCGGCGGACTGGGCGATCCCGGTCGCGAGCGCGGCGGCAAAAGCGGCGGCTAGCGGTGACCTGAGCATGGTCGCCTCCCTATGTGTTCTGATCGAGATGAGGCCGAGCAAACGCGGCCGCACTTTAACAAAGGCGGGGCTACCCGGCAATTTGGCTCTCCCGTCGGCAGTCACCCGGTGAATTGAGCTTGCGGCCGCTATCTGCTACAGCGCGGCCATAACTTCCAAGGCCAGCCATGATTCCACGCTACACTCGGCCCGAAATGGCCGCGATCTGGGACCCGCAGACGCGCTTCCGCATCTGGTTCGAGATCGAGGCGCACGCGGCCGACGCGCTCGCCGACCTCGGCGTGATTCCGAAGGCCGCCGCCAAGAAAATCTGGGACAAGGGCAAGGACGCCACTTTCGACGTCGCGCGCATCGATGCGATCGAGCGCGAGGTCAAGCACGACGTCATCGCTTTCCTCACGCATCTCGCCGAGATCGTGGGACCCGAGGCGCGTTTCGTGCATCAGGGCATGACCTCCTCCGATGTGCTCGACACCTGCTTCAACGTGCAGCTGGTGCGGGCGGCCGATCTGCTGATCGCCGACGTCGACAAGCTCCTTGCGGCGCTGCGCCGGCGCGCCTTCGAGTACAAACGCACGCCGACCATCGGCCGCTCGCACGGCATCCATGCCGAGCCCACGACCTTTGGCGTCAAGCTCGCCTATGCCTATGCCGAATTCTTCCGCGCCAAGGAACGGCTCATCTGCGCGCGGACGGAGGTCGCGACCTGCGCCATTTCCGGGGCGGTCGGCACGTTCGCGCAGATCGATCCGCGGGTGGAAGCGCATGTCGCCGAGGCGATGGGACTCGCGGTCGAACCGGTCTCGACCCAGATCATCCCGCGCGACCGACACGCCATGTATTTCGCCACTTTGGGCGTGGTCGCCTCATCGGTCGAGCGGCTCGCCACGGAATTCCGTCATTTGCAGCGCACCGAGGTGCTGGAGGCCGAGGAGTTCTTTTCCGAGGGTCAAAAAGGCTCCTCCGCCATGCCGCACAAGCGCAATCCGGTGCTGTCGGAGAACGTCACCGGCCTTGCCCGCATCGTGCGCGCCTATGTGACGCCCGCGCTGGAGAACGTCGTGCTCTGGCACGAGCGCGACATCTCGCATTCCTCGGTCGAGCGCATGATCGGCCCGGACGCCACCGGGACGCTGGATTTCGCGCTGACGCGCCTCGCTTCCATCGTCGACAAGCTCGTGGTCTATCCCGCCAACATGCAGAAGAATCTCGACCTGCTTGGCGGCCTGGTGCATTCCCAACGGGTGATGATCGCGCTCACGCAGAAGGGCGTTGCGCGCGAGGACGCCTATGCCATCGTGCAGCGCAACGCCATGAAGGTCTGGCAAGGCGAAGGCGACTTCCTGTCGTTTCTCACGGCCGACAAGGACGTGCGCAAGCACCTCAGCGAGGCTGAGCTCAAGGCCAATTTCGACCTCGACCATCACCTCAGGCATGTCGACACCATCTTCGAGCGGGTGTTCGGCAAGACTGCCTGATTTCCCTCGCCGCAACACTTGCCGTCAAACGCTTGACACGCTCACGCGAGCGTCCGCAGGAACTCCCGCACGGCCGCGTTGAACTCGCGCGGCCGCTCCCAGTGCACGAAGCGGCCCGCGCCCGGAATCGAAGGTGCCTCGCGGAAGTTTTTCATGCCGGCGAGAACCTCCGGCTTATCGGGATACGGATCGTTCGCGCCGCACACGCCCAGCACCGGCAGATCGAGCTGGCGAAAGGCCGGAACGAGATCCGGCACCGAGGATCCAAACT
Source organism: uncultured Alphaproteobacteria bacterium (assembly GCA_963835165.1). Classification (GTDB taxonomy): domain Bacteria; phylum Pseudomonadota; class Alphaproteobacteria; order Rhizobiales; family Xanthobacteraceae; genus VAZQ01. The sequence goes on from CAWIGD010000037.1 coordinate 100,789, forward strand.
CGAGCATTCCGTGGCGATACTCATGGCGTCCTTCAGCGACGGGTTGAGGCCGGTAAACTGCTGGTTGATGTCGCGCGTGGCAGCCTCGTTCGTGTTGGCGAACTGCGCGCCCTTGATCACCGCGCGCGCGAACTTTTCCGCCGTCGCGCGGTTCTTCTCGACCCATGGCGCTAGCGCGATGTACTGCGTGATATCGGAGTTGGGAGCGGTCTCGACATAGGTCCAACTCACGATCTCCGCCTTGTCGGTCGCCATCAGCGCCGAGCGGAACGGCTCGACCTGAACCACGGCGTCGAGCTGGCCGTTCAGGAGCGGATCGTTCATCTGCGGGAACGGTACCTCGGTGAACCGCACCTTGCTGCGGTCGACGCCATGCTTCTCGAGCGCGGCGACCGCGTGCAGCCACGCAGAGCTGTTGATGACGTTAACCGCCACGCGCTTGCCCTCGAGGTCCTTCAGCGTGTTCACCGCGCCTTTGCGCACGATGAGGGCCGTCGTCGTGTCGGGAGGCGAAGCGCGCACCACCGCGCCGGGGGCGAGCAGGATCGCATCGAGTCCTTGCTCGATCGCCTGCAACGTCGAAACCGTGTTGCTGAATGCGATGTCGATGCGGCCCGACTGCAGCACCGGCACCGCAAGGGCGCCGCTCTCGAACTTCGTGACCTCGACGTCGAGCCCCTCGGCCTTGAAGAACCCCTGCCGCTCGGCGATGACCGCGCCGAGCGACTCCGAGAACGGCAGCAGGCCGAGCCGGATTTTCTCCTGCGCAATCGCTGCCAGCGGAGACGCGAGAACGCCGAGCAAGACCAACAACGAGCACACGATGCGTCGAAAGACAGCCACGGCGCCCCCCGTTCTCTTCGATATACCGGCCAGCAAGCCTAGTGAGCACCTTTTGTGCCGTCAACGGCGCCACGCAGCCAGCTGCACTCGCGGATTGTGGCAAGCCGCCAACACATGATCGCGCAATTGCGCCAAGGCACTCGACCGTCGTCCGGCAACCGGTGATCGAGCAAGACTTCCGAGGGACGTCCGCGGGGCGGTGCTCCAGCGTTGCGCGGCGATCGTTCTTTTCGTACCAAGTGGCCGCCGTGGCTATTGCACCGACTATTCTCGTGTTCAATTCCGGGCTCGGAGGCCTCACCGTGTTTCGCGAGGTCCTCAAGGCGCGCCCCGATGCTCGCTACGTCTACGTCGCCGATGATGCTTTCTTTCCCTATGGCGACCATGGCGAGACCGAGCTGGTCGCACGTGTGGTTGCCCTCACGGGGGAACTGATCGAGGCCCATCGTCCCGATCTCATCGTCATCGCCTGCAACACCGCCTCCACGTTGGTCCTGCCCCATCTGCGCGCGCGGTTCTCGGTTCCGTTCGTCGGCACGGTGCCAGCGATCAAGCCGGCCTGCGCGCAGTCGGTCACCAAGCGCGTGACCGTGCTCGGCACCGAGGCGACGGTCAGCCGGGAATACACCCGTGCGCTGATACGCGACTTCGCCAACGGCGCCGACGTCGCGCTCGTCGGCTCGGCGCGGCTCGCGGCATTCGCGGAGGCGGAATTGCATGGCACGCCGGTCGCCGACCAGTTGATCGCGGAGGAGCTCACGCCCTGCTTCGTCGATGGAGGCGGACGGCGCACCGACACGATCGTGCTCGCCTGCACGCATTATCCGCTGCTGCTCGACCGTCTGGCGCGGCTCGCCCCATGGCCGGTCGCCTTCATCGATCCCGCACCGGCGATCGCCCGGCGAGTGACCGATTTGATTGGCCCCAGGGCCAGTGGCGAGACGCCGGTCCCGGCGCGAATCGCCTTCACGTCTGGCCGCCCGCCCTCGGCCACGCTCGAGGTGGCGCTCAAGCGTTTCCGGATCGGCGCCTGAGCCGGCGGCGGAACGGGAAAAGGGGATGACGCGCGGTGGCGGCAACGGTTTCCGATTCCACCGGAGGGAAAACCGCTCTAGCATCGCAGGCGGGCCAAGACAGGCGGGTCACCACAACCAGCCAATACAAGCGGCCCAAGCCGGTGGGTTTCCTGCGACGGGGGCGCAAGCAATGGCAAGCGAAACTCAGACCATCCGACGAACCGTGCAATTCAAGTTCACCCTGCCGGCGGCGAATTCCAGCCAACTGGCATCGCTGTTGCGATCGGCGGCGCCGTTCTACGAGGCGTTCGGGGGGCGGCGGATGCGCCTGCTGCAGAACGTCGACGATCCCGCCCGGTTCATCCACGAGATCGAATACGACACCCACGAGGTCATCGAGCTCAACCGCCAGCGCGTCGCCAGTGACCCGCAGGTCCAGGCCTATCTGCGGACCTGGCGCTCGTTCTTTCCCGGGTCGGTCGAAATCGACGTCTACCAGGAGGCGGTATAGGCCGGTTGGACCTGAGCGGTTTGACCTCAGCGGGTTTGACGTCAGCGGGTTTGACTTGGCCCTGCTTTCGCCCTAAAAACCGGCCGCGACGCGGGCTTTCGGGCCCGCGCAGCGTTTCGCGACCCGCGGTTTTGCCCGACGCTTCGGCCAAAACCTGTCGGTTCCGGCAAAGCCGGGACAGAGGAGGGCGCGATCCTCGAGAACGCAATCAACATGAGGACGCGATGACCAAGCGCCACGAGGCGAAGTACAAGATCGACCGCCGTATGGGCCAGAACGTCTGGGGCCGCCCGAAGAGCCCCGTCAATCGCCGCGAATACGGCCCCGGCCAGCACGGCCAGCGCCGCAAGGGCAAGCTCTCCGACTACGGCGTTCAATTGCGCGCCAAGCAGAAACTGCGCGGCTATTACGGCAACATTTCCGAGCGTCAATTCCGCGGCATCTACGCCGAAGCCATCCGCATGAAGGGCGATTCCGGCGCCAACATGATCGGACTGCTCGAGCGCCGGCTCGACGCCATGATTTACCGGTCGAAGTTCGTGCCGACGGTGTTTGCCGCGCGCCAGTTCGTCAACCATGGCCACGTCAAGGTGAATGGCCAGCGCGTGACCATCTCGAGCTACCGGGTCAAAGTCGGCGAGGTCATCGAGGTCAAGGACAAGTCGAAGCAGCTTGCGCTGGTGCTGGAAGCGACCGGCCTCGGGGAGCGCGACGTGCCGGACTATATCGAGGTCGATCACTCCAAGATGACGGCGAAGCTCACGCGCATCCCGCAGATCACCGAGGTGCCCTACCCCGTGCAGATGGAGCCGCATCTGGTGGTCGAGTTCTATTCGCGCTGACGTTCAATCGCGCTGACGCGTAGATGGCGGCCGTCCTTGGGGCGGCCGCTTGCGTCTGATGGGCAGCGCTTAGACGCTCATGCTACGCTGCCGATGCGAGACGCGGCGCCGATCGCCGCGCTTCTCTCCGCACGCGTCAGGTTCGGATCCCGCTCAAAAGGAGAAACATCGCATGGCCGCGGTTGTGCCTGCGGGAACGGACGGATGGGGCTTCAAGCTCGCGGCCTCCGCGCTTGTGCTGGCGACTTTGTCCTGGCCGCGGGCCGCCGACGCGCAATCGCCCAAGCTTGAAGCGGCCTATGTGGTGCTCGGTCCGCGGGGTCCGGTGGCACGCGCGGTGCTGGCGCAGGCGAGCGCTTGCCCCACCATCACCATCGACGGCACGCAGCAGCCGATGAACGTTCGCGCGCTCCCCGACGCCACGTTCCCGGTCCTGGTGTGCGAACTTCCGATTCCCGCGGGCGTCACCTCGGCAAGCGTCGAGAATTTGCCGCTCCCCCTGCCCAAGCCCACCCTGAAGTCGATCGCCGCATTCGGCGACACCGGCTGCCGCCTCAAGGCCGCGAAAGCCACGGCCAAGGGTGGTAACACCGCCGCCGACGACGAGGATCGGGGCAAATTCCAGGACTGCAACAACCCCGCGCTGTGGCCGTTCGTGCAGGTGTCCCGGAGCGTCGCGGACGCCAAGCCCGACCTCGTCATCCACCTCGGTGACTACCTCTACCGCGAGAGTGCCTGCCCGCAGGGCGACGCCGGCTGTGCGCGTAGCCCTTTTGGCGACGATTGGCCAACCTGGAAGGCGGATTTTTTCGCGCCTGCGGCACCGGCGCTGCTCGCGGCACCGTGGATTGTCGTGCGCGGCAATCACGAGATCTGCCGCCGCGCCGGGCGGGGTTATTTCAGGCTGCTCGACCCGACGCCCGCTCAGACGACGTCGGCTCAGGCACCGCCCTGCATCGACTTGATCCCGCAGTTCACCGTCACGCTGGGCGAGCAGTCGTTCATCGTCCTGGACTCGAGCAATGCCGCCGATATCTGTCCGTGCGATCCCGCCCCCTACGCGGCGGAATTCGCGGCCATGAAGCCCAAGCCCGGCGCGTGGCTCCTCACCCATCGCCCGGTCTGGGGCTTCGGTCCACGCCGCCGAACGGTCAATGCCTCTTTGCAGGAAGCGTTGGCGAACTGGAACGGCAAGCTGCCCGACGGCATCGAACTCGCCGTGGCCGGCCATATCCACGTCGTGGAGGTGTTGAGCTTCGCCGACAAGCGCAGCCCGCAATTCGTGCTCGGCACCGGCGGCACGCTGCTCGCCGGCAAGATCAAGCCCGACCTCACCGGCGAGACGATCGCAGGCAGGCGGGTGGCCTTCGGTCGTTCCGACCACCGCTTCGGCTTTGCGATGATCGAGCCCGCGGCGGGCGGTTACGCCGCGACCTTCCGCGATACCAGCAGCGCGAAGCTGTTCGCCTGCAAGATCGCGGCCGGGCAAATCGCCTGCGACTAGCAAACCCTCAGCTCCGCTGCCGCCTTGCGGTTGACACGCAGGGCGCGCCGGTCAGCCTGTCCTGCGATAGACGTATTCATCGCAGCCGGAGCCGAACAGGCCGATGGTGAGCGGGACTGGTGAAGCTGCGCACGTGGACAAAGCCGATCCGCCGCATGAACGCCTCGACCTCGGGCGCGGAGATCGATTCGTAGGGATATCCGCCCATCCAGTCGTGCACGTCGTGGCCGAACTCCATGCCGCGCTGGCTGTGATAATTCGCCACGTAAGCGCGAAAGTCGCCACCGCCAAGCCCAATCCGCAGGCGCAGCAGCGCGGTATAGATTGCGCGCGCGGCGCGCTGCGCCCGCGGCGACGCCGCGGCGTACCAGCGCTTTTCGCGCCGCCAGAACCCGCACATGCGGGTGCGGTGATAAAGCGCAAACGCGAAGTGGCCTCCGGGCGCAACCGCCTGCGCCGCGCGCTGCAACGCTTCGTGCATCGCGCCGGTATGGTGCAGCACGCCCCAGGAATAGACCACGTCGAAAGCACCTGACGTCTCCGGTGCGAGCTCGAACACGCTCGATTGCCGGATATCGGAGGGAATTTGCGGCGCGTGCTGGCGCAGCACGGCGCGCGCGGTCTCGACCGCCACCGGATCGAGATCGACGGCGACAATACGCGCAGCGCCGAGCCGGGCAGCAGCGACCGCGTGCAGGCCGGACCCGCAGCCGACATCCAGGAAGGATTTGCCGGCGAGCCCGTCCTCGCCGAGGAGACGCACGAGGCCGCGTTCAGCTTGCGCAACGCGCGCATCGTCGATGATGGCGGAGTAGCTGGCCCAGTTCTGCCCAAAGGCGAAATGGGTCGAGAGCTCCTTGAGCGCGGGCGGCGCGGCCGGCGGCTTGGCGCTCATTCAAGCGGAGCCAGGCCAAGCCGCGGAGCAAGGCACCAGGTCAGGCCGAAGCGCTCTCGCCCACGGTCACGCCCTTCTCCTTCAACAGGCCCTGCAGTTCGCCGGCCTGAAACATCTCGCGGATGATGTCGCAGCCGCCGACGAACTCGCCCTTGACGTAGAGCTGCGGGATGGTCGGCCAGTTCGAATAGGACTTGATGCCTTCGCGCAGGTCGTCCGAATCGAGCACGTTCAAGCCCTTGTAGGTCACGCCGAGGTGATCGAGGATCTGCACCACCTGCCCGGAAAAGCCGCACATCGGAAACTGGGGCGTTCCCTTCATGAACAGCACCACATCGTTGCCTTTGAGCTCGTTGTCGATGAATTGCTCGATCGCCATGGAACCCTCGCTTGTCGGCGGAGCGCCTGCGGCGCTCCCATCAATTTGGGGTATATGTAGCGTAGCACCGGGCTGAGCCCAAGGCCCAAGGCCCCCGGGCCGGTCACTTTTTCACCGGCGCATAAAATGTGCCTTCCACCTCGAAAATGTCGTCCTGATTTAGGCGGTGAACCTCCACGATCGTACGCGGCGGATAGGGTCCTTTCCCCCACAGCTCTTCCTGGACCTTGTTCACAAGCGGCCGAAATCGAAACATATCGGTCACGTAGACGACAATGCGCGCGCAGTCCTGCAGGCTGGCACCTTCCGATGCCGCGATCATCTGCATGTTGAGAAATCCCTGGCGGATGCGGGCCTCGTCGCCCTGGACGAGCGCGTTGGTCTTCGGATCGATACCGCGCATACCCGCAACATAGACAAAATCACCCGCGCGGGCGCCGAGGTCCCAGGTGCCAGTGGTCTTGATCGCACCCGCAGGCGCCAGCGTCTTGACGCCATTGGGCGATTGAGCGGCGGCAGGGCCCGTCAACGCGACCAGTGCGGCCGCGGTCACAGCCAGTCGGTTCATCGTAAGCCCCTCTTTGCTGCGGCCTCACTGCTCGGGCGTGCCGGTCTGCAGGGCGAGGGCGTGCAGCTTGCCGCCCATTTCTCCCTTGAGCGCCTCGTACACGATCTGATGCTGCTGCACCCGTGATTTGCCGCGGAACAATTCGGCCAGCACGGTCGCGGCGTAGTGGTCGCCGTCCCCGGCCAGATCGCGAATCGTCACCGCGGCATCCGGAATGCGCACCTTGATCAGCCGCTCGATCTCGCTCGCATCCATTGCCATAGCAATCTCCCATGCGCTTTCAGGCGAGGCAGGCCCCGTCCGCCATGCAAAAACGCGACCAACGCAAGGATTCCCACGCGATTTCCGACGATGCGTCATCGGAGACCACTTTACGCATCAGGCCGGCCCGCCGGCCATGTAGGCGGGCAGCCAGCCCTCGAAGCGCTCGCGCAGTTTTGCGACCAGAATGGGGCGCTCGTCCTGCAGCGTCAATGCATCCCCGCCGGTAAGGCCCAGCTGCCGCGCCGGGATGCCGGCCGCCCTGGCCCGCGCCATCACCTTCTCGGCCACGTCGGCGTCGACCGTCACCACGTAGCGTCCCTGCTCTTCGCCGAACCAGAAGGCGTGGGCTGCAAGCGGTGCGCGATCGAGTTCGGCCCCGATGCCGGACGCCATCGCCATTTCGGCGAGCGCGACCAGGAGCCCGCCGTCCGAGACATCATGGACAGCGGTGGCGATGCCCTCGGCGATCAACGCGCGGACGAGATCCCCGGTGACCCGCTCGGCCGCAAGATCGACGGGCGGCGGCGCGCCGTCTTCGCGCTCGCAGATTTCGCGCAGGTAGAGCGACTGTCCGAGCCAGCCATTGGCCTCGCCGAGGAGCAAAATGGCCTCGTCGACGGCCTTGAAGGCGAGCGTCGCCGACTTGGTGAAATCGTCGATGAGGCCGACCCCACCGATCGTGGGCGTCGGCAGGATCGCCCGGCCATTGGTCTCGTTGTAGAGCGAGACATTGCCCGACACGACCGGGAAATCGAGCGCCTTGCAGGCCTCGGCGATGCCGCGAATCGCACCGACCACCTGACCCATGATCTCAGGCCGCTCGGGATTGCCGAAATTGAGATTGTCGGTAACGGCAAGCGGTCGCGCGCCCACCGCGACGAGGTTGCGCCAGGCTTCGGCGACCGCCTGCTTGCCGCCTTCGAACGGATCGGCCTCGCAGTAGCGCGGGGTCACGTCGCACGTCAGCGCGAGCGCCTTGGGGCCATCATGGATGCGCACCACCGCGGCATCGCCGCCGGGCCGCTGCACGGTGTTGCCGAGGATGACGTGATCGTACTGCTCCCACACCCACCGCTTGGAGCAGAGATCGGGCGAGCCGATCAGCCTCAGCAATGCCTCGGCGGTCGCAATCGGCGGCGTGACGTCGGCGGCCTTGAGCACCGGCGGTTTCGGAGTTTCCACATGCGGGCGGTCATAGATCGGCGCTTCGTCGCCCAGTTCCTTGATCGGGAGGTCAGCCATCTCCTTGCCGCCGTGGCGCACGATGAAGCGTTTGGTCGGCGTGGTTTCGCCGACCACGGCAAAGTCGAGCCCCCATTTCCGGAAGATCGCCTCGGCCTCCTGCTCCTTCTCCGGCTTGAGCACCATGAGCATGCGCTCCTGGCTCTCCGAGAGCATCATCTCGTAGGCGCTCATGCCGGTCTCGCGGCACGGCACGCGATCGAGATCGAGCGTCACGCCGAGATCGCCCTTGGCACCCATCTCGACCGCCGAGCAGGTCAGCCCGGCCGCGCCCATGTCCTGAATGGCTATGACGCAGTCCTTCGCCATGATTTCGAGACAGGCCTCGAGCAGAAGTTTTTCCGCGAACGGATCGCCGACCTGCACGGTCGGGCGCTTTTCCTCGGTGCCCTCGCCGAATTCGGCCGACGCCATGGTGGCGCCGTGGATGCCGTCGCGACCGGTCTTGGATCCGAGATACACGATCGGCATGCCGACGCCGGAGGCGGCGGCATAAAAGATCTTGTCGGTCTGCGCGAGGCCCACCGCCATCGCGTTCACCAGACAGTTGCCGTCATAGCGGGTGTGAAAACGCACCGAGCCGCCGACGGTGGGCACGCCGAAGGAATTGCCGTAGCCGCCGATGCCGGCCACCACCCCCGAGACCACATGGCGGGTCCTGGCGTGCGCCGGCGCTCCGAAGGACAGCGCATTGAGACAGGCGATCGGTCGCGCGCCCATGGTGAAGACGTCGCGCAAGATGCCACCGACGCCGGTGGCCGCGCCTTGATAGGGCTCGATGTAGCTTGGATGGTTGTGGCTCTCCATCTTGAACACGACCGCGAGCCCGTCACCGATATCGATCACGCCGGCGTTCTCGCCCGGCCCCTGGATCACCCACGGCGCTTGCGTCGGCAGCGTGCGCAGATGGATTTTCGAGGACTTGTACGAGCAGTGCTCGTTCCACATGGCCGAGAAAATGCCCAGCTCGGTGATCGAGGGCTCGCGGCCGATGAGATCGAGGACGCGCTGATATTCGTCGGGCTTGAGACCGTGCGCCGCGACCAGCTCAGGGGTGATCTTCACACCCTTGGCGCTGTCCGGCCGCGCCCTCCGGGCCGCCGGTTGCTTGGTCGTTCGCGCCGGCGGTCTTTTGGATGTCCTAGCCATGGGGCCTAAATGTCATTGCCGGCCGCGGCCGGCAATCCACCACAACGCGAGTTCCACAGCATCGTGCGCGCAGGCCAAACCTGCATGGCGCCCATGAATGAGGCATGTGCAAGGGCGCCACGGAGTTTGTCTGCTATGCAGCCTGCTTGAAGTGATCAGTCAGCCCCGCGAACAGACCGCGCCCATCGGTCGCGCCGAGCACTGCTTCGACGTGGTTCTCCGGATGCGGCATCATGCCCAGCACGTTGCGCTTGTCGTTGAGCACTCCGGCGATGGCGTTGGTCGCGCCGTTGAGGTTCCACGCGGGATCGAGCGTCCCATCGGGAGCGGCGTAACGGAACAGCACCCTGCCCTCGCCTTCAAGCCGCGCGATGGTCTCCTTCGTCGGCGACGTAGTTGCCCTCGCCGTGCGCGACCGGCACGCGGATCACCTGGCCGGCATTGTAGCCGCGGGTGAACGGAGTGTCCGATCGCTCGACGCGCAGATAAACGTCTCGGCAGATGAATTTCAGCGCCGCATTGCGCATCAACACGCCGGGTAGAAGGCCCGCTTCGCAGAGAATCTGGAAGCCGTTGCAGACGCCGAGCAGCAGCCCGCCGCGCTCGGCATGGGCACGCACGGCGTCCATGATCGGCGCGCGCGCCGCAATCGCGCCGCAGCGCAGGTAGTCGCCGTAGGAGAAGCCGCCCGGCACCACGACGAGATCGGTGCCCGCGGGCAATTCGGTGTCGGCATGCCAGACCATCGCCGGCGCGCGCCCTGATATGAGCTTGAGCGCGCGCGCCATGTCATGCTCGCGATTGATGCCGGGAAAGACCAGGACGGCGGATTTCATCTAGGATCCCGATTCCGAGGTTCGCAAGATATCGCCCCACACCCTGTGAATCCACCGCACTAGAGCCCGAGCTCCTTTTCGACCCAGCGCCGAACCACGTCGCCGTTGAGGAAGGCCAGAGCGGCACGCTCGGCCGCCGGAACGTCGGCGGCGACGACGGTCGCGACCACCACGTCGCACTTGTCGTTGAAGCCGATCGCGAGCGCCGTGCGCGGCGCGGCATAGGGCATCGTGACCTCATAGGGCCGGCTGCGGCCGTTCATCCAGCCGACCGTGATCGGCCGCCCGTCGCGCAGTCCCTTGAACTTGTCGCTGAGCAATTCGAGATCGCCCACACGGTCGAGCTCCGCGTCGTCCGACACGCCGGTCGCGCAATTGCAGAACCCGAGCTTGGCGCGAACGTAGAGAGCAATGTCGGTGCCGCAATCCGAAGCCGGGCAGCGGAACGCGCGCCCGAGGCCCCATTGGTCGAGCGGGAACGGCCATTTGACCTCGCTCCAGGCGGCGCGGGCAGGCTCCGCCGCGGACGCGCGCTGGGCGAAGCCGGACGTCGTCGCATCGCCCGCGAGGACGACGCCGAGTGCAAGGAGCAGGCTGGCTGGGCGCATCATTCGGGGCCTTCAACCAATCAGCTTCACATCGTAATTCTCGATCAGCGTATTGGCCAGGAGCTTGTCGGCCGCCTGCTTGAGCGCGGCTTCGGCCCGCGTGCGGTTGTCGCCTTCGATCTCGATGTCGAACACCTTGCCCTGGCGCACGCTCGCCACGCCATCCACGCCAAGAGACTTCAGCGCGCCCTCGATCGCCTTGCCCTGCGGATCGAGGATGCCGGATTTGAGGGTGACGGTCACGCGAGCCTTCATCAGGGTTCCTTCGTTTGCGATATGGCGCAGATCGCCCGAACTGCAAGCGGCGGACGGTCAATCACCCCCGATTCGGAGGCGTGCGCATGCCAGCGCCGCACCTTAGCGTAAAACGCCTCAGTGCACAGGGGCGGCTGTTGATTGCTCCAGGAGCCGCCCACGGCCGGCCACGCGACCGCTCTCGCCGACGAGCCGCAGGGCGGCCCAGAACGCCGCCTGCGTGCTGGCGACGACCGGAATCCCGTGGCGCTCCTCGAGCGGCTTGGCCACGCCCAGCGTCCGCAGGCCGCCGCACGAAATCAGCAGGCCTTGGGCGCCTGGTCCCTCCGCGCATACCTTTGAGCCGAGCGCGATGATATCCGCCTCGCTCTTGCTGCCGGGCTCGCCGAACCCGAACAGGCCGAAGCCCTGCAGCGCCATCACCTCGAAGCCTTGCGCGCGTGAGGAAGGCCCGCAGCCGGTTGTTGACGTCGTCGGCGTAGGCGGTAGCGACCACGATCCGGCGCGCGCCGAAGCTGCGCAGCCCGTCGACCACCGCCTGGCTCATGGTGCTCACCGGCAGTCCCGTCGCGGCCCTCAGCTTCTCCATGAGCCGGTCGTGGAAGTCGGAGCCGCGATAAAAGGTCAAGGAGGTGCCGATCACCATGATTGCATCGACGCCCTGCGCGGCAAGGTATTCGGCGGCGGGGAGAATTGCTTCGCATGCGCTGTCATAACCGGTCGGCGTGAGCGATCGCACGCCGACACCGCGCGGAATGAACCGCACGTCCGGATACATCTGCAACCCTTCGTCGGGCACGGTGTCGGCGGCGAACGGCACCACCAGCCCGATCGTGAAGTCCTTGCGCATGTCAGTCTCCTCGATTGCCAAATCGACGCGCGGCGGCATCGTCAATCCTCGGTCGCACCGGCGGCGGTGATGATGGGCGCCCATTTCGTGATCTCGGCGCGCAGGTAGGACGCGAATTCCTGCGGCGTGCTCGACAACGGCTGCATGCCGAGCTGAAGAAAGTGCGACTTGGTCGCAGGCTGGGCGAGAAACGCGGTCAGCGCCTTGTTCAACGCGGCCACGATCGGCGATGGCACGTTCGCGGGGGCAACCAGGCTCTGCCAGGAATTCGCCTCGTAGCCGGCAAGCCCGGCCTCGACCAGCGTCGGCACGTCGGGGATGGTCTCGACCCGCTTGCCGACGGTCACGCCGAGCGCCCTGACGCGGCCCTCGCGCACGAGGCCGGTGACCGGTCCGACGTCGCCGAACATGATCGGGACATGGCCCGCGACAACATCGCCGAGCGCGGGACCGCCGCCGCGATACGGAATGTGCCTGATGTCGGTGCCGGTCATGCGCTTGAACAATTCCATATAGATGTGATGCGGCGCGCCCATGCCGCCGGACGCATAGCTCAGCTCCCCCGGCTTGGCCTTGGCGAGCGCGACGAGCTCGGACACCGAGTTCGCCGGCAACGACGGATTGACGACCAACACGAACGGCACCGCGGCGACGAGCGAGATCGGCGAAAAATCGACCAGCGGATCGTAAGGCAGCTTCTTGTAGACGCTCGGGTTGAAGGCCAGGGTTGAGCTCGTGGCCGCGAGCAGCGTGTAGCCGTCGGGCGCGGAGCGCGCCACATACGCGGCGCCGGTGGCGGTCCCCTGCCCAGGGCGGTTCTCGATGATGAAGGGCTGGCCAAATTGCCGTTCCAGGCCCTGGGCCAGGAATCGCGCCAGGGCGTCCGTCCCGCCGCCGGCGGCATACGGAACCACGAGGCGCACCGGCCTGGCCGGGTAGTTACTTACCGCCGAGTCCTTCGTTACCGCGGAGTCCTTCATTATCGCGGAGTCCTGGGCAGCGGCGGAGCCCAGGATGGCAACACAAAGGGCGCCGGTGACGGCGCCCCTGAGCATTGTCCGGGACCAATGCGGCTTCATCGCATCGCCCTTGGCGGCAGCGAGTGGTTTCAGCCCTTCACGAGGACCGGCCCGGAGCCTTGCGGCCGCTCGCCCTCGCTCATGATGCCGAGACGCTTGGCGACCTCGGTATAGGCCTCCACCAGTCCGCCGAGATCGCGGCGGAAGCGGTCCTTGTCGAGCTTCTCGCTCGACTTGATATCCCAGAGCCGGCAGGAATCGGGCGAGATCTCGTCCGCTACCACGATCCGCATGAGATCGTTCTCCCACAAGCGGCCGGTCTCCATCTTGAAATCCACAAGGCGGATGCCGACGCCGAGGAACAGGCCGGAGAGGAAATCATTGACGCGTATGGCGAGCGCCATGATGTCGTCGATCTCCTGCGGCGTCGCCCACCCGAACGCAGTGATGTGCTCCTCCGACACCATCGGATCGCCGAGCTGATCGTTCTTGTAATAGAACTCGATGATCGAGCGCGGAAGCTGCGTGCCCTCCTCGATGCCGAGGCGCTGCGACAGCGTACCGGCGGCCACATTGCGCACGACCACTTCGAGCGGAATGATCTCCACCTCACGGATCAACTGCTCGCGCATGTTGAGGCGTTTGATGAAATGCGTCGGGACCCCGATGTCGTTCAGGTGCTGAAAGACATATTCGGAGATCCGGTTGTTGAGGACGCCCTTGCCTTCGATGACCTCATGCTTCTTTGCGTTGAAGGCGGTCGCGTCGTCCTTGAAGTGCTGGATCAGCGTTCCGGGCTCCGGTCCTTCATAAAGGACCTTCGCCTTGCCTTCATAGATGCGGCGACGGCGGCTCATCGGAGTGTACCGTGGTTTGTTGATGTCCATCTGGATGCCGTGGCTCCGGTTTGATTTGATGTCCGCGGCGGCGGCGCGTGGCGGCGCGACAAAAAAGCTTGAACATGCGACGCGTCCACATGGGCAAGCTAGCCGATCACGCTGCGCAGCACAATCGCGTCAAGGGCGTTTTGTTGCGCGTCCAAAGCCGGGCGAATCGTTTCACCGGTCAGTTGCCTTGACGATGGCGGGCCGCTATGCAAGGCCGCATTAGTTCCCCCGGTGGATGGAAGTGTGAAGGCCATCGAAGCTAGACTTGATGCAACGTGCGGTTCGGAACGAAGTCGAAGGCGAGAGCGGCCGGCCGCTCCCGAGACAGCGAGGCAGGCATGACAACGTTCGACAAACGCGAAGAAGGTTTCGAAAAGAAGTTCGCCATCGACGAAGAACTTAAATTCAAGGCGAACGCCCGTCGCAACCGGCTGCTCGGCCTGTGGGCGGCGGCCAAGCTCGGACTCTCCGGCGCCGAAGCGGACGCCTACGCCAAGGAGGTGGTGGTGGCGGATTTCGAAGAGGCGGGTGAGGACGACGTGTACCGCAAGATCCGTCGGGATCTGGATGCCAAGGGCATCAAGGAATCCGATCAGCAGATTCGCAGCGCGATGGATGAACTGATGGCCAAGGCAGTCCAGGAAATCCAAGCAGGCAAATAGCAACGCCGCGCGCGAGCGTCATCGCCGGCTCCAGTCGAAACCGGAAGCGAACCATAGCGACCCTCCAACACCGCCGTTTTCGAGCTAAGTTCCACCCTCGGGGATGACCGGATCGTCCGCCCCCTGTCTTCGCGGCAGCCGTTTCGCGGACGATGAGCAAAGGACGATGTTCTCATGACCACGCAACCCTTTTCGCTCGCCCGCCGGCTGGGCGCCGGCGAGACCGTCTACAGCGGCTGGTGCGGCCTGCCTTCTCCAATCGTCGCCGAGCTGGTCGGCCGCGAGGGCTTTCCCGCGGTCACGCTCGACGGCCAGCACGGCCTGTGGGACACCGCCTCGGTGCTGGCCGCGGTTGCGCAGGTGCGCCAGGGCGGCGCGGCGCCGATTGTGCGGATCCCCGTCGGCGAATTCGCCACCGCAAGCCGTGCACTCGATTTCGGCGCCGAAGGCATCATCGCGCCGATGATCAACACGCCGGCGGATGCGCGTGCCTACGTATCGTTCGCCAAATTCCCGCCGATCGGTGAGCGCAGCTGGGGGCCGCACCGTGCCACCACGCTAGCCAACATGCCGGACCAGAAGGTCTACCTGCGCGAGGCCAACGCCCTCACCGTCACTTTCGCCATGATCGAAACGCGCACAGCGCTCGACAATGTCGAGGCGATCGCGGCCACGCCCGGGATCGACGCGCTTTTCCTCGGGCCGGCGGACCTCTCGATCGCGCTCACCAATGGCGCCGACGTCGATCCGATGTCGCGCGAGGTCGATCGCGAACTCGACCGTATCACCGCGGCGGCGAGCAAGGCCGGCAAGATCATGGGCGCCTATTGCCACTCCGCCGAGCGCGCCGTCGCCCTGGCCAAGCGCGGCGTGCGCTTTCTCGCGGTCGGCAGCGACATGGGCTTTCTGCGCGCGGGAGCTGCCGCGGCACTCAAGGTGCTCAAGGGTTAGCCGCGCGGCGCGGACGACGAACAACGAGACCCGGGACCGATCCCGCTTTCGCTTCGCTGCTCGATCAACGGCGACCGGCGATCGAGGCCGCTAGACCATCAAGCACCTGCGGCAGATCGGTTTCGATCATGCTCGCGTCGACGGCGAGCACACGATAGCCGCGCTCGACCAGCCACGCACGTTTGTCATTTCGCGCCTTGGCCGCGACGTCGCTTTCCTGTGCCGGCACGACGTCGATAACCACGCGCAACGGAAAGGAGACGAAATCGGTGATGTGGGTCCCGACCGGGACCTGCCGCTTGAAGCCGTTTCCCGCAAAGCGCCGATCGGTGGTAAGAGCCTCCCATAACACACGGTCGGCATCGGTAGGATTGCGGCGAAGGAGCCGCGCCAGTCCGCGCACGGGTCCGCGTTCGCCCGGCGCGCGCGCTTCGGCATGTTCCGCGAGCAGCGCGCGCAAGGCGGTCGCCTCCTCGCCGTCGAGCACGCCGCCGCGCGCGGGACCCTTGCGGCCTTCGGTCAGCGCCACCACGATGCCGTGCAAGGTCTGGATATCCTGCTTGGTCGGCTGCATGCGCGCAAAGATGTTGCGCAGATTGACCAGCATGGTGGCGCGCTTGTCCAGCGGTCGAAAATATTCGACGGCGTCGAGCTGGCGCTCGAGATTTGCGAACAGGGCCTGCACCTGTTCCTTGCCGGCCGGCTCCGATTTCCGCGGCATGGTGAAGGGAAGCACGCCGCCGGACGCAAGCTTGAACCACTCGTAGGCGACGAGCGCGACCGCCTGCGCAAGGTTGAGCGACGCAAACGCGGGATTGACCGGAAAGGTGACGATGCGGTCGGCAAGCGCCACCTCATGGTTTTCGAGACCATAGCGCTCGCGCCCGAACAGCACCGCCACGTTCTCGCCCGCAGCCACGTGCGGCGCCAGGAACGCGGCCGCCTCGTCCGGGCCGAGCACGGGCTTCGCCTGGTCGTGGGCGCGCGCCGTCGTGGCCAGGACGACGGTGCAGTCTGCGATGGCCGCCGTCAGGTCGTCGAACAGCGCGGCCTGGTCGAGAATGCGGTCGGCGCCCGAGGCCGAGCGTTGCGCCTGAGTGTTGGGCCAGCCGTCGCGTGGCTTGACGAGCCGCAAGCGCCCGAGCCCGAAATTGGCCATCACGCGGGCCGCCGCGCCGATGTTCTCGCCGAGTTGCGGCTCGACCAGGATGATGACCGGCCCCGCCGCCGCTACCCAGTTCCTGGTCTTGTCGGTTCCCGCACCCGGCATGACGGCTCTATTCCCGCTCACCGCCGGCGATGCCGCGCGCGATCTCGACCACCCGCTGCTCGACCAGTCCTTGATCGTCGACCGGCGCGAAAGCGGCCGCCGTCACCGCGGTCGCCGGCGCCGGGAAGTGGTAGACCGCGCCCGTGCTCGACGGTCCCTGCCCGGTGTGTCCCATGAAGCTCGGTGGCGCGGTGGTGTCGATCATCAATCCAAGACCATAGCCCGGCGCCTGCCAGGGCCGGCCCGGGATCGGCGCGCCCAGACGGAAGCTCTCTCGCATGGCGCGCAACGAGGCCGAGGACAGCAGATCGCCGCGCAGCAATCGGTCGAGCAACAGCGCCGCGGCGGCGGGCGATCCGACCATGAGCCCGTGATAGACCCACCCGGGATGATAGGTCCCGGCGTTGCCCCAGCGGGTCCCAACCAACTCTTCCGGCGTCCGGGCAAAACCAGCATGCGCGATGCCGAGCGGGGTCAGCACCAGATGCGAGAGCGCCTCGCCGATCTCCTCGCCCGTGGCATGTTCGATCAACTGACGCACGAACAGATAGCCTACATTCGAATACATCCAGCTCGTACCGGGCTCGAACCCGGGCGCGTGCGAATATACCCGTGCGAGCAGCTTGCCGACCGGCCAGGGCGACCGACCGCGCGCCACCGCGTCATGATAGGCGTCGAGGGACCCGTAATCGGGCACGCCCGCACGATGCTGCAGCAACTGGCGCAGCGTGTAGCGCCGGCCGGCAAGCGGCGTGTCGAGCGTGAGCCGTCCGGCATCGACGAGCACGAGCGCGGCGGCAGCGAGCACGGTCTTGGTGAAGCTCCACCACGGGACCGGAGCATCCGCGACATCGCCGGCGGCGAGCATCCCGTCCACCACGGTGGCGGTCACGACCTCGACATCAGGCCGTTTCGTGCTGTCGGTGCGGGTCATCCGTGCTCTCCACCGGTGGTATAGCGCGAATGCCTGAGAAAAAGGCAGAGCCTGCGGCCGAGCGCCTTTCACCCCTGCCGCGCCAGTGCTATAGCGACGCCCGCCGGGCGAGGCGCCGTCAGGAGCGCTCGTCGTCTTCCTCTCCCTCCCGAGGCGCCTCTTCGGCCTGAAGGCGCTCGCAAAGGTCCCCAATGGCGAAAATCCAAGTCAAGAATCCGGTCGTCGAAATGGACGGCGACGAGATGACCCGCATCATTTGGCATCTCATCAAGGAAAAGCTGATCCATCCCTATCTCGATGTCGAACTGCTCTACTACGACCTCGGCATGCAGAAGCGCGACGAGACGCGCGATCGGATCACGATCGAAGCGGCGGAGGCGATCAAGAAGGTCGGCGTCGGCGTCAAATGCGCCACCATCACGCCCGACGAAGGGCGGGTGAAGGAATTCGGCCTCAAGGAAATGTACCGCTCGCCCAACGGCACCATCCGCAACATTCTGGGCGGCGTCATCTTCCGCGAGCCGATCCTCTGCAAGAATGTGCCGCGGCTCGTGCCCGGCTGGACCAAGCCGATCATCATCGGCCGCCACGCCTACGGCGACCAGTACCGCGCCACCGATTTCAAGGTACCCGGCAAAGGCAAGCTGTCGCTCACGTTCGTGGGCGACGACGGCACCAAGATCGAGCGCGAGGTGTTCCGCTTCCCCGGCGCGGGGGTCGCCATGGCGATGTACAATCTCGACGACTCCATCCGCGACTTCGCCCGCGCGTCGCTCAATTACGGACTCAATCGCGGCTATCCGGTCTATCTCTCGACCAAGAACACCATCGTCAAAGTCTATGATGGCCGGTTCAAGGACATCTTCCAGGAAATCTACGACAGCGAATTCAAGGCTGAGTTCGAGAAGAAGAAAATCTTCTACGAGCACCGCCTTATAGACGACATGGTGGCGGCCGCGCTGAAATGGTCGGGCGGCTACGTCTGGGCCTGCAAGAATTACGACGGCGATGTGCAGTCGGACACGGTCGCCCAGGGTTACGGATCGCTCGGGCTGATGACCTCGGTGCTGATGACGCCGGACGGCAAGGTAGTCGAGGCCGAAGCCGCGCACGGCACGGTGACGCGCCACTACCGCCAGCACCAGAAGGGCGAGCAGACGTCGACCAACTCGGTCGCCTCGATCTATGCCTGGACCCGCGGGCTTGCGCACCGCGCCAAGCTCGACTCCAATGCCGAACTGGCGAAATTCGCCACCACCCTGGAGAAGGTCACGGTCGACACCGTGGAGTCCGGCTTCATGACGAAAGACCTTGCGCTGTTGGTGGGCGCCGACCAGAAGTGGCTCTCCACCACCGGCTTCCTCGACAAGATCGATGAGAACCTGAAAAAGGCGATGGCCTGACGAGCGGCTCGCAAATGGACTTTAGGCCGGCGCCGGACCGACTGTTGCGCAGGACACCGGCGCCGGACCTCGAACCAGGGAGGAGGCCCAATCGATGCGCTGGATGAGAATGTGCTGGAGAAGCCTTCCGCTGTCCGTGCTCGCCGTTCTGGCGGGCTCGGGCGCGGTCACGGCTCAGGAACCGGCCGCGATTGCGGCGCCGGGCGAGACGGTGGTCGCCACGCTCCATGCCGAGGGTGCGCAGGTCTACGAGTGCAAGGCCGGCAATGACGGCAAGCTCGCATGGGCGTTCCGCGAGCCGATCGCGACGCTGGTGCTCGACGGCAAGACCGTGGGCCGTCACTACGCCGGGCCGAACTGGGAGCACGCGGACGGCAGCGCGGTGGTCGGCAAGGCCGTCGGCAATGCTCCGGGCAAGAGCGCCGGCGACATCCCCTGGCTCAAGCTCGAAGTGACGGCGCATCGCGGCAGCGGCGCGCTCTCGGGCGTCACCACGGTGCAGCGGATCAATACCGCAGGCGGCGTCCACGCCGGCGCCTGCGACAAGGCCGGTGCGTTCCACAGCGCGCCCTATGCCGCGGATTACGTTTTCCTGCGCAAGGGACCGTGATCAGGCACCGCCGGGGCATCCGCCAGCGGCTCGCCGCTGCCAGCGCGTTAACCTCCAACGCGCCGCCGTCTCAGCTCCCTTGTTCGCGCGCGGCCACGAGGCGCGCGAGCTCGTGCTCGCGCAATTCGTCGAGCCGCCGCAACACCGCTTCGTCGGGGACGCCAAGGGCCTCGAGCACGCGTCCGCCCAGCTGCAGGCTCGCCTCGACAGCCTCCGGGATGACGTCGACGGCGCCAAGCCTGAGAAGCCGTATCGCATGTTCCGCGTCGATGGCGCGGGCAAAGAGCAGCGCGTCGGGCCGTAGCTGGCGCGCCGCCGCGGCCATGCGTTCGGCAGCCTCTCGCGCATTGACCGTGACGACGAACGCGCGTGCCCGTGCGGCACCGACCCGCGCCAGAAACTCGGGCCGGCCGGCATCGCCGAAATAGCACCGTTCTCCGCGTTTGCGACACTCGCTCACCAGTTCGCCATTGGTATCGAGGGCAATGAACGGCACATTCTCGGCGGTGAGCAAACGCCCCACCGTCTGGCCGACGCGGCCATAGCCACCGATCACCACATGATCCTGCAGCTCGCTCGCGTCCTCCGCCGGCAGGTGGTGGCGGTGATCGACGCGCTGCAACCGACGTCCCAGCCACGCGCCGCCGCGGGCGCAGAGCGGCGTCACCATCATGCTGATGCCGACCACGGCGGAAGCAATTTGCGCCATGTCACCGGAGAGGACGCCACTCGAGCGAGCAAGAACGATGACGACGAACGCGAACTCGCCACCCTGCGCCAGCAGGATCGCGACCTCGGCGGCAACCGCCAGGCTGACACCGAACGCGCGGCTCGCGACCAGCAGGATGAGGCTCTTGACCACGAGCAAAGCCACGACCGCGGCGAGGACGAGGCCGATGTCGGCCAACACCGCGTCGATGTCGATGGTCATTCCCACCGTGATGAAGAACAGGCCGATCAAGAGCCCCTTGAACGGCGCGATGTCGATTTCGACCTGGTGGCGGTATTCGGTCTCGGACAACAGAAGACCGGCGAGAAACGCGCCGAGTGCGGTCGAGAGGCCCGCGGCGCCGGTGGCGGCGGCAACCCCCACCACCATGAACAGCGTGATCGCCATGATGAGTTCGCGGCTGCCGGTCTGCGCTGCGAAGCGAAAGATCGGTTGCAGCACGTAGCGACCGGCTGCGACGATGGCGACAACCGCAAGCACCGCTTTCAGCAGGGCCCCGGCAAGCGGACACCGGCGACGTTCTGCTCGTTGCGCGCGAGAATCTGGACGCCAAACAAGACCGGCGCGACCATGAGGTCCTGGAACAGCAGCACCGCGAGCGCGATACGACCGACCGGCGTCGTCGAGCGCCCCTGCTCTTCGAGCAGCTGCATCACGATCGCGGTCGAGGACATCGCGAGGCAGAGGCCAAGCACGATCGCGCCGCTGCCGGGAACGCCCAGCAGCGCAAGGCCCGCGCCGATGGCAAGCGCGGACAGCGCGAATTGCAGGCCGCCGATGCCGGCAACGTAGCGGCGCAACGACCACAGTCGCACCAGCGACAGTTCCAGCCCGATCAGGAACAGGAGAAACAGCACGCCGAGTTCGGCGAACGGCTCGACCTGCGTTCGGTCCTCGATGGTCAGATAGCTAACCCAGGGAAAGTCCTCGGCGAGCCGACCGAAGCCGTACGGACCGACGGCGATGCCGACACAAAGGAAGCCGAGCACGGCCCCGATGCGTGCGCGGTGAAACAGCGGAACCACAAGCCCGGCAGCGGCAAGAAAGACCAGCGCGTCTTTCAACCAGGGCCCGTGGTCCAAAGCGGTCCTCTTTCCCACCGGGTGCAGGATGGGTTGAGCGCGGCGAAACTCATCCCGCGCAACGCCTGCGCGTACACTCAGCTTCCGCCGAGCGCTCCTTCGATCGCGTCCAGCGCGGCCTCGGCCTTGGAGCCGTCGGGACCTCCGGCCTGCGCCATGTCGGGTTTCCCGCCACCGCCCTTGCCGCCCAAAACCTCGGACGCCCTGCGCACCAGATCGACGGCCGAGAATTGTGCGACGAGATCAGGCGTCACGCCGACGACGATGCTGGCCTTGCCGTCCGCCGTGGTGGTGACGAGAGCAACGACCCCGGACCCAAGTTGTTTCTTGCCCTCGTCCGCGAGGCTTTTCAGATCCTTTATTTCGATGCCTTCGACCACGCGGGCCAGGAGTTTCACGTCGCCGACCACGCGCACGCCATCAGCGCCCTGCGCGCGCGCGCCGCCACCCATGGCGAGTTTCTTCTTCGCCTCGGACAACTCTCGCTCCAATCGCCGGCGCTCCTCCAGCACTTGCGTCAGGCGGCCGGGCATCTCCTCGATCGGGACTTTGAGTTCTGCCGATGCCGCTCTGGCGAGTTCGCCCAAATGATGCGTGAACTTGCGCGCCGTAGTCCCGGCGAGCGCCTCGATGCGCCGCACGCCGGCGGCGACGCCGCTGTCGGCGAGCCCGGCGATGAGACCGATGTCACCAGTGCGCTTGACGTGGGTGCCGCCGCAAAGCTCCACCGACCACCCCATGGCGTTGCCGCCGCTTTCGCCCATGGCGACGACCCGCACCTCGTCCCCGTATTTCTCGCCGAACAGCGCGCGCGCACCGGACGCAATCGCGTCATCGACAGCCATCAGCCGCGTGGTCACCGGCGTGTTCTGCAGCACGACGTCATTGGCGATGTCCTCGACCCGTTCGATCTCCTGTGCCGTCATCGGCTTGGGGTGGGAGAAATCGAAGCGCAACCGGTCGGGCGCCACCAGCGAGCCCTTCTGCGCCACGTGATCGCCTAGCACCTGGCGCAGCGCCTCGTGCAGGATGTGGGTGGCGGAATGATGCCGTCTTATGGCGCTTCTGCGGGCATGGTCGACGTCAAGCGTGAGAGGAGCGCCGACCTTGAGCGTGCCCTCCTCGACCACGCCGGAATGGACAAACACGTCGCCCGCTTTCTTCTGGGTATCGGTAACGGTGAAGCGCACGCCGTCGCCGCGCATGAGCCCGGTGTCGCCGACCTGGCCGCCCGACTCGCCGTAGAACGGCGTCTGGTTGACGATCACCGCGCCGGTCTCGCCCGCGTTCAAGGCATCGACTTCCTTGCCGTCCTTGACCAGTGCGGCAACCACGCCCTCGGCGCCCTCGGTCTCGTAGCCCAGGAACTCGGTGGCGCCGAGGCTCTCGCGCAGCTTGAACCACACGGCCTCCGTCGCCGCGTCACCCGAGCCGGCCCAGGAGGCGCGCGCCTTCTCGCGCTGGCGCTCCATGGCGGTGTTGAAGCCTTCGGTGTCGACGGCGATGCCGCGTGGCTTGAGTGCGTCCTGCGTCAGATCCAGCGGGAAACCGTAGGTGTCGTAGAGCGTGAATGCGGTCTCGCCCTTGAGCCGATCACCGCGTCCGAGGCCGCGGCTCTCCTCGTCGAGGATGGACAGCCCGCGCTCCAGCGTATTGCGGAAGCGGGTTTCCTCCAGCTTGAGCGTTTCCGCGATCAGTGTGTCGGCGCGGGCGAGTTCCGGATAGGCCTGACCCATCTCGCGCACGAGGATGGGCACCAGCCGCCACATCAACGGATCGCGCGCGCCGAGGAGCTGCGCGTGCCGCATTGCGCGGCGCATGATGCGGCGGAGCACGTAACCGCGTCCCTCGTTCGAGGGCAGCACGCCGTCGGCGATCAGGAACGAGGACGCACGCAGGTGATCGGCGATCACGCGATGGGACACGCCGCGCGGGCCTTCGGCCTCCACTCCCGTCAGGTCGGCGACATGGGAAATGATCGCCCCGAACAGATCGATCTTGTAGTTGTCGTGGGTGCCTTGCAGCACCGCGGCGATGCGCTCCAGCCCCATCCCGGTGTCGATCGACGGCCGCGGCAGGTCGAGGCGTTTGCCGCCCGCGACCTGCTCGTACTGCATGAACACGAGATTCCAGATCTCGATGAAACGGTCGCCGTCGGCATCGGGCGAGCCGGGCGGACCGCCGGGAATGTGCGCGCCGTGGTCGTAGAAGATTTCCGAGCACGGGCCGCAGGGCCCGAGGTCGCCCATCTGCCAGAAATTGTCGGTGCCCGCGATGCGGACGATCTTGCTCTCCGGCAGGCCCGCGATCTTCTTCCACAGGTCGAACGCCTGGTCGTCGTCGATGAAGACCGTGACCATCAAGCGATCGACCGGCAGCTCGAACTCCTTGGTCACGAGATTCCAGGCGAGCTCGATGGCACGATCCTTGAAATAATCGCCGAAGGAGAAGTTGCCGAGCATCTCGAAGAAGGTGTGATGGCGCGCGGTGTAACCCACATTGTCGAGGTCGTTGTGCTTGCCGCCGGCGCGCACGCATTTCTGCGCGGTGGTCGCGCGCGAATAAGGACGCTTCTCGAGGCCGGTAAAGACGTTCTTGAACTGCACCATGCCGGCATTGGTGAACATGAGGGTCGGATCGTTGCGCGGCACGAGCGGCGACGACGGCACGACCTCGTGGCCGTTCCGGGCGAAATAGTCGAGGAAGCTCGATCTGATCTCGTTGACGCCGCTCATGTCCTGGATATCCGCCGACTGACTTACTGAGGCTCTCTCGGTACTCGCTGGTCCTTGCGCAGCATGGGCCGCCGCGTCGCTCGATGCCCGGCGAGCCTCGTTTGCCGTGCTTTTAGCGATGCCCCTACCCCCTGTCCAGGAAACCCGCCTCGCGTGGCCCGCAGCAGGAATTGTCCCGTCGCACAGGCCCTCTCCGCCCCGTGATAGCCGCCCGCCGCGCAGTCGCGGCATGGCTCCTGCGCTGACGGGGATCTGCCCTTACCGATGCGGCGCCGATCGATTATATAGGCGGCTTGCCCCACCCGCGCACTACGCCGCGCTCGCGGCGATCGCGCCAACACCTCCGGACCAAAGATGAATGCCATGCCGCGACAGCCGGCTTCGCGCCTGGAACAGCTGCTGCGCTCGCGCCAGTTCGTCATCACCGCCGAGATCGCGCCGCCGGTCTCATGCGACGCCGACGACCTCCTGCGCAAGGCACGGCCGCTCCGCGGCCTCGCGGATGCCGTCAACGTCACCGACGGCGCCAGCGCCCGCGCCAATCTGTCGGCGCCGATCGCGGCGGCGATGCTGGCGCGCGAGGGCATCGAACCCGTCCTTCAGCTCACCTGCCGGGATCGCAACCGCATTGCCCTGCAGGCCGACCTCATGGGCGCGGCGGCTTGCGGCGTCCACAACCTGCTGTGCCTGACCGGAGATGATCCGAAGGCCGGCGATCAGCCCGACACCAAGGCGGTGTTCGATATCGACTCGACCACGCTGACGGCAACGGCGCGGGACCTGCGCGACAAGAGCGAGCTTCCTTCCGGACGCAAGGTTGCCGGCACCGCGCATTTCTTCCTCGGCGCCGCCGACGCGCCGATCGACCCGCCCCCCGGCTGGCAGCCCGACAAGCTCGCCGCCAAGATGGCATCCGGCGCCGAATTCGCACAGACCCAGTTCTGCATGGATACCGCGATCGTGCGCCGCTATGCCGCCCGCCTCGCGCAACACGAGACCACGCGGGCGCTGTTCCTGCTGGTCGGGATCGCACCGCTGCGCTCCGCCAAGTCGGCGCGCTGGATGCAGAAGCACCTCTACGGCACCATCATCCCCGAGGCTCATCTCGAGCGCCTGGAACGGGCGGCCGATCCCGGCGCCGAAGGTGAGCGCATTGCAATCGAGCTGATCGAGGAACTGGCGGCCATCCCCGGCGTTGCCGGCGTTCACATCATGGCGCCGGCCAACGAGGCCGCGGTACCCGCCGTCATCAGCGAGGCCCGCAAGCGGCTGCCGCAACGCCGGGCGGTCTAGAGCGGCTTCAGATTCGTTTGAATCAGAAACCGCTCTAAATTTCTTGCATTTGACGCGCTTTCTGCTGAACGCGGTTTTTGCCGCGAGCCGGGTCCCGCTCCGCGCGAAGGCGCTCCAGGACCGTTGCAGGGCGCTCCCCCGTCACCCGCAGGGTTAGGGCGCCCGCGGGTCCATTTTCTTTGCAACACTCACTACGTTCTTTGCAAAGCCATGGATTGCCGGAGGCAAATCCGGCAATGACGGTCGGGGGAGCTCAGCAGAGAAACACCGGGGACGGGCTTATTCTTCCGCCGCGTCGTCGTCTTTGTTCTCGTCGCCGGCCAGGATCTTTTCGGCGATGAGGCCGGAGTTCTGCCGGATCGCGGTCTCGATCTTGGCGGCGATGTCGGGATTATCCTTGAGAAATCCCTTGGCGTTCTCGCGGCCCTGGCCGATGCGCTGGCTGTCATAGGAGAACCAGGAGCCGGACTTTTCCACCACGCCGGCCTTCACCCCGAGGTCGATGAGCTCGCCGTTCTTCGACACGCCTTCGCCATACATGATGTCGAACTCGACTTGCTTGAACGGCGGCGCAAGCTTGTTCTTGACCACCTTGACGCGGGTCTGGTTGCCGACCACTTCGTCGCGCTCCTTGATCGCGCCGATCCGGCGGATGTCGAGACGCACCGACGCGTAGAATTTGAGCGCATGACCACCGGTGGTGGTCTCGGGCGAGCCATACATCACGCCGATCTTCATGCGGATCTGGTTGATGAAGATCACCATGGTGTTGGAACGGTTGATCGAGGCGGTCAGCTTGCGCAGTGCCTGGCTCATCAACCGCGCCTGCAGGCCGGGCTGGCTGTCGCCCATCTCGCCCTCGAGCTCGGCGCGAGGAACCAATGCCGCCACCGAATCGATGACGAGCACATCGACCGCGCCCGAGCGCACCAGCGTGTCCGCAATCTCGAGCGCCTGCTCACCGGCGTCGGGCTGGGAGATCAGCAGATCGTCGACGTTGACGCCGAGCTTGCGCGCATAGATCGGGTCCAGCGCGTGCTCGGCATCGATAAAGGCGCAGATGCCGCCCTTCTTCTGTGCTTCCGCCAGGCAATGCAGCGCCAGCGTGGTCTTGCCGGAGGACTCCGGCCCGTAGATCTCGACCACGCGGCCGCGCGGCAATCCGCCGATCCCGAGTGCGATGTCGAGCCCGAGCGAGCCCGTGGACACGGTGTCCACATCCATCGATTTGTCGTTCTTGCCGAGCCGCATGATCGAGCCCTTGCCGAAATTGCGCTCGATCTGGGAGAGCGCGGCATCCAGGGCCTTCGATTTATCCATCGGGGAACCTTCAACGAGACGTAGCGCAGCCGTAGCCATTGCTCCCACTCCTTATGACCGTGATTCGAAAAACCAACAACGAACAGCACCCCGGGCAATGTACATGGTTTGTTCTCTGTTCGCAATATGTTCTTTTACAAAAAGCGGTACTGACCGGGTTTATGGTCGAGTGGCCGGATTTGAAAATGGCAGTGGCCGGATTTGGAGTACGATGTCCCGGTATAGGCACGAAAGCGAAGCGATGACCTTGACCCTGACCCACGCTGCCGCTGCGGCCGCTGGTTTGGCGCTATTTGTCACGTGGTTCGCGGTCAGTCCGAAAGGGCTGCTGAAGGGCCTTGTCCCTGCTGTTGCGCTCGCCGTCGCCGCCGCGCTCCTCATAACAGTAGCCCGCAGCCTCGGTTGACGAAGTGAGGCCGCCCTAGTTGGCGGCCTACTCCTGCTTTAGCTCTTTATGGAGAGCTGCGTCATCCATCCCATCTGCGTTGGGAGGGGCGTGCTGGCCGGGTTTGACCTTGGCTGGTCCGCGTCACTGACTTCGGAGATTTCCACCACCTTCAGGCTCAGCCAATGGCCCATTCAGACTCGGCCAATGGCCGCTACGAGACCGCACGCACTCCTGGGCCATTGGCGGATCGTGCCCGGCGCAGAACCGCGACGATCTCGTCGCGACTGCATGCGATGGCCCCTCGCGCGATGGCGCGGCGCCGTTCGTATGCTGTGAGATCGTAATGGGGAACCGAGGTCCGCGGCGGACCTTGATACGACAGCGGGTTGATGCCGAGCGCCGACGCGAACCTATGCAGTTCGTCGATGTCGTCGGCCAGCAAATGCGCCCATTGCAGGCCCTGCCAGCGCCAAATCGCATCGTCCACGTAAAGCGCCACGTCCCGTCCGCTGCGTTGCCCCAGCCCGAGGCGGCCGGAGAGCCTCCGAGTCCGCTTTGCCGTCAGGCACATTCCGCCGCCGCCACACTCGCACCGTGTGCCGGCGACGTCATGGGAACTCGGCATGGAACCGCAGCCTACAATCGTTCCTGCGCCTGTTCCAGGAACCTTTAGCCGGGATTGCCGTTGAACTCACTCGGGTGGGGGCAGGTCAGGCACAGTGCCATGATCCTTTTGGATGCATATCAGGAACGCGCAAGCGAATGCCTGCAATTGGTGGAGCGCTCCCACGACGTGGCGGAGCGGACGAGGTGGCGCGAGCTGGCCTTGTGCTGGCTGCGGCTCTCCGATCACGCCGAGCAGTTTCGCCGCAAGCTGACGCATTCAGACGGGATCCGCGCGGGCCTGACGATCGGCTAGGAGCGCCCGCCCATGCATCTGTCCCGTATCAATCCTTCCGACGAATTCCTTCGACACGCCGCCGACTGTCAGCAGATGGCCAGATTTACCCGTGATCCCGCGAGCAAGGCGACGTGGAGCCGGATGGCCGAGCGCTGGCGGCATTGCGCCGAGGTGTTCCAGAGCCAGCGTCCGCCGGTGCCGCCGTCGAGACGGCAAACCGCGCAATCCCGCCGACGCAGCGCCGCCCTGGCCTAAGGGCCGAATTCGCAGCGTGCGCGGCAGGGACGGCGGCGCGCTCTGCCATCCGAAGCTGTGGCGATCAGGGCGACCCGCCGCGATCCTTCTTACCCGCCGTCTCGACCGACTTGGGGCCGCTGGTTTCGAGCGCGAGCAGGTTTCCCAGCGCGGTCGAGAGGTCGTCGGGCGTATACGGCTTCGGCAGAAAGCCAAACGGATCGGCGAACATTGCGCGCATTCCGTCGGTCACCCCCTGGCCGGTCGTGTAGAGCACCGGCAATCCCGGCTTCTGGGCGGCAATGCCTTTTGCAAGCTGCAGACCGCCTTCGAGGTCTTGCTGCAACCCGATGTCGGTGAACAGCAAATCCACATCCGGGCGTTCCTGCACCACGGCAAGAGCCTGTTCAGCCGTGCCCGCCGTCAATGTTTCGTGGCCCAGGTCCTGGATGATGGCCTCGGCCAAAACCCGTACCTGCTCTTCGTCTTCGACGATGAGAACAACAGCCATGACCCCTGCCCTGCTTTGTACGCTAGCGCACCAACGGAGCGGATAGAGAGATGGTTCCAGAAAATCCCGTGCTTGGCGACCGAATAGATCAGGCCCCGCCGCGCGTGCCCTCAAAGCGGGGCAGACAAGAAAAAACCCCGCCGGGCGGGGTTCAAGTCTTAGGAGGAAACGCCCGTGACCGGGCAAGGAAAAGTTATCAAACCATCGCCTGTTGCCAACCCCTGAGTCAGCGTCCGGCGCATTCTCCCTGAGTGTGTTGCCTTTGCGCGACAGCCCGTCACGGGGCAGCCACGACATCGAATAGTCCGGGCGCCGCCATGACCGCCGCGTAGCGCCCGGCCGGATCGAGCGTCATCGGTTCCAGTCCTCTTCGGCCTCGCGCTTCACCGCCGGCGCCGCCGGGTTCTTCATTTGAGCCAGTCGCGCGAGTTCGCTCACCCGCGCGAGGCAAGCTGAACATGACGGCTGCCTCTACACGTTTTGGTTCGTGGTGGGCGTATAGCCATCGCTCCCAGTAACGTTCGCGATGCCTTGCAGAGCCGCCGCCGTCACGCGATGACGTGCCAGTCACTCCCCGGATTGAACGAGCCGGCCGCTCCTGTGGCGAGGAAGCTCATGCCGTCCATGAACCAGATTGCCGGCGTGCCATCGTCGGCCTGCCACAGGATGTCGGACCGTTGATCGATATTGTAGTCGCCGGTGCCCACGATGTGCCAGCTCGGCCCCGGATTGAACGGACCGACGGCACCAACTGCAATGGCATTCATGCCATTCATCAGCCAGATCGCGGGCGTGCCGTCGCTGTTCTGCCACAGGATGTCGGACCTGCCGTCGTCATTGAAGTCGCCGGTGCCCTTGATCTGCCAGCTCGGTCCCGGATTGAACGGACCGGCAGGGCCGTTGGTCAGCACGGTCAACCCGTTCATCAGCCAGATCGCCGGCGTGCCGTCGCTGTTCTGCCACAGGATGTCGGACCTGCCGTCGTTATTGAAGTCGCCGGTGCCCTTGATCTGCCAGCTCGGCCCAGGATTGAACGCTCCGGCAGCGCCGTTGGTCAGCACATTGACATACCGTTCATCAGCCAAATCGCCGGCATGCCGTTGTCGTTCTGCCACAGGATGTCGGCCGGGCCGTCGAAGTTGAAGTCGCCGGTGCCCTTGATGTGCCAGTCCGGCCCCGGATTGGTGCCGACCGCGCCGAGGGTGACGGCGGCGAGGCCGTTCATCCGCCACATCGCCGGCGTGCCATCGTTGTTCTGCCACAGGATGTCGGACCTGCCGTCGAAGTCGAAGTCGGCATCGCCCTTGACGTGCCAGCTCGGCCCCGGATTGAACGGCCATGGCCCGTTGGGTCCGGCGGCACCGACCGACGTGGCGGTGAAGCCGTCCATCAGCCAGATTCCGGCCGTGCCGTCGTTGCTCTGCCACAGGATGTCGGACGCGCTGCCGGTGAGGGTGCCGTTGAAATCGTGCGGCTTGCAGATGCCGTTCAAGGTGGCCTGGATGCCGAAGTCGTTAAGGGTGCCGGAATCCGGCGAGGCATCGTCCCGGACGAAAAGGGTCCAGGTCGTATTGTCGATCCATTTGCCGCCGAAGCTCCCATCGAGGGTGGCGGCGCCGTTGGGTGCCGGATGGTTGATGACGAGGCTCGGCGATACGCCGGCCCAGTTGCTGTTCGCTTCCGCGAAACTGTAGTCCGCGGGCCGGTATGTGCCCGAGGCGATGCTACCGCTATCCGGCAACACCAGGCTAGCGGAGTCCCTGATGGTGTAGTTCTGGTTGCTGATGGCGGTGCCGCCGCCGGCATCGGACCAGAACGCCAGATTGGTTCCGTCCGGGCCGACGAACAGGAAATCCAGGTCGTCGGGAAACGTGTGCGACAGCCCGGTGAGGGTGATGCTGAGCGTCTTGACCCGCGCCCACAGCCCGAAAGTGGTTAAGTCGAATGACCGCGAAACCGTGGCTGCGTCCGTGATCGCGAGAACGCCGCCAGGGTCGCTGAACGTCAGGACACCGAGAGACATGGCAAGTCTCCGCTGATATCCACCCAGGCCTATTCGTGGCAAAGCGGGCTGGTTTGTGCAAGTAACCGCTTCGGCGCAAGGCGACGCAAGCGCGGCGCTCGGGCGTCACCCCGTCGAGCGCAGCCAGCGCCAACGCTGCGGCCAGGACATATCGCGCCAACGCTCAGCGGCAGGCGCTGGTCCTTCTGCCAATCGGTGGTCAGCAGCACGCCGGCGAGGTGGCCGCCGGACGAATGACCGCAGACGTAGAGCCGCTCGGCATCCCCGCCGAAACTCGCGGCGTTGCGGTAGACCCAGGCGTTGCCGTTGCGCCACAGCCCCTCACGGGGCAGCCGCGACATCGAATAGTCCAGGCGCCGCCATGACCGCCGCGTAGCGCCCGGCCGGATCGAGCGCCTTGTTCCAGTCTGCGATCTT
Organism: uncultured Alphaproteobacteria bacterium; assembly: GCA_963835165.1. Taxonomy (GTDB): domain Bacteria; phylum Pseudomonadota; class Alphaproteobacteria; order Rhizobiales; family Xanthobacteraceae; genus VAZQ01. The sequence goes on from CAWIGD010000037.1 coordinate 131,921, forward strand.
GCCCATCCATTCGTCCGAGATGCTGTAGCGCACGCCCGCGCCACTCTTGCGATCGCGGACGATGACCACCGCGAGCAGTCCGGGCGGCGCTTTTTCGGCGGCGACCTGCAAAGTCCCCTGCCCCGGACTTGCCTGGGTCGCGAGCATCACGCCGTCGGCGATGCAGGGACAGGGCGCCTTCTCACCGGTGTAGAAGGTGACCGTCACGCCCCGCGGCTCGGCCTTGAGCCGCTCGAGCGCATCGAGCCCGATGCGAATGCCGGCGGGGATGAAGGCGCCAAATCCGCCGTGCACCCGGGCGCCGAGCTTGATCCACTCCTCCGGCGTCTCGGCGTGGCCCGCAGACAAAGCCAGCGTTCCGCCCACGACAGCGAGCAGCGCGACGCAGGATGTGAGCTTCATCGATGCAATCTCCGTCATCGCCGCCGGCATCCGAGCGTGTGCAGCGCGCTCGGCGGCGAGCCGGGATCTGCCCGCGCGAGTAAGACGTTGTCAAGCGATCGTCATACCGGCTGGGTGACGCGATCCTGCGACGGCGCCAATGCGTCCGCAATGCCGGATCGTCCGCGTTGGGTGGAGAGTGATGTCAGGCCGGCGCGAGCCGCATCTGCTCCAGGACCGCGCGGCCGAAAAGGCTGTAGGGATTGCCGAGCTGCTCCATCACCTCGAAGTGGTTGCAGCTTTCCATCACCGACAGCGCCACCTGCTTGCCGGCGGCTTTTGCCGCGGCGGCGAAATCGCGGCTCTGGCGCTGGAATTCCGGGGTTTCCAGCGTGCCGTAGACCAGGTGCACCGGCGCCACCAGCTGGTCGAGATGGCGCTGCGGGCTGAGCTTGTCTTCGGTCTCGTCGGTGAACTTCACGTACTCCGAACGCTTGGACAGCCGCGCCGGCTTGAGATCGAACATGCCGCTGCCGCATACCCCACCCTTGATCAGGCCCGGCGGCAAGCCGAAGTCCTTCTGCCAATCGGTGGTCAGCAGCACGCCGGCGAGGTGCCCGCCGGACGAGTGGCCGCAGACGTAGAGCCGCTCGGCATCCCCACCGAAGCTCGCGGCGTTGCGGTAGACCCAGGCAACGCCGCTGCGCACCTGCTGCGCCATGACCATCAGATCGCCGCCGGTCTCGAGCACGTTGTTGAAATCGAGCACCACGTGGTGGGCGCCGGCATTGACGAACATCTCGGCCGCGTAGGCGTAGTTCGCGGCCAGCCCCGTGCGCCAGGCGCCGCCATGCACGAAGACATTGACGGGAGCATTCGCGGCCTTGGTGGTGAAGACGTCGAGGGCCTCCATCGGGCCGGTGCCGTAGGCGAAGCGCTTGGGCGCGCCGAGGCGCTCGCGAACGATCTCGCTGTTGCGGGTGCAGCGCTTGAGGATGTGATCGCGGTTGGGCGCATAGACGATTTGGTCGTAGGCGTCGTCGAGCTCTTGCTGGTCCATGTCGAGCCAGACCACCGGCCCCTTGGCTCGCGGCGGCTGCGCCGCCCGCTGCGCGAGCGCGGGTCCGCCCGCGCCGAGCACGACGGCGCCGCCGCCGACCAGCGCCCGCCGCGTGACCCGGCCACGAGAGAGATCGTCGTTCGACGGCATGTTCGCGCCCCTCTTACGCCGCCGGCGTCAATCCCATCTGTGCCAGCGCCGCACGGCCGAGCAGGCCGTAGGGATTTGCCAGCGTCTCCAGCATCTCGAAATGATTGTAGCCTTCGCCGACCAGGAGTTCGACGGGTTTGCCGGCCGCCTTCACCGCGGCGTAGAAATCCCGGGTCTGACGCTGGAATTCCGGCGTCTCGTAGGTGCCGTAGGCCAGAACGAGCGGCAGGTTGAGCCGGTCGAGGTGCCGCTGCGCGCTCAGTGCCTCCTCCATCTCGTCGGTGAACTTGACGTATTTCGAACGCTTCGAGAGCCGCACCGGCTTGAGATCGTACATGCCGCTGCTGAGGGTCGCGCCCTTGAGAATGTCGACCGGCAGGTTGTCCGCGCGCCAGTCGTGGGTCACCACGCAGCCGCCGAGGTGGGAGCCGGAGGAATGCGAGCTCAGGTAGAGCCGGTTCGGATCACCGCCGAAGCTGGCGGCATTCCTGTAGACCCAACCGACCGCGCGCCGCACCTGCTCGATCATGGGGAACAGGCTGCCGCCGGCGTCGTCGACATTGGTGAAGTCGAGGATGACGTAATGCCCGCCCGCCTTCACGAACGGTTCGGCCAGGCACGCGTAGTCGGCGGCGCGGTTGGCGCGCCATGCCCCGCCGTGGATGAAGATGTTCACCGGCGCATTCGCCTGCTTGCTGCGGTAGATGTCGAGCTTCTCGATCTCGCTCGGCCCGTAGGCGCGGCGCTCGGGCGCGCCGATGACCGCGCGCGCCCTGTCGCTGTTGGCGATCCGGCGTTTGGCGACCTGCTCGCGATTGGGCGCATAGACCACCTGGTCGTAGGCGTCGTCGAGCGCCTGCTGGTCCATGTCGAGCCAGACCAGCGGCCCCTTCGCGCCCGGCTGTTGCGCCCGCGCGGCACCGCTCGCGGCGACCGCCGCGCCGCCTGCCGCCACCGCCAAGACCGTACGCCGCGTGGTGTTGTCATCGTGTTGCATTGCTATGCCGCCTTCGTGATGGTGCCGCCGGTGAGATTGTCGACAATGACCGGAGTGTCGAACCAGGTGATCGTGGGGCTCGCGCCGTAGAGTTGCTCCACGCGCGCGCGCCACTCGCCATTGTAGACCCGCTCGGCCGCGCGCCGGGACTCCCAGAGATAGATACCGCCGGCGATGCGCCCATCCTCGGAGCGGATGTAGTACTTGCGGATCAGCCCGGCGAGGTTCTGGTATTTCGGCGCGCTCGCTTCGAAACGGCGGGCGGCCTCTTCGAGCGTGATGGCCGCCGGGAGCTGGAACTGCACGAGGGTCGTGATCATCGCCGCACCTCCTGAGCGAAGTTATCGCGCTGCCACGGCGCGGCTGCAAGCCGATTCAGCCAAGCTTCCGCCACGTCGCTTCGCCGACGCATGCGAGCTATGATAGCAGGACCGATCCTCGCCGCGGTCGGTTGCCAGCGCCGCCGGAGTCCCCGCCATCCAATTCCTGTCGCCACTCGAGATCGCCTATTGCTGCGTTGTGATGGTGGTCTCCTACGCGTTGCGCGGCTCGACCGGCTTCGGCGCCGCCGCGGCCATGCCGCTCCTCGGCCTCGTGATTCCCCTCAAGGTGCTGATCCCGGCGTGGACGCTGGTCGGGCTCGTCGCCAGCATCACGCTGTTCGGCCGCGATCGCCATCACGTTGCGTGGGGCGACATTGCAAGGCTCGTGCCCACCTGCGTGATCGGCATTCTGGCCGGGCTCTACCTGTTCAAGACGCTGGATTCCGCCGCGCTGGCCAAGGGACTTGGCGTTCTGGTGCTGCTGTACGGCCTCTATTCGCTGTGGATGAGCTGGCGGCCGCGGGCGAACTGGAACGTATCGCCGCGGGTCGCGGCGCCGATCGTCGGCCTGTTCGGCGGCATCGTCGGCACCACGTTCGGCACCATGGCGAGCGTATTCTTCGCGATGTATTTCGACGCCTTGCGCAGGGCCAAGGAACAATTCCGCGCCACCATGAACGCCATCCTGCTCGCGCTCGTTGTGCTGCGCGGAGCGGGTTACTGGGCGGTCGGCGAATACACGCGCGATGTTCTCATCGTCGCGGCCATTGCGCTGCCGATGATGCTGGTCGGCATTTTCATCGGTAATCGCGTTCACACCGGGCTGAGCGAGCTCGCATTCCGGCGCCTGGTCAGCGGCGCGCTGATCGTGAGCGGCCTGGCGCTGCTGGCGAAGAGCGGCTGAAGATCGGCGCCAAAATCTCGGGCGCCGGACAATCCCACTTTTCGGTTTCGGCGGCGGTCGCTACGCGACAGCCCGCACGACCGGCAAATCGCCGCGATCGACGGCCCGAACCGCCATCACTTGCAGGTGCCCTCGATCGCGGTTTCCATTTCCTTGATCGACTTGTCGAGCGAGGCGAGGGTCGAGCTCTTCTTGTTGCCCGTGAGGCATTCGGCCGCGACCGCGCGAAACGCCCGCGTCGTTCCGAGATATTCCCCGCTCACGCTGCAGAACGTGTTCTTGACCGAGGCCTTCCGTTTGTCGTCGGCGGGTTGCCCGGTCGCCTTCTTGATGTCGTCCATGGTCTGGTCCACGGTCTTGGTCGCGACCAGCTGGGCATCCTCGAGCGCCTTGACCACGTTGTCGCAGTCCTCGTCGGCGCGCACCGGCGTGCCCGCCGCCAGAATGCCGACCAGCACGGTTGCGGCGGCCGCCATCGTCGACGCCTTCATGGCTGTACCCTTTCGCTCATGCGCTCCGCGCGCTGTTCGAAGCTCCCGCCCATCGTCGACGCGATCGGCGCTCATTCGCAATTCTTGTCGACCTGGCTCTGCAGCTGCCGGATCGAGCGATCGAGCTTGGCGAGAGTTTGGGTGCGCGGATCGCCCTCATCCAGACATTCGTCGGCGATGATGCGAAAGGACTTGATCAGTCCGAGGCCCTCGCCATAAGCGGCGCACAGGCCGGCAGGGTTGTTGCCGGCCTTGGCGGTGGGATCCAGCTTGTCGATCATCACCTCGACGGTCTTGGTCATGGTGTCGCATTCGTCGGCCTGCGCCACGGCGCAGCCGAACACCGCCGCGGTCAGGGCCAACGCCCGCATGGGATTGCTGCTGATCATCGTGTCTCCTCGACCCCGGTCCCGGTCCACACTACCGACCACGCGTGCGAGTGTCACGCCGGCGGCGACGCCGGCGTAACGCACGCGTAAATTTTGCGGAACCAAGCTTCGCAAGGCCGCGCGGTCAACGCGATGCAATCGGTCGCGTGCGGACTTACGGGCTGGCGTGATCGATGAATTTCGCCGGCGGTGCCTCGCCCCATTGCGAGGTAAGCGCTTCTTCCGCCGGCACCAGATTCGAACCGTTGGCGAGGTTCAGGCGGTCGCTGTCGGCCCAGTGCTCGTGCACGCGGCCCCAGGGATCGGCCCAGTAGTCGTACACCTGGCTGCCCAGCACGTGCCGCCCGATGCCCCACATGTGTTCGTATGTGCCGAACTGCGCCAGATAGTCGTGGCCCATGGCCACGTCGTCGATGTCGGGCACTTCGAACGACAGGTGGTTCAGCCCGGTCTTGGCGTGGTTGAGACAGAAGAACACGTGGTGGTCGACATAGGCATCGCCGCGGTCGCAGCGATTGAAGGAGCCGATCAGATTGTTCTTTTCCCCCGCATAGACGTCGTCCGAGCAGACAAAGCCCAGCATCTCGCGGAACCAGCTCACCGTCTCGTGAAACTTCGGCGTCATCAGCACCCCGTGCCCGATCCGCTTCACGTGCGAAGGGCCCTTCGGCAGCCGCATCAATTCGCCCGCGCGCGACAGCGGCGCCTCGCCGGTATTGAGCTTCTGGCGCTTGGTCGCGATCGCGGGCAGTTCCGCCATGCCGTGGACGACCTCGATCTGATAACCGTTCGGCTCGGTGAGCCGCACGCGCTTGCCGCCCCCGGGCTCGTCGATCGTCTCCACCGCCGACGCGCCGGGCGCCTTGGCGAGCCGCGCCAGGTCGTCCGCGCTGTCCGCGTAATAGGCAAGCCCCACGAATTTCGGCTCGCCCTTCTCGGTGACGTGGATGTGGTGGGCGGGATCGGTGCCGCGCATGTAGAGCGCGTTCGCGGTGCGCTCGGCGCGGATCATGCCGAAGCGCGTGAGAAACTCCTCGGCGATGTCGAGATCCGGCGCTCGCAGGCGCCCGTAGGCGATGTCTGAGACCTTGATGTGGGCCATGATCGTTATCCGTGTTCCATCCGCCCCGGACGACTCTGACGCATGCTCATCCCAAATTCAATTCCTTGAAGAAATCGTTGCCCTTGTCGTCGATCACGATGAAGGCCGGGAAATTCTCCACCTCGATCTTCCAGATCGCCTCCATGCCAAGCTCGGGATACTCCACCGTCTCGACCTTCTTGATGCAATGCTCGGCCAGGTTCGCGGCGGCGCCGCCGATCGAGGCGAGATAGAAGCCGCCGTGCTTGAGGCAGGCCTCGCGCACCGCCGGCGAGCGATTGCCCTTGGCCAGCATCACCATCGACCCGCCTGCGGCCTGGAAGTCGTGCACGAAGGAATCCATCCGTCCCGCGGTGGTCGGACCGAACGCGCCCGAGGCGTAGCCCGCGGGCGTCTTGGCGGGACCGGCGTAATAGACCGGATGGTTCTTGAAATAATCGGGAAGTCCCTGCCCTTGCTCCAGGCGTTCGCGCAATTTGGAATGCGCGAGATCGCGCGCCACGATCAGCGGCCCGGTGAGCGACAGCCGGGTCTTGATGGGATGCTTCGAGAGCTGCGCGAGAATCTCCTTCATCGGCTGCCGCAGGTCGATGTGCACGACCTCGCCGCCGAGCGTCGCGGGATCGACGTCGGGCAGATATTGCGCCGGGTTGCGCTCGAGCTCCTCGAGATAGACGCCGTCGCGCGTGATCTTGCCGAGCGCCTGGCGGTCGGCCGAACACGACACGCCGAGCCCGATCGGCAGCGAGGCGCCGTGGCGCGGGAGCCGGATCACGCGCACGTCGTGGCAGAAATACTTGCCGCCGAACTGCGCCCCCACGCCGAGCGACTGCGTGAGCTTATGTACTTCCTGCTCCATCTCGAGGTCGCGGAACGCATGGCCGTCCTCGGAGCCTTGCGTCGGCAGATCGTCGAGATAGCGGCAGGAGGCGAGCTTCACCGTCTTCATCGTGAGCTCGGCCGAGGTGCCGCCGATGACGATGGAGAGGTGATACGGCGGACACGCGGCGGTGCCGAGCGTGAGCACCTTCTCCTTGAGGAAGGCGATCAGGCGGTCATGGGTGAGGATCGACGGCGTCGCCTGGAACAGGAACGACTTGTTGGCGGAGCCGCCGCCCTTGGCGATGAACAGGAGCTTGTAGGCGCCGTCGTTCTCTCCTTGGCCCTCGGCGTAGATCTCGATCTGCGCCGGCATGTTCGACCGGGTGTTCTTCTCCTCGAACATGGAAATGGGCGCGAGCTGTGAATAGCGCAGATTGCGCTTGAGATAGGCGTCGCGCGCGCCCTCGGCGAGCGCCGCCTCGTCGTCGCCGTCGGTGAACACGAGCCGGCCCTTCTTGCCCATGATGATGGCGGTGCCGGTGTCCTGGCACATGGGCAGCACACCACCCGCGGCGATGTTGGCGTTCTTGAGAAAATCGTAGGCGACGAACCGGTCGTTGTCGCTCGCCTGCGGGTCATCGAGGATCGTGCGCAGCTGCTTGAGGTGACCCGGCCGCAACAGGTGATTGATGTCGCCGAACGCTGCCTCCGCGAGTGCCCGCAGCGCCTCGCGCTCGACCACGATGAGGTCGCGGCCGCCCACGCTCTCGACGCGTACGCCGTCGGCGCTGAGCTTGCGGTAGCGCGTTCTGTCCTGGCCGAGCGGGAACAGCGGCGTGTGTTTGTAGGGCGGGGTGATGGCGGCGGGGGCGTTCATGGCTGTCCTATCGCGATGTTGCAGCAAATGTAGCCCGGATGGAGCGCGGCGCAATCCACCGGTCAGTCCGCCGCAGGCGTTCACCCCAGTGGTTACGCTCGATAGCCCATGCATTGCAATCCGCGGCGGGTTCGGCGAATGATCCTCCCCCAAGCAGCCTGCAGGGAGTGAGATCCGATGAGCCTCACCGTCCGCCGCGTCGTCACCGGTCACGACAAGAACGGCCGCGCGATCGTGGCGATCGACGAGACCGCCAAGAACGTCACCCAGGGTCGGCCGGGCGCGCACGCCGCCGTGATCTGGACCAGCGAAGGCTTCCCGGTCGACAACGGCGGCGACGCCGATACGTCCTCGCGCAAGGTCGGCACCACGCTCGACAACGGCACCGTGTTCCGGGTGGTGAGCTTCGGCCCCGGGGTCACGCCGCGCAATCATCGTACCGACTCGATCGATTACGCGGTGGTGATGTCCGGCGAGATCGACATGGAGCTCGACGGCGAGAGCGTGCATCTCAAGGCCGGCGACGTGCTGGTGCAGCGCGGCACCATCCACAACTGGGTGAACAAAGGCTCGGCGCCGTGCGTCATCGCCTTCGTGCTGGTCGCCGCCAAGCCCGTCACCGCCGGCGGCAAGGTGCTCAACGCGGTGGGATGAGCGCCCCGTCGGCGCGCCGGCCGGCGTGGCTGCGCCTCACGCGCCGGGCCGGAGCCGGAAATAGATCGTCGCCGCGATCAGCACGCCCAGGATGACGAGCGTCCGCCGGCGCATGGGATGGCCGCCGGCGCCATCGTCCTGCCGCGGGGCGGCGTCGATCCAGAAGCCTACCAGCCCGATCAGCGCGAACACGCAGGTCGTGCGGATGTGGGCGTACGCGCGTCCGTTTGCGATGATCGCGAGCAGGACGAAATAGCCGGTCCAGGCCAGCGTGATGGCAGGTCCGGGCGAGACGTGGGCGCCGCCTGCGAACCCGCCGGCATAGACGTTGCGGATTTGCGCCGCGGTGGCGCGCGGCACGCCCGCGAGGGACGGGTCGTAGCTCGATATCCGTTCCCGCATGGTCAGGACATCCCAGACCACATAGAGGATGAAAATGACCGCGAGCGTCCACAGCAGGCATTCGGGATGGGCCGATGCCATCAGCAGGAACATGTAGATGAAGACCAGCGCGAGGTTGATGAGAAACCGGCAGAACCCGAACAGCGGCTTGTCCGTCATCGCCAGCAGATGACCGTCCCAGCCCAGAATGGCCGCCAGCAGCGCGGTCGCGAGGATAAGCGTCTGATTGACTTCGGCGGCGTTCGGCAGCGTACCGTTCTGCACCCAGCTCATTCGCGCCAGGGTCGCGGCAAACCCCACGCTGATCGCCACGGCGAACAGGCGCCGGATGAGATCGGCGCGCGCCTCGGCCCGCGCCCGCCGCGTGTCATCGGAACCAGCAGCCATGAGCAGCATCCCCCGCACCCCGGCATCTTGGGCCGCTCGCCGCCGGCGGCGCAAGGGCGCTAGTGTCCCGTTTCCGACGTTCGTATCATCTCGCAGCACCCGCTTTTACGAACGTCGGAAACAAAGGGACACTAGCAAGTCATGATCCTAGTGTGGCTTTGCATTTGACGTTCCTATGACGGACTCGCGGCCAATACTGATAGGAACGTCAAATGCGCCACACTAGGAATCCAGGTCCTTGAAATAGCGGTAGATGCCCCACTGGCTGAACGCGATGCGGCGATCCGAGGCAAGGTACGCGGCGATGCGCGGGCGCCTGGCGACACGGTCGTGCAGCGCGAGGAGGCGCGGCACCTTGCGTTCGAACCGCTTCATCCGCTTGGGAAAGGCGTAGCGCAGGCCCTCGACGATCTGGAACAGCGAGAGGTCCACGTAGCTCAGCTTGCGGCCCAGCACATAGGGGCCGCCGCTCTTGTCGAGCACGCGCTCGAAATAGCGCAGGAACTTGGGCAGGCGATGGCGCCAGAAATACTTGGTCGCCAGCTTGGCGGCCGCGCGCTGCTCTTCGTAGTAGAGATAGCCCGTGATCGGGTGGTGGGTGTCGTGGATCAGCACCACCAGGTCGGTGATGGTGAGCTGCAATTGATGCACCCACAGCCGCCCCGCCTCGTCGCGCGGCGCCAGCCCGAGGCGCCCGCCGAGATAGAGCAGGATGTTGGCGGTCTGGCCGATGACGAGCTTGCCGGCCCGGAGGAACGGCGGCGCGAACGGCGGGCGCGCGATGCGCGCGCCGTCGATGAGCTTCATCATCGCCGGCACGCCGCGCTTGCCGCGCCGGCGCGCCACGTCGACATAGTCGGCGCCCGCCTCCTCGAGCGCGAGCCGCACGAACTCGCCGCGCCCCTGGATCGTCGGCCAGTAATAGAGTTCGTAGCGCATTGCGTCGGCTCCGGTAGGGTAGACAAAGGCGCGGAAGCAGAGTCAGGTTTCGCCGCATGGAGCAGCGCCGTGCCCCTGCGCAGAGAACCATCGTCGAACCGCCGAGACTCCGCGTGGGCACGGCGCGTTCCGCGCCTGTGCCCACCCTACAAGATCCGTGACGATTTCGCCTATGCCGTCTTGAGCCGCGGAATGATCCGCAGCGCGTTCTCGCGCTCGATCGCCATGAGATCGGCGCCGCTGAAATTGGCCGCCACTCCCTTGGTGTGGTCGAGCCCGGTCCGATAGGGATAGTCGGTGCCGTATACGATCTGCGAGATCGGGACGAGCTTGGCGAGCGCGCCGATCGTCACCGCATTCGAAATCTGCGCGGTATCGTAGTAGAACCGGTTGAGCTCCCCGTCGACGATCGCGCGCGTGAACTTGTCCTTGTAGGGCGGCGTGCTCACCATCTGCATCTGGAAACGCTCGGCGAACGAGGTCAGCGCACCGCCGCCGTGGGAGAAGATCCAGTTGATGTCCTTGTAGCGTTGCGAGGTGCCGCTGAAGATCAGGCTGGCGATGGTGCGGGTGGTATCGACGCCGAACTCGGCCGTCAATTCCGGAATGCCCTGCACCAGGTTGACGCAGCAATTGGCGCCGGTCGGGTGGGTATAGACCGTCGCCTTGCGGCGGTTGAGCTCCTCCCACACCGGCTCGAAATGCGGATACCCGAGCCATTTGTCGCCGTAGCTGGTCATTACTCCGACGCCGTCGGCCTTGAGCGTGTCGAAGGAGAAGGCGATCTCCTTGAGGCTCTCGTCGATATTCGGCAGCGGCAGCATGGCGAACAGGCCGAAGCGGCCGGGATGATCGGACATCAGCTTCTTGGTGTATTCGTTCAACTCGCGCGCGACGCGGGCGGCGGTGTCCTTGTCGCTGGCGAGGAAGGTGACCTGCGGCGTGGTCGGCGAAGCGATCGCGGTCGCGATGCCCGCCTTGTCCATGTCGTCGAGCGATTTCTGCGTCGACCAGTTGGCCAGCGGCGGGTTGTCGAGCTTGGCTTTCTTCACCGCGTCGAGCCAGGTCGGCGGCGAAATGTGGTGGTGCACGTCGATACGATGGGGCTTGGCCTGAGTCTGCGCCCGCGCGTCGATGCCGGAGGCGGCGAACGCGCCGAGGCCCAGCGCGGCAAGGCCGCCGGCCACGAATTCGCGCCGGCCAAGCGTTACGAGCGGACCGCAGCAGGTGCAGCCGTTGAGCAATTTGTGCCGAGTTTGAGTCACCTTAATCCTCCCGTGATTGTTCTCGTTGAGATGTCGGCGCGACGATGTCCCGCCTCGACCGCCCTTGACGCAAGGTTGGCGCGATTTGCGGTATGCGGTCAAGCGAGCAGGCCGCCGCACGCGGCGGCGGACATCGGTGGAGACGGCCGCAACTTCGCCGGTATAGACTGCCGTACCGGCAAAGACGGAGGAAACCGATGCCCATCGCCAACGTGCGCGGCGCGAACATCAACTACGAAGTCCTCGGCACCAGCGGCCCCTGGGTCGCGCTCTCGCCCGGCGGACGGCGCGCGCTCGACCACGTGAAATCGCTGGCGCGGCATGTGGCCGATGCCGGCTACCGCGTCCTCATCCACGACCGGCGCAATTGCGGCGTCTCCGACATCGTCATCGGCGGCGAGACGTCGGAATACGAGATCTGGGCCGACGATCTCTACGAGCTGCTCTCGCAGCTCAAGGCCGCGCCCGCAGTCGTCGGCGGCGGCTCGTCGGGATGCCGTCTGTCGGTGCTGTTTGCGCTGAAATATCCGCACGCGGTCCGCGCGCTGCTGCTGTGGCGGGTCACCGGCGGAGCATTCGCCGCCGCGCGCCTCACCGAGAACTACTACGGCAAGTATATCCGCGCGGCACAGGACGGCGGCATGGACGCGGTTTGCGCGCTCGACCACTTCCAGGAGCGCATCGCGGCGCGGCCGGGAAACCGCGCGACGCTCATGGCCATGGATCCGAAGGCGTTCATCGCCGCCATGGAACGCTGGCGCGAGCAGTTCGCCAAGGGCGCCGAGCTGCCGATCATCGGCGCCAGCGAGAGGGACCTGAATGCGATCAAGGTCCCGACCTGCATCATCCCCGGCAACGACAAGACCCACAATCACGCCGTCGCCGAGGCCGCCCACCGCATGATCCGGGGCAGCGAGCTGCATGATCTCTTTCCCGGCGATCTCGACGTCGATCTCGTTCCAACCGAGGACTGGGCCTCCAAGGAAGGCGAGATGGCGCGGACCTTCACCGGCTTTCTCGCGCGCGCGCAGGCCAAGGCGGCCTAGTGCGTCGGGCTTGAGGTTCCTGCCGTTGGAGTCGCAACTCCGTTGGAGACTGGCAACGCACCCGGGAACTGTCGGCGGGATCACGCATGAAGCGCAGCACGCAGAGAATACTCACGACCCATACCGGCAGCCTGCCGCGGCCGACCGATGTGGTGGAGTTGCTGCTGCATGAGCAGAAGCATCCGGGCGCCGAGGCAGCCAAGCTCAAGGACGCGGTGCGCCGCGCCGTCGCCGAGGTCGTAGCGAAGCAGGTTGCCTGCGGGCTCGATATCATCAATGACGGCGAGCAGGGCCGCACCGACTACACCACCCACGTCAAGGATCGCCTCAGCGGCTTCGATGGCCCGAGCTCGCCGCCGCTCGGCACCGGCGAGCCCGACTTTCCCGAGCTGTCGGCGATGCTGGCCTACTTCGCCTCGCCGTTCCAGCATCGGCCGGCCTGCTCCGGGCCGGTCGGGTGGAAGGATTTCGGCGCGCTGGAAAACGACATCGCCCAGGCCAAAGCGGCGATGGTCGACACGCCGGCGCAGGACGTGTTCATGACGTCGCCGTCACCGGGCCAGATCGCGCGTTACCTCAAGAACCAATACTACCCGAGCGAAGAAGCCTACCTCTATGCGCTCGCCGACGTCATGGCGCGCGAATACCGCGCCATCGTGGACGCCGGCTTCATCCTGCAGCTCGATTGCCCGGACCTGGCGTTGAGCCGTCACATGGTGTTCGCGCATTTGAGCCTCGACGAGTTCCGCAAGGTGATCACCACCCACGTCGAGGCGCTCAATCATGCGGTCAGGGACATCCCACCCGAGCGCATGCGGATGCACATCTGCTGGGCCTCGACTCAGGGTCCCCATCACAAGGACGTGCCGCTGAAAGACATCGTCGACATCGTGCTCAAGGGCCGGCCCCAGGCGGTGTCGTTTCCGGGCGCCAACCCGCGCCACGGGCACGAGTGGAAAGTCTGGAAGGACGTCAAGCTGCCCGAGGGCAAGATCATCATCCCCGGCGTGATCGATTCCACCTCGAACTTCGTGGAGCACCCGGAGCTGGTGGCGGACCGGATCGTGCAATATGCGCGCGTGGTCGGACCCGAGAACGTCATCGCCGGCGTCGATTGCGGCTTCGGCACCTTCGCCGGCCGGTTGCAGGTCGATTCCAAGATCGTGTGGATGAAGCTCGCGTCGCTCGCCGAAGGCGCGCAGCTCGCGTCGCGCGAGCTGTGGTGAGGCCGCGGTAGGGTCCAGCCTACAAAGCCCCGAGGCTTGACGGCGCATGCATTCACTCGCCAAGTTGATGCGTAGGAATGACCAACGGCGAGCCGCAAGCGCGCTCAGGAGAGATCGAATGGTCAAGGTCTGCGATTGCTTCCCGGAGTTGAAGGACATCACCGACGCGCGCGAGCGCCGCTACCGGACGCATCCCGACAAGCCGGCGCCCGAGGGGCCGCGGAGCTTCGTGGAAGTGAAAGTGACCTCGATCGGCCAGCTCAACGAGCTCGTCGACTGCAAGAAGAGCGGCTACAAATTCATCATCAGCGAACCGGTGCATGTGGGCGGGCAGAATTGCGCCCCGACGCCGCTCGAGTTCCTGCTGTCCGGCGCGGTCGGCTGCTACGCGGCGGTGTTCGCCTTCTACGCCGCCAAGCTCGGGGTGACCTACGACAGCTTCGAGGCGGTGGCGCGCACGGACTTCGACGTGCGCGGCCACATGATGGCGGATGCGCCGACCTCGGCCTTTCAGAAGGTGACGATCAGCATCAGCGTGGTGAGCGATGCACCCGATGACAGGCTCAAGGAGGTCGAGCGCCTGTCGTTCGAAGGCTGTCCCGGCATCAATACCCTGCGCGAGCCGGTGCCGGTCGAGACCCGGCTGACGGTGACGCGCACGCCAGCGGAGAAGGCGGCGTAAGCGGCGGCCGTGATCAAGCGCAAGACGCCGCGCAAGCCTTACCGCGTTGGTCGCTCGCGCACCGGCCTCGGCCTGTTCGCCACCGCGCCGATCGCGAAGGGGGCATTCATCATCGAGTACAAGGGCCGCCGCATCACCAATGCGCAAGCCGAAAAGCTGGAGGCGCGCGGCAGCCGCTACATGTACGAGCTCAACAGCCGCTGGACCCTGGACGGCTCGAGCCGCCGCAACATTGCCCGCTACGCCAACCACTCCTGCCGGCCCAACGCGGAATCCGACGTGGTCAGGCGCCAAGTGATCCTGCGCGCGATCAAGAACATCAAGCCGGGTGACGAGATCACCTACGACTACGGGCCGGACTATTTCGAGATCTTTCTCGAGCCCGCCGGATGCAGATGCGACAAATGCAGGGCGAAGCGGCGCAAGCAGCGGCAATCGCGGCGGCTGGGGTCGAAGCGCAAGACCAGGCGGTGAAGCTGCATGGGCAGCGCCACGCGCAGCCTTGACCCGCGCGCTTTGCCTTTCACACACGCGATGGAAGGCCCATGTAACCCGGGCGAGTTCAGGTTACGCAAGCTTGGTGCTGCGCGGCGGCGAAACGGATCACGACCTCGGCCCGGCCGTTACGACCGGAGAGCCCCGTTGGACGGTCGCATCGTTCCCGGAGGGCCTGCATGGTTTCAAGACTGATCACCCAGACCCTGGTCTGGATCGCCGCGATGGCGGCGGTCCTGTTCGTGTCGGCCGGCACCGTGAACTGGCCGGCCGCCTGGGTGTTCCTGGCGGAAATGGGTGGCTTTGGGGTGGCGATCGGTTTGTGGCTCGCACGCCGTGATCCGGCCCTGCTCGCCGAGCGCCTCTCCACCGGTTTCCAGGCCGCGCAGAAAACCTGGGACAAGGTTTTCATGGCCACGGTGTTCGTGCTCTGGACGAGCTGGCTCGTGTTGATGGCGCTCGACGCCGTTCGCTTCGGCTGGTCGCGGATGCCGATCTGGGCGCAGGCGATCGGCGCGATCCTGATCGCGCTCTGCATGTACGTCTCCTGTCTCACCTTTCGCTCGAACAGCTTTGCCGCACCGGTGGTGAAAATTGCGAGCGAGCGCGGCCATCGCGTCGCCGACAGCGGCCCCTACGCGTACGTGCGCCACCCGATGTATGCGGGCGCCCTGCTGTTCTTCATCGGCACGCCCTTGCTGCTCGGCTCCTGGTATGGCCTCGCCGCCGTGCCGGTATTGACGGTCGTGCTGGCGGCACGCGCGGTGATGGAGGAACGGATGCTGGCGGACGAGCTGCCTGGCTATCGCGACTACGCCACGCGCGTGCGCTACCGGCTCATTCCCGGCCTGTGGTAGCGCGGCCGACGGGCCGCCCGAGGGCGCGTGACGGAGCCCTCACCCGCTCTTCTTGCGCGGAAGTCCCCTGCGCTTGGTGCTCGCGAACTCGCGCAATTGCCGCTCGCTCATCGAGTCCACCATCTCGCGCGATGCGCCCTTGAGGCTGGCTTTCGGGCGCTCCCCGCGCTTGGCCGCGAGCGCCGCGCCCGCGGCCATCTGCTGTTTCTTCGATCTGGCCGGCATCGGATCCTCCATTGCGTGAGCTTGCGCAAGCCGATGCGGCAAGCGCAAGAACGGTACCGCAAGGAAATGTGTGGAGGGGGCGGAAGGTTCCTGGCAGCCGCTCCCGGCGGGGATTAGCATCGCGGCTGCGGTCTTGCGCCGACGTCATCGAGGAGATCACGACCATGCTCAGCCCGGGAGTCGTTTTCCTGCTTCTGCTCATCATCGGCATCGCCGCCGGGCTGCTGTTCGATCGCGTCGCCGGCCCAGGTTGGCTCTCGCGCCAGTTCGCCGGCCCCAATCGGATGCTGGTGACGAGCGGGCTGGTCGGCATTGCGGGATCGTTCGTCGGCTATCACCTCGCGCTCCTCATCGGCATCGTCGGCTACGGCGCGCTTCTCGTCGCCGTGATCGGCGCGCTGGCGGTGTTGTGGGGATGGCGCACGGTGCGCTGACGTTTCAAACCAGCGCGCTCACGTCGCTAGTGTGGCGCATTTGACGTTCCTATCAGTATTGGCCGCGAGTCCTTCATAGGAACGTCAAATGCAAAGCCACACTAGTGCGGCGGATTTGAAGTTCCTATTATTATCGCCGCGCGCTCGTTTAGGAACTTCAAATCCAAATGCCGCACTAGAATCATAAAGTTGCTAGTGTCCCTTTGATTCCGAAGTTCGCATCGGAGGGGGCCGCGAGGGGGTGCGAACTTCGGAATGGGACACTAGGATCATGACTTGCTAGTGTCCCTTTGTTTCCGACGTTCGTAAAAGTGGGTGCTGCGAGATGATACGAACGTCGGAAACGGGACACTAGCGGGCCGGCGCGTCGATCGGCGGAGTACAATTGCTGCGCCCCTGCGCCATGCAATCGTCGAGCGCGCGCTGGTCGAACATGGCGTTGGCAAGCCAGATCCCGCCGCCGACGATGAGGACCAGGAACAACAACAGCACCGCATTGGCGATCCGACGGTCGCGCGCGGTCTCGACGTATTTGTCCGGTCCGGGTTGCTCGCTCATGCGCCGCATCATAACGCGCCGATCGCGGCGGAGAAAAGAGCGCCGGCGCGTAAGACCGCGTATCCCGGGCGCTGCGCAGCATGGAGCGAAGCGCAATGATGCGCTGCAGAACCGGGATCGTTACACGCACCGCCTTCGCGACGGTCCCGGAGCAGCGGCGCACCGCTTCGCTGCCGCTCGCGCTGCACCGCATCCGGGACACATGATGGTCTAACTGGCGCCTGGGCCGCTCACCCTGCCATCGTCTCCTTCACCACGGTGACGAGCTGCTTGAGCGTGAACGGCTTGGCCAGGAAATTGAACTGCTTGTGGTCGGGCAGGGTCTTGTCGAAGGCGTCCTCGGCGTAGCCGGATACGAAGATGATCTTGATGTCGGGTTTGCGCTGCTTGAGTTCCTTCATCAGGGT
Source organism: uncultured Alphaproteobacteria bacterium (assembly GCA_963835165.1). Taxonomy (GTDB): domain Bacteria; phylum Pseudomonadota; class Alphaproteobacteria; order Rhizobiales; family Xanthobacteraceae; genus VAZQ01. The sequence goes on from CAWIGD010000037.1 coordinate 148,994, forward strand.
CGGCCCGTCCATTTCCGGCATGACCACGTCCGACACCACGACATCGACTTGCCGCCCCTGCTTTTCGAGCTCCTCGAGCGCCTCGACGCCGTTGCCGGCCTCGATCACGGTATAGCCGCGTGACTTGAGCCCGCGGGCGTTGAGCGCGCGCAGTTCTTCCTCGTCCTCCACCAGCAGGATGGTTCCCCGGCCGGTGAGATCGGTCGCGACGGTGCGCATGGCGTCGGCCGCGGAGATGGCGCCGGCGAGCGCCGGCGCCGTCGTCTCGGGCAGGTGCGGCGCCGGCAGGTCGTCGGCCACGGGAATGTAGCGCGGCAGGAAAATGCGGAAGATCGTGCCCTTGCCGAGCTCGGTCTCGACGAAGATGAAGCCCCCGGTCTGCTTGACGATCCCGTAGACCGTCGAGAGCCCCAGCCCGGTGCCTTTGCCGATATCCTTGGTGGTGTAGAAGGGGTCGAAAATCTTGTCGATGATCTCGGGCGCGATGCCGCTGCCGGTATCCTCGACCTCGACCCGCACATATTCCCCGAGCGGCATCCCCTGGTTCTGGTGCGGCGCGCTCTCCTCGGCGCCGACATTGCCCGTGCGCAATGTGAGCGTGCCTCCGAGCGGCATGGCGTCGCGCGCGTTGATCGCCAGATTGATGACCACCTGCTCGAACTGGTGGACATCGGCCTTGACCGGCCAGAGGTCCCGCACCTGCGGCACGTTGAGCGTGATGTTCTCGCCGATGAGGCGCTTGAGCAGCACCGTGAGATCCGACAGCGCCTCGCCGAGATCGAGCACCACCGGGCGCATGGTCTGCTTGCGCGAGAACGCCAGCAGCTGCCGCACCAGGCTCGCCGCACGGTTGGCGTTCTGCTTGATCTGCATGATGTCCTGGAACGACGGATCGGTCGGCCTGTGCGCGTTCAGCAGGAAGTCGGTCGCCATCATGATGGCGCCGAGCAGGTTGTTGAAGTCGTGCGCGATGTTGCCGGCGAGCCGGCCGATCGTTTCCATCTTTTGCTGTTGAGCGAGCTGGTTCTCAAGCGTGCGCTGCTGCGTGGTCTCGAGCGCGTAGACGATCGCCGCCTCCTGGTCGCGCTCCTGCTCGTCCTCGATCGCGGTGACGAAGAAGCTCGCGAAGCGCTCGCCCGCGCCGGCCAGCGCGGCATCGACCGGGGCGATCTCGCCCTGCCCTTCCCCCGCCTGCCGGATCGCGGCTTCGAGCGCGTCGCGGTCGCGCTCGGCCACGACCGCGAGAATCGAGCGGTCGCCGGAACTCTCGCCCTTGAACGCGGGGTTGAACAGGTGCGCGAAGCGCGCGTTGGAATCCGCGATCCGGCCCTGCTTGTCGACGGTGGCGATCGCCATCGGGGTATTCTGGAAGAACCGCATGAAGCGGACTTCGGCAGCGCGCTGCGGGTCGATGCCGCCGTCGCGGGAGCGATTAAGTACGAGGGTGCGCGATGGTCCGGGCGCGCCGTCCGCGCCGAACGCAATCTTGTGGAACAACCGGGCCGGAACAGTGCGGCCGGTGCGGGTCTTGAGGTCGATATCGAGAATCTCGGTCTTAACGTCGCCCGGCACGGCAGCAAGCGTGGTGAGGAGCGCCGCGCCCTCGCCCGCGAGGACGTCGTCGAGCTTGAGACCGCCGGAGCCGACCTGCGCGAGATCATGGTCGAGCCAATTGGCGAGCGTGGCGTTGAGATAGACGATGTTGCCGTTGGCCTCGGCCGAAAAGAAGCCCGCCGGCGCGTGGTCGAGATAGTCGATCGCGTGCTGCAGCTCCTGAAACACATTCTCGTGGCGCTCGAGCTCGCGCGTCACGTCGGCCAGGGCCCAGACGGTCATGCGGGATTCGCGCTTGCCTTCGCCGAGCGGACGCACGCGGATGCGCAGCCAACGTGCCGCCTCGCCGGCATGCGCGCCGATGCGGACTTCTTCCTGACCGCGGCGGCCCTCGCGCGCGGCCTTCAGCAGGCGATACACCGCTTCCGAAACGCCGGGGTCGCCGACGAAGACGCGCTCGACCGGACGTACGTCTTGCGGACCGGGCGCCTCGACCAGGCGGAGATAGGCGCCATTGGCGTAGAGCACGCGTCCGCTCGCGTCCGTGACCAGGATGCCCTCGTTGGCGCCATCGACCACGCTCTTGAGCAGAGGACTCGCAGCCTCGCGCCCGGATGTACGCAGAATGCCGGCCGCGAGCGCGAACGCCAGGAATACGCCGACCATCGCCAGCACGGCGAGCAGCGCGAGAATGTAGGGCTCGGCCTTGGCACGGCCGATGAACAGGAGCCCGCCGGCGGCGCCGATCAGGACAAGCGCGATCAGCAGCACCAGGCCGATGCTGCCTCCCCCGCGGCTCGTCCGCGTCCGATCAATCGGCGCGCGGGCATTGTCGTCGGGCGATTGCTGCTGCGGCATGATTGGAATCGGCTCAATTGGCCTCGACCTGAGTGCCCTAGCCGCTGAGTCCACGCAAGGGGTTCACGCGCGAGCGCCGGTCGAGCGGTGGGTTCCACGCGCCTTCGCCGGTCGAAGGCCCCGCCGACGCCCCAAAACTGCTCGCGTCCCGGCGGCCGCTTCGTGCCGCCGCCGATTGCGCGTCAGCGCTCCAATACCGGCGGCCGATGCAATTGATTCTATGGATTGATGGTCGTTGCGGGCAATTCGAGGCAAATCCCGCCATTGAACCGCCGTTTACCAAGACGTAGCTTTGGCATATGGATGGTGGAGTCTTGGAGCCCATCTATCTTAATTCTTTGTTAGTATTCACGGCGACGGATATTGCCAGCGGCGTTAACCATTCGGGCGACCCCGATCGACACGCCACACCCCTGGGACGCAGGGAGGAGTGATCTTGGATACCTTGTTCGGCGAAGGACAGACCGGTCCTAAAATTCTGCTGTTCCTGGTGGTGGTGCTGGGCCTGCTCGCGCTCGCCTTCTGGCTGTTGCGCCGGTTTGGCGGCGGACGGCTTGGCGGTGCGTCGACGCGTGGTCGCCAGCCGCGGCTTGCCATGATCGATCAGGCGGCGATCGACAACCGCCGCCGCCTCGTGCTCATCCGCCGCGACAATGTGGAACATCTCCTCATCATCGGCGGACCGACCGACGTTGTGATCGAACAGAACATCGTGCGCGCGGGAGTGCCATTGGCTCCTGGGCGGCCGGCAGCGGCGACCGATACGCTGCCGCGCGCAGTCCCGCTCGGCGAGGACACCACGTGGCCGCTGCAGCCGGAACCCGCGCCGAAGCCCGAGGGCGCGCCGCGCGCGGAACCCTCGCTGCGCGCGGAACCCGCGCCGCGGTCGCAGCGTCCGCCGACCAGTGTCGAAGACTCGATCCAGTGGCCGGGCGACGCCGAGACGCCGGCGGCGCCTTTGCCCGCTCCTTCACCCGCGGCCGCGCCGCGGGACCGCAAACCATTCGCTGTCGATCCGCTTGCAGGCCTGGCGGAAGAGCTCTCGCGCATCCCGCCGGCTCCCGCCCCGGGCGGGCTCGAACCGCGCCCAGCGCCACGCCGCGCGCCGCGGCCTTCGCTGCCGGCCTCGCCGGCAGCTCCGACTGCCGACGCCCCGCTGACTCCGGCCAGCGACCAAAATCTTTCCGAGATGGCGCAACGGCTGGAGGCTGCGCTGCGGCGTCCCAAGTCGGCTGAGAAGTCGGGCGGGAAACCTGGCGACTCCGCCCAGCCCGGGCCCCGACCGGAGCCGGCTGGGCCGGCCCTGGAGGACTTCGCGCCGCCTCCCGCCTCGCGGCTGGGAGCCGCGCTGCGCCGCCCGTTCAGCACCGACGATGTCCGTGCCGGCCCGTTCGCACCGAAAACAGCGGGCGAGGCCGCCGCGGGCGACATGGACGAATTTGCGCCCGCTCCATCCGGACCGCGATTCGACACTGTCCCCCGCCGTCCGTTCCAGACCGACGAGGCCCGCCCCACGCCGCCCGCACCGGCCGCGAATGAAGAGGCTGCGCCGCCCGCGCACACCCAGGAATCCGCCGATGTCACCGACGGCAAGCCGGCGCCGCCGAAATCGCTCTACGACAGTCTCGAGCAGGAGATGGCGAGCCTGTTGAATCGCCCACCGTCGAAACCCTGAGCGACATCGCGGACGGCGGAGAACCGGAACAGCTACTGCAGCGTGACGCCGGCGATCTTGACCGCCTCGCCCCAGAGCGCGATCTCCTTCGCGATGAAGGCCGCGAACGCCGCCGGGCTCGCATCCTCGGCCGGCTCGACGCCGGCCTTTTGCATGAGCTCGACGAATTGCGGGTCCTTGAGCGCGCGCGCGAACTCCGCCGCCATGCGATCGATGATGTCCTTGGGCGTACCGGCCGGTGCCATCATGCCGGTCCAGGACACCATGTGGAACCCGGGGAAACCCTGTTCGGCGAGGCTCGGCACCTCGGGCGCTTCGCGCGCGCGCGTGGCGCTCGACACCGCCAGCATGCGGATCAGGCCGGCGCGCGCCTGCGGCAGCGCTTCCGAAATCGGCACGAACATGGCCGGGATGTGGCCGGCGATGAGATCGGTGAGCGCGGGCGCCGTGCCGCGATAGCTCACGCCAGTCATTTCGAGACCGGCGCGCTTGAGGAAGAGCGACATCAGGAGATTGCTCGCGCTGCCCGGCCCGCCGCCGCCGGCATACGGCGAGCTTTTCCTTTTGCGCCTTCACATAGGCGACGAATTCCGGAACCGTCTGCGCCGGCAATTTCGGGTTCACGATCAGCACCTGCGGCGCCACGCCGAACAGGCTGATGGGCGCCAGATCCTTGACCGGGTCGTAGCCGACCTTGGAGATCGCGGGAAAGATGGCGATGACGGAGGTGCTCGCCCACAGCAGCGTGTTGCCGTCCGCCGGCGCGCGGGCGACCGCCTCGGTTGCAATGATGCCGTTGCCGCCGACCCGGTTCTCGACCACGAATTGCTGGCCGAAGGCCTCGCTCAGGCGCGACGCGGCAAGCCGACCCATCACGTCGATATTGCCGCCCGCTGCGAACGGCACCAGGACCTTCACCGGCCGCTGCGGCCAGGTCTGCGCGAGCGCGGCACCGGCTGCAGCGACCAGCGCAACTGCAACGAGCGAATAGCGAATGGGGAGCAGCGAATAGAACGCGCCAAACGTCATTTTACGACCCGTCACTCGCTACTCGATTCGCCGGCGTCGCGTCACTCGTCGCGATAGATGCGCTCGCGCCGCTCGTGACGCTCCTGTGCCTCGACCGAGAGCGTCGCGATGGGGCGCGCTTCGAGCCGCTTGAGCGCGATCGGCTCGCCGGTCTCCTCGCAATAGCCGTAGGTGCCGTCGTCGAGGCGGGCGATCGCCGCATCGATCTTGGCGATCAGCTTGCGCTGGCGGTCGCGGGCCCGCAGCTCGATCGCCCGGTCCGTTTCGGAGGACGCGCGGTCGGCCAGATCGGGATGATTCTCGCTCTCGGCTTGAAGATGCGCCAGCGTCTCCTTCGCCTCTTTCAGAATCTCCTCCTTCCAGGTGAGCAGCTTGTGGCGGAAATACTCCCGCTGGCGCTCATTCATGAAAGGCTCTTTGTCGGAAGGTCGGTAGGTCTTGTTCTTGTCGAGTAGTGCCACGCCGTTCTTCTGCGAAGACATTGCAACCCCGTCCGAAAACCAAGCGAACCCCCTGCTCGCGCGGCGAGCTTATATCGGGCCGCGCGATGCGGGACAATAACGGAATTGTGGCAAGCCCCGTTTTCGGTGCGGTGCAAAAGGAACCGGGCCCAGACGGCCGCCGCGCAGCCTTGGCGGCGCCACATATCGCCGGTTGCCGTGCCCCTCTCGAGCGCGCGCCCGACTCACTCGCCGGGCTTCACCGCCGGACGTTCCACCGCCTTGATCGACTCGGCGCTGGCGGTGGATGCGGGCGCGCTGGCGGGGAAGCTGATGCGCAGATCGGAAATTTCCTCGACCAGCGCCACACCGTCGCCGGTGGTCATGGCAAGGACATGACCGCCCCGCGTCTTGTCGGCGCTGAGAAAATGAAAATGCCAGCCGGCCACATTGACCGAGCTCGCCGCTGCCGGGAACCGAAAGCCGATCAGGGTGCCTTGCACGTCGTCGAGCGTGTGGACGACCTGCTGCGTCTTGATGACCTCGACCAGGGAGCGATAGGGAGGATTTTGCTTGGGCTCGCTGCGGATCCGGAGCGCCTGGAACCGGCCGTCCACCCGCGCTGCCAAGATGCGGGAGGCGCTGTACGGGAGCGCGTCGAGCGCCGCCTCGAGTTGCTCCAGCGACTGTCCCGCGGCGACCGCCATCGAGGATTGCGGCTGGAGCAGCACGACCACCGCGAACGGGGTGAGTTCGGACGGGTCGACCAGATGGGCGCGGCCGTCGACGGTGGCGCGGTAGACCTGGCCATCGAGCACCATCATCTCCCCGTCCACGCCGTTGAAGGTGCCCAAGCCGAAGTTGCCATGGCTGAGGAGCTCGCCAACGGTGATCGTGCCGTCATAGCCGCCGGCCAGCAGGCTGGAAATGGTGGATACCTGATAGGCCTCGGCGGCGTGCGCGGGCAGGCCGGGAACCGCGAACAACGCAAGCGCAAGCACGCGCCAAAGCATCCGGCGAACCATCGTAAGCTCCTGGTGAAGGGGTGCGCGACTTGATCCGAAATGCATTTGCCCGTCAACTCGCCGATGACGCCGGCGGCCGTCGAGCGCGACGTTCGTGCGCAATCGCGTCTATTTCGGAATCTGCACGAGATCGTCGAGTTGGTTCGCCGTCAGCGGCTGGCTGAGATATTTGAATTTGACGGCGTCGGGCACGAGATCGTTCAGTCCCAGCACCCGGTCGGGGATCAGCATTTCCTTGGGGTCGAACTCCTCGCGTACCCGCCGTGCATCCTCGATGCTGATCTTGGCAAATTCCGCGTAGATCTTCGGCGCCTCGTCGCTCGCATACATCCAATCCACGGTCTCGCGGTAAGCCCGCATGAAGCGACGATAGACGTCGGGTCTGCCGTCGAGATCCGCCTTGTTGGCGATGAGCACCCGAACCGTATGCCCTTTCACCAACGGAAGCTCGGCGGATCGCACGATGACCCGTATCTCGCCCTTGCGCAGCGCCTCCATGGCGTAGGGCGGAGCGGACCAGCCGGCATCGATCTGCCCCGACATGACCATGGTGAAGGTCGCCGGAAAACCGCCGGTTGCGACCAGCTTGGCATCGACTTTGTAGAGCTCGACGAAGGCCAGCGCGTTCGCGTGCGTGGACGAACCATTGGTGGAATACGCCATGGTGCGGCCCTTCATGTCCGCCATCGATTTGACCGGTGATTCCGCGCGCACATACCAATACGCGTCCTCTCCGGTCGATTCCGCACCGATGATGCGGATCGGCGCACCCTTGGCGTAGGCGCCCATGACGCCGAACGTGCCGGCAGCGACTCCGATATCGACGCTGCCGGCGATCGTCGCCTGCATCGTCTCGCCGCTGCCGCTGGTGAACAGCAGATCGAGGTCGAGATCGTGCTTGCGGAAAATGCCGGCGCGCTCGCCCAGCGCGGCCGGAGCACCGTGCCATATTTCGCGCTGGCCGACCGCGATCTTGAGCTTGTCCGCCGCGGACACCGGTGTCGCTGCCAGCCATCCCACGGCGGCGACCGCAAACACGAGCCGGGCGGCATGCAGCATGACGCGTCTCCTTCCCTCTTGCCTATGACCTCGGGATCAGCCCACGCACGATCGAGATCTACCGGCCGAACCTCATGACCAAGATGCAGGCTTTGGCCGTTCCGGCATTGTAGCGGAGTTGCCCTTGTACTTCCTCGCCCTAGCCGCCGATTACGACGGCACGATTGCCGATCATGGTTTTGTCGCAAGGCGTCAGTGAGACATGAGACAACAGATCGGGCTCGTCGCGACAAGGTCTCTGGTCATGCCGCCGAAGACCCATTCGCCGAGGCGGCTGTGTCCATAGGCGCCGGTCACAAGCAGATCCGCGCCTTCTTCCTGGGCGACGCGGATCAATTGCGCAGCGCCAGAAGCTCTTTGCTCAAGTATGACCCTGGGACCGCCGTTGATCCGGTGCCACGTCAAATAACGAGTCAGGTCATCAAGATGCCGGAGCGCGGTATTCTCCTCGTCCCCCTTGCAAGCTTCGACGATCGTTACGCGCGCTGCAGCTTGCAAGAGAGGAAGCGCGTCGTACACTGCCCGACGTGCCTCGCGGGTGTCCTTCCAACCGATCACGACACGCTCGGCTCGCAGCGTACTCACTCCGTCGGGTACGACCAGAGTCGGACGACCCATCTTCAGAACTGCTTCGCCCGGATCGAGCGCCCTGTAAGCGCCTCCCGTTGCCGTCGCCTGCCCAATAACTACAAGATCGGCACTGCGCGCCGCGCGTGCCATTGCCTCAATCGGCAGGTCGAGTGATGAACGCCATTCGATCCTTTGTGGATCGCCGCCCGCAACGCCCTTAAACCACTTGCCTCTGTCTGCAAGCTTCGCCGTCATCAAATCGATATCCATGGACGTCGGTCCATCGAGCAGCATCCCATCAGCGGCTATTGGCGGCGGTAGCGTGAGCGCCGATAGTCCGATCAGCATTGAGTTGAACTTGCCTGCAAGCGTTGCGGCAAGACGCACGCGGTCCTCCGGCGTGGCATCGGCCTCCACGTACACCATGATGGATGCGTAACTCATGAGGCGCTCCCAAAGCTGCTGCTATTTCAATTTAACTTAGGCGCGAATGCACAACGCCCTATTGATTCAAGTCAGGGTCAGCACGGGGCCTTAGGCAATCGTAGCCGGCGCAGACGGATCTGTTGTTCTTCCTGCCGGACACCAAATCGCATCGGCAGGTTATTTCTTGAGCGCGTTAGCGCTACATAGCAATCTCGGCCTCGCGTGCCGAATCTTTCTTCTCTTCAGGCATCTCCGTCATGGTGGCTTCAGTGAGCAGCAACACACTTGCGACGGATACGGCATTCTCAAGCGCAACGCGGACGACCTTGGCCGGATCGATAATTCCCGCCTCCACGAGGTCGACATACTCCTTGCGAGTCGCGTCGAAGCCGTAGTTGCCCTTGCCTTCCAGCATGCGGGCGACCACGACCCCGCCATCGATGGAAGAATTCTCGGCGATCTGCCGCGCCGGCGCTTCTAGCGCGCGCCTGAGTATTTGCAGTCCCGTCCGTTCATCGCCGGAACATTTGGCCTCCTCAGCAGCCAAGGCTTCTGTGCAACGGAGTAGTGCAAGTCCCCCTCCAGGGACGATTCCCTCAGCCACTGCCGCCTTGGTGGCGCTGATGGCGTCATCCGGCGCTTCCTTCTTTGATTTCATCTCGGACTTTGACGGAGCCCCGACCCGAACCACAGCTTGCTGCGCACCAGCGCGAAGCGGCCATCGTCGCCGCCGAAAACATTCCGGGCGTCAGGGCCGTTCGAAGCCATATTGCCTGGGTCGATCCCGTATCGGGCATGGTGATATATGATGACCGGCAAGATGACGGCCACGCAGAGAACTAGGCGTCACGCACTCGCCCGCGGTCGGTCGTGGCAGCGTAGGCCGTTTGGGCGCTCCCGCCGCTCAACTCTTGGTCACGTTCACGCGACGACCGCGCGCCACGGCCCTTCAGTTGAAGCGCGGCGTCTTGTCCAGATAGAACTTGCGCATCTCGGCGCGGTATTTCTCCATCTCCGCGCGGTTGAGCTCGAGATCCGGCTTGGCGTCGGGTGGAACCAGCGAGAAGTACGGCGTCTTCTTCGACTCGACCTCGAACTCCGCGCGCGCCTTCTGCAGCAGTTCCGGCGTGGTCATGAGGTCGATGATGGACGCGGCCAAAACCTTCGCGCCCGTCACCTGGCCCTTGTGGGAGATCGAGCTCACCGGCGTGACGGCGGCCTTCCACTCGTGATAGCCGATGCCGGGAACCGAGGCCGGAAAGTTCACGAGGCCGGCCGGCACCACCCAGGACACATCGCCGTTGTCGTTCGACGAGGTCGCCTGCGTCCGGCCGCCCAGCGGGGTCGGCACGGTCCGCAGCCCGACCATCGGCTTCTCCGCCGCCTTCTGGAAATCCTTGGCGAATTGCTGTTCCTGCTCGCTCCACTTGGGCATGCCGACCATCTCGATGTTCTTCTGCACGCTCTCGGCGATCGTCTTGCTCGCGAGCTGCGGCCAGGCCGAGGCCGCGTATTTGACCTCCCAGGTCGTGCCGGTCATCAGCGCGGCGCCTTCGGCGATCTTCAAGAGCTTGTCGTAGGTCTCCTTGGCGGCCGGCATGCCGGCGTCGCGCACGAACCACCAGATCTGCCCCTTGTCGGCGATGATGTTGGGCTGGATGCCGCCGGCGGTAATCGTGCGATGCGCGCGATAGGTCGGACGCAGATGTTCGCGCAACTTGTCGAACCCGATATCCATGAGCTCGACCGCGTCGACGGCGTCCTTCCCGTCCCAGGGATTGACCGCGCCGTGGGCGGTCTTGCCTTGAAAGGTGAAGATCGAGCTGATCGCGGCGTAGTTCTGCAAGCCGTAGCCGGTCGTGAGCCCCTCGCCGATATGGAGATAGATGATCGCGTCGACATCCTTGAAGTAGCCGGCGCGCACGAGGTAGGGACGGCTCGCGATTTGCTCCTCGGCCGGCCCGAACGAGATCGCGACCGTGCCGGGAATGTTGTGCCGCTGCATCACCTGCTTGACGGCGAACGCGGCCAGCGATGCGACACCGCCGTGCGTGTTGTGGCCTTCCATATGGCCGGGACCATCCTTCACCAGTGGCTTGCGCTCATAGGTCCCGGGCGTCTGCGAACCGCCGGGCAAGGCGTCGACCTCGGTGACGATGGCGATCTTCGGCCGGCCGCTGCCATACTCGGCCCAAAAATTGGTCGGCATGTCGGCCCCGCCCAGCTCCACCTTGAAGCCGGCCGCGGTCAGGGTGTCCTTGAGCAGTTTCGTGCTCTCGAATTCCTGCATCCCGAGCTCGCCGAAGTAGAACAGCGCGTCGCTGATGTCGGTCATCTGCTGGGCGTTGCGCTCGATCACATCGAATGCAAGCTGCTTGCGCTCATCGGCACCCGCGGCGCAGGCAAGCGGAACAACGAAGGCGAACGTCAGAACGGTCCTGCTCCAGCGGCTGCTGCCCTTGCGCTGCATGTCATGCTCCCTCGCGCCGATACCAAACCGCGCGGGCGAAACCGCCGCGCATCAAATGGTACGTCCGCCCCGAGCGAGCGGCAAGATCGAGCCCGCACGTTCAATCGTGCAGGCGAGTCAGGAACAGCGACAGCTCCGGCACGTAGGTGATCACCGCAAGCACGGCGATGCTGAGCCAGATGAACGGCATGACGCCGCGATAGATGACCGAGACCGGCTGCTTGAACACCGCCTGCGCCACGAAAATATTGATGCCGAACGGCGGGGTGAAGCATCCGATACTCAAATTCGCGGTCATCACGATGCCGAAGTGGATGAGATCGATGCCCGCCGCCTTGACGATCGGAAGGAGGATCGGCGTGAGCAGCAGGATCGCAGGCGCCGGATCAAAGAAGATGCCGACCAGCAGCAGAAACACGTTGATGATGAAGAGCAGCATCGCGCTCGACAGATCGAGCGCGGCGAAGACGTCGGTGAGACGCGGGGCGGCGCCACTGGTGGTGAGAAGCCAGGAAAATACGCCGGCCGATGCCACGATCACCATCAGCTGCGAGGTCACGTAGGCGGAGCGGCGGGCAAGATCGAGCAACTGGGTCACGCCGACATCACGATGAACAAACATCGCCACCAGAATTGCGTAGACACAAGCGGCGCCGCCCGCCTCGTTCGCCGACAGGACCCCGGTATAGATTCCGCCCAGGATGATGACCGGCATGCCGAGCGCCCACGCCGCGTTGAGCGTTTCGCGCCCCAGGCGGGCCCACCGGAACGGCTCCGGCGGGTCGATGGCGCTGCCCCATGATTTCACCAGCACGTAGGCCACGAACGCGAACGCGAACAACAAGCCGGGCACGAAGCCGGCCGTGAATATGCGCACCAGGGACTGCTCGGCCACGATGGCATAGAGGATCATGGCGATCGACGGCGGGATCATGTTGTCGATCAAGCCGGAGGCGGTGAGCAGTCCGGTGGCGAACCGACGGTCATAGCCGGCATCGAGCATCGGCCGGAACGTGATACGCCCCACGGCCGCCACGGTCGCCGCGGACGACCCGGAGATCGCCCCGAACACCACGCACGTCGCCACTGTCGTGATCGGCAGGCTGGCCTTCGAGCGGCCGAACAGCGATTTCGCCCACGCCACCAGGCGACCGGAGATTCCTCCGGCCGCCATGATCTCGCCGGCGAAGATAAAGAATGGAACCGCCAGCAACGCGGCGCTGTCGAGCGACCCGAACATCACCTGGTGGAGCACCGTGAGCGGGATCGAGTAGAAGATGACGATCGCGATTGCGGCGGTCGCCAGCAGAACGACAAAAATCGGAAAGCCGAGAAACAGCAGGACGATCGGCACCAGCGTCATCGTCAGCGCCACCGCCGGTTCTCCCTAGTGTCCCGATTCCGAAGTTCGCGAACCTTCGCGGCAGCCTCTGATGCGAAGTCGCGGCAACGCTGGGAGGAGCGTCAAATGCGCCACGCTAGCCGGCCCGCTCGACGATATCTTCGAGCTCATCCGGCTCGACCGCGGAGCGTCGAAACAGCGATCTGCAAACCACCGCGGCGGCGCAAAGCGAAAATCCCACGAGCAGCGCCGCATGCGGGACGACCATGGGCATGTCGACCGCGATCGAGCGTTGGTCGTTTCTCGCCAACAGCCGCACGACCTCGAACGACTGCCACGCCATCAACACGAAGGTGGCAAAGCAGACCGCCGCCACGAAAGCCTCCAGCACACGGCGCCACAGCGGCGGAAGCCGGGCGGCGAACAGGTCCATCGTGAGATGACGTCCGTCGTAGGCGACCGCCGCGGCGGCAAGGAAGATGGACCAGATCGCCAGGTAGACCATCACCTCCTCCGCCCAATAGAACGCCGCGAGGAACACGTAGCGGGCGACCACGTTGGCAAAGTTGACCGCGATTGCGACGAAGAGCAGCAGTGCCGCAAGCGTGAGCGGGACGCGATGCAGCAGCAGCCTGGCGAGGGCCTCGAGCCTTTGTTCGGGCAGACGCATCAGGCGGCCCCTTCCCGCTTCGTGCGGACAAGCTGCGGAGGTCTTGCGTGGCGTCGTCGGGACGGATGCGTAGTCGGCGTCAGTTTTTCGCCGCCGCCGCCCGCACACGCTCGAAGAACGCCTTGACCGGCGGATCGTCCTTGGTCACGTCGTCGCCGACCGACTTGAGCGCGGCCACGAGCTTCTGACGCTCGGCGTCCGGCAGCACGAACAATTCCCCGCCGACCTCGGCCCAGCGCTTGGGCATCTGCGCATTGAAATCGAGCGTGAACTTCTGGTTTCTGACCTGCGCGGCGCGACCAGCGTCGACCACCGCCTTCTGCAAGTCGGCCGGAAGCTTGTCGAACCAAACCTTGCTCGCGGTCGCGAGCGGAACGAGCATGGTATCGTTGGTGACCGTTACGACCTTGGAGACGTCCTGGTACTTGAGCGTGACGAAGACCGACAGGCCGCTGCGCGTGCCGTCGATGACGTTGCGTTGGAGCGCCGGCAGGACCTCGTTGAGCGGCATTGGCGACGCCGTCGCGCCCAGCCGTGCCATCGCTTCTCGTTCCAGCGGCGTGGCGTTGACGCGGATCTTCTTGCCCTTGAAGTCGGCAAACGTACGGATCGGATCCTTTGCCATGTAGTCGTGTTGGGCATAGGCAAACGTGCCGAGCCCGACGTAACCCTTGTCCGAACCAAGCGCGAGGATCGCCTGGTTGAGCTCCGGATCGGCCAAGGTCGCCGCGGCATTGGTCATGTCGCGGAATAGGATCGGTGCGCTGAACACCCCGAAACGCTTGTCGACGCCGACGTAGAAATCCGCCGGACCGATGAAGCCTTCAATGGTGCCGAGTTGCAGGCCCTCGAGCTGACGCGGAATCGGACCGAGCTGGCTTTGGGGGTAGATCTCCACCTTGATCCGCCCGCCACTGCGTTGCTCGATCTCCTCCTTGTAGATCTTGATGTATTCGTGCTGCGGATCGTTGACCGTTGCCGTGCCGAACTTCATGACGAAGCCCTGCGCGAGCGCCGTTGTCGCGAGGCAGGACGCGAACGCGATACTGGCCGCCGTTATCGGCAGCCGAAAGCCGGTCTTCATGAGTTCCTCCCCGTCGATCGCGTCTGCGCGCGATTTCATCTAATTCATTGCAGCTCCAGCTTATTGTGCAATACGTTGCGGTCAAGCACCGTCGCGCCGAGCCGAGCAAGGGGAGTCCATGCGTTTCGAAGGAACCAGCGCTTACGTGGCGACCGACGACCTCAAGGTCGCCGTCAACGCCGCCATCACGCTCGAACGACCTTTGCTGGTCAAAGGCGAGCCCGGCACCGGCAAGACCGTGCTTGCGCTCGAAATCGCCAAGAGCCTCGCCGCCCCGCTGATCGAGTGGCACGTCAAATCCACCACCAAGGCGCTGCAGGGTCTCTATGAATACGACGCGGTGTCGCGGCTGCGCGACAGCCAGCTCGGCGACGAGCGCGTCAAGGACATCCGCAATTACATCAAGCGCGGCAAGCTGTGGGACGCCTTTGTCGCGGACGAGCGGCCGGTGCTGCTGATCGATGAGATCGACAAGGCCGATATCGAGTTTCCCAACGATCTGCTGCAGGAACTCGATCGCATGGAATTCTTCGTCTACGAAACCGGCGAAACCATCAAGGCGCGGCGGCGGCCGGTCGTGGTGATCACCTCCAACAACGAGAAGGAGTTGCCGGACGCATTCCTGCGCCGCTGCTTCTTCCACTACATCCGCTTCCCCGACAACGAGACCATGCGGGCGATCATCGAAGTGCATTTTCCCGGCATCAAGCAGCGCCTGGTGGCGGAGGCGCTCAAGCTGTTCTACGAGATCCGCGACGTGCCGGGGATGAAGAAGAAGCCTTCGACCTCCGAACTTCTGGACTGGCTCAAGCTCCTGATGGTCGAAGACATCGGTCCGGAAATTCTGCGCGAGCGCGATCCCAAGAAGCTCATTCCGCCGCTGCATGGCGCCCTGCTCAAGAACGAGCAGGACGTGCATCTGTTCGAGCGCCTCGCATTCATGGCGCGGCGCGAGGGGCGGTGACATCGATAGGTTGGGTCGAGCGCTGCGCGAGACCCAACGCCCCGCGTTAGGATCGTTGGGTCTCGTGAAGAACTCGACCGAACCTACAAGCGGCGGGCGTCATCCACCGGACGTTCGATGACCTCGTCACCGGGTTCGACGTGGTCGATCGACGGCGAGGCAGTCTCGCCGGCGGCGACGGGATCGGCGGGCAGCTCGGCCAGGGCCGGCTCTTCCGGCAGTTCCGACCGTGGCACCACGGCCCCGAGCCGCGCTTCCACGTGCGCCTGCTCTTCCCCCGCGCGCAACGCCGCGAGCTCGGTCCCGCGCCGGTATTCCTCCTCGCGCTGACGTGCCTGGCGCGCGGCGAAGCGTTCGCGCGCGTCGAACCACCAGTAATAGACCTGCATCGCCGCACGGCCGAGTTTGCCGCCCGCCCAGACCAGCTCGAAGGGAGCGAACAGCCGCCAGGTGTCCTCGCCCTCGACGATCGCTTGCGCGATGATGTTGCCGGCCATGGCTGTGGTGTTGAGCCCGTGCCCGCCGAAGCCGCTCGCGAGCCAGACGCCGGGCGACAGCTCGCCGATCAGCGGCATCCGGTGCAGCGGATTGCCCAGCACGCCCGACCAGACATGCTCGACCTCGACCTCGCCCAGCTGCGGATAGATCGCCGCGATCTCGGCTCGCAGCCGCGACACCATTCTCGTCGGATTGGCCTCCCACGTGGTCGAATGCCCCGACCACAGCAGGCGATCGTTGCCGACGATGCGGTAGTGACTGTTGGCCAGATCGGTATCCGTCACCGCGCCGCGATAGGTGATCGCCTCGGCGAGGCGCGGCCCGAGCGGCGCGGTGGTGATCACATAGCTCCAGATCGGCATCAGCGTGCCGACGACGCGCGGCATCAGCGCGGCGAGATGGACGTTGCCGGCGAGGACGATATGGCCGGCACGCACGCGGGCGGACGGCGTGGTGATGCGCTTGCGCACGCCTTCGGCATCGATCGAGAGCGCGGTTGTGTGCTCGAAGATGCGCGCGCCTGCCGCTTCCGCCACCTCCGCCAGCCCGAGCGCATAGTTGAGCGGATGGATGTGAAACGCGCGCGGCAGGTGCAAGGCGTGGAAGTAGTGATCGGTCTTGAGCACCTCGCGCACGCGCTCGGTGGGCCAGCCCTCGACCTCGGCCCCGAGTTCCTGGCCATAGAGCTGCACATCCGCCAGGACCTCATCGCCGTTGTCGACCTTGGAGACTTTGAGCCAGCCGGCAATCGGCGCGACACCGGGCATCCGGGCCTCGGCGATCGTGGTGCGCACGTATCGCAGCCCCATCTCCGACAGGTCCCACAGCGCCTTGGCATGCTCCATGCCGACGCGGCTGACCACGCGCTCCATCGACTCCGCAAATCCAGGCAGGACGAAACCGTGGTTGCGGCCGGACGCGTTGCCGGCGATACGGCCGGCCTCCAGCACTGCGACCGACCACCCGCGCCGCGCGAGCTCGCGCGCCGTGGTCAACCCTGCAAGGCCGGCGCCGATGACGCAGACGTCGACGTCGAGATCGAAGGTCAGCGGCCCGCGCATGGCCGTCGGCACCATGGTCGCCGTGTACCAGGAGGGCGCGTAGGATGCCGGCTCGGACGCGTTCACGTTTTCTTCCTCGGAGATCAAGCCGCCACCCGCGTCATGCTAGTGCGGCGGATTTGAAGTTCCTATCATTATGGCGGCGAGCTCGTTTAGGAACTTCAAATCCAAATGCCGCACTAGAATCAAAAAGTTGCTAGTGTCCCTTGATTCCGAAGTTCGCATCGGAAGGTGCCGCGGGGGTGTGCGAACTTCGGAATCGGGACACTAGACTGCGGCGCGAGAGAAATCGATGCTGGTGCCATGCGCCTGATACTGCTGCGACACGCCAAGGCGGAAAAGGCCGAAGCCGGCATGGGCGATCATGAGCGCCGCCTCAATGCGCGCGGCCAGAATGACGCCCTGCTGATCGGCGCCTACATGGCCCGGCATGCCCTGATTCCGGATCGCGTCATGGTGTCGACGGCCGAGCGCACGCGCGAAACCTGGCAACGCCTCGCCGAGGCTCTGGGCGCTCGCCCGCAGGTCAGCTTCGAGGAGCGCCTGTACAACGCCGGCAGCGAGGCCATTCTCGCGCTCGCCAAGCACATCAAGCCGCCGGTGCGCACGCTGCTGATGATCGGGCACAATCCGGGACTGCACGACCTCGCCCGGCTGCTGATCGCCTCGGGCGATGTCGAGGCGCGCGAGCGGCTCAATGAGGGGCTGCCGACGTCGGGCCTGGCCGTGATCGACTTTGCCGCTCAGGACTGGGGCAAGGTGCATCCCCGCGGCGGCCGGCTGGAGCGTTTCGTCAGTCCCCGCTCGCTCGCGGACGCCGCCCGGGTCTGACCGGCCCGACGCGCAGGCGCCCGGGACCCTCGGTCAATCGCGCTGCCCGGCGGCGGGCGCGGCCTGCGTCATCGCGGCGCGGTGACCATCGCCTTCGCCTTCCCGCTGCTGGCGTGGCAATATGGTGCAAAACCAGGGAGAGAGGGACAGCGCCATGTACAGGAACATCCTGGTTCCGATCGATCTTGCCGATCAGGAACTCGCCAAGCCCGCCGTCGCGACCGCCTTGATGATGGCGGGTCCTTCGGACGGTTCGGTCCGGTTCGTCAATGTACTGCCGCTCACGCCGGTGATGCTCGCGGAATACGTGCCGCCCGATTTCGAGGTGCAGCAGCGCAAGGCGGCGGAGGACGCGCTCGCGATCGTGGTCAAGGAGACCGGGCTGCCCCCGGCCCGGGCGTCATCGACGGTGCGCCAGGGCGGCATCTACCAGGAGATCCTGGAGGAAGCGAACGCCATCCAGGCCGATCTGATCGTCATGAGTTCGCACCGCCAGCATCGGCACGCCATGCGCACCTATTTCCTCGGCTCCAACGCCGGACACGTGGTGCGCTACGCCAAATGCTCGGTGCTGGTGGTGAGAAACTGACCGGGCGCATCATCCGCGGCCTCGGCGCGTTCGCGCGCCGCGGCGTACGTGCGCGTCGAGGGCAGGCCGCCTGCGGCAATCGATCCGCACGGCATGCGCCCTACCCGTTCGGCACCAGTTCGGTCGGCAGCGCATCGGGACGATAGTGGCCGGGCCGGTTGCGCCAGAAATACGTGCCGCTCTGCCACACGAACAGAGCGAAAAAAGCGCCGACCACGGCCGCCCCCGAATAGGCGCCGGTGTCCAGCGCACGCACGATGAGCGCCGCGAACCCCACCAGCACGCCAGCGAAAACCGCAAGGCCCGGCCAGTAGAGCAGCGCCGGTGAGCCGCAGTCATACGCGGGGGTTACGCCCGCGGCGGCGATGCGCCGGTGCAATTCGCGCACGAATGCGCCATAGGCCTGATCTTGCGACGCCTGCTCCACCATGGATCGCCACGAGGTCGATGCGATCGAAAGCCGTGGCCCGCCGGCCGACCAGACCTCGGCGATGAAGCGGCGCGTCTGCATCGTCACCGGCCGGAACGACAGCCGCACGCGGGTGACGCGCCCGTAAGGGATGCGGCCCTCGTGCCGGCCCGTGCGCCATTCGAGCGCCTCCGGACGCAAACGGAGCTCCCAGGGCGCGCCCATCAGCGAGGGCTTGTGGATATAGACCGGGTCCTCGCCGGAATCGGGCGGGCGCGCTTGATCATCCGGCGTGGCGCTCACGTCGCAGGGCCTGCGTCGGGCGTCAATTTGTCGACGCGGCGGAGCTGCGGGAACGTCCACATCCATATCAGCATCACCGCGATCGTGCCGAAGCCGCCGATCAGCGCGGATGGCACCGCGCCGAGCCAGGCCGCAATCGCGCCGGCGCGAAACTCGCCGAGCGAGCCCGAGGAGCCGGTGAACATCGAGTTGACCGCCATCACCCGGCCCAACATGTCGTGCGGGGTGCGCATCTGCACCAGCGACTGACGGATGACCACGCTGACGGCGTCGGACGCGCCGTAGATCACCAGCGCCAGGAACGACAGCCAGATCGAGGTCGACAGTCCGAACAGCAGGCTCGCCAGCCCAAACGATCCGACCGCGGCGAACATGACGTGGCCGGCGCGGCCGGCGATCGCGCGGTGCGCCAGCACGATCGATATGGCGAGCGCGCCGACGGCGGGCGCCGAGCGCAACAGGCCGAGCGCCCAGGGTCCGGCGTGCAGGATGTCGCGCGCGTAGATCGGCAGCAGCGCCGTGACGCCGCCGAGCAGGACGGCGAACAGATCGAGCGAGATGGCGCCGAGGACAATCGGATGGCTGCGGATATAGGCGAAGCCGGCGAACACCGTTTCCAGGCTGACCACTCTGCGCGGCTCGCTTCGCGGGGCCATCTCGACGAAACTGATCAGCACGCTCGCGGCGATGAAGATGGCGGTGCAGGTGGCGTAGACCGTTGCCGGCCCGAGCCCGTACAGCAGCCCGCCGAGCGACGGCCCGCAGATCACCGCGGTCTGCTGCGCCGAAGCCGAGGCCGCGATCGCGCGCGGCAGCAGCGCCATCGGCACGACACCCGGCAGGATCGCGTGCATGGTCGGAATCTCGAACGCCCGCGCCGTGCCGGACACGAACAGGATGGCGAACATGCTCTCGCGGTCGAGCCAGCCCTGGACGGAGCCCACGGCAAGCGCGAGCGCCGCGAGCGCCTTGCCCACCTGGCAGGCGCTGGCGACCGCGCGGCGGTCGAACAGGTCGAGCACCTGTCCGGCGATGATCGACGTCGCGAGCAGGGGAAAGAACTGCACGAGGCCGACGAGGCCGAGGTCGAGCGGATCGTTGGTGAGCGCGTAGATCTGCCAGCCCACCGCCACCCCCTGCATCATGAAGGCGCCGTTGGTGAACGTCCGCGCGCACCAGAAGCGCACGAACGAGCGGTGACGCGTGAGGGACGAGGCGTCGGCGGTGGCGGACATGGCTCTTGCGCTTCGGCTAAAGGTTCATGGGCGCTGGCGCAAGCCACGTGTGCCGGATGCGAGGCGGCATCGCGGCACTACAGCGGAATGGCGAGCAGCGTATCGATCAGCCGGCTGTCGAGGATCACCACCTTCTCGGCAAAGCGCGCCGCGCCGTCGTCGAACACAACATGATCCTCGTAGCGGCCGCTCGCGAACAGCGTCGTCTCACCGGTGTGCATGATGCGGGCGACGAGAAAGCCGGTCTGGGCACGCGCCCCCCTCCCCTCGTCCGGCGTCACCAGCGGCGAAGCGATGATGTGGCGGTAGCGCTGCGCTTCGTACACGTTGGCATCGCGCAGCGAGCGCACGCGGTCGCGCAGCATCGCGCGCGAGGTCGCATAGATCATGCCGAGCGGCAGGCCGCGCTCGAAATTCTCTGCGGTGGTCACTCGATAGCGTCCGTCCTCGGTGAAGAAATCCGGCCACGCCTCGAGCTTGTTGCCGTCGATCGCCTGGGCGTAGCGGGCGTTGAGGTCCTGGATCTTGAGCTGCAGCTCGATGTTCATGTTGTTTGTTTTTCCTGCGGCTCACATCCCCATCTGTTCCCGATAGGCTTTCCAGAAGCCGCGGACCGCCGCCTCGGTGACGCGGTTATCGTCGGAGGCGACGCTCGCGCCACCCATCTCGACCACCGAGAGAAGATCCGGCGCGGTGGTCACGGCGCGTTGCACGAAGCCCGGCGCCGCGCCGTCCTCCATGGAGATGTAACCGGCGGGGCCGATCAGGTTGGCCTGTCGCAGGCGGCGCTCGGTCATGTCCTCGTCGTCGGTGGTGAAGCCGAAGCAGGTCCAGACCAGCTCGGTCTTGTCGAGACCCTGCGGCACCAGCCGGCGCACCGCCAGGCTGTTGCGGGTCTGCTGCAGCACGAAGGTCGGGAATACGGACAGGATCTGCAGCCCGATGCCGTCGCCGAACTCGTCGACCGCTTCCAGCAATTGCGGCGCTTCGAGCCCGAACCCTTCCTGCGCCGCGCGCATGCCGGCCTGCTCGTATTCCTTGCCGCCGGTGTCGGCGGCGAGCGAATAGCTCACGTGGTGGCCGCCGGAATCGCTCACCACGATGCCGCCCTTCTGCGATAGCCGGTTGAGGCGGAAGGTGGTGAAGAACGTGTGGAGGAGACTGGCGTGGTAGGTGTCCTTGACGTTCTCCATGTAGAGCTTCCAGTTGCTCGGCAGCGTCTGGCTGTAGCCGCCGAGCAGCTTCACCGGCGCCCGCATCACGCGGCGGATGCGGCGCACGATCTCGGGCCCGAGATAGCGCTCGAGCGGCGGGGCGTCGGCCGACATGGTGCCGAACACGAGGCCCGACAGCGTCTCGAGGCGCAACTTGCGCGGTCCGTGATCCTCGGGCCGGCATTGCGCCGGCATGCCGCCCTTGCCGCCGAGCCCCTTGCGGAACGCAACGCCGGTGAGGTTGCCCGAAAGATCGTAGCTCCAGTTGTGATAGACGCAGATGATGTCGCGCGCCTCGCCGCTCTCGTTGAGCACCAGCAGCGATCCGCGATGCGCACAGCGGTTCTCGAAGGCGTGGAGCGTACCGTCCTTGTCGCGGGTCACCACGACGGGCATCGCTCCGAGATTGGAGCGGCGATAGCTGTTGGGTCCCGGCAACTCGGCCTCGAGGCAAAGGAAGCTCCAGGTCGGCCCGCGAAAGATCCGCGCCTGCTCCTCCTCATAGGTGTCGCGGTCGCAATAGACCCAATATGGCACCCGCGTGAGCCCTTCCGCCGGCCATTGGTGCGAGATGGCTGCCATGACGTCCTTTCGAGCAGACCGCGCGATCAGTCGAGCTTCACGTTGGCGGCCTTGATGACCTTGTGCCAGCGCTCGATCTCTTCGCGCATATAGGCGGCCGTCGCCTGGGGCGTGCCGCCGATCGGCTCGGCCGAGAGTTGCGCGAGGCGCTGAACGATGTCGCCCTGGCGCAGCGCTTCGTTGACGTCGGCGTTGATCTTGTCGACGACGGCCTGCGGCGTCTTCGGCGGCGCCACGATCGCGAACCACGCCGCCGATTCGAAGCCGGGCAGCGTTTCCGCGATCGTCGGCACGTCCGGCAGCGACGCCATGCGCTTGGGCGTGGCCACGCCCAAAAGCTTGAGCTGGCCGCCCTTCACCAGCGGAAGCGACACGCCGAGATTGTCGAACATCAGATCGACGCTGCCGGCCACGAGATCGGTCAGGGCCGGCGCCGAGCCGCGGTACGGCACGTGCTGGAATTTGACGTCCGCCATCAGCTGGAACAGTTCGGAGGTGAGATGCGATGTCGTGCCGTTGCCCTGGGTGGCGGAGGTGAGCTTGCCGGGATTCGCCTTGGCGTAGGCGATGAGCTCCGCGACGCTGTTGAATGGCAGCTTGGCGTTGATGACGAGGGCATTCGGCACCCGGCCCATGATCACGATCGGTACGAATTCGGTCGGATCGAAGCCCAGCTTGGGGTAGAGATTCTGGTTGATCACCAGCGGCGGCGGCGGCGCGGACAGCAGCGTGTAGCCGTCGGGCTCCGCCTTGGCGACCGCCTCGGCGCCGATGTTGCCGGCAGCGCCGGTGCGGTTCTCGACCACGACCGGCTGCCCCCATTTTCGCGACAGCCACTCGCCGATGACGCGCGGCATCACGTCGGCGGTCCCGCCGGCCGGGAACGGCACGATGATTTTCACCGGTCGCGACGGATAGTCCTGCGCGCCGGCACCCGGCAGCGCCGCCAGCATGGCGGCAAGGGCAAGCCCGGCGCCGATGCAGCCGCGCGCGAAACGTCGGCGCGAACCGCCGATGCAACCCAGAACCATCACGCGTCTCCTCACCCAGACATTTTGTGTTTAATCGACGCCGATCTTGGCGGCCTCGACCACCGGGGCCCACTGTTCCGTGCTCGCCTTGATGATATCGCGCATCTGCTCCGGCGTGCTGCCGAGCGGCTCGGCTTCCAATGCCAGAATACGGGCGCGCAGATCGGGCATCTGGAACGCCTGTCCAATCGCGTCCGATATCTTCTTGACGATCTCCTTCGGCGTTCCGGGCGGAGCTGCCACGCCCATCCAGGTATCGGCATAGACGCCCGGCAGCGTCTCGGCCAAGGTCGCAACATTGGGATAGTCCTTGAGCCTTTCGCGGCTGCCGGTGGCGAGAAACTTCAGCTTGCCGGCATCGATATTCTGTTTATTGGCCAGCAGATAGTCCGGAACGATGTCGATGTTGCCTGCCAGCAGATCGTTGATGGCGGGGGCGCTGCCCCGATAAGGGATCTCGGTCATGCGGAAATTGCCCTTGAGCATCAGGAGCTCGCCCAGGAGGTGCCCGGTATTGCCCTTGCCCTGATGACCGTAGTTGACCTTGCCGGGGTTGGCTTGCGCGTACGCGATGAGCTCGGACATGTTGTTGGCCGGCAGGGTCGCCCTCGCGAGCACGATCAGGGGATAGGTCGCGAGCACGCTGACGGGCTCCATCGCGCGCGTGTCGAACGCCGCCTTGGTGAACACGAGATGGGTGATGCTGTAGGTGAGCTGGGGCGCGCACAGGACGGTATATCCGTCGGGCGGCGACCGCAGCACCGATTCGGTTCCCACGCGGCCGCCGGCGCCGCCGGCGCGGTTCTCGATCACCATCTGCTGCCCGAGCAGGCCGCTCGCCTTTTCGGCGGCGAAACGGCAAAGCAGATCCGCGGTCCCGCCCGCCGGCAGCGGCACGACCATGGTGATCGGACGGTTCGGGAAGCCGGTCTGCGCGTGCGCGACGCCGCTCGCGCATGCGAGCAGACTCATTCCGCAGACCAGGCCGGTGGCGATACGCTCAAACATTCGTCCTCCTCACTCGTAGAACTCGGGCGACAGCTTCTGGCCGTCGCGTTGCGCCTTGTCGTGGTTGATCCAGAGCTGCGCCTTTTCCTTCGCCATGACATCCGCCATGCGCCGCAGGGAGGCGGCGCTCTTGTCTTGGTTGTCGTTGTTCTCGGGCACCCGCCGATTGTCCCAGTTGTCCTTGAAGTGCACCGCATCGCCCGACAGCAGCACCGCGCCGGTCTTCGGCAGCTTGACCAGCAGGCTCTGATGGCCGGGAGTGTGTCCGGGCGTCGAGATGATCGTCACGCTGCCGTCGCCGAAAACGTCATGATCGCCTTCGAGCTTGGTCACGGGTTGGTCGGGTTTGAAGCGCGGACCGACCGGCGATGGCCACTCGTACTCGGCCTTCTGCACCAGCAGCATCGCTTGCGGGAACAACGTCATATTGCCGACGTGGTCGGGATGGGTGTGGGACACGGCAACATATTTGATGTCGGACGGTTTCAGTCCGAGCTGATCGAGTTGCGAGACAAGGGTCTTCGGCCGCCGCCAATGAGTCGCCCGCGGGTCGGCGGGACGCTGACCCTCCGGCATGGCGGCAATGGCGTCGGCCAGCCCGGTGTCCCACAGGAGCCAGCCCTGCCGATGTTTGATCAGGTAGCAGCTGTCGACGAAGTCCATCGACTTGCCCACGTTGACGCCGGGAGACCAGCGCGAAATATCGCCGGCGACGCCTTCACCGCAATTGAGGATATAGAGGCGCTCGACGCCCGGTTTTGTATCTTGCGCTGAAGCTTGGTGCAGCGGGCTTGGGGCGAGCAACGGCAAAACCGCGAGGGAGGCGCCGGCGAGAAACAGACGAATCGGTTGCATGGCTTTTCCTCCTGGCATTTGTCGCGTTTTGGCCAAACCGAGGCGACTTAGCGAACACAATAATAACATGATCGTGAGGCGGGTGGCTGATCGCTCATTTTGGCGGCAGAGATGCCGGTCAAAGCCTCTTCTGCCGTCCCACGCCTTCTGCTAACCATGCGCCCATTGTGAGCGAGTTCAGCATCGCTCTGTCATGATGAAGAAAATGCACAGCGACCACAACGGGGCGCCTGCGACCGGACAAAGGCGCCGCGAGACCAACACGAGGGTCCTATGATCAGCTATTCCATCCGCGCCGTCTTGCTGGCGACGGCCTTTGCCGTCGGCGTTTTTGCTGCCACCCCGTCCGCAGATGCGGCGTCGTTCGACGGCCCCTGGAGCGTGCTTGTCATCACCAAGAGCGGAGGCTGCGACCAGTCGTACCGCTACGGCCTGATGATTCGCGGCAGCTCGGTGTCCTATTTGGGTGGCGGAGCCGTCAGCGTTTCGGGTCGCGTGTCGCCGAACGGCCACGTCAACGTGAACGTCTCGGCCAGCGGCCAGAGCGCGGCCGGAGTTGGACGCCTGTCCGGCGGTCGCGGCAGCGGAACGTGGCGGGGCCAGGGCCCGTCAGGAACCTGCGCAGGGGTCTGGAGCGCGACGCAAGGCTGAGGTCGCGACAGTCATCACGTGACGGATGATTCGTGAGTTCTGAGAGCTGCGCGCGCGGGGTGACGGCAAATCAGGCACCTGGAAGCGTTAGACTTCAATAGGAAGGCCGCGCGTCGACGTCGGAGAGCAACTTTGCACACGCTTCGTCTTGCTTCTGCTTTTGCCCTTGCGCTCTTGGCGTGCACGGTCTTGACGTCATTCTCGCCCTTCGAGTGGACATCGGCGCATGCGCAGAAGCTGGCGGAGGCCAGGAAGAAAGTCGATAGGAAAACTCCGACACCGAAAGACACCCAGAAGGATCAGCAGGAGCGCGCACCTTTCACCGTAGAGGAGGAGAATGCCGCGGTTGTCCCGGGCATTCCGGACGCACGCGTGTGGGGGACTCGGCGGCGGATTTCGTTCGCCTCCTGCCGGCCGGCAGCGGACCGTGGCTGGCGATCTCCGGCGGCGGGTCGGATGGCGCCTTCGGCGCCGGCGTGCTCACCGGCTGGACGGAGTCCGGCACCCGGCCTGAATTCACGGTGGTGACCGGCGTCAGCATCGGCGCCCTGATCGCTCCATTCGCTTTCCTCGGCCCGCGCTATGACGAGGAAGTGCACAAGAATTTCACCACCATCGGCGCGGCGGATATCTTCGAAGACCGGGTAACCCGCGACAGCCTGTTCGATTTCTGGCCGCTCAAGCGTCTGGTCGAGCATCGGGTGACGGCAAAGCTGCTCTCGGAGATCGCCGCCGAGCATGCTCGCGGCCGGCGCCTGTTCGTGGTGACCACCAATCTCGACTCCGGGCGGCGCGTGGTGTGGAACATGGGCGCCATCGCCACACGCGGCGACGAGGCGGCGCTCAAGCTGTTCCGTGAAGTCCTGCTTGCGTCATCCAGCATTCCCGGATTTTTTTCGCCCGTCCTCATCGAGGTGGAGGCGAACGGCAAGAAATTCCATGAGATGCACAGCGACGGCACGCTGACCGCGCCCTTTTTCGTCATGCCGGAATCGATGTTGTCAGCGAGCACCGGATCGGGTTCGCCGTTCAGCCAGCTCTACGTCATCGTGAACTCCAAGCTCGGCCCCGAGTTCTCGATGCCGGACCGCAATATTCACGGCGTGCTCGGCCGCTCGATCGCGGTCGCGCTCACCGCGGCGCTGCGCGCGGAACTCATGCTGATTTCTGTCGGTGCGCAGCGTCACGGCTATGCGCTGCGCATCGCCCACGTGGATCCGGCCTTCAATCATCCGAGCCGCGGCCCGTTTGACGGAAAATACATGCAGGCGCTCTACGAATATGGGGTCGCTGCGGGCAAGGCCGGCACCGCCTTCGGAAACGCGCTCCCGGATCTTTCAATGCGTGGATCGAACAAGCAGCAGTAGCGACACCGACTCTGCCGCGCCGAATCGGCGCCGGCATATCGTCAGCAGAGCACGCGCCTCAGATACGACAGTTCTCCACACGCGTCGGCCTGCCGCATGCCTCGCGGCGGGAACGTTCCGATGCCCGGCGCGTTGATGTTGCGCATGTCTGTGAGGAATAAGCCCGTGCGCACGATCAGCCTGGCATTCGCGATGTTCGTGGGCTTGGCGGCAGGAGCCGCGCTGGCGCAATCGGTCGGCGCCGATCGCGTGCCTGAGCAAGGCGTGACATGTCCACCCGATGTCAAAGGTGAGGGCCCGACGGTGGGTAGCGGCAGCGATGCTCCGCTGAGCGACAAGCTCGCGCAGTCCAAAGGGGTGATCTGCCCTCCTGCCGGTATAGATCGGGACATCCACGTCACGCCACCCGGCGGAGGCGAACTTAAGATCATTCCCCCGCCCGGCACGCCCGGCGGAGACCCACGCGTCGAACCGAAGTAGACGCCGCCGCGTCGCGCGTCACTTTTCCGCGCTGCTCAGTCGCGTTCCGAAGACCGCGTTGGGTTCGGTCATGCGGACTGCAAACCGCCAAGCCAGCCAGAACATCGCGAAATAGAGCGCGATAAAGGTTACGAGGCCCGTGTACGCGCTGGTGTGACGTTCGACCAGCAATCCGACACCGATCGAGATCGACTGGCTCACCACCAGACTTAGAAGGAAGACAACTAGCAAGCGCATGGCTCGCCCCCTTTGGCGTTGATTGCGCGTGCGTCAAAGTTGACGACCCCGGCACCAGGATCAACCAGTGCGAGACGATCCGTCGCGGCCGCAGGGGCTGACGTGATGTCGCAGCGTCCCGGTGTCAGACGCGCGAGCCGGCGGGACGCCGCGCGACTCTCGATGCGGCTAGTCCGTAATTAGGCCATGTGCTTATCAAACGAAAAAGGGGACCCTAGAAGGGTCCCCCGCTCGCGGGCACATCAGAGCGAGCCCGTTAGAATGTCAGCATGCGCCGCTTTGGCGAGCAGGCCGGCAATTAGCTCGCGGCTTTGAGGTTGAGCCTCGCTTCCGCGATTTCGGTCAGCTTCTTGTCCGCGGCCTTCTCCTCGTCCAGATTCTTCTGCAGCACGCTCGCACAATCGTTGCGGCCGAGCTGCTTCGCCCAGGCGATCAGGGTTCCATAGCGAGCGATCTCGTAGTGCTCGACGGCCTGCGCTGCGCCAGCAAGCGCCGCATCGAGCACCTCCTTGTCCGCGATCTCTCCCGCGACGTCATCGGCTTCTTCGATGATGCCGTCGATGGCCGGACAATCGATGCCCTTGGCTTCCACGCCATGCATCTGAAACACTTGCTCGACGCGCTTCACCTGGTTCTTGGTCTCGGCCAGATGCGATTGAAGCGCCTGCCTGAGCTGCGCGTCAGTCGCTTTTTCGATCATTTCGGGCAGAGCTTTGAGGATTTGGTTCTCGGCATAGTAGATATCGCGCAGGGTGTGCACGAACAGGTCATCCATCGTTTTGATGTCCTTGGAAAACAAGCCCATAGCTTCAGCCTTTCTGTTGGGGATCGGATGTGGGAGACGGAGTCGTGGCGCCATCGCGATGCGAATGCTCGCGCGCGGGTCACCCCGTTCACATCGAGCCAACTGCGCAAGCGGCACACGGTTCCCCAACGGCGCCATTTAGGAAAACTGTTTGCAGATCTGCCGCGACGTGCCGGGCTCAGGCGCGTGATGGAACCCGCAGGTTCGCGCTCGTGGCCGCGGAATTCGCGCTCCCTATCGTGGATTCGAGCCCCGCTCCGACCTATCGCGCAGTCGGCTCATCGTCCAAATCGCGGCGCTCGACGGTGCGGATATCCACCTCCGAGGTCAGCGTCCGATGCACCGGACATTTGTCGGCGATCTCCAGCAACCGCTCGCGTTGCTGCGGGTCGAGGTTGCCCCGCAGGGCGATGGCGCGCTCGATGCGGTCGATCATTCCTTCCTTG
The DNA here is from genome assembly GCA_963835165.1 of uncultured Alphaproteobacteria bacterium. Lineage (GTDB taxonomy): Bacteria > Pseudomonadota > Alphaproteobacteria > Rhizobiales > Xanthobacteraceae > VAZQ01. Next base: position 177,762 of record CAWIGD010000037.1, read on the forward strand.
GTCTCGCAGGTTTCGCAATCGGCGGCATGGACCCTGCTATGGCTGAGCTCAACGGTGACGCGCTCGAGCGGCAGCGCCTTGCGCTCGGCGTAGAGCCGAAGCGTCATCGCCGTGCATGCGCCCAGTCCGGCGAGCACGAGATCGTAAGGACCCGGGCCGCTGTCGAGGCCACCGACACTGGCCGGCTCGTCCGCCAGGAAACGATGCCGTCCCACCGTGACCTGTTGTTGAAAGCGGCCGCGCCGCGTTTCGCGAACAACGACGGCCCTGGATTCGTCCGGCAGGTCGGGCGCGACCTCCGACATGTCGAGATAGCGCTCGGCCCAGGCGTGGATCACGTTGGCGACGTAGGTCGCGTCGCTGCGGCGGCTCAAGAGGTGGTCGGCGCCGGCAAGCGAGACAAAGCTTTTCGGATGCTTGGCGGCAGTGAAGATACGGCCCGCATTCTCGATACCGACGATGTCGTCCGTCGGCGAATGAAAGATCAGCAATGCCTTGTGCAGATCGGCAAGACGATCCAGCAGCCTGTGTTCCGCGAGGTCTTCGACGAAGGCGCGGCTGATCCGAAACGGCCGGCTGCCCAGGACAACTTCGACCTCGCCCTTGGCGCCGATCTCCTCGAGATGATCTGCGAAAAGCCCCTTGACGTGGGTGGGATCGCTGGGCGCGGCGATCGTCACCACTGCACGCGCCTCGGGCACATCCGAGGCCGCCGCGAGCACCGCCGTGCCGCCGAGGCTGTGGCCGATCAGGATCGCGGGCGCGCGCCGCGTTCGCCGCAACTCATTTGCCGCGGCGACAGAGATCCGCGACATTGGACGAAAACGTGGTGTTGGCGAATTCGCCTTCGCTCGAGCCGAGCCCGGTGAAGTCGAAACGCAGCACCGCGATGTCGAGCGCGGTCAGCCCTTCGGCAATGCGCTTGGCCGCGTGCACGTCCTTGCCGCAGGTGAAGCAATGAGCGAACAACGCGTAGGCGCGCGGCTCTCCGGGCGGGCGGTCGAGCAGCGCGGCGAGCTTTTGGCCTGCCGCGTTGGGAAAATCGAAGCGTTCAGCCGGCATGTCTACCTCACCTGAATTGCGGGCGCCGGCCCCGCGCGTCGCTCACAGCAGGATTTCCGTCAGATCGTGCGCAACCACGAGATCGCCCTTGTAGGTTGGGCGCACCGCATCGGCCCACTTTTCCGCGGTCACACCGGTGGCGTCGGCCGGCACGAAGTGACTGAGCACCAGTGTCTTGACCCCGGCCTCGGTGGCGATGCGTCCCACGTCTGGGGCGAGCGTGTGGCTCGCTTTGAGATGGGCCATCAGGGTCGCGGCGTTGGTGTTGCGCATCACCAGCTCGTCGAGCGCCGGTCCGTACATCACCTCGTGCACCAGAATGTCGGCGCCCTTCGCGAACGCCGCAAGCGGCGGAAAATAAGCGGTGTCACCGGAAAAGACGACGGTCTTTCCGGGAAACTCGAACTTGAGCGCGAAGCTTTCGGTGATCGGCGGATGCAGATTGCGCAACGCCGTTACCTTGGCGTCGCCCGCGGCCATCACCGGCCCCTCGGTATATTCGTGGATATTGACGAGCTTGCGCAGGTCCGGCCTGCCCTCGTCCGCAATGCGCGTCTCGATGTCGAACTTGTAGGCGTCCCAAAAGCCTTGCGCGAGTTGCTTCATGCCGGCCGGGCCGTAGGCGTCGACCGGCGTCTGCAAGCCGGTCGCCCACGCGTTGTAGACGAGGAGTCCGAACTCGGCGTTGTGATCGGAGTGATGGTGCGTGATGAAGGTGTAGCGCAATGCAGGCAGCGGAAATTTCGCCTCCACCAGCTTGAAGGTCACGCCATAGCCGGTGTCGATCACGTAAGGGACGTTGTTCCAGACGATGAGATTTGCCGCCGGGGTCTGTTTGTACTCGGTGATGCGCGGTCCACCGCGCGTGCCCAGCAACACCAGCCGGTTGGCTCCAAGGTTTCGTTGCTGCGCCAGGGCAGGACGGGGATCGTGCAGAGCGGCGGCTCCGGCTATCGCCGCGCTCGCTGCCAGCAGATGCCTGCGCGTGATCATCACAAGTCTCCCAGATCGATGGTGCCTCGTCACCGGCAGTCTGACAGCTCTTTGGGCGCCAGGGCAACGCGCCGCCGGTATCGGGCGGCTCTTTCAAATTCATTCACCCTGTTTGAACCAATTGCGCTCGCTTTGCGACTAACCAAGTGGCGCACGAAGATCACTGTGTTCACTGCCGTTATGCCCGGGTTCAGGGGGCGCGGCGCCCGGCAGGAAGCAGAAGGGGCAACAAATGACTTATTCCGGAATTCTGGCCCGCTCACGGGGCCTGGCGCTGCTGGCCGCACTCTCGGCGGTGGCCGCACTTCCTGCGCTTCGTTCGGCCGAGGCCGTGCCGGGCTACGATGGGGTCTGGAGCGTCGTGATCTTCACGAAGGAAGGGATCTGCGACACGTCCTATCGCTATCCGATCCGCATCACCAACGGGAATTTGGGCAATGCCGGCACCGCAACCGTCAGCATCAGCGGCAAGGTCGGCAAGAACGGCGCGGTGATCGTGAACGTCAGCACCGGCGACAAGACCGCAACCGGCACCGGCCGCCTCGCCGCCACCAGCGGCGGCGGCTCCTGGAGCGGCGGCAACGGCGCCTGCTCCGGCACCTGGCAGGCCGAGCGCCGCGGCTGACCCTATCTGTAGGCCGGGCAGCGCCTGCAACAGTTCTGGTGATGCCCGGGTTCAACCCGGGCATCATTGTGTCTGAGCCCTCCTTCCCCAGTATCGCCGGCATGCCAGGGTCCGAGCGCGCATATGACAAGCGCTCGCACATGCTGGTCTATGCCGGGGCCGTCACCTGCGGTGTGCTGGCCGCCCTGGCGCTGCAAATCTACTTGAGCGCCGGCGGCTTCGATCTCGGGGCGCTGTGGGAAGGCCTGATGGCCGCAAAAGGGCGGCAGCTGCGTACCACCGGGCCGTGGTGGGCGATTGCGGCGATGGCGTTCGCCGTGAGTGGCGCAACTGCCGCCGCGCTTTCCCGCCTCCCCTTCCCTTGGCGCCGTTTTCGTCCCCTGCGGTGGGCCTTGGGAGCCGTGATCGTTTTCCTGCTCGCGCATGTCGGCCATTCCGACGCGGCCGGGCCGGAGTCGCTCGGCCCCGGCGCAAATATGGCGGTGCGGCTCGCGGCACTCGGGCTCGCAGGGTTGATGGCCATGCTCGGCGCTTACCTCGCCGTGCGCCGCTGAAACCCCCGTGGCGGGAAGTTCCAGCCGGTCATCACGGACTGTTATGTTACCCCAATAAACTCTTATAAGTTGTGGACAACAGCCAGAAATCGGCCCTCCGCGTCGAACCTAATCCAGGCTGGCGAGACTAATAGTCGAGCAGGGGTGCGCCCAGTCCGGAGAAGTTGATGGCATCGGTTGCCGATTTCGGATCGACCGAAGCGAATGATCTCGCCAACGAGCGACGGGGGCCCTCCCCTTGGGTGGCGGCGCTGCTGACGGTGCTCACACCCGGTCTGGGTCACATTTATATCGGTGAGACGCGGCGCGGCATCACGCTGTTCATTCTGGTCATGATCGCGGACACCCTGCTGATGTTCGCCATGATGGGCGTACTGGCGCGCTTCTGGATGTTTGCCGTCAGCCTCTCCCTGCTGGCCGGCCTGTGGCTCTACATCATGGTCGACGCGGTTCGGCGCGCTCGCCGACTGCGCGACTACCCGCATCCGGGCGCTAAACGATGGACCATTTACGCCGGCGCTTTCGTGATCGCCTGCCTCGTGTTCGCGGCACCGTGCGTCTATGCCGTCCATGCCCAGGCATCGGGCCAGCTGCTGGTGCTGAATGTCGTGACGCCCAGCATGGAGCCCACGCTGCGGGTAGGCGAATATTTTCTCGCTGACGCAAGCTACTATCGCACCCGTCCGCCAAGCCGCGGCGAGGTCGTGGTGTACTTGCACCCCAAGCAGGACCAACTCTACTACATCAAACGTATCGTCGCCGTGGAAGGCGATCGCATCGCCATCAAGCGTGGGCGCGCCATCGTCAATGGTATGACGGTGGAGGAGCCCTATCTCGATTCAAGCCCGGTCGAGGGACGCTTCGCCGAGCTCGCGGAGATTCGAGTGCCGTTGGGGCATGTCTATGTCCTGGGCGATAACCGGGCCAACAGCGTGGACAGTCGCGATCTGGTGGCACACGGCCCGGTTCCGATCGCCAATCTCATTGGACGCGTCACCGACATTGCAGTCTCGCGTCACCTCGCGCGCATGGGGCGTTGGGTCGGAACGCCGAGCAATCTTTAACTGGCACGTCCTCTCCACTGACGCCAACGCCAACGACTTCTTCTGCGCGTCGCCGTGCAGCTTGTGGTGATGGATCCGGAGGCGCGCCCCTCGCGCTCGCACACCCGGTGCAACAATCCGTCGTTACATCTGCAATTTCATGCGCGCGATGAGCCGCCGCTTGGCTTCGATGTCACGATCGAGCCGCGCACCGAACGTGGCGCGGTCGGCGTAGTAGTTCGGCGGCTGGGCTCCGCGCTGGGCGGCACTGGCATAGATCTCGTCCTTGGCCGCGCCGGCACAGGCCGCTTCCAGCTTGGCGACGATCGCCGCGGGTGTGCCGGCCGGCGCCAGCAATCCGCCGAAGCTGATCGGCGCGACATCGAAGCCCTGTTCCTTGACGGTCGGCGTATCGGCAAACGCGGGATGCCGCTCCTCCGCAAAGATGCCGAGCAGGCGCAGGTTCTGTCCCGCTACGGTCCCTTGCACGAGCGCGGCGACATCGATGCTACCGCCAAGCATGTCGGTCACCACGGCCGGGTCGCCTCGGCTGGGAATGCCCTTGATGTCGAGCTTCGCGGTGTCGAGAAACTCCTCCATGGAGAGGTGCGGGATCGAGCCCGCGCCCTGGTGGCCGTAGTTGAGCTTGCCGGGCTGGGCGCGCGCGGCCGCCACCAGGTCTGCCAACGTCCTGAACGGCGAGTCCGGTCGCACCGCGATCACCATGGCATTGGACACGGTCTGGCAGACCGGAATGAGCGAATGGGCCTCGTATCCGATGTCGTTGCTGCGGGCGGCCGGCAGCACGGAGAGCACGTAGACCGCACCGAAGAGCAGCGTGTAGCCGTCGGGCGCCGCGCGCGCGACCGAAGCCGTTCCGATCGCACCGCTTGCACCGGTGCGATTGACCACGACGAATTGCTGGCCAAGCCGGCTCGCCAGCCCGGGCACAAGCGTGCGTGCCAGCACGTCGGTGGTCGCGCCCGCCTGCGTGGGATTGACCACGGTGACGGTGCGGCTCGGATAATCCTGCTGCGCCTGCGCTGCAAGCGCGGTCGCGGTGGCCACCGCAGCCGCGAATATGAGGAGCCGCATGCGTTTCATCTCCCCTGGATTTCTTTTGTTGCAACGACGCTACCAGCAAGCGCGCAAAGCGCAAAGACGCGTCACGCGCTACCACGCGCTCCCGCTACAGGTTCGATGTCGCTCATGACGCTCGGCGGAGCTGCTAGCGCACCAGTTCCCGCATCGCCCTGTCCAAGCCCTCGAGCGTCAATGGATACATCCGCCCGCCCAGGAGCTGGCGCATCATCCGGATCGACTGGGTGTGGTCCCATTCGGCTTCGGGCACGGGGTTGAGCCAGACGCAGGCGGGATACGTGCGCGTGACGCGCTCCATCCAGGCCGCACCGGTCTCCTCGTTGTAGTGCTCGACCGAGCCGCCCGGCGCCATGATCTCGTAGGGCGACATCGAGGCGTCGCCCACGAAGATCGCCTTGTAGTCGTGGGGATAGGTGTGCAGCACGTCCCAGGTCGGCGTGGTGTCGTCGAAGCGCCGGCGGTTCTGCCTCCACACCTTCTCGTACAGGCAATTGTGGAAGTAGAGGTGCTCCATGTGCTTGAACTCGGTGCGCGCGGCCGAGAACAGCTCCTCGGTGGCCTTGATGTGCCAGTCCATGGAGCCGCCGACGTCGAAGAATAGCAACACCTTCACGGCATTGTGCCGCTCCGGCCGCATCAGGATGTCGAGATAGCCCTTGTGCGCGGTGCCCTTGATGGTGCCGTCAAGGTCGAGCTCATCGGGCGCGCCGGTGCGCGCGAACTTGCGCAGGCGCCGCAGCGCGATCTTGATGTTACGCGTGCCGAGCTCGACCTGGTCGTCGAGATCCTTGAACTCGCGCCGGTCCCAGACCTTGACGGCGCGGAAGCTGCGGTTCTCGTCCTGGCCGATGCGGATGCCTTCCGGATTGTAGCCGTACGCGCCGAACGGCGAGGTGCCGGCGGTGCCTATCCACTTCTTGCCGCCCTGGTGGCGCCCCTTCTGCTCCTGCATGCGCTGGCGCAACGTTTCCAAGAGCTTGTCCAGGCCGCCCATGGCCTCGATCTGCTTCTTCTCTTCGTCGGTAAGATATTTCTCCGCCAGCTTCTTGAGCCACTCCGAAGGAATTTCGACGGTGGGCGCATCGCTCATGAGCTCGAGGCCCTTGAACACGTGGCCGAAGACGCGGTCGAACTTGTCGAGGTTGCGCTCGTCTTTCACCAGCGCGGCGCGTGACAGATAGTAGAAATCCTCGACCCGCCGCCCCGCGAGGTCCTTCTCCATCGCCTCCATCAGCGTGAGATATTCGCGCAGCGTCACCGGCACGCCGGCGGCTTTGAGGTCATGGAAGAAGGCGACGAACATGGCGCAAACTTGCGCCATTGTGCGGCGCGGTCAAGACCGGACCACAGCGTCCACGCGGCTTCGTCCGAGCGTGGCCCTCGCGCCGCCGCTCGGCATCAGTCCGAGCAATGGCGCGACAGAATGGCGCGCGACCGGCCCGCAAGGTCCCGACATCCGCGCGCTGGCGGGGCGCGCCCAAACATGCTTCGCTGCCAAAAAACACAGGGAGAGACCGCCATGGGGAAACGGTTTGCAATTCATGCGGCACTGACCTGCGCTGCCTTGCTGGCGGGATTTGCCGCACGCGCCGACGATTATCCGAACCGCCCGATCCGGGTCGTGGTCGGTTTCTCCGCGGGATCGGGTGCCGACATCACCGCGCGCGTCGTCGGGCAGCGCATGGGCCAACTCCTCGGCCAGCAGATCGTGGTCGAGAACAAGACCGGAGCGGGATCGTCGCTCGCCGCCGAGTTCGTCGCACGCGCCGCCAAGGACGGCTACACGCTGCTGATGGGGACGATCGCCAATCCGATCAACGCCGCGATGAGCTCCAATCTCTCGTTCGATTTCCCCAAGGACTTCGTCCCGATTGTGCGTCTCACCACGACGCCCAACATTCTGGTCGTGCATCCCTCGGTCGGCGTGAAGAGCGTCAAGGAGCTGATCGATCTGGCGAAGAGCAAGCCCGACCAGCTGTCGTTCGCATCCTCCGGCGTCGCCACCGGCACGCATCTGTCCGGCGAGCTGTTCAAGGTACTGGCGGGCGTGAAGATGGTACACGTGCCTTACGCCGGCAGCCCGCAGGCGGTCACCGATCTGCTGGCCGGCCGCATCCAGGTCTTCTTCTCGCCGGCCTCCACGGTTCTGCAGCATGTGCGCGACGGCAAGCTGGTCGCGCTGGCGTCGACCGAAGCCAAGCGCACCGCCATCGCGCCCGAGCTTCCGACCATGGTCGAAGGCGGATTGCCCGGCTTCGAGACCGGGCTGTGGTTCGGCCTGCTCGCGCCCGCAGGCACGCCCAAGGAGATCGTCGACAAGCTCGCGCGCGCCGCCAACGAGGCGTTGCAGGCGGATGAGGTCGCCAAGGCGCTTGCGCCGCAAGGCATCGATCTGGTCGGTGGCAGCCCCGAGGACTTTGCCCGCTATCTCGACAGCGAGATGAAGCGCTGGGCTACGGTCGCCGAGGCCGCCGGCCTCAGGAAATAACAGGCACCGCGCACCGACCGGTGCGACCGGACGTATCGGGAGGAAGAGGATGGATCGAGCAAAGCGACGAACGATCGCGCTTGCATGGGCGCTCGCCGCGCAACTTGTCGTGCCCTGCGCCCACGCCGATGATTATCCCGCGCGCCCGGTTCGCATCATCGTCGGCTTCATCCCAGGGTCCTCGGCCGACATCACCGCGCGCGTGCTGGGCCAGCGCATGGGCCAGATTCTCGGCCAGCAATTCGTGGTCGAGAACAAGCCGGGCGCCGGGTCCAGTCTGGCGGCCGAATTTGTCGCGCGCGCGCCGAAGGACGGCTACACGCTCTTCCTCGGATCGTCCGCCAACATCACCAATGCGGCCATCAATCCCAATCTTTCGTTTGACCTCGCCAAGGATTTTGCGCCGATCGCGCTCGTGACCACGGCCGCCGTCATCCTCGTGGTTCATCCTTCGACCGGCGTGAACAGCGTGCAGGAACTGATCGCGCTCGCCAAATCAAAACCGGGCGAAGTGTTCTACGCCTCCACCGGCGTCGGCACGGCCCCGCATCTCTCCGGCGAACTGTTCGCCATGCGCGGTGGCGTCAAGCTCGTGCACGTGCCCTATCAGGGCAGCCCGCAAGCAGTGACCGATCTGCTCGCCGGGCGCACCTCGATGATGTTCTCGCCCGCCTCCGCGGTGGTCTCGCAAGTCGAAACCGGCAAGCTCAAGGCGCTCGCCTCCGCCGCCGCCAAACGCCCCTCCATCGCCGCCAACCTGCCGACCATGGCCGAAGCCGGTATGCCCGACTTCGATACCAGCATCTGGTTCGGGCTGATGGCACCGGCGGGAACGCCGCGCGAGATCGTGGACAAGCTTGCGCGCGCGGCGCGCGAGGCGCTGCAGTCGGAGGACGTGCTGTCGGCATTGCATCCGCAGGGATTCGACGCGCTCAGCGGAGGGCCGGAGGATTTCGCCAAGATCATCCAGAGCGAGATCAAGCGCTGGGGCGAGGTCGCCCAGGCGGCCGGCCTGAAGAAGTAGCCGCAGCCCCCCTATTGACGCGGCCTCCCGGATAAAGATATCATCTTTATTATCGTTGCTACCTTTGGCACCCGAGCGGAGGCGCGATGCGGTTGCACCCTGCCATGAAGGGCGGCGAGCGGACGGTCATCCCGTTCCGCTCCGCGACCATGTCGACGCAGATCGTGGCGCAGGTGCGCGACGCGCTGTTCGCGCGAGAACTGCGTCCGGGCGATTTCCTCGGGACCGAGAAGGATCTGGCCGGCCGCTTCGGCGTGAGCCGCATCGTCGCGCGCGATGCGTTGCGAACGCTGGAAGCCCAGGGCGTGGTCGATATCAAGGTCGGGTCCGGCGGTGGTGCGCGCATTGCGCAGGGCAATGCCCGCCTGTTCGCCGAAGCACTGGCCGTGCAGCTCGATCTCGCCGGCGTGTCAACGGGCGAAATCATGGATGCGCAGCGCGCCATCGAGTGTCTCGCGGCGGAACTCGCCGCGGTCAATTCCATCGCCGAGGATCACGCCCGGCTGCGCGAGCTCATCACCGATGCCGAAGGCAAGATCGACGACGTGGCTGCCTTTACGCGCTCGTCGCGGGAATTCCATCTCGCGGTCGCCGAAGCCTCGCATAACCGCGTCCTCGTGGTGCAGCTGATCTCGCTGCAACATGTGTCCTGGCCCGCACGGAACCCGACGCTGACGCCAAAGGTGGCGCGCCGCATTCTGGAGGCCCACAAGGAATTGGCGTCTCTCATCGAAATCCGCGACGCCGCCGGCGCACGCCGGTTGATGGACGAGCATGTGAAGATGATCGCAGCCCGGCGCGTCGCCGAGCAACGCGACAAGCGCTCACCCGAGCGAGACTGCTGCTGAGCGAAGAACAGCGCACTGGGAACCGACAAACCCGAGGAAGGAGCAAGACATGGCCAAGGAGAAATTCATCATCGAGCCGCATTTCCGGCTGCAGGAATGGGTCGCCGACGAGAAGGGCTACTTCAAGGACGAAGGGCTCGACTACATCTTCCAGGAATTGATCAAGTCGACCGATGGCGCGCACCACTACAAGGGCGACAAGGTCGGCGCCATGCAGTCGTTCGAGCGTGGCCGCAGCTCGGACGTGAGCTGCGCCTGCCACTGGACTGTCGGCGTCGCCGCGTCGAAGGGCAAGGGCAGGCTCTACGCGGATGTCTATTCAGTGGCGCCGTCGGGCGTGTTCGTTCCCGAGGGCTCGCCGGTCAAGCGGCCCGAAGATCTGGCCGGCGTCCCCATCGCGGTCGGCTATCAATCGGGCAGCCACTACTCGACCATCCAGGCGCTCGAGCAGTACATGCCGGCCGACAAGATCAATCTGAGCTATGCCGACGGCATGCTGTTTCACCGGCTCGACCAATTGATCGACGGCAAGGCGCAGGCCTCGGCGCTGTTCAGCGGGCCCTATTATTTCGCGGAGCAACTCGGCTTCCGCAAGATCATCGACACGACGTTCATGATCGCGACCATGGTCACCGGCGATCCGGATCCCGAAGACCTGCGCAAATTCTTCCGCGCACTCAAACGCGCGCAGCGCGACATCGATCTTCGCCCCGATCTCTACACCCATTATTACAAGAATGAATTCCCGGCGCGCTATCACGCCAAGATGGATACGCGCCGCTGGGGTCCGGGCGAACGTCTGGTGTTCGAACCCTACACTCGGGAAGTCTACGAGGAGACTTTCAAGTGGATCGCCGATCACGGCATCTTTGCCGACAGCGGCATGGGCACGGGCAACTACGAGGAAGCGGTCATCCGCGCGGCGCAGTAACCGACATATCGGTCGCGGATCGCTCCTCGCCTGGGCCGGGAGCGATCCCTTCCTGGGGCGCAAAAGACGACCAAGCCCGGGCCACGTGCCTGGAGCGAACCGCGCTTCACCTGGGACGATTTCGCGCTACGCCCGCGCCGGGATGCCGGCGGATCGCTTGCTCGCATGAGTGGGACGGCTCGCCGCTAGCGCCTTTTCTGCCAGCTTCAGCCACCGCAGTCCTAAATTCCGCCGCTCCGCGGCGATATCCGGCGAGCTTGCCAGCTTGGCGCGCCGCGCACATTCCGCGGCCTGGACCTGGCAGTACCTTGCATATGACGACATGACACGCCCTTTACACTTACACACACTTATCTGCGTCTCGGTGCGCCAGCTCACTGCGAAGAATTCTATGCGGCCGCACATATTTCATCACGATTATTTATTCTGTACCGCGGCCAATCAAGGGCATGACAGCTCGCAGCTAAACTCTTCCGTTAACTGTTGCTTGGCGACAACAGACCCCCGGCCGTGGTGCCTGCCACCACATAGGCATTGACCAGCCGGCGTGGTAACTTTGCACCCCTATCGCCCACCGATTGCAGGCCATTGAGCAGGTTTCTGGCGGCAACGACGCATCCGGCCCTTATGGCCGTCACAAGGGACGCTGCCGCGCAATCCATCGGAAAAGCGTGAAAATGAAGCCATTCGACGACGCGGCATATACAATGGCGGCGGTCAGCGCCGTTGTTGCGCTCTATCGGGCGCTCGTAAAAAGCGGGGCATTGACCCGCGACGAAGCAGTTCGGGCTCTCATCGACGAAGCCGTTTCGCGTGCCATACAGGCGGAGGCTCAGCAACAGGACGACGCGACGGCGGCGCACGATCTCAACCGCCAATGTGCCGAGATCCTCAAATTCATCGCAGAGAAGCTTTAGCGTTTTCAGTGCGGGGGAATGCCGCTCAATGCCGAGGACGCGTCGCCGGCGTCGTCCAGGCGCAAGCCGATCAGACGATCGAGCGTGTCCTGATCCCGCAGCAGGTCTCGCGAGCGCGCGCGATGCACGATGCTCCCACGCTCCAGCACGACCGCTTCCTCGGTCAACGACAGTGCGACCTCGGCATGCTGCTCGACCAGGATGAAAGCCGTGCCTTCGTCCGAGGTCATCCGCCTGATCGCCGCGGTCAATTCCTCGACGATGATCGGCGCCAGGCCCTCGAGCGGTTCGTCGAGCAGGAGCAGGGCAGGATTTGTCATCAGCGCGCGTGCGATCGCCAGCATCTGCTGCTCGCCGCCTGAGAGATGATTACCTCTGCTGGCCCGCCGCTCCTTGAGCCGTGGGAACAGGGTGTAGACCGCCTCCAGGGTCCACCGTCCCGGCCGGGCGGCAACCGTGAGATTCTCCTCGACGTTGAGAGAGGGAAATATCTCGCGCTCCTGCGCCACCCAGCCGAGCCCGTCGCGTGCACGCCCATGCGGGGCAACGCGCGTGATGTCGCGCCCGCGCCAGAGGATGTTGCCGCGGCTGATGCGGGTGAAGCCCATGATCGTGAGCAGGAGCGTCGTCTTGCCGACGCCGTTGCGCCCGAGCAGGGCGAGGCTGCCGCCTTCCAGGACCTCAAACGCGATACCATCGAGCACGACGGCATCGCCGTAACCGGCGCGCACGCCATCGAGCGCAAGCAGTGCCTCAGCCATGATGCGCCCCGCCGAGATAGACCTCGCGCACGCGGGCATCGGCGGCGATCTCCCCGGGCGTGCCCTCCACCAGGATGCGCCCTCCCACCATGACGATGATGCGACGAGCGAAACGGAACACGACATTCATGTCGTGCTCGATGAACAGCACCGCGATGTCCTGCGACAGGTCTGCGATCACCGAGAACAGCTCGGCGCTCTCACCCTGCGGCACGCCGGCGGCCGGTTCGTCGAGCAGCAACACCTTCGGATTGGTGGCAAGCGCCAGCGCGATCTCCAACAGCCGCTGCTGGCCATAGGCAAGCTCGCGGGTGGGCCGATAGCAGCTCGCACCGAGCCGCAGCGAGAGCAGGATCGCATATGCCTCCTCGACCGCATCCGCGTAGGCCGGCAGCTTCTGCCACCAGGTCCCGGCGTAGCCGCGCCGTTCGCACACCGCGAGCGTCACCGCCTCGAGCGCACTGAGGTGCGGAAACAGCGTGTTGATTTGGAACGTGCGCGCGAGACCGCGCCTGACCCGCTCCTCGGGCTTGAGCGCGGTGACCTCGTCCGTTTCCAGGAAGATGCGGCCCTTGTCCGGCTTGAGCATCCCGGTGATCAGGTTGATCAGCGTGGTCTTGCCGGCACCGTTGGGCCCGATCAGCGCGTAGCGCGCACCGCGCGGCAGATCGAGCTCGATGTTCTTGGCGACCACCAGCGAGCCGAAGCTCTTGTCCAGGCCGCGAGTAGACAGTGCTGCCGTGCTCACGCCCGGCTCCGTACGGATGGCATCAGCCTCGCCAATCCGCCCAGGATGCCATTGGGCAGGAAGATCACGACCGCCACCAGCAGTGTCCCGATCCAGAAATACCAATATTGCGGATTGACGCCGGAGAGCTGGTCGCGCGCGACCATGTAGATGATCGCACCGACGATCCCGCCATAGAGCCGGCCGGCGCCGCCCAGAATGAGGATCACCAGCACGTCCGCCGAGCGCTGGAAGCTCAGCGTCTCGAGCGAAACGGTCTCGGTGGTCTGTGCGAGCAACGCGCCGGCCACGCCGGCCATGACCGCGGCGATGGTGTAGACCTTGCGGATGTGCGCGGGGCTCGGCGCGCCAATGGCGGGCATGCGGACGGCGTTCTCGCGGATGCCCCGCAAGGCCAGACCGAACGGCGAGTGGATCACCCGCCGTGCCACCAGAAACAACAGGAACAGGGCCAAGAGCGAATAGCTGTAGGCGGTGGTGCCGTAGAGATCGAACTGGAACATGCCGAGGAGCTTCCACATGCGCACGCCCTGGAGGCCGTCGGCGCCGCCAGTCAGCCAGCTTGCGCTGTTGGCGGCCTCGGCGAGCAGCAGGCCGAGCCCCAGCGTGATCATGATCAAAGCGAGGTGGCGGAAGCGGGCGATGATGAAACTCGTGAGATATCCGAGCATACCGGCGGCGGCGGCCGCGATCACCAGCCCGGTGAGCGGCTCGCCCCAGCCCCATTTCGCAATCAGTCCCGCGGTGTAGGAGCCGAAACCGAAATAGGCGGCGTGGCCGAGCGACACGATGCCGGCATAGCCGAGAATAAGATCGAGCGACAACGCAAACAGCGCGGTGATGGCGATCTGGCTCGCCAGCAGCAGGTAGTTGGGCGTGAGCACGAACGGAAGCAGAGTTGCGAGCCAGAACGCGAGTTCGAGCGGACGCCAGCGAATCTGCGCTTCGAGATAGCGTTGCGGCTCGGACGCCGCGAAAGACGTCATAGTCCAATGTCCCCGTTCCGAAGTTCGCAAACCCTCGCGGCACCCTCTGATGCGAACTTCAAAATCAAAGGGACACTGGCAAAGCTACGAATTTAGCGTCTCCCGAACAGGCCGACCGGCCGCCACATCAGCAGCGTGACCATGACGAAATAGATGAGAAACGCGCCAAGCTCGGGAAAATAATATTTGCCGGCCATGTCGCTGATGCCAAGAAGGGTCGCGGCGACGAACGAGCCCGCAATCGAGCCAAGCCCGCCGACCGCGACCACGATCAGGACATAGACCAGGTAGGTGAAGGCGAAGGCGTGATCGAGGCCGACGATCTCGACGGCAAGCGCCCCACCGAGGCCGGCAAGACCGCTGCCGAGCGCGAAGGTGATGGCGAAGACGCGATCGACATTGATGCCGAGGCCGCGCGCCATGCGCTGGTTGTCGACCGCCGCGCGCACCTGTGCGCCGAAGCGGGTGTATTCGAGCGTCGCGACCAGCACGAGCGTAACCACGAGCGAAACGCCGATCAGGAACAGCCGGTACACACCGACGCTCTGGCCCATGATCGAGACCGTGCCGCGCAGATACGAGGGCACGTTCAGGGGCTGCTGAATGGTGCCGTATACGTAGGCGGCCACTGCCACCGAGATAAAAACGATCCCGATCGTAAGCAGGCACTGGTCGAGATCGGTGGCGCGATAAAGCCGACGGTAGAGCACGCGTTCCAACGCCACGCTCACCACCGCCGCCGACAAGAACGCCACCGGCAGGCTGGCAAGAAACGGCCAGCCGAGGTCATTCGTCACCGTCACTGCGGCGTAACCGCCAAGCATGGCGAAGCTGCAATGCGCCAGGTTGACGAAATTCATCATCCCGAGCGTCACCGACAGGCCAACCGACAGGAGGAACAACAGCATCCCGTAGGCAAAGCCGTCGAACAGGACACCGAACGCCGAGGCAATCATGCCGGAGCCCGAGTCATGGTCAGCATGAGCACCCGCCCCAGAGCATGATCCAAGAGGTTGCAGACTTTTCGAACAAGATCATGCGGCCTGATAAATACCTAGAGCCAAATCGCAATTCAATCCGGAGCGATGTCGCTCTCGTGTCCCGATTCTGAGGTTCGCTGGCCGTTGCCGCGCCTTCTGATGCGAACTGCGGAATCAAGGGGACACCAGCAACGTTGCTGGTTTCGGATTTGAGGTTCCTTGCCCCCGCTTGCGGCTACAATGGCAGGATCTTCCCTAGTTCGTGCTTCGGGCCTTGACCGGGTCCTTGACGTTCTCGATCTTGTCGAACTCGACATTGACGACCTGACCGCCGACCTTTTCCACCCGCCGCATATATACGGTCTGCACGACGTCACGGGTCGCCGGATCGATCGACATCGGGCCGCGCGGGCTCTCCCACGCCATTCCCTTTGCTGCGGCGATCAACGCCTCACCGTCGGTATTCGCGCTGCTCTGCTTCAAGGCTTCGTAGATGAGATGCATCCCGTCATAACCGCCCACGGCGAAGAAATCCGGGTTGCGCTTGAAAGCGGCGTTGAACGCGCCCACGAATTCCTTGTTCAGCTTCGAACCGTGGTTGTAGTCGTAGTGCGCGGAGGTGATGATGCCGAGGGCCGTGTCGCCCATGTTCTTCAAGGCTTGCTCGTCGGTCAGCTCCGCCTGCGCCATGATCTTGATCTTTCGCGGGTCGATGCCACGGTCGGCCAGTGCCTTGGCGATCGCCGGCGATTGCGAACCGCCGGGAACGAAAATGAAGATCGCCTCCGGGTTCATGTCCTTGGCGCGCTGCACGAAGGCGGAGAAATCGGGATTGACCACGGGATACCGCACCGACCCGATAATCTCTCCGCCCGCTGCTTTGAATGCGCCATGGAAGGCCGCTTCGGCGTCATGGCCGGCCGCGAAATCCGCCACGATGGAATAGACCTTCCGCACGCCGTTGTTGTAGGCCCAGACTCCAAGCGGCTCGTTGAGCTGCGGCAGCGTGAAGGATACGCGCGCCATGTAGGGCGACTTGGTGGTGACGATCGACGCGGCGGCGTTCATCACCACCATGAACTTCTTGGCCTGCGCCGAGACGTCGGCGGCCGCCAACGCATTCGGGGTAAGCGAGAAGCCGGCGAGAAGGTCTACCTTGTCGCGCACCACCAGTTCCTGAGCGAGGCGCTTGGCCACGTCGGGCGCAATGCCGCCGGTGTCCTTGCGAATGATTTCGATTTTCCTGCCGGCAACCGTGTCGCCGTGCTGCTGCATGTACAGCTTGATCCCGTTGTCGGCCTGGGCGCCGGGATCGGCAAACTGCCCCGAATAGGGCAGGATGAGGCCGATCCTGATCGTCTGCTGCGCATCGGCAGGCGCGACCGCGAGGATGGCCGCGGCAAAACCGGCAAAGCCCACGAGAGTCTGTCGCATTGCTGTCCTCTCCGGGCGCGCCCGCGCCCAACGACTTGCGCCGCCTTTGGGCACGAGAGATCACTGCGCGGCATCGCCGCCGCGCAACTCGCTCCCCAGTCGTCTACCCGCCGCGCGCCCGCGTCGGATCCTTGACCTTCTCGATCTTGTCGAACGGGACATTGACGAGTTCGCCGCCGACCTTTTGCACCCGCCGGATATAAATCGTCTGTACGACGTCGCGCGTCTCGGGATCGATCGACATCGGGCCGCGCGGGCTATCCCATGTCATGCCCTTGGCCGCCGTGATCAGGGATTCGCCGTCGGTCTTGCCACCGGCCCGCTTGAGCGCCTCGTAGATGGCGTGCATGCCGTCATAGCCGCCGATCGAGAAAAAGTCGGGGTTGCGTCCGTGCATTTCGTTGAAGACCTTGACGAACTCCACGTTCAGCGGGGCGTCGCTCTTATAGTCGTAGTGCCACGCCGAGATCATGCCGAGACCGGCGTCGCCCATGCTCTTCAACGCCTGTTCCGACGTGGCCTCGCCCGATCCCAGCACCTTGGTCTTGGTGGGATCGACGCCTCGCTCGGCCAATGCTTTTCCGAGCGCAGCCGGTTGCGCGCCGCCGGGAATAAAAATGTAAATGCACTCCAGGTTCATGTCCTTGGCGCGCTGCACGAACGCCGAGAAGTCGGGGTTCGCGACCGGAAAGCGCACCGAGCCCACGATTTCGCCGCCCGCCTCCTTGAACGCGCGCTGGAACGCCGCCTCGGAGTCGTGCCCGGGACCATAGTCGGTCACCATCGTGTAGCATTTCTTGGTCCCGCTCTTGGCGGCCCACGTTCCGAACGTCTCCATCACCTGCGGCAACGTGACCGAGGTGCGGATCATGTACGGCGACTTGGTGGTGATGATGGACGTCGCCGCATTCATCACCACCATGAATTTCTTGGCCTGCGCGGAAACGTCGGCCGCGGCCAGCGCGTTCGGCGTCAGCAGGAATCCGGCCAGCAGATCGACGCCGTCGCGCACGACCAGTTCCTGCGCCAGCCGTTTCGCAACGTCGGGGGCCGGGCCGCCCACGTCGCGGCGGATGATCTCGATCTTCTTGCCGGCAACGGTGTCGCCGTGCTGCTTCATGTAGGTTTTGACGCCATTGTCGAGCTGGATGCCGGCATCGGCGAACTGACCCGACAGAACGTTGATCAGTCCGATCTTGACCGTGCCCTGGGCATGCGCGGACGAGCCGCCCAATAGCAGCGCGACGGCACAGCCAAGTCCCAGAACCGTTCGATCCATGCTCATCCTCCCGGATTGTCTTGTTACCGACTGTTTTGTCGCGAAAAGTGTACTCACGAAAAATTATTCGGTCGAATCGATATTGGCGGCGTCGACGCGCGAAGGCTTCGGTAGCACCCCTGTGGGCGCCCGCCCCCGCGCCGTGCGCGGCATGGGCTGGGCAATCTCGGCGCCGCCGTTGTCGCGGCGGGCGGGGCCCCAAGGGCCGTTGCCGGCAGCCACCGGCGACACCGCTCCGCGCCAAACCGCAGTCGGGCGAAGACCGCGTGAAATCGCTGTGCCGTTATGAGCTTAGACAGCCCAACCGGCGGCATCCGGCCTCACATTTCCGCCGCATCCGGCGTGCTAGTCATGGGTCCATTATGCCGGCGGGAACCATGCGCTATTTCCGTATCCTCGGCCTCATCACCATTGTGCTCGCGACCTGGTGCGGACCGGCTGCCCACGCCGAACTCCGCGGCGGCGGCGCCGCGCATATCGAGTGGGAGGTCAAGAACCGGTTTCGCCTGTTCCGCAGCGATGCCGACTTCCAGCGTCACGTCGCCGCAACACGCAATGACGGCGTGCTGGCGGCCGAGCGGCTCCTGGCACGCGAGACCGATGGCCGCGGCTGGGCCCGCGACACGGTGGAGCGCCTGTGCGTCGACCGTGCGGGCAAGCTGCTGGAAGTCTGCGACCGGGACGGTGTGCGCGAGGTCTACCTGTCGCCGCGCGATCACCGCGTCGGTGTAGTGCTTGCCGGAACGGTGCCGGCGAATGAAGGGTGCGTCTGGAGCTTCGATGACGGCGACGGGCCCGCGCGGCAAGTCAACGCCCCCTGCAACGAAGAAGTGAAGGCCCACCTCCCCTACGGGCGCCCAAGCACCGTGAGCGTCGATATCATTTTGCTCGACGGCACCGCGCTGCGGCTGGTGAGCGAGATCCAGGTGCGTGATGTCTTGATTGCCGGCATGGGAGATTCGATCGCGGCCGGCGAAGGCAACCCCGACCGGCCGGTGCGGCTCTCCGACGAAGGCTTCTGCTTCAAACGCTTTGAGGGCGGCGAATATTATCGGCCCGGACGGGCGGGCTTCAGCGGCAACAGGTCGTGCAACACCACGGCGGGCGATGATGCCGGCATCAGCGACTGGGCGCGGCAGAGCGCCCGCTGGCTGAGCGGCCCCTGCCACCGCTCGCTCTACAGCTACCAGATGCGCACTGCGCTCGCGCTCGCGATCGACAACCCGCGTCTCGCGGTCACGTTCATTCCCCTCGGATGCTCGGGCGCGACCATCAAATCGGGCTTTCTCGAGAGCCAGCGGGCACGCGAGTGCCCGAACCCGGGGACCGGCGCAGCCTGTTCGGGAACGGCACGTGCCCAGATCAGCGAATTGAACGACCTCATGGCGATCGCGCGCCGCTATCGCGCCGATCGCAGCCTCGACCTGGTGTTGCTCACGATCGGGGCCAACGACATTCTGTTTTCCGGGCTGATCGCCAGCGTCATTATCGAGCCGGGCACCGAACGCAGCCTGCTCAATCGTGGCGGCATCCTTGCTTCGGTCCAGGACGCACAGAAGGTCCTCGACCGCGAGCTGCCCGATAATTTTGTCAAGCTGCGTGCCGCGCTCAAGCCGCTGGTCGGCGGAAATCTGTCGCGCGTCGTCTATGTGAGCTACGGCAATCCGGCGCTGGCCGGCCCCGACACGCCCTGCCCGGGCGGACGTGACGGCTTCGACGTGCATCCGGCCTTCGCCGCCGACGGAGAACGGCTGCGCCAGGCCGCGGAATTCGTATCGAGAAAATTTCTGCCCGGGATCAAGGCGCTCGCACGCTGCGAAGCCGGGAAGGCCTGCCGGGATCCCGCGACCGAACGCATGACGTTCGTGGATGCTCACCAGCCGACCTTTGCATTGCATGGCGCGTGCGCGCGCGCTGACGACGATCCGGCCTTCGATCGCGAATGCTTTTCCGGCAAGGGCGAGACCTTCGAGAGCAGCCTGACGAAAGGTGCGCTCGATCCGATGACCTGCGGCTACCCGGCGAGCGAATTTCGACCCTATGCGCCGCGCGCGCGCTGGATCCGAACGGCGAACGACAGCTATTTCACCGCACTGACGTATCCCGAGGGACTGCCCGCGCTGCTGCAGCCGAGCGATCTGCACGATGCCATCTGGGGAGTATTCGCGGCGGTCTATGGCGGCGCCATTCACCCGACGGCTGAAGGCCACGCCGCCATGGCGGATGCGGCGTTGCCGGCGGCACGCGAGGTGCTCGGCTTGGCTCCGCCGGCTCAACCGGTGCGCAGCGAGCCGCTGCCGCCGCCGCAAAACATGATCACGCCGCGATTGCCGACCTCCGGGCGATAAACCCGGTCCCAAACGGTGAGCTCGTCACGCCACGCCGAGCTTCTTCTGCAGGCTGGTGGATGACGTGGTGTATTGAAACACCAGACGCTTGTCGGGATAGACGTAGCGATGGGCTTTTTGCGCCATCAGCGCGCCCTCATGGAAGCCGCAGAGAATGAGCTTGAGCTTGCCCGGATACGAATTGATGTCGCCGATCGCAAAAATGCCGGGGATGCTGGATTCAAAAGTCGCAGTGTCGACGATGATGTATTCGCCGTCCTTCATCTCCATGCCCCACTCCGCGACCGGGCCGAGCTTCATGGTCAGCCCGAAGAACGGCAGCAGCGCGTCGCAAGCGATCTCAAAGTTCGATCCGTCGTTGCGTTTCACGATCGCCTTGGCAATCCGTCCTCCCTGCCCCTCCAGCGACGCCACCTGACCCAGCACGAAATCGATCTTACCCTCGCCGACCAGGCTCATCATCTTGTTGACGCTGTCGGGCGCGGCGCGGAAATCGCTGCGCCGGTGCAAGAGCGTGAGGTGACTGGCAAGCGGCGCGAGGTTCAGCGTCCAATCGAGCGCGGAGTCGCCGCCGCCCACAATCAATATGCGCTTGTCGCGGAATGCCTCCATCTGCCGGACGGCATAGAAGACCGAGGTGCCCTCATAGGCTTCGATGCCCGGAATGGGCGGGCGCTTGGGCTGAAACGAGCCGCCCCCCGCCGCGATCACGATGACCTTGACCTCGAACACCTGTCCGCGATCGGTTGTCACGCGAAACAGCGGATCGCCGATCTTCTCGATCGTCTGCACCATCTCCTGAAGGTGAAACGTCGGTCCGAACGGCTTAATCTGCGCCATGAGCGCGTCGCAGAGACCTTGGCCGGTGACGTACGGTATGCCCGGAATGTCGTAGATCGGCTTTTCCGGATAGAGCTCGGCGCACTGGCCGCCGATCTTGTCGAGAATGTCGATCAGGTGCGTTTTCATATCGAGCAAGCCGAGCTCGAACACGGCAAACAGCCCGCAGGGCCCCGCACCGATGATCAGCACGTCAGTCTTGATGACTTCGCTCATACGTTTTCGCCGAACTTCGCCGTCGCTCTGATATGGGATGATGTGCGGCGGATGGACAGCCGCCGCCTGACATGGCTGCTACGCCTGCCGCTCGGGCGTGCGCACCACCAGGCCTTCGAGCTCGGCGGTGACCTTAATCTGGCACGACAACCGCGAGTTCGGCTTCACGTCGTAACCGAAGTCGAGCATGTCCTCCTCCATCGGCGACGGTTCACCCACCACCGCGCGCCAGGCCTCGTCGACATGCACGTGACAGGTGGCGCAGGCGCAGGCACCGCCGCATTCCGCCTCGATGCCGGGAATGCCGTTCTTGATCGCAGTCTCCATGACGGTCGAACCGATCTCGCCCTCGACCGTGCGGGGGGTGCCTTCGTAATCGATGTAGGTGATGCTCGGCATGTGATTGGGGAAATCGTTGGGAGGAGGTGCGGCGGCGCCGGGCTCCTATAGCGGCTGGCGCGGGCCCGCGCCAGATGACGGCCGAGATCAATCGGCCCGCCTCGAAGTCGCTCCCCGCGCGCTCACAACCGACGTTCCCGCGAGCAAGTGCATGGTTCGACAATCGACACGGGTAATCGCGGCTGCCGGCGCACGTGGGGCGATGCCGGGCTCGCGATGGCATTCGTTACCGCCGCGCTGCGGCGGCATGGTTAACGCTCAACACGGCGGCCGACCCTCGCCGGTTGCAGTCCGTTGCGATGGCGGTTCGCTGCCGAGCACCCGGTAACCGGCCTCGGTGAGCCGGCAGACCAGCCAATCCGGCTTGATCGGATTGGGAATCCACGCTGTCGCCCAGCCCTGGGCGACGCAGGATTCAATTGTCTTCCTCGACACTTCGCGGCCGTTGTGGTCGAACAGCGGCAGCTTTCCGCCGGCTTGCGTCAGCCCCCGCTCAAGATAACGCCGCTGCGCCTCGCTCGGACGTCTGGTCGCCGCGATGGGGCCGGCCAAAGCCTCCTGCACGTCGACCTCCGGGCATTTCTCTTTGTGCGGTCCCCGAGCCATGCCCGCCTGCCGTTAACGATGATTAAAGACACCTTAACAAGCGGTTTCTTTCGTTATGCCAAGCCGATAGGATAGCCGAGCGGCAGTGAAATGTCTTTGCGGCGCGTTACTGCCGGCTGCCCGAGGGGGTTCCGGAGGGGATCTCAAGGCTAACGCGCTCGTGGCGCGGTCGGGATCTGGCCGCTGCTCTGTTCCAGCGTAATACGAGGCGACGACGGACATGGCAAACACCCCGAAAAAGATCACGGATCCGACGGAAGCGGCGCTTTCTGCGATCCAGGAGGCGCTCACGGCGCGGGACACCCCCGTTGAGCCGGAAACCGGCAATCCGCCCCTGCCTCCGGTCACATCCGCCGAAGAAGCGCCGACCGCGGAGGAGCCGTGGCGCACCGTAAGACCGGCTGCCTCGGTCAGGGAAGACCTGTTCGAACAAGATGACTTGAACTTGAGCGTTGCAGAAGAGCCCGGCGCGTTGCGCCGACCGGCTAACGACGATCGTGAATCCATCGGGCAGATCCTGCGCACCCTGCAGCGTCGTCCGGCTCGCACCTCCTATGTCTTTGCCTCCGTCTTCGCCGGACTCTGGGTTTTCGCCGGCCTCGTGCTCGGCTGGCTCTATCTGCCGCAACTGCAGGCCTCGTTCGGGCCGACCGGCCTGACCGCACCGGTCCTGGCCGTGCTCGCCGCCGCCTTCTTTGTGCCGATCGTCTTCTTCTACGTGCTCGCCCACATGGCGTGGCGTTCCCAGGAACTGCGCCTCATCACCCAGTCCATGGCCGAGGTCGCCATGCGGCTGGCGGAGCCGGAGACGGTCGCGCGCGAGTCGATCGTCACCGTCGGCCAAGCCATTCGACGCGAAGTCGCCGCCATGGGCGACGGCATCGAACGCGCGCTTGCGCGCGCCGCCGAGCTCGAGACCTTGGTAGCGAACGAGGTCTCCGCCCTCGAGCACGCGTACAACGATAACGAGGTGCGTATCCGGGCGCTGCTGCAGGATTTGGGCAGCCAGCGCGATACCCTCGTCGGCCAGGCCGGCCAGATCCGCGACGCCATCAATGGCGTCCACCTCGATCTCAGCCACGACATTTCGCAGATCAGCGAGCTCGTTGCCGAGCAGGTCAACGAGGCTTCGCGGCGCATCACCCATACGCTCGCGGAAAAAGCCGAGCACATCACGCGCGCGCTCGGAAATGCCGGCGACACGATGATCGAAACGCTCGGCGACCGCGGCGGCGACCTGCTCGACCGGCTCGAGAAGGCCAGCCAGGAAACCTCGCAGGCGATTTCCACCGCCAGCGACCGCTTGACCGCGACGCTGACTTTCAAGACCGATCACATCGGTGACGAATTCACCGAGATCATCGGCAACCTCCAGCACATGATGTCGACGCGGCTCGATCACGTGACGGAGGGTTTCGCGCAAAAATCCGAGTCGGTCCTCGATCTGATGAACAATCGTTCGCAGGAGATGACCGATCTCGTGATCGAGACCGGCAACCAGCTCGCCGACACCATTTCCAGCCGCGTCGAGGAGGTGAACACCACCCTCAAGAACACCGGCGACTCGCTCGTGCTCGATCTGACCCTGCGCGGCGGAGACGTCGTATCCCAGCTCGAGCAGACCGGCACGCGCATGGCAGATACGATCATGCAGCGCGGCGAGCGGGTGACGGCGCAGTTCCGCGACGGCGCCGACCAGCTCGCCGACGCAATCGCCAGCAGCAGCGACGCGGCGCATGACATGCTCGCGTCACGGCTGCAGTCGTTCGAGGACATGTTCAATCAGAGCGGCGCTCAGCTCTCCGACGTGGTCTCCGCCCGCGGCGACGCGGCGCGCGAAGTGATCGCGGCGCGGCTGCAGGCGTTCGAGGACCTGTTCAGTCGCGGCAGCGAACGCCTCTCCGATGTGATCGGCGGGCGCGGCGACGCGGTGCACGAGATGCTGGTCGGGCGCCTGCAGGCGTTCGAGGACATGTTCAACAATGGTGGCACCGAGCTTGCCGAGCGCATCGCGCGCGATTCCACCACGCTCGGCAACCTCATCACGCGCCACCTTGCCGAGTTCGATCGCACCGTGAAGACCTACGGCGGTGAAATGGTCGAGCGTCTCGCCGAGCGCACGCAGGACATTTCGGGCGCGATGCGCGACTACCTCGACAATTTCGACACCCGCGTCACCGTCAAGTCCGCGGAGATTACCGCGAGCCTCGACCAGCAATTCAATCGCTTTCGGGACGCGCTCGATTCCCGTACCCAGACCCTCAACGACAACTTTGCCGCCCGCGTCGATGACGTCGCCAAGGCGATGGCCGATGGCGGCAAGGAAGTCGTGGGCGCGCTCGACCGGCGCATCGGCGACGTCGCCGGCGTCATCAACGCGCGTGGTGCCGAGCTTGCCGAAAGCATCGGCGCCAAGATCGAAGACATCGACAAGACGCTCGGCGTCAAAGCCATGGAAGTGGCCGACAATCTGGACACGCGGATCGGCCGCTTCGAGGAACTGTTGCGCGGACGCGCCGAGACCTTGACCAGGGAAATCGAGACGCGCAGCCAGGCCGCCGCGGACTTGCTCAGCGGACGCACCGAGAGCTTGAGCCGGGCGATCGAGGAGCGCAGTCGGGCCGCAGCCGACACGCTCATTGCGCACACCGAGGGCTTGGGCCGGGCCATCGAGGCACGCAGCCAGACCGCGGCCGAGACCGTCATCGGGCACACCGAGAACCTGGGGCGCACCATCGAGCAGCGCAGCCAGGCTGCGGCCGAACTCCTCACCGGGCGCACCGAAAGCTTGAGCCGAATCCTCGAAGAGCGCAGCCAGGCCGCAGCCGACATCCTGGTCGGTCACACCGAGAGCCTGGGCCGGGCCATCGAGGCACGCAGCCAGATCGCGGCCGAGACCGTCATCGGGCACACCGAGAACCTGGGGCGCACCATCGAGCAGCGCAGCCAGGCCGCGGCGGAGCTCCTTACCGGACGCACCGAGAGCTTGAGCCGGACCCTCGAAGAGCGCAGCCAGGCCGCAGCCGAAATCCTGGTCGGTCACACCGAGAGCCTGGGCCGGACGATCGAGTCCCGAAGCCAGGCCGCGGCCGAGGTGCTCGTCGGGCACACCGAGAACTTGAGCAAGGAGATCGAGGCGCGCAGCCAGGCCGCTGCAGACCTGCTGGCCGGGCGCACCGACACCTTGGGCAAGGAGATCGAGATGCGCAGCCAGGCCGCGGCCGAATTGCTCAGCGCGCGCAGCGAGCGCCTGGGCAAGGAGATCGAGGCCCGCACCCAGTCGGCCGCCGACTTGCTCACCATGCGCACCGAGAGTCTGAACAGGGAAATCGAGTCGCGCAGTCAATCCGCTGCCGACCTGCTGACGTCGCGCAGCGAACATCTGAGCAGCGCCATCAAGTCCCACGCCGGCGAAGCCGCGCAGGCGATCGAAAAGCTGGTCACGACCTCGGTCGATACCATCGGCGCACGGGCCGACCAGTTGAGCAGCGCCATCAAGGCCAATACCAGCGAGGCCGAGCGCTTGATCGGCAATCTGACGGGCTCGATCTCAAGTCTCATCAGCTCGCGCATCCAGCAAATGGGCGAGGCGGTCAAGAGCAACAGCGCCGACGCCGAGCGCTCGCTCACCCAGCTGGCGACCAACACCACCAGCGCGATCCGGGCGAGCGCGCACGACGCGGAGCGCACGATCAACGGCATGTCGACCGGTGTGAGTAACGTTCTCAAGCAGAACGCCAGCGAGGTCGAGCGTACGCTGCTCGCCGTCAGCGCCGAAGTGGCGCGCAACTTCGTCGGCAAGGCCGAGGAGATCTCGACAGCGGTGAGCCAGCGCGCCGCCGAGATGACCTATATCGTCGACGAGAAATCGAGCGGCCTGCTCTCCGCGCTCACCAACAAGAGCGAGGAATTCGTGAGCGAGGTGAGCCGCGTCACCGAGCACGCGGTCAGGGCGATCGAGGCCAAGGGCTTCAACTTCACCCAGACCATGATGGACAACAGCGAGCACATCGCGCGCCTGATCAGCGAGGCGAGCGAGACCGCGACCGGCTCCGTCAACCAGTCGCTCAAGGAGTTGCAGACGAGCCACATCGCCGCGACCGAGACCACCGGCGAAGCCGTAAACCGCTCGATTCGGGAATTGCGCGAAGCGGCGGAGCTCGCGACCCAGAGCGCGGCGAAGACGATCACCCGTACGCTCAAGGAGCTGCAGGATACGACCCAAGCGGCGGTCGAGCAGTCCACGCAGTCGGCCTCCGCCGCGGTCTCCGAGATCCGCGAAACGCAAAACATGCTGCGGTCGGATACGACCGCGCTCTACGAGCGTCTGCGCGAGGCCAACATCCTGCTCCAGGAGGTGCTCAGCGGCGCGCATGAGAACATGAGCGACATCGAGAGCACCCTGGTCGCGCGGGTATCCGATTTCGTCGCGGCCATGAACGAGGTGGCGCTGAAGGCCGGCTCGGCCAACGGCGACGTCGAGCGAAACATCGCGAGCTTCAAGGCGATGTCGCTCGAGACCCTCAACGACCTGTCGCAGCTTGCCGGCCAGTTCGACACGCACGGACGCTCGCTCGCGGAGGCCGTTGCCCTGATCGACAACAGCAACCGGCGGACCGAGGGCGAGCTTGCCGAGCGCAACGCCTCGCTCGGGGAACTGGTCGCCACGCTCGACGGCAAGAGCAGCGAGCTGGACCAGCGGCTGACCCGCTTTGCCGACGCGCTCGACCAATCGCTCGAAGGCGCGGCGGAACGGGCGCGCGATATCGCCCGCCTCACCGCCGAAGCGGCCACCAGCGGCGTGCAGGCGATCACGGAGAATTTCGACCTTATCCGCAGCGGTGCCGAAGAGGAGCGCCAACGGCTGGCCGAAGCCATGCACAGCATCTACGAGCAGGCATCCGAGGAGTCGCATGCGATGCTCTCGCAGGCGGCGCAGCGGTTCGCCGAGATGCTCGACGGATTGAAGCAGATGACTACCGAAATGCAGCAGGAGCTCGAGGGCACTCGCGCCGAGTTGCGCAAAGGCATTCTCGAGTTGCCGCAGGAGACGGCGGAGACCGCCTCCCATATGCGGCGCGTCATCGTCGATCAGATCGAGGCGCTGGCCGAGCTCAATCGCATCGTTGCTCGCCATGGCCGCGGTTTCGACGCGGTCGAGCCGGCGCGCCGGATGGACTCGGCCGACGCGGTGGTCCGCCGGATGGAGCCGGTCGAGACAACCGTGCGCCGCGCCGAGCCGGTCGAGGCCGGTCCGGCTCGCGCCGGTGGCCGTGACGAGGCGGCGAGCGCCAATGGCGGCGCGCGGCCGGAACCGGCCCGCCAGCGCTCGGATATCACCGGAGTGGCTGCGCCTGTCATTCCGGCCCGCCGGGCGGAGGCGCCGTCGCTGAGCCCGGCACAAGCCGGCGGCGGACGCACGGGATGGCTCTCCGAGCTGCTCACCCGCGCGTCGCAGGAAGCCGAGCCCCTGCCCCGTGAAATGCCGCCGCGCGAAGCACCGCCGCTTGAAACACCGTCGCGGGACGCGCCGAACGAGGGCGCGCGCCCTGAGCGTCACACCATCGACGCGCTCGATTCGCTCGCCGTCGACATCGCGCGGATGATCGACCATGACGCGGCGGCGGAGCTATGGGACCGCTACAACCGCGGCGAACGCAACGTGTTCACGCGCAAGCTCTATACCATGCAGGGCCAGAAGGCGTTCGACGAGATCCGCAGGAAATATCGCGGCGAGCGCGATTTCCAGCGCACCGTCGACCGCTATATCGGCGAGTTCGAGCGGCTGCTCGAGGAGGTCTCCCGCGACGACCGCGGGCAGGCGTTGGCCCGCACCTACCTCACCTCGGAGACCGGCAAGGTCTACACCATGCTTGCGCACGCCGCGGGACGGCTCGACTGAACGATCACTGACGACAGGCGATCAAATCACGGGCGTGCCACAGGCGCGCCCGTTTGGTTTAGCGTTCCCACCCGTTATGCTCGACTCTCGTTCAGGGGTCTAAGCATGCGGGAATATCCGTCGTAAGATCATGAATGGGCGCGAGCCACCGCGATGTGCGCAAGGCGGACGGTGACGGCATCCGTCGGTGGTCGGTCAGGAGGAAATGCGCCGGCAACACCGCCGCCCTACTTCAAGAACAGCTCGTTCCACGCCTTCTCCCACTTGGGCGCCTCGTCGGCCCATTTGATCGGGTCGACCATCACATATTTGTGCGCGTCAAGGAGTGTCTTCTGCGTCCGGCTCGACGGTACCCGGCCCATGTCGCCAAGGAGCTTCTGGCCCTCCGGCGACAGGACGAAGTCGGCGAACAGCAGCGCGGCGTGGGGGTGCGGCGCGTTCTTCGCCAGCGCGATGGCCTGCGGGCGGCCGACCAGCGGCTCGACTGCGACCCAGTCGATCGGCCCGCCCTTGGCCTTGATCGAATCCGCGTTGCCGCTGTAGACCGTCAGGCATACCGACAGTTCGCCGGCAGCGAGGAGTTGCGCCACCAGGATGTGGCCCTTGCGCATCTCGGGCTTCAGGGCCGCGAGTTTTTGGAAGAACTCGCGGCCGCGCTCCTCGCCCATGAAACTGCTGACGCCGTACATCCAGTCGTTGTCGGTCGCTTCGATCGAGAGCCGCCCCTTCCATTTCGGATCGGCGAATCCGTCGACCGTCGCTGGCAGTTCCTCGCGCTTCACCTTGCCGGTGTTGTAGCCGGTGACCCAGAGATTGGCGCGGTCGCTGAACCAGCGCCGATGCGGGGGAATCGCCCAGGCCGGCAGGTCGGCGAGGTAAGGGCTGTCGAATTCCGCCACCGCCTGCTCGCGGGCGAGCGCCTCCACCTCGGGCGCATTGGTCTCGACCACGTCCATGCTGCGGCGTCCGCCGCGCGCTTCGGTGAGCGCGCGCTGCAGCACGTTCTCGCTCAACGCGCGCCAGAGCTGGACCTTGACGCCGTATTTCTTCTCGAACGCCTGCGCGAGCGGGCCAAACTCCGTCGTCGCCATCGAGGTGTAGAAGGTCAGCGTGCCCTCTTCGCGCGCTTTCGCGATCAGGCGCTGGTCGCGATCCGCCCCTTTGTACAAATAGATCGCCGAATTGTCGGCACCGGCGGTTTGTGCCTGCGCGGTCGGCGTGCAAAAAAGGATTGCCACGCAAACAGCGACCATGACAGTCGCGGGAATCGTCGTTCGCATGTCAAAACGCGACATCGTTGCACCTCCGGTTCGGCGCCCGGCCGCTTGTAGCGCAGTCGCCGGAGCCCACGCAATGCGCCGGGTGCGCCGGTGACGAGTTCCCTCGCCCTCGCCGTTCGCGTCGAACGCTGGCCGATCGCGGGGGCGTTTGCCATCAGCCGCGGCGCCAAGACCGAGGCCGCGGTCGTGGTCGCCGAACTCAACGACGGCCGGCATCGCGGCCGCGGCGAATGCGTGCCCTATGCGCGCTACGGCGAGACGGTCGAAGGGGTGGCGGCCGCGATCGCGGCCATGGCCGACCCGATCGCACAAGGTCTCGATCGCGGGCGCCTGCAAACCGCGATGGCGGCGGGCGCGGCGCGCAATGCGCTCGACTGTGCGTTCTGGGACCTCGCGGCCAGGCAGGCGGGGCGCCGGGTTCATGAGCTTTTGGGCCTCGCTCCGCCGCAACCCGTCATCACCGCCTACACCATCTCGCTCGCATCGCCCGAGGCCATGGCGCAAGCAGCGGCCAAGGCCGCCGATCGCGCGCTGCTCAAGGTCAAGCTCGGGGGCGCGCAGGACCCCGCGCGCATCGACGCGGTGCGGCGGGCCGCGCCACGTGCCGAGTTGATCGTCGACGCCAACGAAGCCTGGACGCCGGACCAACTCGCGGAGAACCTCGCCGCATGCGCGCAAGCCGGCGTCACGCTGGTCGAGCAACCCTTGCCCGCCGACCGCGACGATGCCCTCGCGCGGATCGCGCGGCCGCTCCCCATCTGCGCCGACGAGAGCGTCCATGCGAGTGCGTCGCTGTCATCGCTGGTCGGTAAATACGACGCGGTGAACATCAAACTCGACAAGACGGGCGGGTTGACCGAGGCAATGAGCATGGCTGAGGAGGCCGAGCGGCTCGGGTTCACGCTCATGATCGGCTGCATGGTTGCGACCTCGCTCGCCATGGCGCCGGCCATGCTGGTGGCGCAGCGTGCGCGCGTCGTCGACCTCGACGGGGCGCTCCTGCTTGCGCGCGACCGCCCGGACGGGCTGATCTACGATGGCAGCCGAATTCATCCGTCCACCCCGGCGCTGTGGGGATGATGGGTGCCCTACTGTCGGGGCGGGCGCTGAGCTAAGCTCACCACAGACGGTCGAAGAGCCTTCGCGAAAACAGATCGAGGAAACCATCCCGGGAAAGGTGCGCCGTGAACGGCAAGCAATTTCTTTCGGTCCGGCGAATCCTGTTGGCCGCAAGCTTGGCGGCGGGCCTCGCCGCGCTCCTCTCTGGGCCAGCCGCGGCGCAAGGCTACCCAAACCGCCCGGTCAAGATCGTCATGCCGTTTGCGCCCGGCGGTCCGACGGAATTCATCATCCGCCTGGTTGCGGATCGCCTGACGGCGACGCTGGGGCAGGCCTTCGTGATCGAAAACCGGCCCGGCGGCGCGGGCGGTACCGTCGGCGCGAAGTCGGTCGCCATCGCCGAGCCCGACGGCTACACCCTGCTCTTCAGCTCGCCCGGTCCCCTGGTGACGGCGGCCGCGGTGTACAAGAACCTCGACTACGATCCGATCAAGAGCTTCGCCCCGATCGCGATGCTCATCTACGCGCCGCAGATGTTGGTCGTTCATCCGTCGGTGCCGGCGAATTCGCTGCCGGAGCTCGTCGCCTACGCCAAGAGCAATCCGGGCAAGATCACCTTCGGATCCTCGGGCTATGGAACGCAGCCGCACATGCTCGGAGAAATGTTGAAGCTGGCGGCAGGCATCAACATCATCCACGTCCCCTATCGCGGCGCGGGCCAGTCCGTCACCGATCTGGTGGCGGGCCAGGTGCAGATGATCTTCGAGACCACCGCCATTCTACTGCCTCACGTCGAAGGCGGACGTTTGCGCGCGCTGGCGGTGGCGACCGGCACGCGCTCGGCACTGTTGCCGGCCGTGCCGACCACGGCCGAGAGCGGATATCCCAAGCTCATGGCCTCGTTCTGGTCGGGGCTGCTTGCGCCGGCAGGAACGCCGGCCCCGATCGTCGCGAAGCTCAACGGCACGGTCAACGAGATTCTCAAGTCCAAGGACGCGGAGGCCGGCCTCGCACGTTTGAGCGCGGAATCCAAAATCGGCTCGCCGCAGGATTTCGCGGCATTCATCGCCACCGAAGCGCCGCGCTGGGCGGCGATCGCAAACGAAACCGGTATCAAGGTCGACTAGTGTGGCGGTTCAGAAGTCCGGATCATTCTTGCGGCGAGTCCGAAATGCGGACTTCTGAACCAAAGCCACACTAGATCAATAAGTTGCTAGTGTCCTTCGATTCCGAAGTTCGCAAACGAGGGTGCCGCACAATGATCCGAACTTCGGAATCGGGACACTAGTGCGGTGAATCGGAAGAATCGGAACACCGGAGCCATGCTCGACAAGCGCACATTGCGGCTGGCGGTTCTGTTGCTCGTTTTCGCGCCGGGCCCGGCGGCGGCGCAGGTCTATCCCACGCGCCCGGTCAAGATGGTCGTGCCGTTCCCGCCGGGCGGTCCGGTCGATGTCAGCGCCCGGATTCTCGGTCAACACCTGCCACGTACGCTCGGACAGCCCGTCGTGATCGAGAACCGCGCGGGCGCCGCCGGCAGTCTGGGAGCTAAAGCGGTCGCGGGCGCCGATCCCGATGGTTACAGCCTGTTGTGCGGAAACATCAGCACGCTCGTCGTGCTGCCGGCGGTAACCAACAATCGCGATTACGACCCGGCAAAGGTCTTCGCTCCGGTCGCCAAGATCTCGCAGAATTATGAGGTGCTCGTCGTTCATCCCGCATTTTCGCCGAAAACGATTCCGGAGCTTATCGCCCACGCGAGGGCGAACCCCGGCAAGCTCAACTACGGCTCGGCCGGGCACGGCAATGCCACTCACCTTGCGGCCGAATTGTTCAAGCTGAGAACCGGCGTCGATATCGTGCACGTTCCCTACAAGGGCGCCGCCGATGCCGTCACCGGCGTGCTGGGCGGGCAGGTACAGATGTTTTTCGGAGACATCGGCGGCACGCTTCCGCTGGTGCGAGACGGCGCGTTGCGTGCGCTCGCGGTGTCGAGCGAACGGCGCAATGCCCTTCTCCCCGACGTGCCGACCATGATGGAGAGCGGCGTGCCGGACTACGTGGTTTTGACCTATATCGGCGTTGTTGCTCCCGCCGGCACCCCCGAGGGCATCATCGGCAGGCTCAATGCCGCAATCAACGAGAGCCTGGCCGCGCCGGAAGTCACGGCGGCTTTTGCCAGGCTCGGCGCGGAGGTGCAGCCCGGTCCGCCGCAGGCCTTTGGCGCCTTTCTCGCCGCCGAGACGCAGAAATGGTCGACGGTGGCGCGGACCGCCAGCATCAAGGTCGAATGAACAGCAGCGGAGTGGACATGATCGGCAAATCAATTTTTCTGGCTGCAGTCGCGGTCACCGCGATCGGCCTCAACGCCTTCGAGGCCGTGGCGCAGTCCTACCCGACGCGCCCGGTCAAGATGATCCTGCCCTTCCCGCCCGGCGGGCCGATCGACACCATGGGCCGGCTGGTCGCTCAGCACATGTCCTCGGGACTCGCGCAAAACGTCTACATCGAGAACCGTGCCGGCGGCGGCAGTTCGATCGGAATGCGTGCTGCGGCGACGGCGGAGCCCGACGGCTACACGCTCTTGTTCGCCTCCTCGGGGCCGCTCGCGATCACGCCGGCGCTGTACAAGAATCTCGATTATGACCCGAACAAGAATTTCGCCCCGGTCGCGACCGTGTCGAGCGGACCGATGGTGCTGGTAGTGTCGCCGGCCCTGCCGATCAATAGCGTGCAAGAGCTGGTCGCCTATGCCAAAGCCAATCCAGGCAAGCTCAATTACGGCGCGACCGTCGGCACTCCGCCGCATCTGGCGTGGGGTTTGTTCACGATGCTGACCGGAACCGACATCGTCTATGTCCCGTACAAGGGCGCGGCCGCGGCCTTCACCGATCTGGTTGCCGGACAGATCCAGATGAATTTCGACGCCACCGGCTCGCTCCTGCCCCTCATCCGCGAGGGCAAGCTCAGGGCGCTTGCGGTGTCGAGCACCTCCCGCAATCCGGATCTGCCGGAAGTCCCCACCATGGTGGAGAGCGGAATCGATTTCCTCATGAGCTTCT
Source organism: uncultured Alphaproteobacteria bacterium (assembly GCA_963835165.1). Taxonomy (GTDB): domain Bacteria; phylum Pseudomonadota; class Alphaproteobacteria; order Rhizobiales; family Xanthobacteraceae; genus VAZQ01. The sequence goes on from CAWIGD010000037.1 coordinate 211,248, forward strand.
GGACCGCGGTACTCGCTCCCGTGGGAACGCCACCCGACATCATCAGCAAGCTCAATGCCACCATCAACACCGGCCTGGGCTCAGCCGAGATGAAAGCAACGCTGGCCAAGTTTCAGGTGGAAGCCAAAGTCGGCTCGCCGCAGGACTTCGCGGCATTTCTCGCGGCGGAGACGAAGAAATGGGCGGACGTCGCGAAGGCGGCGAACATCAAGGTCGAGTGAGCGCGCGCCGGGGGCACGACATGATCCGCAAACGTCTGTTGCCGGCGGCCGTCATTGCGCTCGGCCTGCACGCGATCGGGTCCGCCAATGCGCAATCGTATCCCGATCGGCCGATCCGCCTGATCGTGCCGTTCCCGCCCGGTGGGCCGACCGACTATGTGGCCCGGCTAGTCGCACAGCACGTGTCGGCAAACTTGGGGCAGGTGGTCCTCGAAAACCGGCCGGGAGCCGGCGGCACCATTGCGAGCAAAGCTGTGGCGAACGCCGAGCCCGACGGCTACACGCTCCTGTACGGCAGCTCGGCGACGCTCGGCATCGCTCCGGCGCTTTACAAGAACGTCGAATACGATCCCATCAAGAGCTTCGCGCCGGTGGCCCTCGTCTCGCGCGTGCCGTTCGTGCTCGGCGTCGCAGCCGCAGTGCCGGCGAACACGTTGAGCGAGTTCATCGCTTACGCCAAGGCCAATCCCGGCAAGTTGAACTTCGGCGCCACCATCGGAACCCCGCCGCATCTGGTGGGCGAATTGTTCAAGGTCACGACCGGCGCCGACATCTACTACATCCCCTACAAGGGCGCCGCGCAGGCGATGACGGACCTGCTTGCGGGCCAGATGCACATGACCATCGAGGGCGCAACCACCCTTCTCGCCCATATTCAATCGGGCAAGGTAAGACCCCTGGCGGTGATGAGCCCGCAGCGCATTCCCGCGCTGCCTGATGTGCCGACGATGCTCGAGCACGGATACAGCGGATTTCCACCAGCCTCCTGGACCGGCGTGCTCGCGCCCGCTGGCACGCCCGCATCGATCGTCGGCAAGCTCAACGCGGCGATCAACGACGCGCTCCAGTCCCCCGAGATCAGCACGAATTTCGCCAAGTTCAGCGCGCAGGCGAAGGTCGGATCCCCGCAGGACTTCGCCGCGTTCATTGCCGTCGAAGCCCCGAAATGGGCCGCCTTGGTCAAGGATTCGGGGGCGAAGCTCGAGTAGGCGGCCGCCTCGCAACCTTCGCAGGCTGCGCCCTGCCCCGCTTTATCGACATCGTCTGGTCAGCACGAAAGGCAGGTTTCATGCCGGGTGCGCGGGATTCCACATTTAGCCCACATTTGATTTCAAAGATCGGGCAAGGGCGGCGCCTCCTCTTGCGGGGATGCGCCGGGATCACGAAGAGGGGAACGCATGAAAATTGCTGTTCTGGCCGGCGCCGTCACGGCGGCGCTGATGATGTCGACTGCACAGGGGGCGGTGCGCATCAAGGCGGATCCCGGAGGCCAGATCGGACCTTATCTCGAAAATCTGGTGGCGTTGCGCGGCTCGGGCGAGCGCGTGATCATCGACGGCCCCTGCCTGTCGGCGTGCACCATGGTGCTGGGCGTGATCCCGCACGAGCGCATCTGCGTGACAGCCCGGGCGCGGCTCGGATTTCACGCGGCGTGGCATCCCGGCGAAGACGGCCACCCGGTGCCGAGCCAGGAGGCCACCAAGCTTCTGATGGACATCTATCCCGAGCAGGTGCGCAGCTGGATCGCACGCCGCGGCGGTCTCTCTCCGCACATGATGTTTCTAAGCGGCCGCGAGCTCACCGCGATGTACCAGACCTGCGATGATCATCGGGCCGACGGCCGCCGCGGCGGTCCAAGCCCATCCGCGATTCAACCGCCTCTGGATGCCAGCCGGCGAGCAGCCAGGGCGCAAACGCCGCCGGCAGCTGCGAGGAGCGCCATCGCCCCGTAGGCGAGGCCACCCCAGCGCGTGTAGAGCACGCCTGCAAGCGCCATCGACGCCGCCATCGCCAAGCCGAGCGCCACCGCGAGATAGCCCTGCGCGGTCGCGCCGAGTTTGGGCGGTATCGTGCGCGCGATGAAGCCGAGCGCGCCGAGATGGGAGGCGCCGAACGACAGCGCGTGCAGACATTGCAGCGGCGGCAGCAGGATCGCAGGAGGATCGAACGCCATCGCACCCCAGCGAATGACCGCGCCCGCCGCGCCGATCAGGAGCAGCGTGGTGGGAGCGATCGGCAGGCGCCCGGAGATCGCGAACAGCACGATTTCCGCCGCGACGCCGAGCGCCCAAAGCGCTGCGATCGCGGCGCCGTCGAAGCCGGCCGCCCGCCAGTCGAGGGCCGAGAAACCGTAAAAGACCGCGTGGCTTGCCTGGATGAGGCTGGCCGCTGCCGCCACCGCGAGAAAGGCCGGCTCGCGCCACACGCCACCAGCGAATGACAATCCCGCTTGCGGCGCGCCGCCAAGGTGCGGACCGAGCGGCTTCAGCGCGCAGGCTGCAGCAGCGGTGATCACGGCAGCGGCCACGATCAGCCAGATCAGGTCGCGCGCGGCGGTGACATCGAGCAGAATGCCGGCCCCGAAGCTGCCGACAATGAACGCGGCCGAGCCCCACATCCGCACCGGCCCGTAGGCGCGTCCGAGGCCGCCGAGCCCGCGCAGGGCGTAAGCATCCGCCAACGGCATGATCGGCGTGTAGAACACCGAGGCGAACACGAAAGCCATCGCGATGGCAGCGGCGCCCTGCGCAAGGCCGACCACGCCATAGCCGACAACCGCCCCGGTGGCCGCAATCACGATCGCCATGCGCAAGGCATCGTGCCGGTCGGCACGGCGAGTCGCGAGCGGGATCGCGAACACCCGCACGATCATCGGGATCGCCAATACGATCCCGATCATATCGGCATCGAGGCCCTTGGCCGCGAGCCAGACCGGCAGGAAGGGCAGTTGTACGCCGAGGGCTACGAACAACGCGGCGTAGAACAGCGCAAGCCGCCACGCAAACCCGGCGCCGGGCTCGGATGAGGAGCGATGCAGAACAGGAGATGCAACGCCGCCGTCTGCGCTCTGGCCTCGCTCGTCTGTCTTCAGTCTAGGCCACCAGACGATAGAACAATTCCGGATCGACATTGCCGCCCGAAAGGACCGCGACCGCGATCTTCCCCTTCACGTCGATCTTGCCCGACAGCAGCGCGGCGAGCGCGACCGCACCGCCCGGCTCGACCACCAGCTTGAGCTCGCGAAAGGCAAAAGCCACCGCAGCCGTCACCTCCTGGTCGCTGACGGCGACGCCGGCTCCGACCAGGGTGCGATTGATCGCGAAGGTGAGTTCGCCGGGCGTCTGCGCCATCAACGCGTCGCAGATGGTGCCGGTAAGCGCGGCGTTTCGCTCGCGTTGCCCGCTCTTGAACGAGCGAGCGTGATCGTCGAAGCCCTCGGGCTCCGCGGTATAGAGACGCGCGTGCGGCATGCGCGCCTTGACCGCGAGCGCAATCCCCGCGGTCAGTCCACCACCCGAGGCGGTCACTGCGACCACGTCGGCCACGAGCCCCTGAGCCGTAAGATCTTCGACGATCTCGCGTCCGGTGGTGCCCTGCCCCGCGATCACGAGCGGATCGTCATACGGGGGCACCAGGGCGGCGTTTCGCTGGGCTGCGATCTCGCGCGCGATGACCTGACGGTCGTCCCGTGCCCGGTCGTAAAGCACGACCTCCGCGCCAAGCGCCGCGGTGCGCTCCCGCTTCGGACGCGGCGCATCGGCCGGCATGACGATCACGGCCGGCATTCCGAGGAGCCGCGCTGCCGCGGCGACGCCCTGGGCGTGGTTGCCCGAAGAGAACGCCACGACGCCGCCGGCGCGCTCCGCCAGCGGGATCGACGACACCTTGTTGTAGGCGCCGCGAAACTTGAACGAGCCGGTGCGCTGGAGCGTCTCGGCCTTGAGAAATATGCGCGCGCCGGTGAGCGCATCCAGCACCGGTGAGGTCACCATGGGTGTGCGCAAGGCAATGCCCGCCAGCCGCAGCGCGGCGGCGTCGACGTCGGCGGCGGTCGGCAGAGCCGGGCTGGGCGATTGCTGCTGCATTGCGGCGACGGTAGCGCCGCGATGGCCCGCCCGGCAAGGGCACTTGAGCGGCAATATCAGCTTCGTGAATGTCCCCGGGAAGACGGAACCGCGGACGCTGCGATCGCGCACCGCGCAAGACTTCGGGTTGCGCAGGCATGTCCCTCGCGACGATCGCGTCACACGCGTGTCACGGCGTTCGTGACATAGCTCGCCCATGACGATTGCGATTTGGGCTGTCGGAGCGTACTGCGTTCTCGCGGCCGCCGCTCACATCGGCAGCATTCTGATCGCGGCACAGCGCTGTCGACAAGCCAAGCCCGTTCCCGCTCCTGCGGAAAAGAAGACCGCGCTGGGCGTGCTTGGATTGACCCGGTTTCTCCGCAGACGCGGCATTCACTTCGGCAAGGAACGCTTGGAAGGCGCGGCGGGCGCCGCACCCGTCCCGGGCGTAAGTCTGGTTCGGCCGATCTGCGGACTGGAAAACCACATCGAGGACACGTTGCGTTCGGCTTTCCATCTCGACTATCCGCGCTACGAGATCATCTTCTGCGCGGCGGCTGCCAACGATTCCGCGCTCCCTCTGGTTCACCGACTCATCGCGGAGCACCCGCATGTTCCCGCGCGGCTGCTGATCGGCAACGAGGCCATCAGCGAAAATCCAAAGCTGAACAACGTCTGCAAGGGCTGGCGGGCCGCCGTCCACGACCGGATCGTCATGGCCGACAGCAACGTCTTGATGCCGCCCGACTATATCGAACGCCTGCTGGCGGTATGGCGCCCCGACACCGGCGTCGTCAGCTCGCCGCCGGTCGGCGGCCGCCCGGACGGATTCTGGGCGGAACTCGAATGCGCCTTTCTCAATACCTACCAGGTGCGCTGGCAATATGCCGCCGCCGCGGTCGGATTCGGCTTCGCCCAGGGCAAGTCCATGCTCTACCGGCGCAGTCAGATCGAGGCCGCCGGCGGCATTCGCTTGCTCGCGAGCGAACCGGCCGAGGATGCCGCCACCACCAAACTCGTGCGCGCCGCGGGGCTGCGCATTCGCCTGGTCGACGCGCCGTTCGAACAACCGCTGGGATACCGGTCCGCCGCCGAGGTGTGGTCGCGGCAGCTGCGTTGGGCGCGGCTGCGGCAGGCATCGTTCAGGCGCTACTACGCAGTGGAAATCCTGGCCGGCGGTGTCGCGCCGCTGGTCGCGGCCGCCGGTGTCCTGGCCGCGCTGGAATGGCCGGTGGGCAGCGTCATTGCCCTCGCGGCCATGTGGTATGGCGCCGAAGCCGTGCTTGCGCACGCGGCTGGATGGCATCTTTCCGTTCGCTCGCCGCTGGCCTGGATGCTGAGGGATGTGCTGTTGCCGCTGATCTGGATCGGCGGCTGGGTTGGCCGCGGCTTCGTGTGGCGCGGCAATCAAATGCGGGCAGCCGAGTTGCGCGGCGCAATCTAGACTGCCGACCGATCGAGTACGACTGGACATCGCGCGGGCGCGACGGTGTACAATCCAGCCCCATCCCCGCTTTCATAACAATCGGACATGCCATGGATCTCGGAATTGCCGGCCGCAAGGCCATCGTCTGTGCCTCCAGCCGCGGGCTCGGCCGCGCCTGCGCGCGCGCCCTGGCTGAAGCGGGCTGCGAGGTGACCGTCAATGGCCGGGACGGCAAGGCCCTGGAGCAGACCGCCGCCGAGCTTCGCCAAGCAACCGGCGCCAAGGTAACCGCCGTGCAGGCGGATGTCGCCACCCCGGAGGGGCAAGCGGCGCTGCTGAGCGCCTGTCCGGAGCCCGACATCCTGGTGAACAACAATGCGGGTCCCCCATTCCGCGACTTCCGCCAGCTCACACGTGCGCAGATGCTCGAGGGGGTGATCGCCAACATGGTGGTCGCGGTCGAGCTTACCCAGAAGGTCATCGACCCCATGACAGCCAGGAAATTCGGCCGCATCGTCAACATCACCTCGGGCTCGGTGAAGATGCCGCTCTCCGGCCTCGACCTTTCCTCCGGCGCGCGCGCGGGCCTGACCGCCTTCATGGCCGGGGTCGCGCGCTCAGTGGCCGCTGCCAACGTCACCATCAATTTCCTTCTGCCAGGCACCTTCGACACCGATCGCCTGCAGTCGAACATCGTGGCGAATGCCAAGAATTGTGGCGTTTCGGTCGACCAAGCGAAGGCCGAACGCATGGCCACGGTCCCGGCCAGGCGATTCGGCACCCCGGACGAGTTCGGCGCTGCGTGCGCCTTCCTGTGCTCGGCGCAGGCCGGCTACATTACCGGTCAAAACCTTCTGATCGACGGCGGCGCGTTCCCCGGCGCGATGTGAGCGTCCCAAACGCGAACGAGGCCGGCTTTTCGCCGGCCTCGTCGCACCCCCCAAGCTTGAAACTGGCCCGGCAAGGTCCCGAGGGTCGGGCTCGCCTTCGTGTCGCCACCTAAGCCCGTGTCGCTTGCAGCTAGGCGCACGGGCTGGGGTGCATGAGGTAATACTGTCCGGAGCATGGTCGGATTGCAAACGTAAAAATCGTATAATCGGCCCGGTTTAGGCGATCAATGGACCGCTGTTGCCGATAAGCAACAGTTATGAAACGCACAAACCCTTTATGCATCACACTGTGAAAATACGGATGCAGGCACGTTTGCTTGCTCGTCGCAGGCGTCCGACGCATGATCGCGCCCCCTGCGCCACTGCCTTCAGTCCATCAAGGAGAGAGAGTGCTCCCATGAAGCTCGTCCGCTTCGGCCCGCGACGGCCGCGAAAAGCCGGGAATCGTCGACTCCAAAGGGGGTATCCGCGACCTCTCGAAGGTGGTGCCCGATATCGCCGGGGACGCGCTGTCGCCCAAGGGCCTCGCGAAGATCCGCAAGACGGCCATCGACAAGTTGCCGCTCGTGCGCGGCAATCCCCGCCTCGCCGCCTGCGTCGGCGGGGTCGGCAACCTGATCGCCATCGGGCTCAATTATTCCGACCACGCTGCCGAGGCCGGCATGGCGATTCCGAAGGAGCCGATCATCTTCAACAAGGTCAGCTCCTGTATCTGTGGGCCGAACGACGACACGATCATTCCGAAGGGCTCGACCAAGCTCGACTGGGAGGTCGAACTCGGCATCGTCATCGGTCAGCGCGCACGCTACCTGTCGAAGGACAAGGCGCTGGACGTCGTCGCCGGATATTGCCTGGCCAACGACGTGTCGGAACGCGTGTTCCAGATCGAGCGCACCGGGCAGTGGGTCAAGGGCAAGAGCTGCGAGACATTCGGACCGCTCGGCCCCTGGCTGGTCACCAAGGATGAGATCAAGGACCCGCAGGGCCTCAACATGTGGCTCGACGTCAATGGCGAGAAGCGCCAGCGCGGCAATACCAAGACCATGATCTTCGATTGCAGGCACCTCGTCTGGTACTGCTCCCAGTTCTTCGTGATGGAGCCGGGCGACGTCATCATCACCGGCACGCCGCCCGGCGTCGGCCTCGGCATGAAGCCCGAACCGAAATTCCTCAAGGCCGGCGATGTGGTCACGCTCGGCATCGACGGGTTGGGCGAGCAACGGCAGAAGGTGGTGAAGTTCAAGAAATGAGCGCGGGGCCGCGCCCGCATCCGACGCCTGAGTTCGTCACCACCAGGCGTGGAAATGATGAACGGGGCCGTGGCCTGAGCCGATCTTGATGCGGTTCGCCGCGCCGAGCGCGTCCGTCACGTAGACCTTGGCGGCACGCACCGCCTCGGCGAGCGACAGTCCCTTGGCAAGGCCGGCGGCGATCGCGGACGACAGCGTGCAGCCGGTGCCATGGGTGTTTGCGGTGGCGACGCGGTCGGCTGCGAGCCGCGTGAATGCCGCCGGTTCGATCAGAAGATCGACGCTCTCGGCGCCGGCGGCGTGCCCACCCTTGATGAGCACCGCCCGCGCCCCGAGCGCGAGCAGGCGCTCGCCTTGGATGCGCATGGCGGTCTCGGTGTCGGCGATCGGCGCGTCGAGCAGTGCCGCTGCCTCCGGCAGGTTCGGCGTGACCACGAGCGCCCGCGGCATCAGCAGGCGCTTGAGCACATCGATCGCGTCGGGTGCGAGCAGCTTGTCGCCGGAGGTCGCGATCATGACGGGGTCGAGCACCACCTGGCTCTGCCGCCAGCGCTCGAGACCGGCCGCGATGGTCTCGATGACGCCGCGCTGGGACACCATGCCGATCTTGACCGCGCTGACCTCAAGATCGGAAAAAACCGCGTCGATCTGCGCGGCGACGAATTCCGCCGGCACGTCGTGGATCGCGGTCACGCCCTTGGTGTTCTGCGCGGTCAAGGCGGTGATCACCGAGGCACCGTAGACGCCAAGCGCCGAGAACGTCTTGAGGTCGGCCTGGATGCCGGCGCCGCCGCCCGAGTCGGAGCCCGCCAGGGTGACCGCGATCGGCGTCATCGGTGTTGCCGTCGCGCGAGGGCGACATCCACCACGCCCCGCAACGCATGCGCGGCCGCCTGCGGATCGGCCTGGAGCGAGAGCGCCGAGATGACGGCAACGCCGTCGGCCCCGGCCGCGATGGCCTCGCCGGCATTACCGGCATCGATACCGGCAATGCCGCACAGCGGAAAGCCCGGCGCCCGCCGGCGGAAAACCTCGGCGATGCGCGCCAGACCGGCAGGGCCGATCGGCGGATTGGGATTGTCCTTCGAGGAGGTTGCGAACACACCGCCGACGCCGACGTAATCGAGGAGATCGAGCGGCGCCGCCTCGGCCTGCGCCACCGTCTTAATCGAAAGCCCGATGATTGCGCGGGGGCCGAGGAGCCGCCGGGCGTCCTCGACCGTCATATCTTGCTGTCCCACATGGACGCCGTCGGCGCCGGACGCGAGCGCGACGTCGACGCGATCATTGACCAGCAACGGGATCTTGAACGGCGCGAGCGCCGCCTTGATGGCGCGCGCGAGCTGGACCATGGGGCGTGTGTCGCTGCGCTTGTCGCGAAGCTGGACGAGCGTCGCGCCACCTTGCGCCACCAGCCGGGAAAGCTCCGCGAGATCCCGCCCACCGGCATGTTCGGGATCGACCAGAGCGTAGAGGCGAAGATCGACGGTCATTGCGCTACTGCGGTTCCTGTCGCAGCCCGGCACGAGCGAGGCGAAGGAGAGAGTGGCCCGCGAAACACGCGCGGGGGCCCTGCGCCGAGCGCCGGCGAGCGTCTCGACGACGATTCCGGAAAGGTCGGTGTAAGCGAAGGAACGGCTGCGGCGCAAGCATCTCAAGCTCCCTCCGCCGGCATGATCCGGATCAGGTTCGATGGGTTGGCTCGAGGCCTCTCAGCCCGACGGAACATCCGCCGGACACCCCATTGAGATTGCGAGCGCAACTTAACGTGCAGGTATCGTGCATTCAAGCGTGCAGAGCCGGGACCAGCATCAGGCTCGAAACGGTTGAATACCGCTAGATCGCGTTGCTTCGGCAATGGCGCGCGGCCCTTGCCTCCCGCAGCCGTATTTGCTGGATTGCGCCTCCGGCCGAGGGCCGCACGGAGGCACGAATGGTCCCCTTCTTCGTCCAGATCAAATGCCAGCTTGGCCAGTCCTACGATGTGGCGAACAAGCTTGCGGACGCCGAGCTTGCCTCCGAAATCTATTCGACCGCCGGCGACTTCGACCTGCTGGTGAAGTTCTATGTCGAGGACAAGACCGACATCGGCCACTTCGTCAATGAAAAGGTGCAGACGATCCCGGGCATCCAGGACACGCGCACCATCATCACCTTCAAGGCGTTCTGACGGGACGAGGGACAAAGCCTACGCGCCGGTGGGCGGTCCCTCGGCGGCGCGCACGCGCTGCAGCCCGAGGCGGCGTTCGCGCCAGATTATGAACAGCCCCGCGCCCGCGATGATCCCGGCGCCGACGAAGACGTAGGCCGTCGGCAATTCGTTGAAGAAGAAATATCCGAGCAGAAACGCCCATACCATCGCCGTGTAGTCGAACGGCGCAACAACCGACGCCGGCGCCAGCCGGTAGCTTTCGGTGAGCACAATGTGGGCGAGCCCGCCGCACAGTCCGACGGTCACAAGGGCCACGAGCTCGGGCCAGGTCGGCAGCAGCCAGCCCAGGGGCCAGGTCGCGAGGCCCGCGAGCGCACAGATCAGTGAGAAATAAAACACGATGGAGGACGTCGTCTCCGTCTCCGCCAGGCGGCGGGTCTGGATCACCGAACCGGAATTGCAGAACGCCCCGGCGATCGCAAACGCCAGGCCGAGCGTGGTGCCGGCCGCGCCCGCATGCGCGGAGAGATCGAAATGCGGTCCCAGCATCACCAGGATGCCGATGAAGCCCGCGGTCACCGCCGACCAGCGATAGACGCGCACGCGCTCCTTGAGGAAGGCCGCCGACATCGCGACGGTGATCAGCGGCGACACGAAAGAAATGGCCGTAGCATCGACGATGGGCAGCCGCGCCAGCGCCAAGAAATTGCAGAACATGCCGCAGATGCTGATCAGGCCACGCCCGATCTGCCCAAGCGGGCGTACCGTACGCACGGCCGCCGCCAGCTCGTTCCGCCACGCATAGATCACCAATACCGGAAGGATCGCAAAAGCGGAGCGGAAGAACACGATCTGCCCCACCGGATAGGTCTCACCGAGAAAACGCACCAGTGCCGACATCACCGCGAACAGCAACGCCGACAGCACCTTGAGCGAAATCGCCTTGACGACATTCATGCTTGCGTTGCGCCTCTCCGCCGGGCGGCGGCGGCCTCATCGGTGGGAACGGGAATTGACCATGTCGCGGTCATCGACGGAAGTCGCTCCGGCGAATCCGCCCGCCACGCGCGACGCGTGCGCCAGTTCGGCCTCCATCGCGCTGCCGAACGCCGACCTTTTGCGTTGAAAGAAGCACGGAATCGTTTGCAGCCGGCGCGACCGCATCGGTCTCTGAATCCGGACTATTTATCGCCGGTCACCGTTACGGATGCTTCGGTCCCTCGACCGGCGGCAGCGATTTGACATAGTGCGCAATCGCGGCGCGATCCCCGGCCGGGAGCTTCGAGGTATTGCCGACGACAGGGGCCATCGGGCCGCCGACCAAATCGCCGTCCGGCATGTCGCCAGTTTCAAGGATACGCTCGATGTCCCGTTCCGAGTAATCACCAATTCCAGCGGGCGTAATGTTGGGAACCCAACCGTCGCCGCCTTCCTGATCCGGACCACCGGCGAAGCGCTGGCTTGCGACGATGGCGCCGAGAAGATTGCGGGGACTGTGACACTCCGCGCAGTGGCTTGGACCGTTGACGAGATAAGCACCGCGGTTCCATTGCGCCGACTTGGAGGAATCGGGCTTGAATGGCTGGCCATCGAGGAAAAGAAATTTCCAGCCCCCCACCAGGCGGCGATACTTCAGGTAGATCGGGAGATCGTGGCCGCGCACCTTGCCTTGCACCGGCGGCAGCGTTTTCAGATAGGCAAACAGATCGCGTACGTCCTCCATCCGCATGTGCTGGTACGAGGTATAGGGAAACGCCGGATAATAATGGCTGCCGTCCGGCGAGGTCCCTTTCAGCATGGCGGTGACAAAATTCGCCTCGCTCCAATCGCCGATGCCGTCGTTACGATCGGGCGATATGTTCGGAGCATAGAAAGTGCCGAAGGGCGATTTCAATCCGAGCCCTCCCCCGAGCCTGGTCTTGTCCTCCTGGTTCGGGATCGCGTGGCAGGATGAGCAACCACCCGCGTAGAACATGGTCTTGCCGTTTTCGAGATTGGGCGTATGGGCCGGAAGGGCGCTCGCCGACACGGTCGCAGGCATGGTGACGAACCAGAATACCGCCGCACCGATCACCGCGAGGATCACCACCAGAATCGCAAGCTTGCGCAGCATCGGCGACCTTTCCGCGGCTATCGGACGTTGCCCGGCATGGCCTGGACTGTTGGGCCGTTCTCAAAATCAAGGGGCGGACCGTCACAAGACGGACCGCCCCCGACCATCGGTAACCTCAAATGCTTATGTCGCCCGCTTGCGGTAGGTCTGGTGGCAACCGCCGCAATTCTTGCGCACCTCGGTGATTTGAATCTTGAAGGTGTCCAAATCCTTCGTCGCTTCGCCGGCTGCTTTGGCCTCGCTCGCGAATTTAGCAAGCTTGGCGTTGAAATCGGCTTTGTTTTCCCAGATCGGCGGAAGGGCCGCGGTGTCGCCGCCGGTCTTGGAATTGTCGGGGAACAAGGCCGGCGCTTTCTCGCCCGCCTCAGCAAAGGTCACGAAGGTTTTCTTGGCTTCGTCGAGACTGAAGGGCCGCTTGCCTTCGAGCATCTCGGTCGCAATGCGGTTTTGATCGCCGTTCGCCTTCATCAGAGCCTTCCGGGCCGCGATCGGATCGGTTTGGGCCACCAGCGCCGTGGTGCCAAACGCAAGCACTGCAACGCCAAGGACGGTGCGCATCATTCTCTTGCTCCCTCTGTGGATGAGTTCCGCGCCAGCCCCGGCGCGGTTTCGGTGGGCATCGGCGTAAACACCGTATAGATTTTGTTATTCCAATTAATAAGAAAGCGGGAAGCGACGGGAATCTCATCACGATTCCGTGAACGCGGCGACCGCTGTCACGCGGGCCGAACGCCGCAGGCGAGGACGTCGTCCGCTGACCGCCTGACGCCCCGCCGAAGCCGAATTTGGTCAATTGCGCGGGCCCCCTACTCCGCCGGGGCCGTCGGCAGTTGCGCGGCATGCTGCCGCCGGCTCGTCTTTTCGGCGATCCAACGGCAGACCACGTAGAAGATCGGCGTGAACACCAGGCCGAATGCCGTCACTCCGATCATGCCGGCAAACACCGCGGTCCCCAGCGTCTGGCGAAGTTCCGCTCCCGCCCCGATCGCCCAGACCAGCGGCATGACCCCGAAGATGAAAGCCAGCGACGTCATCAGGATCGGACGCAAGCGCAGCCGGGCGGCTTCGACCGCCGCCGCCCAACGATCGCGACCCTGGTCTTCAAGCTGCTTGGCGAACTCGACGATCAGAATCGCGTTCTTGGCGGCGAGGCCGATGAGCACGATGAACCCGACTTGCGTGAGGATGTTGTTATCCTGTCCCCGCATGATCACGCCGCTGATCGAAGCCACGAGGCACATCGGCACGATCAGGATCACGGCCAGCGGAAGCGTCAAGCTCTCGAATTGTGCCGCCAGCACAAGGAAGACAAACACGACGGCAAGTGCGAAGGCAAACTGCGCGGTGCTGCCTGCCCTGATCTGCTGAAACGCCAGCGTCGTCCACTCGTATCCGAACCCGTCGGGCAGGGTCTCGGCGGCGATCTTCTGCAACGCGTCGATGACCTGGCCCTGGGAGTAGCCAGGGATAGCGGTCGCATCGAGCTCCGCCGCCGGGTAAAGATTGTAGCGCGGCACCCGATACGGACCGGCAATGTTGCGGACCGTGGTGAAGGAGCCGAGCGGCACGGTTTCTCCGCTTTCATTGCGCACACGGATCTTCAGGATATCGCTGGGATCGCGGCGATAGGGCGCATCGGCTTGCGCGGTGACCCGGAACGTGCGCCCGAGGAGGTTGAAGTCGTTGACGTAGGCCGAGCCGATATAGACTTGGAGCGCGCCGAACACGTCGGCGACATTAACGCCGAGCATCTGCGCCTTGGTCCGATCGATGTCGAGATAGATTTGCGGCGTCGAGTTCTCGAACAGGGTGAACACCTGCGTCAGGCCCGGTGTCTGCGAGGCCTTTGTCACCATGGCGGTGGTCGCTTCCAGCAGCGCCTGCGAACCGCGGGCGGCGCGGTCCTCGACCATCATCCGAACGCCGCCGGCATTGCCGACGCCGGCGACGGGCGGCGGCTGAATGACCAGGATCAAGGCTTCCTGGAAGCCAGCCAATCGCTTGAACAGCTCGGCGGTGATACCGGCGGCCGACTCTTTGGGGTCACGTCCACGCTTGTCCCAGGGCTCGAGCGTCAGAAAGACTGCGCCTGAATTTGGCGCCTGCGTGAAGGTCGCCCCGTTGAATCCGACGATGTTCACGGCGTGCGCGACCCCGGGCGTCTTGAGGGCGACGTCAACCACCCGTTGCTGGACCTCGTCGGTACGCGACAGCGACGATCCGGCCGGAAGCTGGAGCACCACGATCAGATAACCGCGGTCGACCTGCGGGATGAACCCGATCGGCGTCTTGCGGAACTCGTTGAGACCATAGGCGAGAATGCCGACATAGAGCACGAGCATGATGAGGACGTAGCGCACGGCGTGCGCGATCAGCCAGTGGTAACCGGCGCCGAGCCGCTCGAAGCCCCAGTTGAAGCCGCGGAAAAACCCGCGGATCGGCCGTTCCCACCACTTCTCTTCCTGGCGAGTCGGCCGCGGCTTGAGCAGCAAGGCGCACATCGCCGGCGACAGCGTCAACGACACGATCAGGGAAATGATCGTCGCACTGGCGATGGTAAGCGCGAACTGGCGATAGAACTGACCGGAAATGCCCGTGATGAAGGCGGAGGGAACGAACACGGCGCACAGCACCAGCGCGATCGCAACAAGGGCCCCGCCAACCTCGTCCATGCTCTTGTAGGCCGCCTCGCGCGGCGACAAGCCGGATTCGATATTGCGCTCGACGTTCTCCACGACGACGATGGCATCGTCGACCACGATGCCGATCGCAAGCACCAGCCCGAACAGCGAAAGATTGTTGAGCGTGAACCCGAACAGGCTCATGAAAAAGAATGTGCCCACGAGCGAAACGGGAATGGCGACGATCGGAATGACTGCGGCGCGCCAGGTCTGCAGAAACAGGATCACCACGAGCACGACCAGAATGACCGCCTCGCCGATGGTTTCGACTACCGCGTTGACGGATTCCTGGATGAACTCGGTCGGATTATAAACAATCGCGCGCTCGATGCCGGCCGGAAAGCGCGTCGCCAGTTGATCCATGGTCGCGATGATATTTTTCGCCGTCGCCAGCGCGTTCGAACCGGGCCGCTGGAAGATGGCCAAAGCCACGGCGGGATCGCGGTCGAGATAGGAATTCGACGTATAGTCCTGGGCGGCAAGCTCGATGCGCGCCACGTCCTTGAGCCGGACCACAGCCCCCGCCGACTCCTTTACCACGATACTGGCGAATTCGTCGGGATTGGCGAGGCGCCCCAGGGTCTGCACCGCGAACTGGAAGGCGCCCTGCTTCGGCATCGGCGGCTGGTCCAGCACGCCGCCCGCGACCTGGACGTTCTGCGCCTGCAACGCGAGCACGACGTCGCCCGCGGTCAGGCCGACGGTCTGCAGCCGGTCGGGATCGAGCCACACGCGCATCGAATAGTCGCGGCTGCCAAACACCGTGATCGAACCGACGCCGTCGACGCGCGTCAGCGTGTCGGTAATCGCGAGCGTGGCGTAGTTCGAAATGAACAAGCTGTCGCGCGATTTGTCCGGCGAATAGAGGTGAACGACCATCATCAGGTCGGGCGAGCTCTTGGTCACCGTTACGCCGATGTTGCGCACGTCGACCGGAAGTCGCGGTTGCGCGATCGCCACGCGATTCTGCACCTGCACCTGGGCGACGTCGAGATTGGTGCCGAGATCGAACGTGACCGCGATGGAAAAGCGCCCGTCCGCCGTCGAGTTCGACGACATGTAGATCATGTTCTCGACGCCGTTGATCTGTTGCTCGATCGGCGTCACTACGGTCGAGGCGACCACCTCCGCACTGGCCCCCGGATACTGTCCCGACACGTTGATGATGGGCGGTGCGATCTCCGGATACTGGGCAACCGGGAGCCGGGCGAACGAGACGCCGCCGATGATCACGAAGACGATCGAAACGACCGCTGCGAAAATCGGACGGTCGATGAAAAAATGCGAAATCCGCATCGGCCTGTCAGCCTGCTCAATTGGTCTTGGCTTGAGGGGCGGCGGCCTGCGGGGGCGTCTCCTGATCCTCGGGTGTCACCTTTTGTCCGGGACGCACCCGCATCAGGCCATTGATCACAACACGGTCGTCCGCCGACACGCCTTCCTTGATCACGCGCAGATCGTCGACCACTTCGCCCAGCGTGACGAAGTGCTGCCTGGCGACGCCGTCCTGATCGACGACGTAGACGAACTTGCGCACCTGCTCGGTACCGATCGCGGCGTCGGGCACCAACAGCGCTGGATAAGGCGCCGAGGCCGGTACCTGCACGCGGGCGAACATGCCGGGTGTGAACAGGTCGTCGGAATTGACAAACTGGGCGCGTGCGCGAATCGTCCCGGTCGAGCGATCGATGACATTGTCGATGAAGTCCATCCGGCCTTCGTGCGAAAAGTCCTTCTCGTCGATCAACTTCAGCCGCACCGACGCAGCGCCGCGCCCGGTCACGTCCGTGTTGCCGTCCCGCGCCAACCGCTCGTACCGCAACAGCGACGCCTCGTCGAAGGTGAATTCCAGCCGAATGGGATCGGTCGAGACGATGATGGCGAGGAGTGTGGTCGCTCCGCCGGTGCCGCCGGTCACGAGATTGCCGGGCGTCACGCGCCGGTCGCCGATGCGGCCGGTGATGGGGGCCTTGAGCTCGGTGAATTCGAGATCGAGCTCGGCCTGCCGCACCATCGCCTCGTTTGCTGTGACCGCGGCCTGGGCATTGCGGGCCGCCTGCGAACGCTGCTCGAAAATCTGCTCGCTGATCGTCCGGTCACGCAGCAACTGCTGGCCGCGCGCCAGATCGGATTGGGCGAACACCACATTGGACTTCGCCAGCTCGAGATTCGCCCGCGCCTGATCAAGGGTGTTCTGGAACGGACGTTTGTCGATGGTGAAAAGGAGATCGCCCTGCTTCACGATCTGGCCGTCCTGGAATTGCACCTTGTCGAGGTAGCCGGACACGCGCGCGCGTACCTCAACCGCATAGACCGCGACGAACCGGCCGACATATTCGTCCCGGTCGACGATGGTGCGCGTGACGGGCTTGGCCACCGTTACCGTCGGCGGTGGCGGCGCGGCCTGTTTCTGGGCCTCGCCGCAGCCCACAAGGAGCAGCACCAAGCCGACCAAAGCGATCGCAGCGGGGGAGCGGGAGGAGGACATACGGTTGCGAGGTAAACTCATGACCAAAGCCGGCTATATATAGGCAGGATATTTCCTGCCGGCGGCGCTCGCGCGCTTGTGAACGGCGACCCCCCTCTTCCCCGGCGGCGTGGCGCACCCCATATCTGCGATCGAACCCCAAGTCCATCAGCCACTTGCGCACGGTGACCGGTATCCCGGCCATCGCAAGACGCGCCCCGGTACCAGCCCATGTTCGACCAACCCGCTCCCGATCTTGCAGCCTCGCCGGCAATCCCGCCCGACGACGAGGCACTCCTCGATGCCTACTCCCGCGCCGTGATCGACGTGGTCGATCGCGTCGGCCCCGCCGTGGTGCGGCTCGACGTAAAGGCCAGCGGCGACCGCCGCCACGGCGGCACCGGATCGGGTGTCATCGTGGCGCCCGACGGACTGGTGCTGACCAACAGCCACGTCGTCGACGGCGCCGCCCGCGTCAACGTCACCACCGTCGAGGGCCGCAGCCTGGTGGCTCGCGTCGTCGGTGACGACCCCGATACGGACCTCGCGCTCGTGCGGGTCGACGCGCCGGCTACGCTGCCGGCGGCGCCGCTGGGCAATTCCAAGCTGCTCAGACGCGGCCAGCTCGTCATCGCCATCGGCAATCCCCTTGGCTTCGAATCGACCGTGACCACGGGCGTCGTCTCGGCGCTGGGACGGTCATTGCGGGCGCGCTCGGGACGCCTGATCGACGACGTCATCCAGACCGACGCCGCGCTCAATCCCGGCAATTCGGGCGGCCCGCTCGTCTCGTCGCACGGCGAGGTTGTCGGCATCAACACCGCGGTGATCGTGGGCGCGCAGGGCATCTGCTTTGCGGTCGCGGCGAACACGGCCAGTTTCGTACTGGGCGAACTGGTGCGCCATGGCCGCGTGCGTCGCGCCTATATCGGCGTCGCTGCCCAGCAATTCACGCTCTCCCGCCGCCGCCGGCATGCGGCCAACCTCGCCCAGGAGAGCGCGGTGATGATCGCTACGGTCGAGCCCGGAAGTCCGGCCGAACGAGCCGGGCTGATGTCCGGCGACATCATCCTGGCGCTTGATGGAATTGCGGTCACCGGCGCCGACGATCTTATTCGCATGCTTGCAGGCGACAAGATCGGACGTACGGTCGAGATCGAGGCGCTGCACAACGGCAATCGGCGTGTGATTTCGCTGGTCCCGGACGAGCGGGCGCATCGAGGCTGATCAGTCGGAGGCTGTCAGTCGGAGGCTGATCAGTCGAGAGTCAGCGGCCCCGCCACCGGCGCGGCCGGCCGCCGGCGAGCGCGCAAGATCGTGAGCCACTGCCGGCCGAACAATGCAACCACGATCCCGAAATAGACGGCGCCACCGATGACGGCGAGCACCGCGAGCACACTCTCGTCACGCCATGTTGCCCAGCCGGCGAACACGTTGGCCACCGGCCGTTGCGCCAGCCAGAGCGCGAGCGCCAGTGCGCTGCCCGCACCCGCCAGCTTCACCATCGCGCTACGCAGGCCGGCATCGAATGCGAGGTGCCGTTGGCGCACGGCAAGCCAGGTGATCAGCGCAAGGTTGAGCCAGGCGCCGATCGAGGTCGCAAGCGCGAGGCCCACCTGCGCAAGCGGCCCCATCAGCAAAATCTTGCAGACAACGTTGACCGCCACCGCGGTCAAGGACGCCTTGACGGGGGTCGCGGTATCGCCGCGGGCGAGAAATGTCGCGGTCACGCTGCGGATCAGCACGAACGGAAGAAGGCCGAGCGCATAAGCGGCAAGCGTCTGCCCCGCCGCCGTCGCGTCCGCCTCGGTGAATTTTCCGCGCATGAACAAAGCGCGCATGATGAGGTCAGGGACCAGGAGAAAGGCGACAACGCAAGGGATCGAGAGCAGCAGCGTCAGCTCGATCGCCCGATTCTGCGCGCGCCGCGCCGCCGTCTCGTCGCCGGCCGCGATCCGGCTCGCCATTTCCGGCAACAGTACGGTCCCCACGGCAATGCCGATGACGCCGATCGGAAGCTGATTCAGCCGATCGGCATAGTAGAGCGCGGACAAGGCGCCCGCGGCCAGGAAGCTCGCGATGATGGTGTCGGCGAAGAGCGCGATCTGCACGCCGGCTGAGCCGATGGTCGCCGGTACGAGGGCCTTGAAAAAGCGTTTGACGTCCTCGTCCCATTTCGGCCACCGCAACACCGCCAGCACGCCATTGCGCCATGCGTCGCCTCCGACCAGCAGCACTTCGAGAATGCCGGCGATGAACACCCCCCAGGCGGCGGCGTGGCCCGGGGTCGGAAAGAACACCGCGACCGCGAGCGTCGCCATCATCGACAAATTGAGCAGAATGGGCGCTGCCGCCGCCGCCGCGAAGCGTGCCAGCGCATTCAGAATGCCGCTGTAAAGCGTGACCAGCGACACCAGCAAGAGATAGGGAAAGGTGATGCGCGTGAGCTCGACCGCCAGGGCGAAGCGTTCAGGATCCTGGGCAAATCCCGGCGCCAGCAAGGAGATCACCGCCGGCGTGAAAATCAGCGCGACGATGAGCAGGACAACCTGGCTTGCAAAAAGCAAGGTGAACACGCGATCGGCGAAAAGCTTGGCGGGGTCGGCGCCGCCCTGCTGGCGGATACGCGCGTAGGCGGGCACGAAGGCGGCGTTGAAGGCACCCTCGGCGAAGATCGCACGAAAATGGTTCGGCAATCTCAGCGCGACGAAAAACGCATCCGCGATCGGTCCGGCCCCGAGCACGGCGGCCAGGATGATGTCACGCGCAAAGCCGGTAAGCCGCGATACCAGCGTCAAGCCGCCGACGGTGAAGATGCGTCCAATCATTGGCCGCGTCCCCTCTCCTGACATCGTCCGCGCGCTCCCTGCGAGCGTCGAACCGATCGCCCATCACGACGCTGGTGATTCTGCCATGGAGTTTATCGGATGCCCCCGCTTTCGGCCTTGGCAACCGAAGGCTGGCAAGCGGTATTCAGGCTCCGAGCGCGCGTCGCACCGCCGCGATGATCCGGTCCTGCGTCGCCTCGTCGAGATAGGCGTGCATCGGCAGGCTGATCACCTCGTCCGCCAGCCGCTCGCTCACCGGCGCCCCGCCCTCGGCCACCGGAAAGCGCCGGTAGGGTTCCTGGCAGTGGAGCGGGGTCGGATAGTAGATCGCAGTCGGGATGCCCTGGGGATTGAGCGCGGCCGCAAGTGCATCGCGCCTGCCTGCCGCAAGCCGGATGGTGTACTGCGCCCACACCGAGGTCGAGCCTCGGGCGAGCTTCGGAACGATCGCGACGTCGGCGAGACCGGCGGAATATCGCCGCGCAACGCGCTCACGCGCCACTATCTCGTCCGGAAAGATCTTCAATTTCTCGATCAGAATCGCGGCCTGAATCGTGTCGAGGCGCCCGTTGAGGCCGATGCGCACGCAATCATACTTGTCGCGCCCCTCGCCGTGGACGCGCACGCTGCGCATCACCTGCGCGAGTTCCTCATCCTCGGTGAGCACGGCCCCGCCATCGCCATAGCAGCCGAGCGGCTTCGCCGGGAAGAAGCTGGTCGCGGTTGCCGGCGCGAGGGCGCCGAGGCGGCGGTTCTTGTAGGTCGCACCGAAGGCTTGGGCCGCGTCGTCGAGGACGAAAAGGCCCTCCGCCTCGGCGACCGGCATGATGCGATCGTAGTCCGCAGGTTGTCCGAACAGATCGACCGGTATCACGACCTTGGGACGAAGCCCGAGCTTGCGGGCGGTCGCACATGCCCGTTGCAGACTTTCCGGGTCGAGATTGAAACTCCCCTCCTCCACGTCCGCAAAGACCGGCGTGGCGCCGACAAGCGCCGCCACCTCGGCGGTCGCGGTGAAGGTAAAGCTCGGGCAGATCACCGCGTCGCCCGGTCCGATCCCTTTGGCCATCAACACCAGCACCAGGGCGTCGGTGCCGCTCGCGCAACTCACCGCATGGCGCGCGCCGCAGAACGCGGCCAGCGCGGCCTCGAAAGCGCGCACCTCGGGTCCGAGAATGAATTGGCAATGGCCGAGCACCCGGGCGATCGCCTCGTCGACGGATCGCCCGAGACGACGGCGTTGCGCGGCAACGTCGATGAACGGAATTGGCGCGGGATCAAGGCGGGCGCGCTGATTCATCGTGGTCACAGGATCGATCGAGTCGGCAAAGTGGACCGCCTCAGCCGGTCAACCGCCGCGGACCGGGACGGCGACGAGCCACGCTCGGTTGCGCGCCGCTTTCGAGGCAACGGATGGCGATTTCGAGGCTCGCCACCCCTTCCTCCCCGGTCACCGCGGGCTCTTTGCCGGTGCGGATCGCAGCCACGAAGGCCTGCAGTTCGGCGCGCAACGGCTCGGCATGACCCACCGAGAGATGGCGCATCGAATAGCTGCCGTCGGGCTGGAAGCCGAAGCATTCGGTGACCTGCCGGGTCAGCAGGTCGCCCATGACGTATTTGTTGCGCGTCGCGACAGTGACGTTGCGCGCTTTGAACGGTGTGAGCCAATTGGTGTTGATGTGGGCGAGCACGCCTGAGGCGGTGCGGAACTGCAGAAGCGCGATATCCTCGCGCTCGGCGACAGCTTTGGAAAGTTGCGGTTGCACCTCCGCAATCTCGGATTCAGTGAACCAGCGGATGAGATCGATGTCGTGCACGGCCAGATCGATGACCACACCCACATTCGACATGCGCGGCGGGAACGGGCCGACGCGGGTGATCGCGATCGAAAGAATATCCTCGTCGCGGATCGCGTCCTTGATCGCCTCGACCGTCGGGTTGAAACGCTCGACATGGCCGACCATGAGCGCAACGCCGGCGTTCCGGGCCGCGGCAATGATTGCGCGTCCCTCTTCCACCGACGGCGCGATTGGCTTTTCCACCAACACATGCACCCCGCGTTCGATGCAGGTGAGCGCCAGTTCCTGATGAAGATGCGTGGGGGCCGCGATCGTCACGGCATCGACCCCTTCCGCCAGCAGCGGCGCAACGCCACTGAACGCGGGACAGCCGAGCGCCTTCGAAACGAAATCGCGCTGCTTGCTGTCCGGGTCCGCCACGCCGATGAGCTTGACGCCGGGGAGATCGCCGAAGACGCGGGCATGGTTGCTGCCCATGACGCCCACGCCGACCACACCTACGCGCAGTGGACGGTCCGCGTCGAGTTTCGCGGCTTGCACCATGATCGACGAAATCCCCCTGCCGGCTCCCGCAGCGAATCCCTCAGTAGCATGCCCGCAGGCGGCTGGCGATGGCCCCGTTTCGAGCTGTGGACACGTTTTGAATCAAAGAGTTACACCTATTGGCGCCCATTTCGGAACGTTCTGAACCATCGGAGCCGGGCCATCAGCAAGATTTCCGGAACGTGCCGCCGGTTGCACCGACGTCCCGGTCTGGGGGCGCGGTCCAAGGATCCGTCCGTTTGGGCGGATCCAGGAATGGTGCCGGTTTCTCCGCATCCAAGCCGCGGTTGGCACTCGGCTCGTTGCTTGTCGTCCGGTATAAACCCGGCAATGCCAAGACCTTCATGCAAATGACTTTCCGGCGAAAAGCGCTTCGGGCAACACAGAGCCATCTGCCAGCAATGATCGTCGCATCCCGCATAGCTGATAGGGCCTACCCTCATCTCACTGGATCGACGATATGAACGACCTCGGGAACGAGGCCGCGGCGCTCAAGCACTGGCTGTTCGATGTGGCCCTGCCGCTGTGGTGGGAGGACGGCGCCGACCACATTCGGGGCGGCTTCCACGAGGCGATCGACCTCGATGGCCGACCGTTGGCGCAACCGCACCGGGCGCGAGTCCTCGCACGCCAAGCTTTCACGTATTGCGAGGCCGGCCGGCTGGGCTGGAATGGTCCCTGGCGCGAGGCATCACGCCACGCACTCGAATACTTCCGCCAACATTTCGTCACCGCCGACGCCACCGTTGTGTCCCTGGTCGATCTTGACGGAAGGCCGATCGAAACGAATTTCGACCTCTACGATCAAGCCTTCGCGCTGCTCGCCTATGCGAGCGGGCACCGCGCCTTTGGGGAAGCAGGCGGCTGGCGCCGGCAGGCATTGGCGCTGCGCCAGGCGCTGACGCAATTCTACGCTCATCCACTCGGTGGCTTTCTCGAGGATCGCAGCGGGCGATTGCCGCAGCGCTCGAACCCGCACATGCACCTGCTCGAAGCCACGCTCGCCTGGATCCCCCTCGACGACGATCCGGCCTGGCGCCGCATGAGCGACGCAATCGCCGCGCTCTGCCTGGAAAAATTCATCGATCCAGCGACCGGTGCGTTGCGCGAATTCTTTGCCGCGGATTGGTCGCCAGCGCCGGGCCTGGACGGGCGCATATGCGAGCCAGGCCACCACTATGAATGGGCGTTCCTGCTCGATCGCTGGGCGCGCCTGACGGGCCGGCCCACGCCCGAAGCGGCGGCGCGGCTGATTGCGTTCGCCAATTCCTCCGGCCTCGATCCGCGGCGCGGCGTCGTGGTCAACGCCGTGCTGACCGACGGCACCGTCCACGATCCCGCGGCGCGGCTGTGGGCGCAAGCCGAACGCATTCGCGCCTACCTCGCGCACCGTCACACCGACGAAGAGATCGCCGCGGCCATCAAGGGGCTGCGGCGCTTTCTCGCGACGCCGACGCCGGGCCTATGGTTCGACCGGCTGACCGCCGCCGACACCTTCATCCACGAGCCGGCGCGGGCAACCAGCCTCTATCACATCATCGGTGCGGTCGCGGAATTGCCCGCCGCGGCTCCTGACAGCGAAACTGTCGGCACACGCGCCAACAGCTCGTATCGGTCAGCGCCTCGCGTCATCTATCTCGTGACCGAGGATTGGTATTTCATCTCCCATCGCTTGCCGATGGCGCGCGCCGCCCGCGATGCCGGTTTCGAGGTGCATGTCGCGACTCGCGTCGACCGCCATGGCGCCGCGATCGAAGCGGAAGGGTTTCATCTCCATCCCATTTCCTGGCGCCGCGGCAGCCTTGATCCGCGCGATCTGGTCCGCGTCGTGCGCGAGGTGCGCCGGCTCTATCGCAACATCAAACCTGACCTTGCCCATCACGTTGCGTTGCCGGCAACCGTCGTCGGATCGCTCGCGGCCACCGGCCTTCCCATCGTTTGTCTCAATGCGATGACCGGTCTCGGCACGATGTTCACCAGCGACACCGTCAAGGTCCGCCTGGTGCGCGCGGCTTGACGCTGGCATTGCGCAGGCTGCTGAACCGCGCCCGCTCGACGATTCTGGTGCAGAACCTCGACGATCGCGCGGTGATCGAGCGCCTCGGGGTGGACGGCGCGCGGATCGCGCTGATCCCGGGCTCCGGCGTGGATATCGACAAGATGACTCCCAAGCCCGAGCCCCCGGGGCCGGTCATCGTCGCATTCGTCGGCCGTTTGGTGGAGTCGAAGGGCGTGCGCACGCTCCTGGCGGCGCACGAACGCCTCGGCCAGCGCGGGCGCCCGATCCAACTGCTTCTCGCCGGGACGCCTGACCCGGCAAACCCGATGTCGATCCCGGCGCAGGACATCGAAGCATGGAGCAAGCGCCCCAATGTCGCGCATCTCGGCTTCGTGGAAGACATCGGCGCGCTGTGGGCCTCGGCGCATATCGCGGTCCTGCCGTCCCATCGCGAGGGAATGCCCTTGAGCCTGCTGGAGGCTGCGGCCTGCGGACGGCCTCTGGTGGCAACCGATGTACCGGGATGCCGCGACATCGCCCGTCCGGGCGTTAACGCATTCTTGGTGCCGCTGGACGACGCCGAGGCGCTGGCCGACGCCATCGACCGTCTCGCAGGAGATCCAGAGTTGCGGCGGAGGTTTGGACGCGCCAGCCGACATTTGGTCGAGCAGAACTTCTCGAGCAGCCGTATCGGGGCTGACCTGGTCAAGCTCTATCGGCGGCTGCTCCAGCAACCGGCCTGAGCGGTCCATTGCCGATGGCGTCGGGCACAGGCGCCTGCCGGTGCGCCTTGACGTTTCGGTCCTGCGCGGCTTGAAGTGGCGCCGGTGTCAGAGGATATCGCGGATGTTGGCTCAAATCATTCCGGTGATCATGTGCGGCGGCGCGGGAACGCGGCTGTGGCCGGTCTCACGTGAGAGCATGCCCAAGCAATTCGTCTCTCTCGTCGGACCGACATCGACGTTCCAGCAGGTGCTTACGCGCATTTCCGACCCCGGCCTGTTTTTACGGCCGATCATCATCACAAACGCCGAATTTCGCTTCATAGTAGCCGAGCAGTTGCGCGAGCAGGGCATCGAGGCCGATATCGTGCTCGAACCGATGCGTCGCGATTCTGGGCCAGCGGTCGCGGTCGCCGCCGTTCTTGCGGAGGAACGTGATCCCGAGGCGCTCGTGCTCATGCTGGCCGCCGACCACGTCGTCCGCAAACCCGACGAATTCCGCCAAGCCTGCCGGTGCGCGGCCGGGGCCGCGACTGCGGGGCGGATCGTCACCTTCGGCATCGTGCCCACCTATCCGGCGACGAATTACGGTTACATCCGCCCCGGCGAGAAGCTCAATGGCTCGCACGCGCATGCGGTCGAGGCATTCGTAGAAAAGCCCGACGCCGCAACCGCCGCGACCTACGTGGCCAATCACTATCTCTGGAACAGCGGTAATTTTCTGTTTCACGCCGCGACCATGCTGGCCGAAATCGAGCGCTTCGAGCCCGCGATGGCCGAGGCTGCCAAGGCGTCGGTCGACGGACTCACGCGCGACCTCGATTTCCTGCGGCTTGCGGCCGAGCCTTTTGCCCGCGCTCCGAGAAAATCGATCGACTATGCCGTCATGGAGCGCACCAAACTCGCCGCCGTGGTTCCGGCCGATATCGGTTGGTCGGATGTCGGCAGCTGGAGCGCGGTCTGGGACATCCTCGATCACGACGCTGCCGGCAATGCCACCGAGGGTCCCGTCGTCATGCTGGACAGCCGCAACAGCCTGGTGCGCTCGGAGAAGTCCGTGCTGACTACGGTGATCGGGCTCGATGATGTCATCGTCGTGTCGACCGCCGACGCGGTGCTGGTGAGCGCGCGCTCCAAGGCCGAGCAGGTCAAGACCCTGGTCGAGCAGCTGAAGGCGCAAAATCACCGCGCGGCGATCGAGCATCGCCGGATTTATCGCCCTTGGGGCTACTACCAGGACATCGACATTGCCCCGCGCTACCGGGTGAAGCGGATCGTCGTGAAGCCGGGGAGCAAGCTGTCGCTGCAGAAGCACTTCCACCGTTCCGAGCATTGGGTCGTGGTCAAGGGAACGGCCGAGGTGACGCTCGGCACCGACGAGCGCAGCGTGCACGAAAACGAATCGATCTACATCCCGATCGGGAGCGTCCACCGGCTCGCCAACCCCGGCAAGATTCGGCTTGAATTGATCGAGGTGCAGGTCGGCAGCTATCTGGGCGAGGACGACATCGTGCGCCTCGAAGACGTCTACGGGCGCGGATAACGGCAACGTCGACTCAGCGCCGCGCCTTTCAGTCATCTTGTCCAATCCTTCTCGGCCCCCCGCTTTCACTGGCGCAGCCAGTCAGTGGCAGTAGGGTCCGTAGGGCACCCCCCGCCTGTCGTATTGAAGCAAATCGAAGCCGCAGGTACGCATCCCCGTTATGCGGCCGTCCAGCGATGGCACCTGGCGCTGGACGGAGGCTGGGCGCTTGTGCGCGTCGGCCGGGAGGGATACTTCCGGGACGGCGCTTGCCCAAAGGCCCGCCGGCTCTGACGCTGCACCGACCCAGGCGCATAGGCATGACCTCTCCGAAACTCACAATAAGACATTTCCGCATTCATTGGACTGCTCAGACCACCTCACGATTTCCCGGCCAGGAGGCAGAGGCGCGCGCGCGAGACTATCGCGACGCGCTCAAACAGGGGCGGCCGGGAACGCGCATTGTGGACGCCAAAGGTGGCGCGGTCCGAACTTGGGGGCCGAGTGATCAGGTTTCCTCGCTGACCGATCGCGCTGCGAAACCCCAGGCTCGACGACTTAATGAGGTTTGCCTTTGAGGGCTGCTGCTGCCGCTTCGATTTGCGTGGCAAGCCCTTGAAGGTTTTGAAGGAGTTGGGAGGCGCCGACATTTGTCAACGCTATCCTGCTGCTAATTACGTGCCGTAGTCGAGCAGGTTTGCCCTCGCCGGCCCCTTCAATCCGCGCGTTTGCAAGGGTGATGATGACGTTACCATGTACAAAAGCAACGCCGACGACCTCGCTGGCAAAAATCTCTTTTTCGTGTAGCGGGTCCTCGAACACTTTTTGCTGCGGGTTGTTGGCCATAAGCGTCTCCTTTTTACCTTGATGGGCACACGCGGGTCGAAGTGGACGGCGCGGCGTGACCGTTCAGATCACCCATTGGATACACAGGGGGCTCACGTCCCAGCAAGGGCAGCATGGGTCAAAATTCTTTCGTGAGGAGCAGATCAGACTGAAACCAAAAAGAGCCGCTTACGGGGATGGGGCTTTGAGCAATTTTTGAAAATTCGCCGCCCTCCCCACCGGGGGCGCCCCTGCCGCACGCGCCGCTCGGCCTGGGAGTCTTGTTTGTTGCGGTTGCGGCTGCGGCTGCGGTTGCGGGTGGATCAGCTTTTAGAACTCAGGGGCAGTCTGCAAATAGACACGCTGACGTTTATATCGGCTGGACAGGTCCTTTCTGTTCGATAGACATACTGGCGGATAACATGGTGCGCGCCCATCGAAGCATGGTGGCCAGAGGACCGGCGGGGGGTTCGTTCCAAATTTCTATTATTGCAGGGCAAGCTGATCGGCCCACGGTGGCCTAGGCAGCAGCTCTTCGCCGCCAAGATTCAGTTGAAGACCGATTTCGGCGGTCTGCCCATCGCATTTCATCTCACCGGAGGCGAGGCCAGCGACAATCATCGCGCGGCGGTCGAGCATCGCCGGATCTACCGCCCTTGGGGTTACTATCAGGACATCGACATTGCCCCGCGCTACAGGGTGAACCGGATCGTCGTGAAGCCAGGCAGCAAGCTGTCCTGCAGAAGCATTTCCACCGATCCGAGCATTGGGTCGTGGTCAAGGGGACGGCCGAAGTGACGCTCGGCACTGACGAGCGCAGCGTGCACGAAAACGAATCCATCTACATCCCGATCGGCAGCATCCATCGGCTCGCCAACCCCGGCAAGATTCGGCTTGAATTGATCGAGGTACAGGTCGGCAGCTATCTGGGCGAGGACGACATCGTGCGCCTCGACGACGTCTACGGGCGCGTAGCCCATGGCACCAATGCTGTGTGACCACGCCCCTCTGCCAACAAAGCGCGCAGTGGTTAGGGGTTGAACTTCAGTCTTCGTTCCAATCCATAGTAATGGCATCGGCTGCCGGCGACTAAAAACGCTACGGAACATCCCGCAGCGGGAGACCAATCAGTTTTTCGATTTCCTCTTCAAGAACCTGGACCCGCTGTTGCAGGGCATTGATCTGCTCAGTCTCGCGATGGAGCATTCCCATGACAGCACTCAGATTTTCCGATAGCCACCGAATGCGCTCACCGTCCGTTTTGAGATTTTCCCATTGAGCCATCGTGTCTGCTCCTTCCGCATAACTATAGCAGCGATCAAGGTGGTCTCCACAACTTCCTGTCCACCGCAACGGAAGATGCGCGGCTGTCCGGGCGAAAACGCCGCCCACGGTATGGTCGGCTCGAAGCCAGTATACCAATCATGCACACTTTCAGTCAGGATCATCTGAATCGATTCGCGGAATGCGGCAAGCGGGCCGCCGGATCGCTTCAGTGAAGCACTGGCACCGCACGATCTTCAGGCGTGACGATTGCGGCGTTCCCGCTCGGCCAGAACAGCGGCCATATCGGCTTTCACCATGTCGCTCACCAGCGTGTCGAAGTTCGTTCTGTGTCGCCAGCCGAGCTTGGCTCGCGCTTTGCTCGGATCTCCGAGCAGAAAATCCACCTCGGTCGGTCGGAAATAGCGTGGATCGACCTCTACCAGCGTCTCTCCGTTCGCCTTGTCGAGGCCCTTCTCTTCGACGCCGCTTCCGTGCCAGACGATTGTCCGACCGATGTGAGCGAAGGCCTTTTCGACGAATTCACGCACCGAGTGGGCCTCGCCGGTGGCAAGAACATAATCATCCGGCTCGTCCTGTTGCAGGATCAGCCACATTCCTTCGACAAAATCGCGCGCGTCGCCCCAGTCGCGCATTGCGTCGAGATTCCCGAGAAACAGCTTCTGCTGTAGCCCGCAATCGATCGAGGCGACGGCGCGCGTGATCTTGCGGGTGACAAAGGTCTCGCCCCGAATGGGGCTCTCGTGATTGAACAGAATCCCGTTCGAGGCATGCATCCCATAGGCCTCACGGTAGTTTACCGTGATCCAATGGGCATAAAGCTTTGCGGCCGCGTAGGGAGAGCGCGGATAGAATGGAGTCGTCTCCTTCTGCGGGATCTCCTGTGCCTTGCCGAACAGCTCGGACGTGGACGCCTGATAGAAACGGGTCTTGCTTTCCCGGCCCAGGATGCGGATGGCCTCGAGCAGGCGCAGCGTTCCAAGCCCGTCGGCATTGGCGGTGTATTCCGGCGTTTCGAACGACACCTGCACATGCGATTGCGCCGCGAGATTGTAAATCTCGTCCGGTTTCGTTTCCTGGACGATGCGAATGATATTGGTGGCGTCGGTCACATCGCCGTAGTGCAGGTGAAAAGAAATACCCTGTTCGTGCGGATCATGAATGAGATGGTCGATGCGCTCGGTGTTGAACGACGACGATCGGCGTTTCATGCCGTGTACGACATATCCCTTCGACAGCAGCAATTCCGCCAAGTGGGCGCCATCCTGGCCGGTGACGCCAGTGATGAGGGCTACCTTCCCTGATGATCCGGCCATGATCTCACCCATCGGCGGGCCCCCTCACCCGGCCCGCAGCTCCTGTCGAATACCGTTGAACGACGCCGGCATGCGCTTGGGGACGCCAAGGGGGTCGACAGGATTCCGCGCTCATCTTCCGGGCTCGACAGAACGCCGCGAGGGTGCAAACGAATACAACAGCCACGCTAGCGCTCCCGGCAGAGAGCCGACCGCAAGAGCAAGGCCGAAGCACACCGAAAACAGAAGTGCCTTATCTGGCGGAACGCCATGATGACCCAGCAGCGTGATCACGGCGACCTCGCGCAGACCCCAGCCGCCGATCGAGATCGGAACCAACGCCACGCTGATCATGACCGTGAACAGGATCGCCGCATCCGAGACCGGCAGCAGCAGGCCTTGCGCGCGGCCAAGCGACCAAATGACGACAATGGTGAGGACATGGACGAGGCATCCAATGCCCAGAATCGTCGGGCCGTAAGGCCCGAGGAGGACACGGCGGGCGTCCATGGCCAATGTTGCGACCCAGCCGGAATATCGCCACCGCGAGAGCCAGGGAGCGATCCTCGGTGCGAACAGGAGGCCGAAGGCCGCGGCGAGGAGCAGGCCGCCGTAAAAGACGAGCACGATCTCGCGGTATCCCCCAAGAGCAGTGAGGCCCGACGGCAACAGCAGCAGAATTGCAAATCCGATCGCGATCAGGAGGCCCGCGCCCACTCCTCGATCGATCACCACGCTGGTCACAGCGCTTCGCCAATCGCAGCCAAGGCGTACAAGCAGCCAGGCGCGGACCCCCTCGCCGGCTACACTCGGCAGCACCTGAGCGAAGAACACACCGATAGCCGACACAGCAATCGTGGCGACCATAGTCACCCGCGCGTTACGCACCGCGAGCGCATCGAGAATATTGCACCAGCGCACGCCCAGAAGCGGGATCTGAAGTACGACCACCAGCACCGCGAATGCCGCCCAGCGAAAATCCAGCAAGGGTACGGCGGACAAGACTTGCTTCAAATCGATTTGCCGGGAGACGTACCAAAAGCACCCCCCGGTCACGATCAGCTTCGCTGCGAAGATCGCAATTTTTCCGGCGCCGCCACCGCGCGACGCTCTCTTCGTGTCAAGATCGCTTGCCACGCTGGTGCTCATCCGACTTTGGCTTCCGATCCCAGCATTCCCGCCCGCAACGCCAGCTGGAGCGAACACCTTCGCGCCATGGTAATGGCCGAGGGCAACGGCAAGTTCAAGTGTTGAATCGCTAGCGCCCAGAGCACTGATCGGCCGCAGCCGCTGCAAAGCGGGACCGCAGCAGTGCGAGCGCTTCGCTGAGATCGGCGACCACTTCATGGGGCGGGACATCGCTCCCCCCGTTTTGGCAAGGCCGGGATGCGACAAGAATCCGCAAACCAAGCCCTGCCGCCGCGCCGGCTTCGATGTCGCTCATCTTGTCGCCCACGATCGCGCACCGAGCGGGATCAAGCCGAGGTCCGACTATGGCCTGCAAGATCATTCCCGGATTGGGCTTGCGCCACGGATGCTCGCGCCGGTACTCGCCGATGCCGTGCAGGGGATGGTAGGGGCAGTGATAGACGCGGGCGATCGCCGCGCCCTCCGCTTCAAAGCGATCGCACATCCATCGTGTCAAGTCCGCATGGGCCTTCTCATCGAAATAGCCACGGCCGATGCCGGATTGGTTAGAGACGACGACGATCGGCCGATGCAGCTCATTCGGTCCAGAACCGCGCCAATGGGAAAATTCCAGGGACGAACTCGAACTGCTCCGGGCGATGGACGTAGCCGCGATCCACATTGATCACGCCGTCGCGGTCGAGAAAGAGCGCGCTACCGGTCATATCTTCGGCCGTGTTCATCCGCTGCGCCCGCCGCTTGGGGGTCGAGTGCTGCGGCTCAATTTGCGTAATTACGCGAGATTTACGTCAAACCTTCCTCCTAGCGGAAAGGAAATTATCAGGAGAGAGGCCGCGCGGAAGGTTGGATCCAGGTTCGAGCTCGGCATCCCTACACCATTGCTGTAGATTGGACCTTAACCAATTCAACCACTGATCCGGCAGCTGATTTACCATCGTAACAAACGCGTCAAATAACTCACGAGACGAGACGTACTTAAGGTCTAGTCCCACGTTTGCAAAAAGTCGATCATAAGCGTCGGTATACCTTTCACTGAGACCTGAACCGCCCTTCCTGAACAGAACATCACTGTACTCGTCTTTCGATTCGTACTTCAGAGCTCTCGCAAATGCTTCACCGAGGCGATCCCCTAACTTTAAAGCAAGAAGCTCCTTATCCGAGTCTAATTCGCCTAAATAATATGCAAGGACAATATACCAAATGTAGAACGAAGCTGTTCGCAATGCATCTTGTTCCTTCTGCTCGCGACAACGTTGTTGATTTTCGAGAGCCTCAAGCCGACGGAGGTTCGTCCTTCTCATTTTGTTTGTCCTGGGCTTCTTCTAGAGCTGCGATGCGCTTTGCGATGTCATGAAGCTCGATTGCTTGAATCGAACGGTCGATAACAATAGATAACGCGCTCGCTTCATCAGGAGTCAGGCGTCCCTCGCGGATCGCTGTCCAGATCGACGCGATGGCAGGGAACACGTCCTGCGAGGTATTTATCGGCGGCATGACAACGTTAACGGGCTGGCCCTTGCGTGGCGGCCAGAGGCGGTCGAGCATCATCCGCAGGCAGGACACGTCGCCGGCCTGGGCTAAGTCCAAGACTTTCTGAACAAGCTGCTCGGCTTGACCCTCTGCCAACTGTTCGACCATCTGGGTGATCTTGTTCTTCGATCCAGGCGGCCGCCCGGGATTTCCCGGTTCGAAGGGGCGGCCCCGAGGCTTACGCACAACCCTAGTCATGAGCCCTCCTTCTGGAGGCGCATTCCAGCTGTCAGAAACCCTACTATAGGTCTCAATTGATTGCAAGGGCCTTGGGATTCGTCATCATCGGTTGGAGTTCGGCTAAAACGGCCCCGCGGCCGACGAAAGCCCCCCGCGGCCTCGCCGCCTTGGTTCTGCTTTCATCAACTCGTGGTGTAGCCTGTGGGCGAGGGTTACCACCTCGAAAAAAGTCACACTCGGGGCACCGACATCGCGACTGAATTCGCAGACCTTCGCCCATCCATGGCACACAGCCGATAACGGGGCTGTCTGCCCTTCGTCCGGCCCGCGTTGCGCCTTCGAAGCAATGGTAAGAAATACCGGATCCGTATTGTCGACTGCGATATCGCCGGGGCGGGCTCTTGCGCGTATCGCTTCCCAATCGAATAGTTTGCCTGGGTCTTGCCGGAGTATCCGCGCGTGTTCCCTTTCGAGATCGCGGCGGACACGGCGCATGATTGAAACTGCGAAGCTCTGTGGCCAACCGTGCGCCATGATCCTCAGTCCATTTAATAGTGCGAAGGCGTTCATACTCGGAGAACATAATATCGGCTCCGGTCCCGGGTGCCTCCTCGCTGAAAAATCCAAAATTGGCTTCTTCAGCATCTTTAGACCGAGGCTTGCGGCCGATGGAACGGTCAAGGTCAAGTAGCCGCTTGATGCGCGTGCGCAACTCCGAAGGGGGCTCCTCGCAATTGGGAACGACTATGCGGGTAATCGCCTCTTCGATCTGATTGCGCTTGTATGACATTACTCAACCCAATTACGCGTCCCGGAGTGCTGTGTGCTGTTTAACCAGCAATGAGGCCTCGATGAAAGGCCCTCGCATCAATCCAGCAGATTCGCTGATGAGTAACAGCAGGCTTCGGGAGCTCGCCAAAGTGTCGACGTTTTCATTGTTTCCACGGCAAGCTCGGGAGTGCGAATCGCGCCCCCTCCGCATCGGCCGTTCTTAGCGGCTTATCTTCCAGACCGAGGAGAGATGTAGCGGCCGACCCGCGGTCCAAGTCGCCCTCCGACTGGTTATGATCGAAATTACGCCTTGGCGCAGCGATTCTCTGCACATGGTCGCCTATTTGCGTCAACACCGTCAGCATCGTCTGCGTAATTTAAAGCGTTCCAGTCAGGGCGAAGGATGGTTTAGGGCCGCCCATCGTCACTGACGCTGCCGACGATGCCGACGGTGTTATGGTATCGGTTCTCGCCCATTCCCGTGATCCTGATTGTCCGCGATGGCTTCCAGATCGTTAAAATGCGGTCGCCATCCGAGCGTGGAGCGGACACGGTCGCAAGCCGCCACGATGTGGGCTGGATCATCTGCCCGCCGGCCCGGCTTGCTCGTCTTCAAGCACATCCGCAATTGGAGCTACGCGGTGTGCATCTGTCATCGGACGGGCCGGTCGGTCACTAAGGGTTAGGTTCTCGCCTCCTCGTCAGCCGCCGAACCGACGTTTGCGCTGCTGGAATGCGCGGATCGCGCGCAGGAAGTCGATCTTGCGGAACGCGGGCCAGTTGACGTCTGTGAAGTATAGCTCGCTATAGGCGCTCTGCCAGAGCAGGAAGCCGGAAAGCCTGTTCTCGCCGCTCGTGCGGATGATCAGGTCGGGATCGGGCAGGCCGGCCATGTAGAGATGGCGGGCGATCGCCGCCGGAGTGACTGCTTCGATGGCTTCGGCGAGCGCCTTGCCCTCATTCGCGGCTGCGCACAACAGCGTGCGAACCGCATCGGTGATCTCGTCGTGGCCACCGTACGCAATGGCAATCGTCAGTGCCAAGCCGTCGTCGTAGGTTGCGGTCGCTTCTTCCGCGGCACGGATTGCCGCAACGGTCGGGGCGGGCAGCAGTTCGAGTCGACCGGCGGCTTTCACGCGAACCCGCTGCTGATGAATACGGGGATCCTGGGCGAGCGCCGCCAGCTTTGTCTCGACGGCGGCAAGGATACCTGAGACCTCGGCTGCGGATCGCCGGCTGAGATTATCGGTCGAGACCGCCCAAAGCGTGACGGCCGGAATGCGCAACTCGCAGCACCACTCCAACACATCGTCGAGCTTCTTCGCGCCAAGCGCATAAATCTGATGGGGATCAGTCGCCCCGTACTTACGAGCATATCGACGATTGCCATCGAGAATTATGCCGACGTGGCGCGGCGGAGGCTGGATGCAAACCTGACGCTGAAGCCGGATTTCGTATAATTGATAGAGTGGGCGCAGGAGCAGACGCTGCAGCGCCTTGCCGACAGCTCTGCTCTGTGTCTCGTCGTTTCGTGGCGGCCCGCCCGCCAGAGGCCTTGGCCGCTCAATCTCCGATGCCGGTGAGCTCGTACCGAAATGATCGAGGTTATAACGGGAATTGCTCAGATGGTTCATCGGATGCTGACGGTGCCGTCCGGAATGTGATTAAAATTTGTGCCGGCGCGACCTCCGGCAACTGAAGCTATCTGATCAAGCGGCGAGGTCAATTGGCCGTAGCCAAGCGGCACGGTATCAGCGAGATCGGACGGCGCCTCCATCAGCACGCCGAGATGTTCGATCGGATCATCGGCGAGCTGATTGAGGATACGCCAGTTGTTGGCGAGATAGATCGGCACCTCGGCGAGCGGCTTGAACCAGCCGTAAAGCCGGTAGGGCTGAAGCGTGACCGCCGCGATCAAGCCGGCGCTCCCCGCGGCTTGAGTGCCCTCCCTAGCTCCGTTGCGCAGCCCGGGCGAATCTGGCCCTGGCTCGTCCCGCGGCGGCGGCAGCATCCGCGACGTTTGTCTAATGGGCCTCGATCACGGCCCCCACAACACGTCGTTGTTCCAATTGTCACTGGCTGGTTATTGAACTTGCTCTTTCCAGGAGGGATCTCTTCTCCGCTGCATAATCGGCTATTTTGCGTCAGCACCGTCAGCAGCGTCTGCGCAATTAAAGCGCCTGTCCCAGTCCGGGCGGAGGATGTCTTAGACCCGCGCCATGTCCACCATTGTTGTCGCTGACGCGGCTGACGGTGCTGACGGTATTACCGGATTGATGCTCACCTATGGCCGTTATCCTGATTGTCCGCGTTCCCAACCGCCCCTCGCGGCCGAAGACAATCTCAATCCCAAGCGTGCGGAGGAAGGTCTGTGCCCGACGCAGCCGGCCAGCGAGTGCGCGGGGACTCTTTGGCCAGCCAGACCGGGTCCAAACCATGGCATTGCCGCCAACATTGATGCCGACCTGCAAAAGGTCGGATGCGCTTCCCGTCCATTGCGCTCGGTCGGCCATGATCTCGCGCACACGGGCCGCCACCGGGTCGGCGTCGACGATGTTCTCGATCGCGTCGCGCCGGTTGTTCGAATAAGCGGCTTCGAAGGTGCCCTCGGGTCGAAATCGCGCTCTCGCAGGCTGCGGCCCAGAGCGCGAAGTCAGCCATGCGCGGCAACCGCTGGAGGCGCACCTGCGGCAGCATGCTGTAAGCCATGCGCGGCCGCATCGAGGAGCGCGCCAAGAATGTGCGGTCGTGCGAGCTCGAACTCCCGCCAAAGCGCAGTCTCCGGCCGGCGTTGCCGTTCGGCAATCGGTGCGAGCATCAGCAGGATAGCGCGGTCGGCAAGATCGGGACGGGTGATGATCTCCTCGATCCCGTTGAGAATGATGGGTCGGGCGGCGGCAAACAGAATTTCGTCCTGATCGGTGAACAGCCGACGGGTCGAAAAGGCACCGCCGCTCGTCAGACGGCAGAGGGTGTCCGACAGCCAGGGCGGCAGGCCGCTGAGATTGTCGAAGGCCAGGACGTGGCCGTTGCTGGCCGCGATGAACAACTCCCGCTCATCGCGCGGCAGCGCCCGCACCGGCGCCACGCTGGGGTCGATCAGCGCCCGCAGGAGCTTCGAGAGGACGGTCTTCGCTGATCCTTGTTCGCCGGCGATGGCCAAGACCGGATAGGGGCCGCCGGCGCGCAGCGCCCCTAACAGCCATGCCACGACGAGCACGAAGTCGTTTTCGCTGGCAAGATTCAAAAACGGCGCGAGCGACTCAATTGATCCGCCCCGCACCGGGAGCGGAAGCGGCTGCATGCCGGCGCTGCGGCGGAACCTGACCGGAGGGTCCTCGGCGATCCGCCATCCGTTGGCGCCGATTTCGACGCAACGCCAGAACTCATCCGCCAGATCGAGGTAGATCAGGCCGTCCTGCTCGGCGAGGCGGACCGAGACCTTGCGCTGCGGACCATCGAACTGGGCCTGCGCCTCCAGCACATTGAGGGCTGCGTTCAGCGCGGCCGGGCTCGGCGCATCCCAGGTCCGCTCGTAGTATTGCTGGCGCAACCAGGCCCCAAAGCGCTTGCTGCGAAGCGGCCAGGTTTCCCGGTGGCCGTCGATGATGAGGTCGGCAAAGCCGGTGCCGTCGCTTGCGTGAAAGAGCCGGGCGGCCGTTGCGACATTGAGGAGGACGTCCGTGCTGCTCACGGCGTTCGACCGTCGTCCGCTCGGCCTATGACAACCTGATCGGACCGCGATTCCCTCGTACCGTCAGATGCCGAGGCAATTGATCGAGTCTTCGGGCGCGCCGCGAGACCCGCCTGGTGATGATCTTGCGGATCATTGAGCCGGGTTTGTCGCCAGAGCTGACGGGCGACCTTGACGGGGTCGATGCCGGCCGCCTTCCACCAGGCCTGCTCGTCGCCGGCGCGATGGACCGCGCGGTGATGCGAGCGGCAGAGCGGGACGGCGAATTCATCGCTCACTTTGCGGCCGAGCGCCCGCGGCTGCAGGTAGCGAAGATGATGCGGATCGGATTGTTTGCGGCCGCAGATGAGACACGCTTGTTGGGCAACATAGCGAAGGTGCTCGCGGTTACGATAGCGCCGCGGTGTCGCAATGACGAGCACGCTCTTGTCGATGCCGTCGGGCTGATCGAGGTCGCCGTTTCCTTTCGCGAGCGTCTCATGGGCGCCAACAAGATCAACATGAGTTGTTGGAGCAGCGTCGTCTGCGGCTTCCGCGGTTGCGGACGGTGCGAGCTCCGATAGCCTGTGTTCAAAGGCGTCCTCCACAAGCTTGGCATCGGTCGCCGCGAGGCGGTTCTTGGCGGCGAGCGCCTCCTGCGCCCAAATCGCGGCGCTATCAGCCGATGTGATGTTCCCAAGCGCAGTCAACAGTTTCTCCCGCAACGCGGCCGATTGCTCGGGCTCGAGGGTGCTCGGCCGCTCGCCATGCATGCCGTGGCGACGCTGTCCATTGCCGGGCTTTCGCGGCGGCACCCGAGGCTGTCCGTGCCCCGGCTTGAGCGAGCGTTCGTCAGCTGACGGCGTTGGCGAGCGAGGACCATCACAAAGATCGGGCGCATCCAGATCGTCCTCGCCGGCGATGCCGACCAGCGTGAACAAGGCGTAACGGCGGGCGTAGGTCAGCGCCGCGCCCATGCGCTGGGGATTGGCAGTTTCGGCAATCGGGACAGACCGGCCAATCCGATGCGATCCATTCGCCGGAGGCGTGCGCAAGCGTGGTGGTCAGATTGACCATTCCGGCGGTCTGGTCGATGGCGGTCGTCTGCACCGTCGCAATCTCATGCTGGCCGAGCGTCTTGCGCACGATGTCGAGGCCACTGGAGAGCGGCGCATAGCGGAAGCTACGCTCCCCCTCCCCCGGCCGGCCGGTCCGGATCGTGGCCGTCAGCGACTTTTCCGGGTTGACGAGCTCGGCCTGGGCCTTGGCCAGGGCCGAGGCCAGGGCCGCGACCGATTCACTGGATCGGGGCATGGGTGGCCTCCGTCTCCAGGACGTCAAAGCTCACCGCGCCCGATTTCGAGCGCTTGGCTCGCACGCCATGCCCGATGGCCTCCTTGGCGTCCTCGGGCATCAGGGCCTTGAGCTCGCTTTTCGCCCGCTCATGGTCGAGAAAGGCCTCGCGGGTGTTGCGGAACAGCGCGGCGAACTCCGCCCAGGAATTCGACGAGCTCATATCGACGATGCGGATGGCCTCGATGCGCGGCCGCGGCGGCTCGGCATTGATCAGATGGGGCGTTTCGCCGGATTGGACGCAGCGCCAGAACTTCTTTTCCGCCGAGACCAGGACGCTGAGATAGAGCGGGTCCATGGGAATTGTGATCTCCACCCATTTGCCGCCGCCGGTGATGATCGACAGCACCGAGGTCCGCAAATGGGTGACCCACATGTTGTGCTGGAGCTGGGCCATGTACTTTTCGGCGGCCGCCTCTTCGGAGAACGACCACGGCAGCATGAACTTGGCCTCGAACACGGCCTCGGTCCCCTCCACGATGCCGTCGAGGGTTGCCGCCATCCAAGGAATGGCCGAATGCTTGACGCGGCGCTGGACGTCGGCAACGCGCCGGCCGGTGTTGCGCTCGTACCAGGAGCGGTTGAGCTCCTCGGTTGCGGTCCCGAGCTGCACGATGAGGTTGCCGGACAGGTCCTCCGGCTCGGCCTCGCCCCGCTTCTCGCGCCACAGGCGGATCAGGGCGGCTTCATCGCTGCCCATGATGATCCGGGCGTCCGAGCCGCCGATGAAGGAGCGGCGGCCCTCGTGGCATTTTCTCCACATCTGCGATTTCATTCCTTCCTCCAAAGTTGAAAATGGCATTTGCTGATTCGAAGTTGGACGAAGCCAATCGGCCAATATGGAATGAAAAATAGCATAATGCATAATAAAGTCAATAAGGCGCTAAAACCGCTAACCAGTGCTCAAATGAGAGCCGCCCGCGCCCTCATACGCTGGAGTGCCGATGATCTCGCGCGAGAAACGACCTTGAGCGTCACCACCATCCGACGTGCGGAGCTCACTGAAGGTGAGACCTCAATGACTACGGCCAACGACTTAGCCGTTCGGCGCGCGCTGGAAACTGCGGGCGTCGAGTTCATAGACGAGAATGGCGGCGGTCCAGGCGTACGGCTGCGCAAGCGGCAAGGGAAAAAAGCCTAGCTGGACGAACGCTCTGGCGCGGCGGCATCCAGGAACCGCAGCCGCGGCCAACGCCGCCGCATGAAAATCGACGGCGTCACGGTTCATGGCTTTAGAAGTTCATTCCGTGACTGGTGCGGCGAGGTATCGACCTTTCCGCGCGAAGTTGCCGAGGCTGCCCTTGCTCACGTTGCTGGCGACCAGACGGAGCGTGCCTATCGCCGTGGCGATGCGCTGGAAAAGCGATGCGCACTTATGGAGGCTTGGGCAACCTATTGCAAACCGAAGGAGGGCAACGTCGTTTCGATTGCGCGCCGGTCACGCTGACATTCTCGGGGTTGAGGACGCCATGCCTAGAGCAAAAAGTTCGCCCGTAAAAGCGCCGAAAACAAATTGGCAGTTGGGGCGGCAGACGCAAGGGCGCGGGCCGAAAACGCGAGCTTACAGTTTCGGACAGACGAGAGCTTGCGAGCGACTATCATCCCCTGCCGAAGCTCGGGAAGGACGGCCCCGCCATCGAGACCGCCCTTCTCGATAGAGCGCTTAAATGTCGATTAGTAGGTGGGACCGAAGCGATAGTTGATGCCCACCAAGAAGCTGTTGATGTTCTGCTTGATATTTATCGGAAACGCCGTCGCGCCTGAGTTCGACGCGAACGAAACGCTTGGCGTACCGAAGTCGAAGTAGTTGTATTCGGCAAATGCGGTCCAATTGCCGGCAACGACCCACTCAACACCGCCGCCGACGGTCCATCCCGATGGATTCGTGCTAGCATTTGCGATAGAGGCGCCCGTGAAATCACTGAGAGTGTAATCATCGCGCACCCAAGCTCCGCCCCCTTTGGCATAGACCAGCACCGTGGGCGCTGCGACATAGCCGACGCGTCCTGTCACCGAGGCGAGCCATCGAACTTGAGAATTGATGGCGAACAGACCGGAGGGATCAGTGTTACTCCCCTCCATGCCGGAGCCATCGAACATACCCTGGACACCAAACACCCATGCACCGGCTTGATAGTCACAGCCGATTTGGCCGCCCCCAATGACGCCACTAGCTGTGTGGGAACCTAGATCGGCCCCGATAACGCCCGTGACAGCGCCTGCGACATCGTTGGAGCTTTTCGAAGCCCAGCCCCCGCCAACGTTGGCGCCCACGTAGCAGCCAGTCCAAGAAAACACCGGAGGCGGTGGCGGTGGTGGTTGGTAAGGGGCCGCGGGTCTTGCCCCGAGGTCCGCGGCGGTTGCTGAACTTGCGAGCGCGTAAAGTGTAAAGACAGTAAGCATGACACGTGTAGCATTTGGACGCGATATTTTGGACATGACGTAAATCCCCTATCCCCGATTTACTTCCATGTCGCCCCACTTCGAAATCTCTTACTCCTCTCATGTGGGCGAGTCTGTGTCCTTTCGATCACACGCAAAACGTATTACGAGCAGAATTAACTTTTCGAAAGTGTGATGTCTTTTTAACGCGTCGTTTATTCGAAGGTTATGTCGGTGCGGCACCCACACAAACTCATGGCTTCACTATATAGATGTCTGCACGAGATTTGCCCGACGCAGCCCATCCGGACGCCGCCAGCGCTGTGCTTATCGAGCGTATCCGGCGTCAGATTGTCGATGCTCTCGTGGTAGCGCAGGTGATTGTAGTGGACAACGAATGCTTCGATCCGAGCCTCGAGCTGTGCCGGTTTACGCCGCGGTGCTCGCTTTCAGAGGATCAACCCAATGCAAAGCAAATTTACACCTCAGCCAGCGATGTGGAGCAAATACAAGAAGAGTGCTACGGCGCTTCGCGATGCGGTGATAAACGGGCACGCAAAAATTGCATTCGCGAAGGCGCCGATCCCGCCTACTCCCCCGAGCGAATGGCATTGACCTGGGCCGCTTTTCGGCATGCTCAAGCGCTGCCGCCAACCGTGTCATTGCGAATATCGTTTAGCGGAAGCCACGCTCTTCGCTCGAATGCAAGAATTAGGAACAGCACCGCCATCACCAATTGCGGATAGACCGACATCAAGAAGCGAGGGGTCGACACGTTTATGAAGCTTATCGCCAATGTGTAGACATGACACGTGGCGGCGAAAACTGCAGCAATCATGATATCCTTTCCTGTCCCCCTATCGCCGAGCGAAGGACGGAGCAAAAACGCGACCAGGACAAATGTCAGTACAAGCGATACCAATCCTGCGATCAGGAATGCCGGATAGACGACAATGCTGCGCCACGATACCGGCGGGTGTAAAAAGACGATTTTGCCCAATCGATCCTCCAATGGCGGGGGCGAGAAGGTTGCAACATAATTATTCACGGTTCTTGCCGTCGGCGGAAAGGTCAAGGACGTGACCGACCATTGACCGATGTAGTGAATCAGGGAAAGCCGAAGATATTCCGGAATGTTGTCCGTGATCGACTGATAACCGAGCTCATTTCGCAATACGTCACCCGGGAGGCCAGTATTCGCCGACCAGCCCGCGATCTCCTGCGTCAGGATCTGGAATTGTGCAATCCCTTCGTAACCGCCGGTTAGGGCTGGCAACGCCGCCGTCGAGGGTAGGTTCTGCAAGAATTCGTGAACCGGGACATACGTTGCGTAAAGCTCCTTGCCGAGTTTATTGAGCGTCTGCGCATGAGGGCCGGTGAAGGTCGTTTGCTCGCGAACGAGCATCGCTGCCTTGCCCATCAATGCGAAGGAAAGGACCGACTCCAGACGACCGCCGTGTTCGAGCCGATAGAGTAGACGCTCCACCACCGGCCCCACCACAAGTGGACCGATGACGGCTGCGATGAGTACCAGTACTGAGACGTTTCGCCGGTGCCACATCAGCCAGACGGAAATAACCACCATGGGCGCAAGCAAAATCCCGGGCGGCCGGATCCCGATCGAGAACCCGACACAGAGACCGGTCAGCGCCAGGAATTTCGCCTTGCCAGTTCGCAGATAGTCGATCCACCACGCCGTTATCAGAATCGTCAAAGTAAAAAAAAGCGACTCGCTCATGATGGTGCGATGGAACCCGGAAAAGTAGCTGTTGGCGCCGAAAAGAACGGCAACCGCCGCGATAACCCATTTAGAAGCGCGCGCCCGCATGAGTGCCGCGAATAAGACCAGCAGCGCAGCAGAGAAGAGCGCAATCTGAACATAGGTGATTTGTTCCAGCGTCAATCCGAGCCGCAAGGAAACTCGCAAGAACCATGGATAGAAGGCGGTGCGATTGCTGTCGAATTCGAGATAGCCCGGACTGTCGGGCTCAAGCAGGGGGAAATACGGCGGAAGAACAATCGTGATCGCGGCACACAGCGCCGAGCCAGCGAGCATGAAGCCCCATCTGGCTTGCACTTTCGCTAGGAGGGGAGCTCGCTCGTGGACAAAGTGAGGATCGGTCAACATTCTGTTCTGCAAGAAGGCTTCTTAACTCGTCTCAGAATCGGTTCGATCTTGCTGCATGCGCTC
This sequence comes from uncultured Alphaproteobacteria bacterium, assembly GCA_963835165.1. Lineage (GTDB taxonomy): Bacteria > Pseudomonadota > Alphaproteobacteria > Rhizobiales > Xanthobacteraceae > VAZQ01. The sequence continues at coordinate 254,342 of CAWIGD010000037.1, forward strand.
CGGATACCAGCTGCTCCAAATAGATCGTGCTGTGTCCGTTGGCCAGGCCCCCGAACGTATTCTTAACGAATCCGGCGTCGAGGCGCCTTCATCATGGCTGAAATCATGCCTCTGCCAACGCCAAGATGTCAATTTCGCAAGCTGTTAGAGCCCATCCGGGAAGTTTAGATTCATGACGGGGTGTTTGCAGCGAGCCGCCTGTGCATGATGCGGATCATTGCGAGGCGAACGAATGCTACGACGGTTGTGGCGTAGCGTTCAAAGTCACGAGCCAAGCGGCGGTTGCGGCTGATCCACGCAAAAGTTCGTTCTACAATCCAGCGTTTGGGCAAGACCTCGAAGCCGGCAGCACCGGAACGCTTCACGATGCGCAACCGCCATGCCCCCGTGCGCCAGACGACGAGCGCCATCTTCTTTCCGGCATATCCGCCATCAGCAAATATGCGTTCGATGAATGGAAACAGTCGTCTCGCCCGACGCAGCAACTGGAAGGCGCCGTCACGGTCCTGGACATCAGCGGGATGAACAGCCACGCTTATCAGCAGGCCCGTCGTGTCGACCAGGATATGCCGTTTGCGACCTTTGATCTTCGTGCCCGCGTCGTAGCCCGAAGGATCGAGCCAAGGCCCCCTTTTTGGGCACCCTTTGCGCTCTGCGAATCGATGACGCTGCTGTCGGGCTTGCTTCCCGTCCGCCTGCTCGCGCACCGCCGCGTAGAGCACATGATGAACACGCTCCAGCGTGCCGTCCCAGTTCCAGAGTTCGAGATAATCGTGCACCGTGCTCTTGGGCGGCAGATCCTTGGGAAGCAGATCCTTGGGCAGTGCCTTCATTGGCAGCCTGTCCACAACACATAGAAAATCCCGTTCAGCACTTCGCGCACGTTCACTGAGCGTTTGCGTCCGCCATGCCTGCCGGGTGGGATCATAGGCTCCACAAGCGCCCACTCAGCATCGGTCAGATCGCTCGGAAGCCGGCCAACCGAAGGTCGTGAGCTTGCAGCCCTATTTTTCGGGGCGAGCTTGGACATCAGCCATTTACGGCTGCCAACTCGCAATCGACAGCGCGAAAAGTCTTTTTCAAATGGGTATTTACGATGGTTTATCGCACGTGAAGACCAATCCCACCATCTTGTTCACAAAAACCCTTTTCAGTGACGCGGGGAGCGCACGTGCACAGAACCGACAGTTCCACCAATACTCTTCGATGTGCTGCATCGGGGAGAAGTACCGACCATAGTTTGCTGCTATATCGTCATATGGCCGATATACCGTCCACCGATCCAGCCAGTCACAGAAATTCCTCGACCACTGCATGCGAGACTTTCCATCCGTGAAATGGCCAAATCCAACGCTACGCATGCAAAATGCATAATAGATGCGCGCGGTGCTACCTTTGGGAAACCAGTGGAGGAAGGGCACTCCACAATGGCCTTCGCGCCAAACAGAATCGTCAGGAAAAAGACTAAGCACAATTCCGCCCGGCTTCAGGACACGATGAATTTCCGAAAGAGCGCTATCCAGATCTACGACGTGCTCCATAACCTGGTTGTTGACAACCACGTCGAACATTTCGGCGGGAAACGGAATTTCTTTGCCCTGCATGGGAAGAATGACTTCCGATAGCTCGTCGGGGATCGGGTACGCGCCCCCGCCATAGGATGCATCACAACCGTATGCGGATACTCCAGTGGCCCGGAGAAGTTTGACGACCTGTCCAGCGCCGCATCCAAAATCGAGAACCTTCGCTTGGCTCGTATCGGCAAGCGCGCCGCGGGCGTATTCCGCGCAGTATTGATAATTGTCCATCTTGCTCACCCGCCTAACCGCCGTCGAACTGCAAGCGCGCCTGCGCAATGTGAGCCGCCTCAGGCGCAGCGCATCCACCACCGCGTCCTTATTGCGGCGTCCCCTTCATCGGGGGCGAAGCTTTGGGCCTAGGAGGGTCTTTGCTCTTATCGCGGTCGGCCTCGGCCTCCTGTTTCTTTTTGAAGGCATCATATTCCGCGGTTCCTGGCCGAGGGGGCAAATCCTTCGGAAACCCGCCGGCCCAATGAGGCGCGTAGTCCCCAATGGTGCCGCCGGAGCATGAGGCGAGCGCTGCGCTCGCGATCAACAAGGCAAGAAGGCGTGCCATGGGCGAACAGAGAACATGGAAGGGAGCTAGCCTGTTCATTGCACATGGTCCTCTGTCGGGTGGGGCAAGGGGCCTTCGTGCTCGAAGACTTGGCCCAGATCGCGGCAATCAATCCAGCCGCCGCACGATTAGCATCTGATGAAGTGCTCGGCTTCGTCCTTCGGCGGGTCGCCGACGAGCTTGCGATGTATTTGCCGCGGGGGGATGCCGGTCATTTGCCCCAATCCTCTTCCGCCTCCCGCCTGACCGCAGGCGCCTCCGGGTTTTTAAACTTCAGCCAATCGGGCGACCGCCCCGTCGCCAGCCTCTTTGAGACGATCCCTCCAGCCCCATCTTGCAGGTATGACGAAAACTACATCGCCGGCTGGGTGTTCCAGGAGTTCGTTGAGGCGCACGCTTCGCCAGTGTTGCCCTGCGCACCTCGATCGACTCCCGCCTCAAGTCCGTGCCGTTCAGCTCCAGCAGGTCGAAGGCGTAGAGGAATACTTGCGCCTCGTTCCGGCGACGGCGCAGCACGTGGAAGGCGGCCACGCCCTTCTCATCAAAATCGTACCATCCCGAGCCGGCTTGATTGATGTCCGGCCCCAACGCCGGACTGTGGCAGATTGGCTACACCCGCGATAAATCGCCTTTCTGTCCCTCCGTTACCTCCGCTCCGCATTGTCTTGTCGCAATGGCGCGAATCCTGCGGGCCACCACGGCTCTAGAAAGGAAAGAGCGGAGAGTGATGTCCTTCTTGCGTCACGGCATGAGTCTGATCATCCTCATGGCATTCGTGGTCTTTGCCGCGGCGAGACATCCAAGCCTCAGCAGAGACACGACAATGGATTTCGCGAAACGCGCCGTATCCGAACTTAGCGATGAGCAACGTAGTCGCATCTTTGACGGTGTCATGCGTATCTCGGATGCGCCAGTCACCGAAGTGGCGGCGCCCGAAGTCGCCGGTTCTTTGCCGGAGCCAATGCAGGATCTGCCTAGCGGCATCACCAGAGACATCCCGGCGGTTCGTGGCCATAAATTCGTGAAGTTTGACGACCGAATTTTAGTCGTCAGCTCGGAAGGCCGCTTAGTCGTTGCGATGATCCCACGGTATAAACTCTTGCCGTAGAGGTGATTAGAATGCCGAACTCCAAGGCTATCTCTCGCAAAGTCTGCGGCGGCCACTGCCGACCAAAGACGACGGTATACAGCGAACAGTCGCCGACGCGGCGGACTATATGATGGCGCTGAGCAAGGACTCAGCGCGCACACTGGCAACGAGCGGCGCGATTAATCCTCGACGGGGCGGATGCTGACGATCTCAGTCGGCAGGTTGAACTAGCCTTGTTTTATGATCGAGCCGCTGGAGTCGCGAGAGAGTCCTACAATGCGTCCGTGAGTTCCGTGCCCGGCCATAACCAAGCCTAACGGGAGAGTGGAAAATGACCTTCAAGGCCTCCAAACTATCGAAGATGGAGCTGGATTTTTACGCTGCCCTATTTACCGCGAGCATGGTTGCCATGTGGAGCGGCACGGCGTGGATATTGCTATTTGCGTTGCTAAGACGATGACGGCAGAGAATCGTGCCTGCCCTGGCGGGCCGCAAGTCCCCATTGTCGCCGCAGCGAACTGACTACTACCCAGCCTTTCACGCATGACACCGCCGTACTTGGCCCGGCGCCGACGGCCCGTTGATGACAAGTGCCTGCGAGGTCAAGCGCGACTTCATCGTCACCGGCCCGTTGTGGCCAGCAAGGGCTTCACGTTGGAGCAGCCCAAACGTATAAAAGCGTTTGAGGCGCGATGATCGACATCCCGCGCAGGCAGGCGGTAGCATGAAGGCTCATATGCAGGTTGGTGATCGCGTTCTCGTCGAGCCAGTCGGCGTGAACGCCACCATCAAGCGTCTCATTCCCGTTTGGAAATTTGGCAAGCCTGAACCTGTCAAGATTTACTTCGATTGCGGTCTTGGGAGGACATTCGATGAAACGGAATTGCTGCCACTATTGCGGCAGAGAAAATGAAGACAACACCCGGCGGCGCGCGTTGCCAAAATCAGCGCGTCATCCGGGGAATGCGGGGGTGATGCGGGTGCGCCGACGGCTCGGGTGAGGATCGAGGCCCCCTGGGGGTGGCGCTGAGCCGACCCCCTGGGGTACAGGATTGAAGGGCTCTTTGGTGCCCATACGCTGAAATAATAGGGTGGTGGCCAATTCGTGCTCACTCTGGCGTTGGCTGGTACTGCTGTTCTGCTATTCGTTTTTTCTCGGCCTTGAGCCGTTTTCGAAACCGACGATGCAAGGCTGGATTGGCGACGATTGCCTCAGCCTGACCGTGCGCGGAGCTGGCACAGAGAATGAAGCGGCCACGTCGTCAAAGAATAACCCCGCCGCAGGTGGGGCCGGAGGCGGGGTTTTTAACGGGCGGCTCGCAGAGGAGGTCAAGTTCCTGGACCGAGCCGAGCGTCGCAACCAAGATGACACGCCGAAGAAAAAAATGGTGCGTGCTCTGTTACCGAACATCATAAACGCGTTGATTCAGTCTAGGTGTTGCGCTTTCATCCACAGTCACGCTCGTTGGCAATCCTCAATCATGCCCACCCGCCAAGACGCCCGCCGCTGGTCCGCCCGGCTCACCCGCTCAATCGAGCTAAGGGACGGCACCGAGCTAGACACGCTCGCGGATGCCGCCAATTTCATCCTCGCTCTGCCGGAGCACTATCAGGACCGAAATTCCTGGAAGCGCGCAACCGAACTGCTATTGCAGGCCGCTGAGCAGGACGGCGATATCGAAGCAGCGACCGAGCAATTCGAGCGGGCGCTATTCCTTGAAGCCAGGTACGTGAGGCGGTGAGGCGTGAGGCTGAAGAGGACTGGGGCAAATGACGGCCGGCTGCGTTCCCGTCGAAAGTCCACAGCACATCATTACAAAATAAGCCGGCAGCACGTTGACGACACTTGTGCGGCGAGGGAGGCTTGGGCCGACGGCTACAGCGCCGCGGAATTTGCGGCCGCGGTTGTCGCTCACGCCCCGCCCTCCGGCTAGATAAAGGGGGAAATCTGATGACACGACTTGTGCTAGCGGCCCTCGTGCTACTGAATTGCGCATTATTCACAACCAAGCTTTTCGCTCAGGCCAGCCAGACTGCGCCGCCTGTGCCCCTTACAGCGCCATCCGTGAGTACAACAACCCTCACATGTCAGATCAATTGTGACACACAGGCAATGTCCTGCCAGAACTCCTGCGTTCCTACTACTGCCGCAGCGACGAGTGGGGCAACGGGGGGTGGCGCTGGCGAAACGGGCTATGTCGAGGGCCGCGACGTTGCGATCGAATTCCGCTGGGCGGACAGCCAATACGATCGATTGCCGGCAATGGCCGCCGAGTTGGTGCGCCGTCAGGTGGCCGTCCTCGTCGCGGGCGCGTTCCCTGCAGCGCTCGCGGCCAAGACGGCCACCTCGACGATACCGATCGTCTTTTCGATAGGGGTCGACCCGGTCGCGTTCGGCCTCGTTACGAGCCTGAACCGGCCGGGGGGCGTTGGCTCTGCAGGCATCGGGGCTGGACCAGATCAACGTGGCACATCGGCCTCGTCTGCTATCCGACAACGGGCCGAGCTACGTCTCGGTGGAGTTGGCGGCATGGCTCGACAAACAAGACATGCCGCATATCCGCTGTCGCCCGTAGGCGATCGATACTGAACTGGAATCCGTTGGCACGTTCACACGCGTAAGGGCAACCACACTGTCCGCGCTGCCGTCAGCGGGTCGAAGCCCTTTAAACAGACCAGCTAGTGCCGACTCCTGCCGCGGCCGCCCAGTTCACAAATTCTGCCGCGGATTTCTCACCCTCGCAGGGAGCCCATTCGGCAAATTCATTGGGTCGATATGGGCCGGGTTTCAACTCTAAAACTAGCGTTTTCGGCCCCAAGGCCACCGCGGTGTGCCAGGTCGAGCGCGGGATTTGCACAATTGGCGCGGCGACGTTCATTGCGAGTCGTTGGATGATCTCTGCTTCTGGGCCGAAAATTAGGACATCGAGCTGACCGCGCAGCAGTATCAGCATTTCCCATTGTTCGCTATGCATGTGCGGTTGAATGTAGCTGTCGGCTTCAAGCGCGATCAGTAGTCGCTGCACCTGATCCTGGTGATTTGCATGCAGCAACAGATGTGATCGCCGGCGGGTACTCTCGGCTGCCTCGGTCAGAAGCTCACTCAAATGTTGGTCACCAACGTGCTGCGGCCGCTCGATTTCTGCCATCGGAGCCTCTATTAGCTCGCGCCTGCTTCATCATTAAAGAGAGCGCAGAAGTACCCCCAACAATACTCCTACCCCCGGCCTTGACACCGGGAGTAGGGTTAAACGCGGGTACCTGACGACAGTTTCCGAGCGTCCTGCGCGCAGCAATCCAAAAGGTCCTTAGTAAGGTGCCTTTCCGCTGTCCATAGAGCTCAAAGGCCAAACGGACGCGGGTCTTCTGGTGTCAGGGTAGCATCGAGGCGCGCCGTAGTCACCCCAACGCTCGAAATGTCGAAGCGGATACTGGGCTTCGAGGCGGTACACGAGGTGGAGGACGGGCTGGCGAAGATGACGAGGGCAACCCCCCTGATCGCCGGCTGCATCGCCAGCCATCAATATTTCCTTGATCATCCTCCGAGTATCCGGCAAGCAGGATAGCTGGCAGTGCGTGTCTGCGCAGAGTCTGGACCATGCTGGATTTGATCCGCGGTTTCATCTTTATCATGTGCGAACTGTTCGTGCTGCTGCTGCTGTTCAGCCCGTTCCTGGTCACGACTGACGAGAAGGGGGCGACGGTGTTGCGGCCGCTCGGCGCGCGCTGGGCCGTGTTTGGGGTCTGCGCGGGCCTGCTGGTGCTGGCAGCGATCTTTGCTCCAGCTGATACCGGCTAGGCCGGATGGCCCCGTCGCTCACAGGCCGGCCTTCAAGTGGCCGACGAGGGTTGGCGCCCGGCCGGTCGCTAGGTAATAGACCTCGCCCTTTCGGTTATAGGCGAAGGCCGCGAAAAATACGCTGATAATCCCCTCTTCCGGATTGCCGTGGCAGGCACGCGGAACCTTGACCTCGCCTTCCACACCGACCTGGGGGCCGCTGAGCTCGCTGCACCACGTACCGGCCTCTTTCCAGTACTTGAGGGCGTAGTTTCCACCGCACTTGATGGCGCCGATGTCCTTGGGACATGCGTCGAAGGCAACGACGAGCTGGTCCCCTTCCATAAGCCGTTTCTTGAAGTCCGTGCAGTTCGCCTCGGCCTCGTTGCACGATTGGGCATAGCGAATCCGTTGTGGTCGTTCCTTGAACCGGAAGACGCGGAAGGTCGGTCCCTCGATCGGCTCGGGTGCGAACAGCCGCGGGATGACCGCGAGCGATGCACGCACCCAAAATTCCGACCACCATATGCTGCCGAGCGCCCAGTCGATGAGCGGGGAAATTTGCGGCGCTGACCAGTTTGGCTGGCCGTACTGGATTGGAAACGCCTTGATCTCTGCCACGTAGTCGATGTCCGGCAGACCCGTAGGCCCGAACGTCTCCTGCGCCATGAGGTCCTGATAGACGCGCACCGAGTATCCGCCAGTGGCAAAATCCAAGGGATCGTCGCGGTTTAGCCGCTGGTCCTTGATCAGCGGCTGATAGTGGGGCGCGCCGGAGATGGATTGCGACAAGACCAGATAGTCGGGCTTATAGGCATCGATGGCGCCCCAAGTTGGCACCGCGCGCAGCTTGGCATTCGGAAACCGATTGGGGTCGAAATAGGCGAGGTCGTCATAGAGAATACGCGCCGTCCGTGGCACCTGATGCTGGACCGCCCATTCGTTGACCCCGACCTGCGTGCTGAGCTCGAAGGATGCAAGCCGCAGGGTACTGGTCACGTTCTGCAGAAGCCGGGGAGCGAGCAGGAGGGCGGAGACGCCGACTACGCTCGCAACGGCGATGCGCGATGCGGTGAGACGGGGGTTCATAGTATAGCGCATCGACCGCAACGCGAACTGCAACAGCCCTTGCGCGGCCACGATAAGCGTGTCGTAGGCCAGCAGCGCCGCAAGCCCGATCGCGAGGACCATGTAGCCAACGAGCACCCAGTACCGGCCGAACCCGACGTACCAGACGAATTGCGACACCGCGAGAACCGCCGCGAGCAGAATGGGCCGGCTCTGCGGCAAGCGCAAAACTTCAAAAGCGCTTCGAACCATGGCAACCCCGGCTAATGCGGCAGCCAGCGGCCCGATATGCGCGTAGATCGCCTGCACCCACGTCGAGATGGTGACGCGGCCAAACGGGCCGTCGGTCGAGGCACCGAGGCCCTGGATGTGCCACATCGACCAAAAGGAGCGCAGCAGGTACGGATCGGTGAAGGCATAGGGAGTAGACACGAAGTAGCCGAACAGCGCCGCAGCGCCGAGCACCATGCATCGACCGAGCAACGGTTTGACAGCAGAGAACTTGTGACCGGCAGCTTGCAGCCCCCAGAGCAGGGCCAGAAATGCCATCGGCACCGTCCACGGCCCGCCGGACTTGGCGCCCTGCACGAACCCGCACATCAATCCAAGCGCGGCAAGGCTCGCAAGGTCGCCGCGCTCCGCGTGCCGCAAGCCAATCACAAGACCGAACAGGGCGAAAAGCACCTGCAACGTGTCGGGATGGGCCATGCGGGTCCACATCCCGAACTGGTAATCCGTCATCAGGTAGATGCTAGCGAGGAGGCCGGCCCAACGCATCCCGTTGCGGACGGCGAAGTTGTAGAGGACTAAGAGGCTCGAGAAGCCCGCCGACAACCGAGACGATTCGCAGGATGATCGGCACGGTCGGGAACGGCGGAAAGCCGAGCAGCCGCGCCACGGCGTAGACCGGCGTGGCGAGCATGAACACCGCGCCGCCGTAGTAAATGATTCCGTCATACCGCAGCGCCCCCCAGTATGGCGGAATGCTCTTATGAGCCGCGAGCTCGGGATCCAAATAATTCGCCGGATTTCCAAACGGCCGCTGGATACTGCCGTCGAGCGCCATGGCCAACCAGGGATCATCGTTCGTGGCGGTCGCGAGCATGGTCGAATTGTCCACGGCGCGCGGGATCGTCGGGACGTAGAGAAGTGCGAAGACGACGATCACCGGGGCGATATAGAGGTCGATCCGAAGGTAGTCGCGAAGGGCGCCTGCGATAACGCCGAAAGGTTCAACCAGACTGCCCAGGCGCAACGACAACTCGATCCTCCAATCGATTGCGACGCGGACCGAAAAACTGCGCTCCTTAGCCGCTCACGGCACTTTGAAGCATAACCGGCAAGCACGCAACCTTGCGCGTTTCCAAGCGGCCGCCGATCTTGACGCATTGTCCCGCCGGGGCGCGCGCCGGCTTCGATCACCCACGGGTTTCGCAGCCGCTTCGTTTCCCTCACTGCCGCGAGATTGGTCTGTATCGTATTATGAGTAATCCCAATCGTTTAGGCCTGCCATCAAGTACTCCTCATGCCCCTAAGGCGATCGGGTAAGTCTCCAAGAGTTCAGCACGAGGCCTTCTCCCTGGCCCCACATTTCGAACGTGCGTGTCCTGGGAAACCGCGCGCCTTTAGTGCGCACGGCTCAGCAAGCTCACGCGCGAGCGCATAAGGTGCACGTTCCGGAGGCATGAACATGGGCAGCCTCTTGTCGCAGGGGCTGACTGGTTTCCAATCACCGCCGCCCGCAAGGCCAAAACGGCTCCGCGCAATTCGAAGGCGAACTTGAGTCGAAAGGGCACAGGGGCCGTGAACACAGCAGCGCTCAATGCCGAGAGCAAAATCACATAGACGCGGCAAACGCCGCAAGATACAGGTCTGGCGGTTGGCTGGGGCTGGATGTCATGTGTGGAGAGATGAGGTTAATTATGCCATTGCCGCGCAAAGGTCCGAGCGCAAAATCGATCCAATCCTTGAGCGACGACCTCGTTTCTAGCGTGCTTGTAATTTGTCTCCGACATTGAGAAGAAACAAACATGCGCATTCCGATCAACGACCTCAAGCGCCATCTCGACAGCTCCCGTGAATTGGTTGACTCGGCAACCGCGCGTGTAGTCGACAGTGGATGGTACATTTTTGGAGACGAGGGAGCCTCTTTCGAAAGGGAATTTGCGGCCTACTGCGGCACGCGCGCCTGCGTGGGGGTGGCGAACGGCACGGACGGCCTTGAGTTCGCATTACGCGCGGTGGGAGTCGCGCCGGGCTCGCGGGTTGCAACCGTTGCCAATGCGGGCTTTTACACTTCTACCGCGCTGCTCGCGATCGGCGCAGCCCCAGTATTCGTAGACGTGGAACCCGACACTCACCTGATGGATCTTGACGCCTTGCGCAGCATCCTCTCAGGGCGCATAGACGCCGTAGTCGTAACGCATCTGTATGGACTGCTGCACGACATGGCGCATCTGCTGCGCATCACCGACGCTCACGGTGTCCCGGTGATCGAAGATTGCGCGCAGGCTCATGGCGCGATCCGCGACGGAAAAAAAGCCGGCAGCTTCGGGCGGGCGGCAGCCTTCAGCTTCTATCCGACCAAGAATCTGGGCGCCATCGGCGATGCCGGCGCAGTCGTGACGAACGACACAAGCGTCGCAACCAGAATCGAACTTTTGCGGCAATACGGCTGGGCACCAAAATATCATGTGACGCTGGACGGAGCCCGCAATAGCCGCCTGGACGAGATGCAGGCGGCCGTATTGCTGAACAAGCTTCCACACCTCGATCGATGGAATGCGCGGCGTCGCGAGATCGCTGCGCGTTATTCTGGAGGCATACGCAACGCGAGGATCCGAGTTCCGGCTATACGCGGCAGCGAGTACGTGGCCCATCTCTATGTCATCGTGTGCGAGGAGCGCGAGAAGCTGCGGGCGCATCTTGCCGCGGCCGGCATCATGACGGATATTCACTTTCCGGTGCCGGATCATCGGCAGTCGGTGCTCAGCGCTAAAGGCGCCTGGCCGGCACTGCCGGTCTCCGAATCACTTAGCCAGCGCGTCCTGACGCTTCCGTGCTATCCTGAACTGACCAACGAGGAAGTGGATTTCGTCATCGGGCGTGTGAATGATTGGTAACGAAACGTACTCCGTTATAGTTCCCGTCTACCGGAACGAGGAGTTCATTCCCTCGCTCCTGTCGGAGTTCTCGCGCATTCATGACATCGTGGCCGAGCGCTTCGGATTGGTGACCGAATTCGTATTCGTGGTCGATGGCAGCCCCGATAATTGTTACGCGTTGTTACGGGAAGCATTGCCCAAAAGTCCGTTCCCGTCACAACTCGTGCTGCATACGCGGAATTTCGGCTCCCTCGCCGCGATACGCACCGGACTGCAGGCGGGCAAGGGTTCGTATTTCGGCATCATAGCCGCCGATCTGCAGGAGCCTCCAGAGCTGCTATTGGACTTTCTGGTCCCTCTCGTCAAGGATGCGACTGACGTCGTGGTTGCTAGGCGACAGGGACGTGAGGATCCCGCGGCAAGCCGTATCTCTGCCAACCTCTTCTGGCGTCTCTATCGTGTCTTCGTGAACCCGGATATTCCGCCGGGAGGGGTCGATGTGTTCGCCTGCAACCGACAGGTCCGCGACGAGCTTCTGCGGCTGGAAGAGTTCGCACAGCTCGCTGGTCGGGCTACTTTATTGGGTCGGGTTTCGCCGCCAGGAGACGCCCTATGCGCGTCGCGCCCGCGCGTTCGGCAAGAGCGCATGGACCTTCAGAAAGAAGGTGACCTATCTCCTCGACAGTGTGTTTGCCTTTACCGACCTGCCCATTCGGCTGCTGGCGCTGTGCGGAATCGTCGGCTTGATTCTTGGCATTGGATACGGCCTCACCGTCGCCATCCTGCGGCTGCTGGACCAGCTTGACCAGCCCGGCTATGCTGCGATTATTGTTACCATCACGTTTTTTGGATCGCTGAACACATTGGGACTAGGAATTGTCGGCGCGTACGCCTGGCGTGCCAATGAAAATGCCAAGCGGCGTCCGCTTTCTATCGTGCAGGCTACTCACGCCTTCCCCGCACACGGGCCGAACAGTCGCGAATCAGCCACGGCACTGGAACGACCTCATATTGGCGGACCTGATGTCATCTAGATTTCCCGAACACGCGGCAGCATTAGTCGACCGTGGGTGCAGGGCAATCGTCGATCGGAGAATCTTATTATCCCTTGATCGCGGACGTAATGTCGCTCCCCAGACGCATACGATGCGCTATCACGACAGAGCTTCAGTCAGGTGAAAGTCCAGGTCCGTCATGACTTGATTCGCATCCCCTTCACGCTGTGTTTTCTGGAATGCTCGCCGTGACCTAAGCCATAGACCGCGAGCGAACGCGAGGCTGCAATGGCCTCGAGCTGAGCTGCTGGCTGAGCTCCCGCTGCCCTCCGATGGATATGATCGTCGGCTCCTGCCCCGCTCGCGAAAAGCCACGCGCCGTCAGTGCAAGCCACTCGCACCCCGTCGGGAGAAGATGCGCGCGCGAACCTTCCGGTGACGAGGGAGCGAGTCACGATGCCAGGATCGTGAACTCGGGGAGTGCGGTGACGAGGGTCGATCTTACCCCTTCGGCGCGCACGCGTTGCACGATTGGTTCCGTATAATGCCACGCGAGAAGCACCAGGTAATCCGGCTGCTCCTCGACAATGCGACGATTGTTCACGATCGGGATGTGCTTGCCGGGCAAATAGTGGCCAAGCTTGAGCGAGGTCGGCAACTCGCCAATATACGGCATCAGATCCGGCGTGACACCGTAGAAGTTCAGCAAGGTGGCTGCGCGCCCGGGGCAGGAATTGCCTACCAAACGCTTGCCCTCACGATGCACCCGGTAGACGAACTCCATGAACTTGTCGCGATTGGCATGGACACGCGAACGGAAGTCGTTCCAGACCTGCGGGTGTATGCAGCCCGACGCGCTCCTCCAGCGCAAGCAGCTCGCCGACCGCCGGCGCAATCGGATGGCGCTCTTTGCGCGCGACATACGCGCGTATGTTGCCGCCGTATCGCTCGCCGCGCTCGACATCGAACACTTCCAGACCGTAGTAGGCGAACAACAGAACGAGCGACTTCAAGCTGTAGGTGCGGATATGCTCGTGATAGATCGTATCGAACTGGTTTTTCTCCAGCACGTCCAGCAGATAATGGCTCTCCGTAACGAATACACCATCGCTGTCAAGCAGTTGAAGCAGCCCGCGCATGACTTCGCCCAGTGGCGCCATATGGGCGAACACGTTGGTCATGGTGATGACCTGCGCGGCGCCCATAGTCGCGCCGGATGTCGCGAGCCAACGATTCGGTGAAGAATTGTTGGATGGTTTCGATGCCGTTCTCCTCTCGCGCAATTCGCGCGATCTTGGTAGGTTCCACGCCGAGCGCACGGCAGCCATGGCGCTTGAAGCCGGTCAGCAGCGTTCCGTCGTTCGATCCGATGTCGACGCATAGCGCATCGGGCGCGATCGCGAAACGCGCGACGATACGATCGGCGAAAGCACGCTGGTAACGCTCGAGCGGCCACGAGATGCCGCTCCGATAGGGATAGTCCGGGTAATAAATCTCGGCCCCGTCGACGACGTAGTCGAGCTGCGCTAGCCCCGAACTCGGGACAATGCATCAGCCGCAGCGGATAGGTCTTCTCCGGCTTATGGAGCATTTCCGCCGTCAGCAGGCTGTCGCACGGCGGCTGGTGCCCGAGGTCGATCACCAGGTTCAGATTGCTCGAGCCCGTTATCTGGCAGCGTTCCAACTTGCCGGGCGCTGCATCGTGTTGAATCATGTTGACCCCTTGACATCCACGCCGTTACGAACGGGAACGCCCGCCCGTGGCACGCATGCTTTTATCGTGGGCTATAGTTGCCGACAAGCGTGCGCCTGCGCCAGAGGCAATAGCGGAGATGTGTGCAGATGGCGAACCGTCGGTGGAACTGATCTTGCCGCCATGCAACATTGCCGTCCGGACACGTCCTTCGAAGTATGAACGGTCGTGACTCGTGGCGGCTCGCACCCCTAGCGACCCGGTTCTATCGGCTGTCCGATCCTGATGTGCGCGCACGACGGAGACTCGTTGGAATATTCGTTGTGAGCGAAGGGCCGGCTGATGCGCGGTATCGTAATGGCAGGCGGCACCGGAAGTCGGCTGTTTCCGGTGACACTCGGTGTCAACAAGCATCTGCTCCCTGTGTACGACAAGCCGATGATCTTTTATCCGATCGCGGTCCTGATGCTAGCGGGTGTGCGCGAAATCCTGGTGATCACAAGGTCCGCCGATATCCCGTCGTTCAGGCGCGTGCTCGGCGACGGCAGCGCACTCGGGCTCGCGATCGAGTATCGCGCTCAGAAAAAGCCGCACGGCATCGCCGACGCGTTCGCGATAGGTCGTGATTTCATAGAGGGCCATCGGGTTGCACTTATCCTCGGGGACAATATTTTCTTCGGAGGTACCCTGCGATCGATTCTCAGGCGTCGTAGCCGATTTGCTCGAGGTGCCGTCAATTTCGTCTACCAGGTCTCGCAGCCCGAGCGCTTCGGCATCCTCCGGCTGGACAGTCGCAAGAAGCCGCTAGAGATCATCGAGAAGCCCAATCCAGCTCCGTCCAAATGGGCGGTGACAGGCCTCTATTTCTTCGATGAGCAGGTCTCCGAAATGGCTGCGCAGCTCCGACCGTCCGCGCGCGGTGAACTGGAGATTACCGATATCAACAACATGTATCTGCGCGCCGGGATGCTAGCGATTGAGCAACTCGGCCGCGGGCTTCTGTGGCTTGATGTTGGTACGCCGGAGGCGCTTCTGGCCGCGGGCCAGTTCGTGCAGACTGTAGAGACACGGCAAGGACTCAAGATTGCATCTCTCGAGGAAATTGCCTGGCGGCAAGGGTTCATTAATAAGGCCGCCTTCGCTAAACTTGCTGCCGCGCAGCGCGGTACGCCCTACGCGAACCACCTGCATAGGCTGGCAGGGATGGAAGAACTCTGAGGGTCATCACCGTTGAGCGTGTACGTACATCCACAAGGGATCTGCGAAAGCCGCAATGTCGGCCCAGGTACCCGCGTCTGGGCGTTCGCGCACGTGCTTCCGGGTGCAAGCGTCGGGGCGGATTGCAACATCTGCGACCACGTCTTCATCGAGAACGATGTCGTTATCGGTGACAGGGTAACGATCAAGATGCGGAGTGCAGCTGTGGGACGGGGTTCGCCTTGAGGACGACGTCTTCGTCGGGCCGAACGCGACCTTCACCAACGACCAATATCCCAGAAGCAAGGTACGTCCATCAAAGTTTCTCAACACAACCGTCCGTAGCGGAGCTTCGATCGGCGCCAATGCAACGATCCTGCCGGGGATCACCATCGGCGAAGGCGCGCTTGTTGCTGCCGGAAGCGTTGTGACGCACGATGTATCGGCGCGTGTGCAGGTGCGAGGAAATCCGGCTCGTCCCGCCTCTTTCCTAGATGCCAAGCCGATTGACGCCAGCACGTTTCATGGCGCGTCACAGCCACGCGAGCTGATGCTGGGCGCCGAATTGCGTCGGTTATCCTGCGCGGCCGATCGCACCGGCAGTCTTGTGGCAATTGACCTCGCACGTGAGGTTCCGTTCGTTCCGAGGAGCTTCTTTGCGCTTGTAGAAACACCTGAGGGTTCGCTCCGCTCGGATCATGCCCGCATCCGGTGCGTTCAGCTGATGGTACTGCTCTCGGGCGAAGTAACGGCGTCTGGTCGACAACGCGCGTGAACGCAGCGCGGTGCGGTTATCTGCGCCGGGAGACGCAATTCTCATGCGGCCAGGAACTTGGGGTGGACTTCTAGGTTTCGCGCCCGGCACCGCGCTCGCGGTGTTCGCCTCGGAGCCGGATGATCCCGCAGATTTCATCCGCAACTATGAAGAGTTTCAGCGAAAGTTCGGGAAGTGATTTCCTGCCATAACCATTTAACTCTTTTGTAACCGCCGGCGCGCCCTTAACCGCAATGATTTCTGAACTTCAGGAATTGCGCTCTGCTCCCGATATCCTTTCTGTCGCGCTAGATACCCGGTACGCAAGCTAGGAGTATATCGAACTGCGCGCCAGTCGGGCTTCATAGTCCGCTTCTCGCTTCAACGCTTTTTAGACGAAGACACAATTTTTCCCGGTTCAACGTAGCGATACAGATGCCCGTAATGCCGCTGCCACTCTGCGATCGTGTCGGCACGCGACGCTGATCCAATGTTGCAACTTCTGAGCTTGCGACCGTCATCTCGTGCCTCGGTAATTGCGTGGTTCCAATCCTCAGCATCGCTGAGCGGCCCTTCGACCGTGAACTGTTTCCGATCTTCATCGACGACAATCAGAAAAAATTGAGAGTGCGTCATTTGCCTTTGGACCCCCGATCCTCTTCCAACCCCCTTCCCGTGAAAGCCGTCGGCAGCGTGCTCGATGGGTGTGCGCGTCTCGGTCATCATCTGGCATCGGCACAACGCCCCCCTAGCTTCCATACCCCAAATATTTCATGTTTGTTGGAACTCCCAGCGACATGCCGCCTCAATTTTGGCACGAAGTCCAATTTTTCTCCATTCCAGTTCCCGCTAGGGGGGAGAATACATCAAGATGTTGGCTGTTTGGACGCTGGCGGTCGTCAGCGGCTCTAAGCGCACTCGCCAATTGTCAATGGTTGCGCGCTGCGCGCGCGCCACTTAGGCGTGCTTGAGGGGGGATTCAGCCGTCATGTCTAGTCTCAAGTATCGGGCCGACATAGACGGGCTGCGTGCGGTGGCGGTCGCTTCTGTTGTCCTCTTTCACGCATTCCCCGGGCAGATCCTCTCGGGAGGGTTCACTGGGGTCGACGTGTTCTTCGTCATTTCGGGGTACCTCATCACGCGCATCATTGCGGGGGAGATGTCGAGAAACAGCTTTTCGCTTCTAAGCTTCTACGAGCGGCGCATTAAGCGGATAATACCCGCGCTCGTCGTCGTGCTTCTTGCTAGTTTGGCTGTCGGATGGTTCGTGCTTCAGCCCGGCGATTATCGCTCGATGGCAGAGAGCGCCATCTACGCGGCCTTCTCATTTTCGAACGTCTTTTTCCTCAATCACACCGGGTACTTCGACGCAGCAGCGCATACCATGCCGCTCCTGCACACCTGGTCGCTTGGAGTCGAAGAGCAGTTCTACATTGTCTGGCCAGCTTTGCTCGGTGCGGCGTTCTGGGTATCCCGGCGGTTCAAGCGCTCGATCCTGTGGCTGCTCCTGCCGTTCGCCGGACTGGCGCTCTGGTACAGTGTGTGGCTGACCGGGTCGGACAGCAAAGCGGCGTTCTACCTGTCAACGTCGCGAGCCTACGAACTTCTAATTGGCGCTCTTGTTGCGGTCGGGATCGTGCCGCAGGCTTTGCTGCGCCGGCCACTGGTTGCGCATTCGGCCTCTCTGGTGGGCGCGGGTCTGATCATTTGCGGCTTCCTGGTCTTGGATGCCGGCCGTCCCTTCCCAGGCCTCAATGGGCTGTTGCCAACCGTAGGCGCCGCCCTCGTCATCAGCGGTGGACTCGGAACTCCGGGGATAATCAATCGCTTTCTCGCTATCCCGCCATTCGTATTCCTGGGCAAAATTTCGTACTCGCTATACCTCTGGCATTGGCCTGTTCTCGTCTTTTTCGCGCACTATGCCGGGAACCCGCCGACGGCCCCGGAATCGATAGCCCTCGTCGCCCTTTCTGTCATTTTGGCTACACTCAGCTATTGGTTGGTCGAGCGGCCAGCCCGCGCGTCGACCAGAACCCTCACCTTCCATTACGCAGGGTTCGCAGCCTCCGCCGCGGCCATCTCGATCCCCGCTTTTGCCATTGTTATGACCGGCGGCGTCCTGACCAGAATTCCTATGGAAGGGCGCGGATTGTCCAGCCCTGAGGTTATGTGGAAATGGGACTGCCCCGACCTGCGCACGATTGAAGGGCTGAGTGTCAGCCCCGAGCACAAATTTTGTACCTTTGGCGCCCCTTGGGCCACGGCGAAACATCACGGCTTCTTATGGGGCGATAGCCACGCCCAGCACTACGCACCTCTGATTGACATTGTTGCTCGTGATTTCGACATCTCGTTCTTGCTGTACACCGGCCGTTGCTATCCTATGGGCGACAACGAGATCGGCTTTGATCGTGGGAACGCCAAGGAACTATCGAGATGTCGCGACGCCGCTTTCTCCTGGCTTGCCGACCGGCCCGGCACGTGGGTCGTTCTAGCGGCTATATGGGCTGGCTTGCCGGCGGTGCGTTACGACGGTGATAAGGTCGAAAGCACCCCTGAAGCACGCCTAGACGTCTTGACGAGGGCGTTAGAGAACACGGTCCGAACCATTGACCCCGCTCAGCATCCGATATTACTACTCGACCAGTTTCCACAAGTTCTCGAGGCCGACGTGCTGTGTGCGCAGCGTCTCCTGTCTAACCTGCTCATGCGCCCATGTCATGCGGACACTGCGCTCGACGCAACCGCGGAGCGCGCCTACCATAAGCCCTCACACGATGCTTTGAAAATGATCGCTAGCAGAAACCTAGTTGGTCTGGTCGATCCCTTGGATCGGCTGTGCACGCGAGACATCTGTCCGACGTTCGTAAATGGCGAGTTCATATATCGCGATAACAACCACATTCGGCGCAATCTCAGCCAAGAGACCAAGAGAAAGATAGCGGAAAGCATCGGACTCGGCGAAGCGCTTCGATGCATGTCCTGGAGACGCTACATGCGATTCGAAACTAGCAGCTGCGACCACCAGAAGAGAAGCCACAGTCCAAACGACGCCGAAGCCTTGAATTGCTCAACACCGGAGCAGTTGCACAATCCGCGAGATCCCCAGCACTCGACCCAACGAGATCCTGCAACAGCTAGCGCTCTTCTGCAAAATGATCCAGCGATCATCGTGATCTCCGGGGATCAAATGCTTCCAAGACTCTGCGACACCTAGTCCTGCGACGGCACGGATGCGATGCGTGCCTGCGCGCGATCGCTCTTCGTACCGCGGGACCTATAGAATTCTTCGCTTCCGACGGACCGGCGCTCGCGGTGTTGCTCTGATCGGGCGATGCGCAGACTTCATCGCGACTATGGCGAATTTCGGAGAAGATCAGATCGTCAAGACGTTACGACGTGGCATTGGCCGGCGCGACTGTCCGCGTTCCGAGCCGGCCTAGTTCATTCACCGGAATTAGGCAATCTATATTGGCCAAATACCAGTCAATGGTTTTCGCGAGGCCCGTAGCGAACGCTTCCGTTGCCTTCCAGCCGAGAATGGCTTCCGCGTGCGAGGGATCGACCGCATAGCGGAAGTCATGACCTGGCCGGTCGACAACAAAAGTGATCTGCTCAGCATAGGACCTCCCGTCGCTGCGGGGACGCCGCGCGTCGAGCAGGCCGCAGAGCTTCGAGGCAACATCAAGGTTGGACATCTCACAGCGACCGCCGAATAGGTACGTATCCCCCGGCCGGCCCTCCCGCAGGGCGGCCATGAGGGCAGCTACGTGGTCCTCGACATAGAGCCAATCCCGAATGTTCTGGCCGGTGCCGTAGATCGGAATAGGTGCGCCAGCGAGCGCATATCGGATCACCGTCGGGATCAGCTTTTCTGCGTGCTGCCAAGGTCCGTAATTGTTCGAGCAGTTCGTGATTATAACCGGCATCCCATAAGTCCGATGCCACGCTCTTGCGAGGTGATCTGCAGCGGCCTTGCTCGCAGCATACGGTGAATTGGGTGCATAGCGACTGTTGACATCGAAGGGCCGTTCATCCGCGAGCGTGCCGAAAACCTCGTCGGTCGAGACATGGACAAATCGAAATCCGTCATGTCGGGCGCCGTGCAGCTGCGACCAATGCCGTAGTGCGGCCTCGAGAAGAACGAAGGTTCCCCGCACGTTGGTTTCGATGAAGGCGCCCGGATCGTCGATCGAGCGGTCGACATGGCTTTCTGCTGCGAGATGGAGGACGGCGTCCGGATCGAATTCACGAAAGGCGCTCTCCATTGCGTGGGCATCGGCGATGTCGGCCTGGAGAAATTGATGCCGACGCGAATTCATAACCTCGCCCAGCGCCGCCCGACGACCGGCATAGGTCAGCTTGTCGATCGTAAGCACGTCGTGCCCCGCTCCGGACGGCCCGACACACCACGGCTGACCCGATGAATCCAGCGCCCCCCGTTACGATCAGTCTCACCCCGCTCCTCCCTTGGCATCGCCTCGACGAGCGACGAGATTAGGATGGCTTGGTATCTGTCAGTTGCCTTTCATTTTGCAAAATTACAGCTTGATGATCTGCTGAATTGCAAGCCATTGGACCCATTTAGGAAAATTGGGTTCGTTTTGCCAACTTATGCAACTGGAGATTGTCTTTTCTTTTTCTTCTATCAGAAAGGGCGAGGACCGCTCGGTCTCGCTGCGCAGCGGCGCGACGCTCGTATCGGTCCAGCTTGCGCAGTTCGGGCAGCACGCGTCGGACCGCCTCAGCGGATCGTTCAGGTTCTTGTGACGGCATCGCCGCCGAGGAGTCGATGGGTTTTGGAACGATGGGTCTACCCCGGTCGAACGCATTAAGCGACCCGGATCATCTGGGCGACGGTGAGCTGCGGCGGATCGAGCTCTCCGAACGCAGACGCGCGCTCGATCAGGGCAACCTTGGCCCGCCTCACGCGCGCGAGTTCAAGCTCTGCTTGCGCGACAGCGCGGGCGCGCTCGAGCACGATTTCATCCTCGGTGTCGCCGGCGATTTTGCGGACGAGCTTGTCCAGCTGTTTCGCATATGCCGCGGTTGAGCTGATGCTCAAGGTCAGGCCGTGGCGATAGGCGTTGCGGCTAGCCCGTTTCCTACCGGCGCCTGATCGAGGACCGGTGCTCTTGCGCGCGTTGCGGCGGTTGGCGGCAATTTGCCGTTCGCTCGCCATGGTCAGGCCGCCGTTGGCGCTCTTGCTCGATGCATCTTCGAGCCGAAGAACACCCTTGCCGTCGATGATGCCGTCCGCGCTCTGGCGCAGCTGGTGCGCTAGGCTGGCGCGATATTCGGCAACGCAGCCAAGCGCCTTGTCGCGACGGGACTCCAACGAGCTCAGCATCCTGTCGAGCAACTCGAGGTCCGCGGACGACTTCCTGATGGCTTCCGCTTCGATGGCTAACTCGTCGAGTTCGAATCGACTTAGTGTTTCCAAAACCTGCTTGCGAGCCTCTTTATCGGTGAACCATGCATGCGCAAGAGCTTGCGCCTCATCTTCTACATCATAACTATACTGGCCGGGCTGCTTTAAAAGCTGCATGAGAAGATCTTGCAATGCGCTGCGGAAGGCCGAATTGATGATGACCACCTTGCAGCGCCGCAGGCGCAGCGATCTCCCAGACGATGGCGCAGATGTCGTGCACATACATCTGCTCTATGATCCCGCGCGGCTTGATCTCCTGTTCAAAAGCATCGCGCAAAGCATCAAATTCATCGGCAGATTCGGTGATAAGCAATGGCGACTTCGGCAGAAGTGCCAATTCGTTTCTTCGACGCATTTAACTCACTCCAGTGAACTTACTCGAGGCTCCGGTCAGGGGGTTGGCGATGGCAAAGCGTGCTGATCGCACACAACGAATCACTCGCCGCGCCTCGCTGATTTACGCAGTGAACCGCCGCGGACGCAACTCTTCGTCATCGGCTGCGGTCGAGGCCCAGACTGTGAGCCAATCGAGACCTACCTCTGCCGATCCCAGGTGAAGGGCGCGACCCGGTTGCGCAGCCGCTGCCGCATTGGAGGCGGCGGCTGTCGCATCGCCTCGAGGGTCCAAATCGTTTGCGCGGCCTGGCGCCACAGTCTCGCTTCGTAGCTGCCGACCCGGTCAAGCAAGGTCGGGTCAAGATGGGAAAGACGCAGGAAACAGTGGGCGATGGCGTGGGACTTCGACCATGATCCGAGCCGTGGGCGCGTGGACGTCCACAGCGGTTTTTGGTCGCTGACCGGCCGATGGTCTCGTCCGTTCGAGCCGGGGCGTTTGCAATGGCCATTGGCCCCGGTGGCAGTTGGGAGCGTCCCCGGTTGGCTGGGTCCGCGGGAGGGGTCCTGCCGGCGTGCGAGCAGAAGTTCGCCCTGGATCTCAAACAGGCCGGTTTCGATCGCGCTGGCACGACGAAGTCGCCACAATAAGCTTGCTAGTCGATGAACGAGCGCAAGCTCCAGCACGGATCGAGGATCAACACTGCCGATGAGGCTACGCTCGAACGCTCGGTAGGACCGAACATTTTCGAGAGCCTTGATGACAGTTTGGTCCGCAAGGCCGTCACGCCAAGCGCGGCGCCGTGATCGGCGGCGCTTGCTCCTGCGGGTCGATACCGGAAGGATCCGAGACATCCTCCTCGGCGGGTTCGTTAGGCCTCCACATCGTCACGGTCCTCGAGCACCCAGCCTGAGCGGCCCCACTAGCCGGGAAGATCCGGCAAGCGGGTTTCTTCTTGCGTCGTTGCGGTGGCGCTGACGCCCTCGCCCTTTGGACATGGGGCCGAGGGTGCGGCAGCGTCATGCGGCCGCGCTAATGCCGGTCGTTGAGAGCCTCGCTGACCCATTCCGTGCGTCTCTTTCCAGAGCCTGCGAGCAACCTTGATCGGGTCGATGCCGGCCTGCCGCCACCACGCGCGCTCGTCGCGGGAGCGATGCACCGCACGATGATGCCCGCGACAGAGTGGGACCGCGAACTCATCGCTGACCTTGCGGCCAAGCGCGCGCGGCTGGGTAAATCCGAGGTGGTGGGGATCCGACGGCTTGCGGCCGCACAACAGGCACGCCTGTTGCGCGACGTAGCGCAGGTGCGCCCGGTTGCGATAGCGGCGCGGCGCCGCGATCGTGAGGATGCTCTTGTCGATACCCTTCGCTTGACCCGGATCGGTGCTTTCGGTGGTGGCATTCACCTGGGGCCCGGCAATCTGAGGTGCCGGAGACTCATCGTTCGAGGGTGCAGCCGCCTCGGATGATGAGAGCTCCGATAGCCTTCGTTCGAAAGCGTCCTCCACGAGCTTGGCATCGCTTGCCGTGAGGCTGTTCTTGGCGGTCAGCGCCTCACGCGCCCAACCCGCGGCAACATCAACCGACGTGAATGTTCCTCACCTCTGTCAGCAGCTTTTCGCGCAACGCGGCCGATTTGTCGGGATCGAGAATCACGGCCCGTTCTCCCTTGATGCCGCCGCCGCGGCCATCTCCATTGCCAGGCCTCCGTGGCGGCATACGAGATTGCCCATCCTTCGGTTTGAACGAGCGGTCGGTCCCTGATGGCGAGAGCGGTCCATCACAGAGATCAGGCGCATCAAGATCATCCTCGCCGGCGATGCCAACGAGCGTGAACAGGGCATAGCGGCGCGCGTAGGTGAGCGCAGCGCCCATGCGCTGGGGATTGGCGGTCTCGGCAATCGGGCAGACCGGCCAATCCGAGGCGATCCACTCGCCGGAGGCGTGGGCAAGCGTGGTGGTCAAATTGACCATGCCGGCGGTCTGATCGATCGCGGTCGTCTGCAACGGTGGCGATCTCGTGCTGGCCGAGCGTCTTGCGCACGATGTCGAGGCCGCTGGAGAGCGGCGCATAGCGGAAGCTGCGCTCGCCTTCCCCTGACCCGGCCGGTCCGGATCGTGGCGGTCAGCGACTTTTCCGGGTTGATGAGTTCGGCCTGGGCCTTGGCCAGGGCCGAGGCGAGCGCCGCGACCGATTCACTGGACCGGGGCATGGGCGGCCTCCGTCTCCAGCACGATCAAAGCTCACCGCGCCCGATTTCGAGCGCTTCGCCCGCACGCCATGCCCGATCGCCTCCTTGGCGTCCTCTGGCATCAGGGCCTTGAGCTCGCTTTTGGCCCGCTCGTGGTCGAGAAAGCGCATCCCGGGTGTTGCGGAACAGCGCGGCGAACTCGGCCCAGGAATTCGACGAGCTCATATCGACGATGCGGATGGCCTCGATGCGCGGTCGCGGCGGCTCGGCATTGATCAGGTGGGGTGTTTCGCCGGATTGCACGCAGCGCCAGAACTTCTTTTCCGCCGAGACCAGAACGCTGAGATACAGCGGGTCCATGGGAATTGTGATCTCCACCCATTTGCCGCCGCCGGTGATGATCGACAGCACCGAGGTCCGCAAATGGGTGACCCACATGTTGTGCTGGAGCTGGGCCATGTACTTTTCGGCGGCCGCCTCTTCGGAGAACGACCAGGGCAGCATGAACTTGGCCTCGAATACGGCCTCCGTCCCCTCCACAATGCCGTCGAGGGTTGCCGCCATCCAGGAATGGCCGAGTGCTTGACGCGGCGCTGCACGTCGCGGACCTGCCGGCCGGTGTTGCGCTCGTACCAGGAGCGGTTGAGCTCCTCGGTTGCGATCCCAAGCTGCACGATGAGGTTGCCGGACAGGTCCTCCGGCTCGGCTTCGCCCCGCTTTTCGCGCCAGAGGCGGACCAGGGCGGCTTCATCGTTGCCCATGATGATCCGGGCGTCCGAGCCGCCGATGAAACATCGGCGGTTTCCGTAGGGTTTTGTCCACACGTTCGAATTCATCACTTCCTCGATCGCTAAATATCGCGTCTGCTAAGCGGGCAATTCGATGATCGTCCCAATACTATAAGATATGTCACATATCATATAGTATCTGAGAAGTCAAGATGAAGCGGAAGCCTCTGACAAGCGGCCAACTTAGGGCAGCCCGGGCGTTCCTTCGGTGGCGTGCTGAAGATCTCGCCGAGAATCTGCAGTAGGTGTCGCCACCATTCGTCGAGCCGAACTGGCCGAAAACGAGACATCGATGACGGCGGCCAACGACATGGCCGTTCGGCGCGCGCTGGAAACTGCGGGCGTCGAGTTCATAGACGAGAATGGCGGCGGTCCAGGCGTACGGCTGCGCAACCGGCAAGGGAAAAAAGCCTAGCTGGACGAACGCTCTAATTCTAATTCTATCAGCGCTCAGCGGATAATCCACGCGAAATGGTGTCGGTAAATGTCAATGCCGGCGCCGGATATCACGGCCGGCGAAATCAGGCGTGCAATGCAACCGCTCGATCAAGATGGCTTGGACTGGCTGTCACGACAGCTCCACAGCTGCTCCCAAAGTCACCGCCGGCATCCTAAGGAAACTCTGATCAACGCGACGATGCGATCGTTTGCGGCTCAGGGGAACGTTTTTTCTTGTCAAAGCCGCCAGCTCACAGCGGGGGGCGGGACCGGATGGCCTGGTGTCGTCAGGCGGACGCAAGTTCCCTGCGGGCGAGATACAGGTTTGCGAGCGCCAACAGCGAGAACACCTGAGCCCCGTTCTTGGCGATGCCACGATAGCGCACCTTCCGGTAGCCGAACTGGTACTTCACGACACGAAACACATGCTCGACTTTCGCGCGCACCTTGCCGAACCTATGATTGCGGGCACGCTGCGGGCCGTCAGCCTGCCGCCGGGTTTGGCCTTCTCCTTCACCGCCCAAAGCACGCCCGCCGCCTCCGCGGCGCGCTTCTTCGCGCCACTCGCGTAGCCCTTGTCGCCATAGACCGCGGTGTCGTCATCGCGGATCAAACGGTCCATCAGCTTCGCATCGTGCACGTTGCCGCTCGTCACGCCCGCGGTGTGCACAAGCCCGCTGATGGCATCGACGCCCACGTGCGCCTTCATGCCGAAGACACCATTGATTGCCCTTCTTCGAGGAATGCATCTGCGGATCGCGCTTGCCCGCCTCGTTCTTGGTGGACGGCGAGGCGGCGATTAATGTCGCATCGACGATCGTGCCACCGCGCAGCAACGCGCCGCGCGCTTCGAGATACTCTGCTACCGCTTCGAACACCGTCTTCGTCAGTTCATGCGCTTCGAGCAGATGCCGGAAGTTCAAGATCGTCGTCTCGTCCGGGATCGGATCGCGTCCGAGTTCGAGATTGCAGAACGCGCGCATCGACTGGATATCGTACAGCGCTTCCTCGGCGCCCGGATCAGACAGATTGTACCACTGCTGCAGGCAGTAGATGCGCAACATCACGGCGATCGGAAACGCTCGACGACCGCCTTGAGGACCCTCCTTCGGATAATGCGGCGCGATCACTGCTTCCAGCACTGACCACGGCACCGCCGCGGCCATCTCGGCTAGAAACGCGTCGCGCTTGGTGCGCTTCTTCTTGCCCGCATAGTCCAACGTCGCGAAGCTCAGCTGCCCGTCCATACTGTCGCCCTCGAATCAAAGGCGCAGTGTGCCATGATCCGGAGGTTGATCAGAGGTTCCCTAACAGCAATTCGATTATGAGCCCATCTCAAACCTAGAGCATGTTCTGGCCGAACAGAATCGCAGGATTCCCAAGGACCTGTAAATGGGCGAGTCTGGCGGCATTGATTCGTCTGGGGGCCGAACGATGCCGAAGGCATATTGTGCGAACATTCGCATGCGGGTGATCGCACACTCGAAGGCGGGGCTTCGCGACGTGAGGCAGCCGAGCAGCTCGACATCAGCCCAAGTGCGGCAGTCAAATGGGTGAAGTGCTTTCAGGAGACTGGGAGTGGCGCAGCCAAGCCGCGCGGCGGGAGCACGTCGCCATTGGAGGCACATACGCCTTGGCTGCTCACGCTGATTGAGGAGCAGTCGGATTTGACGCTGGATGAGGTGGTCTCTGCGATGCACAAGCACGGGATTGCAGGCAGTCGCACTGCCGTGTGGAGCTTCTTCAAACGCCACAACATCAGCTTCAAAAAAAAGCCTGCGCGCCGCGGAGCAGGATCGCCCAGACGTGGCCCGGGCACGTCGATGCTGGAAGCGACGGCAAGCCATGCTTAATTCCACCCGACTGGTGTTCATCGACGAGACCGCGGCCAATACGAAAATGGTCCGGCTGAGCGGCCGGTGCCCGCGCGGCGAGCGACTGGTTGGCTGCGTACCGCAGGGACACTGGAAAACCCTTACGTTCGTAGCCGGCCTGCGCCGGAATGGGATGACGGCGCCGTGTGTGATCGATGGCTTCATGAGCGGAAAGACGTTCCTCGCATATGTCGAGCAGTTTCTCGCTCCCGCGCTCAAACGCAAAGACATCGTGGTCATGGACAATCTTCCGGCACACAAAGTTCCGGGCGTACGCGAAGCGATCGAAGCCAGGGGCGCGACGCTTCGTTATCTGCCCCAGTACTCACCGGACCTGAATCCGATCGAGATGCCGTTCAGCAAACTCAAGGCGGACCTGCGCAAGGCCGCTGAGCGGACCGTTCCGCGCTTGTGTCGCAGGATCGGCTCATTCGCTCGACGCCTCAGCGCTGCCGAGGCATTGAACTATTTCAGGCACGCAGGCTACGCCTAAAATCGACCTGAATCTGCTCTAGCTTTCAAGCCGCGCAACCAAACGTCGGTCGCGCTTTTCGCTGAAGGGTGGCTGAGCCGCCGGCAAGCGTCGCAGCCGATCTGCACCGAAAGCCACTGAGACAGGCTTCAGACCTATGAGCCGAAGGCGTTCATCGACAAGAGCGGCCATCTCCTGTTCGAACTCGAAAATGCTTGGGCATCGGATCAGCCGTTGAAAAATGCAACCATTCCGGATACTTGGCGGTGGCGAAGGCATCAAAACAGGGTGTCAATGGTCGCATTTTATTCCCCATGAAACCGTATGGGCAGCTGTCGTATCATAGAAATGTAAGGGGGTTTTCGTCGCACTGGTCAACCCTGAAAAGGACACGTAAAGTCGCTTGCGTACGTTGGGGATGAGGTGGCCAATTTGAAAAACCCGTGCTGGGGATCAAAGGAATTCGATATGGAAACCAGCATCAAAGGTCATGAATATTATTTTTCAGCACAACAAATAGGCATCGATAGACGTACCAAGGAGCTTCTAATTGAGCGATGTTGTCCATTCATCCGGGGGCCACGTGTTTTGGATCTCGGATTCGTAGATGGGTGCTGGACGGATAAGATTGTGGAACGAGGCTGGAGTTCTGACGTCGTCGAAGGGTCACAACGTCATGTACTTGCAGCCGCCGAACGGTATAAAGGCAACGAGCAAGTGCGGATTATTCACTCGATGTTCTCAGAATTTGTGCCTGACACAAGCTATGACACAATTATCGCAGGCGATATTCTGAGATATATTACAGACCCAGTAGAGTTTCTGCGACGCCTTGCATCGTCGTTAGCCACCGACGGCGTGATGATTATTACAGTGCCGAACAGCTTTTCTTTGCATCGGCGCATCGGAACTTTGATGCGCTTGGAAGATCATCCTTTTGATGCGAATGCTCGCGATCAGCAGGTTGGGAATCTTCGCACATATGACCGATACCGATTGCGGTCTGAAATCCTGAAGGCAGGCCTGTCAATCGCAGAGTTGCGGGGATGTTTTCTCAAGCCGCTGTCGAGCGCGCAGATGCAGGATTGGGACGATCGGTTGCTCCGCGCGCTCCTCGAAGTCGGCGACGAACTTCCGGACTTTGCCTGGTTCCTGTACGCGATCTGTAATCGCTGAGCATGCGTTTCCGGCACTGTCATGTAGCGTCACACTCCATTCGGGGAACGATAGTAACGAAACAATCCCGCCATCAACCGGATGTCCTCCTCATCGAGGCAGGTGGGCTGTGTTAGTCGAAAAATTTGATCCTTCCGACTGTTGCGAACGGTGCGGCGTACTTCAGGACCGAATGAGAGCCACCCTTTTGTGATATCTCGCAAAGACCTGATGATCGACCGCGGATTGATGCCACGACTTTTTCCGGCGCTGCGTGGTATGAATCGAACCGGGACTTCGATGAATGTCGCTCTAAGAAGATAGCACTTGTATAACATCTCTGGCGCGATGAATGAGCTAGACGACTTGATATCAAGCTTCTCGATCAATTTTCTCGGGTATATTTGCACGTTCTGAAAATCATGTAGGGGAACACGAAATAGCAGCCGCAGTACGTAATAATTGGTCAGTGAAACCATTCCGTGCAGGACGGTATCGGCGCGCGTACGGATTCCCAGTATCCTGCTCAGGACAGGAATATGCCCGAACGGTCGCCAAATCACAGGCCGAGCTCCAATGACAAGATCAAAACGCTTGGTAAGCTCCAGAAAACATCGCAGCTCCGTCAGGTCATATGCCCAATCCACGGTCTGCCAGAAGACGTGATCCTTGCGCGCAGCGTGTACGGCGACATTGGCGGCGCCGCCCATGCCGAGATTTCTTGCATTGTGAATGACCCGCAGTCGCGGGGTTTCCAGTGCTATCGAATCGGCAATAGGGCCGGTTCGATCCGTGCTGCAATCGTCAATAAAAACGAGCTCGTAGTCCTGGCATGTTCGTTCGAGCAGATCTAGCGCGCGACGGAGGAAGGCCTCGATGAGCACTTCCTCGTTGTAGCCCCACGCAATCATTGAGACGGAGCCGTCGAATCTGGTGTCTTCGCCCGTCATGCTTCTCCACTTGCGAACAGGCCCTTATCGGCCTTTGAGGTTATAGAGCTTGGACTTTCCTGTTAGCGTCGCATAGTATATCATGTTGGAAAAACAATTGGGGCTCGGCCAGGATGCCAATTCTTACCAAATTGGCAAGTGCCGCGGCTTCCACTCCGGCGCGCACGCGGTCCACCATCGACATATTTCGACAGGTTGCACCAGGAAATCCCCCTGGGAGCAATTCGGCCTTTGCAAACAGCACGTCGGATGGCTCGTCAACGATTCCAAACATCTGGATTTCCTTTATTGCTTCCGCCGCATAATCTGGCTGCGCTTCGGTCGGAGGCGGCGGGTCAACGAGGAGCTCGATGGAAATCGGATAACCGCCGCCACGGACCGCGTTGGGGCAAAATGCGGTAAAATTGGTCACCCGGTACGAAAAGTGGGGCTCGTCCGCGCAGAAAAAACAGTAAAGGTCCTCCATTCGCGGCGCCGATTTCAATAGCGTGCTCACGATGACGGTGCGGCGCACACGGCCGAGCGCAGCTTCAAAGCGAATACCGAGCAAAGCCGCGAGCGGGAAGGGGCTTCCGGTCCAAATCAGGTATTTCAGACCGACGGCGCGCTTTTCACCGCCATGGTCAATCAATGCCTCGGTAACCGCCCTGCCGTTGCGCCTCAAGCCAGTTACA
Source organism: uncultured Alphaproteobacteria bacterium (assembly GCA_963835165.1). Classification (GTDB taxonomy): domain Bacteria; phylum Pseudomonadota; class Alphaproteobacteria; order Rhizobiales; family Xanthobacteraceae; genus VAZQ01. The sequence goes on from CAWIGD010000037.1 coordinate 284,467, forward strand.
CGGGCGCCGGTGAGGATTTCGACCTGCGAAGAGCGCAGGCGATCAGCCAAAGCATCTATCACCCGGTGAATACCGTACGTCCGTGGATAATAGCTGCGTCGTCCGGAGGAGAAATTGAGCGGCAGGCGTCTTTGCTCCGGGTAGGCGATGCGAGCACGCAGCAGTTCGGAATTCATCAATTCCCGGCACGGTTGCTCATCAAAAAGGATCACCCGATCTAGCAGCGGCAATGATCGAGCCAAAACGTCCAACTCGTCTGCGGGAGCCCCATGCACTCGCGAGGCAATCGGAAATATGACGGTTTCGGAAATGAACGGGCCAAAATGTCGGTAACCGAAGTCGCGGAGAGATTTGATTGGCCCATCATCGGATGGCCGCTGCAGGTTGGCAAAAAAATCTGCAAGACAAGCGCGGTATTGCTGCGAGTCCAGACATCGCAGATCGGGATATTGAGAATTCGTCTGCAATCGCCCACGATAGTAGAGGCCGGACAGATCTCGCTTCTCCGCCTCAAGCACGTGCCATTCATTGTGCGGTAGCAAATCGAGAAACAGCTCGTCGACGTTGGACACTCTCGTTTCCGTATACCAGTGCATCCCGCGGTCGAAGATGCCGTAGCGCCCATAATCGAAACGTCCAAGCAACCCGCCGAGATCTGCTGCCTGCTCGGCGACTATGATTGCAGTCCCCGGGAATTTCTGCCTAAGCAGTTGCGCTGAGGCAAGGCCGCCTATGCCGGCTCCCACGACAAGAATAACTTCAGCCGCACTCATGTCTGCTTTGTGTGCTAGCGCGCAATGACGTAAAGCGAGTGACACAAGTCCGGATATTCGGTACCCAGCAGTTCGAGGCCGCGCAGCTGTTCGAAACCGATGATTCCCTGCTTGAGCATGGCATCCATATGAACATTGGCGAACGGCTTCACGACCAATCCGCCGCGCGCAAGAATCTCGGCTCCGCCCCCCTCGATATCGCGGTCGAAGGTGACACGATCGTAGCTTCGGCGATGGCCATGAGCGAGTTCGCTAGGGGTGATCTCTGCAAGATCGCCGACTACGCCGATTGCACGGCCGAGTTGGCGCGACATTGCGCGAATATTCGGGACGACTGCAAAAATTCGACCTCCGGGTGTCGCCAACCAAGTGCGAGCGCGAGCGATTAACGCGCAGGGATCAACAACGTGCTCCAAAATGAAGCTCATGACTACTACATCGAATTTTTCATCGGGATCATACTCTTCGAAGAGTGCGCGGTGGAATGTCACCTTGGCCTGCACCGATAAGCGGGCCTTTTCAATGAAATCGCTGGCCGCGTCAACGACTACATGGGCGGATGCAATTTCAGCGAGCAATTTGGTCATGAAGCCATCGGAACACCCGAGCTCCAGAACGCGAGGGTGACCGCTGATATGCGTTCGTAACACGCGTAGGGCCACGCGTCGGACAAAGTGTTCCAATGGCGAGCCCAGATGTTCATATACCCTGCTGACAGATTCAAGCCGCTGACGCTCCTCCTCCAGTTCAGCAGCTTGATTGCTCATTTCGATCTCCTCAGTGCACCAACTCAAATGTATCACAAACTTGCCCTGGTTCAATGCTTTGCCGGAAATCTGGAGCTGGTGAACCGGATTGAACGATAACGCCGGACTTCAATGTCGCAAGCGCCGTCGATTGCGAATTAGGCCCATGAGCACCACATCGTGATAGCGGCCGCGCACGAAGGCATGGCGCCGCTGGACTCCCTCCTGCGCGAAACCGAAGGTCCGATAGAGTTCCAGGGCCCGTTTATTGAATGACACAACCCGAAGGTAAATTTTGTGCAGGTTCAACTCCTGAAACGCATAGCGGACAACGAGCTCCAGCGCCTCTCGCGCAAATCCTTTTCCCTGCTTTTCACGCTCGCCGATGAGAACGCCGAACTCGGCATTGCGGGAGAACCAATCGAGATTATTGAGATAGACGAAGCCAACGAGTGCGCCATCTCTCCTATCTTCAATCGCCAGTACCACGCGGCTGCGGGATTGGTCCTTAAGAACAGAATTGACCCAATCAGCCTCCATTTCCTCGGTAATTGGGAAATCGGTAGCCGAGAATGTTGTCGCGAATGTCCGGATCGTTACGCCAGCGCACGGATACGACGCGGTCGGCAGCGCGCAGTGGTCGCAGCACAGTCACCTTTCCTGCCAGCATATTGGGCGCGAGCGGTTTCGGTCTTTTCCTCGTCTTGCGCGCCGCCAAGGCAATGCTCCATCACGCGGGGTGTCGAGTTTCAACTGAGTTTGCCCTTCAAGCGCGGCGCGCCGGAGGGCACTCCAAGTCGTTGGTGCTATTGGCGAAGGAAGCGTTCAACCGCCTCAGCCACCACATCGACATCATCGAGCGGCATATCCGGATAGAACGGCAGCGAAATCGTGCGCTCCCCGATCCATTCCGCGATGGGGAAATCGCCACGGCGGTAGCCGTAGCGCTCGACGAAGTAGGACATCAGGTGGATGGGAGGATAGTTGACCACTGCACCGATACGCTCGCCGTGCAGGTGCGTCATCAGCTCGGCGCGCGCGCATCCGTCGCGCCAGACGGTGTAGATGTGCCTGGCGTGCACGCTATCGGGCCGTGAACAAGGAAGCTTGATCCCGCCCATCCCCGTGAATGCGTGCTCGTACTGATTGGCGAGAGCATGCCGGCGCGCGAGCTTTGCCTCCATCCGCTCGAACTGCGGCAGCAGCAGCGCCGCCTCGACATTGCTCATGTTGTATTTCCAGCCCATCAGAACCATGTCCCAATGCCGATAGCCTTCGCGCGCGCTCTCCTGCGCCATTCGGGTCATGCCACTGACGGTGTGCTGCAAGGTGCAATCGATGAACAAGCGGCACGGCGGCACCCAGCGCACGGCCGGTCAGGCTTGGCGGCGGGCGTGTAAAACGCCGTCCGCAGCGCGGCCTCCACCGCTGGCAGTCCGCCCACATCACGGTAGCAGCAGCCCGCTTGGTGCCCACCACTGACGGGCAACTGGACTACCTGCTGAGGCCAAGGCCACCCCCGGCGGGCCACACCCGGCGGGCCAATTTCTCGCCGCGCTGCTCCCCGTCAGTGCCGGTGCTGCCCTCCTCAGTCGAGGGCTCACACTTACCTTCGGCCAAGACGCCGCAATAAGTCTTCCGACAATCGCGGCCAGCGCAAGCGCGGGTGGCTTCGTGGGAGAAAGCAAAGCCATCCCGGTACGAAAAATGCCGACCGCTGCCGGGCCGACGCTATCACCGTACAAATTCGGAACCATCGCCGAGAGAATGACATGAAAAAATCCTCGCCGCTAACGCTGGTAAGCGACGGCAAACCTGCTGCCAACCACAATCAACCCCCGCGCAAATTAGGCGCGCATGGCCTCGACCTTTGGCGACGCGTAACCAGCGAGTATCCGATCGAGGATGCCGCAGGAGTTGAGGTCTTGACGCTCGCCTGCGAAGCGGCCGACAGGGCAGCGAGCCTTAGTGCCGCCATCGAGGAAAACGGTGAGCTGATCCAGACGCGCGCGGGTGTCTGGAAGGAGAACCCGATGCTGCGCAGCGAATTAGCGGCCCGAGGGTTCGTGGCGAAAATGCTGATCAAGCTTGGGCTGCACGTTTCAACGACGCCGCCGCGCGGTCCGGGAAGACCGCCGAGGGGCGGCCTGGGCTGGGACGGCGACCATGCGTGACAAGCGCAAGCTTCCCGACATCACGCCAGCGGCGGTCGATGCTTATCGCAGAGGAGCAGCGTCCGATCTTCACGTGGCCCTCGGCCTCGCGCCGTGGCAAATTTCTCCGCTGGCGCTGCACCTCTTCCCCGCCGAGCCGTCGCCCGAATATCTGGAGCGCGGCCGCGACAAAATCTTTCTGTCGTCGTGGCACCAGGCTCGCGCGTTGAAAGATGCGCTCGATGAGGCAATCGCGCGGGAGGACCGCTGAGATGATGCTGCGCGACATAATCCTCGCCGACTGCTGCGAGTTCACCACGAGGCAGCACGCCACCGTTCAGGCGCTGACCGACGCGCTGATGATCGCGCTCATAGCGGCAGCGCCCAATGTCGATGCGGCGGTGCGCGATCTCCGGAACATATGCCGCTGCATGGAAGTCAACATGCGGCAGAGCTACACCGAGTATCACGGCATGGCCGAAGCGCAGCGATCGACGCGGCAGTAGGCCAATCTCGGATTTATCTTCGCGTTCTCTATCGGGCGGAGCGCGGAATGCCGGTAAGCTGTTCCGGGCTCACCTGAGGCGGCTGCGGGTTGCCCGCCTATCTTCGCTTATTCGGAGGCCGACAAGAAAAAAGCTCACTGCGACCAAATGGTTGCTCCGATCTTCAGCGAGATCGTACTGCGGGCCTATGAGATAGCAAAACACGGTTATCCAACGGAGAATTGCTCCTGCTCGACGTTTACTGCACGCTGCAGCCTGCTGCTCGCCGAGTCCAAAGTCAGCCGTTTCGTTACCTCCACGACTGCTCCAACTGCTGCCGGCTGGAGCGAGGTTCCGTGGCAGCTGATTTTTTCGAACCGTTGCAATTATACAACCAAACGTTGCCTAAGATTATGCAATCATTGCCTGCTTTAAAAACGGGGGCGGGTCATGCGACATGCGATTCCGAGGTTTTCCAGCCTAGCGGTGTCTTTGGGCATTACGGGCTTGTTTGGGTATCCGGCCGACGTGCGGGCACAAGCTATATTTTGTCCCGCACCTCTTGTTCTGTCAAACGGGTCGTGCACCGATGGCACGGACGGCGCGTTTTCGGGCGCCGCGTTGGCTAGTCAGGCGATTAGCGAATTATCTCAGACGACGACCCAAGTGACCACGAAGGAAATAGGCAAAGCTATTGTCGAGCGACGCGAGCAAGAGAGGGAGCGCATGAGGCGCCCCGTGCCCCCAGCGCGCGCAGTTCCGCGGGAAAAGCCGAAGCCAGCTGAGGTCGTGCGTAAGGAGCCTCCGCCGCCTCCGGCCCTGTTACCGATCGAGCCTGCCGTCCGATTTGGGACCTGGACTCAAGTCTATGGCGATTATCAGGAGAGGGACGCTGCTGGGCCTGGCATCGTAAACTGTCGCTGCAGCACAGGTACGCCTCCGCTCTCGCTTAACATTGAAAGCCGGGCGAGCACGGTTGGCTTTGTGGCCGGCGCTGATCTCACCTCCGGGGGCCTTTTTTCTGCAAGCGATGGGTTCATCGCAGGGGTGACGGCGGGTTACACATGGTCCGAGCTGAAGCTGAACACTACCGCTGTTTCATTAAATCCGCGTGCAGAGAATGGCTTTGTCGGTGACGGCGTGAGTCGCCTACGCGCCACTCTTTCGGGGCCGACGGCGGGTCTCTACGCGACTTATTTCAATGCAGGATTTTCGAGTGATGTTACTGTCAAGTTCGATTTTCTCACACTCAATGAGACGTTCAATGACTTGCTCGCCTCCACTGGAGGGAACATTCCAGCATTCAGCTCCTTTGCAGGCGCCGCGTCGGTCAGCTTGCTGAACAGCACCGTTGTCGGCAACCTCAATTACAGGTTCGACCTTTATCCGAATTTCTGGATCGAGCCGACGGTTGGCGTCGGATATACCAATTCGAGCTATGGGTCGGGCGCCGCCCAGCTTGGCCTAGCCGACGGCAATCTCGTCAGGGTACAAGGTGGCGCCCGTTTCGGAACCTCGACCCTCATAAGCAATGGCGTTCTCATGACAACGATCCTGACCGGTCTCGCCTACAACGACGTTGTGGTCCAAGGCGGCTTCATTCCGGTGGGCTCATTTCAGGGGAACAATCTGCTGGTGCAAGCCGATCAAGGCCTGATGCGCGGACAAGGCATCCTCGCGTTGAACTTCGATTTTGGGTACGGGATGAGCTCGTTCGTGCAAGGCGATGTTTACGGGGGAGCCCACCTGTTCGGCGGTGGCGGCAGGGCAGGCATACGTTACCAGTGGTGAGGGGTAAACCCGTGTCCCTCGCCAGGCCGATGCAGGATTGGCGGGGCGCAGACGTACTGCGCCGAGCCCGTTTTTAGGAAAGTTAAATCCGGTGCAACGCGGACACCGATTGCAACATCTTGACAGAAATGGGTGTGCCGATCCACATCCTCTCAACGGGAAACTCCCGATCAGGAGCTCTGCCATCGAAGCCGTGCCACTATTCCCGCGCCTCGGGTTCGTTCAATCCGCAGCGTGCGGTAGCTTTGTCGCTGGGTCGACTACAGCAATCGACAAATTGCAACTGGGCGTCGGCGCGCATGGAAGGCTTAAGATGCCCTACCAGGCCGCGCTCATCCTCGCCGCAGCACTTTGCCTTACCGTATCAAGGGCCGTGCAGGCGGATTGCCATGGACACGACCTTTTCCCAGCCCTCAAATCGGAGGCACCCGCGGCTTACGCCGCCATCGAAACAGCAGCAAGCGCCATGCCCTTCCGCCATGGCAAACTGTTCCGTCTCTCGCGCGCGGGAAGCGAGCCCTCCTATCTTTTCGCTACTTTGCACTTGTCTGATCCGCGCGTCACCAGTTTATTGCCGCGGCTGACTGCTACCCTCACGAATTCAAAAATCGTGGTTTTGGAAACCGTCGAGACCGGAGATGTTCTTCGCCGCGCGGTTAGGAACAATCCCGCCACGTGGCGCCGCGCGACACTCGCCCGCGAAAATCAAAGAGCTGATAACTTGCTATCTAAGACGGATTTCAAACAACTCGAATCTCTCGCGGCCCGCCGCGGCTTGCTAAAATCGGTGGCCCGCGAGTTCAAAGCTTCAAGTCTCGCCCTTCTGCTCGACTTGTCTGCCACGAAGAGGCAGCCGATCAAACCGTCCCTTATTCTCACTCGCGAGCTGAGCGAAAACCCGGACGATTGGGCCTTCGAGATCGAAGGCATCATCTACTTCGCATACAAAGCAGGACTATATCATCGGGCCGCAATGCGCTCCGTCGGCAAGAACAACGCAAACAACGGTGAGGTTGCCTGGTTGCCGGGATATCGATTCGGCAAGCGAACCACATAGTTCCAGTAGGGTACGAAACAATTGCTCATGGCCCGGCGCTGCTGCACCATCGCCTGATGACATCCTGGATGATTCCGACCATAAGCGGCAGGTCATCGAGGTAATAATGTTCATCCGCACGATGCGGATTGAAGCCTCTACCTGGTCCGTAGAGCACGCAGGGAATGCCCCGCGCGACAAAGTGTCGAAGGTCGGAGACGCCGGTGGACGGTCCAAAGCTGATCCGTTCCATGCCGCACGCTGCCGCCGCCGTCTAAATCACCGCCTCCAATTCGCGGCTTGCCGAAGCAACTGGTTCGCACGCAAAAAAGCCCTCCCAGCGAAGCCGTGGCTGCCCGATGCGTCTTTGTCCGGCAAAGTCGTGCGCAATGACTTCGATCCGCTGCCGCAACTCCTGCAGGGTATGCGGAGGAGTAAATGTCAGGTAGCAGATGGCCCCTGCGCGGTCGGGCACCGTCAATTGCCGGCCTTCGGCATTGAACGACTGGGTGACGAATTGGTTCGGGCTCGGATATTGAGTCCATGGCGCAGCACGCGCATCGTTGAGCGCGAAAATTGACGACCGCAGCTCGAGCAGAAGCTCGCTCAGCATTTCGGCCGCATTGATGCCCATATGAGAAACGCTGACCGATGCCGGCCGGCCAGGCATCTCGATGGCAAACTGCATGCTACCAACGTGCTGGTTGATGCCCCAGTCGCGCCGCGTCCCGTCAAGGATTATGGCGGCGTCGGCAGTGAATCCATTCGATAAGCACAGCAGGGAACCGTTGCCGGTCGATTCGTCTTCCAACACGAACTGTACAATCAGATCGCCCTGAGGGCGGATGACCTTGCTTGCAGCTAATTCAAGAACGGCAAGCCCAATTGCCACGCCAGCTTTATCATCCATCGCGCCCCGGCCGTAAATTATGCGGCGCGCCTCATCGACTTGTCCGCCAAAGGCAGGACGGGTCCACTCCTCCAGATTGCCAGCCGGCACGATGTCCAGGTGGCAGTTCAATATCAGCGATCGGCCATGCCTGCTTCCCGGAACGCGGGCGACGAGATTTTTGCGGTTTGGTACTTCGCTGAATGGAGGCTGGGCGTCCGGCAACTGCTTGAGCGCCGGCGCTGATATTGGCACCTCATGTAGTTCGATTCCCAAGGATGAAATGCGTTCTGCCACCATTTCAACAACCGCATGTTCTTTTTCAAAAACGCTCGGAAAACGAATGAGGCGCGCTAGAAGCTGGTGCCAGCCTTGAACTAGCTCGTCGTCGAAATTTATGATGCCTGGACCAGATCTTGTGGACAATCAACTCCTCGCCTGCGTCCTTCGAGCTTTGAGCGCGCCGATTTTGTCTGTTTGGGCGGCCTGCGGTCATTCAGGCAACCACTCCAATCAACATGGGCATTTGGAGAATCTAGGCACAGGTCGAGGTCGGCACCTCGAGCGCTATAGACCTATCTGAACCTCTAGAAACGCAAATATATGCAACTGAACAATTCGGATCCAGTTGATTTTTTGGAAAGTGCGCCGACAGCCGAGGCGTCGCACTTTTCTGCTCTAGGGTTGAACCCCAAAGCTCTCTCTTTGAAGCGCTATTCTCGGTGGCGGGTCCATCGGCGGCTGTCACGATTTCTGCCCGGCGCAACCAAGAGATTGGCTGCCAAGATAGCCCCGAGGTCTTTCTCCTAGTGAGCGACGGATGCGCGCGGAAACTCATGATGGCCCGGACCACAATTGCTCCACTTCAGAGGCCTAAGAGCCGATCCGGGAAGTTCTTGAGTCTGATGAATCGGATGTGATTCCTTGTTGGGCGCTTGATTCTCTGGAGAGCGCCCGATGTGGAAGCCCGAACAGCGCCTTGTCGCGGACCGCAGTGGCTTACGTTACCCGAGCGATCTGACCGATACCGAATGGGCGATCGTGGAGCCCATGATCCCGCCTGCCCGCCATGGTGGGCGCAAACGATCGGTCAGCGTGCGCGAGGTGCTGAACGGGATTTTCTACGTCCTATGGACAGGGTGTCAGTGGAAGGCGTTGCCCAAAGACCTGCCGCCGAAGAGTACGGTGCACGATTATCTGGAACTGTGGAACTGGGACGGCACGTTGGAGCGCATCCACCACACGCTCTACGTGGCGGTGCGCGAGCAGGCGGGACGTGAAGCAAGTCCGACGGTGGCGATCATCGACACGCAGACCGCCAAGGGTGCTCAAAAAGGGGGTCTTGGCTCGATCCTTCAGGCTACGACGCGGGCAAGAAGATCAAAGGTCGCAAGCGGCACATCCTGGTCGATACGCTGGGTCTCTTGTTGAACGTCGTTGTTCATCCGGCCGACGTTCAGGACCGTGATGGAGCATTCCATCTTTTGCGCCGGGCGCGCCGACTGTTCCCGTTCATCAAGCGCATTTTCGCCGATGGCGGATATGCCGGAGACAAGATGGCGCTCGTCGTGTGGCGCACCGGGGCATGGAAGTTGGAAATCGTGAAGCGATCCCATGCTGCCGGATTCGAAGTCTTGCCCAAGCGATGGATCGTCGAAAGGACATTCGCCTGGATCAGTCGCAATCGCCGCTTGGCGCGCGACTTCGAACGTTATGCCACGACCGTCACTGCCTTCATCCGCCTCGCCATGATCCGCATCATGCTAAGGCGACTTGCTGCAAACGCCTCGTCATGAATCCAATCTTTTCGGATGGGCTCTAATACTATTGATGCAGCTCTCACGTTCATCGATCTTGGAAGCCATCTTGTACCGCTCGGCCGGGCCATACATTTGGCACTACCTTCAAACTCATTTCAATCTCTGGACCTTAATTCATGTTTTTTTGGACCTGGCCATTCGGGGACGGCTACCTCCCCGCTCGCCAGTTTGCTCCAGCTCCAGCCGGTTCAGGGTCTACTTGCCGGCAGCCTCAATCCTGCCCGCCAGCTGCCGAAGTTGGTCGCGGTCGTTGAGATCCTCATGGCCAGGCAATCCCGAACACCAGCTGGCCGGCCAGGGATCTCATGCTGGATCAGTTCCTCGCGCCACTCGTCGTGAAAACAGGCCGCCCACGACCGATGCCTGCCTGAGCCATCTCGATCAGAAGGCACCTGTATCGATATAATTGTGTGCGCATAAATTCCGTGTTATCGACCGATCAACTCGGAAGCGGCATTTTCTGCGCGGGCAAGCTCGGGGAACGAAAATGGACTCACATTCTTCCGCTCCGGCACAAGTATCAGCCTCAGGCTACTCATCGAGATATTTGTTCAGATTAGTTCAGATCGGGATCGGGGTCGCGCTGATCGCAATTCTCCTCTACCGCGAAAGTATCGATGTGCACGCCTTGACCGGCTTGCGGATGCAGCCGTGGACGGTGGCCGCGGCAGCAGTGCTCATACTTTTGACGTTGCCTATCGCGACCTTGCGCTGGGCGATTGTCCTGGAGACTCTCGGCGTTGCGCTACCTCGAATTCGGCTCTTTCATATCGTATGCATCGCGACAGCATTCAATCAGCTTCTGTTCGGCCCGACGAGCGGCGATGCGGTTCGTGGCGTTTATGTATGGCGCATATTGCGTCGAAGCAGCGGCCGGATTGCGCTCTCGATAATTGTCGATCGCGGCCTCGGCGCGCTGGCGTTGATTGCGGTGGCAGCCGTTCTCATTCTCCTGCGTTGGGACCGCATGCAGGAGGTGCCGCAGCTGATGGTCCTTGTATTATCGGTCATGGCCAGTCTTGTTGTCGGCCTTATTGGTGGCATTGCGCTGCTTGCAGCGCCCTCCTTGCTCTTTCGGTCGCGCTCGCTCTTTCATGGCTATCCGCGTATCAAACAATTCTTGGATCAAGCTCAAGGCGTATTCATGGCCTTTCGGCGAAAGCCCTTTGCTCTCGCAGCGGCGTTCGGTCTCTCCGTGCTGGGTCAAGCCGCAACGTTGCTCGCGCTCGTGCTCATCGCGTCCAATCTCCACATCGGACCGCTCCCCGCGCTCGACTATCTCGTGTCGGCGACGCTGGCTTTGATCGCCAACATGCTTCCCTTCACCCCCGGCGGCCTTGGCGTGGGCGAAGCTGCATTCGATCAGCTCTGCCGCTGGCTCGAGCCGTCACCGAGCGGTGCTCCGTATGCGAACATCTTTTTCGCATTCAGGGCGGTGTCCATGCTCGTTCTGCTGGTTGGGATTGCATCGTTTGTCCTTCTCCGAAGCGAATTTCGATCCGCCGGCAAATTTTGATAGTCGATGCGTCGCGGACATCCTTGCATTGACGAGACGCCTGACCCCCGCTCTGCTCTTTGACGTCGGCAGTCCAGAATCCTTTCCATTTGATCATGAGACCGCCGGCAGCATTGTCTACAACCGGGCGCTGATCGACTTCGCCTGGCATTACGGGTACCAGTCGAAGGCCTGCCGTCCGGGCATAGGGCAAAGTCGAGCGTCCCTACCGCTATATCCGCGAGGACTTCTTCCTCGCGTTCCTCGCGCGCTCCTTCCGCAACCTCGATGGTATAAACGCGCAGCTGCGGCAATGGCTCGATACCGTAGCCAATCCACGCCTGCACCACCACCCATTGGGCTTCATCAGACCTGGTTGGATACAGATGATGTCAGTCCATTTCTCTTTCGCCGAGCTATCCGCCGCTCAACGGGATCTGGCCGTGCGGTGGAACGACCTTTGAGCAGATGTCGGCGATCAGGGCGCGGCGCGACGTTTCGCTGAAGCCCTGGCTTGCCGGCGCATCCAAAAGATACACCTCCAGATGCCCGTCGCTCTCGCCCTCCCAAGCGGCGCGGCGCGGGTGATCGGACAGCACTAGCCCGTTCGGGCCGCTGCAATCCATGTCGATTAGCCGGAAGGTGGGGTTCCAAGGCTCACCGGCGCGGCAGACAACGGCGACAATCACCGGTATTTGATTGCCTCGCACTTTGACCTTTTCGATCTGGAACGGACCGTAGAACAGGTGGCCTCCGATCTTGAGAACTCATCTCGCCGGACTATTTTCCACTGTGGCCTGGAAATCCTCGTGAATATCGAGGCCTTTGCTCTGACGCACGGCCTCCGCGTTCTTGACTACCTTCCAATAATTGTGGGTCCAGGAGCGATATTTCCAATCGGGACAGCCGTGGCACAGCGGAATGTCGTTGCCTTTGCCGGCCAAGTGCTTCTCGCGATAGAATTGGAATCCTCGGCCGCGCCAGATGTCGCGGATCGATTCGGTAGCCACATTACCCATGCGGGTATTGGCCGAGATGTCGTAGCCGCAAACCATCACATTGCCGCGGCTGTCGATATTGAGCCGCTCGAAGATGAACGGGCACGGCACGTCGCCGGCTTCGAGATAGGCGGTCGGGTCGGCCGATCGTTCGCCGTCCAGGGTGGTGTTCGTGCCCCAGGTTAGGAACTTGCGCTTGATGATGTAGTCCAGGCCCCTGCCCGCGACCCAGAAGCGCTCGACCGCATCGACATCGATCCCCTTCTGCGCGACCGCCGAGCAGATGAGCTTTGAGCTGCTGTTCAATTCCTTGCGCATCCGAATCATGCGCTCGACGTTGGCCACCAACTCGTCCCAGTCGAGACCTTCGCGCACGACCGCATAGGCTTCCGGATCGCACGCGTCCACCGAGAACTCAATCATATCAACGCCAGCTTCGAGCAGGGCGTACGAATTCTTGTCGGTGAACTTGGAACCGTTTGTGATCAGCCCGATCTTGCAGCCGACCGCCTTGGCGTAAACGAGGAGCTCGGTGGCGCGGGGATGCAGCATGGGTTCGCCGCCCCCGGAGATGCGAAGGTAGGCGCCGAAAGGTCCGACTCGTCCGCAATCTTCTTGAAGATGGCTTCCGACATATAGGGCGCGTCACGATACTCCTTGCGAATGTTGGAGTTCGTGTAGGGACAATGCGGGCAAAGCGCGTTGCACGGATAGGCAAACGACAAGACCAACATCATAGGGTATTCGGCCGCCTGCGGCCGCAACCCATACTCTTCCTGGGTATGAACTTGCGACATTCGAGGGGCCCTAATGCTGCAGCGAGCGCATCGCCTATACAGCTTCTTTCTGTTGCTCGTCGTAGTACCAGAACGGCCGGGTACCTTCGACTTGTTCGTCCTGGTATTCCGCGCCGGCAACCTGCCAATCCCCGCAGCCCTTACAGATCTTCGGAATATCGTTCCAGCGATGCTCGCGGTGTGGTTTGCGCAGCCGTTCGTTCAGGCGCTGCCATGCCTCCTTAACGGTGATCTCCTTGACATTGCCGACCGTGAACATGCCCGCATAGTCGACGGCGCAGGTGACCACCTTGCCGTCCTGATGAATCGCCATCGTGTTATTGCCCCACGGGCAAGCAATGCGGAACTCCGAATCATGAGTGATCGTCTCGGTTCGAACGGAGCCAGTTGCGGTCCATTCCAACATCGGGCGCACTTTCACTTCGGCACCGCGCTCGTTCCAATACTTGCGATACGCGCTAACCTCATGCGCGTTTTCCTTCATGACTGAAAATTGCGCGATAATCGCCGGATATTGCTGGCCACGCCGCGCGCGTTCGTGCAGCAGGCGCTCGACGGCCGGGTAGACCACCTCCCACTTGCCCTTCACGCGTATCTTCTCGAAGGTCTCCTTCGACAAGCCGTCGAGAACTCAAGATAAAGCGCTTGAGCGGCGAATTCAGGATGCGATCAATATTGTCCCACCGCTCGAGCAGCATTCCGTTCGAGTTGAGCACGAGATTCTTGCAGCCAACCCTGTCGGCATAGTCGAGCCTGTCCCACAACTCGTTCTGATATCCCATGATGAGGGCCTCACCATAGAAGGTGGGCCAAATCTCGCACATGGGATGTTCACGACCGACCTCCTCCACGATCTTGTCCCAGAGAGACCTCTCCATATGGCGCTTGACGCGCTTGAGCTCGCGATGACTACAATGGATGCACTCCATATTGCATATCGAGGTGTTCTCGATCACCATCTGAGGGGGAAACGGGTGATCCTTCAATCGGCCTTCAATCTCAAGTAGGTCGCGCCGGCGCTGCTCGTTGTCCAGGTGCTTTTCGCGTAATGCAAAATCGGCCATCAGGTTTCTTTCCGGAATTTCGATTTCGCTAGGTTCTTTCCTACACGCGATTACGGGCGTGCCCGCGGGAGCCACGTGCTTAAACCGCCCGCCGTCGTGTGCATTGGGATAGCAGCCCCCCGCCCGTTCTCTATTAGTTCTTATAGCGCATTGCAGCACTGGTGGCTAGCCCCCCGACAATAGAATCTCCCGAAGTTGAGCGACGACATGATCCACATCGTCGGTGTTCATTCCTGGGTAGAACGGCAGCGAGATGGCCTGCTGGCCCAGCGTCTCGGCCGTGGGGAACTGCCCCTCGTGATGGGGGCCTGTCGTTCGAAAGTAGCTCATGAGATGGACCGGCCGATAGTTCACGACCACCTCGATGCCACGCCCTTGAAGTTCCGCAATCACGGCATCGCGCCGGTTGTCCAAAATCATCAGCGCAAAGACATGGTGGGCGTGAATGCAGTCCTCGCCTGCGCTCAAAGTCAGAAGCCTGATGCCGGGAAGATTTCTAAGTTGCTCCTCGTAGAGGGTCGCCAACATCTGACGTTCGGCTAGTTTTCGATCGAGGCGGTCAAATTGCGGAAGCAGGATGGCTGCCTCGATGTTGCTCATGTTGTATTTCCAGCCGAGAACCGTCATATCCCAATGCTTGTAGCCCTCGCGGTGACGATCGTAGGCGGTCTTGGTCATGCCGTGCACGCGCAGCAATTTCAGCTTCTCGTAGAGCTCGGAATCGTTGGTGACGACCGCGCCTCCTTCCCCACAGGTCAGGTTCTTGGTTGCATAAAAGCTAAAGCACGCGGTATCCGACAAAGCGCCGGGACGAACTCCGTCGCGCCGTCCCTCCACGCAATGGGCGGCGTCTTCGACGATGGCGAGGTCATGCCGTTCGGCGACTTCGCGAAGGCCGCGCATGTCGCACATGAGGCCGAACAGGTGAACGGGCAGAATGGCCTTCGTTTTGTCGGTGATCGCTGCCTCGACCTTGTCAGGATCGATATTGCCGGTTTCTGGATCGACATCCACGAAGATCGGCTTCGCGCCCGCCTCCAAGATCGACGTGGCGGTGGCTATGAATGTCATGGGAGTGGTGATGACCTCGTCGCCGGGACCGATGCCCAGTGCCAGCAACGACATGTGCATGCCGCCGGTGCAGCTCGTCACGCACAGCGCATGCTTGACGCCCAGGTAGGCCGCCAAAGACCGCTCGACCTGTTCGACATACTCTCCGGTGGTGAGGATGGGTTGCGCCAAACACTCCTTGACGAAATTGAGCTCGGCCTCGCCCAAGTCATGGCGGTAGAATGGAACCCGGCGTGGTTTACTGTTCACAATTGATCAGCCCCATCTGACGTTACAGGAAACTTCCTAATCGGATATGAAGGTAGTGTCGAGGGCGAGTGGCAAGCGTCAATGTTGGATGGCAAATCGTTTGTTGAGCACGCACGCCGCCAGCCCCCCCGTTGCCCCAACTGCTGGGCCCGGCACGCAGAATTTTCCGCCACCCAATCATTCGCTCGCGTTGCTCGCAGCGCGCAGCAAGCCCATCCTGAGCAGGTCGACGGGCCGGCGCTGGTACAGCTGCTCGGCGTGCAGGACGCCTTCCACGTGAAACCCCGCGCGAGCGTAAATCAGGACTGCCCGCGTGTTCTCGATACGCACGGACAAGGATATCTTCCGCAAGTGTAGTGCGCCAAAGCCGGCTTCAAGACCTTTCTGGAGCACTTGGCCCCCCAAGCCCCTTCCTCGAAATTCGTTGCCTATGTACATCCACAAGTCGCCGGTGGCGTGCTGCGGATTGAGCTGGCGGTAGCCGAAATTTCCAACATGATCGTCTGCGGCCATCACGGCGTAGACGACTTGCGAGGTGTCTGCCTTCTGGTGGGCGAACCAGGAGCGATGACTCTCGGGCGTGATTACTCGGTCGATAACAATGCCCCAGCGAACTTCCTGGTCGGAAATCCAGCGGTAGGTCGCGTCCAGGTGTCGTTCTTCGAGTTCGACCAGCTTGATCGTCGGCACGGCAGCCACCGTCAGCAGTAGCGCTCGCACCACAATTGGAACGTCACCAGATTCCAGATGCGGCTGGCGAGATGCATTTCGCCGGCATAGTAGCGGCCTAGCAGGTCCGCAATGGCCGTCGGCTTCAGCAGACCATGGCGACGCAGACGCTGAGGCGACAGGCTCGCGCGCACGTAGGTTTCCAGCTTGTCGAGGATCCAATCATTGATCGGCATGACGAAGCCTTCTTTTGGTCTGTCGACGAGACCCTCAGGCAACAAATTCTGAACCGCATCCTTGAGGATGTTCTTCACGCGCCCGCGTTTGATCTTCATGCAGCCGGGCAGATTTGCGACGAGTTCCACCAGCCGGTGGTCAAGAAAGGGCGGCCGCACTTCCACCGAATGTGCCATCGACAAACGATCGACAAACAGCAGGACCTGGTCGGGGAGCAGGGTTTCGAAGTCCACGAACAGACTGCGGTTGAGCGGATCCGTGCTGGTGCAACTGGCATACAATTCTCGCGTCAGCGCTTCGGTACTGGCGTCTCCTATCGCATTGCACATCTCATCTGAGTACAGAGCACGCTTGTCGGCATCGGTAGCAAGGTATTGCGCCATGCGCCGGGCCGCTTCGTCCCCATGGGCGAGCAAGCCCTTCAGCCGGTCCGGCTCGCATTCGAAGGGCGCGAGCAAATCCCGATCGGCATTTGCCCCTTCTGTCAGCACCCAGGGGTTGGCGGCGGCGTAGGCGAGCGGCTGGGCCAGGCGGTGCGGTAGGTAGCTCGCGAATAGCTCATCCGCTCCATCTCCCGAAAGCGCCACCTTCACATGTTCGGCGATCAATTGTGTGAGAAAGAAGGTCGAAATGACCCCGGAAAAGGGCTCATCGAATGCGGTCAGGATATCATCGAGATGGCGGAAAAGGTCGTCGGGCCGGACCAGATGCTCGTGGTGGTCCGTTCCGTACATGTCGGAGACCTTGCGGGCAAACGTGCGATCGGCATCCTTTTGAGCGGACCCGTCGTCGTAGACGAGCGTGAACGTCTTGATGTTATTTGCGCCCAGCTTGCTCATCAGTGCAACGACGGTCGAGGAATCCACGCCGCCCGAAAGGTAGGCGCCGACCGGCACGTCTGAGCGCATCTGCAGCCGTACGCTATCTTCCAGCAACGCACGGATGCTTGCTGTCGCCTCATCCTCGCTTACATGCGGATCGTTGCGAAAATTAATTCGCCACCAACGCCGAACCTCGGCTGCGCCATTCTCAAAAATCAGAAGCTCGCCGGCCCTGAGCTGGCGAATGGCGGCAAACGAGCTCCATGGGGCGGGAACATTCTTGTAGCTGAAGTAATGATGCAACGCCACAAGGTCCGGTTGGCGCGAGACATCCGGATGGGCGAGCACCGCCTTGGGCTCTGAACCAAAAACCAGCCCGGCGCCAACGAGCGCGAAGTAAAGAGGCTTGATGCCAACACGGTCGCGCGCCAGCAACAATCGTCGCGAGCGCGCGTCCCACAGTGCGATTGCAAACATCCCGTTCAGTTTGTGCAGGAATTCGTCGCCGCGCTCCTCGTAGAGGTGAACAATCACCTCCGTGTCCGAGTGATCCGTGGAGAAACGGTGCCCGGACGCCATCAATTCCTTGCGCAATTCTAGGAAGTTGTAGATTTCGCCGTTGAAGACGACCGCGACGTCGCCATCCTCATTGAACATGGGCTGCTGCCCGGTCTCGACATCGATGATCGCAAGCCGCCGCATGCCAAGCGCCACGCCTTGGCCGATCCAGCTTCCGTCCTCATCCGGGCCGCGATGCACCAGCGTCCGCATCATCGGCTGAAGCGTCTCCATGCCGCGGGAGCCAACGAATCCACAAATGCCGCACATGTCCTTCTCAAAATCCCGATTTCATCGTTGCCCAGCGTCGACGTTGGGCCGATCCAGCACCAGGCGGCTATCCGGACCGACGTTCAGCAGCAGGTCGATCGCCGACAGGTGCGATACGAACGGGCCATGTAGCTGTGGGTATGAGGGATGGTCGAACTGCTGCCTCACGACCGTGACACCAGCCTTCGCGAATGCTTCCACGTCGAGGTAATCCTTGGCCGCGTCGCCCGAGAGATAGATATCCGCGCCAAAGTGCCGGCACATGTTGAGCAGGCGAATATTGCGGTCACCCTCCACGTGCAATTCAGAGGCGAGATGCATTTGCCGCTCGATTCCGAGCCACTGGGCCATGCGCTGCGCCAACGCGATGTCGAGTTCGACAAGCCACGTCCAGGGCCGGCATAGAATCTCTTCGAGCTCGGGCAGGTACAGCGAAAGAAAGGGCGCCCTTGCATAGTGCTGGGCGATGGTACGCACATGCTTTCGTGCCCACGGCGCATTCTGATCGATTTCCGTCCTATTGATGGCCTGTCCCGAACGGCCGGAATGGCGGATTGGCACAGTCAGCCAGAGCGGCCCTTTGCTGGTTTTCACCCGATTGCGGTTGCGCCATCCATGCTTGTCGAACTGAACGTCATCGTAAAGCACGAAGAAATCAGACCGCCGCACTTGGTCGAAAAAACCAAGCCACGGCAGGTACCCGGGTTGCAGAACGGCCAAGGTTGTCATCGGAGGGCCAGGGACATTACGCTCGCGGCACGTCGTTTAGTGCATCTCCCGTCGGCCGGCGGCCGTGATGATCGAGATATGGCGCATCCAGATTTGTTTCTCCCATGCCTCCTGATTCTTCCGATACCAGTCAACGGTGCGCGACAGCCCTTCCTGCCAACTCAGCGACGGCTTCCACCCCAGCACATGCAAGATCTTCGAGTAGTCGCCGGTGTGGCGAACAACCTGGCCTGGACGATCCCCGTAGTGAGCCAACTCAGCGGGAACATTCATCAATCGCATCACATCCTCTGCGATACTGCGGATCGTTCGATGCTCGCCGCTTGCGATATTGAATACCTCCCCGTCGACAGTGGAAGGCTTGGCATGTAAAGTCAAATCGATCGCGCGGCACACATCGTCGACATAGACGAAGTCGCGCGCCGCCTCGCCAGTGCCATGGACCGTGATCGGCTCGCTCAAAAGCGCGCTCGTGATGAACCGTGGAACAACTTTTTCGAGATGCTGTCTGGGACCAAAATTGTTGAACGGACGCAGGATGGTGATGGGCACCTTGTACGTGGCCCAGTAGGAATACGCCAGGCGATCCGCGCCGCATTTGGCGCTCGCGTAGGGACTCATTGGCTTCAACGGATGCTCTTCGTTCATGAGCGGTTGCTCGGCCGAGCCGTAGACCTCGGAAGTCGAGATATGAATGAGACGCTTCACGCGCCCATCGGACTTCAGCACGGCATTGGCGACGGTTTGGGTACCGATAACATCGGTCTCGAAGAACAGGCGATTGTCGAAGATCGACCGGGTGACGTGGGTTTCGGCCGCGAAGTGCACAACATAGTCGGCTTCGCGCACGAGCAATTCCACTAGTCCCGCGTTGCAGACGTTTCCGTACCAAAAGCGCATGCGCGCATCACCGAACTGACGCATCGCCGGCGGGAGATTGTCGGGCGATCCGGCATAGGTAAGCGCATCAAGAACGACGACCTGATATTGGGGATGATCTTTCATGATGTGATGGACGAAATTGCTGCCGATGAAACCAGCTCCTCCGGTCACCAGGATACATGTCATTTCAGGCTGTCTCCGAACCGAAGTCTGTCAAGGAAACCAATCTATACGCGGCTCTCATAGACTTTGCCTTGGGGACATTCAAGAACCAATCGTTTATGGTCAGTGGTGTCGCCCCTCGGCAGTCTTTAGATGTCCTTCGACCTGACCAAAGCAGTAATCCCCGCCGCCGGGCTAGGCTCCCGCATGCATCCGTTGACGCAGGGAGCTCCTAAGGAAATGCTTCCGGTCGCCGGTAAGCCCATGATCCACCACGTAGTGGCGGAGGCGGTCGCAGCAGGAATAAAGGAAATCTGCATCGTCATCAGACGGGGGAAGGAGTTGATCGTACGCTATTTCGAGCACGGAGAACTTCCCTACACGGGTATCGGAGACACGACGCAAGTGGTGCGGCAGCTCACCGAGCGATGCAAGATTCTTATTCTCCTATCAAGCACAGCCAAAGGGCCTCGGTGACGCCATTCTATGCCGCGCGCGACTTTGTTGGCCGCGAGCGATTCGGCTTGCTCATCCCCGATCAGCTATTCGTCGGCCACGCCTCCCTCACTCAGTTGACGAACAGGGGGTATCCCGCTAATGCAGCGATCAGCAGCCTAGTCCGCATTCCGCCGGACGAGCTCTCATATTTTTCGAACGCGCGCAGCTTTCGCTACGACACGATGAAGGGAGAGAGCAATGTCGTGCTGATCACCGGGATCGAGCAAGCGCAATGCGATCCGCGTTCAGGCTTGCTGCGAGGATTCGGTCGAACGATCTATCCTCCGCACGTATTCCAGTTCCTGGGTAGAGAATTTGCGAACCCTGTAACGCGAGAGGTTGACTTGTTTCGGACTTTCCAAGCGCTGTTGACCGAGGTTCCCAATTATGGAGTGTTCTTGGAGGGAGAGCCTTCGACCTCGGCACGGTTTCCGGATACTACTATTTCCGGACGAGAATGCCGCCATCAAGCCCTTAGCCCTCGATACATGCCGAGAAGTGATGCGTCAAAACGGGAACAACCCGCCAGCCATGGATACTCGCAAGCCTGAGGGGCTTCGAGATCAGATTCTCCCGACGGCAAATCAACGCTGCCCCGCACCTACCGAGCCGATCCACAAGTTCTCACGTGTCGAAAGACTGCATGAGGACGCCCTGCCAGTCCTGCGCCGGCACGGACTTTGGGCCCTTCTGGTCGCCGCGGCGCCAGTTACATTGAGGATTCTGCTCTACCGTCCGGTCAGCGGCCCCCTGTGCTGCGCGCCTGCATTGAGCGATCTGCCGCTCGCTCGCTTTTACCAACTGCTCGTGCCGTTCGCATACGACAATCAGGTACTGCACTGGGCGCCCTCAAGCTGGCCACTGATCGAGCTTGCGCGTCGTATGATCGGGTTGAACGCCACCTATCTTTTGCTAGTCGCCACCGCATCCGTTGTCGCCTACTATTGCGGCTTCCAGCTCTTTCGTTCTCGCCTTGCCGCCGTGTCGCTTGGTCTGATGATCGGGTGCGGCACGCATCTGAACTACATGTACTATCACAACCACATCGGCGTGTATTATCTCTTCGTCATCTACATCATGCTTAATCTTGTGTTCGCCTATCGGATTGCCTTGACTGATGAATTCAGCAGGAAAAACGTCATCGGGTTCGTGATCACGCTTGTTCTGGCTCTGCTCTTTGTTGAAGTCTCCTTGAACTACGTCTTGTTTCTCTTGCTCGCGGGCACAGCGATCTGCATTTTTGCGCGAAAAACGGGTGAGCTCCACGCCAAGCAAGCCGCGTGGCTTCGGCAATGGCCGGCGTCCTCATAATCGTAGCTCTCTACATTGCAACCCGTGCCGCCTTTCCCTCGCACGTGATGAAAGCCGGCTCCGAAGAGGAGATCGTTTTCACCTACAGGACATGGTCGCTGATGATCGAGGATCTCGTCGGCAATCTGTTTCTCTATCTGTACGCGGCTTTGACCATCTTTCTCCGCCCCAGTTCCTCTTCGAACAGCCTGATCAGGCTCGGGACTGCCGGCGTCATCGCCGAGCAGCATGGCTACCACAAGAACATGGAGCACCTGGTCGGCATGAACCATATCTACTTGTGGAGATTTTACGCGGGCGCGCTTTGTGCTGGATTCTTCGCGGTGTTTGCCGGAATATGCGCGAGACTGATCCGCTTTAGGAGACATTTTGATCTGATCGTTTTCTTGTTGCTGCTCTTGATCATCCTTGGCTTCGGCGTCACATGAGATCATAAAATTCCGGCCCTATAGCAGCGTGCCCTTTCTGACCTACAAATGCATCACGAGCGTCAGCGGAGTTTACGTCTTGACGGCGGCCGGCATCGCCTATATGGAGAAAAAGCAGCCGCGAACGGCCATCTTCGCGTCTATTGCGCTCTGTGCGCTTCTGCTGTGGAATTCCATTACGCGTCCTTATTTCGAACATACGGCATATCAGGCGGTGGGCCTGATAGGGGGACGGCACACCCTACGTGAGATTGGCGCACTGAGCTTGGCGTGCTTTAAGCAAGCGGCGGGATCGGCTCGGCACGCGCTGGGGTTAGGCACTCTCCAACCACCTGCTCCAAGCACGACGTTACCTCCTCCCATCACGCTCTGACGCGATCACAATTTCATGACAAAGAGTACTTCTGACCCGATCATCGTATCGATTGTAAAGCCCATTTCTGGTGCGCTTTGGTCACCGCGGCAGTAATTGAGTTGCGCATTTCTCACGGTCTGCGTGGTCAGGCCTCCTGCTATTTGCAGTGGTAAACCGATGCATGCAGAACTGGCTTGTCGTATATGCTTGGTGGATCGCCAGCCGCGCTGCGGGTCCAGTCCTCCAGTGGTTGCGCCGACGCTGCTGATCTGAAAGATAGCAGCCCCTCCGACGACGACGTATGGCCGACGCCAGTGAGCGACGGCCATACTGCACACGGGTTGCATGGAGGGGAGAATTCAAGAGTAGGATTGCCGGCGTGTCAAGCGCGAAACGTTTGGCCACAGGACTGCACCGCAGCCTCATGGCGTTGATACGTTGCCTTTTAGGTCGGGTCAGGGCGCTTACCGGACGGCGCACCGAGAAGGAGACAATCATCCGTTATTGCTCGGTGCCGCTCATGCACCCTGGGGCCGATGTTATAAAGCAACTGCAGGACAGTTATTCCGGTCGGGATATCGAGCTCGCTGGTCGCGACCTGGTGCGCGCAGATTATAGCGGAGTGGAGGTGCCTATGATCTTTGTACTTAGCGTGCTGTTAATACCGGGTCCCTGAAATTGTGACTTTCGGGCGAACCCGGATGCGCGCGAGTTTGATTTAACATGGCGAACGCAGGAGGTTCGTCATGTCGGCTCCGATACCATTGCGCCGAGATTTTGGTGCGTCCCAGCTGCGTGGTTTGGCGAAGAAGACGAAAGACGGCCCTCAGGCCCGTCGGCTTCTGGCGCTCGCCGCAATTTATGATGGCGCGACGCGTACTGAGGCGGCGATGATTGGTGGTGTCGGGCTTCAGATCATCCGAGATTGGGTGTTGCACTTCAACGAGCGGGGCCCTGACGGTCTGCTGAACGGAAAGTCGCCGGGGCAACCGTCCAAGCTCAACGACGTCCAGCGCCAAGCCATCGCCCGCATGATCGAGAGTGGGCCGATTCCGGCAGTCCACGGCGTGGTGCGTTAGCGGCTGATCGATCTGGCACAATGGATCTTCGAGGAGTTCCGCATCGCGATCGCCAAGCAGACGCTCAGCCGGGAGCTGCGCGCCATGGGCTATCGCAAGCTCTCCGCACGGCCGCGCCATTACGCGCAAGCCGCGGGCGCGATCGAGGATTTTAAAAAAGCTTCCCCGCGCGCCTGGACGCAATCGCGCGTGAGAAGGCGGTCGGCATCGACACGATAGAAATCTGGTTCGCAGATGAGGCTCGTATCGGCCAGAAGAACAAGATCACCCGCCGCTGGGCGAAGCGCGGCACGCGCCCAAGTGCGCCCCGCGTACCGCTTCCACCTACATCTTCGGCGCGGTCTGCCCGAACAGGGTAAGGGTGCAGCCCTGATCCTGCCGACCTGCAACACTGAGGCGATGAACCTGCACCTGGTGGAGATCGTTGCCACCGTCGCGCCCGGCGCACACGCCATACTCTTGGTCGATCAGGCCGGCTGGCACCTGTCGACGGACTCGTCGTGCCACCAAACATCACCATTATGGCGCTGCCGCCGAAATGTCCCGAGCTCAATCCGGTCGAAAACGTCTGGCAGTTCCTGCGTGACAACTGGCTGTCGAACCGCGTCTTCAAATCTTACGACGATCTCGTCGACCACTGCTGTGTGGCGTGGAACAAGCTCGTCAATCAGCCCTGGCGAATCATGTCCATCGGATTGCGCCAATGGGCGCACCGGTTCTGATCAATGGGACGCGGTATAACGTACTTCATCTGCCTTCCCGGCCTCTATGTGATCTTGCGCCTGCGGCTAGGAGCGAACGTTCTCGAAGTTATTGCTGGCGGGTTCTTCTTGGGGGATTGCCCCGGCCGCTGTTGAATTAGGGAAGGAGGCGTTGCCCACCTTTGAGCCGTTAGGCTCGGGGTGTCGAATCCGCAAAGGAGAGCAACGCCATGACGACTGTTACCACGCCTTCATCGCTCGCGCTCGTGCCCAGCCTTGAGACGGCTTGGCAAGATGTGGACAGCTCCTTTGAGCGCTTCTGTCTGACGGCCGGAATCGGAGCCATCGAGCAAATGCTTTGCGATGACGCGCAGCAGCTCGCCGGCGCGCCGCATAATCGTGGCGGAGGCCGCATCGGCCACCGCTGGGGCAGGACCAAGGGAAAGATCGGTTTCCATGGTGGCAAGGTTGCCGTGCATCGCCCGCGGGTGCGCAGTTACGACGGCCATGAAGTTGCGCTGCCGACCTGGACGGCGGCACAGGCCGAGGACTGGCTTGGCCGCTGGGCCATGAACCTGATGCTAATCAACGTGTCGACGCGCAAGCTCAGGCGTGCCGTCCGGCTGCCCGAGGGCGATCTGCCAGTCATTGCCGGGGATGGCACCTCGAAGTCAGCGGCCTCGCGCCGGTTCGTGGCACTGTCGGCAGAACGGCTGGCCGAGTGGATGGCGTCGGACCTGTCCAAGCTGGACCTCCTGGTCATCCAGATCGACGGGCTGCACATCGGCAACGACCTGGTGCTGGTCGCCGCCCTCGGCATTGATGGAGAAGGCCACAAACATCCGCTCGCCCTGATCGAAGGAGCAACCGAGAACGCCGCCGTCGTGCAGGCACTCATCGACAACCTGATCGAGCGCGGGCTTGATCCCAAGGTCTGCCGGCTGTTCATCATCGATGGCGCCAAAGCGCTGAGCAAGGTCATCCGTCGCACCTTCGGTGCCCACACACCCATCCAGCGCTGCCAGATTCATAAGGCCCGCAACGTGATCGAGCGGCTGCCCACGCCGCTGCATGCGTCGGTACGCCGGGCGCTCCGGCAAGCTTGGGAGCTCGATGACGCTGATAAAGCCGGAGCGGCTGTTGCGCAATCTCGCCCGTCGGCTTGACCAACAGGCGCCCGGTGTCGCCGCTAGCATCCTCGAAGGGCTCGACGAGCCGAAGGCTCGCCAAGGATTGGGAGAA
Source organism: uncultured Alphaproteobacteria bacterium (assembly GCA_963835165.1). Lineage (GTDB taxonomy): Bacteria > Pseudomonadota > Alphaproteobacteria > Rhizobiales > Xanthobacteraceae > VAZQ01. Next base: position 309,776 of record CAWIGD010000037.1, read on the forward strand.
CCTCAATCGCAAGGCGCTGGCATTCTTGCGCCTCGCATCAATCCGCCTCATGCTCCGAAAACTTTGTAATCCCGCTTGATGTTCCCGGACAGACTTTAGAGCTGCGCTTGCAGCTCATCAATCCAAGTACGTCACCCAACGAGTTGAACACGATGCTGACGCCGCATAGCATCATCCACGGCGATGCCTGCTTCGCCTACTTCAACAAAATCTGGGGCACCCCCGTGTGAGGCCCGCTTTGAGGGTTTGCGAGATCATGCCTGACGCTCGCCAGCTCGTCCCAGCCTCGCGTATAGCGAGACTGACCAATTAGCAGAGCATGGCCGCGGCGTTGCAAAACCTTCTGGATATCTTCGGAATCTGTGCGAGCTCAGCCGCTGCCTTAGCGCGCGCCTCCTGCTCGGCGCGTTCAGCCGCCTCTTTGGCGCGTGCGGCTTCCGCCGCCGCCAGCGCGGCTAGCCGCTCCCGCGCCTTCGCCTTTGATGGCCTTGCGAGACCGGCATCAACCTCGGCCGAAAGACTTCAGGGCTTTTTCGTAATCTGCTTTGGCATTCACCACCTCTCCCTTCTTCTCGTAAGTCAACCCTCGACCCGTGTAGGCCGCGACGAAGTCTGGCAAAATCAAAATAGCCTTGTTGAAATCTTCTATCGCGCCGCTGATGTTGCCGGACTTTGCGCAAAGTATCGCCGCGAAACGTTAGCGCTACGGGAGAATTTGGCTTGACAGCGTCTCGAACGAGACTGGTCGGGGGTCGCCAGCTCGATCCTGGAAGGCATCGACGAAATCCTCACCGTCACGCGACTTGGATTGCCGAAGGAGCTGCGGCGCTCACTCGCCTGTACCAACATCATCGAGAATGCCATGAGCATGCGGCGCGTATGCCGGAACGTGAAGCGATGGCGCTCGACCTCGATGGCGATGCGCTGGACCGCGGCCGCCATGCAGGAAGCGGCCAGAGGCTTCCGACGACTGAAGGCTCACAAGCAGCTTCCAACGTTGCGGGCCGCTCTGGAAGCTCATCACAACAAAGACTCACACGGCGTCATTGCTCGCCAAGCCATCGCCGCTTAACATCAATCTCGGCAGCGATCGCTTCTCAATGTTCAACAAAAAGGCGGGACATCCCCGACAAAATGTATATAGTCTTCGTAAGCGCTCCCTGAGGTCCCACGGCTAAGCTTGACGCGATCACCCTCATGTCTGGCCTGATGAGTTGATCACGCTTTGCATCGCTAGTTGCGTCGAGCGTGTGGCTATCTGTCACTTCCCTCATGCCGGTCTCGATATTCGGCGTCTAAGCATTGTACCACTATCGGGCTACCTCTTACGACTTTTCAGGGACTGGATTTGTGGCCGAAGATCCTAAAATTGGCTATGTCGGCATGCCGAACGGCGAATTCCACCACCTGGTCCCCCCTGTCTACGACGTTTTCACCGATCATAGAGGCGGAAGGGTAGGCGGTCGAGGACAATATGCACCTGACAGTGTGGACGTTCTCTGTCTTAGGCGATTTATTCACTTGGGGGGGAGGAGTTCAGGATGAGGGAACCTACCCGAGACTTCTCGCTCAACGGCTAGGTTTGACGGTGTTCAATGCGGCGGAGCCGGGCTACGGAGGGGTAGCCATGGCGCTATCAACCTGAGGCCTCGCTACATCGTCGTCGGATTTCTAAATGAGCAAATGTGGCGCAACTTCTCACCCTGCTCTGCTGGCGGCGTGTTCGTGTGCCTGCCCATGGCCTATCTCGACGGTGACTGGGCGCATCTGGAAATCAAACCGCCGTTTGACAACGGTCACACCTACGTCAGCTATATTAAGGAGATGTTCCTACCCCGTTCCTTCGGGTGGCGTGATGTTTATTGGTCAGCATACCGTGACATCTACATGACGTTCGCGAATTGACCATCGCCAACGCACCCGGGAGCGTTCTGGCCATCGCGGGGTGATGCGCAAAAGTATTTTGACCGCGCTTACGACGCAAGGTGGCGAGGACACGGTCTCCGCTTTCTCGTTGATCTATTAGTGAAGAAAGCATCCGCGCTTCGCGCGAAACTAGTCTTCCTCTACCTGCCGAGCGATGTAGCGCTCTCACCACCTCTTCCTGAAGTGGGCGAGGCGATTGCCGATTTGAATAGTCAAGGCACCCTTACCTTTGTGGACACCGGACCGAAGCTGCGCGAGGCAGCGGCAACTCATGGCATTGACTTTGTTCGCCTCCCGGGAGATGGGCATCCGACCGTTACCGCCAATCAGATCATCGCTGAGTCAATTGCTGACGCGATCCCGCGACCCGATATCCCGTCCTTTGCTGGCCGACTTAGGACCGCTCCTTTGACGACTCAAAACGCGAGACCAGATGTCGGCGAAGAGGGCGATCCTGGGGCAGGTGCGGGCGGCTCTTCGGTTGAAGTTCGTTAGTCGCGCATGAGGCACGCTGCCCAGGCACCCGAATCGCTCGTTACGTTCTTGGCGCTTGTGCTGGTCGGTTTCGGGCATGGATCGCAGGGGGCGATCGGTGCGGCGGCTGCGCTGTTGGGAGCCACGCTGTCCATCTGTGTTCTGCCCGGCTATTTTCTTGCCGGCGTTTTGGCGCGAATTACGCCCGCGGCCTGGCCGGAACGATGGATGATGGCCGTCGGCTTCAGCCTGTTTCTCATCGAATGCGCCTGCATCGCCGCCCTAACGCTCCACGTTTCGCTGCATGCCATGGCCTTGGCCATAGCGACCACACTGGTTCCACTCGCAATTTTCAGGTTGTGGAGACCGGCCAAGACAGAAATCGCATCTGATGCGGCTGGCAGTGATCTGAGGCGCGCCGCACTTACAGCTTGGATCGTTACTGCGGCGCTCGCCTATGCAATCGGCAACCTCAGCTTGGTGAATCCGGGTGAGAATTTGCTGAATATCGGCATTGCGGATGCGCTGCGCACGGCGTCACGTCCGCAAGACGCTTTTTATGTCAATGACGTTCATCCTGTGTACCCGTTCCCCGGACTCAACTACGGCTACGCGCTCGTTGCCGACCTCTCCGGGCTGTCGAGCCTCTTTGTATTCGAGAAGATGCGTTTTTTATGGACGCTCACTGCAACGGCAGCGCTCTTTGTCGGCGTGCGCGCGCTTTCAGGAGCTGTTTCGTATGCCTATATGGCCTTGCTGGGCGGTGCCGTTCTAATCTTGACCGGTCCGTTCGGTCAGGTTTTGGAGTTCTATTGGGGGCAACTGGCGACGACGAGCCACGTAGTGGACGTCGAGATGAACGTCATTGTGCCGATCGCCCTTTCCTGCCTGTTCCTTTGGCTCTCGCCGTTCGAACGCAACCACCGCACCCCTGCGGTCCTGTTCGCCTGTATGGCGCTTCTGCTGAGCGCAATTCACCAGCGTGAGCTAGTCCAACTTTTGGTCTACGCTGGCTGCGCGCTCCTGGTGCTGCGCGGTCGCAAGCCTTCGATCATGCTCGGGCTGGCGATCCTCCCTGCGCTCTGCGGCGTGTTTGCCTACCGGGCATGGGCGACGGCCTATGCTCCCAGCGTCGGCTATCTCATGTCCGCAACTACGGCCTTTCTGCTTGAGGAACTGCATAAGCTTAATGTTGTGACTGCGTTTCGCCCCATGGCGAGTCGCGTCATCTTTTATGACTTCTCGTTCCTATACGGCTTGAATGCTCTCATGCTCATCGCGACCGGGATTGTGCTTGTTCGACGCCGCTACTTGCCAGCTGTTCAAACCTGCGGCTTGGCCGTTGCAGCCTTTTGTGTTTCGACGTCGTTCGCCATCGTTGCAATTCCGATCTTATGGGTCACGTATGACGAGCTGTTTTATGTGCCCGTGCGGCACATCATCTTTGTGATGTACTGCTGCTCCTGCATAGCGTTTGGAGGGCTGCTCAGCAGCGTGCGTGGTGTAAAGCCCGGTCAGCCCCTCGTCTCGTTGGACGGGCTTACGCTTAGATACCATTGGCCTTTCTCTTCAGGACTGGCCACCGTGCTCGCGGTCGCGGCCGCTGCGGCACTCGCGATGGCGGCCCGAATGCTGGGCCAAGAATGGGGACAGCCTCCCTCGGCTCTCAAGGGCGGATTGGTACCAGCAGAAATTCTGGTAATCGCGCTTTCTATCTGCGGGTTATCCACTCTCATTCCGTCCAGAACGCGCGCAGAACCGCCGGACGCGGGCGGGCCAGCGCTCCCACTCATACCGTCTCTCGCTGCGCTGGGCACGCTTGCGCTGTTGACCGTCATGCCCCGTTCATCTCTTCCCGGCATGGTGATTGCCGGCCCTGTCGGGCTTACGCCCCATCAGGTATTGCGGATCGAATTCAACAGCTACATCCAGGCTGCAGGTGCTCGCGAAGGCGAATGCCACTCGGCAAAGGCGAAGCTGCTGGGGCGCGAGATTCAATATCAGTCCTGCGTTCCGCCACTGCGGCTCGTTGAATGGCTTGCGGATAACGCACCCCATAACGGTGTGCTGCTGCTCAATCCGCTCGGAGTTTTTATAAGCACCGGCCTAGTACCGATGCGCGTTGCTGCCCCCCCCAGCTTCCAATACTTTCGGAGCTGGGAGGAGGCATTCCCGCGGCTGCGGCAGGTCATGGAATGCACGCTCGAGCGGTTTGGCGGCATGCCATTTTTCGCACCTGAAGAAACCCCGGAGCAGCGTTACGCCGACGCTCGCGCCTTAGGCGCGACACTGGTGCTCGCCGATCCAGCAACCCACGATCTGGCAATGAACGCGGTGCGGGCGCGACCGGACCTGTTTCGGATTCTGCTGGACCAGTCAGAGTGGCTATTGCTGGGCTTGCGGCCTGACGGCTCCACTGGTGAAACACCATCTTGCCCGAAGCCGTGATGATCGGAATGTGTCGTACCGGCGATCGTCCTGCTTCAATCCTTCGCAAAATGCGACCAAAGCCGCACCCAGTACGAGCGCAAGCGGATGGGTCGCCGTGCTCAACTTCGGGCGGAGGTGCGCGAGCAGAAAAGACGACAGCAGGAGCAGGGCCGTAAGCCTGAAGGAATTGCGATCGCCATCCGTGACCGTTCCGTACAGCCGGGGAACTGCTATCGACACTAGCAAGGCCACGAGAATGAAATACCTGGTTCGAAGGACGCTCGCTACGGCAACCACCGCTGAAAAGAACAACAAAAAGGATGCCTCGAACGGCAGTCGCACGATCGTGTGTGCCAAACCGTTGACATTGGCCCCCCACATGAGAGCGGATGCGAGCCACGCAATCCACAAGGGCCCGTGCGGGTCGCCTCGCAACGTGCTATCTTCGAGGCCACGCATGCCCGCGATCTCAACAAAGCTCCGATGCGTGGCAAACTGTTTCGCCTCCTGAAGCTATTGCACTGCGTCGGCGTTTCCCAACGGCTCTTGAGCGAAATAGACAATCCGAAATGCAATCAGCACAGCCGTCCATACGACGCCAATCACCAGAACGAGAAAAACCGGATCTCGCAGTTGTGCGTGTGACCAGCGTCTGGCGACATGCGCAATGACGGAACGGCAACACCAGATCAATGCCGCGGCTAGAATGCCCGGAGTGAGGGCGAGCAGCCGGGCCGGGACCCCTGGCCAAACGAAGGTCGCAACAAGAATTGTCAAAGCGACGATGAAAGGCGTCGCCGCGAAGCCGAATGCAAAACGCCCCGCCGCCGGCAAGGGGATAGCCTTTGGAAGCGTTACGCTCGCCATTCCGAGCCCTAGCGCCAGAAGCAGCAACTCGAGACCGAATAACGCAGTATTCATATCCGTTCAGGGTATCGGAATGAACGTCGTTGTGGTCGAACGCGAATCTCCCGCGGTGAGCAGGAAGCAGGCATCCACCCCTGCCCTCTTCCCGCGGTAGCTCGGCATCCCATGTTCGTCGTATGTCAATTCGAGCAGGAAGCGCCGGCTCGTTTCCGGTGTTCTGCGGTCTTGTATTGCATCGAACCTGTACGGCAATATCTTGGCTTCGTGCATCGATACGGCTGCACCTGTGAATACTGCATTGAAGCCAGCGTTCTGCGCGAGCGAAACGAAGTCATGTGGACGGAAAACACGGGCAATGGGGCATTGTTCTCCATCCGTTGTTTTCCCGAACGCATCCTCCAGCGTGAGGTCCGCGTAGGCGTTTTCGACGATTTGCTTCATGTAGGCAACGAATAAATGCATCCAAACGCTATCATGATTGTAGATCATGATGCGCGCCGAACCGTTCGGCTTGAGGATACGTCGAAACTCCCGAATGAATGGGACAGCATCTCGGGCAGATGATGCAGGACTCCGGAAGAATGGATGTAGTCGACGCTGGCGTCATCGAATGGCAGCTTGTGGAATTCGGATCGAGCTGGATGATTTCGCAGGGACACGGATGGAGGGCCAGCCGCTCGCGCGCCTGTGCCAGCGACGACGGCGAGACGTCGACCCCGATCAGGCGGCTCGGCTCGGACGAAGTCGCAAATCCGACGAGGTCGTGCCCGGGTCCGCAGCCGAAATCGAGGAGCCACCTTGCCGTCCTGACTGTCGACCGGCATCAGCTCCGAATAGCCGAAGTACTGGTCGTTTCGCCAGCGGAGATAGGCGAGCGAGTCTGGCCGCCGACGCAAACCGCTCGTGCGCCGTCACATTGTATTGCGTCCAGTAATCGGCAACGGCCGCGCTCTATCGTTCTTGGCATGTCAGCTCCGCTCTCGAGGAGGCGGAGGCAGCCGCGTAGGTGAAGAACAACCATCGTCACTATTCGCGTCGTGCTGTACTCCACGCGCAGGAAATGCGCAAATTGGTAGCAATAAGACGGCCAGCATAGTCGGAACTCAGGCGAGGACGAACAACAACCAAGCTGGGACGAGAGGTCGGAACTTCTGGCACGCTCACTCACGGGCGAGAAATTACGCTCCGCAAAAGGCTACTGGTTTTCAGGATCAGGACTGAACTTTGATCGGAGTTCGGGGCGGTCGCGGCGCTTTTGAAATCGGCTTCCGGGCACGCGCCTCCACGCCGTTGCCGCCGTAATAGGCCTCGACCGCTTCCATGCCGCAGCGGGTCAAACACTCCCTGATTTCCTCGACCGTGCGCTTGAATTTGTAACGATCCGTCAGGGCGTCATGGGTATCGAGGGAAGCCCAGGCATAGAGGAGCTTCGGCCCGAGCTGTATGTACGCGTCGTGATAATCGAGCACCGGCGAGACATTCAGCCATTTCTGCCGCAGCACCGCCCCATGCGGCAATTTGCGGGTCGCCCATAACAAGCGATGGATCGGCCACAGCAGCGCCACCGTCGTCCGAATGGCAGCGAGCGAGACTCTGGGCGATGTCCGGATCAGCACGTTGCGCACGGCCTGCCGCGTCCGGGTCATGTCCTCGGCGCTGTAGCGATAATGGTCGATCGCCAGCAGGCCCCCGGGCGCGACGTAGGAGCACAGCGTGGCGATGGTCCGGTCCGGGTCGGGAGTGTGCTGGATCACGCCGAGGCAGATCACGACGTCGAACGACCCCTGCTCCGACCGGCAGATTGCGTGATGTCCGCCTGGCAGACAAAATAGTCGGTGGCCTGCCCGCAATTCTCGCGGTTGGCCTCGACCGCCACAGACAGGTCGCAAGCAGAAAACCTTGGCGCCGGCGGCCAGCAAAATCTCGGTGAACCGTCCGGCTCCGCATCCTGCTTCCAGCACGCGTTTGCCCTTGACGACCTCCAAGCTTCCACCGAGACAACGCTCAAGTCGGCTCCTGGTGATGTCGGTACCCGTATACGAGTCGAGCTGAGTCCTGCGGAATGCTTTCCACTGATGGCCGAAAGCCGCCGCGTAATTCTCTTTCGGCACGAAGCGCGGTATTCCGCCGATGACGGGAAAGCGGCATCCCGATGGGCATTTCAGCGCGGCGGTCTTCTCGGAAATGTCCTCCCCGGCCGGCTCGGTCACGAGCGGGTTGCCGGTGCTGCGGGCAGATCAAAGCCACTGTCGAACGCATGTCTGCTACAACCTCGTGAGGCTGGCGCTATCGGCCGAGCCAGTACAGCGCCACGTCTGACAGCATCATCGGACGCGGCAGGCGGACCAGATTGCGCCGATTGGTCAGCTCGTAGTAGGCGTTTTCGACTTTGGCGACGTCGCGCGGGAAATTCGCCTGCTCGATCACGATTTTTCGGCCTTCTTCCGCCACGCGCCGGGAGAGCGAGGGGTCCCGCAACAACCGAAGGACGGCGTCGGCCACTCCATCAGGGGCTTATGTCGGTAAACACGGCGCTTTCGCCGTCCCGGACGATCTCGCCATAGCGATCGAGCCGACCGATGACATTCGGCACGCCGCAGGCCATCGCCTCGAGCAGCGTCTGCGGGAGGCCATCGGACTTCGGAATGCCGACGGACACATCGGCCATGCTGTAGAACAGCGGCATTCGCTCGTGTGCGATCTTGCCGACAAAGGTGACGTTCTGCTGCAGCCCCAGCGCCGCGATGCGGTCGTCCAATTTTGCGCGGTATTCGGGCGTTGCGCCATATTCGGTCACGACGAGTCTCGCTGTCGGGTTCCTGCTCGACCACCTTCGCCATCGCCTCGACGATGATGTCGACGTTGTAGAACGGCGAAAGTATTTTCGGGCTGAGGATAACCTTTGCATCGCGCGGAATGCCGAGCTCGGCACGCAATGCGCCGCCGTCCAGCGGTTTGAACACCTCCGGGTCGACGCCCCACACGATTCGCATCGCCTTTTCGCCGTAGCCGCCGAGCGAATTGAGGACGCCGATCAGAAAGTTCGATTTTGCCGTGATCAGGTCGGCAGAGCGCAGCAACTTCTTGGTGAGACGGATGCCGCGAGGCGTCGGGCTACCTTGTTCTTCGTACAGGACATCGCCGCCCATGACGCTGACGACCAGCGGTTTGAAGCCCAGGACGGCAGCCGACCAGGCCCACGTCGCGTAGGCATAATGCACGTGCACTACGTCCGGATTGGCGCGCTTCACGAGCCGGCGGAAGTCGAGAAGGAGCCGGACCATGTCGGTCGAGCCCAGAACCTTGCGGCGCAGGAGACGCTCGAGGCTGCGCGCCAGGATCTTGACCCACTCGTCCTGACCGGGAGGTGCTGCCGGGCACGAGCTCGGTCACCCGTTCCAGTCCCGCCCTGCTCTCGCTCAGCAGGAACACTTCGTGTCCGCGGTCGGCGAAGCAGCGCACGCGGTTCACGACATGATTGCTCCCGGACGAGCCAATGGCGAGAATTCGCAAGGGACGGCGCGGCATTCGCACGCTTATCCCGCCTGTCGCAGGGCGGTTCGCCGCCCATCCATGACCTCACGCCACCACAGCTCGAGCATCATCAGCACGAACACGCGGTTGCCGATGTCGTCGTTGCCCGACTGATGCTTTTCGACCAGCGAAGTGACGGCCTTCGGATTGAAGATGCCCCTGCCGCCGAACGCTGTTTGCGCTCAGCAGGTCGTGGACGAGATCCCGAAGCTCATGGCGCAACCAACGGCCGAGCGGCACGTTGAAACCGTGCTTGGCGCGGTAGATGATGTCTCGCGGCAAGCCGCGAATGCAGCGCGTGCTTGACCAGGAGCTTGCCCTCGCTGCCTTCCATCTTGAGCCGGGCCGGCAGACTCGAAGGCCCATTCGACCAGATGATGGTCAAGAAACGGCACTCTCGCTTCCAGTCCCGATGCCATGGTCAGCCGGTCAACCTTGGTCAGCATCTCGCTAACCAGCGTGGACCGCATGTCCGTGTAGAGCTTCCGTGTCAGTTCCTCGTGGCCGTGCGACTCGTCGAAGTAATGTTGCGTGATGTTGTTGGTCCAGGCGCTCTCGAGGTGCGGCCAGACGTCGGGGTTGACCAATCCGACCAGTTCCTCGTTCTGAAAACACGTGAACGAGCGCAGATAGCGCTCTCCAGGCAGGATCAGATTCATCCAAGCGCCGCCACAAATCGACACTGGGCGCCACACGCCGGCCGACCGCAGCGGCCATCCGCATCAGGCCGTGCAGCCATTCGGGCAGGCGATGTGCAACGGGCGGGAAGTCGATGTGCTTCCACGTGTAGCCGCCGAAAACTTCGTCTCCTCCATCGCCGGTCAATACGACCTTCACCTCCTGGCGGGCGCGCCTTGCAAGAAAATAGAGTGCCAGTCCCGAGGACACCGCAAATGGCTCGTCACAATGCCAGGCGAGCTCGGGCAATGCTTGCGCCGACTCCGAGCCGAGATCGATTTCGCGATGATTGGTGCCGAATTGATCCGCCACCCGGCGCGCAAACGGTCCTTCGTCGAACGTCTCAAGACCGCGGAACGTCGTCGAGAAGGTGTACATCCCGGCGCGCGCCGCCGGGTCCATGAAGGAAACGACGGCGCTCGAGTCCACGCCGCCGCTCAGAAACGCGCCGACCGGCACGTCGGAGACGAGGTGTGAACGGACCGCGGCCCCGAACCGCTCCTCGAATTCGCGCGATGCACTTTCGAGCGAGATCGCCCGCGGAGCGGCGGGAAGAGGTATGCGCCAGTAGGGTCGCTCCTCGACGCGGCCGCGCTTGACGAGCAGCAGGTGCCCGGGCGAAAGCTTCTTCACGTCCGCGAAGAATCGAGCGCGGGTCCGGGATGCTCAGCAGGTGCAGGTAATCGGAAAGCGCCGCATGGTCGATCTCGGTCGGGGTCCTGGGATCGAGCAGCAACGCCTTCATTTCAGAAGCAAATACGATGTGCCCAGGTCCGACGTGGTAATACAGCGGCTTGATGCCGATGCGGTCGCGGGCAAGCACGAGCATTTGCCGCCGCGCGTCCCAGATGGCCAGCGCGAACATGCCGGTGAGACGTTCGACGAAGCGCGGTCCCATCTTTTCATAGAGGTGCAGAATGACCTCGGTGTCTGAGCGCGTGCGGAAGACGTACCCCTTCGATTGAAGCTCGGCACGCAATTCGTGGAAGTTATAGACCTCGCCGTTGTAGACGATGTGAACAGAGCCATCCCGATTGGCCATCGGCTGGTTCGCTTCCGGCGACAGATCGAGGATGGATAAGGCGGCGATGCCCGAGACCTACATGTCCGTCCACGTGCAGGCCCTCGGCGTCGGGACCGCGGTGCGCGACTGCGCGCGTCATTCGCAAGAGCAGGTCGCGATCGACCGGATGCGATTGGTCGAAATGCACAATGCCAGCCAGTCCACACATGGGATCGTCCGTCAGAACAGCGTCGCCAGCACGCCGGCGACCCGATGAGCATAGGTATGGCCGGACATGACGTGCTCGTAGGCCTGCTCGGCGATGGCACGACGACGACCTTCGTCCTTAAATTCGCGGACCGCGTCGTCGACGTTCGACAGGTCGCGCTTCACCGGGAATGTAGTGCTCGCCAGGGCTCAGCACCCCGTTGTATTCGCCTTCGAGAAGGATCTGGCAGGTCTTGGTGCCGATCGGTTCGAAATGCCGCGATGACACACTCTTGCCCGAGACTCCCCGTTCCACGCCCGCGAAGAAGCGGTCGTAGACCTCTTCGAAGCTCGCGCTCTGGTTCTCCTGAAGATTGTAATCGCGGGCACGGGTGAGCAGCTTGCCGCGCTCGTTGAGGTAATGAGGTGCCCGATTCGGCACCGATCAGTCCCTTCGTGCCCCGCAGAAATTTCGCCCATTCGACGCGCGGCAAACGATCGGAGCGGCCTGCGCGGATGTCACAGCGCAACCCGTAGCGAGCCCCTTCCTTTTCGAAATGCCAGATCAGCCGCGACCGCTCCTGGTCGCCGATGAACGGCCAATAGATGTCGCCGACGAAGCCGATGTCGATGTCGCGCTCCTCGCTGGAGCCGGCGGCGTATAGGCCTTAGGATTGAGGGCGTGCGGCGTGGACGAGATGCGACCAGCCTCTACGCCCTCGTACAGATATTTCGCCGCTTCGAGCGGGAGCTGGCTGCAGACGCGTTCCGCCCGCGACCGCCTGAATGAAGGCGATCTTTTCGTCCAGGAGGTCGTATTCATTGCCGATGAACGACGATCATCGGGCATTGCGCCGCGCCAACGCCGCTGCGGCGCGCGGCATGATCGTCATGTCGTCGCCGATTGCGACGTGCGAGACGACCACGAGATCGTAGCGGCGGATCCGGAGCAAGGCAGCGGGTCAGGTGGACGAGGTTGTTGATGTTGCAGACTTCCACGTCGAGCCGCGGCGATTGGCAGAACGCGTCCCGCCAGTCGGCGACGTACGACAATCGTTCGTAGAAATTGGCCAGATGAGCATAGAGATTGACGATGTATGGGTATCGTTCCAACCAACGACGGAGGCTTGGCGCCGGTCCTAAGGCCGAATATCCCGCGCAGGATCGTATCGGTCGTGACCACGGTGCGGCCGAAGCCGTTGGATTCGAGATAAAGCGTTCGAAGTTTTTTGGACATTTGATCTTGGTATGCGCGCGTGATCAGGCCCGCAGACGGGCAAGCGGGCATATCGAGAAATCCGATCTGTGGGAAGCCCCGCGAGGTTTTCGAGGAGCTGACGAAGCTGCTGCTCCTCCTGCTCCCAGCTGAGTTTTCCCTTGCTCGTTTTCGACATTGAGTCGCAGCTGGCTCATGAGCACCTGATCCTCAAGCCGGCTGATACCGGCCGCAATGGAGGCAGGGTCCTGCGGGTCGATCGGAACACCCAGTTCATACTGTTCGGCGATCCGCCGTATCTCCGGAAGTTCGGGGTAGATTACCGGAAGCCCGGCAGCAATGGGCTGAAAGAAACCATTGGGAAGGCAGTTATGATGGCTCGGCGACAAGGGATAGTACAGCACGATGCCGGCATCGGCCGACTTGATGAACGGCACGACCTCCGCCGGCTCGACTGGAGGCAGGAAGTGGACCCGGTCGGCCACGTTTTCCCGCTCGAGAAGCTTGCTGTAGGACGGGTAGCCGGGACCGACGAAAGCGAGATGATAGTGCCTCGGCAGCAATGCCATCGCTTTCACGGCTTCCTCGACCGCCATTCCCCGCTTGAATTGGCCGACGCAGACGATCAGAAAATCGTTTTCGCCAATGCTGGCGACATTCCTTATGGTCATCTCGACGGGTTTCTCGAGGCGAGGGTCATGTGCGTTCCGAAGCACCATGGCGGTGCGGCCGAAGCGCTGCTCTATCAGTTTCGCGATCCCCTCATTGACAGTGACCACCGCCGCCGCTTTGCGCATGCAGGCCCGTTCGATCGTTCTTTCGAACGGAAGGACCCAATGGCGCCAGTATGACGACAAGGCCGCGTGATCATCCATCTGCGAGTAGAAATCGTGAGCGTCGTAGATGAATTTGGCCCGGTGCCGCAGGCACAGCAGATAGACCGCCGGAAATTGATAGAACGAGTGCAGATAATAGAGCGACGCCTTTGGAGTGCAACGCAAGCGGTCCAACCACGTGAACGAGGATGTAGTCGCGGACATGGCGCAGGAACATGGCGCGTTCCGAATTGCGCCAATGCGCCAGCTTGGCCCGCCGCCAGGCCCCCAGCTTGCGAAACTCCTGCAGGCCCCGCGTCCACGTATTGCGGACGACAATCTTAAGGGCCAGTTCCGCAAGGATGAGCGCACGCAGCCCGATGTTTAATAACAAGCCCGTGCACGATGGCCCGACCCGATCGGGTCCTCAGGCGCTCCAACAACCGCATCACGCGTTGGCCCACGGCACGGGGTCGTCCTGGTCGGCGCGTACTGCTTGCGCCGTCCGGCCGGCGGCGGCACGCTGCCATTCGTGCACCTGATCGATGAGCATCGCTTCGGCTTTGCGCGATTTCGTCGAGGTCGACGTAGAGCTCCGTCAGCTTGTTGTACGTACTTGTCGATCAGGCGATCGATTTCATCGATCGACGCGGTGAAGTGCTTCCCATACGAGGGCTCCTTCGGCTCCCGTCGCGGCGGCCGTGTTCCCGCCGCCGTGCTTCGCAGCGCTGTACACGTGCTCTGAACTCGTCGACGCTTGCGAGCAGGTCCGTCACCTCACTGAAGTCGGCCAGCTCCGGCAGGATTTCGGCGATGTCGCGTTCCAGGTACCGGAGGCAATTTCAGGTGGTCCGACAGGACGCTTCTTGCGGCAGAACACTGCCGGTTCAATTCGGCCTGCCCAAACATGTAGCAGCCTTGAGCCGCTTCTTGCTCGCTCGTTCGCAGCTCGCCCCGGACATGCTTACGAGCTCGAACGGCAGGCCGTCGGCAACGGAACCCGCTCGGTTGGCCTTCCACCACGACCGAGCGGTAACCGAAGCGGGCCACCGATCCGGCCTGTTTGAAGGTACGGCTGTCCGTCTTTATGGCGAGAGGAGTGATCGACACCACGAGCTTCCGCTGTTCCGAAAAACTGTTCATTTCACGCCGCGCGGTGTGTCTACCGCTCCAACCAATGGACGGCGGCAGTAGAATTCGGCTGGCCTCTGACAAGTATCGAGTAGCCGAGTCGGGCAACCGAACCGGCCTGTTTCAAGGTCCGACTGTCGCGCCTCAAGGCGAGAGGCGTGATCGAGACCACGACGTTCGCCTGCCCCGGAAACCCGCTCATCCGAGCTTGAACTCCTGCATCCACAGGTCCAGATTTAGCCATCGCCACGGCGCGAAAGCTCAGCACGTTCCCCGCTCGTCACCCGCTCGAAGTGACGCAGTGCGGCTTCTCGCTTGATGAACGGTTCGAGCCGTGGACTGTCGATCGCCTCCTGAATGAGGGTTCGCAGCGCGCCCGTCTGCCAGCGCCGCTCCGGCGTCGCAAAACCCATTTTGCGAGCCCGCATGCGAATTTTTTCGGGCAGCGTTCCGGCCATGCCGTCACGCAAGACGCGCTTGGTGTAGCCGTGGCGGACCTTCAGATCAAAAGGCAGCGAGAAAACAAAATCAACCAATCGATGGTCGAGGAACGGAACGCGCGCCTCGACCGAGAAGGCCATTGAGTTGCGGTCCTCGTAGCGCAGCAGCGACGGCAGGTTGTTGAGAAAGAAAAACTGGTAGAGCACGTTCGAAAAATGGGCCTCCTCGCCGAACGGACGCTGAGCGAGATTGGCGAGATAGGCCGATGTGGCGACATGCCGTTCCAGCTAGCCCGGGTCTCAACCACGGCTCCTCGACCGCTGTCGGTGCAGGCGACCCACCGCGCGAGCCATGGCGAGCGCACGTTGCACGATGGGAACTGGTACCTGGCTTCGCCAGGATTTGCCCTGGAGCCGTGCCCACCGCCAGCTTTCCCACAAGCGCCCGCACGCACGCGGCCGCGGGCAACGAGCTCGAGCAGGAAGTGCGGCATGGTGCTGGCGTATCCGCCCAGCATTTCGTCGGCGCCCTGCCCGTCCAGCACCACCTTCACGTTGTTCTGGTGAACCAGCCGAAACACTGACCACTGCGCGTAGATGCTGGTCGATCCGAACGGCTCGTCCTGGTGCCATACGAGCTTTCGCAGATCGGCGATCAGATCAGCTCTCGTTAGGCTCGACGAAGTGCGAGACCACCTCGGATGCCTCGATCGCCAAGCGCGTGTACTCGAGCTCGTCCGCCTCCGGAGCGTCGAAATGGGAGCTGAAGGAGTGCCGATCGATTTTGACGCCGGCATCAGACGCAACCTCACGCATCAGCATCGCAATGCTGGAGCTGTCGAGCCCGCCAGATAAGCAGGTGCCGACCGGCACGTCCGCTCGAAGATGGATGCGGACGCTGTCCTTCAACAACGCCCTGAACTGCTCCCCTGCTTCCTTGGCGCGGATTTCCAGCCTCGCACCTTGCGGTCGCCGGTGCGTAGTAGCGGCGCTCCGAGATCTCTCCGTTGTCGAGAGAAATGACGAGATTATGCCCCGGCTGGAGCTTGCGGATACCAGCAAAAAACGTTTCCGCGCCGGTATCGGTTGCCTCGTACTGCAGGTAATCGAAGACGGCACTCTCGTTGAGCCGGCGCGGCACGGACGGCACGCGTCAGGAGCTGCTTGATTTCGGAAGCGAAGACGAAGATCTCGCCGTCGCTGTAGTACTGCAGCGGTTTGATGCCGAAGCGATCGCGGGACAGCATCAGCCGGCGGCCTCGCAAGTCGAGCAAGGCGAACGCCCACATGCCGACGAAACGTTTTACCGCATCGGGCCCCCACGCCGCATAGGCCTGCAGGACCACCTCGGTGTCGGAACCGGTGCGGAACCGCGCGCCCAGGGACTTCAGCTCTTCCCGCAGCTCGATGAAATTGTAGAGTTCGCCGTTGTACGTGATCCAAAGCGCCCCATCGGCGCTCGACATCGGCTGGCGGCCTTGCTCCGACAGCTCGATGATCGCGAGCCGCCGGTGGCAAAGCACAAGGGTCGGTGGCGTGTTCGGCGGTCCAGCGATCCTCGACCGGCTCTGCGCAACCCGGGAGCACACTCTGTCGCGTATCGAACCATACCGTGCCGGCGCCGTCCGGGCCGCGATGGAGCAGCGACATCATTGCCGCTCTTCAGCGCGTCGAGATCGCCACGCAGGCCGTCCCGCGCAAAAACGCCGTAAATTCCGCACATGCTGGCGGTGCTCAGTCCGGCTTGGGCTGGCGCCGAATACGATCGAGGCGAGCGCCAGTGCAGCCGCTCCGGGCCCGGCGGGCCACGAGCTTCATCGTCTGTATCAGCCGCCCGCGCACCGCTCGAAACAAGTGCCTGGTCAAGACGCGGATGCTCTCGCGGGGAATTCTGTTCTCTTGCTTCAACCTCATTTTTTTGCTCCTCGAGTGCGCGCATTTCCTCCGAGACCCGGTTCAAGGCGTCGCCGTACGATCTAACTTCGGCAAGCAGGCGATCCGTATCGAGATAAGCCATGGTGAGATGCCGCCCCTGTTCTTCATATCTATCCGTCGCTTCCCGGAGTTGCGCGCGCAGGCGCTCGACCTCGCTGAGGAGATAGGCATCATGTCCGAGCGGTCTTGAGGTGACCACACTCAATGCTCAGCGGCGAGACGGCGAAAGCGGCCTCGGGGCGAGGCCGCTTTCGCATCTGCGCTTCGATGAGGTCGTCCATCCGCCGCACGAAACGTCCGATAGCTGTACCTGCCCGGAGGCGACCAGGTCGCTATATGCGCGCTCAACCATCGCTTCCAGCGCCGGGATATCTTGAACGCGGTCCAGCACGTCGTCGAGATTGGAATAATCCGCTTCCAGCGGAATGTAATGAACATCGGGCTCTATCAGGCCTGAATACCGACCCCGGCAACAGCACCATTGCGGTGCGCATGGCTGCCGCCTCGAACACCCGAGGCGAGATCTGCGCCATGTCGATCTCCTTCTCGCGCTCGGCGATAAAGGGATGAAACTTCTCGTAGGACAGATGCGGATCGGCAGCCTTCATCTCCTTGTACAGCGCCATGATGGATCCGTCGAAATCGAAGACGTTGCTGCCGCTTTCGCTGCCGAGCATGATCCGGCTCGACTTGATGAAGTCGAACCAGGCCGCGCCGTAGATTCTCGACGCTTCGTCGATGGCGATGTCGCACGGAATGCCCCGCGCCACACAGGCTTCCCGCACCCGCAGCCCGATCTCCGCCTTTTGCCGGGCCAGCTCACCGTAGCGCGCTCCCAGGTCGCGCCCGCGATAGCCGACAACGATAGGCCGTTCCGCAAGAGGCCGGACATCCTCGATCTTCAACAAGTCGTCCGAAACGTAACCGGTCAGCACCGTTTCGAAATGAACGCCCGGAAACATGCTGCGCGGATACACGTAGTCGAGGTGCTGCTGGGGCACGCAGGTCAGACACCACGGTCGCGCCGACGCGACGCAATTGTTCCCGCAACCGATTCGTGCGGTCGTACTCGTCCTGAAGCGCTACGAGTTTCGGCCCGCCGTAGGCCTCGAGAGAAACACGCAGGCTTTCCGGAACTGCATCGGGGTAGTGGCTCTCGCGTGCGAATCCGGCACAGTAGTTCACCCACACCGCGTCATAACGGGACAGATCGGACGGAACGGTAGGAGCGTGCTCGATGCAGAGGTAATCCACGTTGAAACGCGAGTGCTGGCGGAACGCGTCAACGTACTGATGCGTCGTCGCCACGTGACCGGCTGCGGCGCCGTAAATCACCAGAAGCTTTTTCATGTCTATTAGGGTTCAGCGCCGATCACGGCACGATGCCGAGGCCACAATAACGTCCGCCGACCTCTGCGATTCGCCGCCCTACCTTTCAAAGGATAGCCGCCGATTACAGGCACTGCGCGATCACATTTTCCAATGCGCAGGAAGCACGAACAGCGAAGTGCGCAGCGGCGGGTTTCCTGTGACTTCAAATTGATAGCTGTATGAGAGCAGGTCGTAGCGTACTGTCTCGCTCGGAAACTGCGGATCGAGGTCACGATGCAGCGATACGGAAACCGTATATCGGCCGTCGGCGAGATCGACCGAGGGGAACTGTAGCTCGACCAAGCGATGCTCTTCGGCTTCCATATGCACCATCTCCGTCGGGGAGACGTGTTGCGTGACCTTGATGCCGTCGATCCGATAGATCGCAACCGCAAAGATGACCGGGAAATCGCCCGTTTTCATGGCTCGGTAGTGCAGGCGAAGCCTGAGCGCGCTTCCCACGCGGTAAACCGCCCTCTCCCGTCCCTTTGCATCGAGCAGGGTCACGTCATCGATAACAAGACTTCCCTCCCCCGGCCAGCGACGTACCGTGGTCCTGCTAATGGCCATTGCGTCTTCAGGCGTGCTTCCGCGTCCTTCCATCTCATTGCCGTACGTCGCCCGAAATCTGTCGTTCCTGGAGGTCGCGTCGGCGAAGTCTGTCCGCTTGCCGAGCACCTCTGTCATCACGTCGTCGACAAGAACCGCCCGAGGCCGCTCGTCTGCGGGGGTGTCAGTGTTATCTGCGCCTAAGGCCAACGCGACATCGTGCTCCGACCATGTCGCGGCGCTTACCGGCACTGGCTGATCGATGATCAGCGCCTTGCCGTTGCGCGAGACAGTAATTGCTAGGCGCCCCTCGCCGTTCGTCCGGTAACGAATGCGAAACACGTACTGCTTCCCCCGGTCGAGCGCGTAGGAGCGAAACACCAGCTCACCGAGTGCGTGCGCGGCACCACCAGTCCCGGTTTGTAGGCTACGGAAGCGCGAGCCATCCTCCACGTCCGGTTCGCTCCAATTGCAGTTACTTGTGGAGACGTAAGCAAAATGCGTGACATCGGAATCCTGCGGGTCGCCGATACGAACGATCTCCTCGCTGACGTCAGACCGAAGTTCTAACATGCTGATGTCGACACGCGAGCCATTTGTTCCACTGAACTTCAAGGCAACGACGAAATTGTCGGCAAAATGCCCGACCTCGACGGCGTCGCGAAACCCGGGCTTGCGCTGACGATTGGCGGCCTTGAGCTGGCGATCCTGCAGCGTGTGAATAAACTCCTCGTAGGCTTTCACGACTTCAAGACTCGGCCCGCGCAGAACGATGCGTCCGCGCTCCAGCCAGATCGCTTCCTCGCAGAACTGAAGGATCTGATCCATGGCATGAGCGACCAGCAGGATTGATGCTCCGCTGTCCACCAGCTGCTTCATGCGGCTACGCGACTTCACGGCGAAATAGGCGTCCCCCGCACCCAGGATCTCGTCGATGATCAGAATCTCGGGCCTGATCGTTGTCGCAGTGGTGAAAACCAGGCGCGCCTGCATGCCCGCGGAATAGGTCTTGAACGGCTGGTCCAGAAAGTCGCCCAACTCCGTAAACTCGGCGATCTCCTCGATAGCGGCCTTGATCTGCGAGCGAGTGAGGCCGTTCTGAATGAGCGATGCCTCGATGTTCTCGTAACCCGAGAACTCCGGATGAAATCCGGCGCCGGCTTCCAGCAGGCCTGCACCTCTCCCTGAACCTGGATGTGCCCCTCGGTCGGCGTGATATTGCCGGTCATGAGCTTCAGGAGCGTGGTCTTGCCGGCACCGTTTCGCCCGATGATGCCGAGCCGCGAGCCCGCTTTGAGCTTGAAGCTCACGTTTCGCAGCGCCCAGAAGTTATCGATCTTCGGATTCCACCAGGGTGAAACGCGACCGAGCGAGGTGATGTCCAGAAAGCTGTCCATCCGGCTCTTGTAGAGCCGGTACATCTTCCCGACGCCTTCGAACTCGACCGCCATCTTCGTCAGACATAGTCGATGAGCGTCCTTTTCGCTCGCGCAAAGAAGAAGCCGCCGATCAGGAAGGTGAAGATCGACATCGTCGTGAGCACAAGGATCGTCGACAGGCCGCGGCAGCCGCCCAAAGACGATCAGGTCCTGATACGCGACAATGAAATGCGCAAGCGGATTGAGCGTCAGAAGCATCTTCATGCTCTGAGGCACCATCTCGGGCGTATATCCGATCGGCGACGCGATCATCAGATACATGATCACGACGCCGATAATATTCTGGAGGTCACGAAACACCAGGTTGACGAGCGACAATATCCACAGGAGCCCGATCAAAAACATGACATGGAGCATCCATACCAACGGGAACAGCAAAATCGCGACTGAGATCTTGCGCAATATGAGACTGGCGAGCAGCACGATGACCATGCCGCTCACCATCGTGACCTGACTGATCAGGACGGCCTTGATCGGCACCAGGTCGATCGGGGAAAACCGTATTGCTCAGAACCGCCTTGTTCGCCACGACGGACGGTACGCCGTTCATTAAAGCCTCGCTGCTCATCAGAAAAGGGACGAGGCCGGTGAAGATCAGTACGACATACTCCGCTCCGGACAGGCTCGGCGCACGGACCTGCAGAATAAACAGGTAGACAGTCGCATAGATGGCGAGCAGCAGCAGGGGCCCCAGCACGGCCCAACCGAAGCCCAACAACGATCCTGCAAACCTCGCGACGATCTCGCTCCGGGTCACTCGGAACAGCGAGGCCCAGATGTGATCGCAGATAGACGCCGGAATGACTGACGTTCGGCACCGCTTTGCCTCAACTCCGAGATTCGAAAAAGCTAGCATTGGGGGCCGGGCGACACCCGTCTTCGGGATGAATCGACGCGCATGCCAATAGCCGATTCAACTCACGCGGCGCGCTCGAGAAAATACCGGTGGCGCTCGATGCAGCGGGCGATGAGATCATGATTGGCCCGCGTCCACTCGATCGTCCGACGCAAGCCTTCCCGCATCGGGACTTGCCGCCTTGAAGCCGAGCAGCCGCTCCGATTTCTCGGTCGATCCAAATCGGGTGCCGGAACGGTCCCAATCCCGCGCCGGCCGAAGATCGACGGCCCGATCGTTTCCGGCGATCTCGTTGATCATGTCAGCGAGATCTCGAATTCGGGTCTCCACGCCGGAGGCGAGGTTGTAGACTTCGCCAGGTGTCCCGCGCAGCGCCGCTTTTTGCAGCCCCCCAGCGAGATCCTCGACATAGACGAAGTCGCGGCTCGCGATCCCGCCGTTCTCGAGCGGCAACGCCTCACGGCGCAGCGCCTTCCAGATGAAGGAGGGCGTCACGTTGCGCCAGACCGTGTGCACCGTGCCGCGCCACCGTCCCGCCCCCAGGATTTCGCGCGGACCATACACGTTCTGGAAGCGGGTCCGCACGACCGGAAGGCCGTGACGCCGGAAATAGTAGTTGCTGTACAGTTCGCCGGCGATTTTGGAAATCGAGTAGGGGCTGTCGTGGTAGAGCGACAGCGGCGCGTCCTCGTCGGTCGCAGTTGCTTCGCCGAACGTCTTCTCCGCCACCGCACAGCCGGCGGCAGCATAGACGACCTTCTTGAGCGAGCCGAATGCCTTCAAACGATCGAACAGCTTCAAAGTGGTGATCGTATTGTTGTCGTGGTCGGCGATCGGATCGGCGATCGAAGATTGGTTGCCGTGATAGCACGCCAAGTGAAAAACGTAGTCGAGATCGCGCGGAAGATTCTCAAGAATTCGGTCTTCGGCGATCGAACCCAGCGTGAAATGGATGATCGGCGTGACCGGCACGTTTTCCATTTCGGACGATAGCAGGTTGTCAACCACATGGATCGAGCGTGGTCCTTGCGGAAGGAGCTGATGCACGAGGTTCGATCCGACGAACCCGGCTCCTCCGACCACCAGGATATTCGCCCCTGAGAAATCATCCTGCGGCATGGGACACTCGCCGCTGACGATCATCGCCCTCATGAACAAGGTGACTATGAACCTCGTTCACCCCATGAGCATCGTACCATTCGAGCACGCGTTGCATCGTTGTTCTGAAATCGACTTTCGGCGCCCAGCCCAGCTTCTCCACCGCTCCAGTGGGGTCCGGTACGACCTCGCGCACGTCGTCGCTGCCGACCGGGACGATCTTGACCACGGGGTCGGGGGCAAGTCCCAGATGCTCCCGCACCACATCGTAGATTTCCTTGATCGCGCGCCCCCGGCCGGTTGCCACATTGAAGATTCCAACGACATCGGTCTTCGCCATCGCCAGATCGACGGCGGAGACGAAATCCGACATGTCGAGAAAGTCCCGGATGGCCTCGGTACAGAAGCATGGCTGCTGGGCCTTAAGACGTTTGTAGAACGTCGGAATGGGCCCGATAGCGAGGCGTGGGCCGGTGACATTGGCGAGCCGCAGCGAGATCCAGCTGAGGTCGCTGGCCGCAAGGTATTGCTCACCGGCCACTTTCGAAATGGCGTAGCTCGTGAACGGCGTAAGCGGATGATCCACCGGAATCGGATTTTGCGCAGCGCCGGCCGTAACACAGCACGGTCTGGAAATTGACAAAGCGCGTCGACGCCGATAGCGCGCGCGGCCTCGATCAGGTTGATGGTGCCAAGCACGTTCGTTTCGACATCCTCACGCCAGTCGGTCGGATCCTTGTAGGCGGCTGCCGCGTGCACCACGTGGGTAGGACGAAAATTCTCGAACGCGCGGTGCACCAAGTCGCGGTCGGCGATCGTGCCCTCGACCAGTTCGAGCCGGGGAAGCTGCGGCACCAGCTCGCGTCGTCCGGTGGCGAAGTTGTCGAGGATCAGGATTTCGTGCCCGCGCGGGTACCAATGCTCGGTCAGATTCGAACCGAGACATCCGGCCCCCCCGGCAATCAAAATGCGCATGCGCTCGCCTATTCCCGCGCGACCGTGAGATGCGTATGCCCGCCCACGACGCCGCGGGATTGCCAGTGCTCCACCGCAAGCGCAGCGATCTCGTCGAGCGGCGTGAAGGAAATCTCGCCGAAGTCGGCAAACGTGCGTGCTGGATCGAGCAGGATCGAGGGGGCGTCGTCGGGGTTGAGTTTCCGCAATTCCGGTTCCGGATAGTGGTTGAGCTTCATGGCGCGCACGACGGCCTGATAAAGCTCTACGATGGCCACATCCTTGCCGCTCGAGAAGTGGTAGGCCCCCTCACCTTTCCCGTCGATTGCCCGCAACACCACGGCCGCCAAATCGCCGGCAAAGCAAAAGTCGCGCCGCGCCTCGGTCACGATGCACTGCCGCCCGGACGATAGGCGTTCGAAAAATATCGGCAATGGACCCGAGACGTTGCGTGGGCCGATCACGTTGGCCAGTCGGAAAGTCACCCAGTTCACGCCAGAAAACTGCACGTACTGCTCGCCGGCGGTCTTCGAGATAGCGTAACTGGAATTGACTGGATCGATCGGATGATCGAGCCGGATCGGCGTCTGCAGCGGCTTGGTCCCGTAGCACAGCGCCGTCTGGAAATAGATCAGGCGCCGCACTTTGTGGGTCTTGCACGCTTTTGCGACGATGGCGGTGCCGACGCAATTTACAAGAGCATCCGACTCCCAATCGTTTGGATTTTTGTACGAAGCAGCGGTATGCACCACCACCTCCGGGCGGAAGTCTGCGAACAATCGATCCATCAAGTGGGCGTCGACAATCGAATTTTCTTCCAACCTCGAGATTGGGGTGGGGGTCGAGATTGTCGCGGCGACCCGTCGCGAAATTGTCGATCGCGAGGACACGGTCACCGCGAGCGAGCAGCAATGCCGCGACGTGCGACCCGATCTGGCCGCTGCCGCCGGTAATCATCACTTTCATTGCACGCTTCCCGAATACATGATTTCTGGGGACTTGATGCCCGGCTGGCCAACCTGAGACGGTCGCCAACGGATTTCAGCGGCTCGGTCGTGGAACAACTGGTGCCAGATCTCAAGGGATATCAGACCCCAAGTCTTTCGCGAAAACCGGCCGGCTCGGTCAAAATTTGACAGGACCGCTTTACCGTTCAAATACGGACGGCTTTGGGCCGCTTGCGATCGAAATAAATCCTGGACAAATTCGCGCAGCTCTCCGCCGAGCCACTCCTTAAGCGGAACGGGAAAGCCCATCTTGTCGCGGCGATTGAGGATTGCGTCGGGCAGCTCATGGCCCAGTGCGCGCTTGAGCAGATGCTTGGTATTGCCGGCCGCGAATTTGACGTCGGCGGGGGCCGTGGCGGCGAATTCGACGAGTGGATGATCGAGCATCGGCACGCGGCTTTCGAGACCATGCGCCATGCTCATGCGATCCTCGACGTGAAGCAGTGCCGGCAGCAGGCACTTGAAATCGAAATGCGTCATCTTGTCGAAGTAAGCTTCGTTCTTAACGTTCTTTCTGTTGTCGAAAATCTCGCGAAATGCGGCGAATACCCGGTCCTTGTCTAAAAGAGACCAGTCTACCTCGTCGAGCATGTCGCTTGAGCGATCGATGAGCCGGAAATAACGGGCCTCGATATCGCCAAAAAGGCCTTCCCGCCAGAACTCGCCGATCATTGGCGTGTATTCGCGCAGCAGCCCGAGATTGGGAACGATCGATTCGATCGTCACGACATAATGGCCGTTCTTATAAGTCCCATCGATTGCGGCCTTGATGCACTGCTCGAAGTACGCGATCAGGTAGCGCGCATAGCCGCCGAATACCTCATCACCGCCTTGTCCACCGAGCACGACTTTCACGTGTTCGCTGGCAAGCTGAGAAACCATGTATTGCGGGAACGAGCCTGGGCCGGCGACCGGGACATCCAGATGCCAGATCACGTCGTGAATGTGTTTGCGAAAGTCGGAAGCCGTGATGTCCATCAAATGAAACGAGGCGCCAGCTGTCTGCGCCGCCAGCGCGGCATATCCGGACTCGTCGTAGCCGGGATAGTCGGTGAAACGGCCGTGAAACGTTAGCCGGTTCTGCCGGTCCATCTTGGCCGCCAGAATTGCGATCAGGCTCGAATCAATTCCGCCGGAAACATACGCTCCCACTGGGACGTCGGAACGCAGGTGCAATTTCAAGCTGTCGGCGAGAAGGGTACCAATCTGACGCTCGAAATAGCTCGAGGTATGGTCGAAATCGATATCGTACTGGACGTCCCAGTACCGCGTGATCTTGACCGATTCGTTCTCGATGCTGAGCCAATGGCCCGGTAGCAGTTGGTGCACTCCCTTAAACAAGGTCCGTTCGCCGATCGTGTATTGGAACGTCAGGTACTCGGCCAGCGCCTCCGCGTCGGTTTCGATCGCGGGCAGAAATGGCAATAGCGCCTTGATCTCGGAGGCAAAGTAGAGCGTGTCACCGACCACCGCGTAATAAAACGGCTTGATACCAAAGCGGTCGCGCGCAGCAATAAAACGACGTCGGCGCTCGTCCCATAGCCCGAAAGCAAACATTCCGCGAAAGCGTGAAATGCCACCGACGTCCTCGGCGCCATGCGATGCCAAGATGCACTCGGTGTCGGATGTGGAGTGAAAGTGCCAGTCACCGCGCAATCGCTCGCGCAATTCTAGATAATTGTAGATCTCTCCGTTGTAGGTCACCACGGTGCCGTTTGGCGCTCGCATTGGCTGGCGTGCCTGCTCGCTCAAATCGATGATGGCAAGCCTGCGGTGGCAAAAGCCAACATCATCTCGGGGCGACGACCAAAGACCCGCACCGTCAGGACCGCGATGCGCCAATAGCGACGATTGCAGCTCGAGCCGTCGCTGCAGATCTGGTATTGCACGCCCCTTGATATTCACAATTCCAGCGATACCGCACATTAACTCACTCGCCTTCCATGCTGCGAGGTGACCATCAGGCGATGCGCTTAAGCGACTGAAACGGGCTGCTTGACCGCAACCCCATTCGAGCTGCTGACCAATGAAGGCGAAGTGTTCCGGTACAGACCTTCCAGTGTCTCAGCGTGACACTGCCAGTTGAACGATTGCCTGGCGTATCGCAACGCGTTTTGCCGGCACTTGTCGAGCAGTTGGCGGTCTCCGACGGTCCGATTGATCACAGCAGCCAGGCTGGTAGGGACGGAGGAATTGTACGATAAACCGGCACCCGCATCGTGTATGACGGATTTCACGTAAGGCAGGTCGTTCGTCACCACCATGAGCCCGGCATGAAGATACTGTGAAAGCTTATTGGGACAGGCAAATTGGTCATTTCTGATGAGCGGCCTGTAGGGAATGACACCGATATCCGCCTCTGCCGCCGCGGCAACAAGCATGTCCTCCGGCACCGGATCCAGGAAGAAAACAGATCTGTCCAGCAATGCTAGCGTGCGCGCCTGCTCGATGGCTGACCGTCGCGATGTGTTGTCCGGTCCGCGCAGGAACAATGCTGCTCGGTCGCCGTCCACCTGCGTCCAGCCCTCAAGCAGTTCCTCGATCCCGCGTCCGTCGGCAAATCTACCCTGAAACAGGACCTTCACCCTTCCTCGAGCCGCGCTCGTCATCCTACTGTGAAATGGCGAGCGGTCGCCCGGCTCAATCCACCATTCCGCATTCGGGACCGAGTAAACATGGGCCAAGCCATAAACCCGCCGCATGACCTCGGCGAGCATCGGATTCACGGTCACTACCGCGTCGGCCTTGCGGATCAGAAATCTTTCGAGCGCCGTCAGCAGCCTGGTGTCGAGCCAGCGGCCCCCGACGTGGCTCTCAGGGTAGAATTCATGGGCGTCGTAGACAACTCGGGATCCGAATCGCACTTTCGCAACGATGCCGACGAGTAGCGTGTCGAGATCATTGCAGTGGATGATGTCCGGCTTCTGCGCAAGGCGGCGAATCCATTGCCCGAAGAGGTCAGCGGACGGGGCAAACTGGTGCCTCATCGCATAGAAGATGAAACGAAGCCGTCCTAGTAGCGAATTGCGCACACGGCTTATGACTCCTGACACAGACGTTCGCCCGACTATTCGCGGCGAGCTCTGGCGTATGGCGTCGAGACGGCGCGCAGCCATGCTTGCAAGCGACAGGGCCACTTCGGTCATGACCAAAATCGGCGCCCCAATCAAGATCAACAAGACGATGACGGCGTACTGTGTACTCGTCGCGACATCTTTCAGGAGCCACAAGTAGCGGCTGACTGATCCTCGGCCTCGACGCAGCCGAACGATTCGATACTCATCCGCTGTTCGAATATCCGCATCACCCGCCTCGGCTGCGAACCCGATGACCGTTACGTCGAACGCAGAGGCTGCCCATCGCGCTGCCCACGAGATGCGCGGATCGGCCGCCGGCTCGTGTGCGCAAACCATCAGCACGCGCAATTTACGTCTGTTAGTTTTGGTCGCTTCCAGTTGCACGGTTGGACTCACCAGCTCCTCTGGGTGTTGCCCCCGCTAGGCGGCGTGGGATCCTGCCTTTCGGGCCATGCCGGGTGACACCAACGGCGGCGCCCCCGCATTTGTCGGTGAACCGCCAACGAGCTTGTCGAATTGCTCACGATAAAGCTTCAGGAACAAAGTCCCGTGCTTTTGCCAATTAAAGTCGTCGCGAGCGAACTGCAGTGCATTTCGTCGACAGGCGGCCAAGAGCTCGGGATCATGAACAGCACGTTTCACCACGTTCGCGAACGTCTGCAGGTCGGCACTGTCATAGCTGAGACCGACTTCCGCTCGCTCCACCACCGATCGCACGTACGGAAGGTCGTTGGTAATGATCATGAGCCCGGCATGCAGGTACTGCGACAGCTTGTTGGGACAGGAGAGCCGCTCGTTGATGGCGATGGGACGATATGGGATAATACCCACGTCCGCCTCAGCCGCCGCCGGAACGAGGTCGTTTTCACTGACCGCGTCGAGAAAAAACACGCTCTTGTTCAAGAGGCCAAGTCCGGCGGCGAGCTTTATGGCCTGTGCCTTCCAGGCGTTGTCGGGCCCACGCAGAAACAGCGCGGCGCTTGTGCCGTCCACATAGCGCCAGGCCATGATGATCTCGTCGATGCCACGAGCGGGCGAAAAGCGGCCCTGGAACAGGAATTTGACCCGCCCTTTGGCCAGGTCGACAAGGGGCGAGGCGATGGACCGTTCTCGCTGTTCGACCCAGGGCTCCACATTGGGCACAGTGTGGACGTGGTCGAGGCGATAAGTCCGGCGGATCGCCTCAGAGAGCATCGGATTGACGCTCACGACCGCATCGACTCTCTTGATTAAGACCCGCTCGAGCAGGGAGAAAAACGACTGATCGACCCACCGACACTGGGCATCGGCGAACGGCCAGAATTCGTGGGCGTCGTAGACGACGCGACAGCCGAACTCCCGTTTAGCCCGCACTCCCACCAGCAGCGTATCGAGATCGTTGCAATGAACGACGTGCGGTTTGTCCGGCATACTGCAAAGATATTCCCAAAACAACGAAGCAGCGGGCGCAAAGCCGCCTCGCATCGATTGGAGGACGAATTCGACGCGGTGGAAAATCGTCTGGCGCGTGCTACCCCAGTGCAACACTCTTCGCGCAAGCCTGAAGGGTAGCGAAACAGTGATCA
>CAWIGD010000038.1:0-71245 GCA_963835165.1 uncultured Alphaproteobacteria bacterium
GCTTGAACGGCAGGCTGGAAAAGGTCTATGACGCACCATAAGGGCGTTCACGCCCGTCTTCGCAGTCATCTCGCCGGCCCTCCGCTGCTCCCACCCGAGGTTTTTTTCCATATGGCGCGTCCCAAGATTGCTTTGATCGGTGCCGGCCAGATCGGCGGCACGCTCGCCCATCTCATTGGCCTCAAAGAGCTCGGTGACGTCGTGCTGTTCGATGTCGCCGAAGGCATTCCGCAGGGCAAGGCGCTCGATCTGGTGCAGTCCTCGCCGGTCAACGGCTTCGATGCTCATTTGATCGGCACCAATTCCTACGACGCGATCGACGGCGCCAATGTCTGCATCGTGACCGCGGGCGTGCCGCGCAAGCCCGGCATGAGCCGCGATGATCTGCTCGGCATCAACCTCAAGGTGATGGAGCAGGTCGGCTCCGGCATCAAGAAATATGCGCCCGGCGCGTTCGTGATCTGCATCACCAATCCACTCGATGCCATGGTGTGGGCGCTGCAGAAGGCCTGCGGCCTGCCCAAGCAAATGGTGGTGGGCATGGCGGGGGTGCTCGACAGCTCGCGCTTTCGGTTCTTCCTGGCCGACGAGTTCGACGTGTCGGTCGAGGACGTGACCGCCTTCGTGCTCGGCGGCCACGGCGACAGCATGGTGCCGCTCGTGCGCTATTCCACCGTCGCGGGCATTCCGCTGCCTGACCTCGTCAAGATGAAATGGACGACGCAGGCGCGCCTCGAGGAGATTGTCCAGCGTACGCGCGACGGCGGCGCCGAGATCGTCAACCTGCTCAAGAGCGGCTCGGCGTTCTACGCGCCGGCGGCATCCGCCGTTGCCATGGCGGAGAGTTTTCTCAAGGACAAGAAACGCGTGATCCCCTGCGCCGCCTATCTCAACGGCGAATACGGGGTCAAGAACCTCTATGTCGGCGTGCCCACGGTGATCGGCGCGAAGGGCGTCGAGCGCATCGTCGAGATCCAGTTGAACGGCGCCGAACGCATCATGTTCGAGAAGTCGGTCGAGGCGGTCTCGAGCCTGGTCGAAGCCTGCATGAAGATCGCGCCGAATCTCGGCAAATGATGGCAAATGATGATGAGTTGCGTCCCGGGCACCGCGCAGCGTGAAGGCGCAAGGGCGTTGACGCCGGTCTTGGCGCCCTGATGCGCTTCCCGCTGCACCGCATCGGGGACATGTGAGAGAGCAGCAATGAACATCCACGAATATCAGGCCAAGGCGGTGCTGCGGGAGTTCGGCGTGCCGGTGCCGCGCGGCCAGGCCGCTTTCTCGGTCGAGGAGGCGGTCAAGGCAGCAAAGGATCTCGGCTCGCCGGTCGTGGTGGTCAAGGCGCAGATCCATGCCGGCGGGCGCGGCAAGGCCGGCGGCGTCAAGGTCGTGAAGTCGACCGAGGACGTGCGCAAGGAGGCCGAGCGCCTGTTCGGCGCCGTCCTCGTGACCCATCAGACCGGCCCGCACGGCAAGCAGGTCAACCGCCTCTATATCGAGGAGGGCTCGGCCATCGACCGCGAGTTCTATCTCTCGGCGCTGGTCGACCGTGAGACCTCGCGTATCGCCTTCGTGGTGTCGACCGCGGGCGGCATGGACATCGAAGAGGTTGCGCGCACCCATCCCGAGCAGATCATGACGTTCTCGGTCGATCCCGCCACCGGAATCATGCCCCATCACGGGCGGCTGGTGGCGCAGGCGCTCGGGCTGCGTGACGAACTGGCCAAGCAGGCCGCGACGATCGTCACCAAGCTCTACGCCGCCTTCGTCGCTAAGGACATGAGCCTGCTGGAGATCAATCCGCTCGTCGTCACCAAGGGTAACGAGCTCGTCTGCCTCGACGCCAAGATCGGCTTCGACGACAACGCGCTCTACCGCCATCCCGACATCGTGGCCCTGCGCGACCTCAGCGAGGAGGATGAGAAGGAGATCGAGGCGTCGAAATACGACCTCAACTATGTCGCGCTCGACGGCGCCATCGGCTGCATGGTCAACGGCGCCGGGCTGGCGATGGCGACGATGGATATCATCCGGCTCTACGGCGAGGCGCCGGCCAATTTTCTCGACGTCGGCGGCAGCGCCAGCAAGGAGAAGGTCGCGGCCGCCTTCAAGATCATCACCGCCGATCCCAAGGTGAAGGGCATCCTGGTCAACATCTTCGGCGGCATCATGAAATGTGACGTCATCGCCGAGGGCGTGGTGGCGGCGGTCAAGGAGGTAGGTCTGCCGGTGCCGCTGGTGGTGCGGCTCGAAGGCACCAACGTGGAGCTCGGCAAGGAGATCATCGCCAAGTCAAACCTCAACGTCACCTCCGCCGACGATCTGGATGACGCCGCGCAGAAGATCGTCAAGGCGGTGAAGGGAAATTAGGCTATGCCGGTCGGTCAAGCTCTGAGCATGGTTGGTGTCAGCATGATGATCATGCCAGGGTTGGTCAGTTGCACATTCGGACGACGTGTCGGCGCTGTTGGGGCACGGGACGCGCTGCCATGAGCATCCTCATCGACAAGACCACCAAGGTCATCTGCCAGGGCTTCACCGGCAAGAACGGCACCTTCCATTCCGAGCAGGCCATCGCCTACGGCACCAGGGTGGTCGGCGGCACGTCGCCGGGCAAAGGCGGCAGCACGCATCTCAGCCTGCCGGTGTTCGACACCGTGGCCGAGGCCAAGCGCAAGACCGGCTGCGACGCGAGCGTGATCTACGTGCCGCCGCCTGGCGCCGCCGACGCGATCTGCGAGGCGATCCAGGCCGACATCCCGCTCATCGTCTGCATCACCGAAGGCATCCCGGTGCTCGACATGGTCAAGGTCAAGCGCGCGCTGGCAGGCGGAAAATCGCGCCTGATCGGTCCGAACTGCCCGGGGGTGATGACGGCGGGTGAATGCAAGATCGGCATCATGCCGGGCAATATTTTCAAGCCCGGCAAGGTCGGGATCGTGTCGCGCTCCGGCACGCTGACCTACGAGGCCGTGTTCCAGACCACGCGCGAGGGCCTGGGTCAGACCACCGCGGTCGGCATCGGCGGCGATCCGGTGAAGGGCACCGAGTTCATCGATGTGCTGGAGATGTTCCTGGCCGACAAGGCGACGCAGGCGATCGTGATGATCGGCGAGATCGGCGGTTCGGCCGAGGAAGACGCCGCCCAATTCCTCATCGACGAAGCCAGGCGCGGGCGCGGGAAGCCCATGGTGGGATTCATTGCCGGCCGCACCGCTCCTCCGGGGCGGCGCATGGGCCACGCCGGCGCCATCATCTCCGGCGGCAAGGGCGACGCGGAGTCCAAGATTGCCGCCATGGAAGCTGCCGGCATCAAGGTTTCGCCCTCGCCGGCACGCCTGGGCAAGACCTTGGCCGAGGTCCTGCGGGCCTAGGCCCGAAGCGACGGCTGCGCTCCAACACCCCGGCGTCGGCGCTTTGCCCAAAAACTTGGCGCCGCTCCGCTTGTGTTTGGATCGCATTGTCCCGGCTCGCAGGGATCGTCATGTTGTTTTTGAGCTTCCCCCCGTGGCTTGCGCGGCTGACGCTGTTAAGGCGTCGGCGGCTTTGGTTGCCGCTGTTGCAGTTGGTGATCTCACCCCTGCGGAGGCTGGTGAACTCGGCAAGTTGATCGAAGCGTATGTTAGAGCTTTGGAAGCGACGGATTTTGCTGCGCGGCTGGAAAACTTAGAGCGAGCGAATAATCGATGAGGCCAAACCAAGCCATGGATAGGCGACTCGCTGCGATTGAGGGAAAGGTGATTCCGTCAAAGACGCGCACAGTCGCAGTTTGGCGCGACGTGTACGGCGAGGATAAATCAGAGCAAATCATAGCCGAAATGCGCGCTGATGGCCGATTAACTGACCAGGATCGACTTCTCATCGTCTCCTGGCGACCGCCTGCGGGAGATGACGCAACACCCTAAGCGCCGCCGGGACGTTCGATCTGCACATGGGTTTCTTCGGGGCTACAAAGTTTTTAGCGGCGCCTACCCTGATGCTGCACACCAACGACACCTACGAATGTTCATCACGGTCAGGGGCGCCGGTTGCACTAACCGACCGGACATTCCAGGCGGTGGCTGCACGAACAGTGGCTTGCGATCGATGCCAGTTTTTCGCCTGCAGCACGCCACTTGACGAGAAAGCATCGAGCGGCCTGCCGCTGCAGCCGACCGACCTTCCTTCGCTTTTGACCGAACAAATAGCCCATTTACGTCCATTTCTGATCTAGGCTTGCGGCTCGACAATAATCGCGCACCAAGCGACGGGATGCCGGCCAACCGGCCCGCCCGTCGAGCGGAACCGTGGTGGGGAAAGACAAGGGGCGCTGAGCTCGGCGATGCAACCGACCAATCCGATCGCACGTCTGCCTGCCCTCTGGCGCGGCAAAGTGATTGCCCGCGCTCTGTTCTTCATCGTCGTCGCCGCGTTGCTCGCAGCGGTGGCTGCAGCCTTCGGCATCGCTCTCGATTACGGCTACCTGCACGCGTCGATTTTGACGGGTTCTCCCGGAGGACAGTACCACGTGCTGGCCATGCGCCTCTCCGAGCGGGCCAGACGCGAGCACGGCACCCTCATGGTGATATCGACCGCAGGCTCGATTGAAAACGTGAGCCGGCTTGCCTCCAATTCGGGCCGCTGCAGCGATATGTTCGCCCTCATCCAGGACGGCACGCCGGTGCCGAGCGAGGCGAGGCTCGAGCTCCTTGGCCGGCTCCCGACGCCGGAGTCCCTGCTGGTGCTTGGCCGAGCCGGCCGTGCCTTTCACGCCCTTCCCGATTTTCGCGGGACCTCCATCGGGATCGGCCCGCAAGGCTCCGGCACCGCGTATCTCATGCAGCAGCTCTTGGAGGACACCGACCTGCGGGAGCTGGATATCCATCTGTTCCACCACGAGCTAACCGAACAGGCCAAGCTCGTGGCAGAGGGCAAGCTCGATCTCGCAGCCTTCGTGATGCAAGACGACGCGGAATTCCTTTACACCATCATTCGCCAGTACAACCTAGATATCGTGGCGCCCCAGGTCCTCCAGGGCTTGATCGCACGCTACCCATGGCTCAGTCTCGGCCATATCCCGGCCGGCCGTTACGACCTGGTCCGCCCAATCCCCGCCACGGACAAGCAGGTCGTGCGCCTGCGAACGCTTCTGATCGCCAGCCCGTGCGCCCAGCGCGCCGACCGGATCGCGCTCCTGATGTTGACCGCGGCAGAGTTGCCCAACTTCGTCCGCGACAATCCGCCGAGCTCCACGGCTCCTCCAACGGTGCTGCCGCTCGCTCGCGAAGCGCGTCAATTCTTTCTTGCCGGCGAGCCCGAGCTGGCCGATCGATACTTCCCGTGGCTCGTTAATATCATGTCGCCGGCCTATTGGGTCTACCTGGTCATGGCCGTAACGATCCTCTTCAACATGATGAGGGGATACAGCAAATTCCGCCTTTGGCGGATCGACGCGGCCCGCGAAAAGATCGAGACGGCGCTCAAGCAGCTGGTCGATCCCGCATTCACCCACGCACAAATGCGCGCAATGCCCGGAGAGCAGGTGATGGCCGCGCCGGAACGACGCGCCGCCGCCCAGACCCTCGTGGATCAGCTGCAGGCACTGCGCGCCCGTTGCCAGCGCCAGACGAACTCCTTCGTCACCCCCATGGGCGACGAAATGTACTACCGCTACCAGCAAGCTCTCATCGACGAGGCGGCAACGACCCTCGCCGCGCTGCTCCAGCGAGTCCGCCATCCGCACCCGTGAGCAGGCGGGATGCTGTCGGTGTCCGGCTACTTACCCGCACCGGCATCGATGGGCCAAACGCTTCCACTGATCGCCACAGCAGCGCTGCGCGTGAAGTCCTGTGGCGAAGCCGTGCGATGCGATGAAAATGTTCGTCGTTATTTAATTGAGTTTGCTGCGCGCGGCACCGCAGAGCGAGCCATCTCGTACCGGTACATGACGTCGCAAGCCTGGTGGTCACCCGTGCTACACATCCAAACGGCCTCCTGATAACTGAGAGACCAAATCCGCGAACGAGCGCTGTGAGGGTAAGCGAAAGGGAATAGAAAGATTGCCGACACGACGGCAAATTTTAATCCTTTGACCATAAGTGTGACTCCCCTTCAGGTGACTAATATTGGCTCATCGCGTCACCACGAATGTGAAGGACGTCACACATCATGCGAACTATTTATCGGACATAACAGAGACATGTCGCGTCGGGCGCGCTTGCCTACCCGCGCAGTTGGTCGAGTGGCCCGAAGAGATCGAGCGACAGTGGTACGAGCACTCTCTGTTGAATCTACTGATAAGCGAGACCGGTCGCTGCCTGTCGCCGGCTTCAAAGGCACGACCCCAAACCTCTCCAGCACGATCCGCACCAGTAATGGATCTCGCTGCCGGCGTAGCCGCAGCCTGGAGATTTCAGAAGCGGAAGCGCAAGCCAACTGTGGGATCAATGTTATTGATCTGAAGGTAGCCGTTGGCCAATCCGCCGTTCACTTGTGTGAACATCAGTCCGAAATAAACATCCCACTTCGGTGCAAACCGCCAATCGACAGCCGCCGAAATCCCGTCGAACGTCCCGGCGCATTGTGACCGCGATCTGTCGGAGCAGGGCGCAGGCCCGCCGGTGGCGGTACCGAAGAAGGAGTTCTGGATATAATGGTAGTAGCCGGTCATCACATCCAGGTCGTCGGTGACTGCGTACTTTGCGCCGGCCCACATAACTTGCAAGATCTTGTTGCCGAGACCGTTCACGCCGAACGCCGTATTGTTAATGTCGGTGTTGTTGATCGCGGTACAGCCGTCGCAAATGAAGTTCCCCGCAATGCCGGTAAACGCGATTTGCGGATCGCGGGGCGCCATAAATTGAATCCATTCGTAACCGGCGTACAGTTTCAGCGGTCCGGTCGCGTATTTGGCAAGCAGCATCACGCTTGTATTGTCGGAAATAGTTGCGGTGAGCGTTTGCGGCAAAAACGGTGGTATTGGTATCCCTGCGGGGCTGTTGCTTCCCGGGCCAAGTGACAGGGAAACGGCGTCTCTCACGTAGCTGTAGATCGCGTCGACCGACAGCACGTCTTTACCAATAGTGGGAATATCGGCGCCGGCTTGGAACTGATACGCGCCGTTCGAGGCGTTGTTCTGCCCGTAACCACCGAACTGCCAGAGCGCTGCCACGCGGAACTGGCCGATATCGAGACGATATTTCAGGGACGTCGAATATCTGCAGACTTCGGTATTGCCGACGCCGCAGGTTATTCCCGAAAAACCGATCGGCGAGAAAGCATACGAAGCGCCCATCGGATCGTACGCGATAACGCCGTCCAATGTCAGCGAGTTCTGCCGAAAAACCGTCAGGGTGCCATAATTCGACGAACTGAACCCAGCATAGCCTACACCATTAAACCACTGGCCTGCACGGCTCGAATCGGCGTGCGCGGTTTGCTGGTCCAATGGGACGCCGGCGCTCGCGTACACTGAATGTGGACCGTTGGCGAGTCTCAACGAGTACGGATCGAAACCGGCGTCCAACGCAAATACGAAAGAAAAGCCGCCGCCGATTGGTTCAGTGCCTTTGATTCCAATACTCGACTGGCTCATCGCGTTGGGCGCGACACTCCATATCGCCGACCTGTTCTGTTTCTGAATGTAATATGAGGCGCCAGGGACCGACCGTGGGTCAAAGGGGGCGCCATGGCTCTGCCAACCGACCCCCGTGTCAATTGCACCGTAGATCGTGATGCCCCTCCACGTGAGCTGGCACTTCGTGGCGATAAAGTCCCAGAAATTCGGGCATGCAACCGGCTCAGCCAAGGATGCCGCTTTGCCCCACGCAGCCTCGGTCGGCATGACGTCGGCGGCCCACGCATCCAGCGTGCATGCAACGCCAACAGCCGCGATAATCATGCCTCTAAAAATACCGGGTCTTTTCATGCGTGAGCCCCCCGCGCACGCGTGCGGCCGAACAGTTCGCACAATGGGTCGATGACGGCAGACAAATAAGGCGTGTTCACCACCGTAGCCGGCCGTTTCGCAAAAACTTTTTGCAAGTGGCGTCCGCGCCACATTCACTTTATGCTCCTCGTCGAGCGTCGGCGCGTAAGACGTCACCACGCACGGGAACGCCCCCATTTTGAGGCCGTTCGGCCAGTTGCAAAATCCGGCACCATAATCGAAGTAAGGTGTTCTTCGGCCGGCATTGTCTCCCGTGACGCAGCGCAGCCTTTCGGCCGTGGGGTGACGTAGTCCTTGCTGTGCCGCACAAGGGTCTGCCATACCGCCGCGAATCTGGGGTTGCGCGATAATCGCGCGACCCGCGGGTAAACGCTTAAAATAGGGCTCGTCGCTTCGGTTGATTGATTTTATCGAGAGAACCGCGACCGCAAGCCGTAATAGGCTGTTCCGGGACCCGACGTGATCAACAGGCCGCCCGGTGAACTCATTATCACGCTTGCGATCCGGCACGAGCTGCCGGCGATCTACCCTGAACGCCTTTACGTCTCTGCGGGCGGTCTAATTTCGTATGGCGTCGGCTACGTCGATCAGTACCGACGGGCCGCCGGTTACGTCGATCGAATTCTCAAGGGCGAGAAGGCAGCCGAGCTTCCGGTACAGGCACCGACCAGGTACGAGCTGCTAATCAATCTGAAAGTCGCCAAGTCGCTCGGGCTCGCGCCCCCCGCCGGATTGGTTGCTATCCGACGAGGTGATCGACTTCGCGAGACGGAGAGGCGACGATGAAATTTCCGCGTCGAAAATTCTTGCGTCTGGCAGGGAGTGCTGCGGCGCGCGGACGCAGCAGCCGGCGATGCCGGTAAGTCGGAGACGAACGAGGTCCTAATGGAAAAGGGTTTTGCGGAACGCTTTGCCAAAGAGTGGGTCGCTGCATGGAATTCCCATGACCTCGAACGCATTCTTTCGCATTACGAGGACGACTTTGAAATGTCGTCCCCTATCATCACGGCGTTGGTCGGGGAGCCTTCCGGAAGGCTTCGGGGCAAAACGGCAGTCGGCGCATATTGGGCCAAGGCGCTTCAATTCATACCGAACCTTAGATTCGAGCTGCTCACTGCGTTGGCTGGCGTAAACAGCATCACCATCTATTATAGCGGTCACAGAGGGCTAGCCGCCGAGGTGCTGCACTTCGGCCCGAGTGGCAAGGTGAGAGAAGCCTTCGCGCACTATGCAGAATAGTCTCGGGAAACGCGGCTGACGGGCGTCTGGTTACGGTGTGGAGGGTCTCCGACAGGGACTTGTGAGGGCGATAGCCGATGCATCTTTGGCTCATTCCGATGGTCTACGTGGCCGCAAGCGTTGGCTGCGGGCTCGCTCTGCCGCGCATCGAGCAGGCATATCTGGGCTCCTACACGTTCAATTTATCGGTGACCTCGGCGCAGGCTTGCCTATCGGCCGCAGCTTCTGGGATGATGGCGCTCACGGGCGTCGTATTCGCCATGGCCTTCGTCATGGTGCAATTCAGCGCGATCGCCTATTCCCCGCGGCTGGTGCTTTGGTTTGCGCGCGACCACGTACTTTTTCATTCGCTCGGGGCATTCGCGGCCACGTTCATATACGCCCTCTTCACCCTCGCATGGATCGATCGGGGCGGATCCGGGACGGTGCCGCTGTTTTCCACCCTGTTGGTGGCGATTATGCTCATCTTCAGCATGTTGCTTTTCTCCCGGCTGGTGCAGCGCATGACCGACCTGCAGATCACGAGCGTGCTTCAGTTGATCGGCGACAAAGGCCGCAAGGTCATTCGCGACACGTTCCGGCATCTTGACAAACGGCCGGTCGCCGAATGCGAAATCGAATCCGCTGGTGGGCTTCTCCTTGGCCCGATCTCTCAAACTCTTGTGTATTCGGGGCATCCACGAACGATCGCGGAGTTCAATACCGATGGCTTGCTCCGGCAGGCACAGCGGAGCGGTGGCGTGATCGTGATGGCGTGCGCCGTCGGCGATACCCTCCTCGAAGGCAGCGTGGTGCTGCGTATTCACGGAGGGAAAGACAAGCTCGCGGAGAAAGACCTGATGGGGGCGGTTCATCTCGCTGCCGGACGCACGTTTGAGCAGGATCCGAAATATCCCATTCGTCTGCTTGTCGACATCGCAATCAAGGCGCTTTCTCCCGCCATCAATGACCCGACGACTGCAGTGCAGGCCATCGACCAGATCGAAGACCTACTGCGTCGCCTCGCCCGGCACAATTTGGATGCAGGTTTCGCCAGAGACCCGGACGGAGTGCTCCGCGTCGTCGTTCCCATGCCGACATGGGATGATTATCTGACGCTCGCCTTCGACGAAATCCGCCAATTCGGTATGAGTTCGGTCCAGGTGATACGCCGATTGCGAGCGGCCCTCACCGGTCTCGCCGGCTCGACGACGATCGCGGCGTACGCCGAGGCGGCGCGGCGATATCTCAAACACCTCGATGTGGTCATCGAGCGTTCGCCTCTCGATTCCGAGGACAAGGTCACGGCGTTGCAAGAGGACCCGCAAGGGCTTGGTCTCTCCCGGCAGCGGCCTGACGCTCTACTCGCATCGATGTCGGCGGGGCACACCTGAGCGGTCGCTGCTCGAGCGCATTCTGACCTTTCGGCAAGGCTCCGTCTTGCGTATTGGTGGCGCGTTTGGTCCGGTCAACCGCCGCGCCGCGCGGCCATTGAGTCGGACCTGCGGCTAGCAGGTCTGCCCCAAGGACCGGTTGACCTACCCCCGGCAGGCTTCTGATGCCTCAAACCACCGCGCAGAGCGGGCTGGTTGATGGTATCATGGGCGGCGGCACCTGGGAGGGAGCCCAGGCCCGGCATGAGGCGACGGGAGTTCGTCAGCCTGTTCGGCGGCGCGGCGGCGACGTGGCCTGGCATCATGCGCGGGTGTCTCGAAACCCGGAAGCTTGAGCAACTCGAAGCCGCATGGACGAGATCGCCGGCCGGGTTGCCAATGAGAAGACTGGCGCTGCGCGCGAGAGGACCAGCACCCATGAAGCCCATCGCCCTTCGCATTGAGCGTCTGCTGGCAAAGGTCGAGGCCGCGCTAGTCCCGCCGGACTTCCGCACGGTCGTGGTCTGGAAGGATTTGCTCGGCGAGGACAAATCAGAGCAGACGATTGCCGAGATGCGCGCCGACGGCCGGCTCACTGATCGGGATCGACTTCTCATCGTCTCATGGCGACCGCCAACGCCCTGAGCGCCGCCGGAATGTTTTCTTATCACCGCTCGCTCGCCATCGCTGGTAGCGGCCCACGGCAGCGTTGATGAGTGGCTCTGGCGACTATGCAGGCTGTACAGAAACCCTTCGAAAACTGACTCGCGTTTGTGGCGTGATTCGCGTCGAAATTAGTCCTTGCCAGATTGAGGGGAGGCTGACATGGCAAAGCGAGCGGCGATCTACCTTCGGGTGTCCACGGACGCACAGACGACCGAGAACCAAGAGCGGGCGCTGCGTGAGGTTGCGGCGCGCTCGGGTCACGAGATCGTGGCGGTGTACAGGGATGATGGCATCTCGGGGGCCAAGGGCCGCGACAAGCGCCCCGGCTTCGACGCCATGCACAAGGACGCCTCGCGCCGGAAGTTTGATATCGTCATGGTCGGTCGATCGGCTCGGTCGCAGCCTTCAAGACCTAATCGGCTTCCTCTCCGAGCTGCACTCACTCGGGATCGACCTTGCCCTGCATCAACAGGGCATCGACACCACGACGCCCGCCGGCAAGGCCATGTTTCAAATGATTGGCGTGTTTGCCGAGTTCGAACGCAGCATGATCGTCGAGCGGGTGCGCGCTGGTGTTGCCAGGGCCAAGGCGAGCGGCACCAAGAGCGGCAAAGCCTTCGGCCGCCCCCGAGTGCCGGCCGAGACGGAACAGCGAATCCGCGACGCCCTGGCGACTCCTGGGAGGCCTGGCTTTCACAAGATCGCGGCGCAGTTTGGTGTAGCGACAGGGACGGTGCAGCGGATCGCGCAGGCGTGAATCCCGCCGAGAAACAACGGCGACGGGAACCCGCCGGTCGCCACCACGACGCCCGCCCAGTGCCGATGTCGAGGAACGGGCGCTATTTAGGCTCGCTTGGCCAGGTTGGCGCCGGCGCTGAGTGCAGTGTTCGGCGCAGACCGATGAAGTGCCTCCTCAACATCGATCGCGGCGAATAACGTCCCCGCGACGCTCGCCGACGGCTCACCGAGCGCCTCGTTGAGGTTGATCGTCTCCGCAAGCTCCTCAAGAACGAGCGCATAGCGCCGCGCAAGCTCAACGTCGCCTGCAAGCGCTTTCTCGACGCAATCGGATTCGCTGCGGCTCAGCGTGCCTGCCGCATACCAGGGCAGCAGAAGCTCGAGTCGCCACCGCTCTGCGTCTTCTTTGATCATGCTGATGCCCGTTCTTACCACACCATCGCGCAGTCCATCTGACTCTCGCAGAGTTGACTTTGAGATCGGTTGATTTGAGGCTTGCGGTCTCAAAAAACGAAGAAATCGCCCGAGTGTGATTTTCTGGCAACGGCAGTGGAGCGTGTGTGAGTGGCTGGATTTGAAATGAGCACTGGCTGGATTTGAGAATTGTAAAAATGTCACGGTTGCAGGATGTTGCTTCTACGCGCTGTTGGGGTGCCGCGCCTAGTGGTAGGATCACCCCGATCACGATCCCGCCAGACTCGTGATTGCGCTGCACAAGAAAGCCCCGGTGACCGTGTCCCGGCCCGGG
Source organism: uncultured Alphaproteobacteria bacterium (assembly GCA_963835165.1). GTDB lineage: Bacteria > Pseudomonadota > Alphaproteobacteria > Rhizobiales > Xanthobacteraceae > VAZQ01. Next base: position 12,671 of record CAWIGD010000038.1, read on the forward strand.
GCTTCCATTAAGCGGTCCGTGTCATGTCATTCACCGCGACCTTTGTTTCCATTGCCGCGATAGTCGGCGCCGCCGTGATTGTCCTAACTGCTGTTGTTGGGTTCGGATGTTACAGATTTTTGCGGGACCTTTTCGGTAAGCCGCCGAGGGAACTGGACGCCTAAAGGTCCACCAGATAGGCCGCTTCAGTTTGCGGACGTGCATGAGGCGGCTTTCTCACCAGAAGTTACGCGAGAAAGCCCTGCCGACCGTAATCGCCACGTGCATATCCGCGCGCTGTCCAATCGGCCAATCGGCGACGCGGGCGGGCTTTTTCGTGCGAGTCCCCTGTGTGCCGTGCAACCAACGGTGCGGCTCGGCGTTGAGGTGGTGGGCTTGCTGCGTTTCGGAGGGAACGGCAAGCCCGGTTATGGCAACACACACAATGGACCCACCTAGCCCCGCTCCCGCACGCGGGGCTTTTGTTTGGCGACCCTCCCCCTCCGTAGGATGCCGGCGTGCTGACTCAGCGCGGCCCGCTGGTGCGTTTTGCGGCTGGCGGCTACATACCCCCCCCCCATAGGGTCTGGGGCGGTTTTTCGCACCAGCGGCTGTATGGCGGCGGGTCAAAATTTGGGCGATTGCTGGGGGAAAACTGACCCGTGGCGACTTTCGCGAGGTTTTGCGAGGTTTCGCGAGGTTTCGCGGGAGTGCGGGCGATGATCGACATCGGGAATGCGACGCTCCGGTGGAAGGGCGGCCGGGTTTGGGTGACGGCGGGCGATGATCGGCTGCGCTCTGGCGAGTGCGGGCAGCCGATCGGCGGATTGAGCGACGCCATGGCCGCCGCGTGGTTGGCGGTGACTGATGGGTGCCGGTGGATCGGAATCCGCAACGCCTCGTCCGTCCGCAGCTCGCCCTCAATCAACCGAAGCTCCAACCGCAAACGCTCCCGCCGCAAACGCTCCCGCCGCTGTCCGCCGTCAGCGCTCATTGGACAGACCGGGTGGATTGATGCCTCCTGTCTCAAAATCTCTGACGACGGACATATGTGCACTATCTGGAATAGCCAAGCGCCGTTACGATTAGCGACGCGACTACGATTGCAATTCCAGCACTCACGAGCAGCGCCGCACTGACAGCGATGTAATGCAGGTCGCTCGGGCTTCCGTGCCAATTGCGCCTTCGGGTCCAAGCCCGCACGATCAGTGCCGTCGTACCGACATACAAAACAACAGTTCCGGCGTAGATCAAAGCAACCACAACGGTCGTGCTGGTGGAGGCCAAAGCTGTGTCCTCGCTTGACGCGACTCGCCGGCCGGCGCATCTCGGGCGCCCCCACCCGACGTTGGTCGCGCCGGATGGGGACTTGTCACAACACACCGGAGAAGGGCGCGTCATGACCGGAACGAATTTAGCAAAAAACAGATCGGCTTGCCGCTTCGCCCTGACGGGGCGCGCTTGGACGGGTGCCGCGCTTCGCCCAGCGGCGGGTGATCTGGTTCTTCTGGCCGATACGAGCCTCATCTGCGAACCTGATTTCTATCGTGTCGATGCCGACCGCCTTCTCACGCGCGATTGCGTCCAGGCGCGCGGGGAAGCTTTTTTAAAATCCTCGGAGCCTCATGTCCGCGCTCAAGTGTTTCGGCTTCTTCAAAAAGGCTGACGCTGCGGCCAGGACATATCGCGCCAACGCGCTGCGGCAGCCCCTGGTGCGCCCTGGTGCATCGGGGGTGTCGTTGCGTATTCTCGAAGGCGGTGCGCCAGCGGTCGCGTCCCTGTCGCAAGTCATCCTCGCGGCGTTCGCTGGCGCGGATGACGGCGCGACCCGTGCGGGAGGCGGATAATTCGGGCGGGGAATTTCCGGCCTTGTCGGTTGACAGCAAGGGAGGACGCGATGTCGTCGAAGAAGTTGGATGCTGCGATAGATGCGCTGGTTGATGCGCTGGCCGAGTTGCCCGAGCACGAGGGGTGGCAGCGCGGCAACCGGCTGGGGATTGCGGGTTCGCGTGTCGCCTCGGAAATAGGTAATTGGACTTTAGGGAGATTTGCTAATCCCCCTTGTACGTCTAGGACTAGGCGGTCGTGCGATTGCTTCCTCCAGGATCATTCCACTCCTTAATCTGCTTACGAGAGTTTGAAGCTTAAGCCCGGCCATTTCGGCGACTTGGGCGAGAGGTAAGGTTTCGCCGTTCAGGACTACGAAGCGCTTGCGGGGGCGCGTAAGGGGTGCCCAACGGCAGTTCTCGGGGCAATAGTTCCCTTCTCTGTCGATGCGTTGCAAGGTCAGCCCTGGCGGGCGGGGACCCATGTCGCCTAGGAAACACTCGGCTCCGGTCTTGCCGTCCTCCCCTACGAGCCACCTCGGGCAGACGATTATACCCCTGCCGCCGTAATACTTGTAGTGTGGGTCTCGCTGATTATAGCAGCGCTTCTTCATAAGCTTATAGGACTGATATTCGGAAGAGAGGTAACGTCGGTGCTTCGAGTATTTCATGAGGCAACCTTATCCGATACAAAGAGTAGCAAAGTGTAAACTAGGCCATTGCTTCATCTCTGTCTCATTGTGGCAGAAGGGCTGCATTCAAGACTATGAAGAGATAGCCACTGATCCTCAAGGAGGTGCCGGCAGCCGCAAATCGGCCAGACTATGCAGAATTGGGGCCAGCATGCCAAAGGGGTGGGTGATGCGCCGCACGCGTTAGCCGGAGCGACTAGGGGCTGGGCCTTGGCCCTCAGTCAAGCCGCGGCTAACACGTGCGAACGGCACGATGCTTCCGGCCCGCGTTCGTTAACAGGGATGCGGATACCAAGCGAGGAATTGGCACGTCTGTTGCTGAAACATCACAGACTCTCGTTCGAACCTTCTGTAGAAATACACCAGCTTCCCGAGCGGGGGATCGCGCGGGGCTTAACAGCGGAGAAGCGAATATGAAAAAGTTCCTATTAACAAGTGCTGCTCTTGCCATCCTCTCGGTGGGATCAGCTTATGCGGCGGATATGCGCCCCTAGGCCCGCGCCGCCACCGCCTGCGTACAGCTGGAACGGCCTCTATTGGGGTGTGAACATCGGCTACAGCTGGGGCCAATCGAAGAACGATGCTGACTTTGCAAGTTGCTCCGGGCGTGTTCGGCACCGCGTCGGCATCCCGCGATGTCAATGGGGTGATCGGCGGCTTCCAGTCAGGCTACAACTATCAGTTCGGCCAATGGGTCTGGGGCTTTGAAACCGACTTTCAGGCCTCCGGCCAGAAGGGCAGCGAGGTCCTCCAAATCAACGCTGATCCAACATTCTTGAGCACCGATCACAAGCTTAAATGGTTCGGCACCTCGCGCAGCCGTCTGGGCGTGCTGTGGACTCCCAACACTCTGCTCTACGGAACGTTCGGTGTCGCCTACGGCCAAGTCAAAGAGGACGCCACCATCAGTCGCGGAGTTCAGTCTGCCACCTTAACTTTCAAAGACTGGAAGGCTGGCTGGACTGCTGGCGCGGGCATCGAAACGACCTTGGGTAATGGCTGGACCGCGAAGCTTGAATACCTCTACCTGGACCTGGGCAGAACTGAGAGCACCATCGCTACGCCGGGCCTGGGTACTCTGGTGGCCACAAGCCGCCGCTTCACCGACAACATTGTGCGTGTCGGTTTCAACTATAAGTGGGGCGGTGGCGGTTATGGCGGCGGATATGGATATTGAGCGCTGAACGCCAAGTAGCGAAGGTTTAAACGTAGCAGCCCCGGAGAGCTTCTCTCCGGGGCTTTCCATTTGGGCCGCCAAACGGCTTCACAGGCAACCATCGGTCTGTAGGCTAGCCTGTAGGTAGCATTGGATTGGTTAAAATTATTCACATTACTTCAATTATGCGACGCGGAGGGCGTTACCGAGCGCTGGCGTACAGGGTTCGAGTTGCTGCGGGGAATGCGTGAGCAGCGGCTTGGAACTTGGTCAATATCGGACAGGGGACATTGTTATGAAGAAGCTACTTCTTGCGACGACTGCTTTCGTGGTTCTGGCGGTAGGCTCCGCCACCGCCGCTGACTTGAGGCCGGCGTATAGGTCGGCGCCGCCGCCCCCGCCCGTCTATAGCTGGACCGGCCTCTATTGGGGCGTGAACGTCGGCTACAGCTGGGGGCAGGCCAAGGACGAGGTGAGCTTGCTCGGGGTCGGCACGTTCTCCGAATCCCAGAAGGTCGACGGCGTCGTCGGCGGCTTCCAGTCGGGCTACAACTATCAGTTCGGCCAATGGGTGCTCGGCTTTGAAACCGACATTCAAGCCTCGGGTCAGAAGGGTGGCACGACGCTCCAGGTCTCGGCGCTTCCGCTCACGACTCTGACCACCGACCACAAGCTCACCTGGTTCGGCACCTCGCGCACCCGCCTGGGTGTGTTGTGGTCGCCAAACGTCCTGCTCTACGGGACGGCCGGTGTCGCGTACGGTCAGGTCAAGGATACCGCCACGCTCACCGCCCCCGGCGCGTCTGTCACCGGGACCTTCAAGGACACGAAGGCCGGCTGGACCGCGGGCGCGGGCGTCGAAGGCGCCATCGGCGGCGGCTGGAGCGCCAGGCTCGAATATCTCTACATCGACCTCGGCAAGACCGAGCAGACGCTCGCCACGCCGGCGCTGGGACAGGTCATTTCGGAGACCCGCCGCTTCACCGACAACATCGTGCGCGTCGGCTTCAACTACAAGTGGGGCGGCGGTTACTGATCGGCGTCGAACTTCCTCAATCAGAGGGCCGCTTGCATCCGCAAGCGGCCCTTTTGCTTTGCGCGCCGGCGGTGCCCACGGCGTGCACCTCCGGCTTTTCCCGTCGGCCGCCCGGCCTTACCGGCGAAGACCTTGGGTCGCGCTGGGCTAACGGCGTTGGCCCCCGAATCGCGGGTGTGTGCCGACCGTGCAGGCGCCGCAATCGCGAATGAACAGGAATTCAGTTCTATCTTATTGTTACAACGCAACTGCAGCATAGATAGTGTATTGTTAATCCCGCCGCTGGATTGTCCCGGTTTTCCCTCCACCGGCGATCCGCCAAGACCCAGCCAGCAGGACCCCTTGCATGTCCCGTCAGGATGCCAACGCCGCCTTCGCCCACACGTCCTTCCTCTATGGCGGCAATGCCGACTATATCGAGGACCTCCATGCCCGCTACGAGAACGACCCCAAGGCGGTCGACGCCCAATGGCAGGCATTCTTCCAGAGCCTGAAGGATGATCGCACCGATGTGCTCAAGAGCGCCCGCGGGCCGTCGTGGTCGCGGCCGCACTGGCCGCAGCCTGCGCGCGGCGAACTCATTTCCGCCCTCGACGGCGATTGGCACGAGGTCGAAAGGGCGGTCGGCGACAAGGTGAAGGCGCGCGCCCAGGCCGCGGGCGTGGAGTTTTCCGCCGCCGAGGTCCAGCAGGCCACGCGCAATTCGATCCACGCCCTGATGCTGATCCGCGCCTACCGCGCGCGCGGGCATTTCTACGCCAATCTCGACCCGCTCGGCCTCGAGCCGCACCATAACGAGGAGGACCTCGATCCGCGCTCCTACGGTTTCACCGACGCCGACATGGACCGCCCGATCTTCCTCGACAAGGTGCTCGGGCTCGAATTCGGCACGCTGCGCGAGATCCTCACCATCCTTCGTCGCACCTACTGCCAGACGCTCGGCGTGGAGTTCATGCACATCTCCAATCCGGCTCAGAAGGGCTGGATCCAGGAACGTATCGAGGGACCCGACAAGGAAATCACGTTCACGCGCGAAGGCAAGCGCGCGATTCTCAACAAGCTGATCGAGGCCGAGGGTTTCGAAAAATTCTCCGACCTGAAGTTCACCGGCACCAAGCGCTTCGGTCTCGACGGCGGCGAGTCGATGATTCCGGCGCTGGAGCAGATCATCAAGCGCGGCGGCGCGCTCGGCGTGAAGGACATCTGCATCGGCATGGCCCACCGCGGCCGTCTCAACGTGCTGGCGCAAGTCATGGGCAAGCCGCACCGCGCCATCTTCCATGAATTCAGGGGCGGCTCCTCCACACCGAACGAGGTGGAGGGCTCAGGCGACGTGAAGTACCACCTCGGCGCCTCTTCCGATCGCGAGTTCGACGGCAACCGTGTGCATCTCTCGCTCACGGCAAATCCATCGCATCTCGAAATCGTCAATCCGGTGGTGCTGGGCAAGGTACGCGCCAAGCAGGATCAACTTGGCGCCACCCGGGAAGACCGAACGATGGTGATGCCGCTGCTCATTTCGGGCGACGCCGCGTTCGCCGGGCAGGGTGTGATCGCCGAGTGCTTCGGCCTGTCGGGATTGCGCGGCCACCGCACGGGTGGGTCCGTGCACTTCATCATCAACAACCAGATCGGGTTCACCACCTACCCGCGCTATTCGCGTTCGTCGCCCTATCCGTCGGACGTCGCCAAGATGATCGAAGCGCCGATCTTCCATGTAAACGGGGACGACCCGGAAGCGGTGGTCTATGCCGCGAAAGTCGCGACCGAGTTCCGGCAGAAATTCCAGTGCCCCGTCGTCATCGACATGTTCTGCTACCGGCGCTTCGGACACAACGAAGGCGACGAGCCGTCGTTCACCCAGCCGTTGATGTACAAGGCAATCCGCAAGCACCCGACCACGAGCGAGATCTACGCCAAGAAGCTCGTGAGCGAGAACGTCGTCACGGAAGGCGAAGTCGAGAAGATGCGCGCGGACTGGCGCGCACGGCTGGACGCCGAACTGGAAGCGAGCCAGGGGTACAAGGCCAACAGCGCCGACTGGCTCGACGGCCGCTGGGCCGACATCAAGGCGGCGCGCGACGCCGACGACCCGCGCCGCGGTCATACCGGTGCGCCGCTCGAGATGCTCAAACAGATCGGGCAGAAGATCACGGAGATCCCGCAAGGATTCCACGCCCACCGGACCATCCAGCGCTTCCTGGAAAACCGCCGCAAGGCGATCGAGACCGGGGTGGGCATCGACTGGGCGACGGCCGAGGCGCTGGCGTTCTGCTCGCTGATGATCGAAGGGCATCCGGTGCGGCTCTCCGGTCAGGATACCGAACGCGGCACATTCTCACAGCGTCATTCGGTGCTGATCGACCAGGAGAACGAGGACCGCTATGTCCCGTTCAATCACGTGGGCGAGCACCAGGCCCGCTTCGAAGTCATCAATTCGATGCTGTCCGAAGAAGCGGTGGTTGGGTTCGAATACGGCTATTCGCTCGCGGAGCCGAATGCGCTCACGCTTTGGGAGGCGCAGTTCGGCGACTTCGCCAACGGCGCCCAGGTGGTGTTCGATCAGTTCGTCTCCTCGGGCGAGCGCAAGTGGCTGCGCATGTCCGGCCTGGTCTGCCTGTTGCCGCATGGTTATGAGGGGCAGGGCCCGGAGCATTCCTCCGCAAGGCTCGAGCGCTTCCTTCAGATGTGCGCGGAAGACAACATGCAGGTGGCGAACTGCACCACGCCCGCCAACTACTTCCACATCTTGCGGCGGCAGCTCAAGCGCGACATCCGCAAGCCGCTCATCCTGATGACGCCCAAGAGCCTGCTGCGCCACAAGCGCGCGGTGTCACGGCTGGATGAGATGGGGCCGGGTACCTCGTTTCACCGTCTTCTCTGGGACGATGCACAGATCCTGGCGGACGAGAAGATCAAGCTCGTCGCCGACGACAAGATCCGGCGCGTGGTGATGTGCTCGGGCAAGGTCTACTACGACCTCTACGAGGAGCGCGAAAAGCGCGGCGTCAATGACGTCTATCTCCTGCGCGTCGAACAGCTTTATCCGGTTCCGCTGAAAGCTCTGGTGCACGAGCTCGGTCGCTTTAAGAACGCGGAATTCATGTGGTGCCAGGAAGAGCCGCGCAATATGGGCGCGTACTCGTTCATCACGCCGTATCTCGAATGGGTCCTGGGGCAGCTCGGCGCCAAGAACAAGCAGCCGATCTACGCCGGCCGTGCCGCCTCCGCGGCGACGGCGGTCGGCCAGATGCCGCTGCATCTCAAGCAGCTCAAGGCACTGTTGGACGCGGCACTTGGATAGCAGAGGCCGCAAGGCGGACGACAGACGATCGAGGATTTGCGCCCGTCCGTCGTCGGTCTCTCTTCTGTCGTCTTTGACCGGCTGGCATGACCGCAAGGAATATTCGCACCATGGCTGACATCCGCGTGCCCACACTGGGCGAATCCGTGACCGAGGCGACCATCGGCAAGTGGTTCAAGAAACCGGGTGATCCGGTCGCTGTCGACGAGCCGCTCGTGGAGCTCGAGACCGACAAGGTGACGATCGAGGTGCCGGCGCCTGCCGCTGGCGTGCTCGGCGAGATCGCGGCCAAGGACGGCGAGACGGTCGCCGTCGGCGCATTGCTTGGGCAGATCAAAGAAGGCGAAGGCGCCCCCAGCAAGACCACGGCCGCCCCGTTGGGGCGCCCGGACCAGAAGACCGACACGACCGCGCCCATCAACGCGGCGGAAGAGGAGCCGCGTCCGCGCCCAGAAACCGGGTCGAAGCCGGCAGACGACGCGCGGGTTGCGCCGTCGGTGCGGAGGCTGGCGGCGGAAACCGGCGTCGATGCCTCGACCGTTCCCGGCTCCGGCAAGGACGGGCGCGTAACCAAGGGCGACATGATGGCGGCGATCGAGCGTGCCGCCGCCGCTCCGACGCCCGTTGCCCAGCCGGCCGCAGCCCTGCAGGTGCGTGCGCCTTCGCCCGCGGATGATGCCGCGCGCGAAGAGCGGGTGAAGATGACGCGGCTGCGCCAGACCATCGCGCGCCGGCTCAAGGAGGCGCAGAGCGCGGCCGCCATGCTCACGACCTTCAACGAGGTCGACATGGGCGCGGTGATGCATCTGCGCAATCAGTACAAGGAGCTGTTCGAGAAGAAGCACGGCGTGAAGCTCGGCTTCATGGGCTTCTTCGTGAAGGCCTGCGTGCAGGCGCTCAAGGAAATCCCCGCAGTCAACGCCGAGATCGACGGCACCGACCTGATCTACAAGAATTACTATCACATCGGCGTCGCGGTCGGGACCGAGAAGGGCCTCGTCGTTCCGGTGGTCCGCGACTGCGATCGAAAGTCGCTCGCGCAGATCGAGAAGGAGATCGCCGACATGGGTCGGCGCGCGCGCGAAGGCACGCTCAAGATCGAGGAGATGCAGGGCGGCACCTTCACGATCTCCAACGGCGGAGTGTACGGCTCACTGATGTCCACACCGATCCTGAACGCGCCGCAGTCGGGCATCCTCGGCATGCACAAGATCCAGGAGCGGCCAGTGGCCATCGCCGGCAAGGTCGAGATCCGGCCGATGATGTATCTCGCGCTCAGCTACGATCACCGCATCGTCGACGGGCGCGAAGCGGTAACGTTCCTGGTGCGGGTGAAGGACGTGTTGGAGGATCCGGCAAGGTTCTTGCTGGATCTGTGATTGTCGTCACGACTTTCGGTGGCGACCGGTAGTTCGGAGTGATGCATGCCCTACGACCTCATCGTGATCGGCTCCGGTCCCGGCGGGTATGTCTGCGCCATCCGCGCGGCGCAGCTCGGCATGAAAGTGGCTGTCGTGGAAAAGGAAAAGACCTTCGGCGGCACTTGCCTCAATGTCGGCTGCATTCCCTCGAAGGCGCTGCTGCACGCCTCCGAGCTGTTCGAAGAATCCGGCCACCTGTTCGGCAAGATGGGCATCAAGCTTGGTCAGCCGAAGCTCGATCTCGCCGCCATGATGAAATTCAAGGACGAAGGCGTCGACGGCAACGTCAAGGGTGTTGCCTTCCTGTTCAAGAAGAACAAGATCGAGACCTTCGCGGGTCTCGGTCGCATCGCCGGACCCGGCAAGGTCGAGGTGAAAGCCGCCGACGGCACCAGCCAGTCGATCGAAGGCAAGGCGATCGTGATCGCCACCGGCTCGGATGTCGCGCGCCTGCGCGGCGTCGAGATCGACGAAGAGCGTATCGTCTCCTCGACCGGTGCGCTCGTGCTGGACAAGGTGCCGCAGCGGCTCCTGGTGATCGGGGCCGGCGTGATCGGGCTCGAACTCGGCTCGGTGTGGCGCCGCCTGGGCTCCGAGGTCATCGTGGTCGAGTTCCTCGACCGCATCCTGCCCGGACTGGACAGCGAGGTCTGCCGCCAATTCCAGCGCCTGCTTGAAAAGCAGGGGATCACATTCAAACTTTCGTCCAAGGTCACCGGCGTCGAGGTCTCGGGAAACAAGCTCAAGGCCACGGTCGAGCCGGCCGCCGGCGGTGCGGCGGAAGCAATCGATGCCGATGTCGTGCTGGTGTCGATCGGTCGCGTGCCCTTTACCGAGGGTCTCGGGCTCGAAGAAGCCGGCGTGAAGACCGACGACAAGGGACGCGTGATCGTCGATGCCCGCTACGCCACCAATGTGCCGGGCATCTACGCCATCGGCGACGCGATCGCCGGTCCCATGCTGGCGCATAAGGCGCAGGACGAAGGCGTGGCGGTGGCGGAAAACCTCGCCGGTCGGTCGGGCCACGTGAACTACGATGTCATCCCCAACGTGGTCTACACCTATCCGGAGATCGCCTCCGTCGGGAAGAGCGAGGACGAATTGAAGCAGGCCGGCATTGCCTACAAGACCGGCAAGTTTCCCTTCACGGCCAATGGCCGTGCCAAGGTGAATCTGCAGACCGAAGGCTTCGTGAAGATCCTCGCCGACGCCAAGACCGACCGCGTGCTTGGCGTGCACATCGTGGGCGCGGACGCCGGCAATATGATCGCGGAGGCCGCCGTCGCGATGGAGTTCGGTGCCGCGTCCGAGGACATCGCACGCACCTGCCACGCCCATCCGACGCTGACCGAGGCGGTCAAGGAGGCGGCGCTGGCGGTGGACAAGCGCGCCATCCATATGTGAGGCCACCGGGGAGCGCCGGCTCCGTCCGGCAGATGCTCGTTCGGATCTCCGTCCTGCGCGTGCGTCCCGTCAGCCGTCGAGCGCCGGGATTGTCCGGCGCCGCACTGTAGGTATAGGCATGCGCCGCCTGCTTCGCCCGCTCCTGATCCTGGTGGCCCTCGTCTTCCTGTTCGAGGCGTGGCTTTGGAGCCATCTCGCCCCGATCGTTGCCTGGATCGTTGCGCACATTCCGCTGCGCGCCATCAAGGCACGGCTCAGGGCCTTGATCGATCGCCTCCCGCCCTCCGCCACCCTCGTCGTCTTCATCGTGCCGGTACTCCTGCTCCTGCCGCTCAAGTTTCTCGGCCTATGGATGCTGGCGCACGGCTCCTGGCTCGGGGCGCTCGGCGTGCTCGCATTCGCGAAGATGCTCAGCGTCGGCGTCACGGCGTTCATCTTCGATCTGACGCAGCCCAAACTCATGCAGATGCCTTGGTTTCGATGGCTGTACGACCGCGTCATGGCGGGCCTGGCCTGGGCGCACGGATTGATCGATCCGATCAAGCGCCGTCTCAGACGCTTCTTTCGAATGTGGGGACCCAGGCGCGCGGGGCGCACGTTGCGGCTGCTCGCGCGCATCCGCCGGAGGATGCAGGCAGCCTGACCTCGTCAGATCAGGTGGAGCGAGTGCAGATAGTCGGGATTGAAAAACCCCAATCCCATGATCGCCAGTCCGACGACGCCGAGACCGCCCGCAATGTACGCCAACGCGATCATGCCGGTGATGACGGCCGCTGATGCCAGCACGATGCCGATCTGAAACGCCGCCGCCGCGTACTCGTAGTGATGATAGCGCGCCAGATGGGTGTCGCGGGCGTGCTCGTACTTTTCCGCGAGCGCGCGCAATTCCTTGCGGCCGTCCTTTTCCGCCGGATCCGATTCGTACCGCGCCACCGTCTTCATCCAGTCGTCGGCCTGCTTGAGCAGGGCCGCCTTTCTGGGCTTCGTCGGCAATGGTGCCGGCCTCGACCGTGACCGCCTGGGCGGCGGTGCGGAGCGTGGTTTGTCGGATTGTCTTGGCCTGGAAGAAATTCCAGGTATCGGATGCCCTGATGTTGAGCGAAATGCCTTCGGTCTGCGAACTCTTGCCCAAGGTTTCGGCGAACGCCAGGAACAGCGCAAGCACCGAGATCAGCAGCGCGATCTTCTTGTTCAGGCCCTCTATCAGCGTTTTTTTCCGGCCGCCGCCATGCCCGTGCTCCTCATGCTCGATCTGATGCTCGACTTCATGCTGGACCGCGTGCACGCCATGACTCATGTCGCCCTCCGTGCTTCGTCCGACGACGATGTATCGAACCTGGTCGCTTTCGCAAGGGGGCGGCAAAGGTGGCAGGGGAGGGGCACGCCGGCGCAGCGCCCGTCACACCTTTGTCACTTCGGCAGAAAAGCCGTCAATTGAGCAGGCCGCGCTCGCGCAGCAGCTTGAGGAACGAGTCCTGGGTCTCCGCCAGCATGGGCTGCATGCGCGGTAGCACGCTGGCGAAGGCCTCGGGCAGGACTTTGGGCATTGCCTGCAACATCTTCGCGCCGGTCGCGGTGCCGTAGAAGGCAGCCAGCACGCGCATGTCCTCGGCGTTGAGATAGCGCGCGTAGATCGCCGGAAGATCCTTCACCACCTCGGACAGCCGCGCGAGACGGATGCGCTCGAATTCCCGGCGCAAGTCGGCGAGCGTTGCCGGGTCAATATTCGGCCGCTGCGTGCGCAGAGCGGTTTCGATGCCGGGCCAGGCCGCCTCCACCGCCTGCGCGTTGAGCGTGGTAAAACCGTGCGCGAACAGGAGTGCGAACAGAGCCTGTGCCGCCTCCATGCTTTCCGGCGAAGGTTGCTCCTGCGCATGCACGGCGGCGGGCACGCAATTGGCTGCCGCGAGCGTGGCGGCAAGAGCAAGAATGCGCAGTCGCCGCATGTATCCCCTCCTGGCGTCGCCGGGAGGCTAGCATGTCACCGCTGTCGTGCAACGGTGGGCGCGCGCCTCGCGGGCGTCATGCCCGTGGATGCGCGCTGCGATAGACTTCCAGCAGCCGTTCGGTATCGACCGCGGTGTAGATCTGCGTCGTTGACAGCGAGGCGTGGCCGAGCAGCTCCTGGATCGCCCGCAGGTCGCCGCCGCGCGCCAGCAGGTGCGTTGCGAAGGAATGTCGCAGCGCGTGTGGTGTCGCGCTCTCCGGCAGGCCGAGCGCGCCGCGCAGGCGCGCCATCGCAAGCTGGATGATGCGCGGGGAGAGCGGGCCGCCCTTGGCGCCGACGAACAAGGGACCGTCGGGGGGAAGCTGGTGCGGGCAGAGCGCGATGTAGTCCGCTGCGAGCTCGGTGACCTTGGCCAGGACCGGCACCATGCGCGCCTTGTTGCCCTTGCCGGTCACGGTGATGACGTCGCCGCCCCCGGGCGCTGGAATGTCGCTGCGCTTGAGGGCCAGCGCCTCGGAGATGCGCAGGCCCGACCCGTAGAGCAAAGCCAGCACCGCGGCATCGCGGGCGAGTATCCAGGGGTCACGCTCCTCGCCGGCGCGCAGGTCGGTGTCGGCCATGCGTTTGGCGGCCGCGATCGCGAGCGGTTTCGGCAACGTCTTGGCGATCTTGGGCGTGCGCACGGCGGCAAGCGCGCCCACCTTGCCCTTGCCGTTGCGCTCGAGGAAGCGCGCGAACGACCGCACGCCGGCGAGCATGCGCATCAGCGAGCGGCTGCCGATGCCGTCGGCGCGCCGTGCGGCGAGAAAGGCGCGCACGTCGAGCGGCGCGAGGCGCGCCAGCGCTGACAGCGTCACCCGGCCGTCGAGGTGGCCGGACAGGAAGCCAAGGAATTGGCGCAGATCGCGCTCATAGGCTTCTACCGTTTTCGGCGACATCCGCCGTTCGGTCGACAGGTATGCGAGCCAGCACGCGAATTCGCGTGCGACCTCGGGGGCCGCGAGGATTAGATCGGGAGCGGGTGTTGTCCTTGACATGGCACCATATATCTCCCCCCTTCCTTCACTCTTTCTTAAACGCTTGCAATCGGCCGGATCGCCTATGGCCAGACGCGTTGTCGATGTCCTTCTCCCGGTCGCCCTCGATCAGGCCTATTCCTACCGGGTGCCGGAAGAGCTCACGCTGGCGCCCGGCGACCTCGTGAGCGTCCCGCTCGGGGCGCGCGTGGCGACCGGGGTGGTCTGGGCGGAGAACGCCAGCCCCAATCCCCGCCTCGACAACCGCATGAAGGACGTGGAGGAGAAGCTCGAGCTGCCGCCGCTCAAGCCGGAATTGCGCAAGTTCATCGACTGGGTCGCCGGCTACACGCTCACTGCCCGCGGCACGGTGCTGCGTATGGCGTTGCGCATGGGCGAGCATCTGGGGCCCGCGCGCGAGCGCGTCGGCGTGCGCCTCGCCGGTTCCGCGCCGAAGCGGATGACCGCCGCGCGCCACCGCGTGCTCGCGCTGCTCGCCGACGGCCTCGCGCGCGCCAAGAGCGATGTCGCCGAAGGGGCGGGCGTCTCGCCCGGAGTCATCGACGGCCTGGTCGATGAGGGGACCCTGGAAAGCCTGGTGCTGGCGCCCGAGCCGGTGGCGCGCGCGCCCGACCCGGATTTTGCGCCGCCGGACTTCACCTCGGCGCAGCGCGAGGCGGCGAATGCCCTGCATGCAACCGTGGCCAAGGGCGGCTATGGCGTCACCCTGCTCGACGGCGTCACCGGCTCCGGCAAGACGCAGGTCTATTTCGAGGCCGTCGGCGAGATCATCCGTCGCGGACGGCAGGCGCTGGTGCTCGTGCCCGAGATCGCCTTGACCACGCAGTTCCTCGACCGTTTCGCCGAGCGCTTCGGCGTGCGCCCGGCCGAGTGGCACTCGCAGCTGTCTCCGCGCCTGCGCGCGCGCACCTGGAGCGCGGTCGCCGCGGGCGAGGTGAGCGTCATCGTCGGCGCCCGCTCGGCGCTGTTTCTGCCGTACCGCGATCTCGGGTTGATCGTGGTCGATGAGGAGCACGACCCCGCCTACAAGCAGGAAGACGGCGCGCGCTACCATGCCCGCGACATGGCGGTGGTGCGCGCGCGCGGAGCGGACATCCCGATCGTGCTGGTATCGGCGACACCTTCGGTCGAGACCGAGGTCAACGCCCGACGCGGCCGCTACGCCCGCGTGCATCTGCCCGAGCGGTTCGGCAACCAGCACCTTCCCGCCATCGAGGCGATCGACCTGCGGGCCGAAGGTCCGCCGCGCGGCCGCTTCATCGCGCCGCGGCTCGCCGAGGCGGTGCAGACTGCGCTGGCCCGCGGCGAGCAGGCGCTTCTGTTCCTCAATCGTCGCGGCTATGCGCCGCTCACGCTGTGCCGCCAATGCGGGTTTCGGCTCGCATGTCCCAACTGCGACGCCTGGCTGGTCGATCACCGTTTCCGCCGCCGGCTGGTCTGCCACCATTGCGGCTTCTCGATGCCGCCGCCGGCGCAATGCCCGCAATGCCAGGCGACCGAGTCGTTCGTCGCGGTCGGTCCCGGCGTCGAGCGCCTGCAGCAGGAGGCGGCGGAGCTGTTTCCTTCAAGCCGCATCCTGGTGCTGTCCAGCGATCTCGTTGAATCGGTCGAGCGCCTGCGCGAGGAGCTGGACGACATCGCGCAAGGGCGGTTCGACATCGTGATCGGGACGCAGCTCGTCGCCAAGGGTCACCACTTCCCGAAGCTCAATCTGGTCGGGGTCGTCGACGCCGATCTCGGGCTGGCGAACGGCGACCCGCGCGCGGCCGAACGCACGTTCCAATTGCTGCATCAGGTCATCGGCCGCGCCGGCCGCGAGGCGGGGCGCGGCATCGGCTACCTGCAGACCCATCAGCCCGAACATCCGGTGATGCGGGCGCTGGTGGCCGGCGATCGCGACGCATTCTACACAAGCGAAATCGACTTGCGGGAGAAGACGCACTACCCGCCGTTCGGCCGGCTCGCGAGCCTGCTGATCTCGGCCGGCGAGCGCACGGCCGCCGAGTCCTATGCGCGCCGCCTCGCCGCCGCTTCGCCGCTGGCCGACGAGGTGCGCGTGCTCGGACCGGCGGAAGCGCCGCTCGCCCTGGTACGCGGCCGCTACCGCTTCCGCCTGCTGGTGAAATCGCCGCGCGCCTTCGATCTCTCCGGCTATCTGCGGGACTGGCTTGCCGCCGCGCCCAAGCGCACGGGCAATATCAAGCTCGACGTCGACGTCGACCCGCAGAGCTTTCTCTAATCGCATCGGGCGGGGTAGCGCCCGCCACGCGCGTGCCGACCCGCTGGAGCGTGCTCGCCCTGAGCGCTGCAACCGGCGCTTGAACGAGGCTGCGCTGGAGCGCATCCTGATCGAGCCGGACCACGTCCGGACCAACAAAACACCGGGAGGACACCATGCAACGCATCGCATTCGGCGCTGTGCTAGGGGCCATGCTCGTGGGCGGCACGGCGGCTCTGAGCCAGGCCCCGAGCTGGACCCCGCCGCCGGAAAACGCGCGCTGCCCGTCGAAATGGGGCGCGGGCGACGAGCGCGGCTCCGCCAACCACATGAAGCCGCAGGCCGTGCTCAACGCGGTCAAGCTGATCAAGACCGGCGAGGTGATCGAGCTCGGGCAGGTGCTCGGTGCGAGCATGCCGTTCTTCGGCACGCGGCGCTTCGACGTGCACGTCAAGCGCACATTCATGAACGAGTTCTCCAATCGGCGCGGCAGCAACGAGGAGCTGGTCGTTTCCGAGATCGGGCAGGTCGGCACTCAGTTCGACGGGTTCGCGCACCAGACCCACGAGAACAGCTGGTACAACTGCTTCAAGGTCGCGGAGAATGCGACCCGCTCGGGCTTCACCAAGCTCGGCGTGCACAAGGTCGGGGCGCTGATCACCCGCGGCGTGCTGATCGACGTCGCCGGTTTCAAGGGCGTCGAGACGCTCGGCGACAGCTATGAGATCACGGTCGAGGATCTGGAGGGCGCGCTCAAGAAGCAGAATGTGACGCTGCAGCCGGGCGATGCCGTCATCGTCAATACCGGCTGGGGCAAGCTCTGGGCGAAGGACAATGCCCGCTACGTCAAGTCATGCCCGGGCATCGGCGTCAAGGCGGCGGAGTGGCTGATCGCCAAGGATCCGATGCTGCTCGGCTCCGACAACTGGCCGGTCGAGGTCGCGCCCAACCCCGACAAGCAGCTTTCGCTCCCCGTGCACCAGATCGCGCTGGTCGTGAACGGCGTTCACCTGCTCGAGAATCTCAAGCTCGACGAATTGGCGGCGAAGGGAGTGTCCGAGTTCGCGCTCATCGTGCAGCCGTTGAAGATCGAGGGTGGTACCGGGTCCACGGTGGCGCCGGTCGCGGTGCGGTGATCGACGTCGCAGCGACGGGAAGGACGCGTGGTGCAAGCGCCGACGTTGCGCACCGCTGCGTCCTTCTTCGCGGTCGGAACCAATGTGACGGCGGTGGCGCGCGGTTCAGGTCACCAGCTTGAGACCGACGATGCCGGACAAGATCAGGCCGATGCATAGCAGGCGCGCCACGGTCGCCGGCTCCGCGAACAGGTAGATGCCGAGCGCGGCGGTACCGACCGCGCCGATCCCGGTCCACACCGCATAGGCGGTTCCGACCGGCAGCGTCTTGAGCGCCAGTCCCAGCAGCACGATGCTCAGGATCATGCTGCCGATGGTCCACAACGACGGCAGCAGGCGTGTAAAGCCTTCCGTGTATTTCAACCCGATCGCCCAGCCGATCTCGAACAAACCGGCGATGGTGAGATAAATCCACGCCATCACAGACCTCCCGGAGTACGCAACAATTATTGCTCGATCGGCGCGGCTTCGGCCGAGCGTGCCGTGGGCGCCAGCAGCACGCAGGCGGCGGCGGCCAGGATCAGCACGAAGCCGACGATGTCGTGGAGGCTCGGCCGTTCCCCCAGCACCAGCATGGAGGCGAACACACCCACGACCGGGGCGCTCAGTACGCCCAGCGACGCCGTCGTCGCCGGCAGCCGCCGCACGATCTCGAACCAGAGCAGGTAGGCGAACGCGGACCCGGCCATGCCGGCAAAGACCATCGCGAGCAATGCACGCGGGCGCACCGGCCACCAATGCGGCGATCCTTCGACCACCAGCAAGCAGGCGACGGTGACCACCAAAGCGACGAGCAGTTGCCACGCCGCGATCGCGATCGGGTCGGCGTCGATTCGCGCCCATTTCAGATAGACCGTGCCGGCCGCCCAGGTCACCGCCGTCGCCAGCGCGAGGGCGAGGCCGAGCAAGTCGTTCGATCCGAGCAATGGATAGACCAGCACCGCCAGTCCCGCCGCACACAGCAGGAGCGCCATCGCCCGGGTGCGGCTCAACCGCTCCCGCAGGATCGGATATGCCAGCAGCGCCGCCCAGATCGGCATGGTGTAGGTGAGGACCGCCACCCGCGAGGTCGCGGTCGCAAGCTGCGCGAAGGCGGAGAACAGCGTGAAGCACGCCACGTTCAGGAATCCGGCGACGACGAGATGCACGCGCGCCACCGTGCTGGGAATCCGCACCCGGCGGTGCTGCAGGAAGGCGAGCGCGAACAGCGTGATGGTCGCGAGCCCCGAGGTGCCGGTGCGCATGCTGAACGGCGGTATTTCGTCGAGCGCGATTTTCATCGCCGGCCAGCTCAGTCCCCATGCCAGGCTCACCCCGACCAGCATGAGGCGGGCCGTGGTGTCAGCGGCATCCTGCGGAGAGGGTGGCACGATGGCGGCTTCCGGGAAGGGAGGGCGCGGCGGGGAGAGGTCAGGGCGGCTTGTGTAGCACCGGTGCGGGCCGCGGTGCAGGCGGTTGGCGCGGCGAGAATGTTCTGGCTGCCGGACATTTCGTCATGTTGCACCGCAGTTGGCGGTGTGTTACGCAACCGCGCGATTTTCGTGGGGTTTATGGGGCGCGCCGGCGTCCTCCACGAGACACAAAGTTCCATTGAATTTCAATGGCTTGGCGCCCACCGTCCGCGGCGGTGCCGAGCCTGCGGAATTGCCGAAAGAGCAGAGCAACGTGGCAGGCGAAGGGGCAATCGTATCCGGCATGGCGGGCCGCTACGCGACCGCTTTGTTCGAGCTTGCGCGCGAGCAGAATGCCATCGACACGGTCAAGGTGAATCTCGACCGGTTTGACGCGATGGTGGCGGAGATCGCCGACCTGGCGCGGCTGCTCAGAAGCCCGGTGCTGTCCGCCGACGATCAGACGCGCGCCCTGTCGGCGGTGCTGGACAAGACGGGCATCGACGGGATCGCGGCCAATTTCCTCAAGCTGGTCGCGGCGAAGCGGCGGCTGTTCGCGGCGCGCGACATGGTGAAGGCCTACCGGGCGCTGGTCGCCAAGCACAAGGGCGAGGTCACCGCCGAGGTGACCTTGGCGCAGAAGCCGAGCGAGGCGCACCTCGCCGCCATCAAGGATGTGCTCACGGCCATGACCAGGAAGGACGTCCAGATGGACGTGAAGATCGATCCCGCGATCATCGGCGGTCTCGTGGTCAAGCTCGGCTCCCGCATGGTCGACACTTCGCTGCGCACCAAACTCAATGCGATCAGATTAGCGATGAAAGAGGCCCGCTGATGGACATCCGTCCCGCCGAAATTTCGGCCATCCTGAAAGAGCAGATCAAGAACTTCGGTCAGGAGGCGGAGGTCTCCGAGGTCGGCCAGGTGCTCTCGGTCGGCGACGGCATCGCCCGTGTCTACGGCCTCGACAACGTCCAGGCCGGCGAGATGGTCGAATTCGAGAACGGCGTGCGCGGCATGGCGCTCAATCTCGAGACCGACAACGTCGGCATCGTGATCTTCGGCGAGGACCGCGAGATCAAGGAAGGGCAGACCGTCAAGCGGACCCGCGCCATCGTGGACGTGCCGGTCGGCAAGGGCCTGCTCGGGCGCGTGGTGGACGCGCTCGGCAATCCCATCGACGGCAAGGGGCCGATCGAGGCCACCGAGCGCAAACGCGTCGACGTCAAGGCGCCGGGCATCATCCCGCGCAAATCCGTGCACGAGCCGATGGCCACCGGGCTCAAGGCGATCGACGCGCTGATTCCCATCGGCCGCGGCCAGCGCGAGCTGATCATCGGCGATCGCCAGACCGGCAAGACCGCGATCGCGCTCGACACCATCCTCAACCAGAAGGCGCTCAACGCCACTGGTGACGAGAAGATAAAGCTCTACTGCGTCTATGTCGCGGTCGGGCAGAAGCGCTCCACCGTCGTGCAGTTCGCCAAGGTGCTGGAGGAGAACGGCGCGCTCGACTATTCGATCGTGGTGGCGGCGACCGCGTCCGATCCCGCGCCGATGCAGTATCTGGCGCCGTTTTCCGGCTGCACCATGGGCGAGTATTTCCGCGACAATGGCATGCACGCAGTGATCATCTACGACGATCTCTCCAAGCAGGCCGTCGCCTATCGCCAGATGTCGCTGCTGCTGCGCCGTCCGCCCGGCCGCGAAGCCTATCCCGGCGACGTGTTCTATCTGCACTCGCGGCTGCTCGAGCGTGCGGCGAAGATGAACGACGCCAACAAGGCCGGCTCGCTCACCGCGCTGCCGGTCATCGAGACGCAGGCGAACGACGTGTCCGCCTACATTCCGACCAACGTCATCTCGATCACCGACGGTCAGATCTTCCTGGAGACCGACCTGTTCTACCAGGGCATCCGCCCGGCGGTGAACGTCGGCCTGTCGGTGTCGCGCGTCGGCTCCGCCGCGCAGACCAAGGCGATGAAGAAGGTCGCGGGCCGCATCAAGGGCGAGCTCGCGCAGTACCGCGAAATGGCGGCATTCGCCCAGTTCGGCTCCGACCTCGATGCCACTACCCAGCGCCTGCTCGCGCGCGGGGCGCGGCTGACCGAGCTGCTCAAGCAGTCGCAGTTCTCGCCGCTGAGGATGGAGGAGCAGGTCGTCAGCATTTACGCCGGCGTCAACGGCTACCTCGATCGCATCCCGGTCGACCGGGTGCGCGCATTCGAGGAGGGCCTGCTGACGCTGATGCGCAGCCAGCATCAGGACATCCTGGACACCATCCGCGATACCAAGGACCTCGAGGACGCCACTGCCGCCAAGCTCAAGGCTGCGGTCGACGCGTATGCCAAGACGTTCGGGTAGAAGATTTTGGCGATGACCAGCCGCACGGCACGGCGCGTTCCGGCAAGCGGATAGATCGAGACCCATGGCCAGCCTCAAGGACATGCGTGTGCGCATCGCCGCCACCAAGGCGACGCAGAAGATCACCAAAGCGATGCAGATGGTGGCGGCCTCCAAGTTGCGGCGCGCGCAGGCGGCCGCCGAGGCCGCGCGTCCCTATGCCGAGCGCATGGGCAGGGTGCTCGGCAGCATCGCCGCCGCGGTCGGCGACCTCGGCTCGGCGCCGCGGCTGCTCCTGGGAACCGGCAGCGAGCAAGTGCATCTGCTCCTGGTCTGCACCGCCGAGCGCGGCCTGTGCGGCCCGTTCAACTCGGCAATCGTGCGGCTCGCGCGCGAGCGCGCCAATACGTTGATGGCCGAAGGCAAGGAGGTCAAGTTCTTCTGCGTCGGCCGCAAGGGCTACGAGCAGCTCCGCCGCCTCTACCAGAAGCAGATCATCGAGCACGTCGAGCTGCGCTCGGTCCGCGCGCTTGCCTTCGAGCACGCCGAAGGGGTCGGCGACAAGATCGTGCGGCTCTACGAAGAAGGCGCCTTCGACGTCTGCACGCTGTTCTTTTCACGCTTCAAGTCGGTGATCGCGCAGATTCCGACCGCGCAGCAGATCATTCCGCCGGTGTTCGCAAGCGAGGCGGCCGGCAACGATACCGGCGCGATCTACGAATACGAGCCCGACGAGGATGAGATCCTCACCGAGCTTCTGCCGCGCAACATATCGGTGCAGATTTTCCGCGCCTTGCTGGAGAATTCCGCCTCGTTCTACGGCGCCCAGATGTCGGCGATGGACAATGCCACGCGCAACGCCGGGGAAATGATTCGCAAGCAGACGCTGACCTACAACCGTACCCGCCAGGCGATGATCACCAAGGAGCTGATCGAGATCATCTCCGGCGCCGAGGCGGCGCGTTAACAAGGAAATCCCATGACCAATCCCACCGGACATATCACCCAGGTCATCGGCGCCGTCGTCGACGTGCAGTTCGAAGGGCACCTGCCCGCGATTCTCAACGCACTCGAGACCGAGAACCAGGGCCAGCGCCTGGTGCTCGAAGTCGCCCAGCATCTCGGCGAATCGACGGTGCGCACGGTCGCCATGGATACCAGCGAAGGCCTGGTGCGCGGACAGAAGGTCTCCGACACCGGCCAGCCGATCGCGGTGCCGGTCGGCGATGGCACGCTCGGCCGCATCATGAACGTGGTGGGCGATCCCGTCGACGAGGCCGGCCCGGTGCCGTACCAGGAGCGCCGCCCGATCCACCAGCCGGCGCCGCCCTATACCCAGCAGGCGACGGAATTGGAGATCCTGGTGACCGGGATCAAGGTCGTGGACCTGCTCGCGCCCTACGCCAAGGGCGGCAAGGTCGGCCTGTTCGGCGGTGCCGGCGTCGGCAAGACCGTGATCATCCAGGAGCTGATCAACAACATCGCCAAGGCGCACGGCGGCTATTCGGTGTTCGCCGGGGTCGGCGAGCGCACGCGCGAGGGCAACGACCTCTACTACGAATTCATCGAGTCCGGCGTGAACAAGGACCCGCGGAAGAACAACGGCTCGGCCGCCGGCTCGAAATGCGCGCTGGTCTACGGCCAGATGAACGAGCCGCCCGGCGCCCGCGCCCGCGTCGGGCTGTCCGGCCTCACCGTGGCCGAATACTTCCGCGATCAGGGCCAGGACGTGCTGTTCTTCGTGGACAACATCTTCCGCTTCACCCAGGCGGGCTCGGAAGTGTCCGCGCTGCTCGGCCGCATTCCGTCCGCCGTGGGCTATCAGCCCACGCTCGCGACCGAGATGGGCGCGCTGCAGGAGCGCATCACCACCACGACCAAGGGCTCGATCACCTCGGTGCAGGCGATCTACGTGCCGGCCGACGACCTCACCGATCCCGCGCCCGCCACCTCGTTCGCGCACCTTGATGCCACCACGGTGCTGTCGCGCTCGATCGCGGAGAAGGGCATCTACCCCGCGGTCGACCCGCTCGATTCGACCTCGCGCATGCTCTCTCCGATGATCGTCGGCGAGGAGCACTACGCGGTTGCGCGCCAGGTGCAGCAGATTCTGCAGCGCTACAAGGCGCTGCAGGACATCATCGCCATTCTCGGCATGGACGAGCTCTCGGAAGAGGACAAGCTTACGGTCGCGCGCGCGCGCAAGATCGAACGCTTCCTGTCGCAGCCCTTCCACGTCGCCGAGGTGTTCACCGGCACGCCGGGCGTATTCGTCGACCTTGCCGACACCATCCGCGGCTTCAAGGGATTGTGCGAAGGCAAGTACGATCACCTGCCGGAGGCAGCTTTCTACATGGTCGGCACCATCGAGCAGGCGGTGGAGAAGGGCAAGAAGCTCGCGGCGGAAGCAGCATAACGTCGAGCGGGTGACGAGCGAGAAAGCGGAAGCTCATCATGGCCACGTTTCAATTCGATCTCGTCTCGCCGGAGAAGCTCTTGATCTCCGGCGAGGTCACCCAGGTCGACGTGCCCGGCAGCGAGGGCGACTTCGGCGTGCTGGCCGGACATGCGCCCATGGTCACGACGCTGCGGCCGGGGATCCTCGTCGTCTATCGCGACGGCGGCGAGTTGCGGGTGGTCGTGAATGGCGGGTTCGCCGAGGTCAGCCCAACAGGCCTGACCGTGCTCGCGGATATGGCTGTGCCGCAGGACGAGTTCGACCCGACGGTGCTCGACGGTGTGATCAAGGACACCGAGGGAGACATCGCCAAGGCCACCGACGGCTGGCGGCGCGACAAGCTTTCCCACAAGGTCGATCAGCTGAAGGCGCTGCAGGCCGAGCTGCAGTAGCTCGCCGCACCTCGCGGTAGGGTGGGCACAGGCGCGAAACGAGATTTCGCTGCGCGCACAAATGAAGAGCGGCGCCGTGCCCACGCGCATCTGTGTCGCTGTTGTTCGCGTGGGCAAGGCGCACGCGATTGTGCTGGTGCAGGGACCGAGCCTCGTGCACGCGCGCGCCTTTGCCCACCCTACGCCGCGTGGCGTCGGGACCCGCGCCGCTACCCCTTCGCGAACGGCGCGAATTCCTTCACCACCTGCTCGTAGACCGGCCGCTTGAACGGCACGATCAGATCGGGGAGATGGTGCAGCGGTTCCCAGCGCCACTCCGCGAATTCCGGCTTGTGACCCCCGGCGGGATGGGCGATGTCGATTTCGCTGTCGTCGCCGGTGAACCGCAGCGCGTACCATTTCTGGCATTGGCCGCGATATTTGCCGTTCCAGGCCTGGCCGGCGAGCTCGGGCGGAATGTCGTAGCAGAGCCACTCCTTGCTGCCGCCTAGCTTCTCGACCGAGCGGATATTGGTCTCCTCGTAGAGCTCGCGCTTGGCCGCCGGCCATGGCTCCTCGCCGTCATCGATGCCGCCTTGCGGCATCTGCCACACATGCACCTCGTCGACATGCTCGGGCCCGTTGATGCGGCGGCCGATGAACACGAGGCCGTCGCGGTTGAACACCGCGAGGCCGACGCAGGGCCGATAGGGGAGCGATTCGAAAGCGGGCATGCCGATCACATTCCAGCGGGACGAGAAGCTGCGAGTGCCGCATGCTTAGCGGCTGTGCCGGCTTGAATCGAGAGACTTGTGGGTTCGCGCCCCGCCCGTTTCGCGCCGATGACGGACCGCGACACCATCGGAATTCGCTCGAGGTCTATCCGTGGCGCCGGCACCGGCACAAAAGCATCGGGGCGGCCGCGAGGCCGCCCCGATGGAGATTCGTGGTCGCCTGGTCCTAGTTCGGCACGGCCGTCTTCGGATTGGGCGGATAGGCCGAGTTTTTCTGGATGCCGCGGATCAGATCGAGCGCGGTATGGAGCGCCTTGTCGTCCTTCGGATCCGGCGGGATGTAGGACTGCGAGCCGGTCGCCTCGTCGCCTTCCGCCTTGAGATGCCCGCGCAACGAAGCCTCGCCGCGCGTGTCGGTGCGCGCCTTGAGCTCGTCCGGCACCTCCTGCAGCACCTCGATGTCGGGCGAGATGCCCTTGGCCTGGATCGAGCGTCCGGACGGGGTGAAGTAGCGCGCGGTGGTCAGCCGCAGCGCGCCGTTGCCGGAGCCGAGCGGGATGATGGTCTGCACCGAGCCCTTGCCGAACGAACGGGTCCCGATGACGGTCGCGCGGCGATGATCCTGCAGCGCACCCGCCACGATCTCGGACGCCGAGGCCGAGCCGCCGTTGATCAGGATGATGATCGGCTTGTTCTTGGTGAGGTCGCCGGCGCGCGAATTGAACCGCTGGGTTTCTTCGGCATTGCGGCCGCGCGTCGATACGATCTCGCCCTTTTCCAGGAACGCATCGGACACCGAGATGGCCTGATCGAGCAACCCGCCGGGATTGTTGCGCAGGTCGATGATGAAGCCCTTGAGCTTGTCGCCGGCCTGGGCGGTGAGATCGGTGATCGCCTTCTTCAGGCCCTCGGTGGTCTGCTCGTTGAACTGGGTGACGCGGATGAAGCCGACATCGTCTTCGAGACGCGAGCGCACCGAGCGCACGCGGATGACGTCGCGCGTGATCGCCACCTCGACCGGCTTGTCCTGGCCCTTGCGCATGACCTTGAGCTTGATCTTGGTGTTCACCGGGCCGCGCATCTTCTCGACCGCCTGGTTGAGGGTCAGCCCCTGCACCGGCTCGTCGTCGAGATGGGTGATGATGTCGTTGGCCATGATCCCGGCCTTCGCCGCCGGGGTTTCGTCGATCGGCGCCACGACCTTGATCAGGCCGTCCTCCATGGTGACCTCGATCCCGAGGCCGCCGAACTCGCCGCGGGTCTGCACCTGCATGTCGCGGAAGCTCTTGGAGTCCATGTAGCTCGAATGCGGATCGAGCCCGGCCAGCATGCCGTTGATCGCCAATTCGATCAGCTTGCCGTCGTCGGGCTTCTCCACATAGTCGGCGCGTACTCTTTCGAACACGTCGCCGAACAGGCTGAGCTGCCGATAGGTGTCCGCGGCTGCCGCTTGCGCGCGCGCGCCATCAAACACGATGCGGGGCTGGGTTGCTATCAGCGTCACGGCTACGCCGGCCGCCGCACCGAGGAGTATCAGGGGAGTCTTGCGCATCATCCGCGAACCTTCTGGCCTTCGTTTGCGGCCCACCATGGGCCTGGATCGACGGGTATCCCGTCCTTACGGAACTCCACGTACAGTACGGGTTGGCTTGTCCCGCCCGCTTTAGCAGCGGTGATCTGGGCTCCGCTGCCCATCACCGCAACGGGCTCGCCCGTCACCACGAACTGCCCCAGGTCAACAGATATCCGTTCCATCCCAGCGAGCAACACATGATATCCGCCGCCGGCATTAAGGATCAAGAGTTGGCCATAATTGCGGAAGGGACCGGCATAAACCACCCATCCGTCGCACGGAGCGGTGATTTGGCCGCCGGGCCGGGCGGCGATGGAGACGCCCTTTTCGGTGCCTCCGAGGCCGTCCGAGGCGCCGAATTCCCGGATTCGGGCGCCATTGACCGGCATTGGCAGCATTCCCTTGGCTGATGCAAAGGAAATCGCAGGACTCAGCCGACCGGGATCCTTGAGTGCGGCGAAATCCGGTCTGGTGCCGGAACCTTTCTTGTCGTCGCCCGAGCGCGCCGCGGCGCGCGCGGAGCGGGCGGCGCTATCGAGACCCTGCTCGAGCTTGACGATAAGTTGATTGAGATTCTCGGCCTGGACC
Organism: uncultured Alphaproteobacteria bacterium; assembly: GCA_963835165.1. Classification (GTDB taxonomy): domain Bacteria; phylum Pseudomonadota; class Alphaproteobacteria; order Rhizobiales; family Xanthobacteraceae; genus VAZQ01. The sequence continues at coordinate 39,286 of CAWIGD010000038.1, forward strand.
GCCAGCTCAGCGGCGTGCTGGCGCTCCTCGCCCAGCGTCCGTTCCGCCTCCGACAGCCGCTTTTGGCGCTCATCGATGAACAGGGAGAGGCGCTGGCGATCGTCCACGAGCACGAGCAGGTCGCGCGCGAGGCGGCCGCGCTCATCGGCAATCTGCGTGCGCAGGCGCACGAGCTCGGTGAGATCGGCGGCGAGCACTTCGGCCTGATGTCGCATTTCGGGCAATACCGCCCCCAGCATCATGGCCGAGCGCACCGACTGCAGCGCGTCCTCGGCCCGGATCATGAGAGCGGGCGGGGTCTGCCGGCCGATCCGCTGCAACGCCGCCAGAACCTCGGCGATGAGCCCGCGCCGCTCCTGCAACGAGGCCCGCAACGCCTGCTCTTTCTCGTCGAGCGCATCGAGACGCTCCTGCGTCTGCGCCGCGCGCTCTCCCACATCGACGACGCGGGCTGCGGTCTCGATGATCTGTTCGTTGAATTTTCGCCGGTCGTCCCCGATCGACTCGATCTCACGCTTGAGCTTGGCCTCGTTCTCGAGAATTCGGCGCTGCTCGGCGCGAAGCTTTTCGAGCTCCTCGTCGCGCTCCTTGAGCGTGTCGAGCGTTGCGGGCGGGCTGACGGGACGATTGGCGTCGGCCGGAGCCGGTTGCCGTGCGCGCGGCGTCTGGGCCGACGCAGCCATCAGCCCGAGCGGCAACAATCCCAGCGTTGCCAGGACAATCGGGCGGAGCACGAAGGAAGAAGGCGGCACAGCCTGCATCGACCCGTTCTATGCAAAAACGGTTCCAACGCCGGATAGATAACCACGATTGGTACCGGATTAAGACCGTGGCAGCAGTTCCGCGGCCAAGCGGCCGCCAACCGGCCGGGTTTGTTTTTTGGCCCGCACCGGGCGGTCACGACCGGTGATAGGGATGCCCAGCCAGGATGGTCATGGCTCGATAGAGCTGCTCCAACAGCATGATACGCACGAGCTGGTGCGGCCAGGTGGCGGCGCCGAAGGCGACGGCGAGATCGGCTTTTTCCCGCAGGCCGGGCGCGAGACCGTCGGCGGCGCCGATGACGAACACGACGGCCGGCGTGTCCTGCGCCCGCCAGCCCTGCAGGCGGCCGGCGAAGGACGCGCTGCTCATGCTCTCGCCGCGCTCGTCCAGGATCACCGTGACCGCGCGGTCCGGGATGATGTTGGCGATGGCGATCAATTCCTCGAGCATGCGCCGACCGGCGTCGCCGGCGCGGCTCTCCTTGATCTCGACGATATCGAAGGCGCTCAGCCCCGCGCCGCGACCGGCATCGGCCGCACGCTTGCGATAGCGCTCGGACAGTTCGCGCTCGGGACCTTGCTTTAATCGGCCGACCACGGCCAGCACGATACGCATGCGTGAAAATACGCATGGAACGCGCAGCGGCTCAAGCCGCCCCCCAGGCCTCCAACGGGACGGACCCGTCAGAGGTTCTCAGCTTGCCCGGCGCCCATTCGGCCTGCCCGCCGCCCACATCTTCTCCAGATTGTAGAAGGCACGGGCTTCCGGCCGGAACACATGGACGATCACATCGCCAGCGTCGATCAGCACCCAGTCGCAGTGCGGCATGCCTTCGACCCGCGTGTTGCGCACGCCGGCTTCGGCAAGGTCTTCCAGCACGTGATCCGCAACCGAGCCCACATGGCGGCTGGACCTGCCGGAGGTCACAACCATGGTGTCGGCGATCGTGGATTTGCCGGTGAGATCGATGGTGACGGTGTCCTCCGCCTTCATATCGTCGAGGCGAGCGAGGACCAGGCGCAGAATCTCCTCAGCGTCGGGACGCATCTTGGAGATGGGCTCGGCGGCGCGGCGGGCGCCGGCTCGAGAGAGTGCAGGTCTGGGCAGGTTCCTTTCCTTTCGCTGCATCACCGCCCGGCGCGAAGCAGGGCAACACTAAGATAGGCACGGCCGGGTAACAGTTTCAACCTGTCACCGTTCCACGAACCCCATCCTGTGGTGTTTTGGCATCGCTTTTATGACGGGCAGCGCGCAGCGCGGTCGATGACAGCGGCGACTTCAGTCCGTGGAGGTAAATCCACGCCGGCGGCTTGCGGTCCACCAGGGACTGCGCCGCCGTCTCCGGGATGCGGGCGCGCGCCAGCGCCTGGCCCGCGGCGCTCGCACTGGCGTAGAGGCTGGGTCCGAGACGGTCGATCACCGCGATCGGTACCATGGCAGCGATCCCACGCCATTTCTGCCAGCGGTGAAAGCTGCGCAGATTGTCGGCCCCCATGATCCAGACGAAGCGCACGCCCGGACAGTGGCGGAGCAGATAGGCGACGGTCTCGTAGGTGTATCGTGTGCCGATCTGCGCCTCGACGCCGGTGACGTCGATGCGGGGATGGTGCGCGAGTGCCTTGGCGGCCCGGACGCGCTCCGCGAGCGGGGCAAGTCCGCGCGTGTTCTTGAGCGGATTGCCCGGCGTCACCAGCCACCAGACCCGGTCGAGACCGAGCCGCTTCATCGCGATCAGGCAGGCGCCGAGATGGGCCTCGTGCGGCGGATCGAACGTGCCGCCGAACAGGCCGATGCGCATCCCGGGCGCATGGGGCGGAAGCGAGACGCGGGAAGAGGGCATCACGCGCCCCGCACACCGAGCATCGTCGTCTCCGCAGCCGCACGCGTCCGCAGCCGATCGCGAGATATCTCGGTCGCTGCGAGCCGCGATCTACGCGCGCAGGCTGCGCAGATGTGCCGGCGTCGGCCGCCCGGCCGGGACGCCCAAGATGCGTTCACGGCCTGATCTGCCCCGAACCGCGCACGCGGTATTTGAAGGTGGTCAACTGCTCGGCTCCCACCGGACCGCGGGCGTGAAAGCGGCCGGTGGCGATGCCGATCTCGGCGCCGAAGCCGAACTCGCCGCCATCGGCGAACTGGGTCGAGGCATTGTGCAGGACGATCGCGGAATCGACTTCGTTCAGGAACTTTTCCGCCGCCGCGGCATCCTCCGTCACGATCGAGTCGGTGTGGTGCGAGCCGAAGCGTTCGATATGCCCGATCGCATCGTCGACGCCGTCCACGACCTTGGCGGAGATCACGGCGTCGAGATATTCCGTCGACCAGTCCTCGTCGCTCGCCACCTTCACGCGCGGGTCGACGGCGCGAGTCTCCTGGTCGCCGCGCACCTCGCAGCCGGCATCGAGCAGCATCGTGACCAGCGGCTTGAGATGCGTCGGCGCCGCCGCGCGATCGATCAGAAGCGTCTCGGCCGCGCCGCACACCCCGGTGCGCCGCATCTTGGCGTTGAGCAGGATGGTCTTGGCCATGTCGAGCTTGGCCGCCCTGTCCACGTAGACGTGACAGATGCCCTCGAGATGCGCGAACACCGGTACCCGCGCTTCCGCCTGCACCCGCGCGACCAGGCTCTTGCCGCCGCGCGGGACGATGACATCGACCGTGCCGTCGAGCCCGGCGAGCATCATCCCGACCGCGGCGCGCTCGCGCGTCGGCACCAGCGCGATGGCGGCCTCCGGCAGGGAGGCCGCGCGCAGTCCCTCGACCAGCGCGGCGTGGATCGCCCGGTTCGAGCGGTGGCTGTCCGACCCGCCGCGCAGGATCGCCGCATTGCCGGCCTTGAGGCACAGCGCGGCCGCATCGGCGGTGACGTTCGGCCGGCTCTCGTAGATGATGCCGACGACGCCGAGCGGCACGCGGACGCGCTCGATGATCATCCCGTTCGGCCGCGTCCAGCGCTCCGTCACGAGACCGACCGGATCGGCGAGCGCGCGCACCACGTCGAGCCCGTCGGCCATCGCGGCGACGCGCTTGTCATCGAGCGCGAGGCGGTCGAGAAAGGCCGGTGTGGTGCCGGACGCCTTGGCTTCGGCCAGGTCCTGGGCGTTGGCGGCGAGAATGGCGGCCTTGCGCGCGCGGATCGCCGCCGCCATCGCCGCGAGCGCGGCGTCCTTCTGCGCCGCGGATGCGAGCGCAAGCGCGTGCGCGGCGGCCTTCGCGCCGCGGCCGATGTCATGCATCAGGCCGGCAATGTCGGAGCCCTCGACCGTCTTGAGTGGAGCCGCCATGACGAAATCCATGTTCTGAGCATTTCTCCCTACCACGTTCGCGGCAATCCCGCGAGACGGCAAGAGTGTCCCGATTCCGAAGTTCGCAAACCCCGTGGGAACCTCTGATGCGAACTTCGAAATCAAAGGGACACTCGGAAAACTGCGATTCCAGTGCGGGCTTGGATTTGAAGTTCCTAACCGAGCGAGCGGCCAAAAACAGTAGGAACTTCAAATCCACCGCACTGGTTGCCGCGCTGCCGGGGGAGATGTAGTGACACCCGGGCAGGTACGCAGGGGAAGAGACGATGAAGCTCAAGGATCAGGTCGCGATCGTCACCGGCGCCGGCCGCAATATCGGCGAGGAGATCGCCCGGCTGTTCGCCGCCGAGGGCGCCAAGGTTGCGATCGTCGACCTGGACAAACCGCGCGGCGAGCGGGTCGCGGCCGCGATCAGGCAAAGCGGGGGCGAGGCCGAACTGTTCGCGGCCGATGTCTCCCAGGGCGGCGACGTTGCGGCGCTGGTCAAGGCCGTGGTCGCTCGCTTCGGCCGCGTCGATATTCTGGTCAACAATGTCGCGATCTCCGACAACAAGCACATCTTCGACATCACCGAGGAGGAATGGGACCGCGTGCTGGCGGTGACGCTCAAGAGCCAGTTCCTCATGGGCAAGCACGTGGGCCAGCAGATGGCGGCGCAGGGCACCGGCGGGCGGATCGTCAATGTCGGCTCGACCTCGGGCTTCATGGGGCGAAGCCGCGCGGTCGCCTATTCCGCCGCCAAGGGCGGGGTGGCGAACCTGACCCGTGCCATGGCCACGCAACTGGCGCCGCACAAGATCAGGGTGAACGCCATCGTCCCGAACAAGATCGGCTCGCCGGTCGGCAAGGACGAGTTCGATTCCTCGCGCCCGGTGCCGAACATGGCGAAGCGCCCGGGCCAGCCGCAGGAGGCCGCCAAGGCGGTGCTGTTCCTGGTGAGCGAGGATTCCTCGTTCGTCTACGGCGCCAATCTGTTCGTCGACGGCGGGGTCTCGGCGATGGATCTGTCCTGACGCCTACGCCGTCCCGGTCCATTTCGGCGCGTTGGTCGCCTTGATGCGGCGCGCGTCCTTGACCAGTTCCTTGATCGCGCCGGTGACCGGAAGAGAGAGCCCGGCCTTGTCGGTGAGGTCGGCGACGATCTGCATATCCTTGAGCGCCCAGGTGAACGAGATCATGTCCCATTCCTTGAGCGCATCCGACGCGCCCGAACTCATCAGCAGCGCCGCGCGCAGCTTGACGAGATCGATGCCGGTGGACTCCGCGAGCCGGCCGGCTTCGATCAGGCCCACCGCGTTGATCCACAGCAGCAGGTTGTTCATGGTCTTGCCGACCTGGCCGTGGCCGACATCGCCGAGATGGGCGTAGTCCGAGCAGAAGCAGCCGTAGACCGCGCGTCCACGCTCCACCACGTCGGCCTTGCCGCCGACCAGCGCCAGCAGCGTTCCTTGGTCGGCTGCGAAACGCCCGCGGCAGATCGGCGCGTCGAGAACGCCCACGCCTTGCGCCTGCGCGCGCTTGTCCAGCGCCTTGACGGTATCGGGCTTGGCGGTTGACGACACCGCGATGATCGAGCCCGGCGCGAGATCGGCGAGCAGCCCCTCCGGCCCGAGCACGACCTCGTTGACCTCGTCGTCGTAGCCGACGCCGATGATGACGAAATCGGCGGCGCGCGCGACCTCGGCCGGGGTCTTGACCGTCGTGGCGCCCGCCTCGCGCGCCTTGGCCCTCTGCTTGTCGTCGACATCGCAGGCCGTCACGGGGTAGCCGTGCTTGACCAGGTGCTTGAGCATGGCGAGCCCCATGCGTCCGACCCCCACGATGCCGACGCGCTCCTTCGTTGCATTTGCCATTCATTCCTTCTGCGCTGATCAGGCAAGCTCATCGGCTGCGGTGCAGCGCGACCGTTCGCCTATCGGCCTGCGAGGGCATGCGGGCATCGGGTTCGACCTGCGCGCCTCTGCGCCGATTCGGGAGGAGGGTGTCGCAGCGTGAGCGCGAACTCGGGCTCGTCTCCGAGCTGCGCTGTAAACGCCCTTAAGGCTCGCGCGCGCAGCGCCCGGGACACCCCTATCTAGCGCCTATGTGGCTGACCCGCCCATCATCTTGCGAACGTGGATCCTGGAACGCTCGCAGTTCGTATCTGAACCGCAAGTCGGGTGCGACTTGCGGTCTGACGCATGCGCACTTACGCCTTTGCCTTCAACATTGCCGCCAGCGGCTTGCCCGCATCGGCGAGCTCGCCGGCATCGAGCGGGATCCTTCGCTCCATCAGCCGCCGCGCCAACGCGATGTCGCGCTGCGCATTGATGCCGGCGGCATAGGCGAGCTGCGTCCCGTCGAGCTCGAACAGGATCGTGCCGCCCGACCCGAGCGGGCGGCGCACGCGCGCGCTCGGTTGCGCAATCGGCCAGCCCATGCCCTGGATGTAGAGGTCGTATTGCTCGGACCAGAACGAGGGCGCGACGTTGTAGGCGACGTCGCCGCCGGCGGCATTGCGGCCGGCGATCGCGCCGTGCTCCTGCGCGTGGCGCCAGTTCTCCAGCCGCACCGGTCCGTGCGGTCCGGGAAAGCGCGTGCAGTCGCCGGCCGCGAAGATCGCCGGATCGGACGTGCGGCCGTGGTCATCCACGATGACGCCGTCTTGCGCGGCGAGGCCCGCGGCCTGCGCCAGCCGATCGTCGGCTGCGGCGCCGATCCCGACCACGATGAGATCGGCCGCGAGCAGGTCGCCGGATTTGGTCTCGACCGCGAGCCGCCCGTCCGGCAGATCGCGCAGCGCCGACAGCATGATGCCGACGCGAATCTCGACGCCCCGCGCGCGATGGGCCTGCGCGATGAGCGCGGAGGTTTCCTCGTCGCAGACGCGCGCCAGGATGCGCGGCGCGACCTCGATCACCGTGGTCTTGACCCCGAGTTCCGCGGCCGATGCAGCCACCTCCAGGCCGATCAATCCGCCGCCGATGACGAGCAGCGACTGGCTTCGATGCAGGTGGGCCTTGAGCGCGCGCGCCTCGGCCTCGGTGCGCAGGTAATAGATGCCGGCTCGCCCGGCCGGAAACATCGGCAGCGCGCGGTTGATCGAGCCGGTGGCGAGCACGAGCGCGTCATAGCCGATGCGCTCGCCCGCCTCGGTCACCAGCGCGCGCGCGGTGCGATCGATCGCCGCCACCCGCGTGCCGCCCTGGAGCGAAACGCCGGTTGCGGCAATCCCCTTCGGCCCGGCGATCGGCGTGTCCTGGGGCAGGAGCTTGCCCGTGAGCACGGCCTTCGACAGCGGCGGCTTCTCGTAGGGCTCGTGGTGTTCGTCGTTGAGCAGCACCACCTCGGCGGCGGCGTCCTGCTGCTTGGCGGCCAATGCCGCTGCGACGCCCGCAGGTCCGCCTCCGACAATGATGATCCGGCGCGCGCTGCTCACGCCCGCAGGGCCGACAGCATCTCCTCGATGTATTCGTCGCCGCTGGCGATGACGAGCATCGAGGCATAGGGCCGCAACGTCGCGAGGGTTTTCGACAAGTCGTCGTTGGAGCGCTCCTCGCTGCCGATGATCAGCGCCATGGTCATCACCTTGCGCACGGCGCAGGCCTCGCCGATGACAGCGGCGCCCTGCGCGCTGGTGCCGGCGCTCGACACCATCACCACGAGGTCGGCCGACGCCACCTCATCCACCAGCGCCTTGGTGCGGCCGGCGAGATCGCCGAGCCAGGCCTGCATCGACCAGCCCTCGCCGCCGGCCGCGCTGGCGAGCGGCCAGCGCGGCAGCTCCATCGTGCGCATGCCGGACGCTTGCCCGGAACCGGGCTCGTCGGCACGCGTGGGCGGGCCGTCGAACTTGATCGAGGTGAAGAAGGTGGCGCGTTGCCATTGCCGCTCGGCCACGCGCTTGACCACGTGCTCGCTGGCGGCATCGAGCGCGACCACCTTGATCACGCGCGGCTTGGAGTTGGGATAGTCGATGCGGTACCGCGCCTCCGCGGCCGAGCTCATGCGTGCGCTTTCGCTGTCCATGGTTCCATCCTGTACGCCGCGCTGCCGCGTGCGGCATGCGCGACGCCGGCCTCCCGCTGCCGGCATAGAAGTGGCACCTTCCCCCGTCCGGCGTCAACGAGGGGGCGCCGCCGGCTGCGACGGCCGCCATGAATTCGCGCTAGAATCCGCCCGGAAACGCGAAAGGAAAGCTGCGATGCGAGTGCTCTGCACCAACGGCCTGAAGACCGTGATGCTCGATCTGTCCCCCGATTTCGAGCGCACCATCGGCACGAAAGTGGTGATCACCTGGGGTTCGGCGAACGGCCTGCTGAAGGAACTCGAAACCGGCGCGAGCGGCGATCTCGCCATCCTGACCGCCGAGGCGATCGATGGTCTGATCAGGGAGGGCAAGGTGGTCGCCGGCAGCCGCGTCGATCTCGCCCGCTCCGGCATCGGCGTCGCCGTGCGCAAGGGCGCGCGCAAGCCCGACATCGGCACGCCCGACGCGCTCAAGCGCGCGCTGCTGGCGGCAAAGTCGGTCGCCCATTCCAGGACCGGGATGAGCGGCATCTATTTTCCGACCGTGCTGGCGCGGCTCGGCATTGCCGACGAGATGAAGCCCAAGATCGTGACGCCCGATCCGGGCACGCCGGTGGGCGAGGTGGTGGCCAGGGGCGACGCCGAGATCGGCGTGCAGCAGATCAGCGAGCTGCTGCCGGTCGCCGGCATCGAGATCGTGGGCCCGCTGCCGGAGGCGCTGCAAAAGATCACGACGTTTTCGGCGGGCGTGCTGGTGGCGGCGAAGGAGCCCGACGCGGCCAGGGCGCTGGTGAAGTTCGTCGCGAGTGCATCGCGGCCCCTGCTCAAGGACAAAGGCCTGGAGCCGGCATGAGACGAGGCCTAATCTGCCGGCAAGAAACATAACATCGAAGGGAGGATGTGATGGGATCGAAAACCGCTGCCGTGGCCGCCTGTCTCGCTGCGCTGCTGGCGGGAGCAACCGCCGTGCATGCCGCTGACGTCAATGTCATCGCGTCCACCGCCATGCGCGAAGTCCTGGAAGAGCTTGTGCCCATGTTCGAGCGCGCGAGCGGCCACAAGGTCACGCTCAGCTTCCAGTCCGGAGCGGTGTTGCCGGTCAAGGTCAAGGAGGGCGCGCAGGCCGATCTGGTCGTGACCACGCCCGAGACCATCGACGATCTCGTCAAGGCCGGCAAAGTCGAAGCCGGCACGCGCGTGGATTTCGTCCGCTCGGGCGCGGGCGTGGCGGTGCGCGCGGGCGCCAGCAAACCGGACATCGGCACGCCGGAGGCGCTCAAGAGCGCGCTGCTTGCCGCCAAGACCGTCGGCTACAGCCAGGGTCCGAGCGGCGTGCATTTCTTGACCGTGCTGGCGCGGCTCGGCATCACCGATCAGGTCAAGGCCAAGGGCGTCGTTCCCCCGCTCGGCCAGCGGGTGGGAACGCTGGTCGCCAAGGGTGAGGCCGAGATCGGCGTGCAGCAGATCACCGAGCTGCTGCTGATCCCCGGCATCGATTTCATCGGGCCGCTGCCGAAGGAGCTGCAGGCCAACATCGTCTATGCGACGGCGACGCCCGCCAACGCCAAGGAACGGCAAGCCGCCGCCGCGCTGGTGAAGTTTCTCTCCTCCGAACCCGCGCTGCCCGTGATCAAGAAGATGGGGTTGGAGCCGGGGTAGCGTGTGGCCACTGGGTCCCGGGTCTCGCTGCGCTCGCCCGGGACACGAGGGGTGACGCCGAACGGATGACGGCGCGCCAGGCATACTGCACTCGTGCCCCGGCCAAGCGAGCGCCCGTCTTTTGCGGTGAGGTATCAACTCGCACGCAAGCGCGAGCCGGGGCCCAGGGCGACACGGACAAGACCGCGTCACCGGTGCTGGGTGATGGTGTCCACCAGCGCGAGCCGGCCGTTCTTGACCTCGGCGAGCGCGCGCAGGAGCGCGGGGCGGATGTCCTGCGGCTTGTCGATCGGCCCTTCGCCGTAACAGCCCATGGAGCGGGCGAGGGCGGCGAAATCGGGCTCCGGACCGAACAGATCCATTCCGATATGGGCCTTGGTTTCGTCGGTGCCGCGCAGCTTGGCCATGCGGATCTGGTGCGCCCAGTCGTTGTAATAGGCGCGGTTGTTGTGCATCACCACCAGCATCGGGATTTCATATTTCGCGGCCACCCACAGCGCGCCGGCGTCGAACATCAGGTCGCCGTCGGGCTGGATGTCGACCACGATGCGCCCCTTGCCCTTGTGCGCGAGCGCGACACCAAGTGAAATCCCGATCTGGGTCGAGGTGCCGAGCTCGACGCCGGGATGGCGATAGGGCTTGTCGAAATCCCACAGCTTGCGCACCTGCTGCTTGAGGTTGTTGGCGGTCAGCACCCAGTCCTCGTCCTTGATCACCTCCCAGACCTCGAGCGCGAGCCGCGAGAAGGTGATCGGCGAGGCGTCCCAGTCCCGGCGCGCTTCGTCCTGCCACGTTGCCCAGACCTCGTCGTGGCGCTTGCCGACGGCGCGTTTGCGCGCGGCGATGCGAGCCGCGAGCTTGGCGTCATCGGCGATGCGCTCCTTGCAGATGCGGGTGAGCTCGGGGATGCCGAGCGCGGTGTCGCCCAGCGCCCGCACCGAGCACGGCTGCATGCGGCAATAGTCCATCGCCCACTTGCTGATATTGATCTCGCCGAAACCGATCTCGACGAAATCGCACGACGGCGGCGTGAGCTGTTCGCGCGTGCGCTTGGCGTTGTTGAGCTCGGTGAGCTGCTTCTCCCAATCGTTGACGTCGAGGCCGACGACCAGGTCGGTGTGCCGGAGCGTGTCCTTGTCCATGCTCAGGCACAGCGGGTGCTTGTTGGGAAAATTGAGCGCGTTGTTGACGTCCCACACCGCCGCGCCCGTGGTCTCGGCCAGTTCGACGATGCTTTCGAAACCGCCGGCGCGGCGGCCGGCATATTCCGCCAGCAGCAGTGGGTGCTCGGCCGTGATCAGCTTGTCCGCGATCGCCGTGATCGCCGCCGGATCCGGCGCCATCCGGGCCGGGGTCGCGGTCGCGCCGGCGGGAGGCAGCGGCACGTCGCGCGTGAGCGGCTCCTCCTGCAGGGCGGCGTCGTAGCACATATAGACCGGGCCTTGCGGCTCCGTGGTCATGATCGAATAGGCGCGGGCGAAGCTTTCCGGCACGCCTTCGATCGAGGTCGGCTGGTAGTCCCACTTCACGTAGTCGCGCACGGCGTTGCCCTGCACCAGCGCCGAGTGCGTCCAGTCGATATGCGGCCGGCGCTTGCCCTCGTCCATCGGGCCGGTGGCGCCGATGATGAAGATCGGCACCCGGTCGATGTAGGCGTAGTAGATCGCCATGCAGGCGTGCAGCAGACCGACCAGATTGTGCAGGATCACCGCCATCGGCTTGCCGGTCGCCTTGGCATAGCCGTGGGCGATCTGCACCGCGATCTCTTCGTGCTGGCACAGCATCATCGGCGGCTCGTTGCCGCCGTAATTGACCAGGGAGTTGTGCAGGCCGCGGAAGCTCGCGCCCGGATTGAGCGTGATATGCGGGAATCCGTAGCGCTTGATCAGGTCCACGATCACGTCGGATTGCCAGCCGCGGTAATTCTGGCCCGCCGCTTCCGCGCGTTCCGTTTGCTCCTGCATCGGCGCGCCCCCTTTCGACCCTGCCCAGTTTACGGCGACAGCGAGCTGCGCTGTGCGAAAACGGTATGATCACCGCAACCTAATGCCGGATGAAGTCCGCCGCCTTGTCGGCGAGCGCCTTGGGCGTCTGGTAGATGTCCTTCACCAGCTGCTCGACCTCCTCGCCGGAAACAGGATTGATCTCCAACTGCGATTTCTCGGCATCGGCGAGGAACTCGGGGTCCTTCATGGTGTTCATGAAGGCCTTGCGCAGCGCGTCGGCACGGTCCTTCGGCACCCCAGGCGGGGCGAGATAGGGCCGTCCCATCACCTGGCGCGCGAAGATCAGCTTGAAGATCTGCTGCTGGTCCTCGCTCTTGGCGAAGTCCATGATCAGCGGAACGTCGGGCAGATCGGGATGCTTGCTGAGCGACAGCTGCACCAGGATGATGATCGACTTGTCGTCGATCCAGCGCTTGTGCGTCGCCAGCACGCTCGACCACGACCAGCCGCAGCGGCCCTTCACCTCGCCGCGCTCCATCGCAAGCGTCACGTCGTTGCCGCCGGGATAGCCGGTGACGATCTTGAATTTCGTGCCGAGCACGCCGTTGAGAATGCGCGGAAACTGGTCGGTGTCGGCGGCCTGGCCGGTGCCGCCGACGATCAGCTCCTTGGTCAGGGTGTCCTCGAGCTTGGTGACGCCGCTCGTTTTCCAGGCGACGCAGATGCTGACTTCGTTGTTGGCGCTGCCGATCCAGGTGAACTTGTCGGCCTGGAACTGGGCACCTTTGGAGCCGAGCAGCGGATCGAACGGGGTACCGCGGCCGATGGTGGCCAGCGCGGTGCCGTCCTTGGGCGCGACATTGTAGAGCCAGTTGGCGAGCCGCAGGCTGCCGGCACCTTCCAGATTCTTGGGCACGATGGTGGGATTGCCGGGGATGTGCTTGCCGAGATGACGGGCCAGCACGCGCGCGTAGAGGTCATACGCGCCGCCGACGCTGTAGCCGATATAGAGGTCGACATTGCGGCCCTTGTAGAACGCCGCCGGGTCCTGCGCGGATGCGATCGGCGGGGCGAACAGGCTCGTCGCCAACAATATGAGGACCGCTGCCGCGCCGCGGCGGGCCCAGTTCCCAATACGCATGCGTTACTCCCTGAACCTCACCCGGCCTGTTTCTGTTCAGGCTCGAATCCCGGGGCGTTCTCGACCTGGTCGAACCAGTCGAAGCCCATCTCCTTGACCATGCGGTTGCTCATCATGATGAGCCGCGCGTCTTCGGTCGCGAAATGCTGGTGCGAGGTGAAGGGCGGGATGTAGATGAAGTCGCCGCGCTTCCACTCGAACTTCTTGGGCACGTCGGCCCATTCCCATTTGAAGGCATCGAGGCAGTCGAACTTCAAATCCCAGTGCAGATCGTGGCCGGCGCCTTCAGCCACGAAGATGATCTCCTCCCACATGTGCCGGTGCTTGCCCGAGCGTTCGCCGGCCTTGAGGAACTGCATATAGGCTTCGACGCAGCATTCGCGGGTGTTCAGGCGATGATGGACGAGATGCTTGATCAGTCCGTCCGACGAACGCTCCCACGGCATGTCCTCGGCTTTGACGACGTTGGTCCGCGTCTCGTAGCTCTTGCGGAACGCCTGCGAGGCCGCGATGTCGTCGGCGTGGAACGTGCAGGTGTTCGATCCGGAATGCGCCGGCTCTTTGTCGCCCTGTGACCCTTTATCGTCCAATGACATGCGCCGTCCTCATGCTTTGCTCAACGTGCCTTGCTCAACGTCGTCCCGCCGATATCGCCTCGCTCAAAGGTCGTCCGGCGGCGTGTACTCGGTCTGACCCGCCGGCAGTTCTTCCGGCGGCCATTCCACGATCTTCTGGAACAGGAGATGCATGAACAGGAACAGCGGCTTGGCCTTGAACACCAGCAGGATCGCTTCCTCTTCGGGGTCGTCGTTGAAGTGCTGGTGGACGCAGCCGTTCTCCACGATCATCACGTCGCCGGCCTTCCAGGGAATGTGCCGGCCGTCGTGGACGTCATGGCCGCGGCCCTTGAGCACGTAGAATACCGCGCTGTTGAGGTGGCCGTGCTTCTGGCCATAGGCGCCCGGCGCATAGGCCTCGATATGCGTCTCGAGCGACTGGGTGACGGCGGAGGCTTTCGGGCTGATGATGTGCTTGCCGTACTGGCCGGGACCGCCCTTCCAGGGCACGTCCTGCGAGGAGTAGACCCGCTTCTCCTCCAGCAGCGCCTTGTACAGATGGCTATAGGTGCCTTCGAGCGCCCGCACGAAGGTGCGCTTCTTGGCCCAGCGCTCCCATTTCTCGTGCTTCTTCTCTTCGGCGTACTCGTCGGGCTGGTTGTGACCGATGCCCGGCCGTACCTGTTCGTACATCCCTGTCATTCCGGCGCCTCCCTCGAATCGGCTGCGCGTGGGCGATCCGTACCGCCCGTCGTTGCAAGCGAGCTTTGATGGCCGTGTGCGCTGTCATTACGGGATTACGGCAGGGTGCGCAACGCTCGGCGGAGCGCGCTTGCTCAGCAAGCGCGGGCGACCGAGGGAGCGGGCAAGGGAGAGCTGTGTGGCCCTGGGCCCCGGCTCGCGCTCGCGCGTGAGGTTTGTGCCTCAGCGCCGGTGACGGGCGCTCGCTTGGCCGGGGCACGAGCGCGCGATGCGCTCGCCGCCGGTCGTTCCAAGGCAGCTCCCGCGTGTCCCGGGCGAGCGCAGCGAGACCCGGGACCCCGGGGGCCACGCACACCAGCAGACAGAGATGGAGCAGAGCGAGATAGCGCGAGCGAGCCCTACTCCGCCGCGTAGAACGCCGTCGCGCTGTGCTGCTTGAGGTCGCCCAGGGTGAGCACGCGGGCGCGAAGCTGCGCCAGCTTGCCGTCCTGCTTCAGCGCGCGGCCGCAGACCTTCTCCGCAGCCTCCTTCGCGCTCGCGGCCTCGACCTTTTTCCAGTTGTGCTCACGGCTCCATTGTCCGTTCGGCCAATGTTGCACCTGATATGTCCGCTGCGTCTGCATCGTGTTTCCCCGACGTTGATGCGAGGCGTGGGGGTAGAAATCGTTTCTGGCGACAATCGGGCTTCTCGCCGCAACGATTGTGATTTGTTGCTCTGTTCGGCGCGTAGCGGTCACGCTCGCGTGAAGGATGTCCTTGGCGCAACGCATTCGTGTGTTCCGCTCCCCACAAGGCGGAGCGGAGCAGACCGAGTTTGCCGCGCGCCGAGTCCTTTCAAGCAACGAGTTCTTTCAAGCGAGATGTGCCCTATGCCGCGCGCCGCTTCTTCTTCGCGCTGGCCTTCTTGCCCCGGCTTGCCGGGGCGCGCGCGCCGTGCCGGCGCCTTGGCCTGCGGCAGCCCCGCCGTTTGCGGCCGCGCGACCTCGGCCAGACCCTTCATGCGCGGCAGGCCGGCGGCGGCCCACATCGCCTCCGCCTTCTGCAGCCGCGTCACCCAGTATTCCCAGGCGCGCTCGACTCCGCGCGAGCCCAGGTTGTGGCCGCCGCATTTCTCCGCTTCGCCCGCCGACAGCGGCCCCAGCGTTCCGATCGCCATCGCGCGCAGCTGCAGCTCGGCGTTGCGGGTGGTGTAGATCGACCGGAACACGCATTCGCGCACCGACTTGCCGGCCAGCGACGCGCCGTGGCGGCGCAGCAGCAGCATCCAGTGCGGCCCCAGCGCGCGCGCATGCGAGGCGCCTTCCTCCGGCGTGCGCACCAGCAGATTGGTGTCGCCGAACTCGTCCCGGCTGTCCCAGAACGGCACTTTGGCGCCGAGCGTGCCGCCGAGGTGGAACAGCGGCACCAGCTCGACGCCGGTGGCACAGAACGGCAGCACCGACGGCGCGTGGTGGTGGCACACCGAGTTGACGTCCGGCCGCGCTTTGTAGATTTCGCCATGGATCACCATCTCGCTGTAGAGGCGCAGGCTCGTCGGCACCACCGGCTTGGAATCCAGCGTCATCTCCAGGATGTCGGACGGCTCGACCAGCTCCGAGGCGCGATGCCGCGAGATGAAGTAGCGGTTCGGATCCTTGGGATGGCGCGCGCTGATGTGCCCGAACGCATCGATGATGCCTTCGTTGGCGAGAATGCGATTGGCGACGGCGAGCTCGTGACGCAGGTCGGCGAATTGATCCGGCATGGATGTGGTTTCCTCGTTGGCGATTGAATCGTTGGGCGAGCCGTTGGCTCGGTGTGCTCCCTCTCCCATTTGGGGAGAGGGCTGGGGTGAGGGGGGAGCGACGAAGCGAGAGACCAAAACCCCTTAGCCCACCCCTCTCCCATCCGAACTCGGGTTTACCGAGTTCGGTACTTTAAGCTGGCCGAAGTCGGAAACATCCGACTTCGGCTGGGAGAGGGAGCAGACCGTGTCTGCCGCGAAGCCAGGAGCCGGATCTCACGCGTCCTCACGAACTACGCGCAGCCGATCTTGCCGAGGATGTCGGCGAATTTTTCCTTCACCGTCCGCACCAGCTCGGGGCTCGCGCGCGCGACCATGGGAAAGTCCTTGAGCCGCTCGAACGGCCGGCAGGCGTCGATGATGGCGCGCGAATTGGTCGAGCTCGCCTTGTCCAGCAAAGGATCCAGCGGACCGCTCCAGGCGCGGCGCACGAAGTCGATGTCGCTGGCGGGATCGCAGCGCGTGCAGATCGCCCACATGACGTCGAACAGGTCGGTCGGGTCGACGTCCTCGTCGACCACGGCGACGAAGCGCCCCAGATACGATGCCGACTGGCAGCCGGCCGCGAGCAGGCCGGCCTGGCGGGCATGGCCGGGATAGGCCTGCTTGATGGCGATGACGTTGAACATGCGCGCGCCGCCGAATTCGTGCACCCACACGCCGGCGACGCCGGACAGGCCGGCGCGTTCGACCTCGTCCCAGATCATGCCGGCCTTCATCACGCATTTGCTGAAGGAGAAGTCCGACGGCGGGCGCATCGGGGAGGCGATGCCGATGATCGGATCATTGCGGTAATAGACCCGCTTGACCTCCACCACCGGCTGCTCGCTCGGGCTGGAGGCATAGTAGCCGGTGAACTCGCCGAACGGCCCTTCCTTCGCGGTGACGTTCTCGATCAGCTCGCCTTCCAGCACGATCTCGGCATGGGCCGGCATCGGCAGGCCGTGCAGCTCGCTCAGCACGATCTCGTAGGGCTCGCCGCGGTGGCCGCCGGCATAGTCGTATTCGGACAGCCCGAACTTGAGCTCGTTGCCGCCGGCGAGGAAGAGCAGCGGATCGTGCCCGCAGGAGATCAGCACCGGGCAGGGCTTGCCGGCGCGGAAATACTTCTCGCGGATTTGCCTGCCGTGCTTGCCCGGCGAGATCCACAGCGAGACGTGGTTCTTGTCCTGCACCATGACGCGGTAGGTCGCGCAGTTGACCCAGTTGTCCTCGGGATCGCGCATGATCACGAGATCGTCGGTGCCGATATAACGGCCGCCGTCGTGCTCGTGCAGGAACGGCACCGGGAATTTCAGCACGTCGACCTTGCCGTCGCGGTCGACGTTCTCGAACACCGGGCCTTTCGCCACCGTCTTCGGCGCGATCGGCCGGTGGCTCTTCATGCGGTCGCGATAGGCGCGCACCACGTCGAGCGGATTTTTGGGGACCGGCAAGCCGAGCGTGATCGCAAGCCGCTTCGATGAGTTGGTCGCACCGGAGAGCAGCCGCATGCCCTTGGGATAGCCCGGCACATCCTCGAACAGGATCGCCGGCGGCTCCGGCCGCGCGTGGTTCACGATCTCGGCCAGCGTGCCCATTTCGAGCTTCCAGTCCGCGCCCTTGATGCGCACGATCTCGTCGGCCCGTTCGGCGCGCGCGATGAATTCGCGCAGATCGTCGTGCGGCCGGTCGTAGGCGTTGAAGCTTGCGGCTTGTGCGTTGGCCTTTTCCAGCACGGGGTTTCCTTTCGCGAACGGTCGGCGCTGTTTTGCCACGCCGGCTCCGCCTTGTCATGCCCGTGGAAGAAGTCTCCCGGATCGGCGGTGCCCGCTGCGCTGACGCTCGCGCTGCACCGCGTCCGGGAAGCGCTTCCCCACCGCCGGTAGGGCCGCTAAGCTCGCGCCCAACAACATAAACATAGGGGAGGAACGAGATGCCCTTGGTGCGCGCCGTCATCGCGCTTTGCGCCCTTGTCGCGCTCGCCGCACCGAAGGCCCACGCCGACGATCCCTTCTACAAGGGCAAGCGGCTCACCATCCTGATCAACTTCGCTCCCGGCGGACCGACCGACATCGAGGGCCGCCTGTTCGCCAAGCATCTTTCGAAGCACATCGAAGGCCAGCCGAACGTCGTGATCCAGAACATGGACGGCGCCGGCGGCATTGTCGGCGCCAAGTATCTGGGCGAGGTGGCGCCGCGCGACGGCAGCATCGCGGGCTACTTCACCGGCACCGCCTTCATGTACGCGCTCGATCCCGAGCGCTTCCGCGTCGACTTCAAGACCTACCAGTTCGTCGCCACCCAGGCCGGCACGACCGTGCATTTCGTGCGCACCGACGTCGCGCCGGGCATGAAGGAGCCGACCGACATCGCCAAGGCGAAGGACCTCATCGTCGGCGGATTGAGCGTGGACACGCCGAAGGACCTGCGCCTGCGGCTGGGCATGGACATGCTGGGCATCCCGTTCAAATACGTCACCGGCTATCGCTCGAGCCCGGCGGCGCGGCTCGCGTTTCAGCGCGGCGAGATCAATTTCTTCTCGGAATCGCCGCCGAGCTACCGCGGCGTGGTCGATCCCACGCTGGTGAAGACCGGCCAGGCGATCCCGGTGTTCTACGACGCCGGCTTCGACGGCAAGGAGTTCTTCGTCCCGGACGCGGTGAAGGGGCTGCCGATCCTCACCTTCCACGAGCTCTACCAGAAGATCAAAGGCACCATGCCGTCGGGCCAGTTCTGGGAGATCTACAAGGCGATCATCGCCGCCGACGGGATCATCCAGCGCCTGATCGTGATGCCGCCGGGCGCGCCGCAGCCGGCGGTCGACGCGGTGCGCGCGGCGATCGCGCGCGTCAACGTCGATCCGGCCTATGCCGAGGAGGCGGAGAAGGCCTTCGGCTTCGTGCCGCAATGGGCCGGCGGCTCCGACACGCCCAGGGTGGCGGAGACCGCGCTCACGGTGCGCCCGGAGGTGCGGACGTTTCTGGCGGACTACATGAAGAATCTGCCGAAGTAACGCCGTGCAGACCGCCTCATCCCTGGGAGCGCGCGTAGCGTAAGTGCAGCGAGACGGGCGCTTGCGTAGCGCGCGTCTCGAAGGATGGGCGGCCACCGATCGGCTTGCGTGGCCTCATGGTTCGAGACGCGCCTCGCGGCGCTCCTCACCATGAGGGTGAGAGGCGCCGTTTGGCGGCTCGACATCGTTAGATGAATTCCTGCTCAGCGCGCGCCGCTAGCTCTTCTTCTGATGCGGCGTGCCGATATACGGGAACTCCTTGAGGATGTCGGTGTGCGGCTTGAGGCCGTCGGGGGGAATGTCGCCTTTGGAGAGGAAGGCGAGGCGGTGATCGATCACATCGTCGGTAAAGACGCGACCGTTGGGGTACTTCGCGGGCTTGGATGTATCGAAGGGCAGCATATCGGGCAGGATGCGATCCTTGTCGATCGCGGCGATTGCTTCTTCGCGGGTGTAATTGCCGGTGTGCCCCATCAGGTGGACGAACATGTCCGTCCAGCGCTTGCGATCGTTGACCGGCTCGCTGGCGTTGTATTCCTCCTTGGTGTCGTCGGTGTTGAAGAAGCTGCTGACGCTCGGGTGGCCGGCGCGATCGACATGGAGGAGCTTGCCGTCGCGGCGCAGGCTGCATCGTCCCCAGATCCGGATCTCGGGCTTGGCGCCGAGCTCGCTCGTCGGCAGCTCGATCACCGTCGAGAACACGTTGGCTTCGGTGTTCGAATCCACGCCGGTCCAGGGCGACTTGCCGCCCAGGTGCGGCGCGGTGAAGTTTCTGCCGCCCCTGGTGTCGAACAGGTTCTTGATGCCGTCAAAATCGAAGAAGAACGCGTCGCTGCGGCTGCCGGCGAAGAACGTAATATTGCCGGCCTTGACGATGTTCGGCTTGGGGCCGAAGGACACCTCGGCGTCGGTGATGATCTTCGTCCCGACAGCTTCCGGGGAGCGGGATTCCTCGCCTTTTGCCATGAAGACGCTGACCGTCTGCTTGCCGTTTTGTGGCTTCGAGAACACGTAGCTGAACGCGATGTCCGTCAGGCAGTCGCCGTCGTTGTCGATGTTGAGGCGGTAGATGGCGTCGGGATGGAGCGCGTCGGCAGTCGGATTTGCATTGAGGATGATCACGGTGCGCGACGGATCCGCGGGCGCCTGGAATGCGTAGAGGTCGCAGAGGTCGAGTCTCTGGTCCCCGAGCGGCGGACCGAGGCTGAGTCCGGTGAAATGGTTCGACATTTTTCTCCTTCCTTTCGAAATCGAGCGTGGAAGCTGTTGTTCGGCAGGATGGTAACAAACCGTGGATTTGATGTCGCCCCTTTCACGACAATTTCAGAGCTTGGGTCGAAAGCCCATGCCCATCTCGTGTTCATTCGGCCGCTCTGCTGCCCAAGCGATAACCAACGGCGCCAATCAATGACCGTCATCTGTGGCGCGAGCACCGCGGGCACGTCGACGCAGCCTGCGCAAGCTTGGCTGCGTGCGAGCCTCGAAGGATGGACGGCCCCGCGGCGCGGCGATCGCGCGCGCGTCAACATCGATCCGGCCGATGCCGAGGACGCAGAGGCAGGCCTTCGGCTTCGTGCCGCGAATTTCCGTCAGGGCGTGGCAGTGACAAGCGCACGGCGTCCACACCGACGGACGCGTGCCAACGCTCGCGCCGAGTTCGACGTCAGGCGGAAGCGGATGGCTTCTCGTGGACGAAATGAGTTCGCGTTATCCTGAACTGATACAAATGTGCGTGGTCGCGCCGCGCGGAATGCTTCGGGAAGCAGAGCACTTTAGGCGGCGTTCGGCGCAATCGCCGTCAATCTCGATCTACGTCTTGCCCACCTATAATGGCGTCTTCTCGATCGCCTTCACGTGGCCTTCTGGTTCGATGTACGACACTTGCCTTAGCGACATAATAGGGAACGCGGTGATGTGGGTGCGTGGCCGTCCACTGCCTCTCGGCTTGTTTGATCGCTTCCTTCTTCGTGCTGAAAGCGTCGCACTCTTCACGGATCAACACGAATGGATACTCCTTGGACACTTTCCCCGATGCCATTTGGTTCTCCTTTATGGGTCTACCCTTTATGAGCCGACAATTTATGAGCCTACAATTTATCCAACGGAGCAGGATGGACATTATTCAACCCTTACACGAAGGCAGGCTATCATAATTCTACCTAGGATAGCAAGATGCGCGCGGTTACGGCTCTGTAAATCGGAGCGGCCCGGCACGTCCGAACGGCTTTCCGGCCGAACTGCTCAAGCCCGGACAGGATCAAGAAATCGCGCCGTTGCGGGTCGCGGGGCCGCCCATTGTGTGAGGGCGCTCACGTAACGTTTCCCGCCAGGCATCTACTCTGCTGATCGTGCCGGTCCTTGGAGGATGACATGATTGCGGAATGGATCGCGATCTATGTGGTGGTGTTCATCCTTTGCGCGGTCATCGTCGGCCGCGCCCCGACAAAAGGTTGATCGTCGCAACCGCACTGCTCGCCCGCCGACGCTTCAGCGAATGCGCCGCAAGACAGGCGACAACCCGGGCGTAGCCGCGCCGCGGCGACAAGACGCGTCGCCCCGCCGCATGGCGCCGGCACCGGATCGACCCCGGCGCGTTGGTGACATGGGCGCGCGCCAGCGGGTTTCTGAATGCTGCATTCAGCGCCAATTCATTTGGGACAAAGCATTGTGCCAGGTGGAGAAGTCCCCATGAAAACCACCTCAAGGCTTTTGCTCGCCTGCGTCACGGTGATCTTGGCAGCCAGCCAAGCCGATGCCGGCGACGTCCCTGTCTCTGGTCCGGGCGGCTATCGCTATCGCAATGCGCCACCCCCGTCCCACGGCTACGTGCAGTGGCGTTACCAGCATCGCGACTGGGCGCGACGGGACTGGGCGCCGCGATACTACGCGCCGCAGTACCAGAACGATCTCGGCGCCGCGATTGCGGGCGCCCTGGCCGGTGCCGCGCTGCAACTGATCCCGCGCGCGACCGAGGCCCTTGCGGCCCGCCTGCCGCCGGCGCCAGGGGCGCCTCCGCCACCGCCTGCGGCGGCTGCACCGCCACCGCCGGCCCTGCCGCCGGTAGCGGCCGTCCCGCCACCGGCAGTTCCGCCGCCGGCCGAGTTAGCGCCCGGGGGCGATCCGCTCGATGCTATTCCCGACAATTCGGCCAACGCCAACCGCATCACCCGCGCCGAGATCGAGGCGGCCCTCACCGACTGGTGCGCGAGCCACGGCGACGCGCCGCTGTGCGTCAAGATGCAGGCGCAGTGAAAGAACGGTTTCCGTTCGTCACGCCACGAGGTGGCTGCGACGCCACGTCAATCTGAATGCCGTTTTGAAGGGATGGCCCGCACCAGGTGCGCGATCGGCTGAGAGGCGGCTGCCATCACGAAAGTTCCGCCCGGTCACTTCGCCAATCGCCTGCGTCCTCGCGATCGGCGGCGAAAGAAAGCTCAGGCCGCCTTGACCATCTCCGCCATCTTCTTGCGGGCATAGAACATGCGGGTCTTCACGGTGCCGGCGGGCACGCCGAGGATTTGCGCGCATTCGTCCACCGACTTCTCGTGATAGTACACGAGGTCGATGATTTCCTTATGGTCGGGCGTCAGGCTGTTCAGAGCCTCGCGCACCAGCGCGTCCCGGTTCTTCTTCTGCAGCATGATTTCAGGATTGTCGGAGGGATCGGCGACGGTCGCCTCGATCGTCTCGTCCAGCTCGGCATCCTTCCGGACGCGGCGAGCGGAGAGCGCCTTGAAGCGGGCAATCGCCATCAACCAGGTCGAAACCGAGGAGCGGGCCTGGAACCGATCGGCCTGGCGCCACACGTCGAGGAACACGTCGCTCAAGAGGTCCTCGGCCGTGGCCTCGTTGCCAACCATGCGCAACAGCCAGCGGTAGACGGCGGTGCGATGCCGGGCGAACAGCGTCTGCATCGCCAGCCGGTCCCCACCGGCAATGCGCGCAATCAGCATCTCATCGGAGGAGGTCTCCCCGGCTGCATGAGCAGGCACGGAGGTGGCGGATACCCGGCGGGCGATTGCGATCGACATTGAATTTCCCCTTTAGTCACGTCCCGCCCAATCAAGCCGGCAGGGGAAAATTGGTTCATATGTTTATTTCTTGCGGGCACCGGAACCATTTGGGCAGTTCCATTGATCCGGCCCCACGGCAACAAGTTCCGCACTATCCGTTGAACCTTTCCCGCTCCGGGCGCGACTAATGACCAAATGGCGAGTTGGACGGCGCCCCGATCCCCCCCGATCCCCCAGCTGTCCAAAAATTACGCCGAAGAAGATCAACTAGCCCCGCTTCGAGCGGGGTTTTTGCTTTTTGGGGAACTTGGTCGCTCCAACCGCCGCAGCCTGACCGGCGCCGCGCCAGTTCTGGTGCCCTGGGCACGCCGCTGCTCCGCGTAAATGAAATCAGTTCAAGCGGCGAACTCGGTGCGCTCCCTCTCCCGCTTGCGGGGGAGGGTTGGGGAGGGGGCATCTTGCGCGAATCTTGATGCATGCCCCCACCCTGTCCCTCCAGCCGAAGTCGGATGTTTCCGACTTCGGCCATTTAACCGAGCGGCCGAACTCGAATAAATCCGAGTTCGGCTGCAAGCGGGGGAGGGGACGCCAGCATCCATCGCCTGCGATCCCCGCGACAGCGCCGACCGCTATCTCCGTGCCTGGGTCTGCACGTTGAGCGTCACCGGCGTGCCGGCGCGCACGGCCTCGAGCGAGCGCTCCAGCGCCGGAATGAGTTGCTTGGGGCCTTCGACCTTCTCGCCGCGGCCGCCGCAGGTCTCGACCACTTTCTCGTAGTCGGGCGAGGGCTTGAGCTCGGTCAGCGCCATCACGTTGGCCTTGGCGGCGTGGCCGTCGGGGAACACGTCGAGGGTCGATTGCCGCACCGCCAGCCATTGCTGGTTGTTGGCGACCACCGTCAGGGTCGGCAGCCCTTCGGCGCGCGCGACGTAGTGATAGGGCACGGGATTGCCGAACATGTAGGAGCCGTCGCCGCAGGTGACGATCACCTCGCGCTCGGGCGCCGCGAGCTTGGCGCCGAGCCCGGCGCCAAGGCCGAAGCCGAGCCCGCCGGACAGAAGCCCGCCCATATAGCTCAGCGGCTTGGTGAGGTTGAGCATGGCGAGCGGCGCGCCGAGTTCGCTGATGACGATGGCGTCCTCCGATTTCACCTGGTTGATGCAGTTGGCGAGCCACGCCGGGTGGATCGGGGTCTGGTCCTTCACCGTCTCGATCAGCTTGCGGCGCTTGGCGTCGATCTCGTCGCGCATCGCCGCCAGCGCCTTGCGCCGGCTTTCGATCGCGGTCTTCTTTCCCTTCATCGCCTCGGTGAGCGTCGCGTGCAGCATGTTCATGGCCGCGAGCGAGTTGCCCGTCACCAGCAGGTCCGCTTCCAGCTCGCGGAAGGGGTAGCGCGTCTCCAGCGGATCGGCGGAGATATGGATGACCTTGGCGTCCTTGCGCGGCGTATGGTTGCGCGCCATCCACGGCACGGCGCTGTCGATCACGATCACCACGTCGGCCTTCGGCAGGAACGCGCCGGGATCATGGCCGAGATGCATGGGATGATCGGTCGGCAGGTTCATGTCGCGCGCCTCGGCCTGCACCACCGGCAAGGCGAAATCGCCGGCGAGTGCCGCCAGCGCGCCGACCGCCGCCGCCACGCGCCCGCTGCTCGAGGTCACGATCAGCGGAAACTCGGCCTTGGCGATGAGCGCCGCCGCCGCCTCGATCGCGGCGCGCGCGGGTTCCGGCGCCATCGCGCCGAGCGGGCGCACGGTGTCGCGGCGGGCATCGATCGAGGGAGCGGTGAGCACTTCGCGCGGCAGCGTCAGATAGACCGGCCCGCGCGGCTCGCTCATGGCGATGTCGAGGGCGCGATCGACCACCGCGGCCACCGGCTGGCCGCCGCGCAGCTCGTAGTCCCATTTCACGTATTCGCGCAGCATGCCGCCCTGGTCGAACGCCTCCTGGCCCCAGTGAATGGGCCGGTTGCGCGAGGCGATGCTGCCGGTCTCGGTCAGCGGCGTGCGTCCGGCGGCGAGCAGCACCGGAATGTTGTCGCGCGCGGCATTGATGATGCCGTTGATGGCGTTGGCGGTGCCGACGGTGACGTGCACCATCACGGCGGCCGGCTTGCCGGCAATGCGGTAATAGCCGTGCGCCATGGCCATGGCGACGTTCTCGTGCGGGACCACCATGAAGCGCGGGATTTTCCCGTTGTTGGTGTGGGAGAGCGCCTCCACGATCGGCGCAAAATCCGTTCCGGCGTTGGCGAACACATATTCGATGCCGCGCTCGCCGAGCCGCGCGATATAGGCTTCGGCCGCCATGCCGTTCTGGGTCTTGCTGTCGGTCACGGTCACATCCATTCGGTGGGGGATCGGAGCATTTTCCGCAGACGTGGATAGCGGTTTTCCGCGGAAAATGCGACCAACCAGAGAAAGAGCGGGGCAAGGTGACGGGGTGTCCGGGCGCTGTCAACGAAGCCAAATGCATGGCCCGACCTCGAACGCTGGCGGGCCCGCTCTGGCGCATGTTCCGGTTTAATGCACAAAGGCGCCACGAACTTGGTCTGCTCCCCCCTTGCGTCCCCCCTTTGGGCTCACCGGGAGGAGAACACCGGGCTTGCTGCTCTCCTGACTTCGCATCGGCAGCATGCGATAACCACCGTCACGGCGACCAACGCTAATGTTGCGAGGAGCACGTCTTGAATGGCCGACGATGACGACAAGAAACAGAGCCACACGCTCTCCGACCATGTCCTCGGCCAGGATTTCGTGCATGCGCACGACGGCGACGCCGATCACGACCACGATCATTTCGAGTTCGACGCCGACGGACCGCTGGAAGACAATCCGATCTGGATCCAGGACCACGTCACGCTGGTCACGGTCGGCATCGACATCGGCTCATCGGGCACGCAGGTCATCTTCTCCCGCATCAACCTTCGTCGCTACGGCGAGGATCTCACCAGCCGCTATTACGTCGTGTCACGGGAGACCTTGTTCCAGTCGCCGGTGGCGCTGACGCCCTATGCCAGCGACGAGCGTATCGACGACGCCGCGCTCGGCGTCATCATCGACGAGGCCTATGCGGCGGCGGGCGTAAAGCCCGGGGACATCGACACCGGGGTGGTCATCCTCACCGGCGAGGCGCTGCGGCGCGAGAATGCCGAGGCCATCGCCGGGCTGCTGGCGGAGCAGCGCGGCGATTTCGTCACCGCCACCGCCGGGCACCACATGGAATCGATGCTGGCCGCCTACGGCTCGGGCGCGTCGAAGGTGTCGTACGAGGAGGGCAAGCGCATTCTCAACCTCGATATCGGCGGCGGCACCACCAAGCTCGCCATCGTCGCCAAGGGCGACGTGGTCGCGACCGCCGCGCTGCATATCGGGGGCCGGCTGCAGGTGGTCGACGACATCGGCCGCATCGTGCGGCTGGATCCGGCGGGCCGCTTTCACGCCCGCGAGGCCGGCTTCTACTGGTCGCGCGGCGACGTGCTCTCGCCCGCGCAGCTCGACAAGGTGGCGGAGAGCATGGCCGATCTGCTGGTCGCGGCGCTCACCAAGCGGCCGGTGCCGCATGCGATCGAGCACCTCTACCTGACCGACCCGATCGCCGGGCTCGACGACATCGACGGCGTGATGTTTTCCGGCGGCGTCGGGGAATACGTGTACGGCCGCGAGGAGCGCGACTTCGGCGACATGGGACGCCGCCTCGGCCAGGCGATCCGCCGGCGCGTCGATTCCGGCGCGCTGCCGTGGCCGCTGCTTCCGGCCGGCGAGTGCATCCGCGCGACCGCGCTCGGGGCCTCCGAGTACAGCGTGCAGCTCAGCGGCAACACCAGTTACATCTCGAAACCGGGCGAGCTCCTCCCGCGCCGCAATCTGCAGGTGCTGCAGCCGTCCTTTGTGTGCGAGGAGGAGGTCGACTCGAACAGACTCGCCGGAGCGATCCGCGCGCATTTCACCGCCTTCGACCTGATCGAAGGCGAGGGCGAAGTGGCGCTGGCCCTGCGCTGGCTGGGCGCGCCGTCGTACGAGCGCATTTTGGCTTTTGCCGAGGGCATCCGCCACGGTCTCGCCACCACCATCGAGCGCAAGAAGCCGATCTATCTCATGCTCGACGGCGATGTCGCCCAGACGCTCGGGGCGATTCTGCGCGAGGAACTGCTGGTCGAGAGCGAAATCCTCGCGATCGACGGGGTGGTGCTGCGCGATTTCGACTACATCGATCTCGGCCGCATCCGGATGCCGTCGTTCACCGTGCCGGTCACGATCAAGTCGCTGCTGTTCAGCGAGGACCCGCGCCGCGGCCGCCCGCACCAGCGCATCCATCATCATGATCACGATCACGATCATGGGCATCATGATCATGGGCACGGCCATGACCACCATCACGGGCACGAACACCATCATCAGGATGGTGACCTCATCGACACGGTCACCATCCTCATCACGACCATGACTAGCGTCGAGAACAGACAGGTTCACTGGGCGGGCCACGATCTCGGTGTGCTCCCTCCCCCACGCGCCCCGGGCTCGCCCGGGTCGCGTCTTACCTTGCGCAAGTCGGGCAGGCCCGACTTACGTTGGGGGAGGGGTGGGGAGGGGGGTCGTCGTTATGTCACGAGATGTGTCCGCCAACTGCTACCCCCACCCCTAACCCCTCCCCACAAGGGGGAGGGGAACACCGAGCCAGCCGCAAATTCGTGCTCACGCGGGTCTTTCCGGTGACCGACGCGGTCGGGCGCCTGGCCTTGCCCGCTGCCGTGCCGCGGTTCGATTCGAAATGGCTGCTGATCGGTGTTCCGGTCGCGCTCGTCGTCTGGCTCGCCCTCGTCCCGCTCGTGTTCCTGTTGTGGCAGAGTTTTCTCACGCCGCAGAGCGCCGCCGCGCCGGCGCAATACACGCTGGAGAATTTCCGCACCGCCTATCTGAGCGGCGACAACGCGCGGCTGTTCTTCAACTCGCTGCAGTTCGCCGTCGGCGCCGCGGTGCTGTCGCTGGTCGTCGGCACCGGGCTTGCCTGGATGAACGAACGTACCAATACCCCGTTCAAGACGCTGTTCTTCGCGCTCGCCATCATCCCGCTGGTCATCCCCGGCATCCTGTTCACGGTGGCGTGGATCATGCTGGCGAGCCCGAAGATCGGCGTGAT
Organism: uncultured Alphaproteobacteria bacterium; assembly: GCA_963835165.1. Lineage (GTDB taxonomy): Bacteria > Pseudomonadota > Alphaproteobacteria > Rhizobiales > Xanthobacteraceae > VAZQ01. The sequence continues at coordinate 67,302 of CAWIGD010000038.1, forward strand.
CAATCTCGTCCTGCAGACGCTGTTCGACACCGATGCAGTGATCGTCAACATCTACACCATGGCGGGAATGATCTGGGTCGACGGGCTGCACTATTCGCCGATGGCGTTCCTGCTGATGACGGCGGCGTTTCGCTCCATGGATCCTGCGCTCGAGGAGCAGGCGGCGATGAGCGGAGCCTCGGTGCCGCAGATCGCGCGGCGGATCACGCTGCGGCTGGCCTGGCCGGCAGCGCTCGGATCGCTTCTGATCCTGTTCGTGCGCTCGATCGAATCGTTCGAGGTGCCGGCTCTGCTCGGGCTCCCGGTCGGTATCCACGTCTACACATCGTCGATCTACCAGGCGATCCACCAATATCCGAGTCAGATCGGGCTCGCCGCCGCCTATGCGGTGACGCTGCTGTTGCTGACCTCGCTCGGCATCTACGTGCAGTCGCGGCTCTCGAGCCAGGGCGGGCGGTTTGCGACCGTCACCGGCAAGGGCTTTCGACCGCGCACCATCGACCTCGGCCGCTGGCGCTATGTCACCGCGGCGATCTTCATTCTCTATTTCGTCGTGATCGTGCTGCTGCCGTTCCTGGTGCTGGTGTGGTCATCGCTGCAGCGATTCTACAGCGCGCCCTCGTGGGCGGCGCTGAGCCGGCTAAGCCTCGATTCCTACCGCGCGGTGCTCGATTATCCGCGGTTTGCCGACATCGTCTGGAACAGCCTGGTGCTCGCGATCGGCAGCGCCACCATCGTCATGCTGGTGTCGGCGGTCATCTCCTGGATCGTCGTGCGCACGAAGATGCCGGGGCGCTGGATGCTCGACAATCTGGCGTCGCTGCCGCTGGTATTTCCCGGCCTGGTGCTCGGGCTCGCGATCATGATCTGCTATCTCTATCTCGACATCGGGGTCTACGGCACGCTCTGGATCATGTTGATCGCCTATGTCACGCGCTTTTTGCCGTATGGCATGCGCTACAACTCGGCCTCGATGCTGCAGATCCACAAGGAGCTCGAGGAATTGGCGGCGATGAGCGGCGCGTCCTGGGGCATGACCTTTCGCCGCGTGGTGCTGCCGCTGTTGAAGCCGGGACTGCTCGCCGGCTGGATCTACGTGATGATCGTCTCGATCCGGGAACTGTCGAGCTCGATCCTGCTGTACTCGCCGGGCACCGAAGTGGTGTCGATCATGATATGGGAGCTGTGGCAGAATGGGCAGTATGTGGAGCTCTCGGCCCTTGGCGTCATGCTGATCGTGGCGCTGTTCTGCCTGGTCCTGCTGGCGCAGCTCGCCGGCAAGCGGTTCGGAATTGCAGAAACATGAAAACACTCTCGATCCGTCATCCTGAGGTGCGCGTCTTACGCGCCTCGAAGGATGACTGGTACGAGCGGGGCCGTCGCCCTTCGAGGCTCCCCGCCTAAGCGGCGGGATCGCACCTCAGGGTGACGGATAAAGACTACGGGAGGACAAACGTGCTGAGCGTGAGATCGCTGTACACCGAATACGCCAACGAGCGCGGCGCCGCGGTCAAGGCCGCGCAGGATGTGTCGTTCGAGGTGCCGGAGGGCAAGCTGTTCACGCTCCTGGGGCCGTCGGGCTGCGGCAAGACCACCACCTTGCGCTCGATCGCGGGGCTGGAGAAGCCGACGTCGGGCGAGATCGAGGTCGCCGGACGCCTCGTCTACTCGTCGGGGAAGGGGGTTTTCGTCGCGCCCAACAAGCGCAATTTCGGCATGGTGTTCCAGTCCTACGCGATCTGGCCGCACATGAACGTGTTTCAGAACGTGGCCTTTCCGCTCGAGGTGCGCCGGCTGCCCAAGAAGGAGATCCGCGACAAGGTCATGCGCGTGCTCCAGGCGGTCGCGCTCGACGAACTGGTGGACCGCGATGCCACCAAGCTCTCCGGCGGCCAGCAGCAGCGGCTGGCGCTCGCGCGCGCCCTGGTGATGGAGCCGCAGCTCCTGCTGCTCGATGAACCCCTCTCCAATCTCGACGCCAAGCTGCGCGACCGCATGCGCTCCGAGCTCAAGCGGCTGCAGCGCGATCTCAACCTCACGACCGTCTACGTCACCCACGACCAGAGCGAGGCGCTGGCGCTTTCGCACGAGATCGCGGTGATGAACGCGGGCCGCGTCGTCCAGGTCGGCACGCCGCGCCAGATCTACGAGCAGCCGACCGACAAGTTCGTCGCCGATTTCGTCGGCAGCACCAATTTCATCGGCGGCACCGTCGAGACCATCACGGACGGGACCTGCGTCGTGCGCTCGGCCATGGGCGAGCTCAGGGCGCATGCGAGCGAAGGGGTGAGCAGAAACATGGCCGTCATCGTCTCGGTGCGGCCCGAGGACGTGGAATTGTCGGAGGGCCCGCCTCCAACCGCCGATGGCGAAAACGTCTACAAAGGCACGGTCAGCGCCAAGGATTTTCTCGGCGACTATCTGGATTTTCACGTCAGGGTCGGCGATGTTGTGCTACAGGCGAAGGCGCATCCGTCGTTGCGCACGCCGACCGGCGATTCGATCTATCTTCGGATGAAGGCGCACAAATGCGTGGCCATCCCAGGAGTCAGAAATCAGTGATCTGTCATCGGGGTCTGCGTTCTCAATTCTGACAACCGACCACGAGCGCTGATTTCTGGTCGGCAAGGAGCAAGGCATGGCCAAGGACGCCATCGTTTCGGAAGAGCTGGCGAAGAAGTTCTCGACCGAGAAGGACACGCCCTACCTGCGCTGGGTGCGCGCGGAAGGTCTCGACATCATCAGCGCCCATTACGTGCGCAATCTGCGCACCGTCGAGCTCAAGCCCTGGGCCCGGCGCGGCGGCTCCGGCGTCTACATCAATCACGAGGCGTCCCGCACCTCCAACGACTGCTACGTCTGCGAGATCCCGCCCGGCAAGAAGCTCGCGCCCCAGCGCCAGCTGTTCGAAGAGATGATCCTGGTGCTCGACGGCCGCGGCTCCACCACGGTGTGGAATGACGAGGGCAAGCGCATCACCTTCGAGTGGAAGAGCGGGGCGATGTTCGCCATTCCGCTCAATTGCTGGCACCAGCACTTCAACGGCTCCGGCCAGGCGCCGGCGCGCTTCGTTTCCGTGACCAACGCGCCGCCGGTGATCAATCTCTACGAGGACGTCGAGTTCGTCTTCAACACCAAGCACGATTTCAAGAACCGCTTCAACGGCGAGCCCGAGTATTTCAGCGCCAAGGGCGAGCAAAAGGGTCTGCTGCTGGTGACCAACTTCGTTGCGGACGCGGTCAACCTGCCGCTGATCAGCGCCAAGGAACGCGGCGCCGGCGGCGGGCACATCCGTTTCAACATGGCCAAGGGCTCGATGAACAGCCACATCTCGCAGTTCCCGATCGGCACCTACAAGAAGGGCCACGCGCACGGACCCGGCGCCCACGTCATCATCCTGTCCGGCCAGGGCTATTCGCTGATGTGGCCCGAGGGCGACGAGCCGCGCCGCTACGATTGGGAGGTCGGCACCCTGATCGTGCCGCCGAACATGTGGTTCCACCAGCACTTCAACGGCGGCACCACGCCCGCGCGCTACCTCGCCTTCAAGCACGAGGTGGTGTCCATCCGCAACGCGCAAGGCGTGCCCAAGGCCTGGATCAGCCGCCGTGTCGGCGGCGATCAGATCGACTATGCCGACGAGATCCCGATCGTGCGGAAGATGTTTACCGACGAACTGGCCAAGAACGGCCTGACGCCGCGCATGGACCAGGCCTACGCCCAGGAGCTTGCGGATCTGCCGCCGCCGATCGCGAAGTCGGCGTAACGTCGCGCCAATCGAAGACTGTCATGCCCGTGTAAGCGGGCATCCAGTAATGATCAAGCGATCATGTTCGGTGAATACTGGATCGCCCGCCTGCGCGGGCGAAACACCGCATAGGTTCAGCGGGCACGCCGCGACTACGGCCGCAGCGCGCGGACTGCCGTCCGCAACAGATGCCCCG
>CAWIGD010000039.1:0-83315 GCA_963835165.1 uncultured Alphaproteobacteria bacterium
GGGCCGATATCGTGGCGGCCGCGCGCGATGTGCGTGAACGGCTCGCCGCCATCGACTTGCAAAGCTTCGTCAAGCTGTCGGGCGGCAAAGGTCTGCATGTCGTCTTGCCGATCGACGGCGCCGATTGGGAAACGGCCAAGAGCTTCGCGCAGGCTATCGCGCTTGCCATGACCGCGGACGATCCCGAGCGTTACGTTGCCAAGATCACGAAGTCTCTCCGCACGGGAAAGATCTTCGTCGATTACCTGCGCAATTCGCTGGAGCAGACCTCTGTTGCGGCGTTTTCCACCCGCGCTCGCGCGGGCGCGCCGGTGTCGGTGCCGGTGACGTGGGAGGAGCTGGGCCGGACCAAAGGCGGCAACCAATATACCGTGCTCAATCTGGCCAGGCGCCTGAGCGGCCTGAAGCAGGACCCGTGGAAGGATATCGGGCGGATCAAGCAGAAGCTGCCGGATTTGCGGACTTTGCGGAAGCGTCGGTGACGGAAACGAGTCCGCGCCGTCAGTCCGGCAGCGGGATAAACTCCTTGTCATCCCCCGGCACGGTGTCGAAGCGCGCGAGCTTCCAATCGGCCTTGGCCTGCTCGATGCGCTCCTTGCGCGAGGAGACAAAGTTCCACCAGATGTGGCGCGGCCCATCCATGGTGGCGCCGCCGAGCAGCACGAGATGCGCGTCGCTCACCGCCGTCACCGTGATGCGGTCGCCGGGACGAAACACCAGAAGGCGGCCGGCGATGAACCGGTCGCCCGCGATATCGACCTCGCCCGAAATGAGATAAACCGCGCGTTCCTCGGTATCGGCATCGACCGGCAGGCTCGCGCCAGCAGCGAGCGTGACGTCGGCAAACAGCGTCTGTGAAGCAGTCGCCACCGGTGATTGCGTGCCGTAGATACTTCCGGCAACGACGCGCACCGTCTTGCCTTCTTCGCTCACCAGCGGAAGGGCTGCGCTGTCATGATGGAAGAAGGCCGGCGCACTTTCCTCCTGCGCCGCTGGCAGCGCCACCCAACATTGCAGGCCGTGGATCGGCTCGCCGTCTCTGCGATGATCCGGCGCCGTGCGCTCGGAATGAACAATGCCGCGACCCGCGGACATCCAATTAACCTCGCCTGGACGGATCGCGGCATCGGTCCCGAGACTGTCGCGATGGATGATCTCGCCGTCGAACAGGAAGGTGACGGTAGCGAGGCCGATATGGGGATGCGGCCGCACGTCGATGCCCTGGCCCGCGCGAAACTCCGCAGGCCCGAAGTGGTCGAAGAAGATGAACGGACCGACCATGCGCCGGTTGACGTGCGGGAGCGCGCGCCGCACTGCGAAGTGGCCGACATCCACGCTCCGCGGCACCACCACCAGATCGATGGCATCGGCTGCCCGGACATCGCCCGGCGCCGGATCCTTGGCCGGAAAGAAGCTCATGACCATATTCTCCGTGGCCGATCCCCGGCCCGCCGTCGCAGAGAAGAACAATATCTTGTCATTCCCATGGAGGTTGGCTGGACGAGATTACGGGACGTCGAGCGGTTCAGTTCCGGTCGGCTTGCCGGCGGCGTCGAGCCGAATTTTCTCCACCCGTGCCTCGGCCAGGCGCAACAGCTCCTCGCAGCGACGCTTGAGCGCCTCGCCGCGCTCGTAGATCGCGACCGACTCCTCAAGCGGCACCTTGCCCTCTTCCAGCCGTTTGACGATGGATTCGAGCTCCTCGATCGCCCGTTCGAAGGGCAGGCGCATGACATCGGAATGGACATTGTCGGTCATGATCGGGTCCCAGTGAGTGGCGCCCCTATATAGTGCAATCCGGCCCCGGGCGCAGGCGGGCGAGGGCCTGCGTTTATCGCCGGGGCCCTGGATGCGGCTGCCGCACCGCGCAGATCAGGCCCGCATCAGCGCGGTGACGTGAGCGGCGGCGGAGTTGGCCAGGCCTTCGAGGTCATAGCCCCCTTCGAGCACCGACACGACACGGCCTTCGGCGTGCGCGTCTGCAATCTCCATGAGCTTGCGCGTGGCCCAGTCGAAATCGGCTTCCAGCAGATTGAGATTGGCCAGCGGGTCGCGCATATGAGCGTCGAAGCCGGCGGAGATCACGATCAAGTCCGGTCGGAAGTCTCGCAGCCGCGGCAGTATCACGTTCTCGACCGCGGCGCGAAACTGCTCTCCGCCATCACCCGGACGCAGCGGCGCGTTCACGATGGTGTTGTGCTCCCCGCGCTCGCTCACCGCTCCGGTGCCGGGGTAGAGCGGCATCTGGTGGGTCGAGGCATACATGACCGTACGGTCGGACCAGAAGATCTCCTGCGAGCCGTTGCCGTGGTGTACGTCGAAGTCGACCACGGCGGCACGCTCGATGCCGTGCTTTCTCTGGGCGTGGCGCGCCGCGATGGCCGCGCTGTTGAAAAAGCAGAACCCCATCGGCCGCGCCGTTTCGGCGTGGTGACCGGGGGGCCGCGTCGCCACGAAGGCGTTCCTCGCTTTGCCGGCCATCACCTCGTCGACCGCGTGCACGACGCCGCCGACAGCGCGCAACGCCGCCTCGAAACTTCCCGGCGACATGGTCGTGTCGGCGTCGAGTCCGACCAGACCTTCCTTGGGGGTCGCCTCCCGGATGGCGGTGACGTAGCTCATGGGATGGCAGAGCGCGATGGTGTCGAGCGAAGCGCTCGGCGCTTCGACGCGGGCGAGGGTCTGGAAGCGCTCGTGCTCGAGCGCGCGGTCGATGGCGCGCAGCCGATCCGGTCGCTCGGGATGGCCGGCCGGCGTGAGGTGCTGGAGGCAGGCGGGGTGGGTGATGAGGAGAGTGGACATCAGCCTATCCGAAAATGGCGGGGCAGGGACACTTAAGCCTACATCCAGGATAAGGGAAGGTGCTCACTCCCACCGCTCCACGGTCACGCTCACGCCGGGTGGCGGCGCCGGCTCCTCCGGGACGAAGAACGTGCGCGCGAGCGGCTCGCTCGGGTCCACGCGATACTGCTCGAAATCGGTGACACCCTCGGCCGCGAGAAAGCTGTCATCGATCAGGAAGTTGCCGGTGAAACTGCGGGAGGGCTTTTGGAATATGCGATAGGCCGCGTCCGCCATGATTGCGGGCGTGCGCGACATCCGCATCACCGCCTCACCGCCAAGCAGGTTCTTGATGGCCGCCGTCGCAATGGTGGCGCGCGGCCACAGCGCATTGACCGCGATCCCCTTCGCGCGCAGTTCGCCGGCAAGCCCGAGCACGACCAGGCTCATGCCGTATTTTGCGATCGAATAGGCCGTGCTGCCGGCAAACCATTTTTCCCTGAAGTCGAGCGGCGGCGAATTCATCAGGATGTGAGGATTCCTTGCCTTTTCGAGATGCGGGATCGCATATTTCGAGACCATGAAGGTGCCGCGGGTGTTGACCTCGTGCATCAGATCGAAGCGGCGCATGTCGGTATCCACGACCGGCGTTCGCTGGACCGCGCTGGCGTTGTTGACCACGATATCGAGTTGGCCGAACGTCGCTACGGTCTGGTCGATCGCGTCTTTCACCTGCGTCTCGTCGCGAACATCGACCACCAGTGGCAACGCCTTGCCGCCGGCCTTGGTGATCTCGTCGGCGGCGGTAAAGATGGTGCCGGTCAGCTTCGGATGCGGCTTGTCGGTCTTCGCGGCGATGGCAATGTTGGCGCCGTCGCGCGCGGCACGGAGGGCGATTGCAAGCCCGATGCCGCGCGATGCCCCGGTGATGAATAACGTGTGGTCCTTAAGGGACATGATTTTCGACCCTTATTCCGATCCAGATTGCTGTGGACTTCGACACGCTTCCATTCCCCTGTTTGGGAAGGAAACTTGCCGTGCGCCACAGTCCAGCAGGACGTCTAAGCCAGCGCTGCGTCCGCGCGGTTGACGCTGTCGGCTCCCTCGACCACGGTGCGCTCGAGACCGCCGGCCTGCACCGCCAGGTTTTCCGCAAAGAAGCGCGCGATGGCGGTGCGCGCCGCGGCATCGGCCCCATTCTCGGCGATCCGCTTCGCCGCGAGCGCTTCCTGCGCCAGGAGCGCACCCCCGGCCGCGAGTGCGAACAGCCGCAGGTAAGGGGTCGCTCCGGCCAGCGCCGGCTCGAGGTCGTTGTGCTGGCCTCCGAGCAGCCAGTCGGTCGCGCGTTGCAAGGAATTGACCGCGTCCTGCAGGCGCACGCCGGTCCAACCGAATGCAGGATCATTGGTGACATTGACCGCCTCGACCGTGCGCCTGAGCTCGCCGATATAGGCCCTGACCGTGGCGCCGCCCGCAAGCGGCAACTTGCGGGTGACCAGGTCGATCGCCTGGATGCCGTTGGTGCCCTCGTAGATCGGGGCAATGCGCGCATCGCGGAAATGCTGCGCGGCGCCGGTCTCTTCGACATAGCCCATGCCGCCGTGCACCTGCACGCCAAGGGAAGCGACCTCGTTGCCGATATCGGTCGAAAACGCCTTGGCGATGGGGGTGAGCAGGGAGGCGCGCTGGTGTGCGGCGGTGCGGGCTGCGTCGTCGGGGCTGCGCTGGGCGCGATCGAGTGCGACGGCAGTGGCGTAGGAGAGCGCGCGCGCGGCGCGGGTCAGCGCGCGCATGGTGAGCAGCATCCGCTTGACGTCGGGATGCGCGATGATCGGACTCGAGCCGGATTGCGCATCGCTGGCGCGGCCTTGTCTGCGCTCGCGCGCATACGCGAGCGCCTGTTGGGTCGCGCGCTCGGCGATCGCGACTCCCTGCAGGGCAACGGAGAGCCGAGCCTGATTCATCATGGTGAACATGCAGGCCATGCCGCGGTTCTCCTCGCCGATGAGGAAGCCGATGGCGCCGCCGCGGTCGCCGTAGACCATGGTGCAGGTGGGGGAGGCGTGAATGCCGAGCTTGTGTTCGATCGAATGCGCGCGCGCGTCGTTGCGCTGACCGGGCGAGCCGTCGGCGTTGAGCAGGAATTTGGGCACGAGAAAGAGCGAAATTCCCTTGGTTCCCGGCGGCGCATCGGGAAGCCGCGCCAGCACCAGATGGATGATGTTGTCGGTGAGATCGTGTTCGCCGTAGGTGATGAAGATCTTCTGTCCCGTGAGGCGATAGCTGCCATCGGCTGCTCGCTCGGCTTTGGTCCGCAGGGCGCCGACGTCGGAGCCGGCCTGCGGCTCGGTCAGCTGCATGGTGCCCATCCACTCGCCGGAGACGAGTTTGGGCAGATAGGTCCGTTTGAGTTCGTCGCTGCCGTGCGAGACCAGGGCATCGATGCCGGCCATGGTGAGCACGGGGCCGAGGCCGAAGGCCATGGCGGCCGAGTTCCACATTTCGATGCAGGCCGCATTCACGGCCTGGGGCAGATCCTGCCCGCCCCATTGCGCCGGCGCGGCGAGCCCGTTCCAGCCGGCTTGCGCCCACGCGCGGTAAGCCTCCTTCCAGCCCGGCGCCGTGGTGACGATGCCGTCCTTGAACGGCGTGCCATACCGGTCGCCGATCGGGTTGAGTGGCGCAAGCACGTCGGTCGCGAACTTGCCGGCCTCCTCGAGCACCGCCTGGATCACGTCGTCGCTTAGATCGCCGTAGAGGCCCTCAGCCAGCGCCGGGCCGAGGCCCGCCGCGTTCCTGAGCGCAAAGGCGATGTCGTCAACCGGCGCACGGTAGGTCATCGTCTAATCTCCGGGGGGACGCTTCGCGCCGTTGCCGCGGTCGGTCCGCTCACCTTACATCATGGGAGCGAGGCACGCTCGTCGCCCCCCGGCGGCGATTGCCGGCGCGGGGCCTCGGGTCATACGCCGGTCCGCGGGGGGCGGGGCGGTACTGTCGACGGCCGTTGATCGGTCCAAGTCCCGCCGCTATGGTCCGCGCGCCATGGTGGCAACGAGCCGCCTGTTGGGGCGTAGCCAAGTGGTAAGGCAGCGGATTTTGATTCCGCCATTCCCAGGTTCGAGTCCTGGCGCCCCAGCCAGCCAGTCCGGTCTCTGTGGGCCATGTCCGAGCTGCAAAAATAGGCGCGACATTCCCGAGAGTTAGCGAGATGTCAGCCAGTCTCTATGGCGGAATTCTCTGAACTTTTGGCGGTTACTGGCCACTGTCGCGCGCCGGTCTGTGTTCGACAATTTTCAATATCCATGTTGCGGTGTAGAGACGCGGTTCGAACGGAATGAGACTTGTTCGAATATGTGAGGAATGTTGTGCTGCCAGTTCCGTTCTTCGATAACGGATTTTCAGCCGCAACTAGCCAACTTCGCGCGCCAGTCTCTGATCGCCAATTTTCAATATCCGCGGTGTGACCCCAGACAGCACAGCGGAAGTACGCTGATTGACCGCACTGAGGTGAATGACCCGGAGCAAAAGTTGGTCGAAGCGGCAACACATTACTTAACCACGCCCGATGAATGAGGGCATGTGATTCGGCAGAATTGTCGCCTCATACAGGTTCACCTCCGGTGGCAAGCTGCACATGAGCACGACGATCTTCGCCACATCCTCAGCGGCCATCACGTAGTCGTCAGGTGTGGCACCCGGCCCAGCTTTTGTCCGGCCGCGCCGGGTCGAAAAGCTGCTCAGGGTTGCGCCCGGATGCAAAATCGAAGCAACGACACCGTACTTGCGGCCGTCCATGGTCAATTGGTGCGTCATGCCTTGAAGGGCAAATTTGGTTGCTGTGTACGGCAGGGAGTCCGCTCGCGGCGTTTTTGCCGAGACACTACCAATATTGATGATACGCCCGCCCTGCGGAGTTCTGACTCTTCATGATCTTGACGGCCTCACGGCTGCATAGGAATGCCGCCGTGAGGTTCACGTCCAGAACCTCCTGCCAATATCTCAGCGTGATGTCTTCGATGGGCACATGGGTCGGGACTCCGGCATTGTTCACGAGGACGTCCACGCGACCATAGGTTTCGTATGTCTTACTGAACAGTTGGGCGACTTGGTCTTCGCGCGTAACGTCGGTCGTCACCGGCAGGGCGGTGCCGCCCGCACTACGAATTCCGGACGCTACTTCCACGAGCATCTCAGTTCGGCGCGCGGCCAAAGCAGTTTTTGCACCGGCGGCCGCCAATGCTTCCGCAATTCCACGTCCAATACCATTGCTTGCACCGGTGACTATGGCCACTCGATCCAATAGCTGCTTGGTCATCGTGCCCTCGATCCTTTTCCAAAATCAGTGCGGCCCACCAGCTCTTCCATTTCTCGATTTCCCCGGGACGAAAAGCCGCCAGAGCATCTGCACCGCCCGGAAACGGAGCCGCATGTGTGCGAAACACGCTGCGCAATTCGATCAAGCAACGATCAACGCATCCAATGCGGTCGCCCCTTGTCCCTTGGCGTGTACCATGAGCGGATTGACGTCGATCTCAGTCAGCTCGGGAACAGTCTGCATCAGCCGACCAATGGCCATGACCACCTGCGCGACCGCCGCGATGTCCGCTGGCGGCGCACCCCGGAAACCGGCGAGCAGCTTGGCCGTGCGCAGGTTGTGCAACGCCTCGACGATCTGCCTTTCGTCCGCACCGACCGGCAAAAGCTTCACGTCGCCCAACACCTCGACCCAGATGCCGCCGAGGCCGAGCAGCAATACCGTACCCCAGCCGGGATCGCGCTTGGCACCCACCATCAGCTCAATCCCTTTCGGCGACATCTTTTCGACGAGGGCGCCATCGAGCGCGATGCCGGGCGCAGCGCGTTTGACGTTTTCGACCAATGTGTCCCAGGCGGCGCGCACCGCGCTTTCATCGGCAAGATTTAAGATGACGCCGCCCGCTTCGGTCTTGTGCGACAGCGCCGCAGCCTGCGCCTTCAGCACCACCGGGTAGCCGATGCGCTTGGCCACCATGATCGCTTCGTCGGCCGTGCGGGCAAGTTCGCCGTCGGGCACCCGAATGCCAGCGGCTGCGAGAACCTTCTTGCCTAGCCATTCGGGCTGCGCGCCCTTGCCAAGCTTGGGTAGCCCCTGGATCGGCTCGGGCGGCATGGTCGCGAGCGGACGGGCGAGCAAGCGGCCATAGCGTGTATAGAGCGCGATGGCGCGCATCATGCGATCTGACGATCGCGAGAATACGGCCGGGCTCTCGCGCACGGCTTCCATGACGTCGGGGCCGAGCGGCCAGGTGTCGCCGAGCGCGACCATTACTTTGGGTTTGGTCGATCCGACCATTCCTTTGTTGAAGCTCTCGACCGGGCGAGCGGCGTTGATCGGAAAGGAGAGGAACAGCATTCCGGTGTTCGGATCGTCGAGCAGCGCCTTGGCCGCCACGGACAGGGCGTCCGGCGCAAACCCGGCAGTGACGTCGAGGGGATTGCCGTAGTTCCCGTACGCGGGAAGTACCTCGCCGACCCTCTTCAGGGTGGCCGGCTCGAGTTCGGGAAGCTCAAGGCCGACCTCCTCGGCGAAATCGTTGGTCAGTCCCACATACGCGCCCGAGGCGGTGAGAATGCCGGGCCCCTTCGAAGGCGGTTCAGGATAGCGCACCAGGATCTGGACGAGATCCATCATCTCGTCCATGGTGTAAGCGACGATGGCGCCGGCATCCTCGACTTGCGTGCGCATCGTGGCGAAATCGCCAATCAGCGCGCCGGTGTGCGACAGCGCGGCCTTGCGCGCCTTTGCGCCGCGGCCCGCTTGCATCAGCACGATCGGTTTGCCGGCCGCGCGTGCGCGGCGACAGGCGGCGAGGAATTCCGCCGGCCGGCGGATCTGTTCGCAATAGAGCGCGATCACGCGGGTGGAACGGTCCTCAGCGAGGAACTCGACGAAATCGGTGCCTTCGAGGCCGGCCTCGTTGCCGGTCGAGATCACGTAGCTGAGCGGAAGGCCGAGGCCATCGGCGGCGCGCTGGAAGTGGCCGAGCAAGCCGCCACTCTGCCCGACGAAGGCAACACCTCCTTCGACGTTGCGCCGTGCCTCGCGCGCGAACAGCATGTGCAGCCACATGCCGTCGACGTTGTTCGTCATGCCGAGGCAATTGGGTCCCACGACCGCAAGTCCGGCCGCCCGCGCGGTGGCGGTGACGGCGTCCTGTGTCGTTTGATCACCGACCTCGGCAAAGCCGGCAGCGAATATCATCGCCGAGCCGACCTTGCGGCGCGCACAGGCCTCGATCGCTTCGTGAACGCCGGCAGCCGGGAGCGTGAAGACAGCGAGGTCCACGCCCTCGGGCAGTTCGTCCGGGCTCTTGAGCACAGGCCGGCCGTCGATCGGTTCGGTGCTGCGGCCAACCAGATGGATGTCGCCCTTGAAGTTATTGAGCTTGAGCGATTGCAGGATCACTTGGCCCGCGCTCCCGGCGCGCGCCGACATTCCGACGATAGCCACTGATCGCGGTCGCAGGAACCTGGCGACGGCCTGGGGCCCGCGCGCGGCCTCCGGACCGGTCATGCTGTCCCCTTGTCCGGCTGGAACATGAGCAGATGCGTGCCGTCGTCGAGCGGATGCCAATACGGCTTCACCTTTATGCCGATCTTCAGCTCCTCGGCTTTACAGTTGACGATGTTGGCGATGAAGTTGACGCCAACGTCCAGCGTCACGCTCACCACGGCGTAGGGCTCGGCACCACGGAAGGCAGGCGTTCCGCGCTCAGTGATGGTGTAGGAAAACACCACGCCCTTGCCGGACACCTCGCGCCATTCGATGTCGCGCCGCCGGCCCGTGAAGATGCTCACCGGACGCGGGAAGTGCTGGTACTTGCCGGTCGCCTTGCAATACTGGATGACGAGCTTCTTCTGCTTCGTCGCCTCCCAATACGGCTCGGAAAAATCGAAGTGCTTGATGGTGCGCTTGACGCCCAGCGTGTCGTTCAATGCTTTGGTCATGATCGCCTCGCTCATTCCGGGACCAGAACCAAGGCCGCGCTCGAGCCCCAGTTGCGTCCGTAGTTGATCCAACCGATGCCCGTCACCAGCGCATTCCTGGTGTCTTTGACCTGACGTTTGCCGCCCTCGCCGCGCAGTTGCCGCACCGCCTCGACTAAGTTGTGCGACGAGCAGGCTGCCTGTCCCGCAGAAATCTGGCCGCCACCGGTGTTGAGCGGCAGATCGCCGTTGTAGGAGAAATCATGATCGCGGATGAACTGTACGCCTTCGCCCGCTTTGCAGAAGCCGAAGGCCTCGAACTGCAGCATGATCGCGATGATGAAATCATCGTAGGGATGGAACGAGGCAACGTCCTTGATGCCGATCGCAGCAGCACCGAGCGCCTTCTTGCCGCAGATTTCGTGACCGCTCTTGGTCACATCGACCAGGTTCTCGCCGCCCTTGAAGTTGGTCCGCTCGGCATAGCCAATCGGGATGATGCACTTGGAAAGCCCTTTTTCCTTTGCGCGCTTGCGGCTCATCATAAGTAAGCCTGCCGCCCCGTCGGTCCGCATGACACAGTCCAACAACCGAATCGGATCGGCGATGATGCGAGAGTTCATGTAATCGTCGATGGTGATCGGCACCCGCAGCTTCTCGCAGGCGTTCTCGTTCAAGAGCGCGTGGTTGCGCTGCGTCACCGCCAGCTTGCCCAACATCCGGTAGTCGAGGCCATATTTCGCCTCGTAGGCCCGGGTGAGCAAGCCGAACGCGCCGGGCGGTCCCATCAGGCCGTAAGGGTCGGTCCACTCGCGCCGGTAGGAGTGGCTGTGGTCGGTTCGGTCCTCCAGCACGTGGGTGTCGGCAAACAACAGGAACGCGACATCGCACATCCCGTAATCGATCGCGGCAGCCGCGCGGGCGACGCAGCCTGCCGCCGAACAGCCACCGGTGTGGACCTGCTCGCAGAAGCCAACTTCGAGGCCCAGCACGTCGGCCGTGGTTTGCGCCCAGAACGGATTAGCGGCACCGGTGCCGGTCAGTCCCGCCATCACCAAGCCGTCAATCTCGTCTTTGGCGATGCCAGTCTTGTCGAGCAACTCCTCAAGAATCTCGCCGGCCAGTACCCAGACGTTGCGGTCGCTTTTCTCCATCACCTTGGTTTCGGCGTAAGCCACGATGGCGTTGTCACGCAGACTCATCGTTCACTCCCGTTGAATATTGAATGTTCCGCTTCTTGTGGGTCACGCGACTCCGAGATTGCTCTACTCCGGCCGCACCCGCGCCGCGGTCTTGTCGAGGAATTGATGCATCCGCTCGATCAACTCGGGACTGCGGGTGTATTCCGCCACCATCCGTTCGAAGAACAAGCCATCGTCGTACGACATATCCTGGATGCGCGGCAGGCTGTTGGTGATCGCAAAGTTCGACAAGGGTGCGTTCTTGCAGATATTCAAGGCTAGCTCTTTCGCCTTGGTCATCGCCTGCCCCTTCGGCACCACATACTGTACGATGCCGTAGCGCTCGGCGTCGTCAGGCTTGAGCACTCGACCGGTCAGCATCATGTCCTGCATGCGGGCAAAGCCGAGCAGCCGCGCCACGCGAACCGAGCCGCCACCGCCGATAAAAATGCCGCGCGTTCCCTCCGGTAAAGCGAAGAACGTCGTTTCGTCCGCGACACGGATGTGTGCGGCCGCGGCGGTCTCGAGTCCACCGCCCAACGTCGCGCCGTGCAGCGCCGCGATGAAGGGAATGTTGCCGCGCGCCATCGCTTCAAAATAGGTGTTGCGATTGAACGGAAACGGCAGCCGCTCCGAGCGGCCGGTTTTCCAGTTCTCGGCCGCCCAGCGCAGGTCGAGCCCGGCGCAGAAGTTATCGCCATGGCCAAAAATGATGCCGCACTTCGCCTCCTCGCCAGCGCGATCGATGGCCTCGCGCAACTGCTTCATCACAGTCGGGTTGAAGCAGTTGCGCTTGTCGGGGCGGTTGAGGCCGACAAGGGCGATGTCTCCCTCCAACTCGTAGGTGACCGTTTGCTCTTCACTCATGAATGGCTCCTGGTTCAACGGGACATGGTAGCGCTCGCACTACGCAGTTAGGCCAGCAATTGCGACATAGCGGCGGCGCTGCGCCGCCGCATTCCCGAACAGCGACGACAGCAGCATCGCCCGCTTGAGATAGAGGCCGATGTCGTGTTCATCGGTGAATCCAATCGCGCCGTGAAGCTGGATACAGGCCTTGGTGACAAACAGCGCGTCTTCCGATGCCTTGGCCTTCACGGCGACGGCCAGCGCGGGATCGATGCGATAGGGATCATTGTTGGCCGCGACCTGAAACACCAGCGACCGGGTCGTCTCGGTCCGAATATAGAGGTTGACCGCCTGGTGCTGCAGCGCCTGGAAGCTCCCGATCGGTTTTCCGAACTGCTTGCGGATGCGCAGATAGTCGAATGTGATCTCTTGCGCTTTTTCCATCACGCCAAGCAGTTCGGCGGAAACCGCCATCAGCGCGAGATTGTGGAGCGCATCCACCGCATTCCTCGATGACTGACGCGATGGAGCAAAGTCGGCCGGCGCATCTTTGAGGCTGAGCGTTGAAAGCTTGCGGCCCTCCACCGTCTGCGTCGTCGCCAGCATGCAGCCGGGCGCATTACGCGCCACATAGCACAACGTCGGCCCATCGCGCCCGCTGGCGCTGACGAGAAAGCCGTCGGCGCCGTCGGCGCAAACAAACATCTTTCTCCCGGTCAAACGGAGCGTTCCGTTCTCCCCGGCCACCTGCGTACGCGGTGCAAGCGGGTTGTCGCCATAGACGTTCTCTTGCAGCGCCGGAACGATCAGCGCCTCGCCTGCCATTGCCCGTTCCAGCATCGGATGCGGCGCGTGCCCCTGCGCCAGGGCAGCAGCGGAGATCGCCGCCAGCCCAATTGGCTCGCAGACGAGCCCGCGCCCGGCCTGCTCAAGCACCAGCGCGAGCTCGGTGAGGCCGAGACCCAGGCCGTTCGCAGAACACGGAACGAGGATGCCAAGCCACCCGAGGTCCCCCGCCTGGCGCAGACGTGCCGGCGCAAAGCTCGGATCCTGTTCGCGAAATACGCGCGCCACCTTCGGTCCGGCCGCCACGACGAATTTGGCGGCGCTGTCGCGCAACAGAGTCTGCTCCGATGTCAGATGCAGATCCATGACCGTCTATTGTGCAGTCCGTCAGCTTGGGAGGTTCAGCACGCGGCGGGCGAGGACGTTGCGCTGGATTTCTGATGAGCCGCCATAGATTGTCACGCGCCGCGACTGAAGGAACGAGGCGGCGACATCCACCGCGCCGAAATCAGTCGCGATGGGCTTGTCGGTCAACGCGTGGCCGCCGGCCGCCTCGATCAATAGGTCGTTGAGGGCCTGAAGAAGTTCGGATCCGAAAATCTTGATCATCGACGATTCCGGGCCGGGACTTTGCCCCTGATTGCTAAGCTCCACCACATGACTGAACAGCGCCGATAGCGCCGTGACATCGATACTGGCTGCCGCGAGCCGTTCCTGAAACGTCGGGTCCGCCATGATTCCGGAAGCGCGCGCCATCGTCTTGATGCGCTCGAGCGCCATCAATGCGAATTGCGGGTTCGAGGTCGCCAAGCGCTCATGTCCCAGCAAAGCATTTGCGATGCGCCAGCCATCGTGCAGTTTTCCGACCAGGTTTTCGGCTGGCACGATCACATCGTCGAAGAACACCTCGCTGAATTCATCATCGCCCGCGATCGTCTTGATCGGCCTGATCCTGATGCCTGGGCTGTGCAAATCAAGCAGCAGGAAGCTGATGCCGGCCTGCCGCGGCTGAGCTTGCGGATCGGTGCGCACTAGCGCGAACATCCAGTCCGAATGATGCGCCCAGGTGGTCCAGATCTTTTGCCCTCGCACCACGAAATGATTGCCCTCCAGCGTTGCGCGGGTCGAAAGGCTGGCAAGGTCGGAGCCTGCGCCCGGCTCGGAATAGCCCTGCGCCCAGATCACAGTACCCGCAATGATGGGCGGCAGATGTTGCGCCTTCTGTGCGTCGGTCCCGAACTCCATCAGGATCGGGCCGATGTGATTGAGACCTTGCGCCGGCAGCTGCGGTGCGCCAATGCGCGCCAGCTCCTCCGTCATGATGATCTGTTCGTTGAGGGTGGCACCCATGCCGCCATGTTGCCTGGGCCAATGCGGTGCGACCCAGCCTTTGCGCGAGAGCTTGTGATACCAGGGCATCAGTTCCACCGGCGGCGGGCGTGCCGTGCGCCCCCGAAGCGCAACCGGAAGATTGGCTTCCAACCATGTCCGTACGTCCATGCGGAAGTCGGCTTCAGCAGGCGTGTCACGACGGAACATGGCGATGAAATCTCATACTGATGCGGACGCTGCAACTCTACACCGGATAGAGGTTGCGGGCAGGACAGGTTTTCGACACAGACGCCGGGCGTGATGCCCCTCGAAACCTCATTCCACTTTGATGTTGGCGGCCTTTACGACGGCGGTCCACTTCGCCAGCTCGTCGGCGAGCAGCTTTTCGAATTCGGCTGGCGTGCCGATCTTGATCTCGGCGCCGAGCGTGTCGAGCCGCGCGCGCGTCTCCGCCGGAGCAAGGCTTTCGCGGAACGCGCCATTAAGCTTCTGGATGATGTCGGGGGGCGTCCCGGCCGGTGCCACCACGCCGAGCCAGAATGTCGCTTGCAGCTTGGGATAGCCGGCCTCGATCACGGTCGGGACATCCGCCAACTTCTGGCTGCGTGTGGCGCTGGTGATCGCCAGCGGGCGTAGTTGCCCGGATTGAATGTGCGGCAGCACTGTGGTCATCGGGTCGGCGACCATCTGAACCTCGCCCGCCACGATGGCAGCGAGCATCGGCGCCGTGCCGCGATAGGGCACATGCAAGATGTTGACGCCGGCGTCGAGCTTGAACAGTTCGGCGAGTAGATGCGGAGCGGTGCCGAAGCCCTGCGAACCCCAGCTGATCTTACCTGGATTGGCCTTGGCGTAGGCCACGAGCTCGGCCAGCGTCTTTACCGGCACGTCTTGGTGAACGACCACGACCTGGGGGGTGTCGATGAGCTGGCCGACCGGCACAAACGCCTTGACCGGATCGTAGCCGATGTTGCCGTGCACGGCCGGGCCGGTGGTCAACGAGCCGCCCGGCGTGATCAGGAGGGTATAGCCGTCGGGATCAGAGGTCGCGACGAACTTTGCGCCGATGCTGCCGCCGGCGCCGCCGCCGCGGTTCTCCACCACGATGTTTTGGCCGAGGACTGCCCCGAGCCGGTCCGAGATGATGCGTGCCATGCCGTCGGTCGGCCCGCCGGCAGGGAACGGCACGACCATCCGGATCGGCCGATTGGGATAGGCTTGGGCGTGCGCAGGCTCGATGCCGTGCAACGCCCATCCGGCGCACAGCGATGCTGCAAGCAGGGCTCTCATCATCTTGGGCTCCTCCGCGTTAGTCCGGCAACGCAGTTCGTCATTGTATCCCGGGATTCCTCAGATGACTCTCGGACTGGCGTGAATATCTGCGATACGTGCCTAGAAATTTCCTGTTCGTTTGGCAGGGAATTTCCGCTGAAGCCTTTGAATTCACCCCTCTACCGGGCATCAAGACGTTGCGAAGTGCCCGAACCTGCAAAATTTCCCTGATAAATTCCCTGTTAGCAGGGGAAATGGGAGGAGAGACGGGTTCGTAGTGGACTGCATCCCCAGCCAGCCAGTCCCCTCTCTGAGGTGATGTCCGCCTTTGAGAAGAATCATCAAGACCGAAAAAATGCTCTAGTATCCGCCGATCGCCAGGCCACCGCGAAACTTGTGACTTAGAGGCTGGGGAACAGATGTTGTGCATCCGGCGAGCCCTTGCGCTCGAAATATCCGACGAGCCGATGCCGTTTGCGACGCTTCTGCGACGGCATGGATCATGATCGCAGACGATCGCAGGGCACGTCTCATCGGGGTGATGGCGGAAGCCGGCCTCGATATGCTGCTGGTCTATGGCAATGCCTGGCAGTGCGATTATCTGCGTTACGCCACGGACTTCGGTATTCTCGAAGGACAAGCGCTGGCACTCGTTCGCAATGACGGCCATATCACCCTCTACCTCGACAGCCCTCTCGAGGTTGACCGTGCTGAATTGGATTGCCCCACCGCCGAAGTGATCCACGCAACCGACCTGATCGCCGAGGTCGATGCCGTACTGGACCGGTTGCGCAATTATCGGATCGGGGCCGCGCCGCAACGCCTTCTCCCGCGCCGGATCGCTGCCCGCGCCAAGGCGCTCAATATCAGCGACCAGACCGCCTTCGTTGATCGCTTGCTGATGGGCAAGATGGAGTCCGAAATCGCCGCGATCCGCCGCGCGGCAAAGGTTGCCGACGAAGGGTACCAGGTCTTCATGAACGCTGCGCGCTCCGGCCGGGCGGACTACGAACTGATCGCTGAATCGGAAGCCTTCTTCCGCGCCAACGGCGTCGATGACAATTTCCAGATCATCGGAGTCGGCGGCGTCGAGGTACGCGGCATGACGCCTCCGAGCGGCAGGCGGCTCAAGCGCGGAGATCTGGTCACAACCGAACTGACGCCCTGCGTCGACGGCTATTATGCCCAGATCTGCCGCACGCTGGTGGTCGGCGAGCCGAGCGCCGAGCAGCGCGGCGCGCACGCGCTGTTTCGCGAGGCGATGGAAGCGGGGATCGGCGTCGTGCGCGACGGCATCGTCGCCGCCGATATCGCCCGCGCAGAGAATGATGTCTTCCGCAAACACGGACTGGGTGAATACACGACCAACAAATACACGCGCGTGCGGGGGCACGGCATGGGACTGTTTGCCGACAGCAAGCCGCATCTGCTGGAAGACGTCACGACGCGGATCGATGCGGGCATGACGCTGATCGTGCATCCCAACACCTACCACCCTGCGGTGGGCTATATGGTCCTCGGCGACGCAGTCATCGTCACTCGGGACGGGTGCGAGGTCCTGACTAAAACCCCGCGCGAGCTTTTCAGCGTTCCGGGCTGATCGGGTCAAATCGTGCGCCGCGGCTTGATGGAATGGAACCCGCAGGAGCTGCCGCTCGACGTGCTCGATGCGAGAATCGCCCGACTGCGCGCCCGGATGAAAAGTGCCGGCCTCGACGCCTTCATCATCTACACCAATCTCGTGCGACCGAGCGCCGTAACCTATCTTACCGGCTTCACCCCCTACTGGTCGGAAGGATTGCTGCTTCTGCCGATGACCGGCCGATTGGCTTTCGCTACGGCGTTGTCGAACCGTGTGGCCGACTGGATCCGCTCGACCAATCCGGTCAGCGATGTCATCAGCACACCCCGGCCGGGAGCGCTGCTGGGCGAACGGTTGGCCAAAGACGATTCGGTCAAGCGGGTCGGTATTCTGGAACTTGATGCCCTGCCGGCGGAACTCTCCGACGATCTTGGGGCTGCCGCGCCGACGATCCGATTGGTCGACGGAAGCGCTCAGTTCGCAATGGTCCGTCGCGACATCGATCCCGCCGAACAGCAGATCCTGATGCGCAGCGATGCAATTGCTGTCGCAGCGCTTGATCAAGGGAACACGGCGACGACCTCCGACGCGGGAACGCTGGCCGGACTGATTGAAAAGCATGCACGTCTTGCCGGCGCCGAGGAGGCCTATATCGCCGTCGCGCCCAATCTAGCCACCGACCGAAGGCTGACCCGCGTATCGAAGCCGATACAACTGGCGGATCGCTTCGCCGTGCGTGCATCCATTGCCTACAAGGGCGCTTGGCTCCGGCGCACGCGCACATTCGCAAGGGATGATAAGACTGCCCGTGCCGATGCCTGGTTCGAGGGTGTAATCCGCGGGATCGAAGCGGGGAAGCCGATCTCCGGCCAACTCGCGGCCTACGTCGAAGCGTTGTCGGACGCTACGCTCGAGTTCTGGATGGTCGAGAGCTGCGTCGGCAGCTATCCGCTTTCGGTGATAGCCTCTTCGCGCATGCCTGGACGCGATGCGCCGATCGAGGGCGGATTCTTCGTACTGACGATTGGACTATTGCTCCACGGCGGTCACTGGATCGGTACCAGCCCGCTGATCGTGAACAATCGCTCCTCGTAGGCTCGACCCGATTTGCTGTGCCTGCCGCTACATGCCGGTCTCTACCGGCACGAACTGCGTGGTGAACATGACCTTGTCGTCGGGAATCTCCTTCAGCAGGCCCATCTCGATGAATGATTGCTTGAGCGCCGCCACCGCCTTTGGGTCAAAGGTGCCGTCCGTGCTAAAGATGCCGATCTGCTCGTCATAGGCGCGGCTGATAACCGCCGGGCTGAGGTTGAGCACCTTGGAAGTGATCTCGACGGTCTTGTCCTTGTTTGCCTTCATGAAGGCTATGGTCTCGAACCAGCCCTTGAGGAAGGCACGCACCGTCTCCGGACGCTTTGCGATCACATCCTCCCGCACGAAGATGACGTGGGTGATGAAGTCGTCGACGAACGGCGTGGCCGTCGTGATGACGCGCCATTCCTTGGCCTCCTCCAGTGCGTAGCCTGTTTCGAGCGCGCCGATGTAGCCGTCGATCTGGCCGGTCTTGATCGCCGCCCGCGCGGGCGGCATGCCCCCAATCGGGACCGTGGTGATGCCCTCTGCGCCCCAGCCCTTCAGTGCGTTGATGCGTTTGCCGATCCAGTCGGTCAAGGAGCCCACGGTCGTGACGCCGAGCTTCCTGCCCTTGAGATCATCGACGGCTTTGGCCGTCGAATTGTAGCCGACCATGACCGCCATGTTCCGCGGCACGCCTGCCATCGCAGCGACCGCCTTCGCCGGCACGCCCTTCGCCATGAAAGCCATGCCGGGGCCGCTGCCGATGCCCACGTCGAGGCTGTCGGCCGTCAACGCCTGCTGCAGCTTGGCATCGCCGGTGGCGTCCGACGCTTCTATCTCCAGGCCGTGCTTGGCGAAGATGCCGGTCTGGATACCGACGTCCAACGGGGTGAACGTCCAAGCGAAGGCCACCGCCTTGCCAACGCGGAGCTTTTCCGTGGCATTTGCTGGCGCGACCAGGAGCATGACAAGCAAGCAAAGGAACGCACGGGGAAATTTGGGCACGGCATCCTCCCTTGACCGACGCGTACGCGGCCTTGGCTGAAATCATTACAGAATTCGACAATTTGCGCTATGCGTCGCGTTGACCAGAAATGAGGCTCTAACTAGAATCCTCAAGTGGCAGGCAACAGGGCAGCTTTCTATGCAAATCATTGACTCGCATTTTCACTGGTGGCCCCGCTCGATTTTCGAAAAGCTCTGTAAGCGCGGAAGTTTTCCCAAAGCCCGAGTGAATACGCACGGCGGTTACGACTACATGCGCCGCGCCGACAGTGGTCAGCATCTCAACAGCTGGGCGGAATGGTTCGATCTCGACAAGCAGTTCGAGTATCTGGAACGTCTTGGCCACCAATTTAGCGTGATTCTGTCGATCGGTCCGTTTTCAGTCGCCTTCTCCGACATGCCGGTGGAGGAGGGACGCGACTACGCTCTCATGTGGAATGAAGCGATGGCGGACGCGCAGAAGAAATATCCCGGTCGGGTCTGGGCCAGCGCAGCGGTGCCGCTGCAAGACACGCGCATAGCGATCGAAACGGTAGACGATGCGGTCAATCGGCTTGGTCTGATGGGAGTGAACCTTCCCGGCAGCGTCGGCGCAGATGCACGCATCGACGCGGAGCGGCTTGAACCGTTCTACGCGCACATCGAGAAGCTCGGCCTGCCGCTGTTCCTGCATCCGACGGACGTGATCTTCCAGGACATGCTCGATGGCTATGACGGCGCACTACATCTCAGCCTTGGCCGCGTCATCGAGGTGAGTGTCGCGGCCATGCGGCTCATCCTCTCCGGCGTGATGGAGCGCCATCCCGAGCTTAAGATCGTGATGTCGCATACCGGCGGATCGCTGCCTTACCAGGCCGGCCGCATGGACAAGAATTCCAAGGCCGCCAAGCTGCGTCGTCCGGTCCAGGACTACATGAAGCGCATGTATACGGACACGGTGTCTCCGCACTCCGCCGGCATGAGGTTCGCGATCGACTACTACGGCATCGACCACGTCATGTATGGCACCGACTATCCTTGCTGGGATCCGGCGGCATGCCTAAAGCTGCTCGAAGACGTCACTCTGACGGCTGCCGAAAAGCAAAAGCTGTTCTACGACAACGCCCGCCGCATCTTCGGCCTCAAGGACCTGCCGACGACAAAAACGCGCGAGCCGGCGTTGGTGTGACCGACCCGAACACACGAAGCGATATTCGTCACGGCCGCGTTTGTTCATCGCGTTCCGGAAGAATTCCCCGATACGCGTACGCGCGAGAGCGCAGGTACGACAAAGAGCAGTGCCGTTACTGCGGCGGCGTAAACCGATCTTCCAATTTCTCCCATCGGTCGTATCCGACGACGCGCTTGTATTCTTCGAAGTCCATGCCGTCGTTGCGACGCGCGAATTTGCCGGATTTCATGTCAAGCAGCACGGCCTCGATCGCCTTCGCAGCGTGCATCAGCGTGTCGAGGCCGAGCACGGCGCAGTTGAAACCGAGCTCGCCGAGCTCGCGCATCGTCAGAATTGGCGTATGGCCACCCATCAGTGGGTTGCAAACCTGCGGCACGTCGAAGGCGCGGCCGATCCGCTCCAGCTCTTGCACGCTGCGCGGTGCCTCGATGAAGATGCCGTCGGCCCCGGCACGGATGTAGCGCTCGCTGCGGCGCATAGCCTCATCGAGATCGTAGACCTGGCGCGCGTCGGTGCGCGCCAGAATCCATGTTTCCGCGCTAAGCCGCTCGGAGCAAGCCGCACGGAGTTTTGCCTCCGCCAGTTCCACCGGCACCACCTTCTTACCTTCCATGTGGCCGCAGCGCTTGGGCCATTGCTGATCCTCGATCAGGATCGCGCTCACGCCCATGCGCTCGTAGCTTTGCACCGTGTGCACCACGTTCTTGACATCCCCATATCCGTCATCGCCGTCCACGAACACCGGCAGGTCGCAAGCCGCCATGATGTCGCGCACGGCGGCGGAGATCTCGCCAAAGCCCTTCAAGCCAATGTCCGGCACCCCGTATCGCGAGCCGACCGCCGGGAAGCCGCCGATGAAATAGGTCTCGAACCCGATCTTCTGGATCAGTCGCGCGCTCAGCGCGTCGTGGGCGCCCGGGACAACCAAAAGCCGCCGTTCTTTCACGGCCCTGTTGATGATCTGCCGAAAACTGGACTGCATTGAGCGGCTCCGGAATTGTCGATATGTTCGGCAGGGCAAATCCCAACCTTACCGAATTCAAACGCAGTTCGTCCGTCAAGACTAGTGTCCGGCGAGCTCATCATCGGGATCGGAGGCAGACGATGAAGCTCGACGCCGTCACGCTCGAGGTGCTCCGCAACGCTTTGCCGGCCGTCGCCAACGAGATGGCTGCCGATCTGCAGCGGACCTCCTACAACATGATGATCTACGAGGTCCGCGACTATTGCACCGCGCTGCTCGACACGAACGGCGAGCTGATTTCGCAGAATGTCGGCGGCGTCTCCCACTTCGTTGCCGATCTCGGCGTCCTCGTCGTCGACGGCATGAAGCGCTACGGCCGCGACGGATTCAAGCCGGGCGACGTCGTTATCACCAATCATCAGGCGGTGGCCGGACAGCATCTCAACAACGTTGTCATCTACATGCCCTATTTCTACAGGGGGGAGCTGCTGATGTTCTGCATGGTGCGGGCGCACTGGATCGACGTCGGCGGACAGAGCACTGGATTTGGGGCCGGCGCGACGGTGGCGGATCCCTGGCTCGAAGGGCTCCAGCTCGACCAGCTCAAGATCTACGAGGAAGGCAAGCTCAACGAGACGCTCTACCGCGTGATCAAGGACAACATTCGGTTTCCGGAGTCGTCGCTCGGCGATATGAAATCGCAAATGGCCGCCTGTCGCCTTGCCGCGCGCCGCATGGACGAGCTGTTCGACAAGTACGGCAAGGACACGATCCTCGCCGCCATTTCGCAAATCTTCGACGAGACCGAGCAGAAGTGCCGTAACGTGGTGGTGCAACTTCCCGACGGCATCTACGAGGCCGAGGCTTCGATCGATGACGACGGCCTGATCCGCGACGAGGAAGTCCCGATCCGCGTCAAGATCACGATCAAGGGCAGCGACATGACAATCGACCTGTCCGGCTGCTCGGCCGAGCGCAAGGCTGCTATCAATTCGCGCACCTATGCCGGCGCGCGTGTCGCCTACAAGGCGCTCACGGGTCCGCTCGACCCGGTCAACGAGGGTTCGTTCCGCGCGCTCAAGGTCATCATTCCGGAAGGCAACATCATGATGGCCAAATTTCCGGCACCCATGTCGGGCTGGAGCGCCATCGTGCCGACCGTCGTGGACACGATCGTGGTGGCGCTCGCCAAGGCGATGCCGGACCGTGTTCCGGCTGGCCATCATGGCCTGCTCGGGGGATCTGTCGTGTTCTTCGGGCTGCACCCCAAGACCAAGCGCCGCTTCATCGTGCAGAGTATCGAAGGCGGCGGTTGGGGCGGCCGGCCGTTCGAGGACGGCGAGTCCGCCACCGTCTCGGTATGCCAGGGCGACGTGCGCAACGGCTCGATCGAGGGTATCGAGCTCAAGTGCCCGGTGCTGGTCGAAAGCCGGGCATTGCGTCCGGATTCCTGCGGCGCCGGGAGGTACCGGGGCGGGCTCGGGCTCGACATGAAAGTGCGCAACTTGGTTGAGGGTAAGTGGAATTTCGAGCGAACCAGGCGCAGCAAGTGCCCGCCCTGGGGGATCGCGGGAGGCACGGCCGGCGAGCCGGGCGGCAATTTGCTCAAGCTGCCGGGCGAAAAGGCATTCAAGTGGATTACGGGCGCCAATATCCCGGTCCCGCTCAACTCGCAGGCGATCGTGCGCACCGGCGGCGGAGGCGGGTGGGGCGATCCGCTCGAACGGGACGCCGCGCTCGTCGCCGCGGATGCCGCGGAGGGGCTGATTTCCCGACGCGCGGCGCGCGAACTCTACGGCGTCGTGCTCCAAGGCAGCATGTCGCTCGACGAAGGCGCAACCCAACGTCTGCGAGACCAGCTAAGGTCGAGGCGTAAGGCCCGGCCCGCGAAACGAGCCAAGCAGCAAAAGCGGCCGAGCCTGAGCAAGGGGAGGAAGCGGCGTTGATCCGGAGATGGGCATTGACGCCTACCGCCGGGACGCCCGTCGTGGCGCCGATCAACGAATTGTTCCTGGCGAAATGACAGCAGCGACGTCGCGGTAACCCGCGCAGCCTTAAGGGTCGTCGAGCGTGGCATAGTGCCCGCGCTTTTCACCGCACGGAGATGCTCGACATGGAACCGCTACCGAAAGGCGCGAACTTCGTTCGCGCCAAGACGCTCTGGGAGATCGGCCTCCACCTCGCCGGCAATCCTACGACGCCTTATGGCGGCAATCGCGATATGACCATCACAATCGGCAGCGGCTCCGGCGCGACCTTCCGGCCCTGGCTGAGGCTCGCCACCGGCTCCGCCATCCTTGCCGAGCAGGTCGCGAAGGGCGACGGTGTCGACTTGGCTTTCGTCAATCCTTCCGCGCTGCTCACGCAAGCCTATCGTGGGGTCGGTTTGTTCAGCGCGCCGCTTCCCCTGCGCATCGTCGCGGTCTATCCCAGCTGGGACCGCTTCGTGTTCATGATCCACCCGCGGACGGGGATCCGCTCGCTCGCAGACATCAAGGCGAAACGATATCCGCTGCGCGTCTCGGTTCGCGAGGATCCCACCCACTCGACGCTTGTCTTGATTGATCAGGCGTTCGCGCTCCACGGCTTTGCGCTTAAGGATATCGAATCATGGGGCGGACGCCTCATCCTCTGCGGTGGGCCGTCTGATATTCGCCGGCTGGGGCCGCTTAGCCGCGGCGAGATCGACGCGGTGTTCGACGAGGGGATCAAGGTCTGGCTCGATGAGGCGCTGGCGGCGGGTCTAACGCCGATCGCGCTTGAGCCGACCGAGTTCGATGCCATGGGGCGGCTCGGATGGCGGAAAGTTTCTCTTCCGAAGGCCCGCTTCCCGCGCCTAGCTCGGGATGTCGACACATTCGATTTCAGCGGGTGGCCGATTTACGCGAACGTCTCGCTTCCGGAGCAGGTCGCCTACGACATCTGCGACGCCCTCGCCGCCCGCGAAGCGGAGATTCCTTGGGAGAAGGGAACCGGTGGCACCGCTTCGCGCATGGGGTGCGAGAGCGAGAGCACGCCGATGGACGTCCCCCTCCACCCGGGCGCGGAGCGTTGGTATCGCGAGCGCGGGCAAAAAGATTGAGCCCCCCGGCCCCGCATCAATCGCGCATGAGCTTGTCGAGGGTGATCGGCAGATCGCGCACGCGCCTGCCGGTGGCATGATAGACCGCATTCGCGATCGCCGCCGCGGTGCCGACAATGCCGATTTCGCCGACGCCTTTGACGCCGAGCGGATTGATCTCCTCGTCCTTCTCTTCAACGAAGAAGACGTCGATCGAATGCACGTCCGCATTCACCGGCACGTGATAGTCGGCGAGGTTATGGGTCATGAATCGCCCGAAGCGGTGATCGGTCAGGGTCTCCTCGTGCAGCGCCATGCCGATGCCCCCGACGACCGCCCCGAGAATCTGGCTTTCCGCGATCTTGGGATTGAGGATGCGGCCGGCCGCCACCGCATTGACCATGCGGGTCACGCGGATCACGCCCAGCTGCTCATCGATCTTGACCTCGGCGAACACCGCCGAATGGGTGAAATGCGCGTATTTGCTGTTCCCCTTCGGCTCGGCGCTGGCTTCTTTTTCAATCCGGTCGGCGTTGCCGGCCCGCATTGCGTCTGCGACCGAAACCTCCTGGTGCTCGTCGTCCTTGCGCCGGATCTTGCCTTCGGCGAATACCACATCGTCAAGCTTCGCCCCTGTAAGCGGCGATCCCGCCATCTTCTGTGCCAGCCCGAGAAGCTCCTCCTGCACGGCCCGACAGGCCGAATGGATGGCAGAGCCAACCGATGAGGTGGTGAATGATCCGCCCTCCACCGGTGCGTCCGGCAGCGCGGAATCGCCGAGCTTCGCGGTCACATTATCAAGCGGGACGCCAAGCATCTCGGCGGCAAGCTGGGTCATCATCGTATAGGTACCGGGTCCGATGTCGGCGGTCGCACTTGCGATCTCGACGCTGCCATTGGCCGTGATAACCGCCTTGGCGCTCGCCTTCATCTGCATCGCTTCCCAGATGCCGGTCGCCATGCCCCAGCCGACCAATTCATCCCCATCTCGCATCGAGCGAGGCTGCGGATTGCGCTTCGACCAACCGAACCTTTCCGCGCCCTGCCGATAACATTCCCGCAACTGCTTGCTGCTGAAGGGCAGGTCCTCGATCTGGTCCTTGTCGGAATAGTTGATGAGCCTGAGCTCAAGCGGATCGATCTTCGCCGCATAGGCGAGCTCATCCATCGCGCATTCAATCCCATAGGCGCCTTCCGCTCCGCCCGGTCCGCGCATGTCGCAGGGCGTGTTCTGGTCCAGCTTCACCAGCTTTTGGCTGAGCGCGCTGTTCGCGCATCGGTACAGCCGGCTCGACCAATTGACAAAATCCCGTTCGAAATCCTCGAACTGCGAGGTCATCGCGACGACCTCGTGCCGGAACGAGGCAAGGCTGCCGTCGTCGCCGGCTCCCAGTGCCAGCTTCTGTATATTTGCGGAGCGATAGCCGAGCGTGAACATCTGCTGCCGGGTGAGGTTCACCCGGACCGAGCGCTTGAGCGCGCGCGCAGCCAGCGCGGCAAGGGGCAGCTGATATTGCGGGCGCAAGCCCGCCCCGAATGCGCCGCCGACAAAGGGTGACAGCACGCGCACCTTGTCGCGCGGCATCCCCAGCACGTCGGCTACGTAATTCCGAGAGTTCTGTGGTCCCTGCGTCTTGTCGAAGATGGTGATCTGGTCTTCCCCCTCCCAGACCGCCGTCGCTGCGAATGTCTCCATCGGATTGTGATGCTCGACCGGCATGCGGTATTCCGCCTCGATCCGCACGGCAGCCTGCTCAAATGCCTCCACAGGACGGCCGCGCGTTGTGGGCGCCGGAGCGCCGTCCTGCTTCGAGACCTTGGCGTGCTCGCGTTGCGCTTCGAAGTCGGTGACATGCGCCTCCTGCTCGTACTCGACGCGGACGAGCGAAGCCGCAAATCGCGCGATCTCGAACTCCTCCGCGACAACCAGCGCCACCGGCTGACCACTGAAGTGAATTTGGTCGTCATAGAGCGGACGGAACGGCGAACCCGCGGGGGCAACCTCGTCTTTATACTTCTCGTCGGACGAGGCGAGCTTGGGTCGATGCTCGTGCGTGAATACGTCGAGCACGCCTGCGACCGCAAGCGCATCTCCGGCATCAATGCGCTTGATCCGGCCTTTGGCGATCGCGGATGAGACGACGACGCCATGCGCGACGCCAGGCACGTTGTATTCAGCGGCGTACTTCGCAATGCCGGTAACCTTCGCGCGTCCCTCGACACGGGAGGTCGGCTTGCCCAGATAGCTGGTGGCAGTCATGGCGCTCTCCCTGTTACTTGATCCGCTTGTCCGCTTGCGACTGCGGGGTTCCGCGCGCCGCCTGCGTCAGCGTGCGCAGAATGCCGCGCCGCGCCAGCTCGATCTTGAAGTCGTTGTGTCCGAAACCGCGGGCATCTCGCAGCACGGTTTCGGCCGCCCGCATGAATGTCTCGCGCGTTGCCGGCGCCCCGCTGAGCTGCGCTTCGGCTTCGTGGTTGCGCCACGGCTTGTGCGCGACGCCGCCGAGCGCCAGGCGCGCTTCCTTGATTGTGCCGTCCGCGATATCGAGACCGACCGCGATCGATACCAGGGCGAACGCATATGAGAGGCGATCGCGGATCTTCAGGTAGCTGTAGTTGGCCGCGAAACCCTTGGGCGGAAGTTCGATCGCGGTGATGATCTCGTCCGACCGCAGATTGGTGTCGATGTTCGGCGTGTCGTCCGGCAGGCGATGGAAATCGGCAAACTTTATGCTGCGCTCGCCGTCCTTGCCGGTCGCCAGCACGCAGGCCTCGAGGGCCGCAAGCGCGACGCACATGTCGGACGGGTGCGTGGCGATGCAATGCTCGCTCGTCCCGAGAATCGCATGGCCGCGGTTGATCCCCTCGATGGCCGAACAGCCGCTGCCCGGCTCACGCTTGTTGCACGGTGTGGTCGTATCGTAGAAATAGAAGCAGCGCGTTCGCTGCAGGAGATTGCCCCCGGTGGAGGCCATGTTTCGCAATTGCTGCGAGGCCCCGGCGAGGATCGCGCTGGCCAGCAATGGATAGCGCGCCTCGATCTGCGGATGATAGGAAAGATCGCTGTTGGGAACCAGCGCGCCTATCCGCAAGCCGCCGTCTTTCGTCTCCTCGACCTTATTGAGCGGCAGATGTGTGATGTCGATCAATCGCGACGGGCGTGCGACATTCTCCTTCATCAGGTCGATCAGGTTGGTGCCGCCCGCGATGAATTTTGCGGCTGGGTCCGCCGCGATCTGGCGTACGGCGTCGGCGACGTCGCTCGCGCGCGTATATCCAAAATTGTTCATCGTCCTGCCTCCCCGGATTTCTCCGCGCCCTTGCCGGACATCACCTCTTCGATCGCCGCTACGATGTTGGGATATGCGCCGCAGCGGCAGATATTGCCGCTCATCAGCTCGCGGATTTCATCGGCAGTATGTGCCTTGCCCTCGGCAATCAGACCCGCGGCGGAGCAGATCTGCCCTGGGGTGCAGTAGCCGCACTGGAAGGCATCATGCTTCATGAAGGCCTGCTGCAACGGATGCAGCGTGCTTCCTTGTGCCAGACCCTCGATGGTCGTGACCTGCGCGCCGTCTTTCATGACCGCCAGCGTGAGGCACGAGTAGATCCGCCGCCCGTCGACCAGCACGGTGCAGGCGCCGCATTGACCGTGGTCGCAGCCCTTTTTGGTCCCGGTGAGGTCGAGATAGAGGCGCAACGCGTCGAGGAGCGTGGTCCACGGCGCGATGGTCAATGTGCGCTTCACGCCGTTGACCTGGAGCGAGACCGTCATCTTGGCAGGCGCCGAAAATTTCTTCGACTGCTTAGGAACCGCTGAGGATGCTTGAACCATCGGGATTCTCCGGGCTGGCGCCATTCCCACTTTTTAGCGCCGGCATTCGTGGATGGAAGAGAGGTCTTTGGATTCAGCCTTTTCCGACCGTGCAGTCATAGCCAACTATTCGCAGACGCCTCAATATGAAGAAGTACGTGGGCCCCTGACGATATCGGCGAGGCGGCACAAGCGGTACCGCTCTGGACCGATAGGGGAACGGAGCGGTTGTTGAACTTGTTCCAGACTGACCGGGAAAAAATGCATAAACCTAACTCTAGGTTCTCGTGGAGGCGCCCGTTGGCCCACGTTGTCCGGCTGGCATTTGGCGGTTGTCGACGCTCGCCCCTCATGACACCATATATACCGTCCCACCCCCATCAGGTTTCAAGTTTCCATGGCGAGAAAGCAATTTGCCTGGGCCTCTCTGCCAGACGAGCAACTGCTCCAGTTGCGTCTCCGGGATCTCAAGGTTAAAGTTGAAGGCACTTGGCTGGAGGAGTGCCTCAATACTCTCCACGAGGAGTTGAAGCAGCGAGAGCTCCGGGTTCGCCCACACGCCTGGATTTCAAGTGAGTGGTTCAGCCCGGACAGCACGCCAGGCATCGCATTCCCCTTTTTTTTGGCGCATCCGCGACTGATGCAGCTGGAGAAAAAAAAGATCTTCGACGTTGAAGGCGGCACTTGGTCGGAGTGCATGGGCATTCTCCGTCATGAAGCCGGGCACGTGGTGCAGCACGCTTATCAGCTTCATCGCCGCCGCCGTTGGCAGCAGCTGTTTGGCCCATCATCGAAACGCTATCCGAGATATTACCGGCCGAACCCCGCCAGCCGGAATTTCGTTCAGCATCTGCGGCTCTGGTACGCACAGAGCCACCCGGACGAGGATTTCGCCGAAACGTTTGCGGTCTGGCTCCGGCCCCGCTCGAACTGGCGTGTGCGCTACGCCGGCTGGCCGGTATTGAAGAAACTTGAATTCGTTGATGATCTGATGGCCGAAATCGCCAATCAAAGACCGTTGCTCACCCGGAGAGAACGGGTCGAACCGCTCAGCCAACTGACCGACACGCTCGCCGAACACTACAGGAAGAAGCTGGCTCTCTACGCCTTCGATACGCCGAAAACCTACGATCGCGATCTGCAGCGGCTGTTCTCCGCTGATCCAAGGCATTACCGGTCGCAGGCGGCATCGGCTTTCATCCGGCACAACCGTGCGAGGATCAGAGAGTTGGTTTCGAAATGGACGGGTGAATACCAGCTCACGCTGGACGCAATCCTTGACGATATGATGGTTCGGTGCCGTGAGTTGGACCTGCGCGCGGTCGGTTCGGAGCGGAAACTGATGATGGAATTCACCGTGTTGTTGACGGCCAAGACGGTACATGCGCTCTTCGGGCCGTTGCGGCGGAAGTGGATCGCGCTATGAAGTCTCTACGTGTCCTTGTGCTTTTGCATCCGGATCTGATACCTCCGGAATCAAGCAAGGGTTACACCGAACAGGAAATTAATGTCTGGAAAACCGAGTATGACGTCGTAAGTACGCTGCGTGCGGCTGGGCACGAGGTTCGTCCGCTCGGCGTGCACGACGAGCTCAAGCCCATCCGCGACGAAATCGAGAACTGGAAGCCGGATGTAGCATTCAGCCTGCTCGAGCAGTTCCACGGCGAAGTCATCTACGACCAGAACGTAGCAAGCTATCTTGAGCTGCTACGCATTCCCTACACCGGGTGCAATCCACGTGGCCTGATGCTGGCGCGCGGCAAGGATCTGTCTAAGACGCTCGTGCACTACCATCGGATTCCGGTGCCGGCCTTCGCGGTGTTCCAAAAGCACCGCAAGGTTCGACGCCCGACACGTCTTGGCCTGCCGCTGATCGTCAAGAGCCTGAGCGAGGATTCGTCCTACGGCATTTCGCAGGCCTCGGTCGTCGACACCGACGAGAAGCTCGAGGAGCGCGTCGCATTCATTCACGAACGGATCGGGACGGCCGCCATCGCGGAGCAATATGTCGAGGGGCGCGAACTCTATGTCGGAGTGCTCGGGAACGACCGGTTGCGGGTGTTGCCGGTCTGGGAGCTCAAATTCGGCGACATGGCGCAGGGCGCATGGCCAATTGCAACGGAGAAGGTCAAGCACGATCCTGATTATCAGGAACGCCGCGGTATCACGCATGGGCCGGCCAAAGATCTCGCTCCAGAAGTGCTCGCCCGTATACAACGATCCGCCAAGCGGATCTTCCGGACGTTGGGACTCGACGGATATGCTCGGATCGATTTCCGCCTATCCGCGGAAGGCGTCCCATACTTTCTCGAAGCGAATCCCAATCCTGAGATCGCCGAGAGTCAGGAATTTTCCAAGGCGGCTCTTCATGATGGTCTCGCGTATCGCGAACTCCTGCAACGTATCCTTGGACTGGGTATAAGGCGGGCAATGCCGGCGGCGTCTGCGAGCTGATGAGTGCTCGCCGTTCGTGTGTTCGGGGACGAAGCAGGCGTGAAGTCCAGCCGATCCCGGGCTCGATCGTCTGCAACCGATCTTCGTGCTGGTCGGTGAGGTTGCCGCCGCCCCAGTCCAAATGATCGAATACGCCGAACTTCATGTCGTCTCCTTCCCATCACGGTGTATGCACACCAGGCTCAGATCTGTTGGGAACCCGGAGACGACCAACTCCATGCGCGGGTGTCGTGAGCTGCTAGCGCCAGCGTAGGTGTCTGTCATTGAGGAATGGTAATGGAATTCGGCATCTTCTCGAACGGCTTTCGCCCGCATACCAGCGCGTCCCGGACTTACGAGGAAGACCTCAGCGAGATCGTCCTGGCCGATCAACTCGGATTTCGCGACGCCTACATCAGCGAGCATCATGGCGAGCCGGTCTATATCGACAAGGTGGATACGTTGCCGGTCCCCGAACTGCTCATGTGCAAGGCAGCGGGGCTGACCAAACACATCCGCATGGGTGCAGCGGTGAAACTCATTCACCTTGCACATCCGGTCGATACGGCCATCCAGGCGGCGGTCACCGATCACGTGGTTGGCGGCGGCCGTTTCATCTTCGGTTTCGGCTCGGGATTTCCCAATCCGCTTTTCGCCAACGAACGCGGACTCTCCCACGAAGACCGCCATCCACGCCTGCGGGAGTCCCTCGACCTCATCCTGAAGTGCTGGACCGCGGCGGGGCCATTCGACTGGGAGGGCAAATATTGGCAAGGAAAAAACATCGTCGCCACCCCGCGTCCATTGAACGCGCCGCACATGCCGATGGCGACCGCGACCGACACCGAGGCAATGATCGAGCTCGCCGGCAGCCGCGGCTACACGCTCCTGGCGGCGCAGCTCGAACCGGCTTCCTTCATACGGAGAAAGGCTGACCGCTATGCCCGCGCCGCCAAAGCCGCAGGCCGAGTGAGCCCGCTCAAGAACATCACCGTCGCCCGCTACGTCCACCTGGCGGACTCCCGGCAGGACGCGATGGACGACCTGCGTCCCGCGATCACCTACGAGCTAGGATTTCAGGTCCAGCGCGGCCTGATCAGGATGCTCAAATCCAACTATAACTGGCAATTCACGGGTGAGGATGTTTCCTTCGACCAACTCGCCGAGGCTGGCGTCTATTTCCTGGGCGATCCGGATTCGGTCGCGCTCCAGCTCAGGGAGTTCTATGAAGCGTCGGGTGGTTTCGGCACGCTGCTGATGGTCACGGGCAAGGATTGGGCAACCCGCGAGAAGCGCGCTCGGTCGATGAAGCTCTTCATGGAACATGTGGCGCCGAAGCTCCGCGACCTGGAGCCGATACGCGAGCCCGACATAGTTGCTGCGTAAGACCCTCAATTCAGTCTGCCCAAATGGTGTTCTTGGGTCTTCGGGTTGAACGATCGGGGCGGCGCATGAGCTCCCGGTGATGGCTCAGTGAGCCTTGACCCCGGCAGCGCGGCGGACCCCGACGGACGGCGATAAGACTTTGCATACCATGTTTGACAGAGCCGCCCGTCATGGGGGGCTTTGGCGCTATAAGCTCTCCCCTTCGGGAGGCCATTATGGTCAAACACGGCGCGCTGTCGAAATCACACGTGCATCAGATGCTCGCCTCGAAAGATGCGCGCGTGCGGCGCGCCGCTTACACGCTTCTGGAGGCAAGCAATCCCGCGCTCAGGAGAAACAGCGAGCTGTTTCTGGAGATCATACGCTTCATCTGGGAAGCCAATCCGAGCTACGATATCTATCGAGAGTTCAACAAGCGCCATTTGATCGTCCCGTATAAGGTTCACGAGCTTATCAGCGCACGTCTCAAGGTGGAAAAACAGGAGCAACTGCGTGCCGCTGTCGATCAGCGCACCGACGAGACGCGCCGGGACCAGGGTGGATTTTTCCAGCGGCTGTTTGGACGCCGCCCGCCCGCCCTTCAAGGCGCGAGATCCAGGAATCGCGACGCCCGTGCACATCTCTCCCGAACTTTCTGAACACGACCGCGCGCGATGCCATCTCTTTCGTCGAAGCGGATGTCGCCTGGCTTGGCATAATGGTAGCCGGCTTCAGGTCCGCGGCGACGATGCTGGAACATCCAAGCGATCCGTTGACAGGTCCGGACCAAGCCAATCTTCTTACGGCGCCTTCTTCATGTGCTCGTCGAAGAACATGATGGTGTCCCTCACCGCCTTGATCTGTATTGGATCGGGATCGTAAACGCCTTTTTCGTTACGGCGCACATAGACGAATCCGTGTTCGTCATGATCGTAGGATTCCCACCAGCAATCCTTGCCGGCTTCCTTCAGCAGATCATATGAGACGCGGAAAATTCCCTGGAGCTCGTCGCTGTCGCGGCCCTGGACCAAAATCGGCGTCTCGATGGCGCCGACCCGCCGCATCGCGACATCTTCGGTGATCCTGGCACGCACCTTTTCCGGCTCGCGCATCAGCATCTTCTCGACGTT
This sequence comes from uncultured Alphaproteobacteria bacterium, assembly GCA_963835165.1. Taxonomy (GTDB): domain Bacteria; phylum Pseudomonadota; class Alphaproteobacteria; order Rhizobiales; family Xanthobacteraceae; genus VAZQ01. Next base: position 32,773 of record CAWIGD010000039.1, read on the forward strand.
GAGCAGGCCGGTTGTAGGATCGATCTGCGCGGTGGCGTCTGGCTTTAGTCTGAGGAACTCGTGCGACGCCGGTTCGCTTGCCACCATGGCCCGCACGCCCGGGTACTCCGCCGCGATCTTGAGCGCCATTTCACCCCCGTGACTCATGCCCATGTATCCGATCCTGTCCGGATCGATACCGGGGAGCGTCTTGACGTATTTGATGATGGAAATGACGTCTTCGTATTCCAGCGGGCCGCGATTGAGAAGCTGCCGCCGCTGGCGCCGGTCCTCAATCAGCTTGCCGATCTTGTCGTAGGCATAGTCGACCTCGGCACGGTAGCGCATCCATGCCACGGCGTAGCCGGCCGCCAGAAACTGCTCCTGGGTCCAGCTACGGTTCTGGGTAAAGTCGCGCACCACTGCCATGCCGCCACCGCCGTTGCCCGCGGCAAACAGGATCAGCGGAAACGGACCGTCGGAATGAGGTTTGCGGAGCCCGATGGGAGCATATAGGCCGTCGATCGTCTCCACATACATCAGTTGGACCGGTATGTCCGAGCCTTTGACCTGTTCGATAATCGCGACGTGTTCCGGATCGAGCTTCGCGTGGCTCACATTGGTGCTGGCGTTCATGCTTGTCGGATCCTTGTAGGCTGTCGATTCCACCGCCGCAGCCACAGGGGTAGCGGCTGCCAACCGCAACGGCCGTCCCTTCCTGCCCTCGTCGCCCTGTCTATCATGACCTGTAAACCTCATCCCGTGACTTCGGTGACGGCTTCCGCGGACCGTAGGGCGATCGGATCAGGCCGACGGAAAGCAAATATTCCTGTTTTTCATTGGTTCTTGGCCCAATCACAATCGATGAAGCGCCGGCTTAACGAATCGCTAACCAGTGTTTGCAAGGTTGCCATGTTGCTATCGGGGTATGCCCCTCGGACATGCGGTCCAATGCTGTTCGGCTGGGTGATCTGCAACCGTGACTACTGGAGAGCATGAGATGAAACTGATGACATTGAGCTTGGTCGTCGGGTGCATTTGCTTTCCTTCGATGGTACAGGCGCAGGCGGCGCCTTGGACGTCAGCTAAATTTCCCGGCGAACAGAATCGAGCCGTTCAAGGATGTGCCAGTGATCCGCAGAAGGCCGGTGATTGGCTGTGCATATTTGTCCGGTGCGACCAGCCCGGGTCGCCAGTCAGCCTGCATTTCTCGGCGCTGGGACCGGAGATTCAAGGCAAGTTCGACTTGGTCGTCGATGAGGATACCTTCACCGTTTCGGTGCCCGCATCGCTCAAATCAGCGCTTCCGCTGTCGACTCGCGCCGAAGCCGTGCCAGATGGCCTTCTCGATGCAATGAAGTCCGGACGGACGATCTCGATTCAGGGATCCCACCTGCAGCCGCCATACAATCGGATTTCACTGGAGAATTCGCGAAAGGCGATTGAGAGGGTCGAGCGGGCATGTGCGCGCCCGTATCCAAGCGCCGCGAATTTCTGGAGACGTCTATCGAGGAGCGTAGGCTTCTACTGAGTGCTATTGGCCGTTCTTGAATTATTGGGCTGCGCGCTGCGCAGCACAGCTCGATTTCCGCGCATCCGCCGGTCATGGACGCGCGCGGATGACCATGTCAGCCCATGGTCATGATATTGTCCCTTACATGCCGAACTCACGAACCCGATCGGGCGCCGCTCGACAAACCGTCGTATCCTGCCGAGGGCAGGATCGCGTGGAGTTCATGCCCGCCCGAACAGAATCCGGACCGCTCACCTGTGCCGCCGCCCGGCACGCCGAGTTGGAGCGTCGCCCATCATGCTGGTGATGTTTTCCATGCCCGGCATGCCTCCGCCTGGCGCCATCATGCTTAGCATCATCGGCGCAGCCATCTGCATGATTTGGCCCATGCGCTTCTTGCCAATCTTGCCCGTCACCCGCTGCATCATCGGAGCAACTTGTTCCATCATGGGTGCAAACTGTTCCATCATGGGAGCAAACTGAGCCATCTGGTCGCCGGCGCCTTCGAACTGGGCATGCGCCGGGGCAGGCGCTAGGGCAAATGCCGCCAAGATCGCCAAGGGATAAGACAGTTTCGTAAGAGCACTCATTGTGTCGCCTCCGGTTGAGCGCCATGTTGGCTGGCTGCCGCGTTCATCCACGATGCCGGTTTAGGCGACATCGGTGGCACCGGGCTGTGATGACCATCACAGTTTTCGCGTTGCCCCCGTGCAAAACCCCCAAGGCCGGCAAATCTCGGAATTTCTCTGGTGTTCAAATCTTTTCGGTCCGGCGCAGCCCGCCGATCGCCAACGTAGACGCGATCTGAGTTCGCTTTGGAATGTCCCCGCAAATGCGAAGAGCCGCGGTGGCGTTCAGCCGCTCCCCGGCTATACTGCCGGCGCTGATCGCAGGAGCGCTGACATGGCTGACTCATCTTTCTCCGAAGACCCGCAGCAATTTGCGACCGACGTTTCGCGCAGGCGCGTCGTGGCCGGCGCTGTCACGCTGTCCCTTGCGGGCGCGATCTCGCCTGCCTTCGCACAGTCAACCGACAGGAGTCCAAACATGCCGGACAACATCCGTTTTTCGAGTCCCGACACCATGCAGAAGCCACCGGGCTACAGCCATGTGGTGGAAGTGACCGGACCCGGCCGCACGGTCTATTTCGCCGGCCAGCTCGGCATCGACAAGTCCGGGAAGATGGGCGCCAATGCTCGCGAACAGGTGGAGATCGCGTTCGAGAACGTGAAGGCGGCGCTGGCGTCGGTCGGTGCGAGCTTCGATCACGTCGTCAAGCTCAACAACTATATCGTCGACATCGGCACGAATATCGCGCACTACCGCGAGGTGCGCGACAAGTATGTAAACAAATCAGCGCCGCCGGCCAGCACCACGATCGGCGTGCCGCAACTGGCGCGGCCGGGCGCGTTGTTCGAGGTCGAGGCGATCGCGGTATTGCCGCCCAAATGACCTGACCGCAGCTGCTTGCGGCAGGGGTCGCCCGCGAGGACACCAAGCCTGCCGGTAACCGCTCGGGTAACTCGCGGCGTGCCGAGGCAGTGTCACGAGTTAGGGGGAGTTCATGCGCGATGTCGTGGAACCGCAATGGAACGGATGGCTGGGTGGTAGAGAAGAAACGCAGCCACTACTCAATCGGTTATCGGGCATCCTTCGTTCTGGGAATGCTCGGTCGGACCGTGCCGTCCCTGCCGCGGATCTAATGTCTTGCGCGAGAAGTCGATGGGGCAGGACGAAATCGATGCGGTCCGTGCGCTGCTGACGTCCAAGCCACGACCTGTCGGATGGGCCGAGCGGCGACAGCGCCTCGACGAGGTCGGCTCGTTCTGGCCGGTCGCCAGCGACGTGAAGCTCGATCCGGTCGATCTCGACGGCGTGCCGGGGGAATGGTCGGCCGTGCCCGGCAGCGACACCTCCCGCGTTCTGCTGTTCTTCCATGGCGGAGGTTACTGTTCCGGCTCCCTCCGCAGCCATCGTCGCATGGTGACCGAGGCCGGCCGGTCCGCGGGGATAAGAACGCTGGCGGTGGGATATCGGCTGGCGCCCGAGCATCCGTTCCCGGCGGCGATGGAAGATGCCTTGACCGCCTGGCGTTTTCTGCGGAAGCAAGGCATTGCGGCCAGGCATATCGCGGTCGGCGGAGACAGTGCAGGCGGAGGGCTCGCGGTAGTACTGAACAATGAGCTGCGCGACGCCAAGGAGGAGCTTCCCGGTTGCGCATGGCTGGTGTCGCCCTGGACGGACCTGACGATGTCGGGATCGACGCTCACCACCAAGGACAATGTGGATCCGATCATTCACGCGGGCTATCTCGGCGAACTGGCCGATGCCTGCGTTCCCCCCGGGACGGGTCGGAAAGACCCCCGGGTATCGCCGCTCTATGCCGAATTGAATGGCCTCCCCCCGATGTTGATACAGGTCGGCTCCGCCGAGACACTGCTCGAAGACGCCACGCGCTTTGCCGCCGCGGCGGGAGCTGCCGATGTGTCCGTCACTCTGGAGATTTGGCCGCACATGATCCATGCATGGCCCATGTGGAACGCGCATCTCAAATCCGGCCGCTCCGCGCTCGCTCATGCCGGCACGTTCATGCGTGCCCACTTGGGATACCCGCGTCCGCCGCAGCCCTGAAGGCGATCGCTTTGTCGACGGCGAGGGTAATTCCGATGCGCGCGCCGGCCGGCCAGAGCGACATGCCTTCGCGTCCGGGCACACGTATAAGCACGCGGCCCGACGCAGCTTCCGGCACGTCGACATAGAGGTCGACGTGGCCGCCTTGATAGATTTGCGCCGCCACGATGCCGCATACCGCGGCCGGCGTGCCTTCATCGGCCACGCGCAGCTCCTCGGGCCGCACGAACAGGTCGACCATCGCGCCGGGTGCCGCGCCTTGGAGCGTCAGCGCCGGCACCAGTACCCGCGCCGGGCCAAGCGCGAGCGCGGCCGTTGCTCCATGAATGTGCTCGAGGCGCGCGTGCAACACGTTGACATCGCCGACGAACGACGCGACGAAGCGATCGACCGGCCGGCAATAGATTTCGTCCGGAGTGCCGAGCTGGCGGATGCGGCCCTCCGCAAGCACGGCGATCCGGTCGGAAAGGCTGAGCGCCTCGCTCTGGTCGTGGGTCACGAAGATGGTCGTCACGCCGAGCTTGCGCTGAATCTCCTTGATCTCGACCTGCATTGACGCTCGCAGGTTCCTGTCGAGCGCCGAGAACGGCTCGTCGAGCAGCAGTACCTTGGGGCGAATGACGAGCGCCCGCGCCAGCGCGACGCGCTGTTGCTGTCCGCCGGAGAGCTGGCGCGGCTTGCGATCCTCCAGGCCCTCGAGCTTGATGAGCGCGAGCGCCTCGGCGACCCGGCGCGCGATCTCGGGCTTGGCGATGCGGCGCATCTTGAGGCCGTAGCCGACATTGGCCGCCACGCTCATGTGCGGGAACAGCGCATATTGCTGGAACATGATCCCGCTCTCGCGCCGATAGGGCGGAACATCCGTGACCCGCTGGCCATCGATCGCGATTTCGCCGCCGTCCGGCATCAGAAAACCGGCAACGAGGTTGAGCAGCGTGGTCTTGCCACAGCCCGAGGGCCCGAGCAGCGTCATCAACTCGCCGCGGCGGACCAGCAGCGATACGTCGTCGAGCGCGATGGTCTTGCCGAAGCGTTTGGTAACGCCGTCGAGTTGGACCGCGATATCCCCGCCGTTTGGCCGAATTGCCATCGTCGCGGCTGGCGGACGTTCAGCGGGAATGCTCAACGTTCAGCACCTTTCCGAGACCGAGGAAGACGTTGGCAAAAGTCAGCAGCGTCGCGGTAACCACGATGTACATAACCGAGATCGCCGCCATCGAGGGATCGGCGTATTCGCGCACGTAGTTGTAGAGGGCGACCGGCAACGTTTGAGTGTTTTGCGCGGTGACGAACAGCGAAGCGGTGAATTCGTTGAACGACAGGATGGCCGCGAACAGCCAGCCGCTGACCAGACCGGGAAGCAGCAGCGGCAACGTGACGGTGGTAAGAACGCGCAGCGGCGGCGCCCCGAGGCTCGCTGCGGCGAGCTCCAGGCGCGGATCGAGGTTGCGCAGCGAGATGTAGACGCTGCGCAGCACGAACGGCAGCACAAGCACGACATGGCAGACGACGATCACCGCATAGCCGCGCGCCAAGCCGAGTTGCGCAGCGAGGATCAGAAAACCGAGGCCGACCGTGAAGTGCGGTACCACGAGCGGGGAGAGCAGCACCGTCTCGAGCGCCCGCTTGAAGCGGAACTCGTAGCGCTCGAGCGCGAGCGCGAAAGCCGCGCCCACCACCAGCGCGATGGAGGAGGCCCAGGCGGTCACGATCAGCCCGTTGCGGAAGCCGAGCCGAAAGTCTTGATACTCGATCGCCTTGACGAACCAACGCCATGACCAGGTCTCGGGCGGGAAGGACAGAATTGCCCTGCCGTTGAAGGCAGCAAGCGTGACCACCAATGCCGGCAACAGCAGGAAGCCGAGAATGGCGGTCACGGTGACCGCGCCCAGCAGGCGCAAGAGTCTCTGCGACAGCATTTCAGTGTGGTCCGAACCGTTCGAGCGGACGGGCGGCCGCACGCATCAGCCCCAGCACTGCGAAGGTGAGCGCGAGGCCGGCGACCGACAGGCTGGCCGCGAAGGGGAAGTTGAAGCTCGCGAATCCGAGCTGATAGACGAGGTTCGAGACCATGTTGACCCGGCCCCCGCCGATCAGCTGCGGGGTCGCGAATGCGCTGAAGGTCCAGGCGAACGCGGTGGTCACGCCGGCGATGATCCCGGGCGTGGAAAGCGGGAGCGTGACCGTGAGAAAGGCGCGGATCGGACCGGCACCAAGGCTCGCGGCTGCCCGCTCGTAATCGCGATCGATGTGCGACAGCGCCGCCGCCAGCATGATCACCATCACGGGCAAGGTGACGTGGACGAGGGCGGTGACCACACCGAACCTGGTGAACATGAGTTGCAGGGGTTGCTCGATCAGGCCGGACTTGAGCAGCATCGAGTTCAGGAACCCGTTATTGCCAAGCACGACGATCCACGAATAGGTGCGCACCACCTCGCCGAGGAACAGCGGCGTGACGGTGATCACCAGGATCGCCGATTTGAGCGCAACGTTTCTGGCATGCACCAGGGCATACGCGAGCGGATATCCGATGATGAGGGTGAAGAATGCCGTGAGGAAGCAGATCCAAACCGTATCGAAGAAGACCCGCGCATAGAGCGGCTTCATGAGCGCCGCGAAGTTTTCGAGCGTGAAGCCGCCTGGCTCGAGCGAGCCCGGCACATAGGCGCGCAGGCTGTATTGCATCACTGCGGCCAGCGCGGCCACGAAGCCGAGCGCGCACAGCGCGGCCGGCGACACCAGGACGCGCAAGAACGGCCTGGAGGTCATCGCGCCTCGCCCGGATAAGACGGTGCGCACCACCGGTGCGCGATCAGGCCGTCAGTTGATGATGTTTTCTGTAAACCATTTGCGCCACTCCGCGGTCTTCTCCGCGCGCAGCTTGTGATCGATGATGATCGCCTGCTTGTTCCATTGGTCGGCGGTAGTGAACACCCCCGGCAGCTTGGCGACGTCCGGGTCGACTTTCGCGTCGACGACCACCGGGCTGCCCTTCTTGAATTTGGCGACTTCGGCCTGCACCTGCGGATCGAGGGCGATGTTGATGAATTTGTAGGCGAGATCCGCCTTCTTGGAGCCTTTCATGATGGCGACGCTGTCGATGCCGAGGACTGCGCCTTCCTTCGGAATCACGAGCTGGATAGGTACGCCCTCGGTGGCCATGTAGTGCGCGTTCATCGACAGGATCACCTGGACCGGCGTCTCCCCGTTGGCAATGAGCTGCTGGCTGTTGGCATCGTTGGTGTAATAAGCCTTGAAGCTCGGCTTCAGCTCCTTGAGCTTGACTTGCCCTTTTTCCCAGGTAGCGGCGTCCCCGCCCGACAGCATCGCGGCGACGGCGATGAGATGACTCGGATCGAAGTCGGGCGCGGCGAGCTTGCCCTTGATCTCCGGCCTCCAGAGGTCCGCCCAGCTCTCGAACGCCACGCCTTTGAGGAGGTCTGGCCGGTAGCCGATGGTGTAGACATAGGCCCAGGTGCCGATGTGATAGGGGCTGATCTTGGCCTGTTCGACCAAGTTCTTGGCGTTCGGGACCTTGGCGAGATCAAGCTGCTCGTAGAGACCATCGTTCGCATAGAGCCAGCCGACGTGTGACGTCGTGAACGTGATGTCGCTCTCGGGGTTGCCCTTCGCGAGCTTCTCTTTGTTCAGCCGATCGATTGTGCCACCCGTGTTGTACTCGACCGGCACTCCGGTCTCGGCGGTAAACCTCTTGCCGATGATGTTGGCGACCATGTCGCGCCAGCTGCCGCCCCATACACTGACGACGAGTTTGTCCTGAGCCGTGGCCGGCATCGGCGCCAACAACAGGGCCAACGCGCCGAGTGCCATTGAAAGCCGCTTCATGCTCCTACCTCTCCGTTTTCCTCGATGAGCCGCTCGACGCCCGACGAATCCTGCAGACAAGCCGAGCAACACCCGTCGATATCCGGCTTGCCATTATTCGGTCAGGCCATGGAGCTTGTCCAGCGTTGCCGCGCGCGTGCATGCAGCGTGACGGGCCGGTCGGGCTTCTCAACTTTGGCGCGAGTGTTGGTTGATGTAGGACGATGAGGGTAGATTGCGTCCCGCAACAGGAGTGCACAGCGATGACACCGCGCTTGGAGCGCAGCAACCGACCGAAAGCAAAGCAAGTCGGCAACGTCGCGGGGGCGTATCTTGCACTGCTGGCCGATCGCGGTGTCGACTATTTGTTCGGCAATGCCGGGACCGATTTTGCGCCCCTGATAGAGGCCTATTCGCAGGCGGCGCAAACGGGCGTTGCCGTTCCGCGGCCGATCCTGGCGACGCACGAAAATCTCGCGGTCACGATGGCACACGGCTACGGCATGGTGTCGCGGCGGATACCGGCCGTGATGGTGCATGTCAGCGTCGGAACCGCGAACATGATCTGCGCGGCCATGAACGCGGCGCGCGAGAACGTCGCGATTCTCCTCACCGCAGGCAGGTCGCCGCTTACGGAAACCGGCTTGCTGGGGTCGCGTGACGGTTACATTCATTGGGCGCAGGAGATGTACGATCAGGCGGGCATGATCCGCGAGATCGTCAAATGGGACTACGAACTGCGAAACGGGGAGCAACTCACGACGGTGGTCGACCGCGCCCTCGCGATCGCGGCGACGGAACCGCGCGGCCCCGTCTACCTCTCTTTGCCGCGCGAGGTGATCGCGGCGCCGCTCGCCGAGCTGGAGCAACCGTCGCCCTCGCGGCTCGCTCCAGCGGCCCCTGCGGCGCCCGATGCAACCGCAATTGCCTCGGCTGTGCGCGCGCTTGCGCAGGCGAAGCGGCCCCTGATCGTGACCTCGAACGCCGGCAGGGATGCGGCGGCATTCGAGGCCTTGGCGCAGTTCGCCGAGCGCTTTGCGATACCGGTCGTTCAGCATCGGCCACGTTATCTCTCGCTGCCGTCGTCGCATCCCATGAATCTCGGATTCAATCCGGCGCGCATGGTGCAAAAGGCCGATGCGATTCTGGTGATCGAGAGCGACGTCCCATGGATTCCGAGCCAGGTTGCGCCTCCTGAGAACTGCAAGGTCATTCAATGCGGGCTCGACCCCCTGTTCACGCGCTATCCCATCCGCGGCTTTCCCTGCGATGTTGCAATCACGGGAAGCACCCGTGCCACCCTTTCCGCACTGACCACGGCCCTCGAAAACGGGGACACTGCCGAAACGGTCACGCCGCGGCGACGCTGGATTGCTGAAGAGCGCGCGACGCTGACCGCCGCCTGGAAGACGGCGCTCGATGCCGCCGCCCGAAGAGCCCCGCTCGATCCCGCGTGGGTGAGCCACTGTATCGACCGCGCCAAGGATCCGCGCTCCATCGTCATCAATGAGTACACGCTGTTCCCGGAATATTGCTCCTTCGAGTTTCCGGATCTGTATTTCGGGTCGAGTTCCGCGTCAGGACTTGGTTGGGGCCCCGGCGCAGCGCTTGGCGCCAAGCTTGCGCACCCGCACAGCCCGGTCATGGCCGTCGTCGGCGACGGCGCCTATATGTTCAGCAACCCTGCCGCGGTACATCATGCCTCGGCCCTGCACGATCTGCCGGTCCTGTTTGTCGTCATGAACAACGCGATGTGGGGTGCGGTCCAGCGCAGCACCCTCGCTATGTATCCCGATGGGCTGGCGTCCAGGAGCAACGAAGCAAACTTCGTTCAGCTTGGAAAACTTCCAGCATTCGAACAAATCTGCGAAGCTGCTGGCGGCTACGGCGAACGCGTAGACGATCCATCGTCACTTCCCGGGGCACTGAAGCGCGCAATATCGGTCGTAAAGAATGAAAGGCGGCAAGCGCTCTTGAACGTCATCTGCGGACCCGGAGGAACGGCGTGAGCAGTCCGGGATATGCCGCAAATCCGCCTGTGTCCGCGGGTGTCGCCGAGCACATGTCGCTTTGCCCGCCAGTGCGACTTTCGGCAGGAGTACTCGGCAGTGGGGCGGACGGTTTTGTTTTGCGTCAGATATTTCGCAGCCGATAAAGCTCGCCGTACTTGTTTCGAAGATAGGAGAGGTAGGAACCTATGTTCATCTCGCTGCCGGTCGCGCGCTCAACGAGCTCGTCCGGCCTGAATTTGCGCCCGTGCTGGTACACGTGCGCACGCAGCCATTGATGAAGGGTGCTGAACTCTCCCATTGCGATCTCGCGCGGAATTTCCGGATGGGCTTTAACGGCCGCGTCATAGAACTGCGCGCTCAGAATGTTGCCGATTGTGTAGCCTTGGAAGCCGCCGCCGATGGCGCCCGCATACCAATGGACGTCCTGTAAACAGCCATCGCGGTCATCAGGCGTAACAAGGCCGAGGTCGGCCTGCACCCTTTCGCGCCAGGCTTCGGGCAGCTCTTTCACGCGCAGGCGGCCCTCGAGCAAGTCCACTTCCAGGTCAAAGCGCATCATGATGTGAAGGTTGTACGTCACCTCGTCAGCATCCGTGCGGATCAGAGATCGCTCGACCTTGTTGATCGCGCGATAGAACGACTCGGCCTTCACGCCGCGGAACTGGTCCGGAAAGATACCCTGTAGCGCCGGGAAAAAGTGTTCCCAGAAGGCGCGGCTGCGACCGACCATATTTTCCCACAGCCGTGATTGGCTCTCATGTACGCCGGCGGACGTGCCCGATCCGAGCGGGGTGCCTTCCAGTTTGGCGCTGATCCCTTGTTCGTACAGCGCATGGCCGGCCTCGTGCAGTATCGAGAACAATGACTGGCCGATATCACGCTTGTCGACACGGGTGGTGATCCGTACATCGCCGGCCGACAAAGTCGTACAGAATGGATGATGTGTCTTGTCCAGCCGCCCCCGGTCAAGGTCGTATCCGATGCGCTTGGCTACGGACAGGCCGAAGTCGAGCTGTGCCGGTTCGTCGAAAGTGCCGCGCAGGCAGTCGTCGTCGATCGACGGTTGTCCGGCGATGGCACGCACGATCGGTACCAGGGCTTCCCTCAGCGCGGCAAACAGGCTGTGCACCGACGCCGTCGTCATGCCTTCATCTGCGATATCGATCAAAGGGTCAGCGACGTGAGTATAGGGCGCGAAAAAATCCGCATACTCGCGGCCGAGATCGACAGCCTTTTCGAGGAAAGGCCGCATGGTGGCGAAGTCGTTTGCCGGCCGGGCGCGCGTCCAAGCATCATACGAGGCGGACCCGAACGCGCTGGCGCGCGCGACATATTCTGCGGGAACTTTGATCGCCCTTTCGAAGTCGCGCCGCGCCACGCGGATCAGGCGCGCGTCGTCCGAATCTCGGGGGAGGGCGTCGGCATGGGGCTCGAGCGCGTCGAGCAGCTTACCGAGGTTCGGGTCGACCGACTTTTCGTGTACGAGCTTGCTGACAGTGGCGCCCTGGCGGGCCCGCGCAACAGCCCCGTATTTCGGCATGTAGGTGGCGTGATCCCAGCCAAGCAGCGCACCCGCGGCCCTGAGGTCGTTCATCTCGAGCAGGCGGCACTTGAGTTCCGCGAGCTTGGTTTTGGCCGACTGTCGGTTGCGCAGGATTCTGCCGGCCCTGGCCGGCCTTGCCCTTGCGTCAACGCCCACCTTGGCGCCGCCGACACTTTTGGTCGATGTCAATTGGAATCTCCTCGATTGAACTTGTTGCCCCGGCCGTGGCATCGCTCGGCAGTGACTTTATCAAGGATGTGCTGTGATGCGAGGCCGGAGCCAAGCCGCCAGAGCACGACCGCCATGAACCGGTGGTGCTCGTCCGTTCGGGTGGACGGCGCTGGCGGGAAATGTCTCGTCATGCGAGCATGTTCGTAGCTGCGAAGAGGACAAGCGAATGTCAGTCCGAGCGGGACGCGAGTTCCTGGCGATCCCTGGTCCCACCACGGTACCCGATGAAGTCTTGCGGGCGATGCATCGCCCCGCCGTCGACATCTATTCCGGCTCACTGGTGCAGCTCACGGATAGCTTGCTGAGCGACCTGAGCAGCTTGTTCCGAACCAAGGGTCGGTCGTACATCTACATCGCTAACGGGCATGGCGCATGGGAGGCCGCGCTGACCAACGTGCTCTCGAAGGGGGACAAAATTTTGGTGTTGGAAAGCGGGCGCTTCGCGGTCGGTTGGGGCGATGCTGCGGCCGGGCTTGGAGTCGAGGTCGAGGTCCTCAAGGGGGATTGGCGTCGCGCGGTGCGTCCGGCCGAAGTCGAGGCGCGCCTGCGCAGGGACAAGGCGGGCAAGATCAAAGCAGTATTGGTCGTCCAGGTTGATACCGCCTCGGGTGCCGCCAACGACATCGATGCGATCGGTCAGGCGATCAAAGCTGCGCGGCATCAAGCTTTGTTCATGGTGGATGTGGTCGCCTCGCTGGGCTGCGTGCCGTTCGAGATGGACGCTTGGGGCGTCGATGTTGCAGTCGCGGGATCGCAGAAGGGCCTGATGACGCCACCCGGCCTCGGCTTTGTGGCCGTCAACCAGCGCGCGCGCGAAGTCCACGCGCGCGCCGGCTTGCGGACTCCGTATTGGGATTGGACTGCGCGTGACGGCAACATGCATTACCAGAAATACGCAGGCACTCCGCCCGAGCACCTCATGTTCGGGCTGCGGCAGGCGCTGGACATGCTGTTCGAGGAAGGCCTCGATAATGTCTTTCTGCGACATCGCCTGCTGGCGGAGGCGGTCCGCCGCGCCGTCGCGAGATGGTCGCAAGGACAATCATTCGGGTTCGGCATTGCGGAACCGGACGAGCGTTCTGACACGGTGACGACCGTCCTGATGAACGGCTCGGGCGACCCACGCCCCCTGATCGATTATTGCAACGAGAAGTGCGGGGTTGTGCTCGGAATTGGCATCGGTGCGCTATCAGGCAAGGCTTTTCGCATTGCCCACATGGGCCACGTCAATGCCCCGATGATCCTGGGTACGCTCGGTGTGATCGAAGTCGGGCTCAGGGCTCTGCGCATGCCGCACGGCACTGGCGGCGTGCAGGCCGCGATCGAGTGGCTTGGGGAGAGTGTCAGTGCGTAGATCCGCTGAACGCTATTCCGCCTTGATATTCAATTCGCGGATCACGCGGGCATAATCTTCGTAGCGTTTGCGAAGTAACGCTCCGAACTCAGAACCGCAGATCCCGACGGGAGAGAGACCCTGCAGCTCGAGCTTCGGCTTCATGTCGGGCGAATTGATTGCGGCTGCGGCCCAGCCGGAAAGTTGGGCAAGCGAATCCTGTGGTGTCTTGGCGGGTGCCACCAAGCCGTACCAGATTTCATCCTCGTAATCCTTCAAACCAAGCTCGGTGATGGTCGGGACATCCGGCAGCGCCGCAGCGCGGGTTCGTGAGGTGGTGGCGAGGGCGCGCAGCGTGCCGGTTTTCAGCTGCTCCACGACGGTCGGATAGTCCGCGAACACCGCGGTCAGGTGCCCGCCCAACAGGGCGTTAATGGCCGGTCCCGAGCCGGCATAGGGAACATAAGTCATGTTAACTCCCGCAGCGCGCTTCAATACTTCGAACGCAATGTGCAAAGAAGAACCGGGCCCGCCGCTTCCCAGTGTCAGCTCGCCGGGCTTGGCTCTCGCCGCATCGAGCAGTTCTGCGACCGTGCGATAGGGTGATGCGCTGTTGGTGACCAGGACGATGGGCGTGGCGGCGAGATGGCAAATCGGCTCGAAACCGGTCAATGCATCATAGCTTACTTTTCTCAAAGTCGGATTGATGACGAACGAAGGCGCCACGACCAGAACCGTGTTCCCGTCGGGCGCCGCACGTGCCACTGCTTCCGTCCCGATCAGCGTGCCGGCCCCGGGGCGGCTCTCCACGAAAATCGTCTGTCCGTTGACGCGGCCGATCTGCTCGGCCAGGAGCCGACCGAGTATATCGGGACCGCTCCCAGGCGCGTAAGGAACCACGATCTTGATGGTTCTCGCGGCCTGACCCCATCCGACAGAGGCGGACAGCAATAGAGACAAGAGGCTTAATGTGACAGCGGTTCGACCTCGGCAACGACGAGTCATAGGTTTGCTCCCGGCAGGGGCGGATCTACCTAGTGCGGAACAACGTACGGTAAAATGGGAGAGCAGGAAATACCGAAGGTCCAAACCCCTTCAAGTTGCGCTTCTTCGCTCCTTCGTTCGGCCACGAATGCGCTCTCACCCTGCTACCAGACGAAAGCGTTCCCACGCTGTCGGTGTTTCCCTTAGCACCGACGACCAGCCGGCGTGTCCTTGGCGAGGCTCAATGAGGCGCCCGGCGAAGGCGAATTCGGCGAAATTCGCGGCGAAAGGAAACGGCGACATCTCGTATACACCCGGTTCTCGCGGACGGACCGTGATGCTCACGTCCTGGCCGGTGTTCAACGGCACGTGTTCGAATTTTTGCTCCACGCGTTCGTTTGGATGCACGCGGTTGAAATAGAGCGCCAGCGTGTCGAAGAATTGAAGCTGTTTGTAATTCTGGAACAGGTGCTTTTCCTCGAGCCACGCCATCGCCTGTGGCTCTGCCTCGATCTCGGCCTTGAGCCTGTCCTGCCGGATGAGCTCGCCATCGAGCATCCGTTCGGCCAACGGCCGGTCCTGCAGCGGAATTCTGTCGATCAGTACAAGGTTCGAAAGTCCGTAGCGCCCATTGTAGAGACCCCAACTGTGCATGCTCGACAGCAGCCCGCAGTAAGGGTGCCGCCGCTCGTTGAAGTCAGGTGATCGCCGGCTCGTGACCGTGATGTACTCGGCCGGTGTCTCGACCAGATTGTAGGGCAGGCCGGTATTTTCGTCGGTTACGGGGTCGCGGTCGAACTCGGCCCATCCCTCGTCATGGTGTGAAACGACGTAGAACAGCAGATCGTCGGGCTGCGGCGCTTCGAAACGATCATTGCCGAAGGCACGGGCGAACTGGCCGGAGAGCGCGGTGTGCTCGTGCATCATGATGGCCAGGTGCGGCTTGCCGGCAGGTGCCGTCTGAATGATCATCGCCAAAGCTCCCCAAATTCGTTCTTGCCGACGCAGCGTTCTTGGTCCTCCGTTGGAGGCGCGCTATGAGGCGAGCCATTGCATGAACCGCTGCTCGATCTGAACAATCCTGTCTGCCTCCCACTGATCGTCCTCCCGGACCGAAATCGCTTGGTTGTCCTCGTAGGTCGGCAACTGGACGGCGATATCCTTGGGGATGAAGGCATAGGCATCCGGATGTATCGGACCGTAGAAGAGCCGCGTGTTGAACTCGGCCTGCGGCTTGGCCTGCGAGGCGAACGCGATCAGCTCCCACGCGAGCTTGCGGTTTGGCGCTCCCTTGAGCACGGACCACGTGCTCGTACTACGAACCGCCCCGTTCCAAACGATCTCGACCGGAACGCCCTGCTGCTTGAGCTCGCTCGCGCGCGCGTTCCAAATCGACATCATGTCGACTTCACCATCGCGGATGAGCTGCTGCGATTGGGTACCCTCACGCCACCACACTTTGACGTGCGGTTTGATCTGGTCGAGCTTGTTGAAGGCGCGGTCGATGTCGAGGGGGTAGAGCTGATCGCGCGGGACCCCGTCGGCGAGCAGCGCGAAGATCAGCGTTCGGGGCGAATCGCTCAGGCACAGGCTGCGGTTGCCCGGGAATCGCTTGACGTCCCAGAAATCCGCCCACGACCGGGGACTGCCGTCGCGATATTTGTCGCTGCGATAGCAAAGGGCCGTGCCGATAATATTTTGCGCGATGCCATACCCATCGGCGACAACGGCATTTGGCGGCAGGGCATCCTTGTTGACGATCGTCCAATCGATCGGCTCCGCCAGGCCCTCCCGGCTCGCCCGCAGCCACTGCATGGAGTTGACCGACGTCATATCGAACTCGTAGGTGCGGCTCTGCACCTGGGCCTTGATCTTGCCGTAGGCGACCGGCGTGACGGTGCGGATCTGGATGCCTGTCGCCGCGGTGAAGGGTTTGAAGAAGGCGGCATCCTGAGCAGCCGTATAGCTCCCGCCCCAGGAGTTCACATATAAGGTCCGCGTTTGAGCGATCGTGCGGTCAGTGATGATGAGAGGGCCGAAAGCCGCCGCGGCGCCAGCTTTCTGCAAGAAGCTGCGGCGCATCCGGTCGAAATGCCAGGTGGTTTTCATCCGCTGCCTCCTGCCCGGCGTATGCCGTCCCGTCATCCCGTTTGTCGACTACGAGCGCATTCGGCTGCTGAGCGAGAACACGTGCCTTCGTGGCCGCCGGTTGCGGTGAAGCAATCCTTCACTCCGCCTTGATGTTGGCATCCCGGATGATCGGCCACCATTTCTCGGTCTCGGTCGACTGATAGGCGCCAAGCGCCTCGGGCGTCTGCTGTTCGCGCGGAAAAATCTCCTGGCCGACATCCGCAAGCCGCTTGCGCACCGCCGGATCGGCCAAGGTCTCCACCACGGCGGTATTGAGCTTGGCGATGACGCTCTTCGGCGTCGTCTTCGGCACCCAGATCGCGTGCCAGGACAAGACGTGGAAACCAGGCAGTCCGGCCTCGTCCACCGTGGGAACATCAGGCGCTGCCGCCGATCGGCTCTTGGCCGTGATCGCATAAGCCTTGACCGTGCCGGCACGCACCTGCGGTGTGGAACTGGCCGCGAGGTCGATCATCATGTCGATCTGTCCAGCCAACAAATCCTGCATCCCGGGGCCGCTGCCGCGATAGGGCACGAACTGGAAGCGCGTACCCGTCGCTTTCTGGAAGAAGACGCCTGCGACATGCGACGCGCCCCCGGCTCCGGCCGTCGCCTGCGTCGCCGTGTGGGGGCGCGCCTTCAGCCATGCGATCAAATCCATCAAGTCTTTCGGGGGTAGGGTCTTCTTTCCGATCACAAGCAGCGGTTGGGCTGCGACCAATGACACCGGCTCGAAATCGTTCAGCGGGTCGTACGGCAGCGCAAAAATGGCGGCGTTCAGGACGTGCGTAGGCCAACTGCCCAGGATGAGCGTGTAGCCATCAGGTGCGGCGCGGGCGACCCGGCCGACGCCGATGTTGCCCGAAGCGCCTCCCACGTTTTCAATGATGACCGATTGACCAAGCGGCCCTCGCATCCCGTCGGCCATGATGCGGCCGATCGTGTCGGACGACCCGCCCGCGGCAAACGGCACCACCATCGTGACGGGGCGTGCGGGGTAGACTTGGGCGGTCGCGCTGCCGGCCGCCGAACTGGCAATGAATGCGACGGCAATCAGCGGCTTCCACATGGCTGGCACCCTCATGATCGCGACGGTGATGAAGTCTGCCCGGCGATATCGTATCTGACGCCCGGCAGTCGGTCAGGCGCGCCTTGTCACGCGTGCTGCCGACAATCCTAGGCGTTCCAAATCCATTGCGCTACGCGCTCTGCGCCCGATCCGAGTTGCCCGTCCGTCTGCTTTACACGCCGAAAAATGCATGTATCACTCAAAGCGCTACGGGCGTAGGGAGAGACTTCGGCGGGCGGCAATTCGGCACAGTGCCGAATCGATCGAGTGCCGGACGGCTGACACGGGTCCGAGATGAAGGTTGCTCCCTTCCGATACCATGCACCGCAAACCATCGACGAAGCGGTCAGCCTTCTGGCTGAAGTCGCGCCGCTCGACGGACGTATCCTGGCAGGTGGCCAAAGTCTCGTTCCGATCATGGCATTCCGATTGTCGCGGCCGGCCCATCTCGTTGACATCAACGGCGTTGAGGCCCTGCGGCGGCTTGCCGTCGATGGCGACCGGCTCTGCATCGGAGCCTGCGTCCGGCATTCGGCGTTCCATCGTCCCGTGGTGGAAGGCCCTTTGGGCAAGCTTCTGTCGACCGTGGTGCGTCACATTGCGCACTCTCCCATCCGCGCGCGCGGCACCTTTTGCGGCAGCGTCGCGCATGCCGACCCGGCTTCGGAGTGGTGCACCGTTTCAGCGGCGCTTGGTGCGGAGATGGTGGCGCAGAGCGTTCGCGGGACGCGCGTCATTCCCGCGCATGAGTTTTTCGCAGGGATCATGACGACGAGGCTTGCCGAGGATGAACTGCTGACCGAGGTGCGCTTGCCGCTGCTCCCGCCCGACACCCACCTCGGCTTTTACGAATTCAACCGTCGTGCCGGCGATTTTGCACTGGCCATGGCGTTGGCAGTTTACCGTGTCGAAGACGGGCGGATCGTCGCGCCGCGGCTTGCCGTCGGTGGCGCCGAGACCCACGCCCGCAGGATTGCCGAGGCGGAGCAGGTGCTGGCTGGCCGTGCGCCGTTGGCTGATAGCTTTGCCGCCGCTGCCGGCCGTGCAGCCGATGCGATCGACCCGATGGAAGACGCGCAAACGAGCGCGGAATATCGCCGCGACCTCGTGCGCACCGTCATGCGCCGTGCATTGGAACAGTCGCTTCTGTGACCGGCGAGACTATCCCTTACACCGACAGTACAATGGCGGCGATGACTGAAAAGATCGAAATTCGGCTTCACATCAACGGACATGACTACTCTGTTCGGGTAGAGCCGCGAAAGACGCTGGCCGATGTTATCCGCGACGAATGCGGGCTGACCGGGACGCACATCGGTTGCGAGCACGGCGTCTGTGGCGCATGTACCGTGATCCTTGACGATGAGGCGGTAAGGTCCTGCCTGATGTTCGCGGTCCAGGCGAAGGGCAAGCGCATCCGGACGGTCGAAGGTCTCGCGGACGGCGACAAGTTGCATCCGATGCAAGACGCGTTCATCGCTCATCATGCGCTCCAATGCGGCTTTTGCACGCCGGGCTTTTTGATGCTGGCGGTAAACGCGCTGGAAACCAATCCCGATTTGACGGACGAGGAAATTCTCGAGGTTCTATCGTCGAACCTCTGCCGCTGCACGGGCTATCAGAACATCGTCAAGGCCGTTCGCAGCACGGCCGCTGACATGCGTGATACGCCAACGCGCTGATCTCTACGACCGAATCGTCTTTCATCGCCGAGCTTTCGGTAAGGAGACCGCATGCCGATCGACGTTCATGCCCACTACGTTCCGCCGCAATTGATCGAGGCAGTCGCTGCCCGCGGAAAGGAGATCGGCGTGCGACTGGTGCAGTCGGGCGGAGCGCCGCCTGCGCTGCATTTCGACTACGGCTTCAAGGTGCGTCCGTTCTTTCCGCGCCTGATCGAGCCGGTCGGCGAGCGGCTTACATGGCTCGATGAGCAGGGTATCGATGTGCAGATCGTCGGCACCTGGCCGGACATTTTCGGCTACGGCCTCGCTGCCGAGGCGTGTGTCGCCTGGCATCGGATGCTCAATGACACGCTGGCCGCGTGGTGCGCGGACAACGCTGATCGCTTTGCCTGGATCGGCTCCGTCCCGCTGATCCAGGCGGAGGCCGCCGCCCAGGAGCTCGAGCGCGCCAGCGCCCACGGCGCCTGCGGCGTGATCATTTCCTCTAACATCGAGAACACCAACATCGGCGAGCTCCCGCTGGATGCGTTCTGGCGCAAGGCCGAAGCGCTCGGCATGCCCGTGTTGATCCATCCCGTGCTGGTGGGACCCGCGCCGCGTGCCGCAAAGTTCGGTCTCGCCCAGGTTGCGCAATACACCTTCGACACCACGCTCGGCATCGGCTCGGTGCTGATGTCCGGCGTGCTGGACCGTTTTCCCGGCTTGAAGCTGGTGCTGTCGCACGGCGGAGGTGCGTATCCCTATCTCGCCGGCCGTTTCGACATCATGCATCGACGCATGGACCGGGTCGCGCAGGGCGACGTCGCGGCCAAGGCGCCCTCCGCCTATGCCACGCAGATGGTCTACGACAGCATCGTCCATGCGCCGAAAGCATTGCGGTTCCTGATCGATCTCGTCGGACTTGATAATGTCGTGCTTGGGACTGATTATTCATTTCCGCCGGCCGACATGGAGCCGCTCGCGCTGCTGCGAACGGCCGGATTGTCGGCGACCCAGATCGAGGCGATTGCCGATGCGAATCCGCGCCGGGTTTTTGCGCGACTGCGTTGATCGGCGTCGGGTTCGTGGCCTGCGAGGCACGCGAGCTGATTGGAGGAGTAAATTGATGATCCTCGCACGGGGGTTCGCCGCACTTGCGGTCGCCAGCCTGATGTCCGGCGGCGGCCAGACCCAAGAGCTCAGATCGGTCAAGATCGGCGTCGTCAATTTGAGCACCGACGTCGCGTTCTATATCGCCGAGAAGCGCGGCTATTTCAAAGCGGAAGGGCTCAAGGCCGATTTCGCCTATTTCGATTCCGGCGCCAAGATGATCGTGCCGCTCGGCACCGGAGCGCTCGACACCGGGGGCGGTGCGACCTCGGCAGGGTTCTACAATGCGGTCGATCGCGGCATCGAGCTTCGCATCGTGGCCGACAAGGGCATGAGCGTCGACGGCTACGACTACAAGGCGCTGGTGGTGCGCAAGGACCTCGTGGACAGCGGAGCGTTCAAGTCGCTCGCCGATCTGAAAGGGAAGAAGGTCGCCGTCGTCGCCCAGGGCGCGGCCGACGAATCGGTGCTGCACCAGGCGCTGCTCAAGGGCGGGCTCCAGGACGCCGACATTGAGCGCGTCTTCATCCCGTTCTCGCAACAGCTGATCGCGCTGCAAAACAAGGGCATCGACGCGGCGATCGCGGGCGAACCAGATATCACGCACATGCTGCGGACGGGCGTCGCCGTGCGTTTCGCGGGTCTGTCGCAGTTCTATCCGCACGAGGCTGCCTATGTGCTCTACAGCGGCAAGTTCGCGCAGGACAAGGAGACGGGCGTCAAGTTCCTCAAGGCATATTTACGCGCCGTACGCGACTACGACCGTGCCCTCAAGGACGGCAAGATTGCCGGACCAGGCGGCGAAGAGATCGTGCAAATGCTCGGGGAGATGACCGGCGTGAAGGACCTGTCGATCTTCCGTGACGCCGTCCCGCCCTATATCGATCCGAACGGCGCCCTCTACATGACGGCCCTGCAAACGGACCTCGACTATTTCAAGCAGCTCGGGCTGGTGAAAAAGGACGTGACGCTCACGCGCGTGATCGATCGCTCGTTCGCCGAAGCGGCCGCCGCCCAGCTCGGCCCATACAAGAAATAGCTGTGACCGCAGCGCGGGCCCGATGGCCGTCGAGGTGAAGAAAGGTGACGGTCAGGGCTGGGTCGGCCGCTCGATCCGGCGCGTCGAGGATCCGACGCTGGTGGCCGGCAATGGCCGCTTCACGGGCGACCTGCCGGCCGCGCGCTGGGTCCGTTTCGTGCGAAGCTCGGTCGCTGCGGGCCGGATCAAGCGGATCACAGCACCCGAGGGCGCGACGGTCGTCACCGCCGCGGAGCTTTCGGGGGTGAGGCCGATCCAGCCGATGTTGCACAAGTTCAACTACGTACCGATCAGTCAGCCGGTGCTGGCCAAGGCCGTGGTGCGATTCGTCGGCGAGCCGATCGCGGCGGTGGTCGCGCTCACGAAGGAGGAGGCCGAAGACATTGCCGATCTCGTCGAGGTCGAAATCGACGATACGCCGGCGATCGTCGGCGCCCGCGCGGCGTTGGCTCCCGGCGCTCGGCTCGTGCATGACGAGGCGGCGGGAAACGTCGTGGTCGAAGGACGGCTGAAAACGCCCGGGTTCGACGCGAAACTGGCAAGCGCGCACCGGCGGATCAAGGTCGATATACGCTCTCACCGGCAGAATGCCCTGCCGATGGAGCCGCGCGCCGCGCATGCGGCCTGGGATGCCGCCAGCGAACGGGTAACGCTCACCTGTGCGACGCAGATGCCGCACGCGATGCGGACGATTATCGCCGACCTGATCGGCATGCCGGAATCGGATCTGCGGGTGATCGCGCCCGACGTCGGCGGCGGCTTCGGCCAGAAAATGTCGCTGGCGCCTGAATTCGTGGTCGTGACCTGGCTCGCGCGCACGCTCAAGACGTCGGTCGCGTGGGTGGAGGACCGGCGCGAGAATCTCGTCGCCTGCTTCCATAGCCGCGACCAGTCCGTCTCGCTGGAGGGTGCATTCGACGCCGATGCCAGGCTGACCGGCCTTGCCGCTGACATCGTCGCGGATGTCGGAGCCTATTCTTGCTATCCGACGACCTGCGGCGTTGAGCCGTTGATGGCGATGGCGGAGATGCCCGGTCCCTACGACGTGCGCGAATATGCCTGCATATCGCGCGGGGTTGTGACCAACACCTGTCCGATGGCGCCATATCGCGGCGTCTCGCGTCCGGTGATCACGTTCACGCTCGAGCGGCTGATGGACAAGGCGGCGACGGCTTTCGGCCTCGACCCGGTCGAGATCCGTCGCCGCAACCTGGTCAAGACGTTTCCCTACACGTCGGTGACCGGCCTGGTGTTCGACGAGGCGAGCTATGTCGAAACCATGGACATGGCCGTCGCAGCCGTCGGCGTGCCGGCGTTCCGCGCCCGCCAGGTGAAAGCGAGGGCCGAAGGGCGCTATCTCGGTCTCGGCTTCGCGACGTTCTCCGAGCGCACCGGTTACGGCACGCCGGCGTTCGCGGCGCGCGGCATGGAGGTGACGCCGGGTTGGGAAACCGTCGAGATGACGATGGATCCGTCCGGCTTCATCGAAGCGCGGATCGGGGCGTCCCCGCACGGACAGGGCCTGCGCACCACGCTGTCGCAGATCATCGCCGACGAACTCGGCACGTCGCCGGACCGCATCAAGATCGTGCACGGTGACACCGACCGGACGCCCTACGGCTGGGGGACCTTCGCCAGCCGGTCTCTGGTGATTGCGGGCGGCGCCACCTTGCTGGCGGCGGGCAAGATCCGCACCAAGCTCATGAAGATGGCAGGCATTCTGCTCGAGGCGTCAGCGGAGGATATCGTGCTCGAAGCCGATGTCGCGCGGGTCGCCGGAACCGATCGTGCCATTCCGATCGCGACGCTGGCGCGCGCCGCCTATCATCAGAGTCATCGGTTCAAGGGCGAGGTCGGCCCCGGCATCATCGAGAGCGCGACTTACGATCCGCCCGGAACATTTTCCAACGCCTGCCATGTCGCCATGGTCGAGGTCGACATCGAGACCGGCCAGGTCACCATCGAAAAGTTTCTGGTGGCCGAGGACGCCGGACGCCTGATCAACCCCATGATCGTCGACGGGCAGATTCACGGCGGGGTCGCCCAGGGCATCGCCAACGCGCTGCTCGAAGAGATCATCTACGATGAGACCGGTAACATCCTCACGGCAACGCTGGCGGACTACCTGCCACCGACCGCGCGTGAGATTCCTCCCATTGAAATCCATCATCTGGAAACATTGACGGACGCCTCGCTCACCAAGGCCAAGGGATTGGGCGAGGGTGGCGCGATCGGGCCGCCCGCCGCCGTCGTCAACGCCATCAACGACGCCCTATCGCCGTTCGGCGTATCGATCGATGAGTTCCCGGCAACCCCGCAGCGTATCCGCGCGGCGCTACGTGCGGCTTCCGCGCGGGCACAGGCCTGACATGAGCTTCGTCGGACGTTCGGTGCCCCGTCTTGAGGATCGGCCCTTGGTGACGGGCCGCGGCCGGTTCGCGGCCGATGTCGCCTTTCCCCACATGGTGCACATGCGGGTGGTGCGCTCGGCTCATGCCCACGGCCGGATCATGTCGATCGACACGAGTGCGGCGCTGGCGCTGCCGGGCGTGGTCGCGGTCTGGACGTCCGCCGACGTGTCGGAGATTCCGCCGATCGATTTCCGCCTGACCCGTATCGAGGGCCTGGCGCCGTACCGTCAGCCCATTCTGGCCAG
This sequence comes from uncultured Alphaproteobacteria bacterium, assembly GCA_963835165.1. GTDB lineage: Bacteria > Pseudomonadota > Alphaproteobacteria > Rhizobiales > Xanthobacteraceae > VAZQ01. Next base: position 56,495 of record CAWIGD010000039.1, read on the forward strand.
ACAGCGCGTGCGCTATGTCGGCGAGCCGGTCGCCGCTGTGTTCGCCACCGATCCCTATGTGGCGGAGGACGCCGCCGATCTCGTCGCCATCGCCGTCGAGGAATTGCCGGTCATCCTCGATGCCATCGCCGCGCCCGGGGAATTCGAAGACGGCCGCTCGACCGAGCCGGCGATCGTGGAAAAGTCCTACGGCGATGTCGCAGCAGCCTTCCGCCAGGCGCATGCCGTGGTCGAGCTCGATCTCGTGGTCGGGCGCCATTCCGGCGTTCCGCTTGAAACCCGCGGTGCGATCGCGCGCTACGACGCCGCCCGCGACGTGCTCGAGCTTCACGGCGCCGCCAAGGTCCCGCACTGGAATCGCGACAACATCGCCCGCATGCTGGGCCGCGATCCCGCCAGTGTGCATTTGTTCGAAGGGCATGTCGGCGGCGGCTTCGGTATTCGCGGCGAGCTTTATCCCGAGGACGTATTGGTCTGCCTCGCCGCGCTGCGGTTCGGCTGGCCGGTGAAATGGATCGAGGACAGGCGCGAGCATCTGATCGCCGCCAATCACTCGCGCCAGCAGCGGCACCAGGTCCGCGCCGCGATCGACGCCCAGGGCCACATCCTCGCGCTCGACGACGAGTTCTTCCACGACCAGGGCGGCTACGTTCGCACCCACGCCGCCACCGTCCCCGATCTCGCAGCCGCAATGCTGCCGGGGCCGTATCGCGTGCCGGCCTACCGGGCGATCGGCCATGTGCGCCTCACCAACAAGACGCCCGGCGGCACCTATCGTGCCCCGGGACGGTTCGAGACCACGTTCGTGCGCGAGCGGCTGATGGACGCGATCGCAGCGCGATTGGGAATTGATCGGATCGAAGTCCGGCGGCGCAATCTGGTGGCCAAAGACGACATGCCGTATCGGCGGCCGCTGGCGACGCTCGGGACCGACATTGTGCTCGATTCCGGCGATTATGCCGGTCTGATCGACAAGGCGCTCACCGCCTTCAAATGGACCGCGCTGCAGGACGAGCTCCAGCGCCGGCGTGCCGGCGGAGAGTGCGTGGGCGCGGGACTTGGCGTCTTTGTCGAAAAGAGCGGCCTCGGCCCGTTCGACGGCGTGCGGGTGTCCGTCGGTCCGGCGGGTCTGGTCGAAGTTGTGACCGGCGCCGCGTCGCTCGGCCAGGGTGTCGAGACGGTGGTGGCGCAGATTTGCGCGGATGCGCTCGGCGTCGATTATCGGCGGGTGCGGGTCGTGCACGGCCGAACGGATCGCATTGCATTCGGGGTGGGCGCCTTCGCGTCTCGCGTCACCGTGATGACCGGAGAGGCGACCCGCCTTGCCGCGGTCGAGGTCCGCGCCAAGGCGATCGAGGTCGCGGCCGAGCTGCTGCAGCAGCCCGCCGATGCGCTGGAGGTGGTCGACGGCGCGGTGGTGCGCAAGGGGGCCGTTGCCGGACCTTCCGTGACGCTCGGCGAGGTCGCCAAGGCTCTGGAGCCGGCATCGAAACTGCGCGGCGCTCGCGCACCGGGCCTGTCGGCCGACGGCTGGTTCTACAGCGATCACATGAACTACCCCTACGGCGTGCATATTGCGGTCGCCAAGGTCGATCGCGACACCGGCGGAGTGACGATCGAGCGCTACATGCTCGCCTATGACATCGGTCGGGCGGTCAATCCGATGCTGGTCGAAGGCCAGCTCACCGGCGGGTTCGCGCAAGGGATTGGCGGCACGCTGCTCGAGGAATTCCTCTACGACGAGCGCGGCGAGCCATTGTCGGTCAATTTCGCGGACTATCTCATGCCGACGGCGCGAGAAGTGCCGGCGCCCGAGGTGCTCATCACGGAGGATGCGCCTTCGCCACTCAATCCCCTCGGCCTGAAAGGCGCGGGGGAGGGCGGCATCAACGCGGTCGGCGCGGCGATCGCCTCGGCCATCGACGATGCGGTCGGGATGCCGGGCGCAATCACCCGGCTGCCGGTAACGCCGCAACGGCTGCGCGAGATACTCAAGCGCGCCGGCCGCTGACGAGACGGTCAGGCCAGCTTCCGCAGCAGGCGAATGACGGCCTTCTGCTCGGCGGCGGTGAGCGGCGTCAACGTTTGGTGGGTAATTTGCCGGGCAACCTTCACCGCCGCATCCGCGACGGCGCGGCCGGCGTCGGTCAGTGCGATGGCACGACGACGGCGGTCGTTCGCATCCGGGCGGGCAGTGACGAGGCCGCGCACCTCGAGCCGATCCACCACGCCCTTGGTCGTGGCCGCGTCAAGGTAGATCAGGCGGCCGAGCTGGTTCTGCGAGCACGGTCCGACCTCGCGCAGTTTGGCGAGCGCCGCGAATTGCGTTTGCGTCAGCCCCTTGATGATCCGCGACATGAAGATCGAGGTATGCCGTTGCATCGCGACGCGCAGCAGGAAGCCGACCTGATCGTCGAGCCGATACTCGGATGCGGCGGTAGTCCGGGGGCGCGAAGCCATGGTCACACCGACAGCAGGCGGCGCTGTGCCGCGACGTCCTTGGCGAGATCGGCCATGGGACCGTGCCACTGCAACTGGCCTTTTTCCAGAACATAGGCGCGGTCGCAGACGAGTTCGGCGAAATGGATGTTCTGCTCGGACAAAAGCACCGACAGGCCTTCCTTCTTGAGCTCGATGATGGTGTTGGCCATCTGCTCGACGATCACCGGCGCGACGCCTTCGGAGGGCTCGTCGAGCAGCACCAGCAGAGGATTGCCCATCAGCGTGCGGGCGACCGTCAGCATCTGTTGCTCACCGCCGCTCATATAGGCGCCGCGACGGTCGGGCATGCCGCCGAGATTGGGAAAGATCGTGAACAGCTTTTCCGGTGTCCACGACGGTGCCGGACGGCCGTCGGGATGATGCCGCACCGGCTGGCGGCCGATGTCGAGATTCTCGAGCACGGTAAGATCGGAGAAGATGCGCCGGTCCTCCGGCACGAAACCGAGCCCCCGGCGCGCGATCTCGAACGGCCTGAGCTTCGAGATATCCTCGCCGAGAAAGTGCACGCTTCCGGCGCGCTGCGGGATCAGCGCCATCAGCGCCTTGAACGTCGTCGACTTGCCGGCGCCGTTGCGGCCCATGAGCGCCACCACCTCGCCGCGATCGACGTGAAAGGATGGCTCGAACAGGATTTGCGCGGCCCCATACCACGCCTTGAGGCCCTTGACCTCGAGCATGCTCATGGCCGCGCCTCGGTACCGGGCCGGTAGGTGCTGCCGGTCCCCAGATAGACCGCCTGCACTTGCGCGTTGTCGCGGATGGCTTCGGCGTTGCCGTCGGCGATCAGCACGCCGCGCGCGAGCACGATGATACGGTCGGCATAGGCGAACACCACATCCATCGAATGTTCCGTGAACAGCACGGAAATCTCGCGCTCGATCACCAGCCGCTTCACCAGCGCGATCAGATCATGGCGCTCGCGCGACGCCATGCCGGCGGTCGGCTCGTCCATCAGCAGCAGGCGCGGATCGTTGGCGAGCGCGATGGCAAGTTCGACGCGCTTCACATCGCCGTAGGCGAGTTCCTTGCAGGGGCGGGCGGCGGCGTCCGCCATGCCGACCTGGTCGAGCAGTTCGACGGCGCGGGCGTGATGGCGACCTGCGAATGCAGCGCCAAAGCGGAAGATTTCCTTGTGATGGCTCACCAGTGCCATCTGGACGTTCTCGGCCACGGTCATCGAACCGAAGGTCGCCGCGACCTGGAAGGTGCGGCCGACGCCGCGACGCCAGATGTCGCGCGGGTGCAAACCGACGATGCTGCGATCCGCGAACCGGATGTCGCCGCGATCGGGCGCGAGCTGACCATTGATCATGTTGAAGCAGGTCGACTTCCCGGCGCCGTTGGGGCCGATCAGCGCCAGGAACTCGCCGTCGCCGACGTCGAAGCTCACGTTGTCGACGGCGTGAACGCCGCCGAACGCCTTGGACAGGTCGCGGATGGAGAGGATGCTCATGCCGGCTTTCTCCGCGCCGCCAGCCGCTTGCTCAGCGCGCCGACGATGCCACCGGGGAACACCAGCACCAGCAGCAGGATCACCGCGCCGAGGAGACCGCGCCAGAACACGGTCTGGCGCATGACGCTGTCCTGCAGGACAGTGAAAACAGTGGCGCCCACGATCGGTCCGATCAATGTCTGGATGCCGCCCAGCAGCACCATGACCATGGCGTCGATCGAGCGCGAGACGCCGGCCACATCGGGGGAGATCGTCCCCTTGGCGAAGGCGAAGACCCCGCCGGCGATGCCGCCGAACGTGCCGGCGATGGCAAAGCCGATCCAGTGCACGCGTTTGACGTTGATGCCGATCGCTTCCGCCCGCAGCGGAGAGTCGCGCCCGGCTCGCATGGCGTAGCCGAACGGTGCGAACAGGAAATGGCGCAACAGCAAGACCCCCGCGACCACGAGCGTGAGCGTCATCAGATAGAAGGCCGGGCGGCTGTCGAACGGGGCCTGCGGCCAGATCCCGAGAATGCCGTTGGAGCCGCCGGTGACGCCCTCCCACTGGAACAGGATCGACCAGACGATTTGCGCGAAGGCCAATGTCAACATCGCGAGGTAGACCCCGGACAGCCGCACCGCGAACCAGCCGAACAGCAATGCTCCCATGAGCGCCGCGAGCGGCGCGGCGACGAGCGCGACCGGGGTCGGCGCGGCGAGGAATTTCACCATCAGGGCCGCGCCATAGGCGCCGAGGCCGAAATAGGCGGCGTGGCCGAAGGAGTGCATGCCGCCGGGACCCATGATGAAATGCAGCGAGGTCGCGAACAGGATCGCGATCAGCACGTCGATGCCGAGCACCAGCGCATACGGCGAAACCTTGTTCGCGAACGGCAGCAGCAGCAGGCCGATGAGGATCACGGCCGCCACCGCCTTGAGCGGCCGGCTCGCGCGGCGGATCGGATCGTCGATCTCGGCCGGATTGCGCACCGCTGCTTGCGGCCGCCCGAGCAGCCCATAGGGCCGTACGATCAGAACGACCGCCATCACCAGGAATTCGGCGACGATCGTGAGCTTGGAGAAATTGACGACGAACCCACCGAAATTGACCACGCCGAGCCCGATGCACAGGGCCTTCACCTCGGCGATGATGACGGCGGCGAGGAAAGCCCCGCTGATCGAACCCATGCCGCCGACCACGACGACCACGAACGCGTCGCCGATCACGATCAGGTCGAGTCCCAGATTGGCCGGCTCGCGCGCGACCTGCAGCGCGCCGCCGAAGCCGGCCAGGAGAGAGCCGAGAACGAACACGACCGTGAACAGCATCGCCTGGTTGACGCCGAGCGCGCCGACCATTTCGCGGTCCTGGGTGGCGGCACGGATCAGTCGGCCGAAGCGCGTCTTCGCCAGCATCAGGTGCAGCAGCAGCAACACGACCGGGCCGATGACGATCAGGAACAGGTCGTAGCTGGGGAAATTTCGCCCGAGAATCTCGACCGAGCCACGCAGACCCGGTGCCCGCGGCCCGAGCAGGTCTTCGGGTCCCCAGATGTATTGCGCCACGTCGTTGATGACCAGGACGAGCGCGAAGGTGGCGAGCAGCTGGAACAGCTCCGGCGACTGGTAGATGCGGCGTAACAGCAGGATCTCGATCAGGCCGCCGAGCGCCGCCACGACCAGCCCGGCGGCGATGATGCCGCCCCAGAAGCCGAGCACTCCGCCCAGCTTGAGGGCGAAGGTTGCGGCGAGATAAAGCCCCAGCATGTAGAACGAGCCGTGGGCGATGTTGATGATCCGGGTGACGCCGAAGATCAGCGACAAGCCGGCGCCCACGAAGAACAGGCTGGACGCCGCGGCGAGGCCGTTGAGCGCCTGGAATAGGAGGGCTTCGAGACTCATGGCGAGGAAGCCGCCGAACCAAACCGACCCGGTTGATCAATTCACGTGACGGTCGCCCCCGCGCCGGAGCGAGCCGATCTCGGATTGATCCAAGAGCGGCTGCGCTGGGGACCGTTAATTGATCAGTCGGACTGAGCGGCTGCGGTCAGTTCATCGCCGCCGCCGGGCGCAGCTTCTTGATCTCTTCGTCCGGCGGCATCACGCTCGCTCCGTCGACATACTTGAAGTTCGACATCGTGCCCTTGCCGTCCTTCAAGGCAATCTGACCGACATAGGCGCCGACGGTCGCCTGATGATCGCTGGCGCGGTATTCGAACGGCCCGAACGGTCCTTGCACCTTGAGCCCGCGGAATGCCGCGATCAGCTTGTCGGTGTCGGTCGATCCCGCCTTGGTGATGCCGGCGGCGAGCGAGTTGATGGTGTCGTAGCCGACCACCGAGCCCAGCCGCGGATAGTCGTTCCAGCGTTTCTGATATGCGGTGACAAACGCCTTGTGCGCCGGCGTGTCGATCGCCTCCCAGGGATAGCCGGTGACCGTCCATCCGACCGGCGCCTCCTCCTTGAGCGGATCGAGATATTCCGGCTCGCCGGAGAGCAGGCTGACGACGGTGCGGTTCTTGAACGTGCCGCGGGTCGTGCCCTCGCGCACCAGCTTGGCGAGGTCCGGTCCGAACAGGACGTTGAAGATGGCGTCGGGCTTGGCGTCGTCGATTGCCTGCACCACGGCGCCGGCATCGACCTTGCCGAGCGGCGGCGCCTGCTCGGTCACGAACTCGACGTCCGGCTGGGCCTTCTTCAGCATCTCCTTGAACCAGGTGGCGGCGGACTGGCCGTACTCGAAGTTGGGATAGACGATGGCCCAGCGCTTCTTCTTCGCCGCAAGCGCCGCCGGCATCAGCATCGCCACCTGCATGTAGGTCGAGGCGCGCAGCCGGAACGTGTATTTGTTTCCGTTCTGCCAGGTGATCTTGTCGGTGAGGGGTTCGGCCGCCAGGAAGAACACCTTCTCCTTGCCGGCGAACTCGGTGACCGCGAGCCCGATATGGGAGAGGAACGTGCCGGCGATGATATTCACGCCCTCGCGGGTGACGAGCTCATTGGCGACGCGCACGGCGTCACCCGGCGTTGCGCCATCGTCGCGGGAGATGACCTCGAGTTTCTTGCCGAGCACGCCCCCTTTGGCGTTGATTTCCTCGACCGCGAGCTCCCAGCCTTTCCTGTAGGGCTCGAGGAAGGCCGGCTGCGACTTGTAGCTGTTGAGCTCGCCGATCTTGATCGTGGTCTGGGCGACGGCAGGCGTGCCGAGACAAACGACCACGGCGCTCGCCGCGGCCAGCGCAAGCAGCTGGGATCTGGTGCTCATGCGGTGCTCCATTTCACGAGGTTGCAATGATGGCGAGGTCATCGGCTGGACCGAGCTGGATCACGGCCCGCTGCGGCCCTGGGTTGCGGGCGCGCGGCCGTCGCGACAAGTCCATCGGCCGTACGGTCGGCATCGAAGGAATGGCCCATCAATTCGTTTGTATGCAAATAATGAGCCCGCCTTGAAGCTTGTCAAGGTCACTTAATCGCGCACCGATGCCGAAAAACACAGCATCGGGACGCTCGCGTCCGCCATCGGCCGTGGGCAGCGAAATCGAACAGCGGCGGATCGATGTTTCGGTCACTTGCGGTCACGCAGCCGATCCATCAGCGACTTCTCCTGTCCGCCGTCGATTTCGATCTGCGTGCCATTGACCATGTGCATGAGCGGCGAGGCCAGCATGACGACGAGATTGGCGACCTCTTCGACTTCGGCGATGCGGCCGAGCGGGATCGAGGAGGGGGCGAGCTTGTCGGCCTCCGCGTGGGGCAGCTTCATGTCGCGCGCCATCGCCGCCACCAGACCGGCCCAGCGTTCGGTCCGCACCGGTCCTGGATTGACCGCGCAGAAGCTGATGTTGTCCTTGCCGTATTGGCCGGCGAGCGACATCGTCAGGTTCTGACCTGCCGCATTGGCTGCGCCCGGTGCGATCTCCCAATAGGACGGCTTGACGCCGTCGTTGCCGATCAGATTGACCACGCGGCCGCCGCCCTGCTTGACCATGATCGGCAGCACATAGCGCAGGCAGCGCACATAACCCATGAATTTGAGCTGCAGTGACTGCTCCCAGTCGGCCTCCGACAGATGCTCCAGCACGCCGCCGGGGGATGACCCTGCATTGTTGACCATGATGTCGACGCGGCCGAGCGCCTTGTGGCCCTGTTCGACGAACCTCCTGGTGTCTGCGTCCTTGCTGAGATCGGCGGTGATGGGGACGATCTTGCGCTTGGTCTCCTTGGCGATCTCCGCCGCCGTCGCCTCGAGCGGCTCCTTGCGGCGGGCGCAGATCGCAACATCGACGCCTTCCTGCGCCAGCGCGCGGGCAATACCTTTGCCGATCCCTTCGCTGCCACCCGTGACCAGCGCGGTCTTGCCGTTGAGCTTGAGGTCCATGTCGGTCTCCTTTGCGATCGGTCTCGAATGATGGGATCAGCTGCCGGTGAAGCGCGGCGCTCGTTTTTCCGCAAAGGCGCGGCGGCCCTCGGCATAGTCGGCGCTGGCATCGGCGGCCGCGTAGAGCCGCTCGGCCTCGGTCAGACGCGCGGCGGCGCCCGACAGGTGCGCGCGAATGGCCGCCTTGGCGGCCGCGATCGTGAGCGGCGCGTTGTCGGCGATCCGGCCGGTCCACTCCGCGGCAACGCGTTCGATCTCCGTCGGCGGCACGAGAGCGGACACGCTGCCGAGCTGATAGGCGCGCTGGGCGGGCAGGCGCTCGGCGGTGAAGATCAGTTCGCACGTCGCGCTCACGCCGAACACGCGCAGGAATCGCTTGATCCCACGCGGGTCGTAGCCGAGCCCGAGCCGGGCCGCCGGCACCGCGAAAAAGGCATTGTCGGCGGCGATCCGCAGATCGCAGCTCGCGGCCAGCGAAGCGCCGGCGCCCATGCAAGGTCCGATGATAACGGCGATGGTCGGCCGCGCGATGGCCTCGATCAACTGGCAGCTGTCCTCGACCAGATCGTCGTAAGCGCGCGCATTGGCGGCGCCGCTGCGCGCGCTCTCGAAATCGGCGATGTCCGCGCCGGCCGAGAACGCCTTGTCGCCGTCGCCGCGGATCACCACCGCACGCACATCGTCACGCGTGCCCACCTCCGACGCGAAAGCGTGGATCGCACGCCACATGGCAGCGGAGACGGCGTTGCGGCGGGCCGGATTGCGCAGCCGCAGCGTGGCAACTCCCCCGGCCATGTCGATTGCGATATCGCCGCCTTCGCTCATCTCGTCATGCCGGCTTGCTTGTGTGCGAGCCAGCGGCCCGCCTCCGCGGCCGAGAACAGTTCGGCGAGCGCCGCATTCACCGCCGCGGGCTCCTCGCTGTTGATGGTATGGCCCGCACGCGGCACCACCAGAAGGGCCGCCGTCGGCACCGTACGCTTGAGGAAGACGCTGCCGTCGAGACAAAGATCGTCCTCGTCGCCGACGATCACCATGAGCGGCACCGAGAACTGCTTGAGCGCGGCTTCCATCTCCCACAGCGTCGGACGCTTGAGCTGAAGATTGAGCATGGTGTGAGCGTGGCCTTCGGCCGAGTGCTCAGCCAGCATGCGCGCGAACTCGCTCCAGCCGCGCGGGTCCTTGTGTTTGAAGGCCTGACGCATCGGGGCATCGGCGTATTTCGCGGCGGCGGAAACGATCCCTTCGGCGGCGAACATCTTTCCGGTCTCGGCCGCCAGCGCCTTCATGGCGTCGCGTGACGCCGCGTCCGGGGTCGAGCCCCAGCCGCAGCCGGCGGCGGTCACCGACAGGCAGCGTTGCGGGTACCGGATACCGACATGCAGCGCGGTGTACGCGCCCATCGAGTGACCGACGACGTGCGCCTTGTCGATACCAAGCGCGTCCATCACCGCGATCACGTCGTCACGGGCGAGGTCCTGGGAGTAGCGGGCGGGGTCGGAGGGTACATCCGAGGGTGGATATCCCCGCTGACTGTAGGTGACGCAGCGATGCTGGCGGCTGAAATGGCGCAGCTGCGGTTCCCAGCTGCGATAGTCGCCGGCATACTCGTGAACGAAGATGACCGGCGTGCCAGACCCGACCTCTTCCACGTGGAGCTTTACGCCGTCGGGGGTGGAAATTCTCGCCATTGCGATACTTTCGCAAACGCCAAAGAAGCGCATTCCAACTTCGTTTGCGTACAAACAAAAGGCTAGTCAACTCATGACGGCTTCGCAAGCCGCGAAAATAGCCACACGGCGGCGTGAAATGGCTGCGATTGAGGCCTTGCGTCAAACGCCCATGATGGCCTTGGCGGCGTTGCCCACCGCCTCGACGTCATCGCCGGCATCGAGGAAGGCGACGATGCGGCAGGGGCAGCCTTCGAGACCTTCGTATCGCCAGGGGAATGCGCCGATCAGCGCGCGCTTGTTGAGCATGAGTTCGATATCGCCGCCGAGGTTCTCCGCGTGCAGCAGGCCTTCCTGGAATGCCCAGTTGTGAAACGGAAAGACGTCGGCCACGACCCGACGCTGGGATTTCTTGTGAACGTATTCGAAAGTCCCGAAGAATTCTCCCGGGGTCTTGCCGTGTATCTTGGTGAATTGCGCGGCCAGATCCGGCCGCATGGTACGGATCGACGTGTTCATGGCATGGTCGCATGAGCCGGTGTCCATGCCCCACCACTTGATCTTCTTCTCGAACATCCAGTGCAGGGTGTCGAGATTGGGGCCGGGGTGGTAACAGAAGTACTTCACGAGATCCTGCCGGGGCTGACCCTCGTAGTGGCGATGCCACCCCGTGTGCAGAATCAAGATGTCGCCCTCGCGGATGTCGGCGCCGGCACTCTCGATGATGTCGGGCGTGATCACGGCCCAGTCCGACATCTTGCCTGAGATGTCGACCACCACACCGCGGTTGACCAGATAATCGAGCGGCAGCGAAGCCATGTCGCCCTTGCGATTGTCGGTCGCGTGCATGGCCCCGTCGAAATGGGTCCCGACATGCAGGGCGGTGTCGATGCGCTGCGCGACGATCATCTGGGTCTGCAGGTTCTGCGCGTAATACATTTTGTTGCCGGCATATCCGACCCAGCCGGGCGTATGAACGTTCATCACATGGGTCATATCGATGATTTTCATGGTGGCCTTCTTGCTCCTGTACGCACCACACTGGGTTGTGTGTCGTTCATCAGCTTGCAGTTTCGTAGGGTGCGCACTACCGTGCAACCCTATTCGAGTTCCTGCGCAAAGATCGTCCATGAATATGCCAGCCGCGCCGCTGATCGGTCAGCCGGTCGATCGGGCGGAAGACCGGCGCTTTCTCACCGGGGCGGGGACATTCGTCGACGACTTGAAGCGCGAAGGGATGCTGCACGCGGTGGTCCTGCGCAGCAGCGTGGCGCATGGACGCATCAACGGCATCGATACGTCGGCCGCGCGGGCGCGGAAAGGCGTGCGGGCCGTGATCACCGCGGCCGAGATCGGCGAGACCATTCCGTTGATCCCGTTGCGGCTTGCGAACCTGCCGGAATTTGCGCCTTACCTGCAGCCGGTCATTGCCAGGGACAAGGTGCGCTACGTCGGAGAGCCGCTCGCGGTGGTCGTGGCGGAGACCCAGGCGCTGGCCGAAGATGCGCTTGAAGCGATCGAGGTCGATATCGCGCCGCTGCCGGCGCTGCCGGACCGGCATGCGGCGGCAAGCGGCAAGTCGCTGCTGTTCGAAGCGAGCGGCAGCAATCGCGCGGTGCGGTATTCGGTATCGTCGGGCGACGCCGAGGCGGCTTTCGCCAAGGCCGAGTACACCCGCCGCGAGAGCTTTCGCTGTCATCGCCTGACCGCGGTTCCTCTGGAGACCCGCGGCCTCATCGCCGAATGGGATGCGGCGAAGGGGAGGCTCGTCATTTTCGGCGCCACCAAGGTCCTGTTCTTCAACCGTCGCGTGCTCGCGCCCATGCTGGGGCTTCCCGAGCATGCCATCGACATGATTGAACTCGACGTCGGCGGCGGCTTCGGCGTGCGCGGCGAGTTCTATCCCGAGGATTTTCTCATCCCGTTCGCGGCGCGCCATGTCGGCCGCCCGGTCAAATGGATCGAGGATCGCCGCGAGCATCTGATGGCGACCAATCACTCGCGCGAGGTCGACTGCGACCTCGAGGTTGCGTGCACGCGCGACGGCATCATCCTCGGCTTGCGCGGCCACATCTACGGCGATATGGGCGCCTATATCCGCACCAACGGCGGAGTGGTGCCGGCCAAGGCCGGGCAATTCCTCCCCGGGCCCTACCGCATCCGCGACGTGGCCATCACCGTCGAAGCGCTGATGACGAGCAAGACGCCGGTCGGCACGCTTCGGGCGCCCGGACGGTTCGAAGCGAACTTCTTTCGCGAGCGCCTGCTCGACATCGTGGCCCGCGATCTCGGCCTCGACCCGATGGAATTCCGCCGCAGAAATCTGATCAGCGAGGCCGAACTGCCGTTCGCGACCGGGAAGCTCGTGCCTTACGAGGGTGAGACCGACTTCGACACCGGCGACTACCACGCCACGTTCGAGCGGGTGCTGCACGAGATCGGCTGGGCCGAGAAGAAATCGCTGCAGGGCCGTCTGATCGACGGACGCTACCACGGCCTCGCCGCCGTGCCGTTCGTCGAAAGCAGCGGCTCGGGCAAGGAGAACGTGCGCGTCATAGTCGAGGACGACGGCTGTGTGACCGTCTACGTCGGGTCGTCGGTGCTGGGGCAGGGGCTCGAGACCACGCTGGCCCAGGTCGCCGCGGATACGCTCAAGTTGCCGTTCGAGCGCGTGCGCATTCTCCATGGCTCGACCACCTATGTGCGCGAGGGCTTCGGCACATTCGCGTCCCGGTCCATGGTGGTGGGCGGGTCGGCGGTGATGGATGGCTGCAGCAATCTCATCGCCGCGATCCGTGCCGCGGCTACCGAACGCTTCGGCCTGCCCAATGAAGAGATGACGATCGCGGACGGCATCGTGAGCGCTGGAACGAAGCGCGCGACCTTCGCGGAATTTGCCGGCCTCGAGGTCGAAGGCACCTTCGCGACCACGATCCGCACCTACAGCTACGGCGCCCACGCCTGCCACGTCGCGGTCGATCCGCGCACCGGCCATGTCGACATTCTCGATTACGTCGCCATCGAGGATGTCGGCCGCGCCATCAATCCGCATATTGTCCACGGCCAGGCGATCGGCGCCCTGGTGCAAGGATTGGGCGGCGTTTTCCTCGACCAGGTCATCTATGATGATGACGCTCAGATCCTCAACACTTCGCTTGCCGACTATCTCCTGCCCCTCGCGTGCGATTTTCCCAATGTCCGCGCCATCACCATGGAGCTCCGGCGATCCAAGACCAATCCGCTCGGCGCCAAAGGCGCGGGGGAAGGCGGCATGGTCGCCGTGGCGGCGACCGCCGCGAATGCCGTGGCGGCGGCGCTTGCTCCTCTTGGCGTTACACTGTGCGAGCTGCCGCTGTCGCCGTCGCATATGTGGAAGCTGGTGAAGCGGCAAGATGAATTCACCGAAAGGGTTGACATGAGAAAGGTCGTCTTTGCTCTCGCCGCGTTTTGCGTCGTCGCTTCGTTACAGGGCGCGAGCGCAGAAGAGGCCTATCCGCGCCGCGCCATCAAGCTGATCGTGCCGTTCGCGGCCGGAGGCAACACCGACGTGGTGGGGCGTCTGACCGCCAGCTACATGCAGAAAGCGCTCAACGCGAACGTGGTGGTGGAGAACCGCGCCGGCGCCGGCGGCATCAACGGCACCGACGCCGTCGCCAAGGCCGCGCCCGACGGCTACACGCTGTGCATCTGCGGGATCGGGCCGATCACGGTCTCGCCGGCGACCGAGAAGCTGCCTTATGACCCGCTCAAGGACCTCGCTCCGATCAGCCTGATCAACACCAATCCGCTGGTCCTCGTGGTCAATCCGCAGGTCAAGGCCAGCTCCGCCGCCGAGCTCGCCGCGCTCAGCAAGAGTGTGCCCGATGGCCTCAGCTACGGCACGGTCGGCGCCGGCGGCCTCATGCAATTCGCGGCGGAGATCTTCCGCGTCAAGACCGGATCGAAGTTTACTTCCGTGCCGTATCGCGGCGGCGCCTTGGCGACCGCGGCGGTGGTCACCGGCGAGGTCCAGCTCGCATTCTCCAACATGTCGGATGCGATGGGCCAGCTCGCCGCGGGTACGGTGCGCCCGCTCGCCATCACCACGGCCAAGCGCAGCCCGCACATGCCTGACATCCCGACGCTGATAGAGCTGGGACTGGTCGACTATCCGGTCGAGTCCTGGAACGCGCTGTTCGCGCCGGCGGGCACACCGCAGCCGGTCATCGATCGCCTCGCCGAGGTGATGGCGCAGATGGCAAAGGACGAGGAGATCCGGAAGCGGATGGCCGATTTCGGCTCGATCGCCGTGGCCAACACGCCCGCTGAGTTCACGGAGATGTTGCGCGAGGAAACCGATCAGTGGGCGAAGGCGCTCAGCGCCATCGGCCTCAAGCGCTGACGACCACGCGCCGGTTTGCTCACTCGAGCTTGGCGCCCGTCGCCAGGACCAGTGGCCCCCATTTGGCCTGTTCTGTACGCACGAAGGCGGCGAACGCATCCGGTGTGGTCGGCGAAGGCACGGCATTCTGGCTATCGAACTGCTTTTTCAGTTCGTCGGATTGCAACACCGCGATGCTGGCCCTGCGCAGCTTGTCGAGGATTTCCGCCGGCGTGCCGGCGGGCGCCACGAGCCCATACCAATTGTCGGAATTGACGCCCGCATAACCCAGTTCGGCGGTGGTGGGTATGTCGGGCAATGCCGGACTGCGCACGGACGAGGTCACGGCAAGCGGCTTGAATGCACCGGATCGGATGTGCGGCAGCAGGAACGGCACGTCCGCTACGATCATCTGGATGTGCCCGCCGAGCATGTCGGTCACGGCCGGACCGACGCCGCGATAGGGGACGTGCACGAGTTCGAGCTTGGCCTCGGCCTTGAACAACTCGCCCGCCAGATGCGTGATCGAGCCGGCCCCCGCCGAGCCGAAATTGATCTTGCCAGGATGGGAGCGCGCGTAGGCGACGAAGTCCGCGAAGGTGTTGACCCCGAGCGACGGGTGCACGGTCAAGACTTCCGGAACGCGCACGACGAGCGTGAGGAGCGCAAGATCCTTCTGCCAGTCGAACGGCATCTTGCTCACCATGAAAGGGATCGCGGACAACGCGGCCGCTCCGGCGAGACAAATCGTGTAGCCGTCGGGCGCGCTCTTGGCGACCGCGTCGACACCCGTGAGCCCGCCCGCGCCCGGACGAGTCTCGACCACGATCTGCTGACCGAGTTCCGCGCCGAGCCCGCTCGCCAGGGAGCGGCCGAACAGATCGGCAGCCCCGCCGGCGGCGAACGGCAGGATGAGCTTGATCGGCTTGTTCGGAAACGACTGCGCCCATGCGGTGGCCGGCAACAACGCCGCGATGGCGAAGGCGAGAATCACGGCACGTCGGTTCGCTCGGTTCGGCGAGCCGGCGCGGTGGCGATGGGGATGCAAAGCGATGCCGAAAATGCCCATGTCTCGCTCGTTGTCACGCCGGCGTGCGGATTGCGCGCGGCAAACCGAGATGATCACGTAGTGTCGGGCCCGAATAGTCCTTTCTGAACAATCCGCGCCGTTGCAACTCGGGTACGACCAGGTTGACGAAGTCATCGAATGCCCCGGGAAAGTATGCGGGCATGATGACAAACCCGTCCGCCATTCCTCCCGTGAACCACTCCTCGAGCTTGTCGGCGATCCGCTGCGGCGTGCCGTAGGTCACCCAATGGCCGCGCGCGGCGGCAGTGACATTGTAGAGGTCGCGTAGCGTCATCTTCTCGCGGCGGGCCATGTCCAACAACGTTTTTGAAAAGGCCTGACCACGCTCGGTCTTTTCCGGAAAGTCCGGGACCGGACCGTCGAGCGGATAGCCCGAAATATCGTGTCCCAACCGCTGCGACACCAACGCCATCGCGTTGGTCGATGTCAGCCAGCTTTGCAGGCGCGCGAGCTGTTCTTTCGCCTGCTCGTCGCTCTCGCCGATAATGGGCATCACGCCGGGCAGGATCGGAACGTCCGTGGGCGAGCGCCCGTGCTTCACGACACGCTGCTTCAAGCCGTCGTAGGCGGCTTTGGCCGAGGCGGGATCGCCATTGACCACGGAGAACACCAGGTCAGCCGAGCGCGCCGAAAGTTCTTGCCCGGGCGGCGAGCCCCCGGCTTGGATGATCACGGGCTGACCTTGCGGGCAACGCTCGATGTTGAGCGGGCCCTTGACGCTGAAGAAGCGCCCCTTGTGATCGAGCGGACGAACCTTGGACTTGTCGAGGAAGGTGCCTGTAGTCCGGTCGGCAACGATGGCACCGTCGTCCCACGTGTCCCATAGCCCGCGCACGACGTCGACGAACTCGGTCGCGATCTCGTAACGCAGGTCGTGCTCGTTGAGGCGCTCTTTGCCGAAGTTCAGCGCGGCGGCGTTGTGCGTGCTCGTGACCACGTTCCAAGCGGCCCGGCCGCCGCAGAGATGGTCGAGAGACGCGAAGCTGCGGGCGACATGGAAAGGTTCGCTGAAGCTCGTGGACACGGTCGCGCCGAGCCCGACGTGTCGCGTCACCATGCCGAGCGCCGCCAGAAGGGTCATCGGCTCGAAGCGGTTGATGAACGACGGGTGATCCCCGGGGTCCATCACCACGGCGTCGGAGATGAAGAACAGGTCGAACTTTCCGCGCTCGGCGATACGGGCAATGGATGTCATCACCGGCAGGCTGCAGCTGGTCGTGAACGCGCCGTCGTAGCGCCACCCGGCGGAATGATTTCCGGTGCCGAGCACGAACACCCCGAGATGCATCTGGCGCTTGGAGGCGGACATGCCGGCATTCTCCTTTTTGCAGGGTTTTTGATGTTCGGCTTGCGTTCGAACGCGGATCACTGCTCCAGGCGGATGCTCTTCTCACGCACGATGGTCGACCACTTCTGCAATTCCGATTGGACCTTTCCGGCGAGAACGTCCTGGCCGCCCCCGACCGTCTCGACGCCGAGTTTCCGCAACGCTTCCTTCACGCGCGGCGAAGCGAGGACGGCGTTGGTCTTGCTGTTCAGGACATCAACGATCGGTTTTGGCGTCCCGGCCGGAGCGAACAAGCCGAACCAGACCATCGTGTCGTAGCCGGGCAGGCCGGCTTCGGAGATCGTGGGTAGATCGGGAAGGACCGGCGAGCGGTTGAGACCGGCCACGCCCAGCACCCGAATGGTTCCGGCCTGGAGATAGCCGAGCGACGTGGACACGCCATCGAACATGTAGTTGAGCCGGCCGGCGATGAGATCCGTCATCGCCGGGGCAGACCCGCGATAGGGCACATGATTGGCTTGAATTTTCGCCATGGAGTTGAAGAGCTCGGCGCCGAGATGATTGATGCTGCCGGTACCGTAGGATCCGAAACTCAGCTCGCCCGGCCGGCTCTGTCCCAATGCGATCAGGTCGCCGACGTTCTTTGCCGGCAGCGAGGGAGGAACGATCAACAGGAGCGGGGACGATGTCAGCAGGACGATGGGGACGAAATCGCGAACCGGATCGTAGGTGATCCGCGCGTAGACGTTGGAGTTCGTCCCGTGGGTACTGCCGGTTCCGACGAGCAGCGTGTAGCCGTCGGGCGGCGCCTGCGCCACGGCGGCTGCCCCGAGCATGCCGCCGGCACCTCCGCGATTTTCGATGATGACCGACTGTCCGAGCTCTTCGCCCAGCTTCGGCGCGATGATGCGGGCGGCCACGTCGACACCGCCGCCGGCGACGAATGGCACGACGATCTTCAGCGTTTGATTGGGATAGTCCTGTGCTCTCGCGGGCGGAGCGATGACGTCGAGCGGCAAAATGCCGAGTGCAAGAAAACAAATCCCCGTCCGGCGAAGACTCATCATCTTCATGCTGCCTGCATGACGTTGATCTCAAATCGGCGATCTACGAACGTCGCGATCTTGGCCTAGCTCCTGACCAAAGACAAACCTGTTCTTGCGACGTGCGTTGAACGTCGTTCAGGCGCCGGCGGCCTCATCGATCAGTGGAGACAAGAGGGGGACCTGCAACCGAACGGGGCCGTCGCGCAGCATATTGCCACGCGCCGCACGCATCGCCTCAGCGGACTGACCTAGTTGGCTTTGACGCCGGAGCGGCGTACCACGTCGGCCCATACACTGAGTTCACGTCCGATCAGCGCGTCGAACTCTGCAGGCGTGCTGCCAATCGGCTGGGCGCCCAGCTCCTTGAAACGCCCCATCACCTCCGGCGCCTGCAGCGCTTGACGCGCTGCCGCGTTGAGGCGATCGACAATCGGTTGCGGCGTGCCGGCCGGAGCGCTGAAGCCCTGCCACACCACCGCCTGGAAGCCGGGCACCCCGGCCTCGATCATCGTGGGCAACTCCTGCGCGGCAGGCGAGCGCTTTGGCGATGTAACGGCCAGGGCGTGCAGCCGTCCGGCTGTTACATGCGGCAGCGCCACCGGGCTGTTGGAAAACATCGCCTGTACGTGACCGGCGATGACGTCGCTGACCGAGAAATTGTCGCCGCGATAGGCGACCTGAGCAACCGAGATTCCGGTTTGCAGTTTCAGCAGCTCGACGACCAGATTCGTCAAAGTGGCGGTGCCGTTATGCGCGAAGTTCATCGTACCCGGACGGGCTTTAGCGAGCTCGATCAGCTCCTGCACGCTCCTTGCCGGTACTTGCGGATTGACGACAAGAACGAATGGGTTCTCGGCAACATTGCAAATGTGGACGAAATCCTGTTGCGGATTGAAGCTGAGATTGGACAAGGTGACAGCCATCACCGCGAAGCCGGCCGACGTCCACACCAGCGTGTAGCCGTCGGGAGCGGAGCGGGCGACCTGCCCGAAGGCGATCGCTCCGCCGGCGCCGGGCTGATTTTGCACGACGATCACCTGTCCGAGGTCCTCGGCCATGTGTCGCGTGAGAATGCGAACCAGAACGTCGGCGCCGCCCCCGGGCGGAAATGGCACGACCATCGTGATCGGGCGCGAAGGATAGGACTGCGCATCCGCGACGTGTGGACACGCGACGGCGGCCCCGCCGAGCAGCGTTATGAACGCGCGCCGGTTCATATTGCTGCCGCGGTCCCGAGGCCCTGCGACATCACTGCTCCTTCATGTTGGCGGCCTTGATCGCAATGTCGAACTGCGCCTGTTCTCGCGCGATCTGCGCAGCGGATTCCTCCGGCGTCGTGCCATTGGGCTCGATCCCGAGCTTGGTCAATTGCTCGATGACCCCGGGATCCTTGGCTGCCGCGATGACCTCCTTGGCCAGCTTGTCCACGATCGGCCGCGGCGTCTTGGCGGGCACGAGGAAGCCGTTCCAGGCCGACAGCGAGAAGTCGGGATAGGTTTCGCTCACCGTCGGAACATCCGGCAACTGGTTCATTCGTTTGTCGGCGGCAACGCCGATGATGCGTGCCTTGCCGCTCTCGACAAACGGAATAATGTCGGCGGCGTTGCCGAAATACATGTCGACCTGGCCGCCCAGCAGCGCCGTCATCGCCGGGGCGCCGCCGCGAAACGGAATGTGCACCGCGTCAAGCCCGGAGCGCGCCACGAACAGCGCGCCGGACAAATGACTCACCGAGCCGGTTCCGCCGGAGCCGTAGTTGAGTTTGCGATTCTTGGCATACTCGACGAATTCAGGGATCGTCTTGGCCGGAATTGCACTGCTGATGGCCAGAATGAACGGCCCGGTCCCGAAGATGCTGACCGGCGTGAAGTCCTTGTGCGGATCGTAGTTGACCTTCTGCACGTTCGGCAGGACGGCAATCTGGGGCGCTGCCGCGAAGAACAAGGTGTAGCCGTCGGGTGCCGCTTGCGCGACATAGGCCGCCGCGATCGCGCCTCCCGCGCCGACGCGATTTTCCACGACGAAGCTTTGCTTGAACACCTCAGCGAGCTTCTGGCTGGCGACGCGGGCCATGATGTCGGTGTTTCCGCCGGCGGCGAACGGCACCACCACCGTCACGGTCCTGGTGGGCCAATCCGTCGTCTGTGCCGACGAGGCTTCAGGTACGAACCCAGCGAGCAGGACGAGCCCGGCCAGCACATGCCGGCGGCTCATGGTGCCGGTGCGGGTGAGAGAGCGGAGACATGATCCCATCATGGCGCTCGGCGAATGCGGCATCTCGAAAACTCCATCGATCCCGGCGTCGACCCCTACGCTCGAATGTCCAGATCATTAATGCCATGGGCGAGGTGCTGCCAAGCCGTGGTTGCCTATTTGCCGGCATTTGGGGCGATCAAAGTGTCGTCATTGTGCGGTTAATATGTGCACGTTCCTGCGCGAATTGAGGAACCGCGGCGCATCCGCCCGATAATGGAACTGCGGCGCGCCACCGGCGACATTGAGCCGCACGACCAAGTACCGGCAGGCTAAGCAGGCTCACGCCGTCGGCAATTCCCTCTTCACGAAATCAACGAAGCGGGTGGGCTCGCGGCCAAGAATCCAGCGAAGCACGTTCGGATTTCCGATCAGGCCATGCGCGTCGTAGTGTGCATTCATCAGACACATGGTTTCGATCCGCTCGGCGGGCACTCCCGCCGCGGCAGCCTCGCGGCGAAATTCGTCCAGGGGCTTGCCCATCGCGCGGATCGGCCGTCCGAGCAACTGCGCAAGGATGCCCGCCATGTCGTCCTGGCTCAATGCCTCCGGCCCGGCAAGCTGGTAGGTCGCGCCCTCGTGGCCCGGAGTGGTCAGGATATGGGCTGTGGCCTCGGCCAGGTCCGAGAGATCGACGACGCTGAATTGCGCCGTGGTTCCGAACGGCATGCTGTGGACGCCGGTCGTCAGAACGGTTTTCCAGATCGGATTCAGGTGCTGCATATACCGGCTCGGCTGCAGGATGGTATAGACCTGTCCGGAATTGACCAGATAACGCTCCGCTTCAAGCTTGCGCGCATGGTGCGGCACGTCGGCGAGCAACGGGTGCAGCACCGAGTACAGAACAAAGCGATCGACGCCCTCTTTCGACGCGAGGTCGATCAAGGACGTCGCAATTTTGTCTTCCTGCGGATGCATCGGCGGGCAGATGTGCAGAACTTGTCCCACCCCTTCGAGGGCTCGCTGCAACGAGCCGGGATCGGTCAGGTCTCCGATTGCGATCTCGGACGCTCCGGCCTCCAGCAGGTCCGGTCCGGCCTCCGGACGCCTTAGCAATGCTCTCACAATCCCGCCTTTCGCGGCAGCGGCGGCGACCGCGCGCCGTCCGGTCTTGCCGGAGGCGCCGGTGATCAGGATCGGTTTCGTCAGGTCCATTGTTTACTCCGGCGCCCGCCAGGACGTTGCGCCTCTGGACCATAACGGCACCCAACGGGCAAGCGGCTTGATGATAGCAAGACGTCCTCTGGTTCTTGCCCTACGCGAGACAAGGGGACGGGGTCATTGGCGCTTGACCGCGGGATTGCGGTCGCAAGTCAGCCATGCGGCGCGCGACGCGCTTCGAGGTCTGGTCAACATCGTGGTCTCGGCCTATGCAACTGCGGCAAGAGCTGACTGCGTGAACACGAGATCGAATATGCAATCTGAACGTCCGATCGTCATTGCAGGTGGCGGCCCTGTTGGCGTGGTGACCGCACTCGCGCTCGCCCGGCAGGGCCTGGACGTTCAGCTTTTCGAAGCGGAGGCCCGTGTCAACGATAGCCCGCGGGCGGCGACCACGCACGCTGCCACCCTCGAGATATTGGAAAATCTTGGTCTGGTGGAAGAAGTGACCAGGCGCGGCTTGATCGAACCCAAATTCCGCATATGGGATCGTGCCAGCCGGACCATCATTGCCGAATTCAATTTCGGCGTGCTGAAGAACGACACGCGCTATCCGTATGTCGTGCAATGCGAGCAGCACAAGCTGGCCAACATTGCCCTCGATCGGCTGCGAGCGCTGCCGAACGTTGCGGTCGAATTCTCGGCGCGCGTCGGCGGCTTCGAGCAGTTCGATGATCGAGTGGAGGTCGAGGTCGAGACCACGACTGGAAGGCGCCGGGTATCAGCCTCCTATCTGATCGGTGCGGACGGCGGACGCTCGACGGTGCGCAAGGGACTTGAGATCGAGTTCGAGGGATACACCCATCCGGAACGGTTCCTGGTGCTCACGACGACATACCCGTTCGGTACCGAATTCGCCGAATGCTCGCGGAACTACTTTTCGGATCCGGACGAGTGGGCCGCCTTGTTCAAAGTCACCGGCGACGACGGCAACGGCCTTTGGCGGGTCGTGTTCCCCACCCGGCTCATGGAAAGCGAGGAAGAGGCGTTCGAGGAAGCGGCCGTGCAGGCGCGGCTGCAGAGGTTCTTCCCGAAACCCGGTCCCTATCCGGTGGTCCATCGCAACATCTACAATGTGCACCAGCGCGTGGCGGCGGCGTTCCGCAAGGGCCGTGCTTTCCTCGCCGGCGACTCGGCCCACGTCAACAACCCGCTCGGCGGGCTCGGCCTGAATTTTGGAATCCACGATGGCGTCGAACTGTCCTCCCTGTTGGGTCGCGTCATCCGTCGGGAAGTGTCGCCGGACATTCTGGATCTCTATGACCGGTTTCGGCGGCCGCTGAACGTCGAATATGTCCAGCAGCAGACCATCGCCAATAAGAAACGGCTGGAGGAGAAGGATCCAGCCATGCGTGCCAAGAGCAACGCCTCCCTGCGGGCGATCGCGGCCGACCCGGCGGCGCATCGCGCCTATCTGCTGCGGGCGTCGCTCATCGACAGCGTGCGCAAGCGTCAGGCCGAAGCGGTCTGAGCGACCACCAGGGCCCGCGTGCTAGAACTCCTCCAGGATCTCGCGCCGTGGCCGAGGACGCGGTCCTCGATGCCGCATTGGCGGATCGCATGCCAGTAGGACACCACACGACGTTGACCGCCAGCACCGGCTTGCCCAGCCAGCGCTCGGCCTCCGCGGAGACCCGCGCCGCCGGCAACGCGGTGCCCAGCGTCAGCAGCGCATCGATGTCGTCGCCGTTCAGCTCGATCAGCGCGTTGCGGATGTCCTGCGACGACACCTGCGCGATCAGGCGCGGCGTGGCGCATTTGAGCCCCTTGAGGCGCACCACGTCGAAACCGGCTTCCACGAAATAGGCGCGCACCATCTCGTCGCCGCGCGGCTGGTGCGGGGTGAGGATCGCGATTTTCTTGCTGCCGAACTTGTTCAGCGCGGCCACCGACGCGGTCGACCCCATGGAAATGCCGACGCCGGCGCGTTGTGCAAGATTCCGCCTGCAGCTTGTCGGCGGCCGCGACGCCGCCCCAGAACGACTTGAGCGCGATCCCCATGACGAGATGGTCGAGACCGGCGGTCATGATCTGGTCGATCGCCGTGCCCATCCCGTCGCGCATCATCTGCATGTGCTCGTAGAATGCCTCCTCGGTATTGAGGGGACGCTCCTTTATCGTGACGCGGCCGGTGTGGCAGGTCACGCCCGGCACCCGCAACATCTCGGTCTCGGGTTGGACGGTCGTATTGGTCGACGGCACGACGAGGCCGATACGCTTTCGATATCCAAGAGTGTCGGGCAAGATGTGAACTCCCAATCATTGGCGGCGGGAACGTACATGCACGCCGATAGGGTCACAAGCTCACCGCCTGGCTTGGCGCGGTCGCGTCCCCGTGATGCTCGGTTTGTGACCGTTCGGTAGGACCTTCGGCATCCGATGCACAGAATTCCAGATTGGGACACGCTGGATACAGCCGCCCGAACGCGGCGGCGGGAGCACGCGCGCCCGCAGGCGATAGCACTCGATCCGATCCTCAACGCGTTCGCGCAAATCGACGCGACGCCTTTTCCGCGGTCAGCCGCCGGTCCATTGGGCGGTCTGCCCTACGCCGCCAAGGATTCTGCTCCACACGCTCACCCACCGGCCCGGCGGCGGGTTCACGGAGCACGTCGATCTCGAGGTTATCGGGACCAGCGATCTGCTTGAACGACTTCATGCAAACGGCGCCGATCTGATCGGCTTCACCAATATGACCGAGCTGGCGTACGAGCCGTCCGGCTTCAACGCCACGCGCGGTCGCGTCAGGAATCCGTGGAACCTCGATTACATTTCCGGCGGCTCGTCGTCGGGCTCGGCCGCCGCCGTCGCCAGCGGCGCCGTGGTCGCCGCGCTGGGGTCCGACACCGGCGGCTCGGTGCGCATTCCCGCGCATGCTTGCGGCATCACGGCCTGGAAGCCGACTTCTCCGGTGCGGTATCGGCGCGCGGCACGATGCCTTTGGCGCCCACGCTCGACACCATCGGACTCCTGGCCCGCAGTGCCGCCGACATGCTGCCGCTGGCAAGGATCATGGCTGAGCTGCCCTTATCGCATCCCGTCACGCGCGCCGTGCTGCTCAACGATATTGTTGCGCAATCCGATCCCGCCATCCGGCGTGGGGTCGCGGACGCAGCCGCGGCGCTCGCCGGGGCCGGCATCGCGATCGAGCAGCGCCCGGCGCTGGCGGCGATCGAGGCGATCGATCGCCATGCGATGATCGTGATGCAGGGAGAGAGTGCGCGGGCGCACCGCGCGCGCATCGATGACGCCGCCATCGCGCCAGTTTTGCGGCGGCGGCTGGCCAAAGGATTGGAAATAGCGGATGCCACACTGACCGAAAGTGTCGCCGCCCGGCAGCGCCTGGTGCACGATTTCGAGGAGCAGGTGCTGGCTGGAAACGATGTGGCGGTGCTGCCGGTCATGGCGATCCTGACCCCGAGCGCGGCCGAGTGCGATCCGGCATCGGAGCGCTTCTCGCCCCGGACGCTCTATGCGCTGAGCCGCTTCACGCGCTTCGTCAACATGCTCGGCTTTCCAGCCATCGCCTTGCCCGCGGGCTTCGACGACCGCGGGCTGCCCATTGGCGTGCAGATCGTCGGCCGCGCCTGATGCGATCTTGCCTTGTTCGAGCTTGTTCGGCGTGTGCAGTCGAAGACCGACTGGCACGCTCGCATCCCGACCGCCATCGCCCACCTCGTGCCCGAACCGGAGCTCCAGTCATGACCCGGCCCATCGCGTCCTGGCGCTCTCCACCTGCGCGTGCTCGATTTGACGCGCGTCCGCGCTGGGCCGACCTGCTGCCGCATCCTGGCCGATTTCGGCGCCGACGTGATCAAGATCGAGGCGCCCCCCGGCGTCGATCCGAACGAAGGCATCAGTGGTGCGCGGCACGGCTACGACATGATCAACCTGCACCGCAACAAGCGCTCGATGACGCTGAACCTGAAGGAGAGCGAAGGGCGCGCCGCATTCATGCGCCTGGTCGAGACGGCGGATATCGTGGTCGAGAATTTTCGCCCCGACGTGAAGGACCGGCTAGGCGTCGGCGACGAGCAGCTGAAGTTAGTCAACCCCCGCATCATCCTTTGCGTCGATCTCGGGCTTCGGGCAGAGCGGCCCCGACAAGACCCGCGCCGGATTGACCAGATCGCCCAGGGCATGGGCGGGCTGATGGCGTCACCGGCGAGCCCGGCTCGCCGCCGATGCGGGCGGGGATCGCCGTCGCCGATTCTCCGCCGGGGTGCTTGCCGCGACGGGAATTCTGATCGCGCTGGCCGAGCGCGAGCGGTCGGGCCTGGGACAGTGGGTCGAGACCTCCCTGCTGCAGGCCCAGATCGCGATGATGGATTTCCAAGCCGCGCGTTATCTCGTCGAGGGGGTGGTTCCGCCGCAAGCCGGCAACGATCATCCGACCAGCACCCCGATGGGTGTCGTCGCGACCGAAGACGGATTTATCAACATCGGTGTCGGCGGGGACGGCCAGTGGCGCTCGTTCTGCGAGGTGATCGGCCGCCCCGATCTTGCCAACCATCCCGACTATGCCAAGGGCGCAAGCCGTACCCGGCACCGCCCGCAGATCAAGGCGCTGCTGGGACCGATCTTCGCCGCGCGCAAGTCTGCCGACTGGCTGACGGCGCTCGAGGCCAAAGGCGTGCCGGCGGGACCGATCTACAAGGTCGACGTAGTGTTCGCCGATCCCCAGGTCCAGCATCTCGGCATCGCAGCGCCGCTGGAAGGATCCCGAGCGCGGCGACATTCGCGTGGTCGGTCAGGCCATCGGCCTGTCGCGCACGCCGGCGGGCATCGTCTCCGGCGTACCGGAGCAAGGGGAGCACACGCAGGAGATTCTTCGTGAGATCGGCTATTCGGATGGCGAGATCGCGCAATTGCGCGCGAGCAGGATCGTGTGAGACCCCGATGGACCTGAATCTTGGTGGGAACCTGCTTCATCACCGGCGGTTCGCGCGGCATCGGGCGCGCGGTCAGCGAGGCTCTCGCCGCGGAGGGCTGCAATCTTGTCCTGGTCTCGCGCAGCGCCGTCGATCTCGACACCGCACGCAGGCACCTCGAGAGAGAATACAAGGTCGCCGTCCGTACCGACGCCGCCGATCTGGCGGGACAGCGCCAATGTGACGCGACTGGCCGAGCAGTTTCCGGATGTCGATATCCTGGTCAACAACGCCGGCGCCATTCCCGGCGGCACATTGTTCGAGGTCGACGAGGCCCGATGGCGCACGGCCTGGGATTTGAAGGTGCTCGGCACCATCAACATGACCCGTGCGTTCTATCCGCTTATGAAGGCGCGGGGCGGCGGCGCCATCATCAACATCATCGGCAACGCGGCGCGCTCGCATGATCCCGGCTATATCTGCGGAGTTACCGGCAATGCCGGGCTTGTCGCCTTCACGGAATCACTCGGCAGCGGCAGCGTGCGCGATGGCATCCGCGTGATCGGTGTCAGTCCAGGTCCGACGGCGACCGACCGGGTGGTGGGGCTCGCAGGCAAGCGGGCGCAGGAGCGGTTCGGCGATCCCTCGCGCTGGCCCGAGCTGTTCAAATCCCTGCCGCGCGGCGGTGTCGGAGAGCCCGCCGAGATCGCCGCCATGGTCGCGTTCCTGGCGTCGCCGAAGTCCGGCAATACCAGCGGCGTGGTCGTC
>CAWIGD010000040.1:0-63478 GCA_963835165.1 uncultured Alphaproteobacteria bacterium
CCCCTCGATGCGCTCGGCGTCGCGTCGAGGTTGGTAGCCGCCGGTCACGCTCGTCGCCGTCCCCACGATCGGAAGGCGCCCGGCGAGATCGCCATGCCATGATCTTTCGCGTCGTGTCCGTCATCGGTCCCGCGCTTAGAACCCGCCGCGTCACGAGGAGCCACCGGCGACGCCAGCACGATGACGATCGCCGAGACGACCAGCGTCGGCGGCGGACGATCTGGTGCAGTCGTCGCGCTCTTCGAGATACGCGTCCCACCAGGAGACGAAAGCGGACGGCGATTGAAACACCTTCCGGATGGAGGCTTCGTGTTCGGCGCCATCAGGGTCGTCGAGCCGGCGATGAGCGGTCTGCCGTCAAGCGGGGGTTTCAAGGAACTGCAGTTGGCAGAAGCGACCCGACATGCCTACGAGACCCTCGCCGCGCGGGTGGTCACCGGATGAAGGCTCGAGCCCGGTCTGCGCGATCTTGCGTCCACAGGGACGGAAGACGAGGCGGCGGAATGCCACCCTGGCGGAGTTATTGCTCGGCCAGGCCGGTGATCTCGGCATCGACCGTCTGAGTCGTTTCTCGGTGATCAGCCGACGGGTGTTCCAAGCGAAGATCGACAGCAGGAAAGCGGCGAACAGCGCGAAGACCGTCGGTGGCCAACGTCAGCTTGGACGCACGTGGTGCGGCGCAGCTTGCCCAGCGCCGTCATCCGTCACCCGTGCACGTCATCCCACGGGACGGCAGGAATGACAGGTCGTTTGCTGTGGCGGATCACATACCCTGCGCCGCGCACCGTATGCAGCAAAGCTGGGTGAAACCCTTATGGATTTTCGACCCGACCGCGAGATGTGCACGTCGATGACGTTGGTTCGCGGGTCGAAGTGGTGATCCCAACGTTTTCCAGCAGACGGTGCGGGTGCCACCACTTGACCCGCATGTTTCATGAGTATCGAGCAGGCGGAACTCTCGCGGTTGCAGGACGACTCTTGCCCCGCCGCGCGTCACCTGATGCGACAGCCGGTCAGTTCGAGGTCGCCCACGCGATAGACCGTCCTCGCGAACTCCGCGCCGCCGCGCCAGGACCTCGGTCGCGCGGACGGCTCTGAAAACGAATAAGGCTTGGGCAGATAGTCGTCGCCGCCCGCCCGCAAGCCCTTGACCCGATCATCGACCTGCCCCAGCGCCGAAGAATGAGCGCGGGCGTCTCGATGCCCTTGCTGCGCAGGGTGCCGATCACGGTAAGGCCGTCGACCTTTGGCAGCATGCGGTCGACGATCAGCACGTCATATTGCCCATCCAGAGCCTGAGCGAGGCCTTCCTCGCCATCCGCCGCAAGGTCGGCGACATGCCCGACCTCACGGAACGCCTTGGCCAGATAGTCGGCGGCGTCGCGGTCGTCTTCGATGATCAGGAGACGCATGACGAACCGACCGTCTCTCGGATAAGGATTTCCCTGGGGGCGGAACTCTGCGGGGCTGAGCTAATCATATCGTTACTATTTTAAAAAGTCCTCAGGTCAGGACCGGAGCAAGCGAATCCCCCGGGGCCGGAAAAACGCGAGGGGCGGCGGTTTTGAACCGCCGCCCCTCAACCAACTCAGTACCGGCGGGGGCGACGGTGCCGGAACGGAGTTAGAAGGGATCGGGGACGGACCGAAGGCCCGTCCCCTGGCTCGAACCGCCGGCGGGGGCGACGGATGCCGACGGTGCGCCCCATTTGGTTAGGCCTTGGCGAGCGGTACCGCCACGAACCTCGTCTCCTCGCCCGATCTCACTCGCATGAGGATCGTGCGCTTGCCGTCCTTCTGGGCCTCGCTCAGGGCGGTGCGCACATCCACCGGATTCGCCACCTTCTTGCCGCCGACCTCGAGAATGACGTCGCCGGTCTTGAAGCCCTGATCGGACGCAAGTCCATTGGGATCGACCTGGGTGACCACCACGCCTTCCGAGCCGCTGCCGGCGACCTGGCCGGCTGGTGCGACCGTCAGTCCGAGCCGCGGGACATCGGCGCCGGAGGAGTTCGGCGTGCCCGCCTTGGCTTCGCGCTGGTTCGGCAGTTCGCCGAGCGCGATGGAGAAGGTCTTCTGTTCACCCTTGCGCCAGACGGTCGACTTCGCCGTTGCACCCGGCGCCATGGCGCCGATCTGCCTGGCGAGGTCTTTCGCGTCCTTGACCGGGGCGCCATTGACCGCGGTGATCACGTCCCCCGCCAGGATGCCGGCTTTCGCGGCCGGACCGTTCTCCTGCGGATCGGAGACCATCGCGCCCTCCGGGCCCTTGAGGCCAAGATTGTCGGCGAGCTCGGCAGTCACGGGCTGGATCTGCACGCCGATCCAACCGCGGCTGACCTTGCCCGTGTCCTTCAGTTGCGCGACGACCGACTTCACAGTCCCGGCGGGAATGGCGAAGGCGATGCCTACGGACCCTCCCGACGGCGAGAAGATCGCCGTGTTGACGCCGAGCACGTTGCCGTCGACGTCGAACGTCGGACCGCCCGAATTGCCCTTGTTGACCGGTGCGTCGATCTGGATGAAGTCGTCGTAGGGGCCGGCTCCGATATCGCGACCGCGCGCCGAAACAATGCCGGCCGTCACGGTGCCGCCGAGTCCGAACGGATTACCGACCGCCAGGACCCAGTCGCCGATGCGCGGAGCCTTGTCAGAGAGCTTGGCGTAAGGGAAGTCGCTGCGGCCCTCGACCTTGATGAGCGCCAGGTCGGTGCGCGGATCGGTTCCGATCACCTTGGCCGTGTAGGTCTTGCCCTCATCGGTCGTGATCTCGACGGTGTCGGCCTTGTCGACGACGTGATTGTTGGTCACGGCGTAGCCGTCCGCGGTGATGAAGAAACCAGAACCCTGGCCGGTCACGAGGCGGTTGCGCGGGCTGCGCGGATCAGCCGGGCTGCGCTGGCCGCGCTCATCGGGAGTCATGTCCGGCATGCCGAAGCGACGGAAGAACCGCTCCATCTGCGAGTTCGGCGCGGCCGGCGAATCGCCGTCCATGCCCATCATCTTCGGGCCGGCGTCGACTTTGACGCGGACCGGAAATGACCGCGGGCTTCACCTTCTCGACGATGTCAGCAAATCCCATCGGGCGTTGAACGCCCTGGGCATAGGCAATGGTGCTGAGAGCCGGGCCGGTCGCCTTGGTAACGAGATCCGCACCACCGAGCACGGCCACGCCTAAGCCCGCGACACCAGCGAGCAGAACAAAACGACGCGCGGACAGGATGCGCGATTTCGGAGCGGGAGCGCTCGCAGTCATCAGGGTCTCTCCATCTTTTGTGCGGCAGGAGCCCGAATGAGCCCCTAATTGCAGAGCAACAAGATGGGGTGCCCTTCCTTACCGGGCGCTGTCGGGGAAATTAAAGTTTGGTAAGAGTGAGCAAGGCTAAAAAAGTGCAATAAAATTAATATGTTACGTTAGAGTCGCCTGGGTTCGACTGCCCACCGCGGCGCAGAATCCTCGGAAGCAGCGCTTGGGCTCCTGTGCGAGCGCAGCAAAACCACGAAAGCAAGAAATCTAGTCACTTAACCGATTCATGGGTCGCGGCGACCCAGGATCTCCGAAAGCCTCGCTTCTTCTGCTGGTGTGAGCTTTGCTCCGGCGGCGGCGGCACCTGAAACCGCCCGGTAGCGGCGTGCCAGCACGAAGAGCCCAAGCGCCCCGATGAGCATGACCGCGGCCGGCCCGAGCCATAACAGCGCGGTGTGCAATGAAAACCGCGGCTTGAGCAGCACGAACTCACCGTAGCGCGCGACCAGAAAATCGATCACTTGGCCGTCGCTGTCACCCGCCTGCAATCGTTCACGTACCAGCACACGCAAGTCGCGTGCGAGCGGGGCGTCGGAATCGTCGATCGACTGGTTCTGACAGACCATGCAGCGCAGTTCCTTCGAGAGCGCGCGGGCGCGCCCTTCCAGCGCCGAGTCGGCAAGAATTTCATCCGGCTGCACGGCTTCGACGCGCGGCGAAGCGACGAGCGTCAGCGTCAAGACGATGAAGAAAAGCCACCGCATGCCCTACTCCGCCGGCGCGAGCACTGTCTTGCTCCGCGCCGGTTTCGGCGCGCCCACCCGGAGGCGGCGGTCCGAGAGCGACAGCCCGCCGCCCACCACCATGACCACCGCGCCGAACCAGATGAGCAGCACCAGGGGCTTGTAGTAGAGCCGCACTGCGAGCGAGCCATCCGGGTTGCGGATCCCCCAGCGACAGGTAGAGCTGCGAAAATCCCCGCGTCATCAACGCGGTCTCGGTGGTCGAAGAGCCGCGCGAGGGGAAGCTGCGTTTTGCCGGCTCCCATGATTCCGACGATCGTCGCCGTGCCGCCGCACGGTGAAATGGGCGGCAAGTTCGCGATAGTTCGGGCCCTGCCGCGTGGTCATGCCGTCGAACTGCAGGTCATATCGACGAATGGAGATCGTCTGCCCCGGCTTGAGCTCGGCAATCCGCTCGATGCCCCACTGCGTCTCGCCAATAATACCGAGGAGCGTGAGCCCGAGGCCGAAATGCGCGAACGCCCCGCCCCAGGCCGAGCGCGGCAAGCCCCGGGCGCGCGCGAACGCCGTCATGAACGGCACTTTCAACAGACCCGTGCGCTCCACGATCTCGGTCAAGGCGCCGGCCATGACATAGAGGGCAAGACCGATCGCGAACGGCACCAGGATCGGACCGCCGCCCTCCATGGCAAAGATCACCGCGACAGTGATTGCGCCGACGGCGGCGGCGCCGACGAGCCGTTGGGCCACGCCGAGCAGATCCCCGCGCTTCCACGCCAGCAACGGCCCAAACGGCATCGCAATGAGCAGCGGAACGAACAACGGCCCAAAGGTAGCGTTGAAAAAAGGCGCGCCGACCGAAATCTTCTCGCCCGTGAGCGCCTCGAGCGCGAGGGGATAGAGCGTACCGACAAACACCGTCGCGCAGGCGCTCACCAGAAACAGATTGTTGAGCACGAGTGCGCCTTCGCGTGAAACCGGTGCGAACAAGCCCCCTTGCTTGAGCAAGGGCGCGCGCAACGCAAACAGCGCAAGACTACCGCCGATGAACAGTACAAAATCGCAAGAATGAAGACGCCGCGGGTCGGATCCGTGGCAAAGGCATGCACCGAGGTGAGCACGCCCGAGCGCACAAGGAAGGTGCCGATCAGCGAGAGCGAGAACGCCAGGATCGCAAGCAAATCGTCCACACCTTGAGCGCATTGCGCTTTTCCATCACGAGCGCGGAATGCAGCAGCGCCGTGGCGGCCAGCCACGGCATGAACGATGCGTTCTCCACCGGGTCCCAGAACCACCAACCGCCCCAGCCGAGCGTGTAATACGCCCAGTACGACCCCATAGCGATGCCAAGTGTCAGGAACATCCAGGCGAGCAGCGTCCAGGGCCGCACCCATCGCGCCCAGGCGGCATCGATGCGCCCGTCAATCAAGGCAGCAATGGCGAAGGAAAAAGAGATCGAGAGCCCGACATAGCCGAGGTAGAGCAGCGGCGGGTGAATGGCGAGACCCGGGTCCTGCAGGATCGGATTGAGATCACGCCCCTCGAACGGCGGCTCGAGAATGCGCAAGAACGGGTTCGACGTGACCAGAATGAAGAGAACGAATGCGACCGCGATCCAAGACTGCACGGCCAGCACATTGGCCTTGAGACGGGCGGGTAGATTTCCTCCGAACAGCGAAACCAGCGCACCGAACAGGCTGAGAATCAGAACCCACAGCAGCATCGAGCCTTCGTGGTTCCCCCAAACACCGCTGATCTTGTAGATCAGCGGTTTCGCCGAATGCGAGTTTTCGAATACATTGACGACGGAGAAATCCGAGCGCACGTAGCAAATGGTCAAGGCGCCGAAAGCGAGCGCAATGAAAAACAATTGCGCGACCGCGGTCGGACCGGCGACGGCCATCAGTACCGGATCATTCTTGCGTACGCCGACGACCGGCACGATCGCCTGGACCAGCGCCAACGCCAGTGCCAGCACGAGGGCGTAGTGCCCGAACTCGGCGATCATGATCGTGGCTCCCCGGCCGTCTGTTCCGGGCGAGGTGCAGCGCGCCGATGAGCCTCGCAGTTTCGGTGCCTCATTGCGCCCTGCCCTGTCGCGCAGCGCCTGCTTTCTTTTCGTATTCGTCCTTCCAATGGCCCTGCTTCTTCAAGCTGTCGGCGACCTCCTTCGGCATATAGTTCTCGTCGTGCTTGGCAAGAACGCTGTCGGCGCGAAAGGTGCCCATTGGATCGAGGGCGCCTTCGGCAACGATCCCCTGACCCTCCCGGAACGAGATCCGGCAGCAGGCCTTGATAGGCCACGGGGACAGTGTTCCTGCCGTCCGTGACCTCGAAGCGAACCGCAAGGCTCTCCCCTCGCCACACGCTTCCTTCCTTTACCAAGCCTCCGATGCGGATGCGCGTCCCCGGCTTGACGTGATTCTCGGCAACATCGGTCGGCGAATTGAAGAACACGATCGAAATCCTTGAGCGCGCCGAGCACGAGTGCCACCGCGAGCGCGAGCACGCCGAGCGCGGCACCGATCAGAGAGAGGCGTCGTTGCTTGCGGGTCATCGTGTGGTTCCCGTCAGCCTTCGAGACCCAGTCCTTTGACGAGGTCGTCGAGCCGACGCAGGTTGGTCGGATCGCCGGCGAGCGCCCGCCGCGCATCGAGGACGGCGGCCAGCGCTTTTTCGCGTTCACCGAGGACCATATAGGAGCGAACGAGCCGGAGCCATCCCTCGGCGTCGGAACCATCGCGATGCAGTCTCTCGGAGAGCCGCTCGACCATGCCCTGTATCATGGCCTTGCGTTGCTCCGGATCCAGCTTCGAAGAGGCTGCGACCTGGTCGTCGGTCGGACCTGCGCTTGCGCTGCCGCTTTGACCGCCGCTCGCACCGCGGCTCGGATCGCCGGGTGCGGCGCCGGCGTCGACGCGGGCAAGCGCGCCCCGGATGAAATCGATCCACGGCGCGTCGGGCGGAGCGGCCGCGATCAACGCCCGCCACAGCGCGGCGGCTTGCGCGCGATTGCCATCCTGCTCGGCGGCAAGCCCCAGAAAGTAGCGCGCAGGCACGTCACTGGCATCAAGCGCAACCGCTTTTTCGAATGCGGCCTTCGCTTCCGCGGTTACGATCCCATTGGCGGCAAACACCAACGCCTCCCCCAGCGCCAATTCGCGTTCGTGAAATTCGCCGTTGAGGCTAAGCGCCTGGCGCCGGGCCTTGACCGCGTCGTCGAAACGACCGAGCCGCAGATAGATCGGCGCGATCACTTCCCAACCACGTCCATCCTGCGGATTGCGAGCAAGGTGGGTCTCCACCTGCGCAACCAAGCTGTCGAACGACTGATCGCCGCGTGTCGCGGCAAGACGCGGCGCCAGCGGCTGATCCGGCAGCGAAGGCGAGCCGAGCGCAAGGTAGAGTCCGGCCGCGCCGAGCGGCACGACGAGAAGCGCCACCAGTGCGACCGCTCGGCGTCGCCATGTCGCCACGTCCGCGCTGGCTTGCGGCGCGGGCGGGGCTTCGGCCGCGGCAAGGAGCCGCCGCGACACCTCGACCTGCGCGCTCGCCGCTTCTTGGTCGGCGATCAGCCCGGCCGCACGGTCGCGTTCGATTTCCTCGAGCTGATCGCGGTAGACCGCGACATCGCTCCCCGACCGCAGGCTGCCGGTCCGGCGCGCCAGCGGCCAGAGCACGGCCAACATGGCCACGGCCGTCATCAGCGCGAGTCCCAACCACAGCGTCATGCGCTCAAATCCATCCGATCGAATTCGACATTCCGGTGGCGACGCGGACGCAGAACCTACCTGTTCGTTGATCGGGGACGCCCAGCGCGGTTACAACATGGATAATGAGGTTCCGGCAACGGGGAATGAGCATGACGGGCGCGACATGGGGAAGCGGTAGCTCGTAAATTTGTCATAACCAACGGCGATACATGAGTGCCGGCTCCGGAACGACGTGCCGCGGGCCGCCCCCTCCGCTGCGACGGAGTGCCTTGCAAGGGGATTATCCCGAGCGAGCGCGGCGCGAGCCAAGAGCGTTCGTTCGCCAGCGCGGCCACGGCAGAACGGCGCAGCGTCGGCAGCGCCCGTTCCTGCCACTACCGTTTTCCACCCAACTTGACGCCGCGCGCACCGAAAACGCATTGTGACCGTGCCGTCCCGGCCAGCTTAACAACCTCAAATAGAGCACTCGTATGTGGCGCCCCTTCCTCGCAGCCCTGTTGCTGATGCCGGGTGCACATGCCGCGCTGGGTCAGGCACAGCCGCTCACATGGCCGAGCAAACCGGTCCGCATTTCCGTACCGGTGACGGCCGGCAGCGCGATCGATCTCGTCTGTCGCACTGTCTTCGACCAGGTTTCGCAGCAAGTCGGACAGCCCTTCATCATCGACAATCGCGGCGGTGGGGGAGGAACACTGGCTCCGGCCGCGGTCGCCAAGGCCGATCCCGATGGCTATACGCTGCTCTCCCATTCGCCCTCGCTGACGATCTTCCCGGCGACCCACAGCACGCTGCCCTATGATACCGAGGCTGATTTCACGGGGGTCGTTGCGCTCGTCAACACGCCGTTCCTGCTGGTGGTCTCGCCTGAGAAATACAAGACGGCGCGCGAATTGGTGGCTGCGGCGCAAGCAAAGCCGGGTGCCTTGAACTACGCATCGGTCGGGCACGGCGGCGCCGCGCACATCAATGCCGA
Organism: uncultured Alphaproteobacteria bacterium; assembly: GCA_963835165.1. Taxonomy (GTDB): domain Bacteria; phylum Pseudomonadota; class Alphaproteobacteria; order Rhizobiales; family Xanthobacteraceae; genus VAZQ01. The sequence continues at coordinate 8,676 of CAWIGD010000040.1, forward strand.
GCGGTTCCGTCTCAGCGCCGGGATCGATGTTCAGGAGATTCCGTTCCGTGGCGTGCAGGAAGCGTTGACCGAACTATTGGCTGGACGGGTGGATTTCTTCTTCACACCGGTGCTGCCGTCGATGTCGCTCATCCGCGACGGGAGGATTCTCCCGCTCGCCGTGAGCAGCAACAAGCGGATCCCATCGCTGCCGGATTTGCCGACGCTCGCGGAAGCGGGTTATCCCGATTCCGATTTCCCTTTCTGGATCGGTGTGTTCGCGCCCTCGAGGACACCAAAGGACATTCAGGGGAAGCTGTACCGTGAAACGGCGAAAGCGCTGCAAATCAAAAGCGTGCAGGACAAGCTCACGGCGTTGGGCGGACAGCCCTTCGAGATGACCTCGTCCGAGTTCGATGCCTTCTTTCGCGCCCAGATCAAGCAGAACAGAGAACTGGTCAAGGCCGCCGATATCAAGCCGCACTGAGCCCGACCCAGGTGATCCCGCCCATGCTCGACCGCATCGAAACTGCAAACGGATTGACCGACATAGCAGGAGTTCGCATCGAGCTCATCAAGCGCGGGACCGGACGGCCCTTGCTGCTGTTGCACCCCGCGATCGGGGTCAAATCGGCCGACCGCGCGATCGAGGAGCTTGCCCGATCGTTTACGGTGATCGCGCCTTCCCATCCGGGCTTCGGGCGCAGCGAGCTGCCGCGCGCCATGACCACGGTCGACGATCTTGCCTATTTCTACCTCGATGTCATGGACGCGCTCGACCTGCGCGACGTGGTCCTCGCGGGCGTGTCGTTCGGTGGATGGATCGCGGCGGAGATCGCGATCAAATCGACAGAGCGCCTTTCACACGTGGTGCTGGCCGACGCAGTCGGGATCAAGCTCGGCGACCGCGAGCAGCGCGACATCGTCGATATCTTCACCACCAAGCAGAGCGAGGTCGATCGGCTCGCCTTTCACGACCCCAAGATCGCGGCCATCGACCACGCATCGATCTCGGATGAGGACGCACACATCCTGTTCCGCAACCGCGAGGCGACCGCGCTGTTCGCGTGGTCGCCCTACATGTACGACCCGAAGCTCGCCAGCCGTCTGCACCGCATCCAAGTCCCTACTTTGGTCCTCTGGGGCGCGAGCGACCGCATCGTGTCGCCCGATTATGGGCGCGCCTACAGCAAGCTCATTGCCGGCGCGCAATTCGAATTGATCGAGGGCGCGGGACACTACCCGCACATCGAGCGTCCCGACCTGTTCACGCGCAAGATCGTCGAGTTCGTCTCACGCGCGCGACGCGGCGGGAAATGATCGGGACAGGTCCATTGCCGAGGGCAAGCAGATGAAAGTGTACAGCTTCAGCGAACAGTCCTATCCCGACGCCTGGTTCGAGGATGCGGAATCGCTGCGGGTCAGCCTTCCCAACCGGCACTGCGATCCGGAAACAGCGGCCCGCCTCTACAACCGCTATCTCGACGAATGGATGCTTGCGGACGAACTCGGCCTCAACATCATCGTCAACGAGCACCACGCCACGGCGACCTGCATGAGCGCCTCGGTGCACCTCACGCTCGCCATTCTGGCGCGCCAGACCAGGCGCGCGCGGCTCCTCGGGCTGGGCACCCCCATTGCGAACCGCAGCGATCCCCTGCGCGTCGCGGAGGAAATGTCGATCATCGATGTGATCTCCCGCGGCCGGCTGGAGATGGGGTTCATCAAAGGCGTTCCTTACGAGATCGTCCCCGCCAATGCCAAACCGGTGCACGTCATGGATCGCTTCTGGGAGGCACACGATCTCATTATCAAGGCAATGACGACGCACGACGGACCGTTCTCGTGGGAGGGCGAGCATTTCCAATATCGCAGCGTCAACATCTGGCCGCGCCCCTATCAGCAGCCGCATCCCCCGGTCTGGAGCAGTTCCAGCAGCCCCGGGAGCTCGCGCGCGCTGGGCGGGCGCGGCTACGTGGTCGCCACAGTGATGACGGGCTACCGCGCAAAGACGGTGTTCGATGACTATCGCAAGGGATGGAAGGACGCGGGACGTTCGCAGCCGGCGCCGCTCGACCGCTTGGCCTATATGGGATTCGTCGCCGTGGGAAAAAGCGAGGCGGAGGGATTGCGCCGCGCCGAGCTGGTGAAGAGCTATCTGCAGACCAACACGCTGGTCGCCGAGCCTTACAAGAATCCGCCCGGCTTCATGGCCTCGAGCGATGCGGCCAAGCTATTTCAACGCGTGGGCTGGCGCGGGCCCTCCCATCAGATGGCGACGAAGGACGGCAAACCGCTCGGCAGCGCGGCGCAAGGCAGCGTCGCGGACACGATCGCCGGCGGCTTGATGTTCGCCGGCACGCCGGACCAGGTCTACGACCAGGTGGTCGACTTCTACCGTGCGATCGGCGGGTTCGGGCACTTCCTGATGATGTCGCAGGCGGGCCAGATGGGCCATGAGGATACGGTCGACAGCATGACGCTGTTCGCGCGCGAGGTCATGCCGCGGCTGCAGGAATTTCACGCCGCCGCGCAACTTGCAGCGTAATTCGCCGGCTTCGCCGCGGCGGATCGCTACCGCAATCGAGGTCGCGCCGTTAGTCTATGCGCGCCTGCGGTCAGCCGACCGCGGTCCAGGTGCCGTCCGGATTGCGGCACGCGTTGCCTTTCGCAACCTGGGGCTGACCGTCGATGTAGATCGTGTGGGTGTATTGGCGGCACTGCTGCCCGTTGGTCTGGTAGGCGGGACCGGGAACGACCGATCCATAGCGGCCCGAGTCCGGATTCTTCCACGCGACCGCCGTGCCCGATTTTCCGCTTTCGAGCGCCTGCATCTGCGCCGCATAGGCGCGCCGCTTGTCATCGTCGTCCATGGCGGAGCCGATGCGATTGCCCAGCAAGCCGCCGACCGCCGCACCCGCAAGGCCGGCGGCAACGCGCTCGCCGGCCCCACCGCCGAACTGCGAGCCGATCAGCCCTCCGGCCACAGCGCCGATGAGCGTGCCCGTATTCTCCCGCGGTCCGGTTCCAGTCTCGGGATTGCCGCTGCACGCGGCCGTCGCCAGCGCGACGAGCGCGGCGGCACTCAAGCGCACAAAAGACATCTCTGAAGCCCCCATCCCCCCAGGCGATCAAAGCAGGCGCCGGCGATCCCCCGGATTCCCCAATGCCGGTCACCAAGCTAATCGCGCAAATTAGGGCAAAACTCTGTTCCCCACGGCCCGGATGGGGATGTTTAGGCCCCCGGGATCACCAGTTCGACGCGCAGGCCGCCGATCGGCGCGGTGCCGAGCGTCAGGCCGCCGCCATAGAGGCTGGCGAGCTCGACCACGATCGAAAGCCCGAGCCCCGAACCGGGCTTGGTCTCGTCAAGACGGCGGCCGCGGCGGGCCACCTGCTCGCGCTGCTGGGGCGAAAGCCCTGGCCCGTCATCGTCGACCACGATGCGCACGACGCGGCGATCATCCCGTGGATCGGGTTTTTCCGAGAACACTTCGACCGCAACCCGCGACTGCGCCCATTTGCAGGCATTGTCGACGAGGTTGCCGACCATCTCCTCGAGGTCCTGCTGCTCGCCGCGGAAGCGCGCGCCTTCCGCCGCATCGATGTCGATGACGACGCCGCGATGGTGGTGGATCTTTTCCATCGTGCGTGCGAGCGCGAAGACGACCGGACGCACGTCGGTCACGGTCCCGATCACCGCGACTCGCGCCGCGAGACGCGCACGCTCGAGATGGCGCGCGACCTGATCGCGCATGATCTCGGTCTGCTCGCGCACCTTCGAGGCAAAGGGCTCGCCGCCATGGGTGTTCGCCTCGTTCATCATCACCGAGATCGGCGTCTTGAGCGCATGGGCGAGATTGCCGACATGGGTGCGCGCGCGCGTGACGATCTCGCGATTGGCGTCGATGAGGGCGTTGGTCTCGCGTGCGAGCGGAGCGATTTCGACCGGGAACGCGCCTTCGAGCCGCTCCGCCGACCCCGAACGGATGGCGGCAAGTCCCTCCGAGATGCGCTTGAGCGGCGCAAGACCGAAACGCACCTGAAAGGTCGTGGTCAGCAGCAGCACGATCCCCAGCACTCCGAACGTGATGACGAGCGCGCTGTCGAAGTTACGCGTCTCCTCGTCGATTTCGTTGGCGTCTCCGGCCACGGCGACGAGATAACGCCCCTCCTCGCCAAGATCGATCGTGCGCTCGACGATGCGCAACTGCTGGCCTTCCGGGCCGTCGACGTAACCCTGCCGGGCACTGCCGGGTACCCAGGAAACGCTGAGGTCGGCGAGCCGCGGCAGCGTTGCATCCCACAGCGAGCGCGACGAGCGCACATCGGGCGTAGGGGCGTCGAGCCGCGTCACCTGCCAATACCAGCCCGAGAGCGGCAGATCGAACAGCGGCTCGCCGATGGATTGCGGAAACTTGTCGACATTCTCCTCGGGCGCCGCGACATCGGCGACGAGGGTGCGCAGATAGACCCCCAGTCTGCGGTCGAACGCGCGCTCCACCGCCGAGCGATAGATCGACGACAGCACGATGCCGGTGACCACGAGAATCACCACGGTCCAGGTCGTCGCCGAGAAGAAGAGCCGAAGGGCGAGCGAATTAAGACGCATTGCCCGGCGCAGCGAGGAGGTAGCCGAGTCCGCGCACGGTCTGGATGACGTCGACGCCGAGCTTCTTGCGAATGCGCCCGACGAAGACTTCGATGGTGTTGGAATCACGATCGAAGTCCTGGTCGTACAGATGCTCGACCAGTTCGCTGCGCGAAACCACGCGGCCGGTATGATGCATGAGATAGGAAAGCAGGCGATATTCGTGCGAGGTCAGCTTGACGGGATTACCGTCGACGGTGACCCGGCCGGTACGGGTGTCGAGGCGGACGGTGCCGCAATTGAGCTCGCTCTTGGCGTGGCCGGCCGAACGACGCAACAGGGCGCGGATGCGCGCCAGGATTTCCTCGAGATGGAAAGGCTTCGCCACATAGTCGTCGGCGCCGGCGTCGAAGCCCTGGACCTTGTCGCTCCATCGGTCGCGCGCCGTCAGGATGAGGACCGGCATCGCCCGTCCGGCCCGGCGCCACGCCTCGAGCACCGAGATGCCATCCATCTTGGGCAAGCCGATATCGAGGATGACGGCGTCATACGGCTCGCTTTCGCCGAGAAAGTGCCCTTCTTCGCCATCAAAGGCGCGATCGACCACGTAGCCCGCGTCGGTAAGTGCGGTCGCGAGTTGTCGGTTGAGATCGGGATCGTCCTCGACGACGAGGAGGCGCAAAGCGAGTACTCCCACTGATCGCCGCCCGTGCTGGTTTCCAGCAGAATCGGCGGTCGCCAAAGGTTATCTTGCCATTACATAAGAATGCGGGGAAGCTTGAGAAAGAGCGGCCGCAGGAAGAGCGGCGCGAATGTGGCGACAGCCGCGGCGCGGCTTGGACCGCCGGGCGGCCTTGGTTGCGTCGGCAGGGTTGCGCGCACGTCTCGGCCGCACGCATTTTGCTGAAGCTGCCGCGGACGTGCTACCACCTGTGCTCGACAACCTGGGCCGTGCCGTCGTGAGCGACGATTTCATCCTCGAAACCGAGAATCTCACCAAGGAGTTCGCCGGCTTTGTCGCCGTGAGCGGGGTCAACCTGCGGGTCGCACGCGGCACCATTCATGCGCTGATCGGACCGAACGGCGCCGGCAAGACGACCTGCTTTAATCTGCTGACGAAATTCATGCGCCCGACCCGAGGCCGGATCGTCTACAAGGGGCGCGACATCACGACGCTCCCTGCGGCCGACGTGGCGCGGCTCGGGCTCGTCCGCTCGTTCCAGATCTCAGCCGTCTTTCCGCACCTGACGGTGCTGGAAAACGTGCGCGTCGCGCTGCAGCGCAAGCGCGGCTCGTCGTTCGACTTCTGGCGCTCGAAGCGGGTCCTCGACGTCTTCAACGAGCGGGCGATGGGGCTCGTTACCGACGTCGGCCTGGCGTCCTTCGCCCATTGGACGGCGGTGGAATTGCCCTATGGTCGCAAACGCGCCCTGGAGATCGCAACCACCTTGGCGCTCGATCCCGAAATGCTGCTGCTCGACGAGCCGATGGCCGGGATGGGTCACGAAGACATCGATCGCATCAGCGCCCTCATCAAGGCGGTTGCGGCCGAGCGTACGGTGCTGATGGTCGAGCATAATCTCAGCGTGGTTGCCAACCTTTCCCACTGCATCACCGTGCTTACCCGCGGCCGGGTGCTCGCCGAGGGCAGCTACGACACGGTCTCCGCCGATCCGCGCGTGCGCGAGGCCTATCTCGGGGTTGGCCATGCTTAGCCCGAGCGTCGCCCCCCTGCTCGCGGTCGAAGGGCTGCAAGCCTGGTACGGCGAGTCCCATGTCCTGCACGGCACCACGTTCGAGGTTCTGCCCGGCGAGGTGGTGACGCTGCTCGGTCGCAATGGCGCCGGCAAGACGACGACGCTCAAATCGGTCATGGGCATTGTCGCCCAGCGCACCGGATCGGTGCGCTACGAGGGCAAGGAACTCATCCGCCTGACCAGCGATCGGATTGCGCGGCTGGGCATTGCGCTCTGTCCCGAGGAGCGGGGCATTTTCGCAAGCCTCAGCGTCGAGGAAAACCTGTTGCTGCCCCCCAGGGTCCGTTCCGGCGGGCTCGACCTTCCTCGCATCTTCGAGCTCTTTCCCAATCTCAAAGAACGCCTGTCCAGTCAGGGGACGAAGCTTTCGGGGGGCGAACAGCAAATGCTGGCGATCGGCCGGATCCTGCGTACGGGGGCCCGGCTCCTGCTCCTCGACGAGCCCACCGAGGGTCTGGCGCCGGTCATCATTCAGCAGATCGGCAAGACCATCGGCCTGCTCAAGCAGCAGGGCTTCACCATACTCCTGGTCGAGCAGAATTTTCGCTTCGCCTCGACGGTCGCCGACCGCTATTACGTCGTAGAGAACGGTCGCATCATCGATCGGTTCGCCAATGCCGAGCTCGAGGCCAACCTCGACAAGCTTCACAATTACCTCGGGGTATGACTTGACGGATGTGACCTGAGATGCCGGGGTGCAAACCACAAAAAGCGATCAACAGGAGAGAATGCCATGAAAGGACTGATCGGCCTGGCGGCAATCGCAGTCGCATTCGGATGCGGCTCCGCGCAGGCGCAATACAGCGACGGAACTATCAAGATCGGCGTCATGAACGACATGTCGGGAACCTATTCCGACCTGAGCGGTCAAGGCTCCGTGGTCGCGGCGCGGATGGCGGTGGAGGATTTCGGTGCAGCCGCCAAGGGCATGAAAGTCGAAATCGTCAGCGCCGACCACCAGAACAAGCCGGACGTGGGTTCGAACGTGGTGCGCACGTGGATCGACGTCGACAAGGTTGACGTCATCGTCGACGTGCCGACGTCGTCGGTCGCGCTCGCCGTGAACGAGATCGTGCGCGACAAGAACAAGGTGTTTCTGGTCTCGGGAGCGGCCGCCTCCGATCTGACTGGTGCCAAATGCACCCCGAATACGATCCACTGGACCTATGACACGTGGGCGCTCGCCAACGGTACCGGCAAGGCGATCGTGAAGACCGGCGGCGACACCTGGTTCTTTCTCACCGCCGACTACGCCTTCGGTCACGCATTGGAGCGCGACACTTCTGCGGTGGTCGAGAAGAACGGCGGCAAGGTCGTAGGCCGCGTGCGCCACCCGTTCCCCGGCACGGACTTCTCGTCCTTCCTGCTGCAGGCGCAGTCCTCGAAGGCGAAGATCATCGGGCTCGCCAATGCCGGCAGCGACACCATCAACTCGATCAAGCAGGCATCCGAGTTCGGCATCACTCGTAGCGGTCAGAATCTCGCGGCGTTGCTCGCGTTCATCACCGACGTCAACGCGCTCGGCTTGCCCACCGCTCAGGGCCTGATCATGACTGAAGCCTGGTACTGGGACCTCAACGACGCGAACCGCGAATTCGCGAAGAAGTTCGCGCCCCAATTCAAGGGCGTGCACCCGACGATGGTCCATGCCGGGGTGTACTCGGCGGTCACGCACTATCTCAAGGCGGTCGAGGCGCTCAAGAGCGACGCCGACGGCAAGGCTGTCGTTGCCAAGATGAAGGAGATGCCGACCGACGACAAACTCTTCGGCAAGGGCACGGTGCGCGCCGACGGCCGCAAGATCCATCCGATGTACCTGTTCGAGGTCAAGACGCCGGCGGAATCGAAGGGGCCGTGGGACTACTACAAGGTCCGCGCCACCATCCCGGCAGACGAAGCCTTCCGGCCACTGGCCGAAGGCGGTTGCCCATTGGTGAAGAGCTGACCGACCAACTCGCCAAGTCGGGGAACGGAGCCGTTCCGTTCTCCGACCAGCGGTGATCATCCATGTTCGAATGGCTCGGCATCAGCTCGCAGGCCCTGTTCGGGCAGTTGCTCATCGGGCTCATCAACGGCTCGTTCTACGCGCTGCTCAGCCTCGGGCTGGCCGTCATCTTCGGCATGCTCAACATCATCAACTTCGCCCATGGCGCCCAGTATATGCTGGGCGCGTTCACCGCGTTCTTCCTGCTGCAATATGCCGGGATCGGCTACTGGTGGGCGATCATCATCGCCCCCGTCGTGGTGGGGATCACCGGGATCATCATCGAGCGGCTGTTTCTGCAATGGCTCTATAAACTCGATCATCTCTACGGATTGCTGCTCACCTTTGGTCTCGCGCTCATTTTCGAGGGCACCTTCCGCAATTTCTTCGGGTCGTCGGGACTGCCCTATTCCGTGCCGCCGGCGCTGCAAGGCGGACAAAATCTCGGCTTCATGTTCCTGCCGAACTACCGCGCCTGGGTGGTGGTCTTTTCGCTCGCCGTGTGCCTGACCACCTGGTTCGTGATCGAGCGCACCAAGCTCGGCTCCTACCTGCGCGCAGCGACCGAGAATCCGACGCTGGTGCGCGCTTTCGGCATCAACGTGCCGCGCATGATCACGCTCACCTATGGATTCGGCGTCGCGCTCGCCGCGCTCGCGGGCGTGATGGCGGCGCCGATCTACAACGTGAGCCCGCAAATGGGTGCGAACCTGATCATCGTGGTGTTTGCCGTGGTCGTGATCGGCGGCATGGGCTCGATCATGGGAGCGATCGTGACCGGGTTCGGACTGGGCGTCATCGAGGGCCTTACCAAGGTGTTTTTTCCCGAGGCATCCAACACGGTCATCTTCATCATCATGGCGATCGTGCTGTTGATCAGGCCGGCCGGCCTATTCGGAAGGGGCGCGTAACGTGCAGCGGGCTGCCGGACCGAGCGTGACGCGTGCCGGGCGATTGCAGAGCGAGGTGATCGCGTTCCTCGTGATGGCCGTCGTGCTCATCGTTGCGCCGATGTTCGCCTATCCCGTATTCCTGATGAAGGCGTTGTGCTTCGCGCTGTTTGCTTGCGCGTTCAACCTGCTGATCGGCTATGTCGGTCTGCTGTCGTTCGGCCATGCCTTGTTCTTCGGTTGGGCGAGCTATGTCTGCGCGCACGCGGCCAAGGTCTGGGGCTTCCCGCCCGAGCTCGCGATCGCGTCGGGAACCGTGGCCGCCGCCGGGCTCGGCACGATCGTGGGCGCGCTCGCGATCCGCCGGCAAGGCATCTATTTCGCGATGATCACGCTCGCTTTGGCGCAGATGATGTACTTCTTCGCCATCCAGGCGCCGTTCACTCACGGCGAGGACGGCATCCAAGCGGTGCCGCGCGGCAAGCTGTTCGGCTTTATCGATCTTGCCGACCAGACCAACATGTACGTCACCGTGCTGATCATTTTCCTGGGCGGCTTCCTGCTGATCTACCGCATCATCAATTCGCCCTTCGGCGAGGTGCTCAAGGCCATTCGCGAGAACGAAGCCCGGGCGATCTCACTCGGCTACAAGACCGAGCGCTTCAAGCTCGTCGCCTTCGTGCTGTCGGCCACGTTCGCCGGGCGTTGCGGGCGCGACCAAGGCGCTGGTCTTTCAACTTGCCTCCTTGACCGATGTCGACTGGCCGATGTCGGGAGAAGTCATTCTCATGACGCTGGTGGGTGGCCTCGGCACCTTGTTCGGGCCGGTCGTAGGCGCCTTCTTCATCGTCACGTTGGAGAATTTCCTGACCACGATGGGTCAATGGGTATTCGTCGTCCAGGGCGTGATCTTCGTGGTTTGTGTTCTGCTGTTCCGCCGCGGCATCGTTGGCGAACTCGCCCAGCGCTTGCGCATCAAGCTTTGACCGGGCCGGTGCTGGGCCGGAAACGGCGCGCGCACTCCGGACATGGGCCTAGCACTGCCGCAAGCTTATGGGCTATAATGAAACCGTTAGAGGGTCCGATCTTCCTCGCCGTCTCCTGCGCTGGGGCAGGCTGACGCGGCGATCAGCACTTTTGGTCGCGCGATCGGGCGCATATCGGTCGGGTTTGCGGAATTGCGTCGCCTGACCACCAACCATGTGCGCTGAGTCTGCTCATGAAAACCAACGCCTGCGAGCTGGTCGGCCTCGCCGCATGATTCGTCGCGTAGTTGCGAGCGGACAACCGCACTCCAGAGAGGAAATCCATGCGAACTGATGCGCTCCTGAGCTACGCCCGCGTGGCGGTGGCTTCCATCCTGCTGGCCACGCTCGGCACGGCGGCGAAGGCTCAAGACCTGCCCTCCTTTATGGCGCCTATTGCCGGTCGTACCCAGTCGACCCCCGCCGAAACCGCGACCAATAACGTGTTGGCGCTCAATACCGGGATGTTCGAACTCTATGGCGACGCCGCCAAAGTCTTCAAACGGAATATCCTGAGCAAGCACCCCGTCATCCTCGGCCTGTTCTCGGGAGCGGGCGGACGGTTCATTCTCTACCGGCCCGGCATGACCCCGCTCGAGGCCCCGTCGGTCCCGGTTGTTTATCAATTGCTGAAATCCATCGGCCACAGCACGATGGCGCTGACCCAGGTGGTGGGTCCTTATCTCGACAATCCCGCCGATCAGTCATGGCGCGGCGCCATGCTCGCCTATCGCAGCCGGATGAAATCTGCGCTCGATGGCCTCGCCCAGACTCCGATGCCCGCCGACTGGCTGGAGAACAATCGGATCATCCTGGAGAACAATCTCGCATTCATGGACGATTGCGTGGCGAAGGGTGCGATCTCCTTCGCTGCATTGGAAGCGTTCTCGAAGAAGCAGGGTCCCTACCTCAAGAAGGACATCGCGTGGGCGGCGCAGACGCAGGTCGGCCATTGGATGTCCGTGATCGGCGAATGGAAGACCATGCTCGGCGCGGATTGGGACAAGACCTACGCGGCCAGCAACACCATCTACGTGGCGCGCCAGAACAACATCCTGTTCAGCGTCCTGGCGCAGTTTTTCGGGCCGGAGGCCGTCAACAACCGGCTCATGCTGATCGAGACCATCTCGTTCACCACGACGCCCGACGACATGCTCGAATCTCTGACCCGCATCATCGGCGACCGTTCGGTCGGATCGCTGTTCTTCGGGAACTATCACTTGATGGATTATGAGCTCATGGGCGGCGACGCCCGTGCTGCGATCATCGCCGAATCCGAGAAGCGCGGCGTGAAGGCCTTCCTCCCCCCCGCGGTGCCGTTCGGCTCACATCAGTGGCCGACCCTGATTACGCCGGGATCGGGGCCCACTTCGCTCGCCGATCTTCCGTAATCCGTCCGGCCTGTTACCTTCGGGCGCCGGATCGCGAAAGCGATCCGGCATGCCTGCGGAATAGCTCGAAGAGGAGCGCAGCATGAACCTCAACACCGTCGCTGAGGTGAAGCGACCGACGTCGGCGGATCAGATCACGCAATGGCGCGACGGGTACGCATGGCTTGCGGGCGGCACCTGGCTGTTCTCGGAGCCGCAGATTTCCACCGACACGCTCATCGACCTTCAGCAGTTGAACTGGCCGGCACTCAAGTCCTCTAGCGCCGGCCTCGACATCGCGGCGACGTGCACCGTTGCGGAGCTTTACCGGTTCGCCGGCCCCTCTGATTGGCGGGCCCTGCCGCTTGTGCAGGAGTGCTGCAACTCCTTCCTGGCGTCGTTCAAGATCTGGAACGCTGCCACCGTCGGCGGCAACATCTGCATGTCGCTGCCGGCAGGACCGATGATCTCACTGACCGTCGCGCTCGAGGCCACCTACACCTTGTGGCCGCGCACTGCGCCCGCACGCGAGGTTCCCTCCATCGATTTCGTAACTGGAAATCACACCAATATTCTGCAAAAGGGTGAGCTGCTCCGCAGCATCCATTTGCCGGCATCGGTACTGTCGAAGCGACCCGCATTTCGTCACGCATCGCTCACGCATCTCGGACGCTCGGCGGCGCTGTTGATCGGTACCCAAAACGCGGCCGGCGACGATCTCGTGATCACGATCACGGCGGCCACCCCTCGCCCGGTCCAGCTGCGGTTCAAGCATGCGCCATCTGCAATCGAGCTGCGACGCACGATCGACGAGCGTATCCCTGCGGACGGATATTTCGACGACGTCCACGGCTCGGCCGCTTACAAGCGCCACCTCACCCGCTATTTCGCCGAGCAGATTCGCGCCGAGCTGGCGCAACCCGGAGCGCGCAAATGATACATGCCGACGTTGCGGATGCGCGTCCCGCCGGCTCAGCCGATGCCCGGATGAACTACAACGTCAACGGCAAACTGTTTTCCGCCGAACCAACACCGGGACAATGCCTGCGCACCTTCCTGCGTGACCGGGGCGTATTCGGGGTCAAGAAGGGCTGCGACGCCGGCGATTGCGGCGCCTGCACCGTGTGGCTCGACGGCATGCCCATTCATTCCTGCCTGATGCCGGCCTTCCGCGCCGCCGGGCGCGAAGTAACCACGATCGAAGGACTGGCGAAGGACGGTGCGCTGCATCCGATGCAGCAGGCGTTTCTGAACGCGCAGGCCTTCCAGTGCGGCTTTTGCGCCGCCGGCATGATCATGACGTCAGCCGCACTAACGCAAGAGCAGCGGGCGGACCTGCCGCATGCGCTCAAGGGCAACCTGTGCCGGTGCACCGGCTACCGCGCGATCGGCGACGCTTTTGCCGGCGTGACTGAAATCGAGGATGACGTCGCCGGCCGGGCCTGCGGCGCGAGCCTGCCGAATCCGTTTGCCGCAGGCATCGTCACCGGCCGCGCACGCTACACTATGGACGTAGCCGTGGAGGGACTTCTGCACCTCAAGGTGCTGCGCTCGCCCCACGCTCACGCCCGTATCCGCGCCATTGGTCGTGAGCGGGCGTTGGCGGTGCCAGGAGTGGTCGAGGTCTTCACCTGGGAGGACGTTCCGCGCCGGCTCTACAGCACCGCCCTCCACGAGGACCACTTGGTCAGCCCGGATGATACCTATGTCCTCGACAATGTGGTGCGTTTCGCGGGCCAGCGGATCGCCGCCGTCGTGGCGGAAACCGAGGCCGCGGCGGAACAGGCCTGCCGCCTGCTCGACGTCACCTACGAGATCCTGCCCGCGGTGTTCGATCCGGTCGCGGCAATGGCCCCGGATGCACCGATACTTCACGACAAGGGTGGGGAGGAGAAGGGCAATATCTTTGTCGACATCCACGGTGAGGTCGGCAGCGTAGCGGATGGCTTCAAGGCCGCCGACGCCGTGCACGAAATGACCTATTCCACCTCGCGCGTCCAGCACGTCCATCTTGAAACGCACGGATCGATTGCCTGGCGCGGCGACGACGGACGGCTGCATATCCGCACCAGTTCCCAGGCACCCTTCGTCGTGCAGTTGAAGCTCTCCCATATCTTCGGTCTGCGCGTCCGCGACCTGCATATCTTCACCGAGCGCGTCGGCGGGGGGTTCGGCGGAAAGCAGGAGATGGTTTCCGAAGACCTCTGCCTGCTCGCCACACTTAAGACCGGCCGGCCGGTGAAATGGGAGTTGACCCGCGAAGAAGAGTTCATCGGCGCGACCACGCGGCATCAGATGACGACGCGGGTGAAGCTCGGCGCCAAACGGGACGGGACGCTGACCGCGATCGATATTCATGTCGTCTCCAATACCGGCGGCTATGGCGGCCACGCCAGCGAAACGCTCGCCGCCTCGCTCGGCAGCCCGATGGCGGCGTACCGCTGCGCCAACAAGAAGGCGGTCGGATACGCCGTCTACACCAACATGGTCCCCGGCGGCGGCTTTCGCGGCTACGGTTCGTCACAGACCACGTTCGCAATCGAAAGCGCGATCGACGAACTGGGGCGGCTGCTCGGGATGAGCCCATTCGAGATTCGCCGCAAGAACATGGTGCGGCCCACCGACTGGATCGAGTTGGTCTGGAAAGACCCCTCCGATGCCAGTTTCGGCAGCTACGGGCTCGACCAATGCCTCGACCTGGTCGAGAAGACCTTGGCATCCGGCGGCGGCGACCCAAAGCCCACGGGGGATGATTGGATGGAGGGCACCGGCATCGCGCTGGCGATGCTGGATTGTGGACCGCCGACCGAGCATCGATCGGGAGCGCAGATGGCGCTTCTGCCCGACGGCAGCTATCACCTTGCAGTCGGCTCGACCGAAATGGGCAACGGATCGATCACTTCACACCGGCAGATCGCCGCCTCCGTCCTTGGTGCGCGAGGGGAGAGCGTCGCCGTCATCAACGCGGACACCGATCTGACCCCGTACGACACCGGCACGTTCGCGAGCACGGGCACCGTTGTCGCCGGCAAGGGGGTAAACCTGACGGCCAACGCCTTGCGCGCCAACATCCTCGACTTTGCCAGCCGCCATACCGGCGTGGCCTCAGCCGACTGCCGCCTCGATGACGGAGTGGTGATCTGTGGCAACCAGCAGATCACGCTGGCCGATCTCCACGTCGCCGGCACCAAGGTCGGCCATCGCTTCGAGGCCAAGCGCAAGGCCTATCTGTCCCCGCGCACGGTCGCGTTCAACGTCCACGGCGTGCGGCTTGCGGTGCATCGCGTGACCGCGGAGATCCGCATTCTGCACAGCGTCCACGCCGCCGACATCGGCCGTCTCATCAATCCCCTGCAATGCCGCGGCCAGATCGAGGGGTCAATTGCGATGGGATTCGGCTGGGCGCTCACGGAGAAGATGGTCTACGACGGCGGCACCATGGTGAACCCGTCGCTTCGCAACTACCGCATCCCGGCCTTCGCCGACGTGCCGCGCAGCGAGGTGTTCTTCGCCGATACCTACGACTCGATCGGGCCACTCGGAGCGAAGTCGCAGGGCGAATGCGCCATCAACCCTGTCGCTCCCGCCATCGCAAACGCGCTGGCGAATGCGACCGGAGTGCGCTTCCCGCATCTGCCGTTCACGCCCGACCGCATCTTCAGCAAGCTGGCCGAGCAGCCGTGAGTGGAAGGGAGCGCACGACCGGCGACGTATCGCCCGCTGCCAACGACAGCGCCAAGGGCCCCGTTACCATCGTCACGCAGACGCGGGTGCGTCCGGAGAGCATGGATGCATTTGCCCGCTGGCAGGACGAAACCAGCAGCACGGTCGCGCAGTTTCCAGGCTTCATCAAACAGACCGTGATGCCTCCGAGCCCGCCCGCGCAGGCGGACTGGGTCATCCTCCAGCGGTTCGCCAGCACCGAAGCCGCCGTCGCCTGGCTCAATTCGGAACAACGGCTCAGACGCATTCAAGGCGCGGCGCCCATGCTGGTCGGCCGCGATGACGTCCACATCGTCAATGACGGCGATGCCGGCGTACTGCCCTCGCCCGCATCTGTGGTCATTTCGACGCGAATCAAGCCCGGCCAGGAACTCGACTACCGGGCGTGGGAGCAACGGATCGCCGCCGTTCAATCGAAGGCGCCGGGCTTTCAAGGCTATCGTTTCGAGCCGCCGGTGCCCGGGGTGCAGGACGACTGGCTGGCGATCCTGCGCTTCGATACCGAAGCCAACCTGCAGGCCTGGCTTGACTCGCCGGAGCGTCAGAAGCTGTTGCAGGACGCGAATCCGTTCACCGAAGAGTTTCACGCCCGCATCGTCCGCACCGGCTTCGACCAGTGGTTTCCCGTCCCGGTCGGCGGCGCGCCTCCTCCGGCGGAGTGGAAGATGAACATGCTGGTTCTGATGCTGCTCTACCCGATTGTCTTCCTGTTCGGATTTTTTATTCAGACCCCCTTGCTGATCGGCCGCGGTCTTCCGTTCGCAATCGCGCTGTTCATCGGCAATATCGTGAGCGTCGTGCTGCTGAGCTATCTCGTGCCGTGGATGGCCGAACGTTTCGCCTGGTGGCTGCGGCCCGCAGGTCCGCATCCGCATCGGATCGCGATCGCCGGAGCGGCGCTCGTGGCCGCCCTTTACGCCATGATGCTGTTGGCGTTCTGGCGGCTGTTCTGACGCATCGAGCGCGCGTCTGGCAGCGGACGTCCTCAAGCGCGCCAGCGGAATACCGCCAGCCCCTCGTCTGCAAGGCTTGTTCGAAATATACCGTGCGAACCGCCGCTCCGGCGCCGGTATTGCGGATTTGTTTAATCGTTCATTAACCACAGCGCGCGCTAATCGGGGTAGCCCCGCAGGTCCGGCCCCCGAGGTTTCCTTGTGACAAGTGCGACTGCCGTTCGACCCCAGACATCGATGCGATTCCGTGGCCGCTCCTTCATGGCGTTCGTGCTCGCTCCATCCGCGCCGCTAACTGCCTGGCTGGCGGAAGTGGACAAATGGAGCAGGAATTCGCCCGACTTTTTTGTCGGCAGGGCGATCATCCTCGACCTGGCCGGAGTTGCACTGAGCCAATCGGGAATTAGCCAACTGCTCGAGATGCTGGCCGAGCGCGGCATTCGCGTCATGGGCCTCGAGGGCGCCCACCCGGATCAACTCGGCCCGTCGCTGCCGCCACTGCTCAAAGGCGGCCGACCCACGGCGGGCTTCGAAGCCGCGGCGCCGACGTCCGCCGAGAATACCCGCGCGTCTGCGACGGCGGGACCGCCCCAGCGCCAGGAGCCGACCTCTTTGCTGATCGAAAGCCCGATCCGCTCGGGTCAATCCATCATTTTCCCATACGGCGACGTCACCGTGCTCGGTGCGGTGTCCTCGGGCGCCGAGGTGGTCGCCGGCGGATCGATCCACGTCTATGGCGCGCTGCGCGGCCGGGCCATGGCGGGTTCCATGGGCAACGCGCGTGCACGAATTTTTTGCAGCAAGAACGAAGCCGAGTTGATCTCGATCGACGGCTATTACCGCACCGCTGAGGAAATGGACGCGAGCCTCCGCAACCGGCCCGCCCAGTGCTGGCTCCAAGACAGCGTCCTGTCGATAGCAGCGTTGGATTGAAAATATGCAGGAGACATCAAACATGGCCAAGGTTCTCGTGGTCACGTCGGGCAAGGGCGGCGTCGGCAAGACGACATCGACCGCCGCGCTCGGCGCCGCGTTGGCGCAAACCGGGCAGAAGGTCGCGGTCGTCGATTTCGACGTCGGACTGCGTAACCTCGATCTCGTGATGGGAGCCGAACGCCGGGTCGTGTTCGACCTCATCAACGTCGTCCAAGGCATCGCGAAGCTGTCGCAGGCGCTCATCCGCGACAAACGGCTCGAGACCCTGTGGCTGCTGCCGGCCTCGCAGACCCGCGACAAGGATGCGCTGACTGAAGAGGGCGTCGGCAACGTCATCAACGAGATGCGCGGGAAATTCGATTGGGTGATCTGCGATAGCCCCGCCGGCATCGAGCGCGGCGCGACGTTGGCGATGCGCTTTGCCGACGCGGCGGTCATCGTCACCAATCCGGAAGTTTCGTCGGTCCGCGACTCTGATCGTATTATCGGGCTGCTCGACTCCAAGACCGAGAAGGCGGAGAAGGGTCAACGCATCGAGAAGCACATTCTGATCACGCGCTACGATCCCCAACGCGCGGCGCGCGGCGAGATGCTCAACATCGAAGACGTTCTTGAGATCCTCTCCACGCCGCTGCTCGGCATTATTCCGGAAAGCGAAGAGGTGCTGCGCGCTTCCAACATCGGCTCGCCGGTCACGCTCAACAACGCGGCCAGCGCTCCCGCGCGGGCTTACCTCGATGCCGCCCGCAGGCTCAAGGGCGACGACGTGCCGATGATCATTCCCAGCGACCGCAAAGGCTTGTTCGACAAGCTGTTCGGACGGAGGGCAGCATGAGCTTCCTCGACCTGTTTCGGCGCCAGGGCAGCGCCCCCGTCGCCAGGGAACGACTTCAGATCCTGTTGTCCTACGAGCGGGCGACACGCGGGCAGTCCGATCTGCTTGCCATTCTGCGCGAGGAGATCCTGTCCGCCATCACCAAGCACGTGACGGTGGAGCGCGACAGCGTCCAGGTGCGGATGGATCGCGGCCCGAACGTTTCAACCCTCGCTATCGACGTCGAGATCCCGCATTCGGCCGGCCTGCTGCTTGCCGCCGGTTCGTGACCGCATCAACACGCTTGTGGTCGAGCACATCTCGGGGCTTTGGGTGCCACTCGCCATCCTCGCCCCGACAATGACTCGCGCGCGCAGCCGCGCGGATAAAGGCCGTGCAACGTTGCAAAGTCGTTTTTCCTTTTGAGCATTCGCCGCCATCCCCCAACCCTTCATCGCGCCGGCCGCATAAATTTTAGCGGGCGCTCGATGGAGGCTGTGCTACACTCGCTTCGATATCCCGACACTGGCGGTAATGGAGTGAGTAGCGATGAGTGCGTATGCTCCCGACAAAGCAGCGACCGTTGTCCCATTTGCGCCGACGCCGAAGGGGCAGCAGCCGGAAGTTGTGGCCGACGAGTCCGGCCGTACCATCGTGGCCATGCTGCAGAAGGCCGCGGACATGGCGAAGGAAGACTGTTCCCGCGCCATGGACCTCGCGCATAAGCTTTCCTTCCAGCTGCGGGCGTCGGAAGAACGAGTCAGGGAGCTCGAGGCCGAGGCCGCGCACTTCCGTGACCGCGCCACTCGCGCCGAGGCGTGGCTGTTGCGCATCCACAACGAGGTCGAGCAGACGTTCTTTGCCAAGAAGGAGCGGGAGCCGCGCCAGGCTCCGCGGCCATAGGCCGGACAATCGGAGCGCGAATACGAACTGAAAACCGTTCACGCAGGAACTGGTCTCGAGCAAACGGAGGGGTGCCGAGCCTGGTGTCTTCAATTCCTACCGCAATGCTGAACAAAACAACGGCGTGCCGCGCCCTCGGCACCGTCGCGTGGCTGATGCTGTCATCCGTGCCCTCCTCTGCCATGGTCGGCGGCGCGATGCCGGCCGACCAGACGATTGCACGGCACGTGGTGCTGATCGTCGGCGGCAACAACGTGTGCACCGGCGTGGCGGTCGCACCGGACCTTGTGCTCACGGCCGCGCACTGCGTTCTGGCCAATGGCAAATACCGGCTGGTTGTGTTCGACGGCCGCCGTGCCGCGATGAAGGACATTGCAAGTGTTGCCCCTCATCCGCAGTTCTCGCCGCGCGCCGACGCGCCCGATCTCGCGCTCGTCAAGCTCGCCGCGGCCCCTGCACCGAATCTTGCGCCGGCCGCGTTCAGCGAGCGCCGCACGCCGCCCGCAGTGGGTGACCGATTCATCGTCGCCGGCTTCGGCGTGGCGGTGCAAGGTGACCGCAAGACCGCGGGCAAGCTGCGTGCGGTGACCTTGGTGGCAACTGACCGGCCGAGCTCTCAGCAACTCAGCCTGGTTGATCCGCAGAAACTCGGCGAGACTGCAGGCCTTGGCGTATGCAATGGCGATTCCGGCGGCCCGGTGTTTGACGCCCGAGACCGCGCCCTGATCGGGATCGTGAGCTGGACGGCGCGAGCCGATGGCGAGCCTGCTTGCGGCTTCGTCAGCGGTGTCATTCCGCTTGCGCGCTACCGCTACTGGATCCTGGAGACCGCGGCAAGATTGGGGTCGCCGCTGGAGCCATGATCCGCGTTGCGGCCGCCCTCACCTGCGCCCTCGTGACCTCGTTCCCCGCCGCGGCCATGGTAGGCGGCGCGCAGCCGACCAACGAGGGTGCCGGACGCGCCGTCGTCATGCTGACCGGCTCGCGCGGCACCTTCTGTTCCGGCGTCGCGCTCGGACGCGATCTCGTGCTGACGGCTGCACATTGCGTGCTGCCGGGCGCCACTTACAAGCTGATCGATTTCGACGCCGCGCGGCAGCCGGTGCTCAAGGACATCGCGGACATCGCACGCCATCCCGACTTCGACGTGAATGCGGTTCTGCGTCATCGCGTCACCGCCGATGTGGCGCTGCTCAAGCTCGCAGCGCCCGTGAAGGTCGCCCCCGCGGTCCTTGGGCCGGCCGGCGGCGCGGTCGCCGTCGGTGACCGCTTCGTGGTCGCCGGATATGGCGTCGCCGTGCGCGGCGACGGCGCGAGCGGCGGTACTGTGCGGGCCGCAACGCTAGTGGCCACCGGCCAACCGGGTACGCTGCAGATCAGGCTCGCCGATCCTGCCACCAAAGGCGAACGCGGCGGGCTCGGCGCCTGCACCGGCGATTCCGGTGCGCCGGTCTTTCGCGAAATCGGCGGGGTGCTCGCGGTGGTCGGCGTGGTAAGCTGGTCGACGGGGCCTGCTTTGAGCGATGGCTGCGGCGGCCTCACCGGCGTGACCCCACTGACGCGCTACCGCGCCTGGATCGTGGAGCAAGCACGAAAGATGGGCACGCCGCTTTCGCCCTGAGGCGGGCCTCAGTTCTCTCGAATGGAATCCTTGATCGCGCGCAGATCGGCGGCAACATCCGGGTATTTCGCCGCCAGCTTCTCGACATCGCCAATCTCGACGTCCGCGGGCACGACTCCTGGCCATTCGGTGCTCGCGCCGAGAAACCACCGGCGGCGCCCCGTCAGCCGTGCGGTATGGAACGTGTTGCCGGGGATGAGCAACTGCACGCGCTCGCCCCGGCGCAGATCGGGGCCGACGACGACGCGCTCGGTCGTATCGTTGCCATGCAGCAGCAGGACCTCGAGCGGGTCGCCGAGATAATAGTGGTAAAGCTGATCGTTGCGGATGCGGTGGAGGCGCACGGGCGCGACCGGCGTCACCATGAAGTAGAGCGCTGATCCCATCGGCCGGGCATCGGCAAACGGCGGCGGCAATCCGCCGGCAGCAATCGATTGCGTGCTCAGATAGGTCATCTGCACGAAGCCGCAGGTGGCGTTCGGCTCGAGCTTGAGCAATGCGCGGATCTCATCGGCAGTCAGCTCATCGGCCATGCCCGGCTCCCTCGCCCCGCGGCCGCAGGTCCATGCGATTCGCAATGTCGCACGATGAGTCCGCAATGCCAAAGGAGCAATCACCGCAGCTCATGCCAAGGCCGGGCGTGAGGGGTGCAAAAAGTCTGTTCCGTTGTAGACGCGTGAACTTCAGGCCATAATGGCAGCGATTTATCCGGCCCATCGATCAAAACAGGTAGTCCCATGGCCCGCACCATCCGGCTGCAGAGCGACAGCAACGCCCACGACCGTCCCTGGCGGGTGGCGCTCGAGCAAGGCTTCTTTGCCGACGAAGGCCTCGAGGTCGCCTATCACGAAGACAATCCCAAGGGCGCCGAAGGCCGGGTGAAGGATTTCGCGCAGCGCTGGAAGGAGACGCAGCTTCAGCAGGGCGCGCTTGAAGTCTACCCGGTGTGCGAATGGGGTGCCATCGAGCGCGTGCAGCAGTTGGGCAAGGGCAAGATCATCGGGCTCGACACCACGGTGCGCACCGGTGCGATCATGGTGAAGAAGGATTCACCCGTCCAGACGCTTTCCGACCTCCGCAATGTGCCGATCGCGGTCACTTGGCACGCGGGTACGTTCTATGCCGCGATTGAGGTCATGGAAGCGGCCGGCGTCCCGTTTGGCGAGATCAAGCTCGAACACGCGACCGATCGGTTGGATGCTCTTCTCAGCGGCCATAACGAAGCGGCAGCGCTGATGGAGCCGCTGGTGAGCCGGGCGACGGCGGCCGGATGCCGCAAGATCGCGGACCTGCGCTGGCGCGGCGGCATCGTCGCCGGCGAGGACGTAGATGAGGAGACAGCGGGAAAATTGCGACGCGCACTCAACCGTGCGATCGAATGGCTCGCCGAGAACGAGGAGCGCTCGCGGGCCGAACTATTGCGCGATCTGCAGCCCGAACTGCGCAAAGACGGCCTCCTCCCCGAACTGACCGGCGTGAAGAGCTATCAACCGGCGGAGTTCAAGGAGAAGGTCGACTGGATGATGGAACGCGGATTCCTCGCCGAGGCACCCGACTACAAGGACGTCGTGCGCAGCAAATAGTTCGTCCGCGACCGAACGGAATCGAGGCAAGGTGGTGCCGACCGGCGCTATTCCGCCGGCGCCGGCGGAGCCTCGGGAGACACCGGCGGCGCGCTGGTCGCGGGACCACGCAGGGGACGCTCTTCCATCAGCAGGACGGCGCCCAGCCCCGCGATCAGAAAAATATCCGCTGCCAGGAACAGCCAGCGAAACACGGCGGCCATGTCGACACCCGCGGCGCCCGCGGTCTCGACCAGCAACTCTACACCGCTGCCGCGCTGAGGCGTCGCGCCGAGGCCGGCAAGCAGAATCGCCCCCATCACCGCGACCGCAAGGGTGCTCGCGAGCGCACGAAAGAAATTCATGGCGCCGGTCGCGGTGCCGACCTGGTGCACTGGCACGGCGTTCTGGATCGAGACGGTCGCGACCGGATAGACGGTGCCCACGCCGAAACCGATGAGCGTGAGGGCGATCACCACACCGTAAAGCGGCATAGCTGGCCAGACGATGAGCACCGCGACGCTCGCGATCGCCATGATCGCACCTGCAATTGCCGACACCTTGTAACGGCGCAGATGCATCATCGAGCGGCCCGACACCATCGAACCTGGCGTCGTCATGACCACAAGCGGGATGAGCGCAAGCCCCGCTTCGGTCGCGGACAGCTTGTGCACGACCTGGAAGTAGAGCGGCATATACACGGTAAGCCCGATGACCGCGCCAAGCGTCCATGAGGTTGCGGCCGTGCCATCACGCATCACTGGATTTCGAAGTACAGTGAGCGGCAGAAACGGCTCGCGCGCCAGCTTGAGCCACCATACGAAGGCTAAACCGAGCGCCAGGGAGGCTGCCATGAGGATGAGAATGGTGGGCGACATCCACGGAACGCGCGTGCCGCCCGACGTGAGTGCAATGAGAAACAGGGTCGCCGCCGCGATCATCAGTGCCGCGCCCACGATGTCGAGCTGATGCGGCCGCTCGTGGCGCGGTAGCCGCTTCATCGCATGATGGGTGAGCAAGATCGCGACCAGCCCAAAGGGGACGTTGAGCCAGAAGATCATCGGCCAATGCCAATGCTCAGCGATGATGCCGCCGAGCGCAGGCCCAGCAACACCGGCCACGATCCAGGACGTGCCCATATAGGCCTGGTAGCGGCCGCGCTCACGCGGGCTGATCATGTCGGCGATGGCGGTCTGCGTGAGCGGCACGATCCCGCCGCCTCCAATTCCCTGCAGCGTGCGGCCGGCGATCAGCATGGCCATATTCGGCGCCGCGGCGGACACCACCGAGCCCGCCAGAAACAAGCCGATCGCCACCAGCATCATGGCGCGGCGGCCATGAATGTCGGATAGCTTGCCATAGAGCGGCGACACGACGGTCGACGCCAGCAGATAGGCAATGATGACCCAGGAGAGATTCTCGAAGTCGCCGAAGTCGCGTCCGATGGTGGGCAACGCGGTGGCGACGATGGTCTGATTGAGCGCCGACAGGAACATGCCCAGCATCAGGCCATAGAAAATCTTGCGCACGTCCGCGCTGGTCAGCGGAGCATGCGGCACGGCCTTGGCGGGCTTGCTCAAGTCGCTCACAGAGGGCATTCGGATCAAATTCTTTGACCGGTGGACCAATTCCACTCCCGACTACCGGCCGTCTGATATCACTCTGAAGCGCGCCGAAGACAATGGGCGGGCGCACAACGCAGCTATGACGCTCGCCGGCATCACTCGACCGGCGCCGCAGGCTGCGACGACCCGCGCAGCGGGCGCTCCTCGAGCGCAAGAATGCAGGCCAGCGCGATCGTCAGACAGAGCGTGGCGGCGGCGAACACCCACCGGAAGGCTTCGGCCGCATCCGTCCCCGTCAGCACCGCCGCTGCCGACACCCCGCGGATCGCCGGCGCACCGGCGAGCACGATCGCGCCGAAACCAGCGACGATGAATGTCGAGCCTAGCGCGCGAAAGAAGTTCATCGTGCCGGTCGCGACGCCGAGCTGATGCATGGCCACCGCGTTCTGCACCACCACGATCGTGAACGGGAAGGTTGGCCCCAAGCCTAACCCCGCCAGCGCGATCAGGCCGAGCGCCGCAGCAGGCGAAAATCCGGTCGGCGCAAGCGCCAGCGGCACGAGTGCCGCAATCGAGAGCACGAGTCCGGCGAGCGGCACCCGCTTGTAATGGGTGAACCGCACGAGCAGGCGCCCCCCGACGATGGACGACACGGTGGCGGCGCCCTGCAGCGCGATGATCGTCAAGGCCGACGCGCTGACGGAGAGCCCGAGCGCAAGTTGCGCATAGAGCGGGAGAATGATGGTGAGAGCGATGACCGTGCCGACCGCAAAGAAAGCCGCCCCGGTGCCGACGCGCATGGGACCGTCGCGCAGGATCGACAGCGGAATGAACGGCTCCTCTGCGGTCATCACGCGCCACGCGAACAAGACCCACAGCGCGCCGGAGGCGCAAAAGAGCGCGAGTATTTGCGGCGATGCCCAGCCATAACGCCGCCCGCCCCAGGTCAGCGCAAGCATCAGCGCGACAGCGGCGCCCACCATGAGCACGGCGCCCAATACGTCGAGCGCGTGCGGACGGTCGTGTCGCGGCAACCGTTGCAACACGTTGTGGGTGAGGAGATAGGCGAACGCGCAGAGCGGCAGGTTGAGCCAGAAAATCCACGACCAGTGCAGATGCTCGGCGATGAAGCCGCCGAGAATCGGGCCGCCCACCGTCGACACGATGAAGGTCGACGAGGTGTAAGCCTGATAGCGCGGCCGATCGCGCGGCGACGCCACGTCGCCAATAATGGTCTGCACCAGCGGCATCAGGCCGCCGCTGCCAAGTCCCTGTATCGCCCGCGCGAGGATCAGCGTCAGCATCGAGGGCGCCAGCGCACAGGCGAGCGAACCCGCCCCATAGACGCTGATCGCGATCAGCATCATGGTACGCCGGCCATGGATATCCGACAGCTTGCCATAGAGCGGCGTCACGGCCGTGGCGCTCAGAAGATTGGCGGTGACGACCCACGACATGTTTTCGATGTCGGCGAGGCTCGCGGCGATCGTGGGCAGCGCGGTCGCGACCATCACTTGGTCGAGCGCCGCGAGCAGCATGGCAAGGAGCACGCCCACGATGATGCGGCGCGCGGCGGCGTGCTCGATGTAATCCTGAACAGGCGTGAGGGGATCGCGCATGTACTCGACTAGGCACCGGCCCGGGCGGCGAGGCGCGGGTCATCTAGGCGGGGAACGGGCGCCAGGGCAAGGTGGCGGAATGCGCGGTGGTCATGCGCCGGTGGGCCCGCTGCAGTCGGCAACTTCGCGCCCCGCCATCAGGGTCCGTAAACGTCACGGGAAGGAACGCACCCCGGCCGTCAGCACCATCGTGCGCGACGCCTGACGAGACGACGGCGAGATCCACGACGCAATGAGGCCCGACAGAACACGACCTTTTGAAGGACCCGGCGACCGCGCGCTCAGCGGGGTTTCGGTGGCTTGCGAGCCGCCTTCGGCATCCGCACCGGCCAACTCACGATACGACCCTCGAGATCTTCATCGTCGACCTCGTCCTCGCTCGCCCCGACCCGTCCGCGCACCGAGATCCGGGCTTGGTGTACAGTATCGGGATCGCCCGAGACCAGCGGATGCCACCAATAGAGGTCGCCCCCATCGGCCAGCAGCCGGTAGGCGCAGGTCGGCGGCAACCACACGATTCGGTTTATGTTTCTGGGCGTTAGCCGGACGCAGTCCTTCACCCTCGCGCTCCGGTTTGGATAGTCGCGGCAGCGGCAGGTCTCGCCGTCGAGCAGCCGGCAACCGACGTCGGTAAAATACGTGCGCGAGGAATCGTCGGCATCCTCGAGCTTAACCAGACAGCAGCGCCCGCATCCGTCGCAAAGGCTCTCCCACTCGGAATCAGTCATTTCCTTCAATGACTTGCGCTGCCAAAATGGCGTTTCGTCACCGGCCATTGAAAACCGCCTCGAGCGGGGAACCGGACGACGTGCGCAGCGCTCGGCCGGGAGCCGAAACTCCGCTGCCGCCGACCGGTGTTCCATTCACCTTGTGCCCGTCCCGCCATAGTTTGGAACCTTTGGACCGGCTAGAAATGATCGAGTAAACATATAGCAACGGCTGGGCAGTTCCGCCCTACCGGCTTGGGCTGCGGCCTCGAGGGCACTTTGCGTAATCTCTTCAACAGCGGCGAGAACCCGAACGGCTGGCAAGTCTGGCTGCGCCGCTTTTTTCTCGATCTCGATTCGCGCATCGACTTCGGGATGTACCAGGGAAAGACCTGGGCGCGCGAGCTTTATGAGCGCTTCACCGTGTTCATGGATCGCTTCCATGTCGCGGGCTGGCGGCGCTGGTACTTCGTCGAGCCAACGTCGGAGGCGTTGACGCTGGGCATGGGCGGCCTGTTGATGATGCTGGCGCTCGCCATCCCCGCCTTCCGGGAAACGTCGGATGACGATTGGCTGAAGAAGTCCGAACTCGCCGTCACCTTTCTCGACCGCTATGGCAACGAGGTCGGCTCGCGCGGAATCCGACACAATGACGCCATCCCGCTCGATCAATTCCCCGATCACCTGATCAAGGCGACGCTCGCCACCGAGGACCGCCGCTTTTACGAGCATTTCGGCATCGACATTCCGGGCTTGTTCCGCGCGATGCTCACCAATGCGCGCGCCGGCGGCGTGGTGCAAGGCGGGTCGTCCATCAGTCAGCAATTGGCCAAGAACCTGTTCCTGTCCAACGAACGCACCATCGAGCGCAAGGTCAAGGAAGCATTCCTGGCGCTCTGGCTCGAAGTACGGCTGCCGAAGAACGAGATTCTCAAGCTTTATCTCGATCGCGCGTATCTTGGCGGCGGCACCTTCGGCGTCGACGCAGCGGCGCAGTATTATTTCAACAAGTCCGCGCGCGACGTGAACCTGTCGGAAGCGGCGATGCTGGCCGGCCTGTTCAAGGCGCCATCGCGATTCGCCCCGCACATCAATCTGCCGGCCGCACGCGCTCGCGCCAACGTCGTGCTCGATAACCTGGTCGAGGCCGGGTTCATGACCGAGGGGCAGGTCTTCGGCGCGCGGCGCAATCCGGCGATGGCCGTCGACCGGCGCGATGAACGCTCGCCCAACTACTATCTCGACTGGGCCTTCGACGAGATGAAAAAGCTTGTCGAGACCTTGCCCAAGTCGGTGCACGAGCGCGTGTTCGTGGTGCGACTCGCCCTCGATGTCGACCTGCAGAAAAACACCGAGCAGGCGGTCCAAAACTCGCTCAAGGAATACGGCCGCGAGTACAAGGCCAAGCAAGGCTCCGCCGTTCTGATGGACATCGACGGCGCCGTGCGCGCCATGGTCGGCGGCCGCGACTACAGCGAGAGCCAGTTCAACCGCGCGACCGATGCCCTGCGCGCGCCGGGCTCCTCGTTCAAGCCTTATGTGTACGCCACCGCCCTGATGAACGGCTTCAAGCCGACCTCCGTCGTGGTCGACTCGCCGGTCTGCATCGGCAACTGGTGCCCGAAAAACTACAGCGGCGGCTTTTCCGGCTCGATGACGCTCACGCAGGCGCTGGTGCGCTCGATCAACATCATTCCGGTGAAGCTGTCGATCGCGCTCGGCAACGGCAATCCGAAAATCGGCCGCGCCAAGATCAAGGAGACCGCACGCAAGGCCGGCCTGCGCACGCCGTTGCCCGATACGCCCTCCATGCCGATCGGCGCCGACGAGGTGACGGTGCTCGATCACACCGCCGGCTACACGATGTTTCCCAATCTCGGAAAGTCGATGGCCCCGCACGCCGTGCTCGAAGTGCGCAGCGGTGCCGGCGATCTCATCTGGCGATGGGACCGGGACGGCAAGAAGCCGGTTCAGGTGCTCACCCCGCAGGTCGCCATGGATATGAACATGATGATGAGCAAGGTGGTTGAAGAAGGCACCGCCAAGCGTGCGATCCTCGACGGCATCAAGGCCGCGGGCAAGACCGGCACTACCAACGCCTACCGCGACGCCTGGTTCGTCGGCTTCACCGGCAACATGGTCTGCGGCGTCTGGTTCGGCAACGACGATTACACCTCCATGCACCAGATGACCGGCGGATCGCTGCCGGCGCAGACCTGGCACGCGATCATGGCCTATGCCCACCAGGGGATCGAGCTCAAGCAGATCCCCGGTCTCGGCCCGCAGCAGGCAACGCCACGCGCGGTCGCCGAAGCCAAGAAGGATAGCGCGCCTGAGGCAGCGCCGGGCCGCCCCTCGGTTTTGACCAAACGTGGGGCCGACGCCCTGATCCGGGTCGAGAAGCTGATGGATGACGCCACGCGCGGGCTCGCGACCCGCGGCGAGTCGACCAAGGCCTCGAACGAGACGGCGCCGCGTGATCAAGGAACGTTCGCCTCCGCGTCTGACCGACAGCCGGCTGGTCAGATTCGCGGCGATTGAAATCCGGCGGCTCTTGCCAAACCCATTGCTCTGACAATCACGCCATATCGGACCCGACGTGCGTTTGCTTTTCGGAACGGTGCTCGCACTCGCCATTGCCGCAGCGATCGGCCTTGGTGCAACGTGGGTCGCTTTGACCCAGGGCACCGCCTATGGCGGCGTCACCATCGGGGCGTGGACTGGATGGCCCAAGAATGGGACGCAGGGCATTGACCCCTATGCCCGCGCCATGGTCGCCCGCACCGGTGAGCTTCCCGTCGGTTCGGGAGACGGGGTCGCCTTCTATGCGAATGCCGACGATGCCGGTCAACCCCTCGACGGACGCTGCGACGTGCTGTTGAGCGGGATTACGCCGCAGGCTCGGTTCTGGACCCTCACCTTGTACAATCCGGAGGGTCGGCTGGTAGCGAATTCAGCGCAGCGGCATGGCTTCACCAGCCAGGAAATCATCCGCAACGCGGACGGCAGCTTCGACGTCACGGTCGGCCCCCGCGCGCGCCCGGGCAACTGGCTGCCAACCGGCGGCGTCGACAAGTATTTGCTGGTTTTGCGGCTTTACGACACCCCGATCGGCATGGCGATGCGCACCGGGCGCGATGCGCCCATGCCCGCCATCACCAAGAGGGCATGCCTGTGATCCGCCTGGTGCTATGGCTGTTAGGCGCACTGCTGCTCGCCGGCATCGTGCACCTTGGGACTGTTCTCGTACTGCCTCGCATGGCAACCCAGGACGCCTATGCGCGGGTTTCCGCCATCGCTCCGGTCAACGCCGTGGTTCCGCTTCCAAGTCCGACGCCGGAGAAAGCGGTCTTGCCGTTCATGGACCCGGCCTTCGAGGTCTCGATCTGCCGTTACGACCTGTCGCGCGGCCCGTTGAAATTCTCGGTGCCGATCAGCCAAGCCTATACTTCTGTCTCGTTCTACACCCGTTCCGATATCGCGTATTACGCCATCAATGATCGCGCAGCCGGCCGCCGGGTGATCGAACTCGATCTCATGACGGCAGCACAACGCGCGGAATTGCCGGAGAACGAAGACATTACGGCTGCGGATCGATTGATCGTAGCGTCGCCGACAACCACGGGGCTGATCGTGATTCGCGCGCTGGCGCCCGAAACCGGCTGGATACCGGCGGTGCGAAGCGCACTCGCGTCGGCACAGTGCCGTCCGCAATAGGTCTTCGCCTGTAAGTCGGGACCCGCTGGAAGTCACGGCGCCTGCCGCGGGCGCCGAGCCTCGGATAACAGCGCAAGACAGCCTGCAGTCATCGAGCCGCGGCTGGGAGCCCTGTCGACGTTCCTCTGTTCGGTGTGACCGGGACGATGCTCACCGCCTCAGGAGCGGCTGGCACGCCGCCGACGGCGGCGGCGAGGTGTGGTGCTCGCCTCCCCCTTGAGGTTTCCGATCGGCTCGTCGTCGTATCGCTCGATCCGTACTACGGGAAGGATAACGACGGTTGCGCCGCCTGATTGGGCTGCGATCGACCTACGCGTGGTAGGTCCCGCTGCCGGAAAACTGATCACAGTCCCCATCTCGTTGCCCCCGCCCCTGCCGGCCCCACGCCGCAGATCAGTTCTACCCGATTTGAGAGGCGCAAGGTTAACGCTCTGCTAACGGCGGGGCTTTAGGCTCATTCAGAGCCGAAGTGTTGCAACAAAAGCGCAGTTTTCATGACGAAGCCGCCGGAGGCATTGGCCGAACTCGAAGATCTGCTCGATTTTGGGAGCGGAATGGACATGCGCACCACTTTGCTGCGTGTGCTCACCCACCTTTATCTACAGCGGCCGACTCACACCCCCGAGGATGAACACTATTACACCGAGCTGGCGTTACGCCTCATTGATGCGGCCGACCTTCCAGAGCGGGCGGCTCTCGCCGCGCGGCTAGCACCCTACTCGTCCGCCCCCCGCGCCGTGATCGAGCGTCTGGCGCGCGACGTCATTGAAGTCGCTGCACCTATCCTAAAGCATTCGCCCTGCCTCAGCGCCGGCGACCTCGAGACGATCGCCGACCAGCACGGCGCCGCACATGCGGCGGTCATCGCGGCGCGGTCCCTTCCCCCAGCGTCCACGGCGCCAGCCGCCGCTTCGACCGAGGCCGCACCAGTCGGGGCGTGCGAGCTCTCGGAGCTGTTCTACGCGGCGGACGCGGCCGAGCGTCGGCTGATCCTGCTCAATCTCGACTATGCCTTGCTCATTCCACCGCGGCGGCTCGCCGCCATCCAACGTGGTGACATCTGGCGCTTGGAAGCGGCAGCGCTCCAGCACAATACGGAGACGGTGGTGAGTGAGCTCGCTCGCTCGCTCGATGTCTCGCGGGCCCAAGCTCGCCGGATCGTCAACGATGAGATGGGTGAGCCGATGGTGGTCGCCGCCAAGGCCGTTGAACTACCGGCCGAGGCCTTGAGGCGCGTGCTGCTGTTCATGACCCCTTGGGCCGGACAGTCGGTTGATCGCATCTACGAGCTTGCCGAACTCTACGCCGAGATCAGCGTGGAGGCGGCCTGCCGCTTGATCTCGATCTGGCGCAACGCTGACCCTGCCGAGAACGGTCACATCCACTACGAGCCGGTCGGGTGGCCGGCAGCAGCGGAGAATGCGCGCCGAGCTCTGTCCGAGGGTTCGCGCCGCCCGGAGCTGCAACACGACGTGCGCGCGCGCAGCGGCGAACGATAGGAGGGCGCCGACGTTCAGGCGACAATCTGGTCGAGGAAATGCCGCCCGGCACGATCCTCAACCTCGACGATCCACACGTCGGGATCGAAACGTAGCTCGCGAGCGAGGCGTTCCTCGACCTTGGCCTCCGGGGCCGGCTGTTCCCCAAAACATCGGCTGAAGAGCCGGTCCGTGGGACGCGCATCGTCAAAGGCGCTTTGCGGCGCAGGTCCGAACAATTCGGCGGTACCGTCAAGCAGATTGAGCTTGACGAATATGGCTCCGGCCTCTTCGGCACCGCGCCGGCGAACCGCCGCGAACGCCCCTTCGATGTGGCAGCGGCGGATATAGGCAGCAACCCAGATTGCAGATTTGAGGCGCATTCCAAATTCCCGCGGGTCTTGCCCCGCGAACTTACGGGCGCGACAGTATCCACCACGGGAGCGAGCAAGACGAGGTTGCACCTCGGCATTTCTTTGCTGGTTTGGATGCGCGCCCGCGCCGACGATCACCCAGCGCAGGCGCCCGAACAGCGCACTGTCCGGACAAGATCCGTGCGACCAGTCTGGCGCCGGCGGTTACTCCAGCGGCCGGCCGGTCATCGCGGCCAGTTCGCGCACGACACGGTCCGATGCCAGACCTGTGATCGGCAGCTTGCGCTCGCGTTCGAATTTCTCGATCGCAGCCTGGGTCTCGGGATCGATGATGCCGCTGGGCCTGATCTGGCCGTAGCCGTATTCGGCGAGCGCGCGTTGCAGAGCGATGACGCGTTTCGAAGGGGCGGGACGCTCGACGGCCACTTCGGCGCGAGCCGGTGTCGGACGTGCGGCAGCCGCGGACGTCGGCGTCGCCTTCGTCAGCTTGGCCGGCGATCGCACCATGGCCTGCAGCAGCGCCTCGTTCGGCTCCGTGCTCGGCTTGAGACCGGCGGCCTGCTCGAAATCGCGGATCGCAGCATCCGTTTTGGGGCCATAGAGGCCATCGACCACGCCGTCGTAGTAGCCTCGGCGCACCAATTCTCGCTGGATATCGCCGATGATCTCACCTGGCATCCGCGACCCGGACGGCGCGGTGGCCTTCGACGGCGTCGAGGCGGGCGCGGGATCGGCCGGCCGCGGACGCGGGACCATAGCCGGGGTGCTGTCCGTCACTTCCACCGGCTTCGTCGCAACGAGCGCATCCTTTTTTACCGGTTTCGCCGCAACCAACGCATCTTTGAACATTGGAGCGGGATGCGAACCGGATTGCATGAACAATACGTTGAAAAGGATGGCTATCGTGGCCAATGCCCCGACCGCAAAGCCTGCGACATCTCTCGGGCTCCATCCCAGCGCTTGGAACGGATGGGGTCCACGATCCTCGTGGACACTTTTCCCCCGGCCGGCGCGTGTGGTGGAACTACGCACGTCTATTCATCCCAATGCTGGTCGGCCAGGCCGCAGTCGTTGGCCACGAGCAACCGGCGATACCCGGTCTGACCCAGATTGAAGCGCGGCCGGCTGTCCGCGCGGCCACCGAGGTATGCCGGCCCGTGGCGGCGCCGAGCCGGGACCCACGTGTCGATGCAATCTCGGAACGGAGCGGACAGATCCACGTTTATGTGCACGCCCGATGCTTGGGACGCGCCTCCCCCTTATTCGCTGGGTCAATGGTGTCAGAGGCCGCTTAAGCGAACACTAAAGCAGGAGCCGGGTAGGGACGCGCGAGCTCGTTTACGCGCCACTTCAATGGTTTTCCGCCAGCGCATTCGTCTAGAATGGTGAATGGTCGGTTGCCGAAGCGCAATCGGCCCCGGGCTCGATCGGATCAAGGGTGAGCAGGGCCCGCGCATATTGTGCCCATGATTGGCGGCGCTGACGTGGTCGCTCGGATTTGAATTAAATGCCGATTGATCGAATTTTCCAAAAGAACGCGGCTCATTCGCAACGAATACGGGAAAAAAGCGCGAGATATCTCCAACCGGCGCTTCAAGTCTTGCAGCTAGGGTCGGCTCCAATGCGACGAACAACGAGCAGAGGCTAAGGCAGGTCATGCGATTTCTCTTGCGGATGGCATTTTGGCTCACGGTCATTCTGGCACTGCTGCCGAGTGGCGGATCGGAGCCCGCGCCCAAGGTCAATGTGAGCGCCGTTGAGGCGATGTCAGCGGCGAAGGCTACCGTCACCGACATGGGCTCGTTCTGCGGCCGGCAACCCGACGCTTGCAGCGTCGGGTCGCAAGCAGCGGTCGCGATCGGACATCGGGCGCAGGCGGGCGCAAAGATGCTCTACGGCTATCTCAACGAGCATTTTGGGTCCCAAGACGCGGGAACGGTGGCAAATGCCGCGAGTGGCAACGCAACTCCAATTCCCACCCCCCGACCTTCGCAGCACACGCTTTCGCCGGCTGATTTGGCGCCGGGGTGGCGCGGCCCGCAAATCCGCAAGGACGCACGCAGCGATCGCCAGACCTGATGAGGAACCTGGCTCGGCCGCGGTAGTTCCACGCCACTGAGCGATTTGACCGGCGTCGAGCCTGCGCTTGCAGGTTGCGGTATTCTTTCTCGATGGCCGTTCGCGGACTATATCATCGCTCCTATATATCCGCTAAGGCACAATCATGAGCGCGATCTCGCCCGACACCATGACGACCATCGACGAGATCATCGACAACTTTTCCCTGCTGGAGGAGTGGGACGACCGCTACCGCTATGTCATTGAGCTCGGTCGCGGTTTGAGCCCATTGTCCGACCAGGACCGCACCGACGCGAACAAGGTGCAGGGCTGTGCGAGTCAGGTCTGGCTTGCAACCACCGTGCGCCCCAATGGCCAACATGGCCCGGCACTAACCTTCTGTGGCGATAGCGATGCTCATATCGTGCGCGGGCTGATCGCCATCTTGTTCGCGATGTTCTCCGGCAAGCCCGCGCAAGAGATCCTTGCGGCCGACGCGATCGCGCTGTTCGAGCGCCTCGGCCTGCGCGAGCACTTGACGCCTCAGCGCTCGAACGGATTTCGTTCGATGGTCGAGCGCATTCGCGCAGACGCCCGCGCGGCACTGGCCGCCACCACGTAAGAGACGCGCACGCCGCTGCTACTTGCGCCGGCGCCGCTGCTGGCCGAGCCCCATCTGTTTGGCAAGGTGCGAGCGTGCAGCCGCGTAGTTCGGGGCAACCATGGGATAATCCGGCGGCAATCCCCATTTTTCGCGGTACTGCTCCGGCGTCATGTTGTATTGCGTGCGCAGGTGACGCTTGAGGGACTTGAATTTTTTTCCGTCCTCGAGACAGACGATATGATCCGGCGTGACCGACTTCTTGACCGAGATGGCGGGTTTGGGCGGCTCGCTCGGCACTTCGCCGTGCCCGCTCGACACCCGCGTCAACGCCGAGTGCACTTGACCGATCAACGCGGGCAAATCCGCGGTCGGCACCGAATTGTTGCTGACATACGCCGAAACGATTGACGCCGTCAGCTCGATGAATGTTCCCCCCGCCATGTTTTCGCTCATCGCTGTTGTTCCTGCCGCGTTTTGATCTTCAGGTCGCTTGGTGAACTTGCATTCCTGCGTATTCGACGCCCTTGCTGCGAGTGCGCTGCGAACCTGTTGCGTCGAATGCAATCGGAAATATAATTTAACTGCGTTTCTATTCATATCGTCTGTAAAAGGCAAGAAGTGTTTTTGTAGTCGATGTGTATAATCTTTAATTACTTGTGACATGTTCTAGGCGTTACGAGACAAACGTCCACGTTTGATCGATTTCAGCGGTGTCGACGGGGGCACCCGCTGATTTCGCAGGCAGGCTTATCGGCCGCCCCGGGGCGGTCAACATCATCTCACTTGTTGATCGTCCCCGACGCCCCAAATAATGCTGTCAAAGCTCATCCGATCGAGGTTGAACAACATGACTTCCAACCCCGCCCCGCCCACCATGAAAAGCGAGGAAGAGTGGAAAAAACTGCTCACTCCGGAGCAGTTTCACGTCGCCCGGCAGCATGGCACCGAGCGCCCCTTCTCGAGTCCGCTCAACAACGAGAAACGCACGGGTCTCTTCAAATGCGTGTGTTGCGGCGCGCCGCTCTTTTCGTCGAGCACCAAGTTCGATTCGGGCACCGGCTGGCCCAGCTTTTGGGCGCCGGTCGATAAGACGGCGGTAAGCGAAAACGACGACGGCTCGTGGCTCATGCGCCGGACCGAGGTCCGTTGCGCATCATGCGATGCACATCTCGGCCATGTCTTTCCCGATGGCCCCAAGCCAACAGGAGCGCGCTATTGCATGAACGGTGTCGCGCTGAGCTTCGCGCCGGCCGAGATTGTGGAAAGGTGATTGCAGCGCAGCGGCGATCTTAGGAGTTGCTTTCGATGTGCGCGCGCAACTCGGCGATCGAGCCGAAGCGCACCGTCCCATCCGGAAGCTCGGCCTCGATCGATCCGTCAGCGTAGAGGGTATAGGCCATGCCCTCGACGACTCCGGACTTCAGGATCGTCGTCGCCGGCGGCTGTTCGCTCGCGGTCGACTCCAGCGGCGGCTCTTGGACGGAGGCTGCCTGATCCAGTGGGGACGGAGCCTCGTCAAGCGTCGGCCCAGCCTCGGGCTCGGTACTTCTCCCGGCCCCGCGTTCGGCGGGCCAGAAGGTATCGAAGTTCTGCGGCGAGGTCGTGGGACGCGCCGGCTTTGAGCGAAACAGAAAATCCAACCGTGATGCCTTCAAGACGTCAACAGCCGCGCTCCCCGCACGATCGTCCGCCGCAATCTTCGCCTCGGGCGACTCGCTCTGAATAGCTGAAGGCGGGAGCGGTTGCGCCTGCCCGGCACCGTTCGGGGACAGCGGGACGTCGCCCTGGTCGGCGAGGAGCGAGGGTTCGGCCTTGGTTCGCTCGGTTCGCGGAATACTAGAGCGAAGCCGCTCGATCGCGGTGGACGATACATCGACCGCTGACGGCGTCGGAGCGGCGGGAGCTGCCTCGGTCGGACGAGGATCGCGCACCGGCGTCTCGTGCCTGAGGCGTGACGGGACGTTGGCCTGGGAAGGAACGTTTGCCTGAGAAGGGCGGCCACCAGCAGCGACCGCGGGGGCCGGGGCGGCAACGATAGACGGACCCTCAGGCGCTACGGCGCTCTCGGGCAGACGGGCTGCGGGTTTGGCGACCACGCGCGTCTTGAGCGCCTCGGTGATCCGACCGAGTTCGGCCACCACGGCCGCCAAGCCGATCAGAATCAAGCCTCCGGCCAACCCAGTGGTGCCCGCGAGGACAAGCGTGGTGCCAAGAGTGAACTCATTGATTGGAATGCCGAATCCGATCGCCGCGACGCCCGTCGCGGCAAGCACGATCCCCAACAACGCCAAAATCACAGACATATCTCTAAGTCCCAGAAGTCCCAGCGCGATACCGGTTACCCCGACAGAGCCATGGTGCTATGGTTACTAAGGAATTTGACCCTGTTCCGGTTCGATCGCAATAATTAATGTGAGCGGGATGTGGCCAAATCCGATTTTGCTTAACACCCCAGGACACCTTGCACGACCCCGGTCGCGCGGACCAGTGGTTCGAGGGAGCGTACGTACAACGCGACCGCGCTGTCATCCGCAGGCCTGCGTATTTCCGGACGGCGCTGAACTCGATGACGGCACGCCACTCGGGCGTATTGGAGCAGAGAGTTGCATGCGTTGCCCCAACACCCGCGGCGGCCTAATGAGTAAATCGGGAACCGGGACTGACGTGCGCCCGTTGCCATAGTCCACCGGGCCTTGCCTGGTCCTCCTGCCCATTTGACCATTTGAGGAGCAAGCCGATGTCTTTCACGCTGCCGGATCTTCCCTACCCCTACGACGCGCTCGCCCCCTACATGTCGCGCGAGACGCTCGAATATCATCACGACAAGCACCATCTCGCCTACGTCAACAACGGCAACAACCTCCTCAAGGGTACCGAGTGGGAAGGAAAATCGCTCGAGGATGTGGTGAAGGGCAGTTTCGGCAAGAATGCAGGGCTCTTCAACAATGCGGGGCAGCACTACAACCACATTCACTTCTGGCAATGGATGAAGCCGAATGGCGGCGGTGACAAGATTCCCGGCAATCTGGAGAAGAAGATCGTTGCCGATCTCGGGTCGGTCGCGAAGATGAAAGAGGATTTCATTCAGGCCGGCGTCACGCAGTTTGGCTCGGGCTGGTCCTGGCTCGCCGTCAAGGACGGCAAGATCGTCGTCACCAAGACCGCGAACGGCGAGAACCCGCTGGTGCACGGCGGCAAGCCGATCCTCGGCTGCGACGTGTGGGAGCACTCCTACTACATCGATTATCGCAATAGACGGCCGGACTATCTCAAGGCCTTCATGGATCATCTCGTGAATTGGGAATACGTCGCGAAGATGTACGACGCGGCGATGAAGTAGTTGCCGGCCTCGGTTCGCGGACGGAGCGGGCGCGCCCGTTCCGCTCCGGCGCGGGCAGGCTCCAGCACGATAGCAGCGTGGGGCGCTGCGAGGCGGGTCGCCTTGCCGCCCGCCGGGCGTTGACGAACATTTGGCGGTCCGCCTGGCCGCGAAGCCGCTGCCATCGACAAATCGCGCCATCAGCTTTGGCCAGATGTTCGACCGAGCAGAACCCGACCCAACGCACGTGGCCTTCGCGACGCCCATTGCCTCTTCTTCGTCCAACGAAATCGGGACGAGCCGTGTCTTTGACCGGCTCGCTGTCGTCGTCATCGCGGTCGTGGGTGTCCTCTCGCTTCTGACGTTTCGCGACTATGGCCTGAGCTGGGACGACTACGCGCACTCCGAATACGGCGACCTGCTGCTCAAGCTTTACGTCTCGGGTTTCCGCGACCAACGCGCGCTGTCATGGATCAACCTCTATTATTACGGCGGCGGCTTCGACCTGCTTGCGGCGCTCGCCGCGAAGATTCTGCCGTTCACGCTGTTCGAGACGCGCCGATTGATTGGCGCGGCGGTCGGAATTCTCGGGCTCGCTGTCACATGGCGGATCGGCCGGCGCATGGGCGGGCCGCTCGCTGGGCTCATTGCGTTGATTCTGCTCGCCGCCTGCCCCCTTTACTACGGCCACATGTTCATGAATCCGAAGGATTCCCCCTTCGCGGTCGCAACGGCGATTTTTCTACTCGGGGCGATGCGTGCCTTGGAACAATATCCCCGGGTGTCGCTGGCGGCCGGGAGCCTCGTCGGCATCGGCTTCGGTCTGTCGTTCGGTTCACGCATCATGGGCGCGTTCGGACTGATCGGCGCGCTCGCGGCGGTCGCCCTGATCTTTGCGGTCGAGTCCCGCGCCTGCGGCATCCGGTCGGCTGGCGTGCGGCTTGGACATTTTCTCCTGGCGCTCGTGCCCGCGATGCTGCTGGCATACGCCGTCATGGCGCTGGTTTGGCCGTGGTCCGTGATCGACCCGCTCAACCCTTTTCGCGCGGTCGAATACTTCTCCCATTTTTTCGAAAAGCCGTGGCAGGAACTGTTCGACGGCCGTTTGGTTTCCGTTCCGGACATGCCGCGCGCTTACGTACCGACACTGTTCGCGCTCAAGCTTCCGGTGATCTTTTCGGTCCTCGGGTTTGGCGGCGCGGCCGGTGCGACGCTTGCGGCCTTCGCATCCGGCATTGCGCTCAACCGGCGCGCCGTTTTTCTCCTGATCGCACTCGCCAGCCTGTTACCCCTTGCCACCACGATCGCGTTGCAGCCCGCGATGTACAACGGCATCCGGCATTTCGTGTTCGTCTTGCCGCCGCTGGCGGCGCTCGGCGGCCTCGCCGGCGCGTTTCTCATCCGGACGGCTTCGAAATTGGGGCGATTTGCGCCCATTGTGGCTGCCATCGTCTTCATCGCCGGCGTCGGCACTCCCGTGGTCGAAATGGTGCGGCTGCACCCTTACGAATACACCTACTTCAACCACCTTTCCGGCGGTGTTGCGCACGCACGCGATCGCTTCATGCTCGACTACTGGGGCCTCTCCTTGAAGCAGGCCTCGCAAGCGCTGCTCGCGAAGCTTGCCGAGCGCGGCGAGACGAAGCCTTCCGGCCGCCGCTGGAAGATTGCGGTCTGCGGGCCGCACCGCTCGCCGCAGGTCGAGCTCGGCCCCGATTTCGAAACGTCGTGGGACCCGCGGGGCGCCGACTTCGCGATGATGCTGGGGGAATTCTACTGCGCCAAACTCGATGCCCCGCTGCTGGCCGAGGTCGTACGCGATGGGGTGGTCTACGCTCGCGTCTACGACATCCGCGGACGGTCGATTTCGACGCTGCTGACCCAGCCGGGACTCTGAAACGGGAGGGCCCGCGATGCCCCGCGCTTTCGTCTTTGACGCCTATGGGACACTCTTCGACGTGCACGCCGCCATCAACCGGCACCGCGCCGCCGCGGGTCCGGATGCCGACCGCTTTTCCGAAATCTGGCGTACCAAGCAACTTGAATATAGCTGGACGCTGACACTCGCCGGCCGCTATCTGGATTTCTGGACGCTCACCGCACGTGCGCTCGATTTCGCCTTCGCGCGTTTTCCCTCGGTCGATAGGGCGCTCAGACCGAAGCTGCTCGAGGCCTATTGGACGCTCGAATCATTTTCGGATGCACGCCCGGCGCTGCGCGAGCTCAGGGCGCACGGCGCCTCCACCGCAATCCTGTCGAACGGGTCGCCGGAAATGCTCACCGCCGCGATCAATTCGGCCGGGATCGGGGCCGAGCTGGATGCGGCGCTCTCCGTGGATGCAATCCGCATCTACAAGCCCCGTCCCGAGGCCTATGCGCTCGTCACGAAGAAATTCAACCTCAAACCTGCCGACATGGTCTTTGTCTCGTCCAACCGCTGGGATGTGATGGGTGCCGCCACCTGCGGTTTTCGGACCGCGTGGATCAACCGCACGAACAACGCGGAAGAATACGGACCTGCCCCTGGCGCGGTCCTTACCGGACTCAACGGCCTCACGATGTTCCTGTGAACGGGCGCGTGGGCAGCGATGTCCGCTTGCCTCAGGTGTCAAGCGCGTTGGAGAAACGCGGCGGGCTCCGCATTGACGGAGCCGCAGGAAGCGCATAACGATCGGTGCCATAAAGAAAATACCAATGGGGAGGATAAGATGCAGGTCTCGTGGCGTTTGCTCTTTGCCTTGGCGCTGCTGCCATTTGCTTTCATGACCATCGCCCACGCCCAGGATGCCAACGATCCGGCCGTCTATATGGTCACCTATCTCGACGTTACCCCGGCTTCCCGGGCCGCCGACGCCGCTTTGCTCCGCCAGCTGGCGGCTGCCAGCCGCAAGGATGCGGGCGTGGTTCGCTATGAAGTTTTCCAGCGCGGCGCACCATCGAACCAGTTCGCCATCATCGAAATCTGGAAAGACCAGCAAAGCTACGACGCGCATGCAGCGTCGGCGCACGTGAAGACGTTCCGCCAGCAGATCGAGCCGCATCTGGTCGCCCCGATCGACGAACGGCCCTATGTGGCACTGGCGGTGGGACCCAAGGACGCCGCCGCCATTCCGGGCGGCTCGACGGTTGCCATTTCCCACGTCGACGTCGTCCCACCCAAGAAAGACGACGGCGTCGCCGCGCTCAAGGCGTTGGCTGATCCAACCCGCAAGGACAACGGCAACGTGCGATTTGACGTCTATCAGCAAAAGACGCGGCCGAACCACTTCACGGTCATCGAAGTGTGGCGCAATCAAAAGGCCGCCGACGCCCACGAAACCGGGACCCACACCAAGGATTTCCGGAAAGTGCTGGGATCCGCGACCGGTGCGCTCTACGACCAACGCTGGTACAAGGCCCTGTAAGGCTCGGGCACAGCGCCCCGGTCGTAAAGAACCCCGCGAGCCAAATGGCCGCGGGGCTCTCTTTAGGCGTCACCCATCCAGCTAGGTCAGTGGGTCTTCCACCGCGCCTTTGCCTCGGCGCCGGATTGCTTGAGGTGCACGTGCTCGTCGACCCGATCGACCCAAGCGAGCGGAATAAAATGGTGCTCGCCATCCGCATCGGTGTCGGTCTTGGTCAACTTCATCTGATCTTGACCTTCGAGATGATCCACGGTGCCGACATGCACGCCGTCGGAACCGAGAACTTCCATGTGTTCCTTAATCATCATCGGTGCGACCATCTGCTCCTCCATTGCTTGGGACAATAACTCGCAGCAATGGTGAGTGGTTCCTGCGATTGCGCGCCGGCGGGCAGAGCCTCGATCCTTACGCAATTTGGGCGTCAGCGTCGCGCCGTTCCGCCACATCTGTGACAGGGCCCTTTCGTGGCTGGGTTCCACAGCTCCTCGGCTCCTTGGCGCAAGCCGCGAGGTTGCTATAACGCCGCCAGCGACGCCAAGATCCTTGCCCAGCTGCGCGTGCCCTTGTGGAATGAGGTGAGATCATACTTCTCGTTGGGGGAATGCACGCGGTCGTCGTCGAGCGCGAAACCGACCATGATCGTATCCATGCCCAGCACGCGCTTGAAGTCGCCGACGATCGGGATCGAGCCGCCCTCGCCCATCGCGAGGGCCTTCTTGCCCCATTCGTCGGCAAGCGCGGTACGGGTCTTGGCAAGCGCCGGATTGTCGAATGGCAGCTCGGTGGCCGGCGCGCCGGCAAAGCTCTTGAACTCGACCTTTGCATCGGCCGGAAGACGCGCACGCACGAAAGCGTGGAAGGCGGCGCGGATTTTCTGCGGGTCCTGCGCGCCGACCAGGCGGAAGGACACCTTCGCCGTGGCCTGCCCCGGTATGACTGTCTTTGCGCCCTCCCCAGTATAGCCGCCGATGAGACCGTTGATCTCCGCGGTTGGGCGGGTAGCGATCTGCTCGATCAACATGCGGTCGTTCTCGC
Organism: uncultured Alphaproteobacteria bacterium; assembly: GCA_963835165.1. Taxonomy (GTDB): domain Bacteria; phylum Pseudomonadota; class Alphaproteobacteria; order Rhizobiales; family Xanthobacteraceae; genus VAZQ01. Next base: position 50,664 of record CAWIGD010000040.1, read on the forward strand.
CCGCCGGTACTTTGAGGCCGACTTCGGCGAGAAAATTCTCAGGAGTTAGATCGAGTCCCTTGAGATCCGCCTTGATGTCGGGTGGAAGGTCCTTCACGCCATCATAGAAGCCCGGAATGGTGACACGGCCATTGTCGTCATGCATGGCGGCCAGGATGCGCGCAAGCACGCGCAACGGGTTTTGGGCTGCACCGCCGAACAAGCCGGAATGCAGGTCGCGGTCGGCGCAGGTGAGTCTCACCTCCTCGTAAACGAGCCCGCGCAGCGATGTCGTCACCATGGGCGTTGCCGGATCCCACATGCTCGTATCGCACACCAGCGCCAGGTCCAGCTTGAATTCCTCCGCGTTGTCCTTGACGAAGCCGAACAGGTGGTTGGAGCCGCACTCCTCCTCGCCCTCGATCATCATGGTGATGGGCAGCGGCAATTCGCCGGTCACCGCCACGAAGGCGCGACAGGCCTCGACGAAGGTCATTACCTGGCCTTTGTCGTCGCAGGCCCCGCGCGCGACGATGATTTTGCGGCCGTCGGGCAGCGCCGCAATGCGCGGTGTGAACGGCGGTGTGTCCCAGAGATCGAGCGGATCGACCGGCTGGACGTCGTAGTGGCCGTAGAACAGGACGCGCGGGCTCTTGCCGTTCCGCGCGCCGCCCTTGCCGACGACGATCGGGTGACCTTCGGTCTGACGAATGCTGGTTTGGAAACCAATACCGGCCAGATCCTTGGCCACAAACGCGGCGGCCGCCTGACATTCCTTGTTGTACGCCGGGTCGGTCGAGATCGACTGGATGCGCAGAAATTCGAACAGGCGCTCGAGACTTTGGTCGAGCCCGGCGTCGATTTTCTGCAGCACGGCAGGGAGGGCTTGCGAGGGGGTCATGTTGGGACTCTGGCGCTGGTCTATGTCTTCGAGCGGTCATCAATTGCGAAATAAGCTTCCGGCAAGCAAGGGGAATGATCCCCTATTTGAAAAGACTGCGATTCAACGATGCGACCGGCCGGCAGGACCGGTCATCGCCGCAAGATGCCGCCCATGGTCCCGCGCACGATGGCGCGGCCGACCGAGCTGCCCGTCTTGCCGCCGAGCGATTTTCCGATATCGGCCGCGATCTGGCCTGCCACGCGGTTGGTGACCGAACGGGTGACTTCGCGGGCGACGACCTGGCCGGTGGACAGGCGCTTTCCGCGCGGGCGACTGGTACCGAAAATGCCGCCCAGCATGTCGCTGAGACCACCCAGCACGGCGCCGAGACCGCCGGACGGGGGCGCCTCCTCTGGCGCTCCGGGCGAATGCGGCGAAGCAAGCGGCCCATCGGCGGCGCCGGACCGCATGCGCTGCTGCAACACCTCATATGCGGATTCGGAATCGATCGCCTGGTCGTACTTCCCCTTCACCGGGCTCGTGGCGATCAGCGCCTTGCGCTCTTCCGGCGTGATCGGGCCGAGCCGGGCGGAGGGCGGGCGGATGACGCAGCGCTCCACCATCGACGGGGTGCCGTTACCTTCGAGGAACGAGACCAGCGCCTCGCCCTTGCCGAGCTCCATGATCACCTTGGCGGTGTCGAGCTTGGGATTGGCGCGAAACGTCTCCGCTGCGGCCCGCACGGCCTTCTGGTCACGAGGCGTGAACGCCCGCAGCGCATGCTGCACGCGATTGCCCAGCTGGGCGAGAACCTTGTCCGGCACGTCGAGCGGGTTTTGGGTCACGAAATAAACGCCGACGCCCTTCGAGCGGATCAGGCGGACCACCTGCTCGATCTTGTCGAGGAGGGCCTTCGGCGCATCGTTGAACAGCAGATGCGCCTCGTCGAAGAAGAAACAAAGCTTGGGCTTGGGCGGATCACCGACCTCGGGCAATTCTTCAAACAGCTCGGAAAGCAGCCATAACAGGAACGTGGCGTAGAGCCGCGGGCTCTCCATCAGCTTGTCGGCCGCCAGGATATTGATGAAGCCGCGTCCATCCCGGTCGGTGCGGATGAAATCCTTCAGCGCCAACGCGGGCTCGCCGAAGAACTTGCTGCCCCCCTGGTTCTCCAGCACCAAGAGCTGGCGCTGTATGGTGCCGATCGTCGCCTTCGACACGTTCCCGTATTGCACGGTCAGTTCGGCGGCGTGATCCGAGATGAAACCGAGAACCGCGCGCAGATCCTTGAGGTCCAGGATCAGCAGTCCCTGCTCGTCGGCAACACGGAAGCAAATATTGATCACGCCCTCCTGGACATCGTTGAGATCCATGAGACGCGACAGCAACAACGGGCCAACCTCGGAAATGGTGGCGCGGATCGGGTGGCCCTGCTCCCCGAATAAGTCCCAGAACACAACCGGAAACTGGTCGGGCTCGTAGTCGAATCCGAGACTTTTGGCGCGGGTGACAAACGCTTCCTTGGCTTCGCCAACTTCGGAAACGCCGGAAAGATCTCCCTTGACGTCGGCCGCGAAGACCGAGACGCCCGCGCGTGACAAGCCTTCAGCGAGAACCTGCAAGGTCACCGTCTTGCCGGTGCCGGTCGCTCCCGTCACCAGCCCGTGGCGATTGGCCAGCGCAAGGGTCAAGACTTCGGGCTTGGAACTCCTGCCGACGAAAATCGTGCCATCATGGTCGAGGTCGCTCATCGCATAATTCCCGCCGATAACTGGTGCCTATTGTCGTCCTACCGCGGGCACGGTCAACCGCTGGGCTGTGCCGGAGGCGAACTCACGTCCCCGCGACTGATCGAGCCAATCACCGAGCTTGTCACATTGTATCCGTTGATCACGACGTTCGCATCCCCATGCTTGCGCGAACACGCGAGTTTGGAATATGCGAAGGATGCGCGACGCCGCTGATGCACGAATGCAACAACGCATCGTCACTTTTATCGGCGGCGCTTGTGTTCCGAAGTTTTGCCTGCCTAATATGAGATTAACCTGCCGAGAGTGCGGGGCTGGTGAGGGGCATATGGACGATCTCTTCGGACGTCTCGTCGCCGACTTGGGCGTCGACCGGGCGGCCACGGAAATGGCCGTCGGCATTCTTCTGCAATTCCAGAAGGAAAGGCCGGCCGAGAAGGTCTGTGCCGTCATCCCACACACGCCCGGCGTCGGCACGGTGACGCCGATGTCAAATCCGCGTTCAAGTCCGGCAGAGAGGTCCGGGGCACGCGGTAGTCGCATGGGCACCTCGTCAGCAAGAGCGCTCGGGCCGAGCGCGGACCATATCGATGCAGTCATCCGCAAATCCGCAGGCGACGCCCGCGAAAATTCAAGGGACGCGGCAGTCGGCGGGATCGCCCGCGCAGTCCCCTGCCATTCGTTCGACGTCTGATAGCGACAACGGCTGGACAGGACCGAGGAGAATTTGATGTCCTACCCGATCGCCGCTATCGAAGATATCGATGCGGATGAGGCTGAAGCACTCAAAGCCGCCGGCATCAGAACGACTGAGAAGCTGCTGGAGGCGGCGAAAAGTCCGAAAGGACGCAGGCTATTGTCCGCCAGGACCGATCTGGATGAGAAGAGACTTCTGCGCTGGGCCAACATCGCCGATAAGCTTCGCATCAAGGGCATGGGCAAGGAATACGCGGGACTTTTGTGCCAGGTCGGCGTCGATACCGTGAACGAACTGCAATACCGCAACCCGGCCAGGCTCGCAAAATCCATGGCGGAGGCCAACAAGAAGCGAAAGCTGGTCCGATTTCTTCCATCCGAGAAGCTCGTGACGCGCTGGGTCGAGCACGCGCGGAAGCTCCCCCGTAAAATCACGTATTGATGGGACTCGCGCTCCGCGAGGACACCCGCGCAAGGCGTCGCGGCTTGGCGGGATCCCTGCCCTCGCGATGGTCGCGTTGCTGCCGCGCGCGAGAGCAGACTGCCGGGTCGCCGGGATTCAGGCGCCCCCTGGGCGGAACGTCGGCAGCGCTTGACAGTCCTCCCGGGACGGGCGCAAGCCAGCTTCATGACGCTCGCGCGCCCCGTCGACGCTTCCGCCCGCGACGAAAACGGCGCGAACCCGCTCGCACGCCTACTGGCTCTCGGGCGGCCGGCGGTCATGGGCGTGCTGAACGTCACGCCGGATTCCTTTTCGGACGGTGGTCGTTTTCTCGATCCCTCGATCGCTGTCGAGCAGGCGCAACGGATGGTCGCGGCGGGTGCCGACGTCCTCGACATTGGCGCGGAATCGACCCGTCCGTATGGCGGCGCCGTTCCCGTACCGGTCGAGGAGGAAATCCGGCGTCTGGCCCCGGTCCTTCCCCGTGCGGTGGGGCTGGGAATTCCGGTATCGATCGACACCATGAAGGCCAAGGTGGCGGCCTGGGCGCTCGCATCGGGAGCCGCGATCGTCAATGACGTATGGGGACTGCAGCGCGACGGCGACCTTGCGCGCGTGGTGGCCGAACATGGCGTGCCTGTGATCATCATGCACAATCGGGAGGCGGCTGATCCATCGATCGACATTATGGCCGATATTGCGGCGTTCTTCTCCCGCTCGCTCGACATCGCCGTGCGCGCCGGCATCGCGCGAGAGAACATCGTGCTCGACCCCGGCATCGGCTTCGGCAAGACTGCGGAGCAGAGCGTCACGGCCGTCGCCCGGCTTGCCGAGCTCAAATCCTTTGGTCTGCCGCTTCTCGTCGGCGCTTCGCGCAAACGCTTCATCGATAAGGTTTCGCCCGCCTCGCCCGACCAACGCCTGGGCGGATCGATCGCCGCCCATGTTCTTGCAGCCGCAGACGGCGCCGCGATCATCCGCGCGCACGACGTCCCCGAGACCGTGCAGGCGCTGCGCATCGCCGCCGCCATTTGGAGCGCGCGATGACCGACGCCGTATTCGTCACCGGGCTTTCCATCCATGCCTATCATGGCGTGATGCAGCACGAGGCAAGAGTCGGACAGAGTTTTGGTCTCGATCTCGTCCTCGACACCGACCTGACCGGCGCTTCGCGTTCCGACAAGCTCGCGGACACCGTGGGATATGATCAGGTCGTCGAGATCGCCAGCAAGGCGTTCAGCGCCCGCCGCTATCGGCTGGTCGAGGCCGCGGCCGGCGCGGTTGCGGCCGCCATCCTCGATCGGTTCCCGCGGGTCGCGCGGGTGCAGGTCACGGTCCACAAACCCCACGCGCCGATCGCGGCGACCTTTGCCGATGTGGGGGTCACCATCGTGCGCGCTCGCTAATGTGGCGGATTTGACGTCCCTACCAGCAGCATTTCCGCGAGTCGGTGCGAGGAACGCGCACGTCCGTGCGGGCGCGTGCCGCAAAGGGACACGGACGCCGGGACCGGGACATCGGCATCATGGCTGAAGCGTTCGTCGCGTTCGGCGGCAATGTCGGCGACGTGCGCGCCACCCTCGATCGCGCGGTCGCCGCATTCTGTGACGGCGGTGTGCGTCTTCTCGCCCGCTCCGCGGACTATCATACGCCGCCCTGGGGAATCGAGGCGCAGCCCCCTTTCGTCAATCTCTGCATCGCGGTTGAAACGGACCTCGCTCCGCATGCGCTCTTGACCCGTGCGCAAGCGGTGGAGCGCGCGTTCGGGCGCGACCGTACCCAGGAGCAGCGCTGGGGTCCGCGCCCGGTCGATATCGACCTGCTCGCCTACGACGACATGATTTTGAAAGAGCCGAAACTCACGCTGCCCCATCCGCGTCTGTTCGAGCGCGCTTTCGTGCTGGTCCCGCTCGCGGAGATTGCGCCTGAAAAAGTGATCGCAGGCATGCGCATGGCCGATGCGCTGGCCCGGGTTGACACCGCAGGCGTGGTGAAGCTCCCGCCACGATCGCAGTGACGGCGCCCGGTTCGGCGACGGGATCCGGCAATCCGGCCTTCGCCGCGCTCCGGGGCGCCCACCCACCACGCGATGGCAGTTGGCCCATCATTTGCTCCGTGGCAGTTTGTGGTCATGACCTCCGCGCCCGACGAGCTACCCTTGGCGGCCGAATTTCCCGCAGCCACCCGCGAGCAATGGCGCAAGCTGGTCGAAGGCGTGCTCAAAGGTGCGCCGTTCGACAAGAGGCTCGTCGCCCGGACGTACGACGGGCTCGCCATCGAGCCGCTCTATGATCGAAAGGCTGACGCGCAGCCGGTGGCGGGACGCGCACCCGGCACGCCGTGGTCGATCGTCCAGCGCGTCGACCACCCCGAACCGGCGGCGGCGAATGCCGAGGCGCTATGCGATCTGGAAAACGGTGCGACCGGGCTCTCGCTCGTCTTCGCCGGGGCGGTTGGCGCCTACGGTTACGGTCTGCCCGCGACCGACGACGCGATCACGCGGGCATTGGCCGGCGTGCACCTCGATGCCGGCATCGCGATCGACATGGATCTCGGTCCGGACAGTGACGATATCGCGACCCGGCTCGCCGCATTGCTTAAAGGCCGGGGCACTGCGCCCGCCGCCACCGCCATACGCTTCGGTTTCGACCCGATCGGCGCCGCTGCAGCGGCGGGCGGCGGCCGGCGGTCCTGGAACGAGCTCGTGCCGGGCTTCAATGCCGCCATTTCCGGTTTGGCCGACAGCGGCTTTGCAGGCCCATTTGCCTGTGGCGACGGCCGGGTGATCCACAATGCCGGCGGCTCCGAGGCGCAGGAACTCGCTTACGTGCTGGCAGTTGCCGTCGCCTATCTGCGCGCGCTCGAGACAGGCGGACGCGCGCTGGATGCCGCGCGGCGCATGATTTATTTCCGCCTCAGTGCCGACGCCGACGAATTCTTGACCATGGCCAAGTTTCGCGCGCTGCGAAAGCTGTGGGCGCGCGTCGAGGAGGCCTGCGGGCTCAAACCCGTGCCGCCCCTGGTCGCGGCGGAGACCGCCTGGCGAATGATGACCAAGCGCGACCCTTACGTGAACATGCTGCGAGCAACCATCGCGGTCGTCGCCGCGGGCCTGGGCGGCGCCGACGCGATCACGGTGCTGCCGTTCACGCAGGCGCTTGGGCTGCCCGATCGCTTCGCGCGCCGGATCGCGCGCAACACCCAGTTGATCCTGCTCGAGGAATCCAATCTCGCTCGGGTCGCGGACCCCAGCGCCGGTTCCGGTGGCATCGAACAGCTGACCGGACAGCTCTGCAGCGCGGCGTGGACCCAGTTCCAAGAGATCGAACGGGCCGGCGGTGCGTGGGCAGCCCTCGAGCAGGGCATCATTCAGAAAAAAATCGCCGCCGTACGCGACGAACGTCGTGCCGCAGTGGCGCGGCGCAAGGACGCGCTCACCGGCACCAGCGATTTTCCCGATCTCGCCGAAGTGCCGGTTTCGGTGCTCGATGTCGCGGCAGCGGCGCCGCCGTCCATCGCCACCTTGTGGAAAGTCGAGCCGCTGCCGCGCATCCGCCTCGCCGAACCGTTCGAACAGCTGCGCGACGCCGCCGACCGCATGCTCGCACGCACGGGGGCGCGGCCGAAGATCTTTCTCGCCAATCTCGGCAAGCCGTCCGACTTCACCGCGCGCGCGACCTTCGCCAAGAATTTCTTCGAGGCCGGCGGCATCGAGGCGGTGAGCAATGACGGTTTCGCCGGCCGCGACGAAATGATCGCGGCTCTGAAAACATCCGGCGCAAAACTTGCTTGTCTATGCTCGTCGGATGAGGTGTATGCGCTGGAGGGCACGACGACTGCGCACGCGCTGGACGGTGCGGGTGCCTCGGTTTGGCTCGCCGGCCGGCCCGGCGCGCTCGAGGCAGCGCTCAAGGAGGCCGGCGTGTCCGGCTTCGTTTTCGCCGGTTGTGACGCCCTCGCCGCGCTACGGACAGCCCACGGTCTCATTGCCAGCTGACGTCAAAGCCATCAGACTGGCACCGACGCGCGTATGTTGCGTCTCGCGGGCAGCCGGAATCAATCCATGAGCAATCCTGAACGTCCTTTCGGCTGGCGCAAGCGCATCGGCCTGCTCAGCCCGACCGTGATCGAAACGGCGGCTTACGACTTCTATCGATTGGCTCCCGATGGCGTCTCGATGTGCGCCACGACCTCCAATATCGAGCATTGGAACCGTGAGAATTTCCGGCAGCACGTGCTCGAGCCAATCGTGACCGCGGTCAAATATCTCGCATCGCGCAACGTCGATTACATCATCCATACGGGAATGCCGGTCGTGACCACGCGCGGCAAGGGCTTCGAGGACGAACTGGTGAAACAGATCGAGGAGGTGACCGGTCTGCCCGCCACGACCAGCATCCGATCGGCCATACGAGCCCTCGCACATCTCGGTGTCCGCAACGTTGCCGTGGTGACGCCCTATCCGCGGGAACTGCACGAGTCAGCGCTGTCTTTCCTCGGCGCGAGCGGTTTCCACGTGGTCGCCGATCACACGATGGACGTGGTCTTCAAACGGCTACAGGACGTCACTCCCGCCCAAATCGCTGCCACCACCCGGCACGTCTTGGCCTCGGCGCCTTCCGCAGACGGCGTCTACATCCCGTGCAATCAATGGTCGGGGGCGGACGCGGCACCGCTGATCGAGAACGCGCTCGGAATCCCGGTGGTCACCGGCGCTCACGCCGATTACTGGGAAGCATTCCGCTCGGTCGGCATCCGTGACCGCATCGAGGGCCATGGACGCCTGATGCTCAGCTTGAGCAAGGGACCGGCGCCCGCAACGGCCGCGCCGGTATGACCGCATTCGCCAGTTCGGAGACACAGCGATGCGAGCCAACGCAATACGCCCGCTGATGAAGCTTGCCGCGACGTTGGTCTTTGGGCTCGCGCTGTCGCAGATTGCAGCCGCGCAAGATTTTCCAGCGCGGCCGGTCCGCTTTATCGTGCCTTATGCCGCCGGCGGCAGCGGCGATCTGTTGGCCCGCCTGCTCGGCAACAAGCTTGCCGCCCTGTGGGGGCAGCAGGTCGTGGTCGACAACCGCGCAGGCGCGGGCGGCCTGATCGGAACCGAGTTTGCAGCGCGATCCGAGCCCGACGGCTACACCCTTTACCTCGCGACCGACGGTCCGCTCACCGTCGCCGCGAGCCTTTACAAGCGCGTACCGTACGATTGGAAGCGCGATCTGGCGCCGGTGTCGATGCTGGCGATGGGCTACCAGGTTCTGATCGTCAAGCCCGCACTGCCTGCGCGCACTGTCCTGGAGTTGATCTCGCTGGCGCGGCAGAAGCCTGGCGAACTCAACTATGCCTCGATCGGGATCGGCAGCGCACCTCATCTCGGCGCCGAGCTGTTCAAGGCAGTTGCAAACATCGACATCACTCACGTGCCCTATCGAGGCTCCTCGGCACAGGCGATCAGCGCGCTGCTCGCCGGCGACGTGGCCATGTTTTTAGTCGGGACCTCGACCGCGGTCCCGCACATCCAGAGCGGGGCGCTACGCGGGCTTGCCGTCACCGCAAGCAAGCGCGTAGACGGACTGTCGGACGTTCCGACCTTCGCGGAAGCCGGATTGCCCGGTGTGGACGTCAGCCTCTGGTTCGCCGTGCTGGTCCCGAGTGGCACGCCGGCGCCCATCGTCAAAAAGCTCAATGCCGATGTCGCCCAGGTCGTCGCCGATCCGGAGTTCAAGCAGGCGCTCGCCACGCGAGGCTTCGACGCCATCTCCAGCAGCCCGGAGCAGTTGGCGGAGTTCCTGGACAAGGACTATGTCAAATTCCGCGATCTGATTCAGAGGCTCGGCCTGCAGGTGGAATGACGCCTTTGGCACCCGCAATCTGTCCGTCGCGCTTGCATCGTCCGGCACCTTGGCGACGCAGAAATCCGCCAAAGACGCGCTACGCTAGCGACGCCCGAACCGACACATGATATTCTAGCTGGCGGTGCCGTGACCTAGGCGATTTGGCATCAACTTATGGGGCGACTTGCCGAAGCTCCGCGATGCTGAAATCGCTGCGAAGTTTGATTTCTTCCGGCCGCACGAGAAGGGCGCTGCATGACGGACGTCCCAAATTTTGCTGATGTGCCGTTCGAGAGCACAATGTCCGCGGCGGCAGCAGCGGGAAGCCGCCCCATGGCTCACGCCCGAAGGGATCGCGGTGAAGCCGGTCTTCGGCCCAGACGACGTCAAGGACCTCGACTTTCTCGACACCTATCCCGGCATCGCGCCATATCTGCGCGGCCCCTACCCCGCCATGTATGTCACGCAGCCCTGGACCATCCGGCAATATGCCGGCTTCTCCACCGCCGAGGATTCCAACGCCTTCTACCGAAGGAACCTCGCCGCCGGGCAGAAGGGCCTTTCCGTTGCGTTCGACCTCGCGACCCACCGCGGCTACGACAGCGACCATCCGCGCGTGCCCGGCGACGTCGGCATGGCCGGCGTGGCGATCAATTCCATCTACGACATGCGCACGTTGTTCGCCGGCATCCCGCTCGACCAGATGTCGGTGTCGATGACCATGAACGGGGCGGTGCTGCCGGTGCTCGCGCTCTATATCGTCGCCGCCGAAGAACAGGGCGTGAAGCCGGAAAAACTCTCGGGCACGATCCAGAACGACATTCTCAAAGAGTTCATGGTGCGCAACACCTACATCTATCCGCCCGCACCGTCGCTGCGCATCATCTCCGATATTTTCGCCTTCACTGCGGCGCATATGCCGAAGTTCAACTCGATCTCGATCTCCGGCTACCACATGCAGGAGGCGGGCGCGACGCAGGACCTCGAGCTCGCCTATACGCTTGCCGACGGCGTCGAATATGTGCGCGCCGGATTGAAAGCCGGGCTCGCCATCGACCAGTTCGCGCCGCGCGTCTCGTTCTTCTGGGCGATCGGCATGAACTTCTTCATGGAGGTGGCGAAGCTGCGCGCGGCGCGCCTGTTATGGGCGAAGCTGATGAAACCGTTCGAGCCGAAGGACGCGCGTTCGCTGTCGCTGCGCACCCATTGCCAAACCTCGGGCTGGTCGCTCGCCGCGCAGGACGTGTTCAACAACGTCGCCCGCACCATGATCGAGGCCCTCGCCGCGACCCAAGGGCACACCCAGTCGCTCCACACCAACGCGCTCGACGAAGCGCTCGCGCTGCCGACCGACTTCTCCGCCCGCATCGCGCGCAACACCCAGATCCTGCTGCAGCAGGAGAGCGGCACGACGCGCATGGTGGACCCATGGGGCGGCTCGTTCTATGTCGAGCGTCTCACCTATGAACTCGCCAAGTCCGCCTGGGCTCACATCCAGGAGGTCGAGGAGATGGGTGGCATGGCCAAGGCGATCGAAGCGGGGTTGCCCAAGCTTCGCATCGAGGAAGCTTCGGCAAAGACCCAGGCGCGCATCGATGCCGGCCAGCAGGCCGTCATCGGGGTCAACAAGTACCGCCTCGAACGGGACCCCCCGGTCAATCTGCTCAAGGTGGATAACGCCGCGGTGCGGCAATTGCAGATCGACAAGCTTGCGCGCCTCAGGCGCGAACGCGATCCCAAGGCGGTCGCGGACGCCCTGGCCGCGCTCACCCGCAATGCTGCCGGCGGCAACGGCAACCTGCTCGCGCTCGCGATCGACGCCGCGCGCGCCAAGGCCACGGTGGGCGAAATCTCGGCGGCACTGGAGCAGGTCTTCGGGCGCCATCGGGCGGAGATCAAGGCGATTACCGGCGTCTACAAGCGGGAGGTCGGCGCCATGTCGGAAGCCGTCGCGCGGGTCCAGAGGCTCGTCACCGAATTCGAAGCGAATGAAGGACGTCGGCCGCGTATCCTGGTGGCCAAGATCGGTCAGGACGGCCACGACCGCGGGCAAAAGGTGATCGCGACCGCCTTCGCCGATCTCGGCTTCGACGTGGACATCGGCCCCCTGTTCGCGACGCCGGAGGAGGCGGCACGGCAGGCGGTCGAGAACGACGTCCACGTCCTCGGAATCTCCTCGCTGGCGGCGGCGCATCTCACCCTGGTGCCGCAGCTCAAAGCCGCGCTCGTGCAGGAGGGCCGCGACGACATCATGATCGTGGTCGGCGGCGTGGTGCCGCCCCAGGACTACGAGGAGCTGACGCGCGCCGGCGCCGCCGCGATCTTTCCGCCGGGGACCGTGATCGCCGAGGCGGCGGCGGCGCTGCTCGATAAGCTCAACCAGCGGCTGGGGCACGGGAGAGAAGCGGCGGAGTGATCGGTCGACTTTGTTCGCCCGGTTCAGCGCCACCGGCGTCGTCAACGTCTCATGCCGATTCGCTTCCGACCGAGGCGACCGATTGCCTGCTTAAGATAATAATAGCGCACGCGCGAGCACCTATCCATTCACGCCACGTCCGAAAGAACACGCTTCTCACCATGGCACAATGTCGCACAAGGCTTGGTTCGCTGCTGTTGCTCACAGCGACCTGCCTCCTCCTCGCGGGCTGCTTTCAATCCGAGCAGGCGAAGTTTCCGCTCGCGAGCGCGGCTGCGCCGCTCCACGAGGGCGGGCGCTACGTGGTCTACGAACGCGGCCCGGACAATACCTATCGGCGACAGGAGGTGCTTGAGATCAAGCACCGCGGCGACGGTGCCTATGATTTTGTCAACGAGAAGGGGGAGACGCTGACCATTTCCTTCCACGCCCTGCGCGGCGACCTTTTCGTCGGCCAAGCAAAGGGAGAAAACGATCAGCCGGGTTACGGTTACACGGTGGTTCGGATCGCAGGGAATGAAGCGGTGTTTTACGTCCCGCAATGCGACGATCAGGACAAGCCCATGCTCGCGGCAGCCAGCGTCGAGGTGAGCGGGCAGCTCGAATGCATCATCGACCGCGTTGCCGATGCGCCGGCATTGTTCAAGCGGCTCGATCCCGGCGCGCCGGTCTCCAAGCTGCTGCGCGAGTAGTTGCGAGGCATGCGAGCCGGGCGACCGCTACTGCGCCCTGCTCTCGAGCACGTCTGGCGGCGCATCTTGCCGGTCCAAGATGGTCCGGACGTGCCGCACGACGTGGTCGGCGACGATGGCAT